>CAJXOF010000009.1 GCA_913057945.1 uncultured Hyphomonadaceae bacterium | reverse complement strand
CAGCGTCAGATGTGTATAAGAGACAGGTGCAAGTGGGCGCCCGGGGGATTCCGGGCCCGGATTTCAGGGCGCCACCCTCAAGGCAGGGCCTGCCGCGTAGGAGGGGGCGGTCTACAAGAAGCAGCAGGGTCATGGGGAGTGTCAGCGCGTGAGGGCCGGGCCATCCGCAGGAGAGTGCGCCAGAATAGGTTCGGCCTAATGGCCGTCCTCCTGCGGTTCAGGCTGGGTTGAGCCTAAAGGCCGGGAAATCAGGGGCCAGTTTGGCCGGCAAGCCTGCTGCGCCGGGGCGGTTCAGGGCATCCCTGGTGGATGCGCATGAGATGACGTCCGAATTGGAGCGGCGGCGCTTGACGAAATAGTACAATCGTTTCAGGGTGAGAGCGCATAGAACGCAAGCGCATTGTACGCTTGTCGTGCGGAGGGAAGGCGGCCGTTCACGCGGAGGAAATGCGAAACGCTAATCACTGCGGCGAAAAATCGAGGTCCTGCCATGCTGGCAGGGCTCGCCGGATAAGCGATTCATGTCCCACCGGGAAGCGGTCAGAACTTGATCAATGAGAACGCTTTGGAAGCGTTCGAATGGGAGGAATATCATGAACAAACCGTATGAATTTCGAATCCTGGCAATGGCATCGACGGCCATGGTCTTGGCGATGAGCTCCGTACAGAGCGCAGAGGCGCAGGAAGACGGCGGGGATGTCAGCCGTAAGCTCGACACTGTAACCGTTACGGCGCAGCGACGAGAAGAATCTCTGCAAGAGGTACCGATCCAGGTATCAGTTGCGACAGCTGAAGTGCTTGCCGACAAGAATATCGACAACGGAACACGGTTCAACGTGATTTCCCCGAGTATCCAATTGCGGTCAGCGGATGAGCCTGCGGCAGGCGTTCGGTTGCTGATTCGTGGGCTTGGAACGACGGGTCCCAGTGTTTCCCTGGAGGGTGGGGTCGGTGTCTTTGTCGATGGCGTATATCGCAGCAGGAACGGTGCGGCCCTGTCAAACTTCCTCGATTATGAAAGTGTTCAAATCCTGAAGGGGCCGCAGAGCACACTCTTCGGGAAAAACACCTCGGCCGGGGCGGTCTTGTTGACGAGCACAATGCCGAACTTGTCCGATACGGCAGGAAGTTATGAGATGCGTTTGTCGAATTTCGACAGTCGCATGTTCAAGGGCGCGGTCAACCTGCCCTTGATCGAGGACAAGCTTGCGGTTCGCACGGCGCTCATGGGGTTCAACAATGGCGGTTTTGTGGAAAATGTACTCACGGGGCGGACAGAGGATCAGACCGAAGGGTGGGCAGCCAAGGTGTCAGTGCTGTTTGAGCCTTCCGACACGGTCAGTTTCAATCTCATTGCGGATTGGTCCGATACGACCGGCGATTGCTGTGCCCGCGCTGTATACACGAATACCGATGGGGGGGTGACGCGTATCCTTGATGCAATTGGCGCGGCCCAAGGCCTGCCCAATACAACGCTTGAATACATCAATGGCGGGGAATTTCGCACAGCGGTCCGAAATAATGGGGATCTGGCCTTGAGGGACAAGGGGCTGACACTGCGATCAGAGTTCGAACTGGGTGCGGGAAATCTGACATCAATCACAGCCTACCGCGAATGGTTTTCCCGCAATCGCAATGAGCAAGCCCTGTTCAGCACGGTGGATGTCCTTGCGTTCTCCCCCCAGTTCCAATCAGAACAATTCAGTCAGGAGTTGCTCTATGACGTTCAGGTTTCGGACTCGATCGATGCCATTTTTGGCGCCTTTTATTCCGATGAGGACATGCTGCGGGAAAGAACGCTCTTCAATGGCGCAGATGCGCAGGCCTTCATCACGGCTCTGACTACGATCCCTTCAGGGGCGACGCCGGGCACCGTGATTCAGAAAGAATATATTCCGGGCACGGCCAAGAGCATGTCTGTCTTTACAAACTGGACCTTTGATCTGACGGACAAGTGGACCTTCGCCGTGGGCGGACGCCTGTCGAAGGAAGAGAAAACGGGGGCGTATGACAATCTCATCGATCCGCCCGCTGGATCGGCCTGGACCCTGATAAATGTCTTTCCGGCGCCGGCATTTTCAGATTCCTATGAGGAAGACGCGTTTTCCGGAGCTGCCAGTCTGAGTTATCATCTGAGCCGGGATGCGACCATGTTCGGCAAATTGAGCCGGGGTTTCAAAGCCGGGGGGGTCATTCTGGACAGTACAGCAGCGGGTTCCCCTGCGACCAATCCTGAGCTTGGGGCAGGCCGTGTGCCGCTTGACCCGACTTACAGGTCTGAATTTGTAAATGCGTATGAGCTAGGTGGAAAATTCGTCTATTGGGATGGTCGGGCTTCAACAAATCTGTCCTTCTTCTATAATGACATTGAAGACCTTCAGGTTCCCCAATTTCTGGGCGCCGCCTTCTCCATCGTGAATTCGCCCTCTGCCGAAGATTATGGGATCGAGGTCGAGAACAATTTCGTTCTCAGTGATTATCTCACACTGAACCTGGCCGCGACATACATTCCGCATGCAGAATATGGATATGATGCCGACCTCGAGACGGCAACGTCGGCCGGCGCGGCGGTCAGTGGGGAGCGGTTTCTGTTGACACCGGAATGGGCGTCAACAGCTACACTGGATTACGAACGCCCCTTCAACGACCAGATCGCCTTCATAGCTTCTGCGGGATACCAGTATACTTCCGAACAGCGGACCAATTCCGGTGCCTTGCCGACACAGGGGTCGACAGGCTATGTCGCAAATCAGCAACCTGATACGTGGCTGGTCGATCTCAGTGTCGGACTGAAGCAGCTTGAGCAAGGATGGTCGTTTAACGCGTATTGCAACAATTGCACGGATGAGCGGTATGTCGGTGCCGAATTTGGAGCAACCTTCCAAACGGGTTCCTTCATGGGCTTCCCGGCAGCGCCTCGTACCTGGGGCGTTGCCTTGCGCGGGAAGTTCTAGATCGCGTGCCGTCGCAGTCAGTACAGCCAGTCCCCGCGCACCTGCGGGGGCTGGCATCTTCCGGGCTTGCTTTGAGTGTCGCATGCGCCAGACTGGACGCCCCGAACAAGGGTTCCGCTCAGGCGTTTACAGATAGAAAGATGTAATGTGTCCAAACTGATAGATGTCCATACGCATGTCACGCCGTATCAGTTTCCAGAATGTCCGGGTGAGCCATTCGCATCGAAGTGGCCATGCATGAGGTGTGGCTCCAATGTCGAAGCAACGCTGATGATCGGAGACAGGCCTTTTCGCCAATTGGATGACAGATCCTGGGATCTGGCGAGACGACTGACAGACATGGATCGTGATGGGGTAGATGTCCAAGTGCTATCGCCGATGCCGGAACTTTTGTCCTATTGGCTCGATCTGGCTGGCGCCGAAATCATATGCGACCATGTCAATGCGCAGATTGCTGGAATGGTGTCCGCATCCCCAAGCCGGTTCACGGGATTGGGGGCGCTCCCTTTACAGAATCCCGCCGGTTCGGGCCGCTATCTCGAAAGAATCCGGAGCGAATTCGGATTGATCGGCGTGGAGATCGGAAGCAATATCAATGGCCATCTGTTGGGCGAGCGTATGTTCGATCCGTTCTGGGAGGCTGCTGAATCCCTCAATATGGCGGTTTTCGTGCACGCGCTGCATCCAGTCGCGACCAAGTCGCTCGATGTCACCCCAACTTACACCGCCTTTGCCGGCTTCCCCATAGACGTCGCCATGAGTGCCGCCTCAATGATGTTGAATGGGACCTTGCAGAGATATCCGAAATTGAGGGTCGCGTTCAGTCACGGGGGAGGCGCCTTGACTGCAATATTGGGACGTCTCGATCGAGGATGGACGGCGACGGGCGGGTACGGAATTGAGGGTTTGGAGGCGCCGAGCATTCAGGCGGCCAGATTCTTCTACGACAGCAATGTGTATGATGCTCATGGCCTTTCAAGTCTTGCTACAGGCATGGCGCCAGGACATGTCTTTGCAGGAACCGATTATCCCTATCTGATCCAGCAGGAAGAGCTGGATGCATATCTACGGGCAACTCATCTTGGCCAACAGGCTCTTGATGATTTGCGTGAAGGTGCCGCTCGGCGTTTCTTGAATACGACGTTCGAATAAACCGTTTTTCAGCCCCCGGCGCGCGTGAGGATCGGTGGCTGCCCGCAAGAACAGACCTGTGTGCGAGGCGCGTGCATAGGGGCGCGCCATCGCTGAAGCGGCCGTTTTTCGAGAACTGATCCGAATGTCCCTTTATTGGCGTGCGGGAAGATTTCGCCGGTCGGTCAGGAGAGCGGTGCCCTTCTGTCAGGAATTGTGCGCGCTCGGTATTTCGACCGTCTCCGGCACGCGCGGAGGGGCCATCGGCGTCAGTGAGTATTTCGGGGCAGGCGCTGGTTGCAGGATGCCCTCGACCTCAATGAACGCATTACGGGCTTTCGCATGAGGGTGGAGGGGCGCCTCTTTCAGACTCAGGACCGGTGCGAAGCAGATGTCAGTGTTTTCCATAAGATCGCACCAATGGGCCTGCGTCTTCTCCTTGATCAGAGAGGCGATGACCTTTTTCAGTTCAGGCCATTTGGATGTATCCATCTGATCGGCAAAACGTGCATCGTCTTCCAGGCCAAGAGACTGCAAGAGCAAAGTGTAAAACTGGGGCTCTATAGCGCCGATTGAGACAAACTTGCCGTCTTGTGTCTCGTAGACACCGTAAAAGGGAGCGCCCCCATCCACGATATTTGCTTCCCGTTTATCCTGCCACAAGCCGGTTGCCATATATGAGTAGAATGCGGCCATCAGCTGGCCTGACCCTTCCGTCATGGCGCAATCGATAACCTGGCCTTGTCCGGTGGCCTGCGCATGCAGTAGGGCTGCGGTCAGGGAAAAGGCAAGGAGCATGCCGCCCCCTCCGAAGTCCCCGACCAGGGCGAGTGGCGGTACCGGATGCGCCGACGGTCCTATTCCATGCAGCGCACCGCTCAGGGCGATATAGTTGAGATCATGTCCGGCAGCCTTTGACAGGGGGCCAGTCTGTCCCCAGCCCGTCATCCGGCCAATCACCAGACGGGAATTCCGTGCCAGCAGGCGATCGGGAGACAGTCCCAGTCGCTCCAGGGTTCCGGGCCGCATTCCTTCAAACAGGGCGTCAGCATCTTGCACAATGTCCAGCAGCCGCTCCTGGTCCTGGGCATCCTTCAAATCGAGATGAACGATCATGCGCGACCTCAGCATCGCGTCATGTCTGTCGACCATGACACCGGGCCGCTCAATGCGAATAACGGTTGCGCCCGCATCCGCCAGCAACATTCCGCAAAAGGGTCCTGGCCCAATACTGCCCAGTTCGACGATCTTCAATCCATTCAGCGGTCCCGGCATATTGTTCTCCTTTAGCACTTTGCTGAAAACTAGAACATATGTCCTAAATGGAATCTATAGGTGATCAGCCTTTTGCGAAAATAAGAACTTGCCAAGCGCGTTATAGAAAAACGGCGCTCGCCTTATGGCGTCATCGCGGCTCATGGGTTAGGGCTGGACGAATAGAACGAAGGTATTATATTGCGATGTCATAACCATCATTGGACTGAGAATTTGCGAAATGCGTATGGGTCTTTGTCGGGAATGCACAGTCAAACGCGGGTTCGCATCCCACACTGACGAGTCTTTCGGGGGCGCGGGAAGAGATCCGAGGATAGGAGGGGAGTGGCGATCATGCCGTCGGAAAGAGGTTCAGGAATGGATCAATTGATATCGGGAGGTTCACTCGCGGCTATAATTGCAGATTCGATCAGACGATTCGGTGCGCGTCCGATGATATCGGATGACCAGAAGGCACTGACTTATGCCGAGCTTGGGGAGCTCATCGGCCGTTTTGGGTCCCTCTATCGATCAATTGGTCTGTCGAAGGGCGATGGGGTCGGTCTTCTGACGGGCAATCGGGTGGAAACCTGGGCCGCGATTTGTGCCGCTGCCGTTTTCGGTTTGAGATTCACGCCGCTTCACCCTCTGGCGGGGGAAGAAGACCATGTCCATGTCATAGGAGATGCCGAGCTTGATGTCCTCTTTTTCGACGCTGAAAAGTTTGGCGCCCGTGCGTCCATAATCAAGTCAAGACTGCCCAGTTTGAACATTTTCAGCTTTGGTGCTTCAGAACTAGCTGAGGACGCGCTAGCGATTCTGGAAGGCCTTCCGCCTCTGGACCTCATTGATCGTGCCGATCCGGAAGACCTGGTCATGCTGGCCTATACCGGCGGAACGACAGGGCTCTCCAAGGGCGTCATGCTGCCCCATCGCGCCCTGTCTGCCATGGCCATAACCATATCCGCCGAATGGGAATGGCCGGAGGATATTCATTATGCGCTGATGACCCCCATCAGCCACGCGGCAGGTGTGAATATCTATCCGGTCATGTTGAGGGGCGGGCGGGTCAGGCTGATATCTGGTTTCGATGTGTCCAGATTCTGCGAGATTGTCGAAGCCGAGCGCGTGAGTGCGACCTTCCTTGTGCCGACCCTGGTCAACGCCCTGATTGAAGCCGACAGCCTGATCGCGCAGTATGACCTGTCCAGTCTCCAGCTCATCATTTACGGCGCGGCACCCATGTCCCCGGATCGGCTGGCGGCAGCAATAAGGGTCCTGGGACCGGTATTCCTTCAGCTCTATGGACAGACCGAAGCTCCCCAAGTGGTGACCACATTGCGCAAAGCAGACCATGATCTGGCCCGGCCTGAGAGGCTGGGATCATGTGGGAGAGCGACCACATTGACGCAAATACGTCTGTTCGATGAGCGTATGGAGGAAGTCAGCCCGGGACAACCCGGTGAGCTGTGCGTACGCGGACCTCTGGTTTGCAACGGGTATTGGAAGCAACCTGAACAAACCGAGGCCTTGTTCAGAGGCGGATGGTTGCACACAGGCGATGTCGCGATACAGGATGAGGCGGGGTATTTCACCATCGTGGATCGCATCAAGGACCTGATTATCAGTGGCGGGTTCAATATTTATCCGCGTGAGGTCGAAGATGCCCTGATGTCGCATCCGGATATCCTGTCAGCTGGAGTAATTGGCATTCCGGATGCGAAATGGGGGGAGGCAGTAAAGGCCTTTGTGGTCTTGCGGCAGGGTTCGAAGGTCACGGAGGGTCAACTCCAGGCACATGTCAAGGCGCTGCGTGGCGCGCCCTGGTCACCGAAATCCATAGAATTCAGATCAGAACTTCCCCTTACAGGGGTCGGCAAGCTCGACCGTAAGACGTTGCGTCATCCCTATTGGAAGCAAGCCAGCCGGTCCGTGTCTTGACCAATTGGACAAGGCGGACTGACCGGAGTCTTGCGTGAATGGAGAAATTCCGATGAAAGCTCTTTGCTATCATGGCCCCTATGATGTGCGATATGACAGTGTAGATGATCCCACGCTACGTGACCGGCAGGATGTCCTGGTCAAAGTTTCTGCATGCAGCATTTGTGGCAGCGATCTTCATATCTATCATGGGGCCGGGGCTGCCTTCACGGAAGGGGTGGGGTTCTGTATCGGTCACGAAGCGGTCGGCGAAGTCGTTGAGACAGGATCTGGTGTCAACACTCTGCGGCCCGGGGACCGGGTCATGATACCAGGTGCCGTCGGGTGCGGATCCTGCTCAAATTGTCTGCGCGGAAATGTTCGCAATTGTCAGAAAGGTCAACAGCAAGTGTTCGGCCTCGGGCCAGCCCTGCCGGGCTCGCAGGCAGAGGCTGTTCGGGTACCTTTCGGAGATTTCAATCTCGGCATTATTCCGGATGGGGTCTCGACAGACCAGGCATTGATGCTCACCGATGCACAGGCGACCGCCTGGTTTGGGTGCCGAAATGCTGAGATAGCGGCTGGTGATGTTTTCGTCATTATTGGGCTGGGACCGATAGGCCTGATGGCGATTGATACTGCAAAGATCATGGGCGCGGGCCGCATATTTGCCATCGATCCGATCAAGGAGCGACGTGATATAGCTGCCAGGCTCGGCGCAGACCCGATGCCACCGGAAGAGGCCATTGAGCATGTCCGGTCCGAGACAAAGGACAGGATGGCTGACAAGGTACTGGAGGCGGTTGGCGCCGATGCCACCATAAGCATGGCTTTGGAAATGGTGCGGCGTGAAGGCGTGGTGTCCGTTATCGGCGTGAACAAGAATCCGGCATTTCCCTTTCCCATGGGCATGGCCCTCAGCAAGGGAGTGACATTTCGCATTGGCACGACCTCGCCCCCTGAGACGTGGCGGGAACTGGTTCCCCTGGTTCAGCAGGGGCGATTGAGGCCTGAACAGTTCATTACGACGCGCCTTGCGCTGAGCGAGGGGGCAGAGGCCTACCGGCAACTGGACGCGCGTTCTCCGGGCGTACTGAAAACCGTAATTACGCCTTGAACAGATCTGATCGTGCCGAGGCCAGGTCAAGCTGAGCGATCCATCCTATGCGTTTGGAGCGGCAGGCGGCGTGAAACAGGACGGAAAATGTTCCGCTTTCCGCATACATTGCGATCCGCGCAGGAAAGTTCGCATCGGCCAATATGCGAGGTAAAGTCGGCTCAGGGCCTTGAGGGGGTGGGAGGCGGGAGTGTTAGTCCAGACCCAGCGCCTTCAGGGTGTCGAGTTCCTGGGCAGCTGCGAGGGCTCGTGTGGCAGAGATTGTAGTCACTTCTTCGGTCTGCATGTCGTAGGGATTGAGAACCGAGCCTATGAGATTATGCATATTGTTACATCGATAGGAATGAAACAATTCATCGACTGACGGCCGATCTGCGACCCCTTCTGATTTCAATATGTCACAATAAAGCTGGATCAGATCCCGTTCAGCTGTTCGCCTCCGCTCTGGCTCAAGGGATGTCACGATCAGTTCCGCCAGATCGTGCGCCGGCGCACCGGGAAACACACATTGCCAGTCGAGAAATCCGGGCACGCCGTTTGGCTCATAGAAGAGATTGCCGCAATGGCAATCTCCATGAACGAGGGTCCGGGCCGCAGAATCATCCATGGCCCACATGCGTTCCAAACCGGCCAAGGCCATCTCCCGGGAGGGGAGAATGCCCAGAAGCGTGGCCCCGTAACTGCGCTCGAGGACATCCGCCCAATGCGAAGGTCGACACAGATAACGGAAGAAGGTGCGTTGGGGATCTTTCCAGGATGATACGGAGGCAAGGCGTGGGTCGTCCCAGAAGTGAGCATGCAATTTAGCCAGTCCCTCCACCACGGCGGCGAGTGTGTCGACGGTGGTGTCATCGGTGGCGTGACCAAACCGCACTTGTCGCGCGAAGAGGTCTTCCAGAATGACAATGCCTTGCCTGGCCGCCGAGTCATAACCGCAATAATAGGCCCTCGGAAGGGCGACAGGGGCATCCCCGGCAAAGTCGCGATAGAACTGCGCTTCCTGGATCAGGGCGGCCCAGACCCGATTGCGCATGATGCTGTCAAATCCGCCTTTGACATATACGGAATCCGGTAAAGACATATGTCCGGCCCGTGTGCCGTAGAGTAATTCAAAACGTGCAGAACTAGCCGTGCCTGACCTGGTATCGCTCTGGTGTGCCGCTTCAATCCGGATACCGGGAAATGTATGCGAAAGCGCCGTCGTCAGCCAGGATGGGGTCACTTCCGCGAGGGATAGAGGGAGCGGGTGCGTGGTCTCGATCATGATGATAGTGCCCAGAATTAATACATCCGTATTACCTGAGCACAAGGCTTTTGCTCCGTCAACGACCCGTCGGATATGCCTATCTGGCCGCTTGGTCCCGATTTGCGTCCTCGGCCACGATATGCTGGTGCAAGAACTCTAGATAGTTTCGCATGATCTGCTGAGCGCCTTCGACATCCCGGGATCGCATGCATTCAACAAAGCGTGAACGTACACTGACCAGATCGAAGTTCAGGGGGCGATGAAGCGGGTGAATTGCCTGATAGACCATTTGTGAAAGCGCCTTGACCAGTACAACGAGCACTCGGTTCCCGGTTGCTTCGGCGAGCAATGAATAAAAATTCTGTGTGGCTGAAGGGTCAGTGCCAGCTGTGCCTTGTTGCAGATGCTGGCGGGTCTGCTGAATGTCGGCATCGAGCGCGTCGAGATTCTCTTGAGTCGCATGTGAGCATGCAAGACGCACGACCACGTCCTGTATTTCAATACGTGCGTCTGTCAGTTCACGCAGAGAGAGGTGCCCGACGTCAAGTATGCTTTGAAAGGGAAGGACCAGTCCCATGTCACGACCGAGGACGAAGGCACCGCCATGAGCCCCCTTCTTCAACTCGATGAGACCTGCAAATTCGAGACTCCGCAAGGCTTCGCGTACGGCGGTCCGACTGATTCCGAACTGCGCAGCCAGGTCGCGTTCAGCCGGAAGCTTGTCACCGGGGCCAAGCGCACCATCGGCGATTTGAGCCCGTATTTGATCGCATACGTCTTCGAACAGGCGCCGGGATTGGACTGGCAAGAAGGAACTGGAGGACATGACTGAGCCTGTCTTGAATTGATTTTCATAGGGGCCGACATTCGGTTCAGCCCCTCCCGGCCATACCCCAATTGTCCCGGAAAGGGCAGCCCCGATTGCTGATCCGGGAATTGCCGTGAATCCGTCCCCTCATGTCTCAGCCGTTTCAATCGCGCCGACTTTAGCGAAATCCGGCTCAGGGAGGCCTCCCCAATGATCCACCGATTCCACCTTCATCGGGAACAGCCTCGGTGCGCGCGCATCCTGTTCGGGAAACTCTTCCATGCCGTAGCTGTATTCGAGGGTAAGGCCATCGGGATCGAGAAAATAGAAGAAGACCGATTCGGACTGGGGATGCTTGCCTGGACCATACACAATTGGAATTTTGTGCGACTTCATCCGCGTGTTTGCCCGACCAATATCATCCATGTCCGTCACCATGAAATTGACATGGTGGAGCTGAGCTGCCTGGCCGGCGCCAATACCGAAGGAGTGGTGAAGCGGATTTGGAAAGCAGCGCATATGGACCACGCCATTCTCGATGCGATCCGATACCTTGAAATTCATATTCTCCGCAAAAAACTTCTCCGTCTCCGCCATGTCGGCGCTGGCCAGGACAACATGCCCGAGCCGCTCAATCTTTGTATGGCTTGGATGAAAAACCTCGCTGGCCGTGTCCATGTGGGAATAGAACTCCATCAGGACGCCTGTTGTCGGCTCTCTCATGCGAAAACCGCCATCGATCGCCAAGTCTACAGCCTCCCGGTTAGAGACGCGTTGTGTCGGAATGCCCAGACCATGGAAATGCTGTTCCAGTGTCTGCACCTGAGTGGCGGCTTCCATCTGCCATCCAATGCGTTTGAGACCGGGGGTTGGCGCTTTGTGGAGGACAATATCGTGATGGCGATCGCTGCAACGGAAGAACACGCTATTGCCCCGGGTTTCACTGCGCTGCAGCCCCACAATATCCTCATAAAACCTGGCAGACCTTTCCAGATCCGACACGTTCAAGGCCAGATAGCCGAGCCGTTGATACCGCGCATTTGATCGGTCCATGTTCAAATCTCCCAGAAGCCGTTTAATGGCATAATGGTAGGACCAATACAGGGGCCGGCACATGTGTGTCAAGGTGGGCCGGGGGAGACGCGGCAGAGACCAGTTCCGAATTGTCGCAGGCGACCTGATTGACAGACCGACTTAATGGAATAATGGTCCAACCAATGTGAGGGCTCCCTAAATTCAGGGGGTGGAACATTGTAACCGTGCGGGGCCCAAAAGTGGCACCGCACACAGGTGAATGACTACGGACCCGATCTGCCGGCCCGTATATCCGGAGTGAAGCGCATCATGAGTGTTACAGACATTGACAGGCGAGAGACTCGCATCAGCCCCTATATCATCGATGACCGAGAGCGCGGCCTGTTCAGGGTGGCGCGAAAGAGTTTCGTGGATGAAGATATTTTGACCCGGGAACGAGACCGGATCTTCAACCGGTGCTGGCTCTATCTCGGACACGAGTCGGAATTGTCCAAAGCCAATGATTTCCTCACCCGAAATGTGGGCGGCAAGGAAGTGATATTCAATCGCGACAGGCAGGGCGCGTTCCATGCCTTCATGAATACGTGCCCGCACCGGGGGGCAATGGTGGAGCGAGAGGCCCGCGGAAACGCATTGGCTTTCAAGTGTTTTTATCATGGCTGGGCCTTCAACAATAACGGGAAATTTGCCACGCGCATGCCTCCGGGCACATATCCGGACGATTTCAATTCCGATGGGTGCGCAAATCTCAGAAGTGTACCCAAACTCGCAGAATATCGGGGTTTCTACTTTCTCAACTATGATGCTGGGGCGGTGTCTCTGGAAACTTATCTGGCAGATGCACGGAGCATTCTCGATATGCTTTGTGATCATGGACCTGATGGGATGGAGGTCATTGGGGGTGAGCAGAAATACAGTATACGCGCGAACTGGAAACTCCTCATGGAGAACAGTTATGATGGCTATCATGCCATCGATACGCACGGCACGTATTTTGAGTATCTCGCAGATGCGATCGGGGGCGCTGCAGAAATGCCTGCAGAGACCCATGTCTGGAATCTTCAGAATGGTCATGCTGCGATTGAGGGCAATGCTCCATGGGGCCGGCCGGTTGCCAAATGGATCCCGGCCTGGGGAGAGGACGCAAAATCGGAAATTGCGCAAATCAAGCGCGAACTTGTCTCACGGGTGGGCGAGGAACACGCCAACAGGATTGCCATGCTGGGGCGGAATACGGGGATCTTTCCCAATCTTGTCATCAATGACATCATGGCCGTCACAATCAGGACCTTTTATCCCCTGGCACCAAACAACATGAATGTCAGTGCCTGGGCACTCGGCGTGAAGGGGGAGTCCGAAGGTTTCCGGAAGCGACGCCTGGATAATTTTCTTGAATTTCTCGGACCCGGCGGATTCGCGACCCCTGACGACGTCGAAGCACTCGAATCCGCCCAAAGAGGATATGCGGCCTTGGATGAGCTGGCATGGAATGACATTTCCAGAGGTATGCTGAAGCCCAAATTCGAAGCGACGGATGAAGAGCAGATGCGGTGTTTTTGGAGAGAATGGTCAGACCGGATGGAGGATCGGGCATGAGCTTGACGAGCGGGAAGAGCGGATTGGCATCCGGCGCGGAGCTGGATCATCGGGAGATTGAGGCCTTTCTTTATGAGGAGGCTGCGATGCTTGATGAATGGCGGCTCGATGACTGGTTTGCCTTGTTTCAGGAAGGGGGAAGCTATGAGGTGCCCCAGGCGGGAGCTTCAGACGAGGCAAGCTCGTCTACCAATCTGTTTTACATATCAGATAATTATTTCCGCCTTCGCCATCGTGTCGAGCGACTCAAGAAGCGGGGCAATCATTCAGAATGGCCTCGATCCATCTGCTCTCGAATGATTGGAAATGTGAGACTCCTGGATCACGATGAGGGTGTTTGCAAAGTGGCGAGCCGGTTCATTACGCACCGTTCCAAGAATGACGTCACGGATATGTTTTGCGGTCATCATCTGTACACGCTGAGCTTCGCCAGCGGCAATTTTAAGATCATGGCGAAACGGACGCAGATCGATATGAACACGCTTCGACCTCAGGGGCGGATCAGCATTATCGTATAAGCCGCGTGAACTTCTTTCCACAGCCCGCGTGGACCGCAGAACATGTTCTGCGAAACCAGATCGGGAAACGACTATTCTGTCAGAAGGGTCAATCCGTTCCGGATCGCCGTGATCCCCCGCGACTCCACCCGGGCCTCAAATGAGACGGTTTTACCATCTTTCCACAGAGCAATCGCAAGGGTTTCCCCTGGATAGACGGGTGCTGAAAATCGCACCTGATGATGCTGAATTCGAGAAGGGTCAAAATTGCAATAAGTGGCCATCACTGCGCGGCAGCAGATAGCGAAGGAGCAGAGACCATGAAGGATCGGGCGTTCATAACCGGCGGCTCGTGCCGTGCCCGGATCTGCATGGAGGGGGTTGAGATCTCCCGATTGTCTGTACAGCAAGGCCTGACCGGGTGTGGTGGCGATCCTCAAGATGTGATCTGGCGAACGTGAGGGCGGCCTGTGCGGACTCGGTTGCCCGTCTCGCGGGCCGCCAAACCCGCCTTCAGCCCGAGCGAAACTTGTCGTCTGAAGGGTGGCGAGGGGCTGAGTGTCGCCATCAAGGGTCAGGATTTTCTCCTGGGAAAAGATCGCACCCTTCGCGGCTCCCTTGTCCCATGCTCCTGAGATACGGCTGGCGGCGGAGGCGCGTCCGCTTGCGGGGAAGGGTCGATGCAGCGTCACGGCATGTTCACCATGCAGGACATAGCGGTAGTCTATGCCGATGTCCTCCAACGCGCCCCCGTGAAATCCGACAACGACAGGAAAGGTGGGGAAGACTTTGAGACTGTCCTCATAGACAAAACGCAATTCGGTCTCATCCAGAGGATCGGCGCCCATTCCAATTCCCAGGGCGTACAGGATCGCATCCTTCTCCGTCCACGCGTGAGCACTCGCCTTGGTCAGCGACATGACGTGGTCATAGTCAATTCTTGGCAGCGATTTGTCTCTCACGATATTCATACTCATCTGCGTCCTGACGCTTTCTGATCCCTGGACTGAGGGTCCATTTCATAGTGGCAGGGGAGGCCATAAAGGGGGCTTGCCCTACGGATTTCAGTATGGCCAATCCATGAAATCAAAACAAGCGCTTTAATCGCATCTGCATATGTGGCAGACAGGGCGAGAGGGCTTTTGTGCGGGATATTCGCTTTTTAAGCGTCCCCTAATCAACACGAATAGACAAACTCACATATGAAAGAGGAGTGAAACCGATGGCCAAACCAGAAACCCCAAAAAGTCATTTTGCCGATTTGCCGAAAGGGCGCATTCGATACCACGAGGCAGGAAAAGGCCCAGCTGTGATCTTCATCCATGGCGGAGGACCCGGAGCTTATGGCTTCAGTAATTTCAGCCGCAACATGCAGTCGCTGGCTGATCAGGGGTTCCGGTCCATTGTCTATGATCATCCGGGATTTGGTGAATCGCAGAATCGCAAGATCGAAGGCGGCATGTTTGATTCCATGGCCGAAGCGCTTCTGGAATTGATGGACCATCTGGGCCTGGAGTCGGCAAGCCTTGTTGGAAACTCGCTGGGCGGCGGCACAGCACTTGTTCTGGCGCTCACACATCCTGAGCGCGTCGAGAAGCTCATTCTCATGGGGCCTGGGGGAGGGATGCCCGTGACGTCCACCTTCCCGACAGAAGGGATCATGCGTATGGCGAGCTTCTATGATGGAGATGGACCGTCTGTTGAAAAGGTGGACCGGGTCGTGGACTTGCTGGTTTATGACCGGTCTGACATTACACCCGAGCTCATCGAGCAACGCTACGAAACGGCAACGCGGCCTGAAGTGCTCGCATCGCCACCGCTCGCGGGTCAGGTGCACAACAAGGCAAATGATCTCTGGCGTCGTGAGCTGGAAACCATATCACATGAGACCCTGATTATCTGGGGTCTGGAAGATCGCGTGCTTCCGGTAGACATGGCCTTCCAGTTTTTGCGGCGTATTCCGAATGCTGACCTGCATATCTATTCCAAATGTGGACATTGGGCGCAATGGGAGAAGGCCACCGAGTTCAATTCCCTGATTGCCGATTTCATTCGGACTGGGTGATGAGGGAAAGACGGGCCGGATCTGCCGGCCCGTCCGGCTTCCACCCGCCGGACAGGGCGCCGCTCGGCACCTGCTGTCATGTTATAGCGGTCGCGTAAGCGGTCGTCTTGTTTGAGATAGCCAGGGAAGGCGTCAAGGAAATCCGTGTAATTCCGCAACGTCTTCGAGATTCGCGCGCTCTGCACGCAAGGTGTTGACCGGATGTGATCCATCGGGCTTCCCGACGGCCATCCCACACCAGACCATTTCGCCAGGGCCAAGCGCGAAATGGGTCTTCAGGGCAGGCCGAACCATGCCCCAGCACTCCTGCAGGCAAGTGCCCCAGCCGCGTTCCTCGGCCAAGAGGGCCAGTGTCTGGAGATACATGCCCGCATGCCCCCATTGGCCATGACCCATGCGTTCGTCCAGTATCAAGAAGAGTCCGACAGGGGCCTCAAAGAATTCAAAATTCCGTTGAAACCAGGTCCGGCGACCAGCAAGGTCCCCGCGCTGAATGCCGAGGGTTTCATACAGCATGATCCCGACCCGTCGACGGCGCGTCTCGTAAGGAGGCCAGAGATCAGGAGGGTAGATGGGATGCTCTGTGGCTTGACCTTCAGGAAAAGTTTCCAGCACCGATCCGATGTCTGAAATGACATCGGATCGCGCCTGTCCGGTGACGACAATTGTCCGCCAGGGCTGGATGTTACCCCCGGATGGGGCGCGCTGGGCCGCTGTCAGCCAGTCCCGGACCTCTGTCTCGGGCAACGGATCGGCCCGGAAGGCGCGTGTGGAGATGCGCCGCGACACGGCTTCAGAAACATTCATATGCATCCCTCAGACATCATAGCCACGGGCTCTGGATGCCTGTTCGCTCGTATAGGTTTGAATCGAGGCCGGACATGAGTGTATGACACATCACGCTTGGATGGCGCGTATGCGGGCCAATCGATCCAGATCTTTGCTAAGCTGCGGCCTTGGCGGGGCGGTCAGTTTCAAGCCACAGAACGATTTCTTCTCTCTGCTGGCGCGGCGCGCCCAGGAGTTCGGAATTGGCGCGGGCGCGCTTGTAATAAAGATGGTTTTTCATTTCCCACGTGAATCCGATTGCACCATAGACCTGAATATTGCGATGCGTAGCTGCCTTGTAGGCTTCGCTCGCATAGGCCTGAGCCATCGCGGCAGCCAGGGGCGCTTTTGCATCGACTACGCTCAATGCCCAGGCGGCATATTGTACGCCGGCTGTTGCACATTCACTCTGCGCGGCGATCTCGGCCAATTGGTGCTTGATTGACTGAAAGGCCCCGATGGGGCGCCCGAACGCGACTCGCTCATTGGCATAGCCAACGGTGTCCGCGAGCACGACCGCAATTCCAGCAGCGCTTTCGGCTGCAAGAAGAAGATACAGGCGATCCTTCACCCAGGGCCACACATTGCCCGATTGTTCTAGACGCTCTGCAGGCGCATCGTCAAACCGTACGGAACAGACTTGTCGTGTAATATCGCGCCAGGGCAGGAGAGATACGTCAACGCCGTCTGCATGCCTGTCCACGAGATAATACGTGTCGTCCTGGCCCATCACGACAATCTGGTCAGCGCAGTCTGCATCAACGACATAAGACTTCTCGCCTGTCAGGGTGTAGCCCCCGTTCGTGGGGGTGGCTTTCACACCTTCTCCGGGCGCCCCGGAAGCGTCCGCGATCGCAAGACAGACTTGCCGCTCTCCACTTGCAATCAAGGGCAGGATATCCGCCTTCTGGGCAGCTGAGCCGGCCCGTTCAATCGCCCAGGCCCCAGCCAGCGTACCGAACAGCGGGGCTGGGGCAAGCGTGCGCCCCATTTCACCGATGATCATGACAAGATCGATATAATCCATACCGAGGCCACCGAACGCTTCGGGGATGACAATGCCGGGCCATCCCAGCTCCACAATCTTCTTCCAGAGGCCGTCATAATTGGAATCCTGAACCGTCCGCCCATGCGTGAGCAGGAGCGACAGGTCCACTTCCTTGTCCAGAAAGCTGGCCGCTGCGTCGCGGAGGGCGATATGATCTTCATCAAGTGAGAAATTCATCAGTGTCTCCTATCAGCTCGCTGCTTTGAGCTTGGTTTTGTTGATTTCCTTGAACGGGACCTTTGCTGTGGGGTCTGTGTCGCGCGGAAGACCAAGCACGTGCTCGGCAACTGTATTCTTGAGGATTTCCTGTGTGCCGACCCCCAATGTGGAGGCAGGACCGAACCAGAACGCATAGTCCCAATTGCTGAACAGGCCATAATGCTTGTCAGGCAGGGGCAGAACGTCCTGATTTTCAATCAGACCGGCCGCGCCTTGGGTCCGCTTGGCAAGATCGCTGAGTTTCTGTCCGTGAGGGGAGGCAATCATCTTGCCGAGATTGCCCTCCAGGCCGGCGGGCTTTCCATTGATGCGATTGCTCATATTGCGATACACCAGCAGGCGGAGCATTTCGCCTTCAATGAAGAGCTGAGCGGCTTCATCCCGCACCAGCGGGTCCTTGATCTTCCCTGTTTCGATCAGTCCGGACATCAATTCACGGGCCGTGGGGCCGAAGCCCCATACTGCTCCAGGCTTGGTCATGGCCGAGCGCTCGGTCTGCAATTGCTCCATCACCAGACGCCATCCATCGCCTTCCTTGCCGAGCAGGCGATCGGCGGGAATTCGGACATCGTCGAAGAAGACCTCATTATACTCGTTTTCTTCTCCGGACATGTCGTAAATGGGGCGCACGGTGACGCCGGGTGTGTCCATGTCCAGAAGGAATTGGCTAAGCCCCTTATGCTTCGGCAGGGAAGGATCTGTCCGGGCCACTAGGACGCCGACAGTCGCCTTGTCGGCTGCTGAGGTCCAAATTTTTTGCCCATTGATGATGTAGTGGTCTCCCTCCCGACGCGCCGTGGTCCGGATGGCTGCCAAATCAGACCCGCCTGACGGTTCGCTGAAGAGCATGCACCATATGTGTTCGCAGGCCAGAGCGGGCGGCAGGAATTCTTCCCTCTGGGCATCGGTGCCATGGACGAGCAGGGATTGGCCGCACTGGTTTACCGCAATCGCATTGATATTGTACGGGGGAATGATGCCGGCCCGGGCGAATTCCTCTTCGATGATATATTGTGTTTCAGGATCTGCGCTCAACCCCCATGGGGCCGGCCAGTTGGGGGCCGCCAGGCCACGCTCGGCAATCTGGGTGTAGCTTGGGTCGGGGTGCGCCTCGAACCAGGCCCGGATTTCCAATCGCCTGGGGTCAGTCTCACTTGGAAGATTGAAATCCATACTTGTCTCCTTGCCTGTGGCCGTCACATTCCTGTTGATCGCGATTCTATAGAATAATACTGGATCATAAGTCTATAATGCGGGGGGGCGAAAAATTATCCGATACGACAAAAATCCTGAAAAAGCCTGTATACACAACACGTAAAGAGAATTCAGATAGTTGAAAAAAAGCGGGTACCCCTAGAGTAATCTCTCAAAATAAAACAAAAGTACTATCTATGAGATCCCCTTCGGCTGAGGATCCGGCCCTGACACGAAGCATTTGCGGCAAGGAGAAGAGTGGCATGATCGAAGTCTATTTGGATTGCGCAAGTCCCTGGGCATATTTCGGTTTTGAGGGCGTGCAGCCCCTGGCTGCAGAATATGGGGAGACCTTGATCTGGCGGCCCGTTCTGGTGGGGGGCATATTCAATGCGGTGAATTCCAGCGTCTACCATGTTCGCGAGCATGTGCCTGCCAAGATGGCCTACAACGCCAAAGACATACAGGATTGGGCGAGGAATACGGGGAAGGTGGTGAATTTTCCGCCAAGCATTTTCCCCGTCAACAGTGCAGCCGCAATGCGGGTCAGTATGGTTCTGGCGGAACATGACGCAAGAGACTTCGTCGCCTGGATCCGCGCGGTTTACGAGGCTTACTGGTCGCAGGATCAAGATATAGCGGATCGAGCGGTGCTCGCCGGGATTGCAGATTCGCTCGGCTGGGAAGGCGTGCACCTGGTTGAGCGCGCCAATGCGCCCAAGGTCCGGACAGGTCTGCGGGCCAATACGGATGAGGCGATCGCGAGAGGCGTCTTCGGTGTCCCGACTTTCTTTCTGGATGAAGACGATATGTATTTCGGGGCAGACCGGTTGCCCAATCTGAAGCATGCCCTGTTGCGCAAGCATGGCTAGCGCCGGCGCAACAGGGCCTCCTGTACCAGGCTATCGGGCGGTCGACCCCACCAGATCGAGCGCCACATCCACGATCATGTCTTCTTGCCCGCCAACCATTCTTCGGCGGCCGAGTTCAACGAGTATGTCTCTCGTGTCGACTCCATAGTCTGCCGAGGCCTTTTCAGCATGCCTCAGGAAGGAGGAATAGACGCCAGCATATCCAAGTGACAGGGTTTCGCGGTCGACTTGGACCGGTCTGTCCTGCAGGGGACGGACAAGATCCTCGGCGGCATCCATGAGCTTGAACAGGTCGCAGCCATGGGTCCAGCCCTTCCGGTCAGCGGCGGCAATGAACACTTCCAAAGGCGCATTGCCAGCTCCGGCCCCCATCCCTGCCAGGGACGCATCGACACGTATGGCGCCTGCTTGTGCGGCGACAAGCGAGTTGGCAACCCCGAGGGAAAGATTGTGATGGGCATGCACGCCGCGCTCTGTTTCGGGGTTAAGTACGCGATCATAGGCCACCAGCCGGGCGCGATAGTCATCCATGTCCATGGCGCCGCCGCTATCGGTGACATATACGCATTCGGCGCCATAGGTCTCCATCAGCTTGGCCTGCTGCGCCAGCTGATCGGGTTCAATCATGTGACTCATCATCAAGAAGCCCACCGTGTCCATGCCAAGGTCACGCGCGGCTTCAATATGCTGTTTTGAAATATCTGCCTCGGTGCAATGTGTCGCAATTCTGACGGATCGCACGCCCGAAGAATAGGCGTGTTTCAGTTCCTCAATGGTTCCGATGCCGGGCAGGAGCAAGGTTGTCAGCCGCGCCGACTGGACGACTTCGGCGACCGCCTCGATCCACTCCCAATCCGTATGGGCGCCGAATCCGTAATTGAAGCTGGATCCGTTCAGCCCGTCGCCATGCGCAACTTCGATCGCATCGACCCCAGCTTCATCAAGCGCGCGCGCAATCTGGCGAACATGGTCCAGTCCGTATTGATGACGGATGGCATGCATCCCATCCCGCAGCGTGACGTCCTGAATGTAAAGACGGCCTTTTTCTGGATCGAATGTCATTGCAATTGCTCCTTTGCAAAGCGCGTCAGCGCGATCTTCTCTGCCGTCGCAAGGCCGGCCGAGGTCATGATATCAAGATTGCCGGCATAGGCGGGCAGATAATGGGCGGCCCCTTCCACTTCGAGGAAGACACTGGTTTTCAAGCCCTCGAATTCTCCCAGTCCGGGGATCACGACCTTGTTGTTGGAGCCGAACCGTTCGAACTGAACCTTCTGTTTGAGGCGATAGCCGGGGACATAGGATCTGACGCGCTCGACCATGGACTGAATGGCCGCCTCGATGGTAGATTCATCGGCCCCGCTCGACAGGGTGAACACTGTATCACGCATGATCATGGGTGGCTCAGCGGGATTGAGCACGATGATGGCCTTCCCTTTGGCGGCGCCGCCCACCGTTTCGATGCCCCGGGAGGTGGTCTCTGTGAATTCATCAATATTCGCCCGTGTGCCAGGCCCCGCCGACTTTGATGCGATCGAGGCGACAATCTCTCCATAATGGACCGTTGAGACCGATGACACTGCCGCAACAATCGGGATGGTTGCCTGCCCCCCGCACGTGACCATGTTCACATTGTCCGCTTGCAGATGGGCGTCTCCATTCACGACAGGGATAACATACGGGCCGATCGCTGCGGGAGTCAGGTCGATCATGACCTTTCCCGCGCCCGTGACAATCTCATTATGGTGTTTGTGTGCGTTCGCTGATGTCGCGTCGAAGACGATCTGTATGTCCTTCCAGCACTCCAGCTTCTGGAGGCCGTCAATACCTTCATGCGTTGTCGCGACTCCCAGTCTCCTGGCACGTGCGAGACCGTCAGAATCCGGATCGATGCCAACCATGGCGGCCATGTCCAGGATCTTGGAGTTCCTGATGATCTTGATCATGAGGTCGGTTCCGATATTTCCCGATCCAATGACTGCTGCTTTCACCTGAGTGTTCATTCTGTCGCCTCCGAATAGATGAATTCACATTTCCCAACACCGCCGATTTTCGCGCAGACATGATCACCCGGCGTCAGGGCAACCATCGGCCCGAGCGCGCCCGTCAAGAGAATGTCGCCCTTTTTCAGGCCTTCGCCCCTTGCTGCAAGCGTCGAGGCCAACCATGCTGCCGCGTTGAGCGGATGCCCCAGGCAGGCCGCTCCGGCCCCAAGGGAGGCAAGGTCGCCATTGATCTCCAGCGCCATGCCGCACGTATAAAGATCCAGGGTTTCGAGCTTGTGCTTTTCCGTACCGAGAACAAAGAATCCGGAAGAGCCATTATCGGCAACCGTGTCGGCAAACGTGATTTTCCAGTCCGCGATCCGGCTATCCACGATTTCGATCGCAGCAACCGCATAGGCGGTTGCTGCCGCGACGTCTTTAGGGGATGTGTCAGGTGCACACAGATCTTCGCCGAGTATGAGCGCGATTTCCGCCTCAGCCTTGGGCTGCAAGCATTTCGAGGGCGCAAGATGTTGGCCGTTCTCTACCTGCATGTCAGAGAAGAGGACTCCGTAATCCGGTTGATCCACCCCGAGCTGGGCCTGTACGGACTTGGCGGTCAAGCCGATTTTGCGGCCTATGGCGGTCCGGCCGGACTGCACCCAGTAATCGGTGTTTATGCGCTGGATCGCATAAGCTGTGTCGGCGTCCGTCGGATCCAGAACATGTCGCAAGGGGGCAATCGCGCCAGATGTATAGGCGGTTCTTAATCGCTCAGCTTCACTCGCCAATTTACCATAGGGGGCTGGCATTGATATAAACTCTCCCGTGATTTTCTTGTTGGATTGTTTTAGGTCGGTATTCGAGATGTGTGGGATAATCAATTTGTGGGCCTAGTGTTTTTCCTGTATTTTGGGAAAATGAGTGAGACACCTCCACGCGATTCCTGCACATTGGGACGGTCACTGGCGCTGTACCAACGCATCGTTGAAGACGGGGCACGTACGCCATTTGCACGTTTGAGCCACGAACTCGGCCTCTCGACCTCGACGGCGCATCGGCTTGCCGCGGAACTCCTGCGGCAGGGCATGATCGCCAGGGTCGGACGGGGCAGGTATGATATAGGCTTGACGGCCGTGAAACTGGCGGCCGGTCGGACCTTCAACAGCCAACTCGCACGCACGGCGCGGCCCCTTGTGCAACATCTATCTCATCGAACCGGCCTGACGGGCCATCTTGGGGTTCTGGAGGATGGGATGGTGACCTATCTGGTCAAATCCCCGGGGGCAGCAGATGATAGCGCACGTTTCACGCAGGAAGGCATGCAACTGGAAGCCTATTGTTCGGCAGTTGGGAAGGTGTTGCTGGCGGGATTGGACCCAACTCAGCTTGATGAATATCTGTCTGAGGGTGACTTTGTATCCGCCACGACCCGCACGGTAACCGAGGTCGATGGTCTGCGCCGAGAACTCGCAAAAGTGCGGGCAAGGGGGATGGCAATCGATGATCGTGAGATTGCAGACGACATGATGTGTGTGGCTGTACCTGTGTGCGATGAATGGGGCGACGTGCTTGCGGCCCTGTCTGTCTCCATGACCTGGTCGGAAAAATCTGAGGCCCGGATTCCGGATCTTACGGGTCATCTACTCCGCCAGTCTTCCAGACTGAGCCGGAATCTCGGTATGCGACCGCGCCAAAGCTGACCGGCTCTGTGGGACATGTTGCACTCTCCGGTGCAAGATCACTTGCCTTCCCGCCCCGGAGGACTAAAACGTCCGTCTAAACTGGGGGGCAGCAATGTTCAAGGGACGTGCCTGGAAGGCGGACAGATTTGGTGATCCGGAAACCGTGCTCCAAATAGGGACCGATATTTGGGAGGAGCCCCCCCCGGGCTCAGTCCTGGTGAAAGTCGCCGCCTGTGGCCTCGGCCTGCCTGACAAATTCATGACGGAAGGTCGGTATCCGATCGTCGCGACGCCTCCTGTAAAACCCGGACAGGAGGTTTCAGGGCGGGTGGTCTCCGTGCCTTCAGGCTCGGCTTTCAGGACAGGGGAGCGGGTGATGGGCATAACCCTCTATGGCGATGGCTGGTGGCGGGGTGGGTTGGCAGACTATGCCTTTGTGCAGGAGCGAAAATGCCTTCGGGTTCCGGACTCCATGACGGATGAGTCGGCTGCCGGATTTACCATTGGTTTTCGCACGGCTCATGCAGGCCTGATCGAGCGCGTTCCCGTGGCCTGTGGTCAACGCATCCTGGTTCTGGGGGCGGCCGGCAGTTCCGGCGCAGCCGCCATCTGCCTGTCAAAGGCGCTGGGCTGTGAAATCTTTGCCCTTGCGAGTTCGGAAGACAAACGCCGCTTCTGTCAGTCAATTGGCGCCGATCACGTTTTTGATTATCGTCAGGAAGGATGGGTGGAGGCGGTCATGGATGCCACGCAGGGGCACGGTATCGATGTGATCTTTGACCCGGTTGGGGGATCGACTGCCAAGCAGGCGCTCGCCACGCTGGCGCCAGCGGCCAGAATTGCCCTGATCGGATTTGCAAGCGGCACATGGCTGGATCTGGATGCGCAAGACATGGTCTTGCGCAACTATTCGGCGATCGGAGTGTTTTCCGGAGGATTTTCTGCCGAGGAAGAGAGCCAGGCCTATGCCAGGCTGGAACGCATGGCGCGAGACGGGGAGATTACCACCCCGCTGGGAAACGTATTTGAATTCGAGAAAGCAGGCGAGGCCATCTGCCTGCTGGAGACTCCAGGCCCTGGCAAGACGGTGGTACGGGTTGCGGAGGGCTCGCCGGGATTGTCTTGATCGTGACTTGAATGGAAGAGGCGGCAGCCGGGGAGGCGCGAGGCGCCGCCTCTCATAAGTGGGGCGTGTGCGCCCTATCGCGGAAGCGCAGCATCCAGGGCCTGAAGCATCGCCGATTGTCTGCGTCGACCGCCGGCTGACTTGGCGTTTGTGGACCCGGCCATGGTGATTTCTGCGCGGGTGCAAGGCGCCTCGATCAAGGCGCTCGCCGTATCAATAAGATTCTCCATCGGATCGAATTCGGTCCAGATGGTGTTTCGACGTCCCGTCGCCTGATAGGATTCATATGCCGCCTTGGAGGACATGATGTACCAGGCAAAATAGATCAACCTCTGCTGCATTACGACGGGAGGAATGTCCGATTGCAGAAGTTGAATATAGGCCAGAAGGCGGGCGAAGACCGAGAAATTCATCTGTTCAAGAAAATCCCGGACCATATGCCGGCGGGTAAACAACAGGCTGCTGAGGAATCTGGAGGCGGTGGGAGAGGGATCGGTGAATGTCGCCGTATCGGGCCACCGCACAAGGACTTCGACCACATCGCGAACGCAATCTGGACCGCCCTTCTTTTCAAGCTCGGACAATCCGATCAGCCAGCCATCACTTGATTCCCGGAAGATTTCTGCGAGCAATTCAAGGATCAAGCCTTCTTTCGACTTGAAGTAATAATTCAGAGAACCGCCATTCTTGGCCCCGGATGCAGCGACAATCTCGCGAACAGTAACGGCCTCAACCCCGCGCTCGGCGAACAGCCGTCTTGCAGAAACCTTGATCCGGTTTCGCGTGTTCAGATCATCATAATCCGCCATATCTTCTGCCTCTTATCCTTGTCTCGTCAATTCATTCCAGCACGCGAACTGCAAACCCGGCTCTCATGCTGCAGCGCACAATATACGGTTAAAACATGCTACTCAACAAATAACCACATCATCACGCAATTTAGCCCATTCTTGCAGCATTTGTGCCGTGTTCTGTCAAAATCTTCCCCAAGGTAAGGTCTTGTAAAGGGCATGAAATTCAGTGCCCAGCCGGATGGGTGGACCCACAAGCTCGCAAATGCAGCATATCATCTAAGTGTTGCCTACCGGTGAATCAGGTGAGTACATATGTTTTAATCTGTCGGGAAGGAAGAGCATGAGCAGTCTGGTAGCATCGAGGGCAGAGGGGCAGGGGCCATGGCGAAAATGGGTTGCCGTTATCCTGCTCACATTACTGTTTGCGACATCATTTGTGGACAGATTCATCCTGTCACTTCTCGCCGATCCCATCTCCCGTGACCTGGGACTGGGCGATGTGCAACTTGGCCTGCTGATGGGGGCAGGATTTTCCATCTTGTATTCCCTGGCCGGTCTGCCCCTTGCCCACTGGATCGACAGGTACCAGCGCAAGCGCCTCCTGCTGGCAGGGGTGGTTTTGTGGAGTTGCACAACGATTGCTTCGGGTTTCGCCACGGGCTTCACGAGTCTGTTGATCTGCCGGGCCGGCGTTGCAATCGGGGAAGCGGTACTGACCCCGGCGGCGGTATCCCTCATTGCGGATTATTTTGTTCGGGAGAAGCGGGCGACGCCGATGGCGGTCTATTCCTCGGTGGGGGCCATCATGGGGACGGGGTCTTTCGTCGTGGGAGCCCTTGTCCTAAAAATAGCCGGCCCCTTGCAGGAAACCTTTTCGATGGCGCCCTGGCGCCTCACTTTGGTATTTGTCGGCTTGCCGGGCCTGCTTCTGGCCCTCTGCTTCCTTCTCCTGGTCCGTGAACCTGTGCGCCGCGTTTCCGCAGACAAGGAGGGAGCCCAGACGGGTATCGGAGATTTCGGCCGCTATCTGCGCAGCAAATGGGCCTTCTATGTGCCTTTCCTTCTCAGCGGCGGATTGTTGACGATCTTCGGGTTGGGTATGCCGACATGGATGCCAACAATCCTCGTGCGAGAACATGGGTTTGATCCCTCAGAGGCGGGATTTGCATTTGGATTCAGAACTGCGCCAGCGGGCCTTTTCGGCATTTTCTTCTGGCCATGGCTGGCCATGAAAATTGAGAAGAGGCACCGGAATTCCGGTCCCCCGGCCGCTTTGCTGATTGCGGCGTGCGCTGCCTTCATCGTTTTTCCGATTGCGCCACGCATCGAAGATACATCATTATTGCTGGCCTGGATGACGGTAGCTGTGATGATCAGCGGAGCCTGGGCTGTGCTCCCCGTAATTGGCTTCCAGATCTTCAGTCCGAGCCGCTTTCGCGGAAAGCTCGCGGCCTTGAATCTGTTGTCCATGAACTTGCTGGGGTTCGGTCTTGGTCCAAGTCTGATCGTCTATCTCGGCACGCTGGGCGGTGCAGACGGGGCGGCGAGTGAACTGTCGCTCGGATTAAGCCGTGCAGGTCTTCTGGTCGCGCCCCTGCTCCTTGTAACGATGATCATCTGCCTGATTCAGTCGCGGCATCTGGTTGATGTGGAAGATTAGGCGCATGCCTGAGCGTGTCCAGAAGACACGCATGAGCGGAGTGTCGGTCCTGGACGGATAGGGATCAATAATCAGTGTCAGTTTCGATCTGGACAATAATTTAGACAATTGCTTTAATTGGGATAGTGGGAGAGGCGCTGATCCGCAGGATGAATTCTGGGGAGACGGGGCCGTTCCTTGAAAGGGAGAAACGGAATGTCAATCGATGCCATCCGCTATGTGCGCCTCGGATATGTTGGTTTGAATGTCACCAATATGGAGGCCAGCGTGAATTTCTATGAAACGCTTGTTGGATTGAAGATGGATGCGCGCCCCGCCTCAGGTGTCGCCTATCTGCGATGCAGTGACCGGCATCACGATATTGCCCTGTATGAGCATGAAGTGCCTGGCGTTAAGAGAATCGGCTGGGAGATGGAAAGCCCGGAAGCGCTTGACGCCATAGAGGCGCATCTCACATCGATTGGCATCGCCTGTGCGCCGGTTTCAGACGCCGAAACGCAGGCGCTCAGGATCGGGCGAGCCTTTCGCATGACAGAGCCGACAACGGGGGCCACGTTCGAATTCTATTCCGAAATGGCAGCGGCACCGGAAGCCTATCATCCGACCCATACCCAGATTGCCCGGCTCGGGCATGTGGTGCTCAGCAGCCCAGATAGGGAGGCTACAGAGGCCTTTCTCATGGATCATATGAATTTTCGGGTTTCGGACCGCATTCAGGGAATCGTGACCTTCATGAGATGTTTTCCCAATCCGTTTCATCATTCCCTGGGCGTCGGATCAGCGGGCAAGCCGGGGCTGAATCATGTCAATTTCATGGTTACGGAAATGGGTGATATCGGCAAGGCTACCAATCGGATGAAGAAAGCCGATGTTCCGATCGTTTACGGAATAGGCAAGCATCCACCTTCGGAATCGGTCTTCCTCTATTTTCTCGATCCCGATGGCATGACGATCGAATACAGCTATGGCATGGAGGAGTTTCCGGAATCCAATCCACGCCAGCCCCGAGAAATGCCGGCATCCCTGGAATCCATTGATTACTGGGACGGTGTGCCAGACCCCAGAATGGGGAAGGTCGGCGCGCTTGAGCCTCTGGGAGACACTGCAAAATCATGAAGTATCATGGCAAGACCGCCCTCATAACAGGGGGGGCGAGCCCGATCGGGCTCGCAGTGGCAAGGCGCCTGTCCGCGGGAGGGGCGAATATTGCTTTGGCCGATATTGATCCGGAGGCCCTGGACCGGGCAGGGCGGGAGCTTGGAGGAAACCCTTTGCTCAGTGTCGCGGATCTGAGCGATGAGCATGCAGCATCGGACTTTGTAAGCGCCGCGATCCAGCGTTTCGGCACGGTCGATATCCTGGTGAACAATGCCGGGGGTGGCATAATTGACTGGACCCGCAATCATACTCCGACGTCCATACGTCAGACCATTGATCGCAATCTGTGGACCATGCTTTGGGTAACCCGCGCCAGCTTGCCGTCCATGGTGGAACATGATTATGGGCGGATCGTGAACATCGGGGCAGATTCGGTTCGCAACGGGCTTGTCATGCACGCGATATACAATGCGGCCAAGGGAGGGGTGCATGCGATCGCCTCCGGATTGGCCAGAGAATATGCCCAATACGATATTACGGTGAATGTGGTCGCGCCATGCATGGTGCTCACGCCGCAAGTGATTGCTGCCAAGGAGGCGAACAATCCGATCGTCGCCGAAATGGAGGCGGTGATCCCGAAAGGTCGGTCTGCCGAACCTGACGAAGTGGCCTCAATGGTGTCGTATCTGTGTCTTGACGAGGCCCGTTTCGTCACCGGCCAGGTAATCAGTGTGAACGGTGGAAGCACCATGCAGTAACTGACTTTCCAGACCCTTTTGTCAGGGCATATCGGCTGGCTTCTTGTCAGCATAATGAAACCGTCCGCTTCGGGAATTCCCAATTTAGACCAATGGAGACATGCGCGGCCATGCCAAGAATTACTTTTACCGACCATACAGGCGTTGCCCGGGAAGTGGATGCCCAGACGGGTGAAACCCTGATGGAGGCCGCTGTGAAGAATGACATCCCGGACCTGGAGGCCGAATGCGGCGGGGCATGCGCGTGTGCAACATGCCATGTCTATATTGATCCGGCCTTCCTCTCCCAGATGGGAGCAGCCTCGGCGGCGGAGCAGGACATGTTGAGTTTTGCCAGCGATGTCCGGAAAAACTCGCGATTGTCATGCCAGATCCTCGTTACAGAGGCGCTTGACGGTCTTGGAGTGGAGACGCCCGAGACGCAAGGCGAGGCCTAGACTACGGCCCTGCCAGTCCTCACATCTCAGCAATAAAATAAAACACTTGTACTTTTTTGATTGTCTCTTGCGGAAGGCGACGATAAATTGTGCATGGATCGGGAGTGTTGGACACATCACGTCCAAGCCCAGTCTCGCCGAAGTGCAGTGTTTCCTCCTTGTGCGCACTTCGGCCACCTTGCCAACGGAGCCTGCGGCGAAGGCCGCAAGGCACCGTTGGCCTTTTATTTCGTGTTGGCAAATAATCTAAGCCCCCCGGTGTCCCGTGAGGAGGATTGGAAGGTCACTGAAAGACGAAGCCGGAGCGGGCGGGCGGTTGCGTGCGCAACAGCACGCGAACATCATTGCAATCCGCGAAAGATAGAATAAAACAAGGGTATTAATTGACGCGGGATCTAGATGAGCCCGAAATCTGATCCATGGTGCAGTTTCTTGCTGGGCTTGAGAGTCTGGAAGACGCTGGGATGGATGAGAGACGAACACCAGGAAACTCAGAGCAGGGGAAATCGATGGGCGGAAGATTGGAAGGCAAGGTCGCGGTCATTACCGGCGGCGCAAGCGGTATGGGGCAGGCGTCCGCGCTCATGTATCTGCGCGAAGGCGCGTCAGTGGTCGTTGCAGATCTGAATGAGGCGGCGGGAAAGGCCACGCTCGATTTGGCGACACGAGCCGGCCATGAGGATGCGATAAGATTTATAAAGACCGATGTCTGCGAAGAGAGCCAGGTAGAAGCGATGATCGCTTTGGCCGTGGGCGCGTTTGGGCGGCTTGATATTGTCTTCAACAATGCCGGTGTTGGCGGGGCCATGAGTCCCATAGTCGAGACGCGTTCAGAAGATTGGGACAAGACGTTCGATATCATGATGCGCGGCGTATTCTATGGCATCAAGCATGGGGCGCCTGCCATGAAGAATACGGGTGGCGGAGCCATCATCAATACGTCTTCCACCGCCGGTCTGGGCGGAGGAAGCGGGCCTGCGGCATATTCTGCTGCGAAGGCAGGGGTTATAAATTTGACGAAAAACGCTGCCATACAACTTTCAGCAGACCGCATCCGGGTGAATGCCATAGCGCCTGGTGGCATTCATACACCGCTGGTTCCGGCTGCGTCGGATGATGAAATGAAGACTTTCATGAAGGGCAAGCAGCCCTGGCCCGATACGGGGCAGTCCAACGACATTGCCTATGCAGCTGTGTATCTCGGGAGTGATGAATCCCGCTTTGTGACAGGAACCACATTGCTTGTAGACGGAGGGTTGCTTGCCTGGGGGCCTGGGCTGTTTCCCCATTCGGGCGCGTCAAGAACATCGGGCATGCGGATGAGCAGCACGGGTGCTGCGGACCGCCCGTAATGTCTGACTTGCCTTGCCCCTGGCCCTGATCATCGTGTGTGCACCTTGTATCTCTTCCAATTCAGGCAAAATTTGACATGATTAAATCTCCTCGCGACCTCCCGCTTGATCTGGATGACATTGATGCGAGCTGGCTTTCCGACATACTCCAGAATCAGTTTCCCGGGGTAACGGTTGAGACCTGTCGTCGAACGGGGGGGCACCGGGGCACCTCCATGTCGGCCTGTTTTGTCCTGACCTACTCCAACAAGGCCGGACAGACGCCCCCCGACTCTGTCTATGTGAAGGGCGGGTTTGACGACACCTGGCGCAAGCGGGTCTATCAGGCCTTGCAACAGGAGGCGATATTCTACAATGAAGTCGCCCCTGACATAGAGCTGAATATTCCGCATTCTTACTATGCTGCCACAAGTGCTGCACCCCAAGGCATTGTGGTCCTGGAAGACTTGCAGAGGCGCCCGGGAGGCGTGCGATTTGCCTCTAATCTGGCGGCTGTATCGCCTGATGATGTCGCGGCTGTGCTTGAGACAATCGCGCAGCTTCATGCCGGCTGGTGGGGTGATTCCCGATTGCGAAAATATGAGAAGTGGCGCGAACCACAGCGTGTATTCCTGAAATACCTCTATCGCCCGGCGCATTGGGAAGAACTGCTGGCGTGCAAGCATGGTGATTTGCTCGAACAGATATTGCGAGATTCGTCGACGGCAAAACAATCCCTGGAGACCTTGTGGAGCCTGATGGATGCACGTCCCCATACATTCCTTCACGGCGACCTTCATGGCGGCAACATTTTTTACGAGAGCAATGGCAGGCCCGGATTTCTGGACTGGCAATTGTGTTTTGCAGGCAATTACGCGCATGACATGTCCTGGATTATTGTGACAGCCTTGGACGTGCCCCAGCGCCGCACACATGAACGGGATCTTGTCCGGCACTATCTTGACGCGCTGAGGGCCCATCACGGCGAGGCGCCTGCTTTTGAAGATGCGTGGTTGTCCTACCGGCAGAACATGGCACATGCAGTTGCGTCCTATGGCGCCGTGCCACGAGACATGGGAGCGCCGGATATTGTCGAGCGCTCCGCTGAACGGGTCTTTCATGCAGCCCTGGATCATGATGTGCTGGAAGCGCTTGGGCTGAAGACCTGATCGGTGAAGTCTGACGGACAGCCGGTTTTCCCATGACAGGGCCTGGCTCGCCCGGTTATGTGCTAGGGCTTCCGGTTCACGGGACAAGCTGGAAAGCAATGCGCGCAGACGCCCCATTCGCCCGCGCCCGAGCGTCAACCAGATTGGCCGGATAGCTGTCTTGCATTGAATGAAGGGAATAACCCATCCGAATCGCGCAAGGGGGGGGGCAACCGGTCAGCTTTCCCTCCCTATCTTAGTGAACGAGCCGAAATAATGTTCGACCCTCTCAATCCTGAATTCGATTATCGCTGTGGCCCAGGTGAAGATCACCAGCGAATGAACGCGGCGGACTTTACCGGTCTGGACACTGTTCAATTTGGCGTCATTTCCAATCTCACGCTTACAGCTCTGCTATCCGACAGATTGTTAAAACGGGTGATTTTTGAAACTTCCTCCCTCGCAAATTGTGAGGCCCAGTCGACAACATTCGATTCCTGCGAATTCTATTCCGTGAAGATCGATCAAGGAAACTTTCAGGATTGCACTTTCGTGAATTGCAATTTCAACGCGCCTGGACAGTCGCCCTCCGTGATCTCGGGAATGAATCTCAAGGGAGCGCGATTTATCGATTGCGATTTAAGCCGTGTAATCTTCTCAAGATGTGATTTGTCTGATTGCGAATTTGACAATTGTCTGATGGATCAAACCCAGCTGAGCACGTGTGAGTATTCGCGTCATATCGCGAAGGAGTCCTGGATCTGCCGATTTTCGTTGCGGCGGAGCATCGCAAGGAAAGTCACCTTCGTAAGCAAGCGGCTTAATCGGGCCGTGTTTGATCACACCCATTTCGTGGAATGTGACTTTTCCGACGCGGACTGTATTGGCGCCTCATTCATCGGCAGCGTTTTCGAGGCATGTGATCTTTCCAATGCCGATCTTGGTGAGATTGATTTCTCCAGGGGGGAGCTCATTGGAACCGATCTTTGGGGCGCGCGAAATATCTACGGAGCAAAAATACTCGATACACAATTATCAGCCCTCGCCAGCTCCATGGGATTCTCCATAAGAAAAGATTGGGATGACGAAGCGTTATTCTGAGATCGACGAGAATCCCTGATCCATTCATGCTGGCTGGTGCCGAATAGTGTCTGCACACGGTCCCGCAATACAATGCCTCTAGGCGCCTATAGGACAGATATGCCCAACCCTCCGAGGAGGTCAGTGGCTTGTGATTTCGATACAATGGCTCCTTTGAGTATACCAGCATCCGACAATTGTATCTGACCCAGATCGCAGCCTCTCAGGTCGGCTCCAGAAAACTTGGCTAATCTGAGCGATGCTGACCTCAAGCTGCAATCATCAAAAATCGCATTGCGAAAATCTGCTCCGTCAAGATCGGCACCTTCAAAATCGAGCCCTTCAAGCGTCTGTTTACGGAATGACGCATTTCGCAAGAATACCTCTCTGAGGATGCAATGCTGAAATGAAGCTCCCAGCAGGCGTGCTTCACTGAAATTGGCTCCGGTCAGTTTGCACTCCGTGAAAGAAGACCCTGATAGGGACGCCCCTCGCCAATTAGAGTTGGCCAAGTTGCAGAGATCAAACTTTACATCGCATCCTTCCGCAGCTTCAAATCCTGTGTTTGTCATCTTGCAATGTGTGAAAACAGAGCCGGACAGGTCGGAGGATCGAAACTGACAATCAACCGCATTCACCCGTTTCCAATTTACCGCAGCAAGATCCTGATTGGAGCAATCCACAGAAATGAGCGAAGCGTTTTCCAGGTCTGTGTGTTCACCCTGCTTAATCATGGATAGAAATGTACTTTGATCGTACGTTTTCATAATGTCCCTCGCGGCGGATCTGAGATTGGAAATGTCGGATCTTGAGCCTGAAAATCTTGCAGGCTTGATCACTGAGGAGGTCGGACTTTCGAGTGGCTTTCATGGTGCGCATGTTTGGCGCTTGCCTTGCTCTGAATTTCTGACGGGGGGCCGGAATCGGGTCAAGGTGCTTACGGGAAAAACGGGCCAATCAGCACGATTTGATTGCGCGGTTACATATTCGACAATAGAAGTTATCTGCGAGTGCAGTACGACATCGGGGTCCGAAAACTTGAGGAAAGTCTTGAACGTCCCTTAGGGCGATCTGTGAGCAGCGCACATGCACCGTATATAGATAGAGACATTGCCGCGTTCACCAGCCGACACCAGGAATGTCATGCTTCTACATAAAAAAAAGTGCTGCACATTTTGCTGCACAAAGTGCTGCACGCGAATTTAATTTTTACATTGAAAACAAGCATGTATAATGGCCCGACATGACGGAATAAGGACTTCCTCTCCGCCACCCCACTTCCTGCTAAATCGCCGAATATACTGAATCTATTCGGTATTTTTGAAGATCCGCGCTCTGGAGAATCTTGAATTGCTGCACTAAAGGATTCGGACATGCCGTATTCAAGGCGAAGCTATGCCTAATACCGCAAACAAGGATCTGATCCATCTCGCTGATAGCTTGGCCGTCACTTGCGCCCCGGCCCGGATCGGAGATTCGTTCCGGCACGCGCCTAGATGCCTTGTATGGAGGACGGTCGTGTCTGTCTGGTTTCCATTCGGTTTCAAACAGAGCCGTCCCGCACAAGATGCTGCCGCACGGTTGCGGAAGGCCTTTCCATGGCTGAGCGTCTCCGTTCAGGAGGGGCATATCGAGATTTCTGGATTTTCTCCCGAAGATGAGGATGCGGCCCTGCGGGCGACCGCAGATATGCAGATATGATGATTGCCTGCCGCAAAGAACTCGCCAAGGCAGCCTGACCGTGGGTCGTCTGGGCTGCCCCGAGCTGGGCGGTATGGGTGGCCAGAACGTTGCCGACGTGAACTATGGCTGGCGTCCACGCCGTGGCCACGCACCTTGAATGGCATGATGTAAGGTCAATGTATCATCGTATTCGGGCGGCCCGTTGACGGCCTCGGCCAGCAAATTGCCTTCCCGAGTTGAACCCATTCGGCAGGTTATCTCTTCATTATGTTCAGGCCTGATGGAAATTGCTGTCTTTACACACAGTCTGAATTGGGCTTTGGATCAATGACATGCGCCGTCTGGTAACTCTTCTCTGTGCGATTTTCGCCATATCACCGTTCCTGTCAGGAGCGGCCCATACGCGTGCGCATGCTGAAGAACCGCATCATGTGATGGCCATCAATCATCATCTTGATGATCTGGGCCTCAGTCATGATAATATGCCCGATCTGGACAATGAGTACCCGCACGATCTTGATCATGAGGATCACCCTGCAGAACTTCATTTTGTGGCGCTTGGCCTTTCTTCAGCGATTGGTGTAGTCGGTTCCGTTACGCCTTTTGAAAGGCTTGTAACTGGTCCGCCGCCCTATCGTGGACCCATTCGCCTGAAAGATCCGGACCCTGAACGAATTTCAGACTGAACATAATCTCGCACATTGATACGCCATGCAGGCGTTCAATGTTTGCTTGTTCAGCCTGGAGTAAGTTTCATGGCACTCAAAATTATGGGCTGCGCCTTGGTCATGGCGTTGCCACTTCTGCCGGTTAGCGCGCAGACATCCGCTTGTGAAGCAGGCGAAGAACTGGAAATTGTAACATCCTCTGAAGCCATGCGGGCTGCACTTGACGCAGACCTGCGGCCCGTCCTGGCGGATAAGACTGTGGCTCTGGCCCGTACTGAACGGGCGATTGCGGCGCTTCGCCCAAATGATACGATCAGTCTCGAAACCGAAAATTTTCCGGGAATTGGCTTTGCCGGAGACGTCGACAATCTGGAAATTACCGGAAAGTTCTCTCGGGTCTGGGAGCGCGGCGGCAAGAGAGACGCCCGCGAAGCGCTGGCGCAGGCCGGGATTGCCGTAGCCGAGACAGAACGAGAGATTATCGAATATGATATCGCTCGCGCGGTCGAAATTCTTTATATCGAAGCCGCGCTTCTTGAGCGGCGCGCGGATCTCGCCTGCAAGCGTGTTGCGATCTCTCGATCATTAAAGGAGATCGTTGATCGCCGCGTCGAGGCGGCGAGGGATCCGGTTCTCGCACAGGCCCGATCTGCAACGGATCTCGCCCGGGCGGAAGCCGAAGTTTCAGAATACAGACGGCTTGCGACTGAGCGTCGTCTGACAATCTCCAGCCTTTGGGGGCAGGATGATGACTTCGCGATCGAGCCCGGCTTCCTCGATCTCAGATTGCAGTCCGGACGCTTAGGTATAGATGCTGTCTACTCACCTGAGTTCGAAAAGTTGCAAGCCGAGAATCGCCGCCTCTCAGCCGAAATCGAGCTGAGGAAGGCAGAAACCGTACCCGATGTGACGTGGACCGCAGGTGTTCGCAAATTCGGATACCAGGAAGACATTGGCGTGATTGCGGGCATCTCAATACCCCTCGGGACACAAGCATATTCTGCCGCGAAAACCTCAAGAACAAGAGCCTGGCAAGGCCTGAATGTCGCCAAAGAGCGCGCCTTGCGCCAGCAATTGCTGCGTCAGGCTGTCAGCTATCAGCGCGCGGCCCAAAATGCCCTGACCAGTATTTCGGTCATAGACAATCAATTGCTGCCGGAAGCTGTCCGCGCGCTTGAACTTGCCCAGGACGGTTATGATCGGGGTGCGTTTTCCTATCTCGAAATTATCGATGCTCAGCGGACGCTGGCCGAGTTGCGCGAACAACGTCTCGGTCATGTCGAGACATTTATCCTGAATGAAGCAGATCTTGCCCGTGTCACCGGCCGGGAAAACAGTAAATCCCTTGTGGAGAAGAAACAATGAAGTCCCGTATTCCTTACCCAATGGCGGTCGCCGGGTTGACAGCGCTGCTTATTCTGGCGGGCTGCGATGGTTCGAATTCCACGTCGAAAAATGATGCCGGCACGCATGTCCAGGATGAATCTTCTGAAACGGCCAAAGGTCCGCATGGCGGCCGGCTCCTTGAAGAGGATTTGTTCGCGCTGGAGATGACCATCTTCGAGTCCGGGGTCCCGCCGGAGTATCGTATCTATCCGTACCATGACAGTGAACCCCTGGACCCGTCCCGCGTCGCGCTCACAGTTCGGCTGGATCGTCTTGGAGACGAGGAGGATGTTTTCGGGTTCTCTCCGGTTCAGGATTATCTGAAAGGCGATGGTGTCGTTACCGAACCGCATTCATTTGAGGTCTTTGTCGATGCGCAATATCAGGGCGCGTCATACTCTTGGAGCTATGAGTCCTTTGAGGGCCGCACCACTATTGCAGACGACACAGCTGCGTCCATGGGAGTCGAGACTGAAATTGCCGGTGCTGCCGTGATTAGAGACATAATTCCACTATCGGGAGTGACGGCTCTCTCGCCATCTGCCACTGCGGAGGTTCGAGCCCGCTACCCCGGTCCTGTCCAGTCGGTCAGCGTTGGCGTAAATGACATGGTTCGCAAGGGTCAGACGCTGGCGCGCGTCGAAAGCTCTTCCAGTCTTCAGAGTTACTCGGTAACCGCGCCAGTATCCGGGACAATCCTCGAACGCAACACCAATGCTGGCGACGTCGCGGGCGATCAATCTCTCTTCACGATCGCTGACCTCAGCCAGCTAGAGGCACGTCTGCATGTCTTCCCGAAGGATGCCGGCAAGGTGAAAATAGGTCAGCACGTCCGCATGGGTGTTGCCGGGTCAGACCTCGAATATGCATCGAAAATCACTCGGTTTCTGCCGATGCCGGGGGAAAATACGCAAACCCGTATCGCCGTTGCGCCCGTCCCGGTTGAGGCGGCGATGACACCTGGTATGCGGGTGATGGCGACGGTTGTAACGGGAGAGGCTGACGCGCCGCTCGCCGTGAGAGAATCCGGGCTGCAGAGCTTTCGTGACTTCACCGTGGTCTACGCAAAAGTGGGTGAGACCTACGAGGTTCGTATGCTCGATCTTGGCGAAAGCGACGGCGAATACATCGAGGTGCTAGGGGGGCTCGACCCCGGCACCGAATATGTCAGCGAGAACTCGTTTCTAATTAAAGCCGACATCGAAAAGTCCGGCGCCAGCCACGACCACTAGGAGACACCCATGCTTGAGAGCATCATTCGATTCTCGATCAGCCAGCGCTGGTTGGTCCTTGCTGTTGTGTTCGGACTTGCCGCGCTCGGCATCTACAATTTCAACCGGCTCCCAATTGATGCCGTACCTGACATTACAAATGTCCAGGTACAGATCAATACCGAAGCTCCCGGCTATTCGCCGCTGGAAACCGAGCAACGCATCACATTCCCGGTAGAAACAGCCATCTCGGGTCTTCCCGATCTTGATTATACACGGTCGGTTTCCCGCTACGGATTGAGCCAGGTGACGGTGATCTTCGATGATGGCACCGACATCTACCGCGCGAGGCAACTGGTTTCAGAAAGGCTTCAGTCGGTTCGAAGCACACTTCCTGAAGGCGTGTCGCCTGAACTCGGGCCTATCGCCACCGGGCTTGGCGAAATCTACATGTACGTCCTTTCGACTGAGCCGGGCGCAATCAATGAAGATGGCGAGCGATACACGGCGATGGATCTGCGCACACTCAACGATTGGGTGGTATTGCCTCAACTCCGCACGGTCGAAGGCGTGACGGAAGTCAACACAATCGGCGGATTCAAGAAAGAAATTCATATCCTGCCAGATCCGGCAGCCCTAGCCGGATTTGATCTTACGCTTGATGATATCATCGGCGCGGTGGAAGCGAATAACGCCAATACAGGGGCAGGCTATATCGAACGTCATGGCGAACAAAACCTGATCCGGGTCCCTGGTCAGGCGGACACGCTTGATGATCTCCGTAACATTACCGTCAAAGACACAGGCGCCTTCGGGATCCGGCTGTCAGACGTAGCGCAGGTAACTGTCGGCGAAGAACTCCGGACCGGCGCTGCAACCCAGAATGGTGAAGAAGTCATTCTCGGTACTGCGTTCATGCTGGTCGGAGAGAACAGTCGCACAGTTTCTGTCGCTGTCGATGAGCGGGTGGATGAAATCCGGCCCGGCTTGCCTGATGGCGTCCAGATCACGCCGGTCTACAATCGCACGACCTTGGTCGACGCGACGATTGCTACCGTCGAGAAAAATCTGGCCGAGGGTGCGCTGCTGGTTATTCTCGTCCTGTTTCTCCTCCTCGGAAATATCCGGGCAGCACTCATAACAGCGGCGGTCATACCTCTGGCCATGCTGATGACCATCACGGGAATGGTCGAGAACAATGTATCGGGAAACCTGATGAGTCTCGGTGCGCTCGATTTTGGTCTGATCGTTGATGGCGCTGTTATTATTGTCGAAAATTGCCTCAGGCGATTTTCTGAAGAGCAGGGAAGACTCGGCCGCTTGCTCACCCGCCAGGAGCGCTTCTCGCTCGCGGCAGAGGCATCGAGCGAAGTCATCCGGCCCTCGATCTTTGGAGTCATCATCATTACGGTCGTTTACTTCCCGATCTTCGCCCTGACAGGCATCGAAGGGAAAATGTTCCATCCAATGGCCTTCACCGTCATGCTGGCGTTGACATCGGCGCTCATCCTCTCGCTGACTTTCGTGCCAGCTGCAGTCGCGCTTGTTGTTCGTGGTAAAGTCACGGAAAAGGAAAGCCATCTGATGAAAGGCGCAAAATGGCTATACAGGCCTGCGCTCAGCTTTGCCATGCGCCTGCGCTATATGGTTGTGATTGGAGCACTCGCACTGGTAGCAATTGCGGGCTGGGGGGCGACCCGGCTCGGCTCGGAGTTTATTCCGAACCTGGATGAAGGCGACATTGCGCTACACGCTCTGCGCATTCCAGGCACGAGCCTGTCTCAGGCGATTGAAATGCAGGAAATGCTCGAAGCGAGGATCGTGCAGGTCCCGGAGGTAGAGCGCGTTTTTGCCAAGATCGGCACGCCTGAAATTGCGACCGATCCAGTGCCGCCAAGCGTGGCTGATACATTCGTGATCATGAAGCCCCGTAAGGAATGGCCGGATCCTCGGAAGCCAAAATCGCAAATTGTTGCGGATTTGCAAGCCGTCATCGAACAGATACCAGGCAGCAAGTACGAACTCACCCAGCCGATCGAGATGCGGTTCAATGAGCTGATCTCGGGGGTGCGGGCAGACGTTGCCATCAAGATTTATGGTGACGATCTGGAAACTCTGGAGGCCACGGCAGACCAGATCGAAGAGATCGTGTCCGGAACGCCTGGATCTGCAGACGTGCAACGCGAGCAAGTGACGGGTTTGCCGATCCTGTCCATCCATCCGGACCGGAACGCGCTTGCCCGATATGGTCTCAATGTCGGCGATGTTCAGGCCGTCGCGGCGACGGCGCTCGGCGGAGAGATTGCGGGTCGCTTCTTTGAGGGCGATCGCAGGTTCGATATCGTGGTCAGGTTCCCCGAACATCTTCGTACAGATGTGAATGCGATCCAGCGTCTGCCCATTCCGCTGCCGGAAGGGCGGCGATCAGATACAGGCGTGATGTTTGTGCCCTTGTCCGAGTTGGCACGTGTCGAGATTGCGCCGGGCCCGAACCAGGTAAGCCGTGAAAATGGCAAGCGCAAACTCGTGGTTACGACGAATGTCCGGGGCCGCGACCTGGGGTCTTTCATCACGGATCTGCAAGCCCGGGTTTCAAGCGGTGCCGACATTCCTCCCGGTTACTGGATCGAATATGGCGGGACATATGAACAACTCGTCTCTGCGAGCCAGCGCCTTTCCGTGGTCGTACCGATTGCCTTGCTGATGATTTTCGGCCTCCTCCTGATGCTGTTCGGGACGATACGGGATTCCGCAATCGTCTTCTCGGGTGTTCCGCTGGCGCTCACAGGTGGGGTTGCAGCCCTGGCGCTACGCGACATGCCATTCTCGATTTCAGCAGGGGTCGGTTTCATTGCCCTTTCGGGCGTGGCTGTGCTCAATGGTGTGGTGATGCTGAGCTTCATTCGACAGCGCCGCGAGCGCGGCGAGGTCCTGGAGGAGGCAATCTATGAGGGGGCCTTGCAGCGCTTGCGGCCTGTGCTGATGACAGCGCTGGTGGCCAGCCTGGGCTTTGTTCCGATGGCTTTCAATGTCGGTCTTGGAAGCGAAGTCCAGCGTCCACTCGCCACGGTGGTGATAGGCGGAATCTTCTCGTCCACATTTCTGACCCTGCTTGTGCTTCCTGCCCTCTATCAGATCGTTCATGCCGGAGAGACGCGCCGGGCAAGTGAGAGGTCTGCATCGATTGACCCGGTTCTGGCAGAAGAGTGAGAGGCACAGTCCGACTGCGTCCATGCTGAGCATATGGTCTCACCGAACTTAGCGGCATCTTTTCCTTGCGCAGCTGGTTGCTCTTGTTGGCACCGGGCTGCTCACGGTCGCGCCCGGCTTGCTCGCTTTCGAGCTTGCAGGAAAGGATGCCGGTCAGGTGCTTGGCGCCGCGCTAGCGATCAAGATGGTGGCCTATATTGGGATCGCGCCGCTCGTGGGGCGTTCTCGGACCTGCTCTTTCGTGATCGACGATATTCATACTCATTGGCCAAAGCCGACCTGAAAGGAAAGCTAAGCTCGAAGTTGCCTGCTTCTTGTTACTATCCATTCTCGTAGGAGGCTGCGTTTCCCTTGGGACATTCTCACCATGGAGCGTATCCCAGAAAGCGCGATACAGGAGACTTGCGGCTTGGTTCCGACATCACTCGTGAAAAGCCAGGCTTCCGTGTCCAAGCGGACCTATCTGGCTAACAAGCGCGACGTTCCTGCTTGCCCCTATCTTTAGATAGTGCTCGTCGGGTCAATTTCCGAAATCATCAAACGCAATTCGACTGTTTGGTACGTTCAGGGATTTTAGCAAAGAGAGGACCGCCTCCAGCATTTGTGGAGGGCCGCATATATAAAAACTGCAAGTGGCGAGATCCGGATGTGAGATGATATACTGGTCACGAACGAATTCATGAATCTGGCCGCGCGCACCAGGCCAGTTATCCGTTTCCGGTACATCTGACAGGGCCACATGCCAGGAGAAATTTGGATGCGCTGTCGCAAGCGCTTCCAAATCTTCCTTATAGGCTATGTGCTCCTGAGTTCTGGCCCCATACCAGAACGAAATCCGCGAGGATGTGCGCTTTACCTTCAGCTGGTCGAGGATCATGGATCGGATCGGCGCGATACCTGCGCCGCCGCCAATGAAGACGATTTCTTCGGCATCCTCATCTATATGAAAGTCCCCAAATGGCCCGCGCAGCTGCACTGTGTCGCCCTTCTTCAGCGTAAGCAAGTATGCAGACCCGACACCGACAGATACGCCCGGCGCACTGCTTTTGGGAAACGCCAGTCGGATACTCAACACAACCTCATTTCCAAACTCCTCCGGGGCATTGGCGAGAGAATATGTCCGATAGATGAGGACGTTCGAACCAAAAGTCCTGGCGGCGCCAGAGTTTTCCCACTGCGTCTTTATGAAATCGGTCAGGTCCAACGCATCGAGACTGGACATGAAAGGGGGAATCTCGACCTGAACATAACTTCCAGCCCTGAACTCGAGCGGCTCTGGAAGCGATAGGCGCAGCTCGTACATGTCCGGCGTGATGAAGCTAGACGAAACAACTTTCCCCTTGATCTCCTTCGCATCCATCAGGCCGTGTGGAAGCGTTACGGAAAGGGGCGATGTAACCTGATGCTGGCAAGCCAGCCGGTATCCGCTTTCCAGCTCACTGTCCGGTATTTGCCGACGGTCAGCGGGCAGGATAGGCAGCTCGGTGCCAATTCGAACTCGGCAAAGGCCACAAGTGCCTCCGCCGCCGCAGGTGGACGGCAGCGGGTAGCCCTGATCGCCCATTGCGGCAAATAATGACTGCATTGGGCGGGCCTCAACGGTCCTGATGGCACCGCCCTCACTGTCGGCGAGCGACAAGGCGAAAGTCTGCTTCCGGCTGCGCCATTTGCCAACGACATTGAAGTCATTTCGTCTGAAGCTGTCCCACCATAGGGCGATCCCGCTGAAGCCGAGCCAGAGAACGACGAGCGCAGACAGGATGATGAGCGGATGATTGAAGCTTGATCGGCTCACATAGTCCATGATGTGGACCATCCAGAAGACGTCGAAAGTGCGCCAGTAATTGTTCCGTCTTTCGAGGATCTCGCCATTCGAGGCCGAAACATAGAGGCTCGTCTGTTCAGGGTCAGAGAAGTCGATCCGCCAGGCGGGTGGCGCATGGTTACGAATTTCCAGCGTGGATTCTGCTAGCAACCTGATTTCCTTGATCTCGCCCGGGCCAGAATAATCCTTGAGAGCAATCTCGGCGGCCAGCGGTTTGTCCACCGTTATTGTCTCACCGGTCACCGCACTGGTAAGCGCTGATCGTTCGGCCGTGACGGTGTCAAATACCGCGCGCCCGTTGAGGTTGCGCAGACGAACCTCGCGAATCTCGCCGGGGCCGATAGTTGCGGGCTGGCCGATCTTGCCCCCAGCAAGCTCGGTCAGCGGGGTAGGGGCTGCGGGTTCGGCCATACGATGGTCGCCAGCGACCTTGCTATGAGGCAGAATGGCCATGCCGAGGCCGCTGAGCATCCAGAGAGCCACCTGGATGCCCAGGATCAGCGCGATCCATTTGTGACCCTGTCGAATGATCGTCATCATGCCACGTTCCTCCGGCGGCGCCTGAAGCTGAAAAAGAGCAACCACATTCCAAGGATCGACAGCACCAGACCGAGGCCTGCGGAAATCCGTAGCAAGGTGTTGTTCACGTCCGCGCGCTCTTCATAGTCCATGATGTGCAGCATCCAGGCGAAATCAAAGACACGCCAAAACGTGTGTCGTCTGGTAATCAGGGACCCGTCGTCCGGCGAGACATAGAAGGCGGTTGATCCGGCATCATCGAAATCGATGCGCCACAAAGGAAGCGGCCGGGACTGGATCTCAGTGGGCGCCTGTTCCTTGTCCACCAACAGCGTGGCCGCAGTGACGTCGGCTGTCCGCGCATAGTGATATCGTGCAACAGTGATCGCATCGTCTTGCGTGAGCGGGGAGATTTGCCGGCCGGTTTCCGCACTCACGAGATGTGATCCGCTAGGAGATTGTACTCGGTAGACGGATTGCCCAACCCAACTCGTGAGGACAATTTCGCTCGCGTCCGGATAGTCATCGAGCATGTCTGGGAAAGTGACGTTCGGCTCATATTCTGCAGCAAGGGTCTCGGTCATATTCTGAACGAGATGGTCGCCGTGAATGAAGTCAAGATTCATCACCACCATGTATACGCCGGTCGCGAGCCACAACATGACCTGTGCCCCGATTATCAGAGACAACCATTTGTGCCACTGGCGCACTCTGAATGAAATTTTCCTGCTCATAGGCTGCCTTGATAGTCAGGGATTTGCGGTTGGTGGCGACACGAGATGCCAGAGGGCGAGTATTAGAGAACCCGTCCACTAATAATTATCTCGTCGCTCGGGGTGGGTATCGTCTCAGCTTGAAGTGATCCCCGGAAGGTTCAGATTCTTCTCGCGGGCACAGTCGACGGCGTCTTCATATCCAGCGTCGGCATGGCGCATGACCCCCGAGGCGGGGTCGTTCCAGAGGACGCGCTCTATGCGGCGGGCTGCGTCTGCAGTTCCGTCCGCCACAATCACCATGCCAGCATGTTGGGAGTATCCCATGCCAACGCCTCCCCCATGATGCAGGCTGACCCAGGTTGCGCCGGATGCCGTGTTGAGCAGAGCATTGAGGAGGGGCCAGTCCGAGACCGCGCTCGATCCATCCTTCATTGCCTCGGTTTCACGGTTCGGGCTTGCGACAGACCCGCTGTCGAGGTGATCGCGGCCAATCACGACCGGGGCCTTCAATTCGCCCGTGGCAACCATCTCATTGAAGGCCAGGCCGAGACGATCACGGTCGCCGAGACCAACCCAGCAAATCCGTGCGGGCAAGCCCTGAAAGGCGATCCGCTCGCGTGCCATATCCAGCCATTGGTGGAGGTGCGCGTCATCAGGCAGCAGTTCTTTGACCTTCTGGTCTGTCTTGTAGATATCCTCAGGATCGCCGGACAGGGCGACCCACCGGAAGGGACCCACGCCCCGGCAGAAAAGCGGGCGGATATAAGCTGGAACAAATCCCGGAAAATCGAATGCGTTTTCCAGCCCGGCATCGAACGCAACCTGACGGATATTGTTACCATAATCGAGGGTGGGAATATCACGGCGCCAGAAATCCAGCATGGCCTGGACCTGTACGCGCATTGATGCACATGCCGCCTGCTCAACGGCTTTCGGGTCAGAGGCCTGTTTCTCTTTCCATTCCGACATGGTCCAGCCGGACGGCAGATAGCCATTGACGGGATCATGGGCGGATGTCTGGTCCGTGACGAGGTCGGGGCGGATGCCTCGCCGCACGAGTTCAGGGAAAATGTCAGCGGCATTGCCGCACAGGCCAACCGACTTGGCGTCTCCGGATTTTGTCCACATGTCGATGAGGGCGAGCGCTTCATCGAGGCTGTCGGTTTTCTCGTCTAGGTATTTTGTGCGCAGCCGAAAATCAATTCGCTCGGGATCGCATTCGACGGCAAGGCAGCAGGCGCCGGCCATGACCGCCGCAAGAGGCTGAGCGCCGCCCATGCCGCCAAGGCCACCCGTCAGGATCCAGCGTCCCTTGAGATTGCCGTCATAGTGCTGGCGACCGGCTTCTACAAAGGTTTCATATGTGCCCTGAACGATGCCTTGTGTGCCAATATAGATCCAGGAGCCGGCCGTCATCTGACCATACATCATGAGCCCCTTCTTATCGAGCTCGTTGAAATGGTCCCACGTTGCCCATTTTGGAACCAGATTTGAATTTGCGATGAGCACCCGGGGAGCATCGCCATGTGTGCGGAAAACCCCAACCGGCTTGCCGGACTGGACGAGCAGGGTCTCATCTTCCTGCAGCGTTTTGAGTGTTTCCAAAATCTGGTCAAAATCCTTCCATGTTCGGGCTGCGCGGCCGATACCTCCGTACACGACAAGATCATCCGGGTTTTCCGCCACATTGCGATCCAGATTGTTTTGCAGCATCCGGAAGGGCGCTTCGATGGTCCAGGACCGGCAAGTCAGCTCTGGCCCAGTCGGGCTTGCAATGTCGCGTCGGTTTTTCAGCGTCGTGTCCAATGTATTCTCCATTAAAGGGATAACTGGGCCGTCCTGGAGACAGCCGTCAGGATTGTCTGAAGCAGGGACCGAAACTTGTCGGCCCGGGTGATGGAATAGTCGAAAGGAGGCATTTCAGAGGTCAGGTAGCAGCGCTGTGCGAGCTCCATCTGGATGGCGTGCACCCCATCTGCCGGCCTGCCATACTGGCGTGTGGTCCAGCCGCCTTTGAACCGGCCATTGACGACATGCGTGTAGCGAGAGGTGCTGGCACATATGTCCGCGACGGCCCGAGTCAGGGCTGGTGCGCAAGTTGTGCCGTTATTGTCTCCGACATTCAGATCCGGAAGGCGGCGGTCGAACAGGAACGGGATTTCCGACCGGATCGAATGGCAGTCATACACTACGGCGTAACCATGCAGTGCCTTGATCCTGTCAATCTCTGCGCTGAGCGCGGCGTGATACGGACGATGGAAGGCGTCCATCCGGTCTGCGACCTCGTGATCTGTGGGCGCAGACCGCCAGATCGGTTGGCCGTCGAACGTATATGCGGGGACGAGGTCCGTGCTGTTCTGACCGGGATACAGAGATGCGCCGTCAGGGGGGCGATTGGCATCAATCACATAGCGGCTGAAATTTGCACGCACGATTGTGGCATCGGCCAGAAGGCCGTCATATAATCGTGGAATATGCCAGTCGGTATCGAGCAGTTGACGACCGGTCTCGTTCAGGGTCTCGAAAATCGATTCGGGAACATAGGTACCAGAATGCGGCTGGCCCAGAATGACGGGCCCTTGGCCCTGAATAATTGTTACCGGCGTCATGGCGTGATCTCAATGGCTGTGATGCCCTGCTGGATGTCGCAGAGATCATCGCTGGACAGGACAAGCGTCTTCATCGCCTCGATATCGGGGCTAATCATCCGGCCATCATCGAAGGGCGCAACTTGCTGGCGGATTGTTCGGATCGCGTGCTGGAGGCTGGGGCTGGTCGCAAGTGGGGCGCGAAACTCAACGCCTTGTGCGCCGCAAAGGGCTTCGATGCCGAGTATCCCCGCCAGATTTTCATTCATTTCAAGCAGTCTGCGCGCGGCGTGGCAGGCCATGGACACATGATCTTCCTGATTGGCGGAGGTCGGTGTGGAATCGACGGATCGGGGATTTGACAGCGCCTTGTTTTCGCTCATCAGGGCGGCCGATGTGACCTCGGCGATCATCAAGCCTGATTTGAGGCCGGGATCGAGTGCAAGGAATGCGGGAAGCCCAAAGCTGAGTCCGGGATCCACAAGCATTGCGATCCGGCGCTGGGCGATGCTTCCGATTTCCGCGATGGCGATGGCCGTCTGATCAGCGGCGAGTGCTACCGGCTCGGCGTGGAAATTGCCACCGGAGACGATGTCGCCATTCGACAAGACGAGCGGATTGTCCGTCGCAGCATTCGCTTCAATCTGTAGGGTGGTTGCGACATGGCGCAGCTGGTCCAGGCAGGCGCCGATGACTTGGGGCGCGCATCTCAGACAATAGGGATCCTGAACGCGCTCATCTCCGGTCAGATGGCTTTCGCGAATTTCAGAGCCGGCCAGAAGTTCACGCAGCCGCCGGGCACTGTCGATCTGGCCGCGATGGCCCCGAAGCTGATGGATCTCATCGTGAAAGGGGGCGCTGGAGCCCATGGCGGCATCTATTGAAAGCGCGGCGGTGGTCAGAGAGCAGAGGGCCAGTCGCCATGCGCCAAACAGGCCCGCGAGCGCGAGCGCCGTGGACGCCTGGGTGCCGTTGAGAAGCGCAAGACCTTCCTTGGCCTGAAGCTCGAACGGCTGGATGCCAGCCATTTGCAATGCCCGGCCGGACGCTATCCTGTCACCCCGGTAGAAGACCTCGCCTTCCCCGATCAGCGCAGCGGCCAGATGGGCCAGAGGCGCCAGATCGCCCGACGCCCCGACAGATCCCTGCGCCGGAATGACAGGTATGATGCCCGCCCTGGAGACTTGCTGGATCCGGTCGACCAGTTCGACGCGAACACCGGAGGCGCCCCGGGCAAGCGAAATACATTTCAGCGCCATCATCAGACGGACAATATCCGGCGGCAGAGGCTGGCCGATACCGGCCGCATGTGAGCGGACGAGATTCTTCTGCAAAAGCGCCAAACTGTCCCCATTAATCCCGACGGAAGCCAGCTTGCCAAATCCTGTATTCACGCCGTAAATCGTCTCGCCATCCCCGATCCGTCGTGTGAGCGTCCCAACAGAGTCCGTAATCCGGGGATAGGCGTCGGGGTGAATTTCGAAATTGGTGGGGTGCCTGTAGAGGGACTCCAGATCATCGAGTGATACCTTGCCGGGCTCAAGTTGAACCATCACATGTAATTCCTGTTCGAGAGACGCATGTGGAGCGGGCTTCGGCCCATCCAGTAGGAAAGCTCGGCCGGATGCGCGACATCCCAGACGGCCAATTCCGTCTTCGCCCCTTGCGTGATTTCACCATACATCCCTGCCAGTCCAAGCGCCTTTGCGGCGTTCCGGGTCGTGCCTGCCAAGGCCTCTTCAGGAGTCAGGGAGAATTGGATGCATGCCATGTTCATCGCGGCAAGAAGCGAGGACAGGGGGGAGCTGCCTGGATTGCAGTCGGTCGCGATAGCTATGTCGACCCCGTGTTCGCGAAGTGCGGCGATGGGCGGAAGCTTCGTCTCCCTGAGCGTATAGAAAGCGCCGGGCAGCAGGACAGCCACGGTTCCAGCGCGGGCAAATTCCGGAACGTCCGTCTCGGACAGGAATTCGAGATGGTCAGCTGAAAGGGCCGAATACCGAGCCGCCAGCAAGGCGCCCTTGAGATCTGAAATCTGTTCGGCATGCAGCTTGACGGGCAGGCCGAGTGAAGCTGCAGTTTGAAAGACTCGCTCGATCTGAGCCGGGGAAAATGCGATCGTTTCACAGAATCCATCTACCGCATCGACCAGACCCTCCCTTGCCGCGCGGACCAGTCCCGGAATGACAATCTGGTCGATATAGAGATCAGCCCGGTCGCTAAAGGCGGGGGGTAGGGCATGGGCTGCCAGCCAGGTCGTGACGATTTTCACGGGCCGCAATTCTGCGAGTTTTCTGGCCACTTGGAGCATGCGAATCTCATCATCTATGGTGAGCCCGTATCCGGACTTCACTTCCACCACGGCAACGCCATCGCTGATCAGGTCATCAAGGCGACGCAGTGATGCGGACACCAGTTCCTCGAAGCTGGCAGCGCGGGTCGATTCGACAGTGGAATTTATGCCGCCACCGCTCCTGGCAATCTCTTCGTAGCTCACCCCCTGAAGACGCTGTTCGAATTCCTTCGCGCGATTGCCGCCAAAGACCAGATGCGTGTGACAATCAATGAGGGCAGGCGTCACGAGTCGGCCCTGCAATGATTGCTCAGCCATCCCGCCCCGTTTGCCTGGGACTGCGCCAGAGGGGCCGACCCATTCGACCAGGCCGTCGCGCTGGAGAATTGCGGCATCTTCGATCAGCCCGTAATTCGGCCGACCGGATTCCAGAGTGGCAACAGTGCAATCGGTAAACAGGGTGGGTCGTGTCATCGCTCTTGTCTTATGGCAGCAACATATTTATATGTACACACATAATAAAAGGGCGTGCAAGACAAGATGACCATCGAAATTTCTGCTAGTCAGATACTGTCCGCCAGCGGGTGGTTGCATGATGCCAAGATCAGTATTGACGCCGAAGGATATGTGGTGGGCATCGCGCCAAATGATGGCCAGTGCGACCATTCCGTAGGCGTGCTTCTGCCAGCCATGGGCAATGTTCACAGTCACAGTTTCCAGAGGGCTATGGCCGGGCTGGCTGAGCGTCGTGGACCGACAGCAGTTGATGATTTCTGGACCTGGCGTCAGGTCATGTACCGGTTTCTGGAGCTTCTTTCGCCAGATGACATCGAAGTCATCGCGGCTCAAGTCCAGATGGAAATGATGGAGGCGGGGTATGCGGCGCAGGCAGAATTTCATTATCTTCATCATGCGCCCGGCGGCAAGATTTATGACCAACTCGACGAGACGTCCCTGAGGCATTTCAAGGCCGCTGAGCTCACCGGCATAGGCTATACTCATCTTCCAGTTCTTTATATGCAGGGCGGGCTTGATGGGCGCCCCCTGGAGGGTGGGCAAACACGCTTTGGCTGCGATCTCCACCAATTTGCGAAGCTATGTGAATCCCTCTCGGCCCGGCTTGGGGACATGCCGTCCGACTTCAATCTCGGCGTGGCGCCGCATTCGCTGCGGGCCGTGTCAGCAGAAGGCATGGAGCTGGCGCGGAGTCTCTGCCCGGAAGGGCCGATTCACATACATGCCGCAGAACAGATCGGCGAAGTGAAGGAAGTGATCGAAATTCTGGGCTCCCGACCGGTGCGCTGGCTTCTCGACCATATGCCCGTCGATGCGCGCTGGTGCCTTATACATGCTACACAGATGGAGCCGGAGGAGACGCTGGCCCTGGCCAGATCTGGGGCAGTGGCAGGAATTTGCCCGATTACCGAGGCCAATCTCGGGGACGGAATCTTTGATGGGCAGCGCTTTCTGAGCGCGGGTGGAATGATCGGGATCGGCTCGGATTCGAATGTCAGGATCGGTCTTACCGAGGAGCTGAGGATGCTCGAGATTTCTCAGAGGCTCCGGGATCGCAAGCGGTCGATCCTCACAGATGACAAGACAGTGTCGAACGGACGGTACTTGTACGAACGCGCGGCGCGTGGATCGGCGCGAGCTCTCGGGCGCAATGCGGGCCGTATTGAAATAGGCGCGCTGGCAGATTTTGTCGCGCTCGACCGCAACTCGCCTGTCGTGGGGGGGCTGCGCGAAGACGCGATCCTTGACGCATGGATATTTGCGGGCGCGGATGACATTATCACCGATGTCTGGTCGGCGGGGCGGCATATGGTCAGGGACGGCGCGCATGTGAACCGCCACGAGATACAGGCGGCATATTCCGAGCTGAATATGCGACTGAGGGGAAGACTATGAATAAGGTGACACACCAAACCATTCGCCAATCCATCCTCGAGCGAATTCAGAAGGGGGAGTGGGCGCTCGGGGAACTTATCCCGGGCGAAGCAGCCCTGGCTGAAGAATATGGGTGTGCCCGCACAACGATCAATCGCGCGCTGCAGGGGCTCGCGGATGAAGGTCTTGTCGTTCGCAAGCGGAAGGGAGGGACACGTGTCTGCAACATGCCTGTCCGACAAGCCAGATTCGACATTCCGATCGTGCGTGAGCAGGTGGAAGCATTTGGGGGGCATTATCGGCATCAGGTCCTGCGCAAGGTCGAAAAAGTGCCGCCCCTGTCTATTCGTACGCGTCTTGGGCTCGAAAAGGGAGCCAAGGCGCTACAGCTGGACACGGTACATCTGGCCGATGGCCGACCGTTTGCGTATGAAGCGCGCTGGGTCAATCTGAAAGTTGTGCCTCAGATAAGGAGCGCGCCTTTCGACGAGGTAAGCGCAAATGAGTGGCTGGTTCAGACCGTTCCGTTTTCCAGTGGCGATGTTTCGTTCAGTGCCGTCGCGGCTGGCAAGGATGTCGCAAGCGCGCTGGAGTGCAAGGAGGGAGATGCGCTTTTTGTCATCGACCGTACCACGTCGCTAGCGGGTGAATTTGTCACGACGATGAAGCTGTTCTATCGCGAAGGATATCAATTGTATTCGCGTCTTTAGCGCTTGCGGGCCCGGCATCGGGGGAATGGGCATGCTCTGGCCGGTTTTCTTGCAGGAAATGATCAAAATCCTAGCATCTGCATGCGTGACGATCCTGCCAGGGCAAAACGAGGGCGGCGAGTCGGCATGGGGCCATTGCGGGTTTGTTGAGACCTCTCTAGGCTGAAGCCAAATCGAATTAATGTCCCAGGCCAGAAGGACCCCTCAATGTCGGTGCGTACCCGCAAAATTGCCCTAGGCCCTCTTGAGATCTCCATTCTGCAATATCTGTGGAAGCGCGGAGCGGCGGAGGTCAAGACTGTGCATCAGGATCTGGGGCGCAAGGGCGGGCAATCCTGCAACACATTCCAGTCGGCGATGGACCGTCTTTACAAAAAGGGATTGCTGTCGCGTCACAAGGTTAGCCATGCTTTCCTCTACGAGGCGTCCGTAAGCCAGTCTCAAGTCGTCACTCGTGTGATGGATGATGTTTTGAGGACTTTGTCCGAGAATTCCCGCGATGATTATCTGCTGGCATTTCTCGACCATGCGGCAGAGTCCGACAGTGCTGCGCTTGATACGCTCGAACGCCTGATCAAGGAGAAACGCCAGGAGCAGAACGCCGCAGGGCGAGGAGAAGATGATGGGTAATGCCGTCTTCTTGACCAATCTCGGGATCGCGTTTTTTGCTGCCTTGCTTGCCGCGCTCGTCATCGGCGCCGTCCAAAGCGCCGTATGGCCTTGGTTTCACCAGCATCTTTCCCAACTCAGTCCCCGACAATATGGGCGAGCAATTTTCGGCTATGCGTCGGTCCCGTTCGTGGTCAGCCTTGCTCTGTTCGTCTCTTGCGCGGCGGTGCCGACCTCTGCGGGGTTCAACAGTGTGCCAACGCACTGTCATTACGAAATGATGGTGACATCTTGCCGCCCACATGAGCCGATGTTGTTAACGCGGTTCGCTTTTCTCGGTTTTCTGGCGGTGCTGGCGCTTTTTACGATGCCAATTATCCTCATTTTTGTGCATCGCATGCGCCTGCATGGCCGAGTCTTTCGAGATCTGGAAACCTGTAGCCGGTATAATCGGGAGCTTGGAGCCTGGGTTGTCAAATCCCGGACCATTTCCGCATTTTGCGTTGGCATCGTGCGGCGACGGATTTTCGTAAGCGAGGGCTTGCTCCGGAGCCTTGTGCCTTCGCAGGTCCGGATCGTGCTGGATCATGAACAGGCGCATGCGCGGCGCGCTGATGCCTTGTCGCTGTTTGCGCTCCAGGTACTGACCTTGCCGTTCTTTCCCGATGCTCGACGTGGGCTAGCGGCAGAATTTCTGATCGCTGTAGAGTATGAATGCGATCGGTATGCCGCCAGCCAGTGTGGCGACAGCCTGGCTGTGGCAGAGGCTCTGATAAGGTTGGGGCGGTTGCGGCAGCAAAAACATTCATGCGAACCGGAAGCGGCCTCCTTGTCCGTTTTTTCGGTGTTCGGGCAATCACTGGAGCGCCGAATCGCCTGGCTCGTTCAATCTCCCTTGCCAGTGCACGACAGCGGGACAGTGATCGTCGAGCGGGTGATCTGTTACGCGGTCATCGTGTCGTTCATCGTTGCCGAACCTGTCCATCATGGTCTCGAACAGGTCTTGGAGTTTGCGTTCAGGTGATGCGTTCAGCGCTCCGTCGAGTTTTTCAGGCGAGATTTTCAGGCATTTGCGTCGACTTCCTCAGTCAGACTAACGTCCTGCACCCATCTTTCAGCTCGGACGTTCATCGTGTTTTCAGATAGTGCCTAAAAATTGTTATGTGCACGCATAATAACAAAAGCTCGGTCAAATAAATCTTGACGCTGGTTTTTTTGACAATAACAATAAGGTTCTTCGAAAGGCTTCTTGCCAAATTTTGGAGGTGGCGTTGGTGCTGGAATGAGGCTACCGAACGAGTTTGTTGGTGGCTGACAGACTGAATACAGCGGAATTCAGCACGCTTGCCGAGGGGGAGTGCCAGTTGAGTCGAATAAATTCATCAGCGGACTGCAGAGTCAATCCAAAGGTGATGTGGCGCCGGGGTCTTCCTGCGCCTGCAATTTACACAAAAAACCGATTGATAGTCGGTTTTTTGTTCGAGGTTGAACGGATCATTGGCTGTGGCGCCGAAGATCGATGGAGCGCCTCGGCTTTAGTCTAACTGTCATTGGTCCCGAGACTGCTCGGGTAGCAATGTATGCAACCATAGGAGTGGTGAAATGAAAGTGAATGATTCGGGAAACGCCAGAGGGTTTGCAAGCAAGCTCATGGTGACAACAGCAATGACGTTGGGCGTCTCGTTCATCGTCGCCGGTGCCGCGTCCGGGCAGGAGGTCGACACAGTCGCTGCCAGCCAGGAGGAGGAGGTCGCGACCCAGGAAAAAGTGGTGGTGACGGGGAGCCGTATTCAGCGTACCGACCTGACAAGTGTGGGGCCGTTGGCTGTTCTTGATGATCAGGAAATATACGCAACCGGTATCACAAATGTGGAAGAGCTCTTGCAGACCCAGTCATTTTCGGCGGGTTTTGCCGGTAACTCCAATGCTGCTTACTGGGTGTCGGGAGGCTGGGGAACGGCGCAGGTCAATCTGCGCGGTCTCGGCCCTAACCGGACGCTTGTGTTGCTGAATGGACGTCGGGTCGTCGCAGGCGGTTCCGGCGCCAACAGTTCGGTCGATCTCAACATGATCCCGGTCTCGCTCCTCCAGCGCGTCGAAGTTCTGAAAGACGGGGCATCCGCCGTGTATGGCGCCGACGCCGTGTCTGGTGTCGTCAACCTCATTACCAAGGATGAATATGAGGGCTTCAGGCTCGACACCAAATTTGGTGTCTCCGATGAGGGGGACGCTGAAGAATATCTCGTCGACATGACATGGGGGGTGGTCAACGATCGCGGCAGCCTGATGTTCAATGCGAGCTACCAGAACAATCGTGCCGCGCCCCTGGATGTCCGAGCGCCCTGTGCGTTGGCAGACCTTGATGGAGACGGAGATCTCGAATGCACATCTGGAAGCTCGAGCACGGCTGGTGGCCGGGCCGTGTTGCCGAATGGCGATCAGATCAATTTCATTGGCGGCGACGCATATGAGCCATTCAGCCTTGCCGCGCATGGGTTCAATTCCAATCCATTCTTCAACGCTTCGAATCCTGTCGAACGCGTCAGCTTTGCGGCCATCGGAAAGTACGACATCACAGATTCGATGCAGTTCTTCAGTGAAGCCTTGTTCAACTGGCGTACGTCGAACCAGCCCGGATCCCCCGCAACCTTGAGCAATATTTCGTTCGATGCCTCCCATCCGACAAATCCGACCGGTGAAGACATCATTCTCCTGCGCCGCCGTACCGCCGAATTCGGTTCCAGACAGTTCGAGCAGGATGTTTCAACCTGGAGGCTCGTCGCCGGTATCGAAGGCGATGTGTGGGATGGCTGGAATTACGACCTGTCTCTCAACTGGGGCCGGAACACCGCTGTTGATGCGTTGAAGAACAACATCAACACGCGGCGCTTGGCCGAGACGCTTGATCCTGCGCTGTGTGGGACGAACGGTATTCCCTGTGCAGATATTCTTGGAGAGGGCGACCTGACATCGGCCGTGGGAGACTATATCCTGATCAATCAGCGCGATACCGGCGGGAATGAGCAGATCAGCCTCACCGGCAATATTTCCGGCGCGCTGTTTAACCTGCCTGCCGGACCTGTGGGCTTCGCAGCGGGGTTCGAGTATCGTGAAGACAAGGGCTGGCTTGAGCCGGATTCCCTGCTTGTCGCGGGGGATGCGCTCGGCAATGCGCAGGACCCGGTCAGCGGTTCGATCGAAGCTCAGGAACTCTATGCAGAGGTCAATGTGCCCCTGGTGCGAGACCTTCCGCTCGCCCAAGCCGTCGATCTCGATCTGGCTGTGCGGTATTCCGATTATGATCTCTTCGGCTCGGATGAAAACTACAAGGTTGGACTGAACTGGCAGCTGGTGCGGGACTTCAAGCTTCGTGGTACCTACTCGACAGCCTTTCGTGTCCCAAGTGTCACGGAGCTTTTCTCCGGCGTGAGCGAAGGTCAGATCCCGACAACCGATCCCTGTTCCAACTGGTCGACGATGGACCCGTCCAGTACAGTCTACCAGAACTGTCAGGCTGCCGGCGTGCCGGTTGGTTACACCCAGCTCGGGTCAGCCATTCTGACCGACCAGGGGGGCAATCCGAACCTTGAACCGGAGGACGCCGCCACATTCACGATCGGCGCTGTATACCAGCCAAGTTTTGTTCCGGGACTATCAATCACGCTCGATTACTTCGATATCGATATTCAGGATGCCATTCGCCAGACATCAGGATCCACAAAACTTGCGTCCTGCTATACGTCAGCCGGCCTCTCCCACCCGTTCTGTGGGCCATCTCACCATACTCGCAATGCCCTGACGGGAGATATTGATTTCCTGTCTGCGCAAAGCGCCAATACAGGTGACGAAGTCATGCAAGGCATTGATATCAGTGCCACCTATGATTTTGCGACTGGCAACATCAAGCACTCCGTAGAAGTTCAGGCCACCCATCTGATGAAGTACGAAGTGACCGCGTTCGATGGGGACACGCCCTTCGTTTATGATGGCGGCGTAGGCTGTTGTGATGGCGGCTATCCGTCCTGGCGTGCGACAGGATCCTGGTCGGCCAGTTCCGGCCCCTGGAACGGAACCTACAATGCGCAGCTGATTGGTTCGGCGACGGATTACTATGGCGCGCCCGGTGCAGTCGGCACCGACATTGATGCTGTCGTCTACCACAATGTCCAAGGTGGATATCAGCTTACAGAAGATCTGAAATTGAGCGCGGGTGTTGACAATCTATTCGACAAAAAGGCCCCCTACGTCAAATCCTGGTCGGACGGTAATACCGATACCATGACCTATTCCTTGCTTGGGCGATACTTCTACGCCCGGGCAACTTGGGTTCTGGACTAAGCGCTCGGGCGGTTGTCGGCTTGAGGGGAGTGTCCCTCTGCCTCGAGCCGGCAATTCGCCAGCCCCCATGCAATACACATCATATTGGAGTTTGAGATGTTGCTTACGCGAATGAAGGCAGTTGCCGCGCTCATCGCATCATTGGTTCTGCTTTCACCTGTCGCCCATGCACATGGTATTTCGGAGGAAGCACGACGCAGAATGCTGGAAGGGGGAGATTTACAATATCTCATCCTGGGTGCCGAACACATGATCACCGGGTATGATCACCTGCTCTTCCTGTTCGGGGTAATGTTTTTCCTGACAAGCTTCTCGTCAATTCTCCGCTTCGTGACCGCCTTCACCATCGGCCATACAATCACGCTGATTACCGCCACATATCTGGGCATCACGGCCAATTACTTCTTTATCGATGCGATCATTGCCCTGACGGTCATCTACAAAGGATTTGAGAACCTGGAGGGTTTCCCGAAAGTCTTCGGGACGAAGTCACCCAATCTATTGTTCATGGTTGTGCTGTTCGGCCTGATCCATGGATTTGGCCTGTCGACGCGGCTTCAGCAGCTGCCCATCCGGGAAGATTCCGGCCTGCTGATGCACATTCTGTCTTTCAATGTAGGCGTGGAGTTCGGTCAGATCGCTGCGCTTATTGTGATGTGGATCGCTCTGAACCTGCTTCGGCGCACCCGGCATTTCGGATCGGCCAGTGTTTTCATCAATGCGGGCCTCATATTTGCTGGCTTTGCCCTGTTCCTGATGCAGACTCACGGCTTGTTCCACACGACAATGCGGGAGGACTATCCGATCAGCCGGGACGATCACATCCATGCCCATCTCGAAATGGGATCGATGGGACAGCCAACGGCCCCGGCAGCATCCCCTTCGTCAAGTGCAGCCTCCGCAATGCCTGCAACGCCCGAGCAGACGAGTGACGAGGCGCATGGCCATTCGCATGCGGCCGACGGGTCGCATTACATGCCCGGAGAGGTGAAGCCGGCCATGACGGTTGGTGCGACGCCGACTTCGCCTGAGTACATTCAGCTGGCGAACAATGTGGAGATCATCGAGAATGTTCGTGAGGCCATGAACAGTGGCAGCGCCACGTTTACGCATGAAGGCTATTTCGGTCCGCTCCTGTTTGGGGAAGAGTTGCGCGCCTATACGCTCCGCCTGGAACCGGGCATGTTCCTGTCGGAGCATCCGCACCCGACCGAGAGTATCGTCTATACGCTGAGCGGCCGCTATGTTCTGTGTAGCGAAGGCAAGCGGAAGGTGATGGAAGCCGGGTCTATCTTCCATTTCGGCTCGAACATGCCAACCGGCTGGGAAGCGCCCTTTGCGGAAGGGGCCGAGATCCTGATCTTCAAGAAGAAGCGTGATGGGGATGATTATGAATCGTTTGTCACGGGGATCAAAGAGATGGCTGCAGGCCTGGATGTGCAACTCAAGGATGGCGAGCCATTCTATTATCACCAATTGCCCGCCGACCACCCGGCCATCCAGTTCGCCCGGTCAAAGAATCCGGACTTCAATGCCGTGCTCGAAGCCGCCGGGCCAGCCAAGTAATCCCTGTCACCAAGAAGGAGAATATCCATGAAAAGGACCTTTCTTGCCGCATCATTTCTGGCTTTGAGCTTAGGCGGATGCGCTGCGAACACATCTACCGTAGTCCATGCCTCAGAGCAGGCAGGGCAAACCGGTGTGCAGTGGAGCCTCGTCGACTCCGTGAATGTCGAGGCGATCAATTCCGATCTTGAAATCGGGAAGCCGACCGTCGATATCGGCCTGTATTATCCTTCGAACCTTCACCCGGACGCGGTTGAAAAACTGCCGCTCAGCGGTTTGGTTGAAGAATTCCTGAACGCCAAAAAGGTCTTTGAGCCCACCGGTGTCCAGTTCAACCTTCTATGGATCAAGACAGGGCAGGTCGATCCTCAGCACCTGGCGATCACGGCATCGAATTGGGAGACTGACCTGCCGTCCGGAGGCTATGGCAACATGTATGTCCAGAGTGCCATCCATCCGACAGAAATGTCGGATGGAGCGGTGGCGGCGTTCGAGACCATCATCGAGCCGGCGCCGGAAAACAACCGGACCGTCTATCTGGTGGCGATGCAGAATGTCTACATGCCGTATTATGAGGATCTCGACGGGGGACGGAACTGGGCTCCGAAAGTGGTGAACACATCCGGGTTGTCCTTTCCATCCTACACCTATGCGGACACGATTCCTGAACGGATACGCGGCGTGATCACGCTGACAAAGCACGACGCGACCAACAGGTTGACGATCGCCCATGAGCTGGGTCACAAGCTGATGAATGTCAGCCATGAGTATCGGGAGGTAAGCCCGCAACACGAAATCCGGTCCGATGACGGATTGATGCTCTATGGGTCCGGGACACAGATCCCCTCCGGGCAGGAGGGTCGCTGGCATCAGGAACGACTGCTTCTCTCGCCATATATCTATCGTGCCGATGCGGCCGGCGAGCGCGTCTGGAATGCTGATTTCCAGGCCGGCGGCGTCTATTATGATCCCATATATGGGAATTATGCGGTCCAGTTCGAATAGATGAAGGAGGCATGATCCTCAGCGCTATCCGCACGGATCAATCGCGAACGCGCATGGCCATCCCAGGATGGCCATGCGCATCCATGAGTTACGTCTGTTCCATACCCTCAAAGGGACCTGCGCGACTGAGGGCGACCTGCAAATTGTCCCGATCCGGCTGGCTCTGCCGCGCTTGATGCGAAAAGCGACCTGATTGCCTTCTGCAAACTGGGAAAGCCCGGCTCCCCTTGGCTCGCAGTGCCTGCGGCGCGGCAGATGTTGCCGACGCAGGCCACGCGCACTCCGGCATGACCGGCCCATGGAGCCGATAGGCCGGATGCAGGCGGAACAGGTATCATGACGGGATGAAGAGACGGGCCGGAAATCCGGCCCGTCTCCGCCGCTTAATACCAGGCTCTGAGACCGACGAGGAAGACGAGTTCCTCTCCGTCTTCGCCGGTCGCCTCGATCATGTCACGAGTTTCCCCGAAGGCACTGTGCCACTCGACTCCGAGATAGGGCCCAAATTCCCGTATGGCTTCATATCGAAGGCGCAGTCCCGCCTTGATCGAGGTCAGGCCGGATCCCGTCTCGCGGTCCGGAAGGGTCTGCGCGGAAAGCTCCGCCTCGATGCGTGGCTGAAGGATCATCCGCTGGGTCAGCAGCAATTCATATTCCGCCTCGATCCGGGCGGTGAGGTCGCCTCTCTCACTCAGAAAGGCGGAAGCATCGACCTCGAACCAGTAAGGCGCGAGCCCGTTCAGGGCGACCACGCCATGGGCGAGGCCGTCCGGTTCGATATCGTATCGTAGGCCTGCCTGAACATCCCAGAAGGGGGTCACCGCCCGGGAATAGAGCGCCTGGATTTCCGCCTCCTCCACACCGCCGGCCTTGAGCGGGGCATGCCCCTCGCTCTTGAACCAGAGCTTGTTGAGGTCGCCGCCATACCAGGCCTGCCCATTCCAGGCAAAGCGATCTTCGCCGTCGGCAATCTGGGCTTCAAGCTGGTTGAATAATACGTAGAAATGCTTCTGGTCTCCTCCTTCAGAAAGAACCTGTTTGCGGGCTTCAGCCATGACGGTCGCGCCATGAAATTCGTCCGCCTGATTCCATGGGGGCGTATGAGTGTCTTCTTGGGCGATCGCATTCAGGGAAGCGCTTATACCGGCGCCTGCGATAATGAGGGCGGGCAGTGTCCGTTTCGCAAGGTTCATTGTGTGTGCTCCCCATGATTCATTGCCTGGTGGTCCATGTGCATATCCATGCCCGGCTCGGGCTTGGGCGCCCCGGGATGCTCAGGATGCGTAGTGGGAAGCACGCTCACTACCTGCATCATGCCGGCATGCATATGATAGAGCAGGTGGCAGTGAAACGCCCAGTCGCCGACATGTTCGGCGGTAATATCTACACTGACCTTATCTGCCGGCTTCACCGTGACGGTGTGTTTGCGCGGCATGTGATGCCCGCCACCATTGACGAGATCGAAGAACATCCCGTGCAGATGGATTGGATGCGGCATCATCGTGTCATTGATCAGTGTAAGTCTCAAACGTTCGCCCTCATAAAACTTGATGGACTCCGTAACTTCCGAGAACTTCACCCCATCAAACGACCACATGTAACGTTCCATGTTCGAGGTTAGATGGATGACGATCTCACGACCGTGTGGGCGGTGATCCTTGTTCATGTCGAGGGCGCGTAACTGACTATAGGTCAGTGTTCGGTGCGGTACGTCATCGAGGCCGATGCCCGGCTCATCGAGCCGGCTCATCGCCATCGCGGCGACATTCACCACGCCGGGTCCGCGTTTGATATCTGCTTCAGCCCTGACGGGCTGACTGGCGGGACCGTCGGGGTCCGGTTTCATTGGCATAGGGCCCATGTCGTGACCCTTCATGTCGTGACCCCTCATGTCATGATCCGGCATGGCCATTGCGGATCCAGATCCGGCATCATGGCTCATGCCCGACATGTCCCCCATATTGCCATGGGCCATCCCCATGTCTCGCATGGTCAGCATCGGAACGGGCCGGAGGGCGGGGGCCGAGGCTTTCATCCCGGCATGCGGGCCGAGTGTGGCAACCGCCTGACCCGTCCGATCAATTGATTCGGCGACGAATGCGTAGGCGCGGGCTTCGGTTGGCGTGACGATCACGTCATAGGTTTCGGCAACCCCCATCTGAAATTCATCGGTCTCGACCGGCTGGATATTCAGGCCGTCGGCTTGGACAAGGGTCATCGGAAGGCCTGGGAGACGGACATTGAAGAGTGTCATGGCCGCGGCATTGATGATGCGCAGGCGGACCCGTTCCCCCGGCTGGAAGACCATGTTGAAGTTGTCGGCCGTCGCATGCCCGTTGATGAGATAGGTATATGTTTCTCCTGTTACGTCGGCGATATCCCTCGGGCTCATCCTCATCTGGCCCCACATGCCCCCCAAGCCGAAGGGATTGGAGAGGGTCGGGCGGTTGTAATTCAGACTTTCCGGATTTTTCTTCAATTGGGCGAAGATCCGGTGCGGATGGGTGAAGCTCCAGTCGCTGAGCACCAGGACATATTCCCGGTCATAGAGGACTGGATCTGTCTCGGCCGGATCAATCACGATTGGCCCATAATGCCCGAGTTGTTCCTGAAGGCCCGAATGGGAATGGTACCAGTATGTCCCGTTCTGCGGCACCTTGAACTGATACTTGAAGGTTTCGCCCGGTCTGATGCCTGGAAAGCTGAGGCCGGGAACGCCATCCATGTGGAATGGGACAAGCAGTCCATGCCAATGTATCGACGTATCCTCCTGGAGGCGATTGGTTACGTTGAGCGTGACATCGTCGCCTTCCCGGAGGCGCAGGAGCGGGCCTGGCAGGGTTCCATTGATTCCTGTCGCCATACCGGCCTGACCGTCAATGCGCACCGGAAACTGTCCGATGTCGAGGTTAAACCGCGTGCCAGAGAGCGAGGGTATGCCGAGATTGCCAGCGCTTGCGGATCTTGCCCAGGCGGGCAGGAGCTTCGCCGAGCCAAGGACTGCTCCCGCGCCGAGCGCGGAGTGCAGCAAATGTCTTCTATTGATCACAGATGTCTCCATTGAATTGAAATTGAACCAAACGGGCATCGTGCCCGGCGGGTGCGGTTTCAATTCAGGAAACGGACTTTCAAATGCAGGGGGGAGGGGGATTGCGGCCAACTTCGCCGATCCGGGACGATCCTGCGAAGCGGTGCGCGAACATGGACCGCGGACCAGGCCGGGCTGGGAAGCAGGATTGGCGCCTTGACCGCGCTATCGAGGAGGCCGGCCAACTTACCAGTCTTTTCGCCCTTGGCCGCCGCGACGGATTGCATGTCGCAATGGTCGCCCTCCTGTTCGCAGGGCAGCGTCGCATGGTTCCCATGACCGTCAGCCATATGCGCCGTCATGCTTTGCTCGGCCCCGTCAGTTCCGGCCGCGTCAACAGGACTGGCGCAGAGACTCTGCGACAGACCGAAAAAGACGGCGACAAGGATTGTAACGAGCATGTTCATGACCTCTGAATATACACTCCCATCGGGGGACAATTCAAGGATCGTCATAACAGTTACGCCATGCCAGTCCCTGTCATCTCACATGGACGACATGGCCATTGCCCTTGACGAGCAACTGTTCACGGCCGGCTGAAACCACGAGATGAACTGGCCCTGCTGCGCTGGGGGGAGCGCCGATCCCGAACCAGCGCCATCCCATCACCAATATCCGCAATCTGGGCAGCCGCTGGTGGCCGGACGTGAACCGGGACTGGCTGATAGCACCGCAATATCGTTGTCTTGTGCCTCTCACAGCCTTCGCCGAACCGCTGCGGGACTCCACCTGGTTCACCGTAACGGCAGTCCGCTCACCTTTTTTGCCGGCGTCTGGCGACCTTGGCAGGGCGAATACTACCTTGAAGGTCCGTGCCGCACTCTGATCATCAGCATGTCTTCCTGGAAACCGTGCCGGCCCTCAAACCAGCCCGGTCCATAGGGGCGCGCCTTGGTCACGCTGACCCATGGTCAGGGTTTGAGGGTTTTCAGCACGTCGAAGGGGCTGCTCGTCTGCGGCATGGCGGCCGGTTTCGTGGCTTTCCGGGCCTGTGCCGATGGGGGCTTCATGGAAGCTGGGCTTACGTCCGATTCGGCAGGGGATTTCATGCTGAGACTGATCCGCTTCTGCTCGAGATCCACCTCCAGGACCCGCACCTGTACCACGTCGCCAGCCTTGACCACATCGCGCGGGGAGTCGACGAAACTATCCGACAGCTGGGAAATGTGGACCAAGCCATCCTGATGGACCCCGATATCCACAAAGGCGCCGAAGGCGGTGACATTCGTCACCACGCCTTCCAGCCTCATGCGAGGCTCGAGGTCGGTGATCTTATTGACGCCATCCTTGAAGCTTGCTGTCTGGAAATCCGGCCTTGGATCGCGGCCGGGCTTTTCGAGTTCGGCGATGACGTCACGCACGGTCGGGACCCCGAAGACCTCATCGGCAAAATCTTCAGGCTTGAGCCGCGACAGGACGACCTTGTTGCCAATCAGGGATTTGACCGTTTGCCCGGTCGCCTTCGCAATATTTTCGACAAGGGGGTAGGATTCCGGGTGGACGGCGGAGCCGTCGAGCGGGTTCCTACCGTCTACAATACGCAGGAAGCCGGCCGATTGCTCAAAGCTCTTGGCGCCCATGCGGGCCACTTTCATGAGATGCTTGCGGGTCTGGAAGGGCCCATTCTGGTCGCGGAAGGCGACGATGTTGCTGGCCAGGGTCGCGTTGAGGCCGGAGACGTGGGTGAGCAGGGGGGCAGAGGCCGTGTTGACGTCCACGCCCACCGCATTCACGCAGTCCTCGACGACCGCGTCCAGGGAGCGGGCCAGCGCGGTCTGGTCGACATCATGCTGGTATTGGCCAACCCCGATGGCCTTGGGATCGATCTTGACGAGTTCCGCGAGCGGGTCCTGCAGGCGCCGGGCAATCGAGACCGCGCCGCGCAGGCTGACATCGAGGCCTGGAAATTCGTCAGCGGCCAGTTGCGAAGCCGAATAGACTGAAGCCCCGGCCTCGGACACCATGAGGCTTGCGAGCTTGAGGTCAGGGGCCGTCTTGCCGAGTTCGGCCACTAGCGCATCAGTTTCCCGGCCCGCCGTTCCGTTTCCAACCCCGACAAGATCGACCCCATGCTTCGCGGCGAGCTGTGCCATCATGGCCAAGGCGCCCGCGCGGTCATTGCGGGGTGCATGCGGGTAGATGGTGGCGGTGTCGAGCAGCTTCCCGGTCGCATCGACGACGGCAATCTTGCAGCCGGAGCGGATGCCCGGGTCGATGCCCATGACGGTCTTCTTCCCGGCGGGCGCCGCCAGGAGCAAATCCTTCAGATTGCTGGAAAAGACCTGGATTGCCTCGGCCTCGGCGCGGGCCTTCAGCCGTGCCAGGGAGTCAGACGCGCCGGATTTTGCGAGCTTGGACGACCAGGCTTTTTCCGCCGTTTCCTGCATCCAGCGATTCCCTGCACTGCCGGCCGCATGAATGCCGAATTCCTGACAGATGCGGGAGATGGCCTGGCGCGGCGTATCCGCCTTGCGCGCCTGGATTCCGACTTCCACTTTCAGCACGCCCTCCTTTTCCCCGCGCAGCATGGCGAACGCGCGGTGCGACGGCATTTTCTCGAGGGGTTCGGAAAACTCGGCATAATCCCGGAATTTCTCGGCCTGTTTGCCCTTGACGAGGCGCGAGCTCAGCTCGCCTGCGGCCCAGACTGTCTCGCGGGCATGGCGCGCCAGGCTCGGCGTTTCGGCCATTCGTTCAATGAGGATGTCGCGTGCGCCTTCCAGGGCCGCTGCCGCGGTTGTGACCTCTGTCGCGGACTGCATAAAGGCAGCCGCTAGGGTCTCCGGATTGCCTGCGCAGGCCAGCAGCTGGTCCGCCAGGGGCTCCAGGCCCTGTTCGCGGGCGATCATCGCCCGGGTCCGACGCCTCGGCTTGTAGGGGCGATACAAATCTTCCAGCTCGACCTTGGTCTCGGCCGCCCACAGGGCGCGTTCCAGGGGCGGCGTCAGCTTACCCTGTTCAGAAACAGACGCCAGAATGGTCTCGCGCCGTGCCTGCAGCTCGGTCAAATAGGCAAACCGTTCGGCCAGCTTTCGCAATTGCGTATCATCCAGGCCCCCCGTACGTTCCTTACGGTATCGGGCGATGAAGGGAATGGTCGCGCCCTCCTCAATCAGGGCAATGGTGGCCTCGACCTGCGCCTCGCGTACACCGAGATCGCGCGCAATGATCTGCGCCAGGGGGAAGGAAACAGGCAAGTCAGGCAGCTTCACGGCAGGCATAGACAGTCAATCCTTGCAGGAGACAGGTTCAGGAAGACATGCAGCCCGCCGGAGCGTCACTGCAAGCCTCGCATCTTGAAGATCAAGGTTAAGCAAGTATTGCGACAGCCCTGCCAACTGCCAGAAACTCCGATACCGCGCATCAGCGCAAGTCGGATATGGGTGCATCTGGCGCCCCAATATATTCTTCGTGCACTCTGGAAGGAGACAGGACTTGAGACATCTTCCATGTTACCTCGCGTGTCCAATTGGGCGTCCAGCTTGTCAGAGATGAAACAGTCTGATCACCTCCTTGCACACTTCAGCGGTGACCTGCTTTATCCCTACAGGTGTCGATGAAAGCCCGTATGGGCCTCGCATGAAGCGGCACAGATAATAGAGCCTTGGCCCATCCAGGCCCGGCCACCAGCCGAGCAGGACTTGTATGAGTTCTCCGGTCCGGAAGTCATCCTCCAGCCTGTTGCGAAATGCTTATCCAAAATCTGAATTCTGGCCCAATGTGATAGAGCCAGCATGACTCAATCTCGGGCAGGTAATGCAATCTGCTCAAGGATAATTTATCCGAGCTCCTTGGTGCATTACTGCATAGACTTTACTGCTATAGGAAACTCGACAAGGGGTTTTGCGGGACTCATCAGTGTGTACCGTAATCGTCCCTGACAAATGATATTCGGGCGGTATCTCCGAGGGGTCTTGGTTGGGCCGCTGACCGAGGCGCGTCGACACTCACCGTGAGAGATCTGCTCGACCGTGCCGCTCAAGTCCCCTTTTTGTCGATCATGTTTGTGCGCGACGCTGACCTGACTCAAGAGATCGTTGCGGAACTTCTTTTCCTGGACGCACTTGAGACGCATAATCTGCAATCGGACGGGGCTCACCTATCAGATATCCCTGAACCGCATGACATCCCAACTCGCTTAAATAATTGAGTTGCTCGATCGTCTCGACGCCTTCTGCGATGACCTGCATGGAGAGGTCACAGCCCAGTCCTGTGATCGCCCGTGTGATCGCCCGCGATTGCGGACTTTTCTGAAGCATCCAGACAAAAGACTTATCTATCTTGATCTTGTCCAACGGAAGGGAATGAAGGTAGGACAAGGATGAATAACCTGTGCCGAAGTCATCGATGGATATTCGGACTCCAAGCGTTTTCAAACGTCTGAGAATGGAACAAACACGCGAGAAGTCGTCCATCATGACGCTTTCCGTGACTTCAAGTTCCAAACGGTTCGGGGCAAGTCCGGATTCGAGCAAAATCATGTGAACCAGACTTGGCAAATCTCCTTGCCGGAATTGTACAGGCGACAGATTGACCGCAATGCTAAGAGGAACCTCCCAACTGGCCGCCTCGCGGCACGCGGTCCTCAGGACCCATTCCCCAATTTCATTGATGCTTCCATTCTCCTCTGATGCCGGGATGAATTCCGCTGGCGACACAGATCCTCGCTGTGGATGCGTCCACCGCAATAAGGCTTCATACCCTATAATCTCACCGGTCATCACCGCCTGTGGTTGATAATGGAGCGAGATCTCCTTGCGGTCGAGGGCAGATCGAATGTCCCGGCCCAAGGATCTTCGTTCTCGCAACTTTCTATCCAGGTCCACCTCATAGAAGCGCAGAACATTTCGGCCATCGCAAACAGCGCGCTCGAGTGCTGCCTGAGCATGCCCCAGAAGGACTGTGATATCCGTGGCGTCCTCGGGAAAGAACGTTGCGCCTATACTGAGCCCAACTGTAAATTGCTCGCCATCAAGCACGAAGGGTTCTGCAAATGCGGCAATCAGATTGTCAGCCAGGGCCGCCGCGATGTCTGAGGAAGGCGCCTCTACTGAAATAAGTGCGAACTCCTCACCTTCTGCACGCGCGAGAAAGTGTCTACTGCTCGTCGCTTGCAGCCTGCGGGCAACTTCGCACAGCAACTTGTCCAGCATTTCCGGTCCGTACGCATCGCCAATATCCTTGAGTTCACTGACCGATATCCGCATTAATGCGAAGGCTTCCCTCCCTGACGTGGCCTGTTCAATCGTCGATGACAGGTGTCTGAGTAAGGCACTCCGGTTTGGCAGGCCTGTCACAGCATCGTGCGAGGCAAGATACGCAATCTGTTCTGCGCTCCTTCTTTGTTCCGTTATGTCCTGTGAAACCTGAAGGACATATCTGGAATTGCCATTATGGCTGTGCACCGCAAACCGCCGCGTCATCGAATCGCGCACACCATTATTCGGAGTGGATATCTTTTCCTCTTCTTCAATTTGCACCACGCCTGTCTCCAGGGCAGCCTGATCTCGCTCCGCAAACTCGCTTGCTAATTCCCGGGGAAAGATCTCATCGTCAGTCTTTCCGATCACTTCGCTGCGGCTCACGCCCAGGAATTCTTCTCCGGCTCGGTTCATCAGAACATAACGTTGGCTGACCGCGTCCTTGGCAGTAAGCATCACGGGTACATTTTCAATCACCGTATCCAGAAATTCCGTCGTATGGCGAAGATTTCTCTCTTGGCGTTTCTGTTCTGTAACATCTACGATCGCCGCAATTGCGGCCGCACGCCCCCGATAGTCCATCGGCTTTGAATACGCCACCACATCCAGCACGGTTCCATCAGACTTGACGTGGCGCCAGGTGCGCCCCGTATCATACGTTCCGCGGCCAGTGCCTGCGATTTCGCGAAACAGCGCTGCGTCCTCAGAAGGTCTAATGTCCAGGACACTGAGTGAGAGGAACTCATCCCGCGTGTAGCCATAATGCTGAATAGCGGCCTGGTTTACCGCCAGAAATTCCAACCCCTCCTTGTCAAATACCCACATTGGCAGGGGATTGGCGTCAAACATCAATTGAAGGGTTTCTTCCCGCTGCTTGATATGTGTGATGTCGGTAATGCAGCCAATAAGATACCGAGCCCCATCCGGCATCAGAGCCCGGGCTTTTCTGGTGATGAGTGTCCGCAGCTGTCCGTCTACTGACCGGATCGACTCTTCGTTTTCGTTGATCTTTCCGGTCTCGAGAACAATCTTGTCCTTCTGTCGAAAGATGTCTGCATATTCAGCCGGCACGAAATCGTGATCTGTCTTGCCAACAAGCTCATCATAAGGATGACCCATAAAGTCACACATGCTTTGATTGAGCACGACGAAGCGCGAGTTTTCATCCTTCATGAAGACAGGGTCTGGTATCGCATCAAGCACCAGCCTCAACGCATCATTATCAATCTTTGCGAAGGAGTTTACCAAGATTTCTACAGGGGAATGTAACGTATCCATTGCGAAATCATCCCTTGAGCCAAGCTTTGAAACGGGATTTGGACACTCCCCGGATATCTCTGAACCGGATTGGAGCCCCGTCGGCCTTTGGTGGGCATAGCGATGACAGGATCGATCGGGCGCACACTATTTGAAAGGCCTGAAATGGGTGGAAACCCTGCAGGTTAAGTCCACCTGTCATCTGAAGCCCCGCGCATTCGCGTCGGCGCAAATCAAGTGACCCTCTTCCGGCGATGCGAAATTGAGCGCTGAATGATAAATGAAAGAACGGTAAAATGACATTCAGCATCATGTGCAGATTAGGGGAGCTTTATTGGTGCTCAGTTAATTCACACGCCAAAATTGTCACAAAATCGACGTCTTGCCTGATCGTATAATACCGGACGTGTCGTTCTGGCTGAGGAAGTCCGCCAGAAGCAATCGGCCTTCAAGGTCAGGGGATGGCGGAGCGGAGCGGGCCGGAAGGGGCTGCTGTCCGAGATATAGTGCCATCGTAACGTTTATGCGCATAGAAGTTCAATACCGCCACGCAACGCGCGGTCGGATTGATATGGATCGGGGGCGAGGCTGGTCTTTAGGGCGGGGTGAGCGTTTGGGAGGTGACAGGCTCCGGTTCCATTATGTCGGCATCGTCAATATTTTCGATGGAAAATTCAGTATTGAGCGGCGTGAAAGTCTTTTCAGGTCGAGCGGCCGAGATCCTTGCAGGGCCATGAGGATCTTGAGGCACGTCATGTCTCCAGCCGTACCGGCAAAGGCGGATGCGATGACAAGCGTGCCGCCATATCCAAGTCTCCGACGTGAGCTCTGGCAACTCGTATTCGGGCGACCTAGCCAGATCTTCGGACTCTTGAAGCCTATCCATCAGGCGCCTAGACCCAAACTGTAACTGTAATAAATATTACAGTTATGAGCTAATGTAGCGCGCAAAATAATTTTCCTTGTCATTTTAATATTGACTTAAATCAATCCTGATTGGTTGCCGTCGAAACAGGCGATTACCTTTTAGGTTGAGCTGGTTTCAGGCAGTCTGAGGTGGAAGAGAGGAGCACATGAGACTCGTGCTTTTTGATAATCGACACAGTCAGGATCACGCTATCTCGTTTGAATCTCGAGGACTCAGGAGGCGAAGCGCTCATCCTGACGTCGCGCGCCCGCTGCTCATGTCTCATGCGACTTCCTTCCCAAGAATACTTCTCCCCGGATAGGCCTGGTTACAAGGCCATCCCAGTCCCCACGATGTTTAACCCAATTGATTTGCCGTCTTCACCGCCGGTGATGTCATTAGCTTGTCCGGATATTCAGAATGTTCACCATGCCGACTAACTCAATCAGAATTCCACGGAAAACACAGTACAGCTTCTCAATCACTCTTCTGAAGAATGTGTCGATTTTGGTCCTGGCGATAATGGCCGTACCTGACGCGGCGCAGGCTGATGATCTCTATTGGGATGCTAATGGATCAGACGTTGGGAGTGGGGGAGATGGTGACTGGGATGCAAACGGCGCGTTGTGGAGCGAATCCTCTAATGATGTGTTGGGGCCATACCGGACCTGGGACAATTCTGTATTCAACAGCGCGATCTTCCAAGGCTCTCCGGGTCTCGTAACGGTCACTTCCCCCATAACTGTGAATGACATGCATTTCACCACCAGTGGCTATACGCTGACTGGAGGACAACTGACACTTGGCGGAACAGACCCTATCATATCTGTGGCCAGTGGAATGGCGACAATCGAGTCCCACCTGTCTGGTAGCTCAGGCTTTATCAAGACTGGGGATGGAACCTTGCGGTTGACCGGAGACAATACATTCAGTGGAGATCTGGAACTTCAATCTGGATGGTTGCGGATCGACGATGACGGTGCCCTTGGGGATATTTCCAATACGATACACGTTTCAGGGGATTCCGGGCTCCGCATCGACTCCGGCGATGCTTCAAGCCGTATTGTCGATATCTCGGAATCCGCAACTCTGACGCTGACACGCCCGGACACCGGGTCTGCGGTCTTCACCGGAGCGGGGAGTGTCAACCTCGAAAGCAGCGTCCAGATGACCAATGATTCCAACACCTATACGGGGCAGACAATCTTCAATGGCGCCAATCAGGGGAGCGGAGCCATCTATTTCTCCTCTGTGCGCAACCTGGGAGAAGCCAGTTCGCTTGGAGCGCCAACGACTGTAGAAAACGGAACGATCCGATTTGTTCGCGGAACACAGTATACTGACAGAATAGTCTATACGGGCGATGGAGACAGTTCAAACCGGAGATGGGAATTTTCAGGCGGCTCGACTCGTCGCCTGTTCCTGAACCAAGGAACCGGTGCGCTCGAGTTGACGGGAGATGTCGAGCTTCTGCAGGAAACAGGTTTCGAGACGGGTGACTTCGGGTTCAGTTTGCTTGGCGTCATCAGCGGGGATGCAGACGCTGTTTACTTCCAAGCCAGCGAGACGGGGAGCATATCGCTCTCCGGTGTGAACACGTATTCTGGCATTACGCATATCGGCGGGGGGACGGTTACTGCTTCGGTGCTCGCGGATGCTGGAACCGCCAGTTCTTTTGGGACCGCGTCCCTGATCCGTCTCGATGACCAGGCGGACCTAACCTATAAGGGGGTCGGTCACGCCAGTAACCGGACATGGGAAAGTGCTGGCGATACGTCCATTCGCAATCACGGTTCGGGAGCCTTGAACCTTAACGGGGATTTGGAGTTCACGACAGCGGGCGTGTCCGACAGCCTGACGTTTGGTGGTACCTATACCGGAACGAATACAATTTCGGGTATCATCTCGGGTGAAGGCGACCTGCGCAGCGCGGGGGCTGGTGTGTGGTATCTGACTGGCTCGAATACGCGCTCCGGCGGCATATTGATGGAGGGCGGAACGCTACGCGCGGGAGATGCATCTGCCTTTGGCTCCGTCACAGGTCTGACCGTAAATGGGGGCGTACTGGATCTGAACGGATTTGACCTGGGGACCGCATCACTGAACGGATCTGGCGGCGCAATTGACCTCGGATCCGGAACGTTGACCATCAGCAATGGCGATGCCAACAGCTTTTCAGGTGTGATCAATGGAACAGGGGGGCTTACCAAATCCGGCGCTGGCATTTTGACCTTGTCCGGCGCGAACAATTATTCCGGAGACACGATGATTGGTGGCGGGGCACTCAATCTCGACTTTTCCGCTGCAAGTGCGCCGACCACAAACATCATATCCTCCTCGTCCTCCCTGGATCTGGCGGGCGGCTTACTCGATCTGATCGGAGCTGATGGCAAAGCCAATACGCAAGTCTTCAATGGACTGGACATTTCTGCAGGCAACAACCGTATTGTTGCGACATCAGGCGTCGGCGGCAGCATAAGTATCGATTTCGGTACGATTACCCGTTCTGGAGGGTTGATGAATTTCGGCCTGCCAGCCAATGGCGCTTTTACTACAACTAATTCAGACGGTGCACTTGGCGGATGGGCCACAGTGAATGGTTCCGATTACGCCAAAGTTGTCGGGGGTGTCATCATCGCCTTTGAGGATGCCGACTATACCGACAAGGATGAGGCATCGACTTGGGCGGATGGAGAATACATTTCCGACGATGATGGAGATGCAGATGGATTTTCCGGAAATGTGACGGGCAGTGTGCAATTGGCAGGCCTGCGTTATACGCACGCCGCGGGCACCACTATCAGCATCTCTGCCAGCGAGACATTAGGGGTCGATGGGGCCATCATCATTGCTCCGTCCGTTGGATCGAACAATCAATCGATAACTGGCGGCTCGCTCACAGGAGGGGCAGGGGGCGGCACTTTAGGTGTGCTCCAGAACAGTGATGGGAACTTCACGATTGCGTCCGATATCATCGACAATGGTGGCGCGAGTGGATTTACTAAAGGTGGTGCAGGTCGCGTTACACTTTCCGGAGACAATACGTATACGGGCGTTACGACCCTCAGCGGAGGGACACTAAGGGTCACGACGATCGGGGATGGTGGGGTCTCAAGCAATATAGGAGCCTCTTCGGCGGCGTCTTCCAACCTCGTGCTTGAGAGCGGAACACTTGAATACAATGGTGTCACTGCCGTCACGGATCGTGGCTTTACACTCATCAATGGGGGGGCCGCAGCGCCGACCATTCATGTTACTGGTCCATCCAACCTCACATTCGCTGGCCTGGTGACCAGTCCGGATGATGCCGGTCTCACAAAGACCGGCGCGGGAACCTTGACCCTCGCCAATGGAAACAATGACTATGTTGGCGCCACGACGATCACCGGAGGGATGCTTTCGATTGACTCGATTGCCGATGGCGGCTTGGTCAGTGGTATCGGCGCATCTAGCCGCGACGCTGAAAACTTGGTTATGTTGGGAGGTGGGATGCTCCAATATACCGGTGTCACCGCTTCCAGTGATCGCAACTTCACCGTAGAAGCCGGCGGCGGCGGGTTCGATGTAACGGATTCCGGGGCCGTTCTCACCATGAACGGCGTCGCCGAGGGCGTCGGCAGTATCACCAAGAACGGCGATGGGACCCTCGTGTTATCGGGGAACAATACCTACACAGGTGCGACATTCGTCAATGGAGGCATATTGCGGGCGGGTTCGTCCCAGGCTTTCGGACCGGTTCTCGGCTCTGGCGCCGTTCCTCTGACGGTCAATGCCGGAGGGCAACTCGATCTGGATGGTTTCGACAATACGATTGGTCCGCTGAAGGGTGACGGTTTGATCACTCTTGGAACGGGCACGCTGAATATTCGCGGAGCAACAGGCGTGTTTACCGGCACGATTAGTGGCGATGGCGGTCTGCTGAGAACAGGACTCGGAATTCAGACGATAACGGGTTGCAACAATGATTATTCCGGTCCGACAACGATCACAAGCAGCACACTCAGCATTGATTGCCTTGCCGATGGTGGGGTTGCCAGCGGCATCGGCACGTCTGCCAGCGACTCTTCGAACCTGGTCTTGGATCGAGGTCGATTGACCTATACAGGGACGAATGTCTCCACAGACCGGGGAATGACCCTGCAAGCCGGACAGAACTATATTGACGTAAGCCAAGCCACAACAACGCTCGAAGTGAGCGGCGACCTTAATGGCAGTGCAGACTTGCGCAAGGAAGGCGATGGAGAGCTGCTTCTGTCGGGCAATAACAGTTTCGGGCGTACCTATGTGCAGTCGGGCACTTTGCGGGCGGGCTCTACAACGGCTTTCGGAACCTCTTTCTTGCAATTGAGAGACCTTGCGGGCGCAACCCTCGATCTCGACGGGTTCGACAACACGTTCATCTATATCAATGGTGGAGGCGGACTCGGTGGGGACATCGCGCTCGGTGACGCCACTTTGACGATTTCCGCCGGGGCCAACAGCGCCGAGTATGCTGGTACTATCAGCGGTTCGGGAGGATTGGTGAAGAACGGGGCCAGCAACCAGTTGCAGACTCTGACAGGATGCAACAGCAGCTATAGTGGCAGCACGGTCATCAATGGGGGCATACTTGCGGTGAGTTGCCTGCAGGATGGCGGCGCCAACAGTACAATCGGCGCATCATCTGCCGATGCAAGCAATTTGGTTCTCGACGGCGGCACGCTGCGCTATCTGGGTGCCGGGAACAGCACAGACCGGACGTTCACACTTGGTGCGTCCCTGACGAGTTCTCTTGAGGCTTCGGGCTCAGGTGCTGTCAATTTTACCAATACAAGTGCAATCGCTTTCTCCAGTCCTGCCTCCGATCAACGTCTGACGCTGGCGGGTACGAACACTGATGATAACAGGTTGGCCGCTCTGATATCCAACAATGGTGCCGGAGAGACATCTCTAAGCAAGACGGGAACTGGAACCTGGATCCTGACGAATTCCAACAGCACGTATACCGGAGTCACCACCATCATCGGCGGTGTGCTGGGTGTTGACAAGCTGGCTCATGGCGGACTTGCCAGTAGTATCGGCAGGTCGTCAGCGGACTCATCGAATCTGGTCATCGGGAGTGGCGGGACTCTGCGTTACACCGGGACAGGTGATGCGACGGACCGAGGATTCACGCTTGCGGCCGGTACTACCGCCATACAATCATCAGGTTCAGGCGCAATCGAATTTACCAACGCGAATGCAATCGCCTATTCAGGTGTAGGCCCCCGGGTTGTTTCTCTTGGAGGAACCAACACCGGCGATAACATTTTGAGTGCCGGAATCGGCGACCAGGACAGCTCCAATGTTACCTCTCTGGCAAAGAATGACGGCGGTAGATGGTTATTGACCGGCGATACAACCTATACGGGCTCGACCAATATTAATGCGGGTACGTTGGTCCTTGGGAATGGCGGGATATCTGGCTCGATTGAAAGTCAGACGGTCAATAATTTCGGTCGACTCGGATTCGATCGGTCTGACACGCTGACCTATGGTGGATTGATACAAGGGTCTGGCGACGTTCAACAGATGGGTGCCGGTATAACGGTCCTGGCCGGAGACAATACCTATTCAGGGTCTACCGATGTTCTTGCCGGAACGCTTCGGGTCAATGGTGACCAGTCCGCCGCAACGGGGCTAACCAGAGTGACGTCCGGCGGAACGCTCGGCGGCTCCGGTATCATTGGCGGGGATATTGTAATCGAAAACGGCGGCATTCTTGCGCCTGGTAACAGCCCTGGCGTCCTGACTGTCAATGGCAACCTCCTCCTCGACAGCGCTTCCGTACTCGATTTTGAGTTCGGTGAAGCCAATAGCGTTGGTGGCCCCCTGAACGATCTCACCGAGGTTGGCGGCAACCTCACTCTAGACGGTGTGATCAATGTGACTGTCCCGGCGGGCGGAAATTTCGACGCCGGACTTTACCGCATCATCAATTATGCTGGGTCGCTGACCGACAATACGCTGGACATCGGAACCATGCCGCCGGGAAGCGACGTTTTTGTTCAGACGTCGATCACAAATCAGGTCAATCTCGTCAATACGGCAGGGCTCGATATCAATCTCTGGGACGGTGCCGATCACAAATTCGACGAAACGGTCAATGGTGGCGACGGAGTGTGGCAGAATGGCGGTGGCAATGACAATTGGACCGATGTCGATGGCGTTGTGAACCTGCCCTGGCAGGACGATGCATTCGCGATCTTCACGGCTGACGCTGGAACCGTCACGGTCGATGAAAGCCTTGGCGCGGTGACCGCCGCGGGCATGCAATTTGCCAGTGACGGCTATCGCGTGACCGGGGACTCGATCGGTCTTGCCGACTCGCAATCCATCTTGCGTGTAGGCGATGGTACATTGGCCGGCCTTGGTATGACCGCGACTATCGATTCACGGCTTATGGGTGCCACGGAAGTGGTGAAAACCGATCTTGGGACATTGATACTCGGCGGTGCAAATACCTATACTGGCGGCACACGGATCGAGGCAGGCGTGCTCTCTGTGTCCGAGAACGCCAATCTCGGCGACGCGGCTGGCAGCATCAGCTTTGATGGCGGCGTATTGCAAACAACGGCCACCTTTGCGAGCGGACGCAGCGTAGCGCTGGATGATGACGGCAGCATCCTCACCGATACAGGAACGACGCTGACTCTATCGGGTGTTGTTTCCGGCGGTGGAGCATTTGAGAAAGATGGTGCCGGATCACTTGTTCTCACCACGGACAATACCTATACTGGTGCCACGACGATCTCGGCGGGTGCGTTGCAGCTCGGCGATGGCGGCACGAGTGGATCGATCCTGGGCGATGTGGTCAGTGATGGCACGATTGCTTTCAACCGTTCCGACGTGCTGGAGTTTATTGGCGCAATATCTGGAACCGGCGCGCTAAGCCAGCTTGGCGTCGGAACCACAATGCTGACGGCGGACAACACTTATACGGGCGGCACAACCATTGAGTCTGGTGTGCTGCAACTTGGCGATGGTGGCACGAGCGGATCGATCCTGGGCGATGTGGTCAATGATGGCACGATTGCTCTCAACCGCTCCGATCTTCTGACCTTTGACGGTTTCATTTCAGGCACGGGAACGTTGAGTCAGAAAGGCGAGGGAGAAACTGTTCTGACGGCTGACAACAGCTATGACGGCGCTACGGACATTAAGGCTGGTGCGCTCATTATCGACGGCAACCAATCGATGGCGACCGGCCTGACCAGCGTTGCGTCTGGGGCGGCGCTTGGCGGAAGCGGCGTCATTGGCGGCGATGCAATCGTTGCTGACGATGGGGTGCTGACGCCAGGCAATAATGGCGTGGGGACAATGACCGTAAATGGCACGCTGTCATTGAATAACGCCTCACGGCTGGAGTATGAGTTCGGAAAGTCCGATATTGTTGGTGGTTCGCTTAACGATCTCATTGAGGTCGGCGGCGACTTGATGCTCGACGGCGTCATCGATGTCGCCGTTTCGCCCGGCGGTAATTTCGATGCAGGCCTTTACCGAGTCATCAGCTATGGTGGCACGCTGACCGATAACACACTAGACCTTGGCGACACGCCGCCTGGGAGCGACGTCTTCGTGCAGACGGCCGTGGCAAACCAGGTCAATCTGGTCAATGTGGCAGGGCTCGACCTGAATTTCTGGGATGGCGCCTCCGGACCGAAATTCGATAACGCCGTAAATGGCGGCGATGGCGTCTGGCAAGCGAGCGACGCTGACAATTGGTCTGACCTTACGGGTGCCTTGAATGCAGACTATCAGGATGGCGCTTTTGCAATTTTCTCCGCAGCGCCCGGAACCGTCACCGTGGATGAAAGTGCCGGCGCCGTTTATGCCTCGGGCATGCAGTTTGCCAGTGATGGATATCTGGTCAACGGCGATGCGATCGGGCTGACAGGAACACAGGCGATTTTCCGTGTGGGCGACGGCACAGAAGCCGGTCAGTCCATGACCGCGACGGTCGCGTCTGAGCTTGTCGGCGACAGCGATCTGATCAAGACCGACCTTGGTACCCTGATCCTCGAAGGCACAAATGCCTATACAGGCGAAACGATCATTGACGCCGGGATGCTGCTTGTGAACGGAGACAATGCCGAATCAACGGGACAGACCATGGTAAACGCGGCTGTCCTGGGCGGTGCAGGCATCATCGGAGGTGATGTTGTCGTTGCCGGAGGCGCGATTGCGCCAGGTTCTGGTGGGGCTGGAACGCTCACTATCAATGGTAGTCTGACGCTCGATACCACCTCATCCCTCATGATGGAGTTTGGAGAAGCAGGCATTGTCGGCGGCGCATTGAACGATCTGATTGAAGTCGGCGGTGACCTCGTGCTCGACGGAACGATCAATATCAGCGAGACGGCGGGTGGGCTGTTCGATGTGGGCATTTACCGGGTCTTCGATTATGCAGGTTCGTTGACGGATAATGGGCTCGAAGTCGGTTCCCTGCCGTCCGGAAGCTCCGTTTTCGTGCAGACGTCTGTCGCCAATCAGGTCAATCTCATCAATTCCAATGGACTGCTGTTGAGTTTCTGGGATGGTGACAATGGTGCGAAGTTCAACGGCACTGTGGATGGTGGCAACGGGATCTGGCAGAATGCTTCAGGCAATGACAACTGGACCGGAGAAGATGGTGCCCTTAACGCGCCCTATGATGATGGCACATTCGCCATATTTTCGGGTGCTCTAGGCACTGTCACGGTCGACGCCAGTCTTGGGCAGGTTGCCGCTTCAGGAATGCAGTTTGCAACCGATGGCTACTGGATCGGGGGCGACAAAGTTCTCCTGACCGGTCCTCAGTCGGTCTTGCGTGTCGGCGACGGAACATTGGCGAGCGAAAGCATGACCGCGACGATTGCTGCCGAACTCACCGGATCCACACAATTGGTCAAGACCGATCTCGGCACGCTCGTCCTCGATGGCATAAATACCTATACGGGCGGAACAGCGATCAATGGTGGTGTTTTACAGATATCTGGGGACACCAATCTTGGTGAGGCGAGCGGAGCGATGTCCTTTGCAGGTGGCGCATTGCGCACGACAGCCAATATTGCGAGTGATCGCGATGTCAACTTCGATGGCGATGGCACCATTATTACAGAAGACAATACGGTCTTTAACTTGAACGGTCGGTTCTCAGGCGCAGGATATCTTGAGAAGCGAGGGGGCGGTACGCTGATTTTGTCTGGGGACAATTCCGCCTATGCGGGACGGGCAGATGTTGCAAACGGTAATCTTGCGATCAACTCGGTCTTCGCGGGTTCGGTGGACATTCACGATGGCGGCCGTCTTGAAGGATCGGGCTCGGCTGGTGATGTCGTCAACTATTCCGGCGCAAGCCTTGCCCCAGGTTTTGACGGCATCGGCCAGTTCTCCATTGCCAGTTATTCCGGAGTGGGTGGCACACTCGAGATTGAAGCGAAGCTGGGTGGCGACGCGTCGGCGGCAGACCAGCTCGTTGTGATAGGCGACACATCTGGTTTAACGCGCGTATCGGTGATCAACCTCGAGGGGCTGGGCGGTCAGACGCATGACGGTATCAAGATTATTGATGTAGAGGGCGTATCAGGCGGCATCTTCACCCTGGATGGCGATTATGTCTTCGAGGGAGACCAGGCCGTAGTCGCAGGCGCCTATGCCTACCGCCTCCAGAAGAATGGACGTGCCAATCCTGATGACGGCGATTGGTACCTGCGGTCAGCCTATCTTCTTGAAGAGGAGTCGGAAGCGCCGACCAGCCCGCTCTATCAACTAGGCGTCCCGCTCTTCGAAGCTTATCCGCAGACTCTTGCCGCGCTCAATGAGGTTCCCACCCTGCGTGAGCGAGTGGGCAGCAGGAACTGGCGTAATGGTGTGTGGGGCCGGGTTGAGGGGGCGTTGCACCGCGCCAGACCGGAAGGAAGTGTAACACGTACGAAGCATGACTCAGACATATGGCGTCTCGAAGCCGGTGTCGACGCAACCCTTGTTGAAAGTCGTGACGAGACCATGATTGGCGGGATTGTCGCCAATCATGCCCAGTCCCATTCTGACGTGTCCTCTGTCTACGGTGCCGGGGATGTCGAGACGCGTGCATTTGGCCTGGGGGCTACGCTCAGCTGGTACCGTCAAGGCGGCGTTTATTGGGACCTTCAGGGGCGGGCGAACTGGTACGATGCAGAGCTGCAATCGCATACGGCTGGATGGACGCTCGACAATGATGCGTTCGGATGGGCCGGCAGCATCGAGTTTGGACGCCGCATGGATATCGGGCATGGTCTCTCCGTAACCCCTCAGATGCAACATGCGTTTTCGAATGTTGCTTTTGATGCGTTCGCAGATTCGTTCGATGCCAAGGTTCAACAAGACCAAGGGGACCGCTTCCAAAGCCGGTTTGGTATCGAACTTGATGGTGGCAGAATCTGGTCGGACAAGCAGGGACGTGAAAATGAGGTTCGTGCCTATGCCATTACCAATCTTCATGTTGAATTGCTCGACCCCGTCAGCATACGCGTGAGCGACACGCCATTCCGTAGTGGCGCCGATCGTTACTGGGGCAGCTTCGGCATTGGCGGAGACTATACTTGGAACAATCAGGTCACAATCTTTGGAGAAACTTTGGCAGAGACTTCGCTGGAGGATTTTGGAGACAGCCGCCGCCTGACGGGCAGATTCGGTGTTCGGTTTGCGTTTTGAGCAAGAAGGCAGAAGTGTCAGGCGCGCGCCGGGCAAGTAGGTTGCTTGTCCTGATGGGAGGATCGCGCCGGTCGTGTCTGGGGCCTGCGTCTGTAGCATGCCTCTGCGCGAGACGTGGCAGCCCTACTACGTCGTATACCTGCACATTTTTCTCAGGGGCGATCCCTCTCATCGGAGACGTTTGATTCGACGGTAAGTCATAGACCTCGTGCGCAGTGAAAGCGCCGGAGACGTGGGGTCTTCGGGCTTCGCTGTGCAGTTTGGTCTTCTAAAAACTTTCTCCGGAGGCATTTGCTTGTCAATTTGAAGGTATCAGCCAGGGACTCATCCGAGCCACTGACTGATACATTCTGGTGAGTCTAGAAGCGTATGCCTGCTTCCAGAGCGATAGTCCGTGGCGGCTCCACATACATGATGGCACGGGAAACGCTGGTAATCGGTGTGGGCAGGTTGAAGGCACTGCCCGTGGTGATCTCGTCTGTCAGGTTCTTGCCGACCAGCGCGACATGCCAGCGTTCTTCCTGCGGGGCGATTTGCAGGCGCAAATCGACCTTGGAGTAACCATCTTGAAGGCCATAGAGCGGGCTTTGATTGTCGGAATCATAGTATTCCGAACGTCCAGTAATGGCCAGTATGCTGTCGAAGACAAGATCATCCCAAAGATCACGCGTATAGTTAAACTGAATATTACCGCTGAAATCGGAGATATAGGGCAGCGGTTTGCCGGCAATATTGTTCTGTGCGACACTGGCTGGATCTGCCGGATCGCACTCTATGATCGGCTGGCTGACGAGACATGCAGCGCCCGGATAGTCCTCATATTTGGCATCCTGATAGGCGGCCGAGGCTGTCACGCTGAAATTGTTTGACAGGACCCAGGCGAGCGAGGCCTCAACACCTTTCGACTTTGCGCTGGCAGCGTTCCCGGTGATGTAGGTGGACAGATTAGGGTCGTAGACGGACGTTTGCAGATCCTTGAAGCTGGTCTCATACACCGCGCCGTTCAAAACCAGGGCCCCATCCAGCAGGGTGGATTTTATGCCGGCTTCGAAGCTTTCGGATTCTTCCGGCTCATAGGTGAAGGTACTGTCGACCGTACCATAGGTGTTGCCGACAAAGCCGCCGGATTTGGATCCTTTGCCATAGGTGAAATAGACCATGCTGGTCGGGTGTACATCCCATTGGAGAGTGATGGATGGGTCAATGCCGTCTTCACTGATTTCGCCATTGGCCTGGGTCAGAGGACGCAGCGGATAAGGGCCGTAGATCAGTTCGCCATCAAAACTCGCCCGCTTTTCGGTGTTGGTATAGCGCAGGGAGCCGATGGCACGCACAGCATCGCTGAAGTGATAGGTGCCTTGCCCGAAAATCGAATAGGACGTGCTGAATTGAGAGAAGTCCGTCCGGCCGAGGCCCTCATAGTTGAAGGCGGCGATGTCAAAGCCACCGAGCTGGGTCAGATTGTAGCGGGCGGAATCGTAATAAGCCCCCACAATATATTCGAATTTCTTGTCGGTAGGCGAGAGGAGGCGAAGTTCTTGCGACACTTGGCGGAAGTGTTCCGGATAGCTATTATAGACGCTATTGTCGACAATGGTGCCGTCAGGGGCCTGCAGGTCGAAATAATTATTGATGTCTGCGCGGAACCAGGAGTAGCCCGTCACAGAGGTGAGGGTGAAGTCGCCCATATCCCAGTTGCCGGTGCCGGATACCAACCAGGATGTCGCTTCGGTGCCTTCTTCGCCAACGACAGAATCGGTGACGTAGCGTGTCAGCTCCGGGTTTTGCGGAACATCGAGACGACCGGCCACGTTCATGCCGCCGGTGCGGCGATTGTCTCCAAATTCTGCCTTCAGGGTATAGTCGAAATCGCCTGAAGGTTCATAGAGCAGTGTGGCACGGGCGAGGGTCTGTTCTACCTGTGGCTCTTTCTGGCCACCCTTGCCGATATTACGGATCCAGCCATCCTGGTCCAGCCGTTTGACGGCGAGACGACCGGACAGGGTTTCGCTGATCGGGCCGGAGACGTGGCCGGATACTTCAAAGCCTTCGAGATCGAAATTGTAGACGCCTTTGACTGCGCCTTCGAATGTGTCGGTCGGCCCAGCTGACACGATGCTGACAGCACCCGCCGCCGTGTTCTTGCCGAACAGTGCGCCCTGCGGACCGCGCAGCACCTCGACGCGTTCCAGATCAAAGAAAGGCCCCTGAGTCTGGCGTGACTTGCCCGCATAGACGCCATCGACATAGAGGCTGACTGCCTGGTCGAATGAGAAGTTGGCTGCTGGAGAGCCGAAGCCGCGAATGTAGACGACATTGTTACCGGCGGTCAGCTGAACTGCGACGTTCGGCACATAGCGCGTCATGTCCTGAAAGTCATTAACCTGGAGGTCATCCAGCTTGTCGCCGGACATGACCTCCATGGAGATCGGAACATCCTGCAGGCTTTCTTCGCGCTTCTGCGCGGTGACCGTGACGGTCGCCAGCTTGCGTGTTTCCTGCTCGTCCGGATTGGTTGGGTCCTGCGCTGCAGCAACACCCGAGACTGCGGACAGAGCGATAGCAAGACTTAGTATTGAGATACCCGATTTCATATTTTCCTCCCTTTGTTGCCGGTATACGCCTGCGCTGTATCCGGCTTATTTGCTTAGTTAGCTAATTTATTTTTTTCCGCACAGCAAGTGGGTTGCGCGTGTGTATTTCATGACATCGGGTCAACATGTGACGTCGGTTGTCTGCAGGCAGTGTGGCTTGATGAGGGTACGTCCTTCTTCAACTTATTGATTAGATTGCTAATTATTCTCCGGTGTCTCGGCGGATTGAATAAATGTCACACCGCCGAACTGTTCTCTGAGTTTCTTCTTGTCGATCTTGCCTGTCGGCCCGGTTGGCATGTCGTCGATGAATTCGACCCTGTCCGGCATCCACCATGTGGCGATCTTGCCTTTCAAGAAGGCGAGTATGTCATCGCAGGTCGCGCTCTGCCCCTTGTGCAGTTTGACCAGCAGCAGGGGGCGTTCGTCCCATTTCGGGTGAGGAATGCCGATCACGGCGCAGATATCTGCTGCCGAGTGACCCATGGCGATGTTCTCGACATCGACGGAGCTGATCCATTCGCCGCCGGACTTGATTACATCCTTGGCGCGGTCTGTGATCTGCATGTAGCCATCACTGTCCAGTGTGGCGATATCGCCGGTGTCGAAGAAGCCCTCTTCATCCAGAGCATCGGTGTCGTGGCCGTAATACTGGTTGGCGATGGTAGCACCCTTGATCATCAGGCGGCCAGGTGTGCGGCCATCATGGGGCAGGCGGCGGCCTTCATCATCAGTGAGCTTCAGGTCTATCCCGGCCAGCGGGCGCCCCTGTTTCAGCTTGTAGGCGACCTGCTCATCCGAGCTGAGTGTGCTAATGCGCCGGTTCGGGATGGAGACGGTGGCAAGCGGAGATGTCTCGGTCATGCCCCAGCCCTGAATGACATCCACACCGTGTACGTCACGAAATTCGCGGATGATGGATTCTGGGCAGGCGGAGCCGCCGACTGTAACACGCTGGAGTGTGGAAAAGGTGTTTCCGGTTTCGCGCAAATGGGTGAGCAGCATCTGCCAGATGGTCGGCACACCCGCCGAATAGGTGACACCTTCGACTTCCATCAGATCGTACAGCGATGCGCCATCCAGTTGTTGTCCCGGCAGGACCAGCTTGGCACCGACCATGGGCGCGGAATAGACCACACCCCACGCATTGGCGTGATACATCGGCACGGCAAGCAGGATGGTGTCGCGGGCCGACAGGTTCAACGCATCCGGCCCGAGCGTCATCATCGCGTGCAGATAATTGGAGCGGTGCGCATAGAGCACGCCCTTGGGATTGCCGGTCGTGCCCGACGTGTAGCACAGGCCGGCGGCCTGGCGCTCATCAAAATTGCCCCATTCACTGGTCTCGGGATGGCCTTCAATCCAGGTTTCATAGCCTGTGACGGGCACGTCGCAGTCGGCGATGGTAGCGGGAGTTTCCTCGTCCAGAAAGATCACGCGTTCAACGCTCGGACTGTGCGGCAGAACCTCTTCCAGAATGCCCCGGCAGGCCTTGTCGACCAGCAGGATACGGTCTTCGGCATGATTGACGAGATAGGCGATCTGTTCGTTGAGTAGGCGCGGATTCAGCGTGTGACAGATTGCGCCCATGCCGATCGTGCCGTACCAGGCTTCGAAGTGCTGATAGCCATTCCAGCCCATCGTGCCGACACGATCATCCCTGCCGATGCCTGCAGCACGCAGGGCGTTGGAAACCTTATGGGCGCGACGCGTGACTGTGGCGTAATCGGTGTGACTGGTAACGCCGTCAGCAGAGCTTGAGGCAATATGGGTGTCGCCATGCCAGCGGGCCGCGTGAGTCAGCAATCGGTCGAGGGTCAGGTTCGCTTCCTGCATAAGGCCGTGCATGTGATGTCCTCCTTCCGGCTGTGGTTCAGATGATGCCGTCTTGTTTGAGGCTGGCGAGGTCTGCCTCTGACAAGCCCAGGCGTTCACTATAGATTTTCTGATTGTCCACGCCGGGGCTGAGCGGTGCGACGCTCCGGATGGAGCCAGGTGTGCCGGAAAGCTTGGGGAAGACGTTCTGCATGGGGAGTTTTCCCCATTTTGGGTGTTCAATTTCTATCAGGGAGTCGCGGGCCTTGAACTGGGGATCGGCCAGCATGTCTGCCGGACGGAACATGCGGCCTGCGGGGATGCCAGCTTCGGCCATCATGGCTTCCAGCGCATTAACGGTGTGATCCTTCGTCCACTCGGCGATGATGTCGTCGAGCATCTTCTGGTGCTTGCCGCGCGCGGTATGGGTGGCGTAGCGATCATCCTTTGCCAGATCGGGCCGTTCCATCACGTCACACAGGCGGGTGAAGACGGAATCCTGATTGGCGGCGATGAGGAAGGCGCCATCCTTGCAGGGGTACACATTCGACGGCGCAACGCCGGGCAGGATCGAACCAGATCGCTCCCGGATGAAGTCTGCAATGGCGTAATCTGGCACGAGGCTTTCCATAACGTGCAGGACGGCCTCATAAAGGGACGAATCCACGATCTGGCCCTTGCCGGTCTTGTGGCGGGCCTCCAGCGCGGCCAGTGCGCCGAGGCAAGCAAAAGTGGCCGCCAGACTGTCGCCAATCGAGACGCCCATGCGGGATGGCGAGCGATCAGGCTCGCCGACTATACTGCGCCATCCTCCCATAGCCTCGCCAATACCGCCAAAGCCAGCGCGACTGGAATAGGGGCCCGTCTGTCCATAGCCGGACACACGCACGATGATCAGACGCGGATTGTCTTTCATCAGCTGCTCGGGGCTCATCCCCCATTTTTCGAGCGTGCCAGGTCGAAAATTCTCAATCAGTATATCTGCCTTGCCGATCAGCTGACGCGCCAGAGCCTGACCGCCTTCGACACGGAGGTTCGCCGTTATGGAATATTTGTTGCGTCCGAGGATCTCCCAGAACATGGGGTAGCCGGGCTGTCCCCACTGCCGCAGCGCGTCGCCCTTGTCGGGAGACTCGACCTTTATGACATCTGCGCCAAAATCCCCCAGCAGCTGGCCGCAGAAAGGTCCGGCGATCAGCTGGCCCATTTCCACAACGGTAATGCCGTCCAGGGGGCCATGCGGTTTTGATCCGCTGCTAGCGTTCATGACGTGATCCCTTTATGCGATCAATTTACTTGATCTGCTATATATTGTATTCAAAGAAAGTAATTATGACAATAAAATTGACGGTTACAAGGGATAATTAGAGATGATTGTATACGATAGGCTTGGGGATGTCTGAGTTGACACTTGTGGAAGTCTCCCCCCGGGACGGCCTGCAGAACGAGAAAACGCTGGTCGGCACAGATGCTAAAGTTGAGTTGGTGATGCGGGCTGCGATGGCGGGCGCACAGCGGATTGAAGCTGTCAGCTTCGTCAATCCGAAGGTTGTGCCCCAGATGGCTGACGCCGAGGCTCTGATGACGCGCCTCCTCGCGGATACGGGTGTGAAGGAGATGGGCGTCAGCCTGTCTGGCCTGGTTCTCAATCAGCGTGGATTGGATCGCGCCTTGGAGGCCGGAGTGGATGAAGTGAATTTCGTCATCATCGCATCGGAAACCTTCAACCAGCGCAATCAGGGTGCATCTATCCGGCAGACGATTATGATGTTCGAGCAGGCTGTACGGACTGCGCGGGCGGAGAGACTCTACACGACCATCACCATCGGTGCGGCGTGGGGCTGTCCGTTCGAGGGAGAAGTTGCGCCAGAGGCTGTGACCTCGCTTGCGGAGACTGCGGCAGGCTATGGTGTGGACGAGATCGCCCTGGCCGATACGATTGGGGTTGGCGATCCACTCTCCGTCGAGCAACGTATTAAGGCCGTGAGGGCGAGCGTTCCGGATGTGCCATTGCGATGCCATTTTCATGATACGCGCCATACGGGCCTCGCCAACGCCTATGCGGCCTGGCGTGCGGGCGCGACAGTCCTCGATACCTCAATTGGCGGAATTGGAGGGTGCCCGTTCGCGCCCGCTGCAACGGGCAATATCGCGACCGAGGATGTCAGCTATATGTTCGACCGGATGGGGGTTTCCGCCGGCTTGAATTTGGGAAAACTGCGAAAGGCCGCCGCATGGCTGGAGCGAGATGTGCTGGGCAAACCTGTGCCATCAGCCTTGCTGAAAGCGGGCGGGTTTCCCGTCCCGGTCACACACCCTGAACCCTTCATCCAGTGAGGACGAAACATGGCAAGCGCCAGTATACAAGCCTATGACATTATCAAGGCGGAGATCATCTCGCGTCGTTTCAGACCAGGGCACCGGTTGGTCGAATCTGACCTGACCGTTCTGTGTGATGTTTCGCGGACCCCCGTGCGTGAAGCACTACGCAGACTGGTCAGTGAAGGTCTGGCGGAGTTCAGTCCCAATCACGGCGCACAAGTCGCAGACATGGCTGGGGAGGATCTCGATGCGCTGTACGAATTGCGTACACTGATTGAGGGCTATGCGGCCCGGCGCGCAGCAACACGGATCACGCCGGCGCAAATTGCCGAGTTGGAGATGCTGGCGGACCGTATGGAAGAATTATCCGCTCAGCAGACTGTTGTGCCGGAAGAGGCGAGTGCGAATAGTCGCTTTCATCGCATAATCATTGATGCAGCAAAGAGCTCTCGTCTGGTGAGTGTGTCAAACCTCGTGGTTGAGGCGCCGCTCGTCCTGCGTACGATAGAGCATTACACGCCGGAAGAGCGGGCACGGTCCATGCAACATCATCGTGAACTGATTGCGGCGTTCCGTGCGCGTGACAGTCAATGGGCTGAAGCGGTGATGATCAGCCATATCAAGGCCGCTTTCATCGCCATCGGTCGAGAAGTGCCCAATCAGAAACAGGTTTGATGCCTCATGATATTTTCTTGTCATTCGGACGGGAGTCCAGAAAGTCCGCCGTACTGAAGCCTTCGGGAGCGTCGACCTCGACAATGGCTTCGGGCCGATCATCGAACTCAGTCCTCATGGCGCGGGACATGATGGCATGCATAACATAAAGCGACGCGATGTAGGTGAACTCCATGATTTCTTCATTGCTCAGGAAGGTCTTCAACTTTTCCATTACTTCGACAGGTGTGCGGCCACGACCGGTGGCCAGACAGTCTGCATAGGCAAGAACGGCGCGCTCCTTGTCATCAAACAGCTCCGAAACCTGCCAGTGGGCGACGGCTCTGATCTTGTCATTGGCAAGTCCTAGCGCACGAAGCAGCTTGCAGTGCTGCGAGAATACGAACTGGCTGCCGACGGCCCAGCCGACACGTGTCTGTCCCAGCTCACGAAGCACCGGATCCAATTTGATATTCGGACTCCGATAGAGTTTGAAACCTGCGACAGCATGTTCGAAGACTTCTTCGGAATTGGCAAAGACGCTCCACCAATCACCTGGGGAGCCAGTGGCGGTGCCGGGCTCGTCGATCGGGTCGCGGTCGGGCCCAAACAAGCGCTCGAAATAGGTGAGCATGATTTCGTTTGTAATGTCCTTGCGGGGAACAGGCTTGATGGCTGGCATGAAGTTTCTCTTTCTGATCATTCGTCTGCATATTTACGGAACTGGGCGACATGGGCGGAATCAAAATACTCGTCCAGTCGTGTAATCCGGCCGTCCTTTACCCGGCAGACAACGCAGGCGGGCAGCTCCAGCCGAACACCATCCTGCACACGGGTGCCGCGCAAGATATGTTGCTGGACAAAGCCGCCGGGGAAGAGATCAATGCGACGGTCTTCATAGACGCGGTCGCTGATACGTGTGACCATGCTCGCCAAGGTCTTGCGATTGTCATCCGGCGTTTGCACTTCTTGGTCGGTATTGTGCCAGATCTTCGCGTCCGGGGCGTAGCAGGCAAGCAGGCCGTCAATATCCCCAGCCTCAACACTGTCGAAAAAGTGTTTGGCCAAGGCTTTCATTTTATCTTCTGTCATGACGTCTCCTTTGTGTCCATTTCCTCAGTATCAGTCGGCGCTGTGGGGGAGGCTGGTCGCGTGATCCTGAGTGATCGTGCGGGCCATCTTGATGTAGAGCGTCATGGCCACGAGCGAAATCGGGATAGTCGAGAGTAGGGCCCAGCGCAGGCTGTGCTCCAGGCCCATCGCGCTGAACATATCAGAAAATACGCCAATCATTAGAGGCCCTCCGCCTATGCCGATCAGGTTGAAGGAGAGTAGTAGCAGGGCGGTTGCCGTCGCCCGGGCACGGAGCGGCGCGAGGTTTTGTGTCAGAGCCAAGGCTGGAGCGACATAAATCACGATACAGACCATGGGGACAAGCATCAGGGCGAGGCATAGTTGCCAGCCGGGCATAAACAAGGCCGCAATCAGGAACGGGATCCCGATGATGACGGAGGCCGCAGGTGCCCAGGCATAGGCGGTGAGGCTTTTCTTCGCGCCACGGTTCACAATGGCGCCCCCACTCCAGATGCCGAGGCCCATGCAGATGCCAGCCGCCGGACCAAACCATAGCGACAGCTCGGACAGCTCCATATCGGCTTCGCGCATCAGGTAAGCCGGGATCCAGTTGAGCAGGCCATAGCTGACAAAGGCGAGCAGGCCGCTGGCCGGTAGCAAAAGGCGCAGGGTTGGCAGCTTCATGAAGATGCGAATGGTGGAGATGAGAGAGGGGGCAGGTTCGCTGGCCTGCTGTGCGGCGGCCTTTTCTGTGGCGCCGCGCAGAGGCTCTCGCACCAGAAACCAGAGGATGGGAGCGAGCGCCATGCCTAGAAATGCTACGGAAAAGAAGGCCATGCGCCAGCCATACTGGGCCGCGATGAAGCCGCCGAGAGAGATGCCGATGAACACACCAATCGGGCCATTGACAGTATAGAGACCTATTACGGCCGGGCGTTGTTCCGGTGTAAAACAGTCGGACAGAATGGAAAGCGATGGCGCGGTGCCGCCTGCCTCCCCAATGCCGACGCCGAAGCGGGCGAGGGCGAGCTGCCAGAAATTCTGGGCAAAGCCGCATAGGCCTGTGCAGACGCTCCATATGGTGCAGGCGATGGCAACGAGCCGCACGCGGTTAATTCGGTCTGCCAACATGGCGACGGGTACACCCATGGATGCGTAGAACAGCGCAAAGCAGAGGCCGGTCAGAAGGCCGAAGGCGGTATCGCTCAACGGGATATCCTGCCGGATTGGCTCGATCAGCAAGGAGAGCAGCTGGCGGTCCACATAATTGATGGAACCAATGGCCATCAGGATGACCAGCGCGAGTGTCCTTCGCAGAGGTGGCGCTTGAGTTTCTGTTGCGCTGGGCACGGCTGTGCCGGTCATAGTGTCAGCCATATTATCTCCCCTACAGAACGTCTATCGCGCCCTTTATGGAACCGTACCGCCGGGTCCTATTGTGTCAACTAAGTTTACGGAAGTTCTTACGCTGTGGGCGGAATAAATCCCGCTCGGGCAGTCCGGTGAAAGGTGGAAAAGGATGGTTACTGACCGCTTCTCAGCATGTTCTCGCCGAACAGGTTGGACCACTCTTCCTCGTTTAGCTTCGGGCGCAGCTTGGCGAGGTTCCGCTCATTGGTGACCTCTGTGCCGCGCTGTACGCCGGGGCGCTGCCCTATCTCCGCATGCCAGCGCCGGATGGACGGATAGGGCTCAAGATCCACCTGAATAGCCCGCACGGCGCTGACCCAAGGCCAGGTTGCCATATCTGCCACCGAATACTCATCACCTGCCATATAGGCCGCGTCGTGAAGGCGTTGCTCAAGAACATTCAGCAAACGGATGGCCTCGTTACGGTAGCGATTTATGGGATAATCCTGGCCTTCCGGAGCATAGCGGATGAAGTGATGCGCCTGACCATGCATCGGGCCAAAGCCAGCCATTTGCCACATGAGCCATTGTTGGGCGAGAGAGCGCCCGCGCAGATCATTCGGCATGAAGGCATTGTCATGCTTTTCCGAAAGGTAAAACAGAATGGCGCCGGATTCGAAGAGGGGAAAGGGCGGCCCGCCATCCTTGGGAGCAGGGTCCACAATCGCTGGTAGCTTGCCGTTGGGGCTGATGTGGCGAAACTCCTCTTTCAGGTGATCGCCAGCCAGCATGTTATACTGGATGAGCCGGTGCGGCACATCCAGTTCCGCAAGCATGATCGAAACCTTGTGACCATTCGGCGTCGGGACGAAATGTACGTCTATCATGACGGCCTTCCTTAATCAGGAGCGCAACATGTCTTCGGCAGGCTTGCCATCTGCGCGCACGGGCGCGTGGCGCACGTCGCTTTCGTCAAACTCACTGGTCCAGGCAGCCAGTTCCAGACAGATGCCGTCGGGGTCAAAGAAGTAGACCGACCGGACAAAGACATCCCTGGTGATCTCTTTCGACATCTGGGTGTCGGAATTGTCGTGGTTGAAGATGTTCGTCACATCAATGCCCTTGGCCTTCAGTTTTTCATAGTATTCGTCAAACTTATCGGCCGCGACATTGATGGCGATGTGATTCATGGAGCCATGAGCGGAGCGGATATTTCCACGGGTCGGCAGGTTTTCCGGCGCTGCCACACCTGGGGCGGCGTTCGGCGCATCCGGGAACCAGAAGAAGGCGATGGAATCCCCGTTGCCGACATCAAAGAAGAAGTGCTGACCCATGCCGCCGGGAAGATCGATTGTCTTGATCAGGGGCATGCCGAGCACGTCCCGGTAGAACTCAACTGTTTTGGCCATGTCTTTGCAGACCAAGGCCAGATGGTTAACGCCAAGAAACTCGAATTCCTTGTTTTGCGGTCTTGTCATGGGGTCTCCTCCATTATTACCACCCTTGTTGACTGGGCGTCTTCTATGTTGGGAAGATTATGGTTGGGCGCGTTAAGTGTCAACTAAATTGACAATAAGGTGAGTGGGCTCATTATGATCCACTCCTCCCGCCATGAGATATGTTTGCATAGCACGGGAACCGGCTGTAAGTCGCAGATATGAGTGAGACCCATGACGTAACCCCGGAAAACCAGATACTGCTGAACCTGCTGTCGGGCTTCTATTGGCTGGATGAGGGACTTCAGAGCTATATCCGCGCGCGGGGCTGGCCGTCTGTGACACGGCCACAATCCATGGTCATGGCCAATGTCGTGATGGGTGTGCGCTATCCATCCGAGATTGCGCGGCGACTTGGCATCAGCCGGCAGGCGATCCACGCAACGCTGAAATCCATGAGCGAAATGAACATGGTGAAGCTGGTGGATGACCCCAAAAACATGCGGGTGAAAGTGGTGGAGTTGACCGAAACGGGTGAAGCTATGCGCCGGGATGCGCAGCGTGCCATGAAACTGATGACGGAAGAACTGGTTCGCCGCATCGGTCAGAAAGCATTCGAACAGACCGCCGCAACGCTGGCAATGGACTGGGGAACGCCTCTGTCTTTCCATCCGGAAGAAGTTGCCACCGACCCGTCTAGTCCCGCTTGATCAGGCACCTGCCGCATAATCTGTTGAATCGGTGACTTCTGCGATATTCGCCACGCTGCGGCGATAAGCTGGCATGCCGAGCGTCAGGATCAGGCCTGCGACCGGCAGGGCAATGCCAGACACGGTGAAAAGCGAGTAGCGCAGGGCCGCATCATTCCCGAAGCCAAAATCTGTCACCAGCGCGATGACGGTGGGGCCGAGGCCTAGGCCGATCAGGTTAGCTACGAAGAAATACAATGCCGTGATCCGCGCGCGGTATTCGTTCGGAGTAATCACCTGCAGGGCGACTGTGCCGACGCCATGCATCGTGATGAACAGGAAGCCGGGTGCCAGTAAAGCCAGCGCCCACGTCGCGCTGGGCATCAGCGGTGTCAGGATCAGGAACGGTCCGCCGAGCAGAAGGGACAAACGGATGGTGCGGATATGGCCATCGGTGTGGCCCCGGCCAAACATCCAGTCTGCGACGACGCCGCCCAGGATCAGGCCGCCCGCGCCGCAGATGGCCATGATGGCACCAAATAAAAGGCCGGCATCGGTAATGTTGATCGGGTAGGTACGTGACAGGAAGGCCGGGGTCCAGGCGAGTGCACCATACATCACCATACTGATCAGTGACATTCCGGCAAACATGCAGCCCAGCGAAAGCTTATGGGTCATCACATGTGCAACAAAGCTCTGGGAGCCGGAGCTTGCATGCTGTTCGACGGTCATGCGCCCGCGGCGGAAAGGTTCGCGAACGGTTAGCATCAGCAGGCAGATCAGAATGCCGGGGAAGGCCACGAAGGCAAAGGTGAGGCGCCAGGCTTCGACTTGCCCGATATAGGGCAGGGTGATTTCGGGCGCGGCGAGGATGGCTTTGATGACGAGTGCGCCGAGCATCAGCGCGATACCGGAGCCAAGAGGCACGCCTATCGAGTAGACTGCGATGGCGCGGGCCAACCGCTTCTTGGGGAAGTAATCACTGAGCATGGAGAAGGCGGCAGGTGATAGCGTGGCCTCACCGACACCGACGCCCATGCGCCCGATGAACAGGCCGATATAGCTGGTCGCTACTCCGCAACTGAGCGTCATGAAACTCCACAAGCCGATGCCACCGACGATGAGGTTGCGGCGGCTGAAGCGGTCCGCAACCCAAGCCAGCGGCAATCCGGCGATCGTGTAGAACAGAGCAAAGGCCATGCCGACCAAAAGACTGAACTGAGTGTCGGTGATGTCGAGCGACTCACGCACAGGCGCGACCAGCAGGCTGAGAATCATTCTGTCGATGAAAGAGAGGGTGTAGGCCAGCAAAAGGACCCCGACCACGTACCAGCTATAGACCTGATTGGGCCAGGGTGGGGTCGCGGCAGTAGGCGATCCGACTACGGATTCAGCTGTATTGCCTGCTTCGCCGTGAAGCGCCTGGTCTGACATATTTTCCGCCCTCTGGTTTTCCAAAAGCGGTCTCTTGCCGCCATAAGAAATTTATATTAGCTATCTAAGTAATTATTGTCTGTCTAAGCAATAAGAAAGTCAGAGTCAAAGATGACCTGTCCCGGGCAATGACCCGAAAGTGGAGGAAATGGAAATGTCTAGAAAAGCGTGGAAGGGCCTTGCCCTGACAATGGCATTGGTGGGGCCCGCCTTATCGGGGACCGCTTTTGCCCAGGAAGAAACACAGGTCGATGAAGAGATTGCCTATGACACCGTTGTCGTCACGGCGCAGCGGCGTGAGCAGAGCCTGCAGGATGTGCCGGTGGCAGTCTCGGCTTTCAGTGCAGAGCAGTTGAGAAACAACAATGTCGAGACCATTCAGGATCTGGCATTGCGGACGCCTGGTCTGACGGTTGGCGCAGCTGATCCGATTCAGAATAATTTCTCCCTACGGGGCATAGGAACGGCGAATGGGATCAGCCAGAATGCTGGTGGGGATGGCTCAGTTGTGATCTTCGTGGACGGCGTTTATGCGGGGCGCGGTGGCTCCATGGACCTTGACGTGCTGGACTTGGAGCGCGTGGAGGTTCTACGCGGGCCGCAGGGAACGCTATTTGGAAAGAATGCGATTGGCGGACTGATTCAATTCGTCAGCCGAAAGCCTTCGGATGAGCGGTCTTTTCACATTGAGGGAACGGCAGGAAATTACGATAAGTACAATCTGGTCGTGCGAGGAAATGTACCCCTGTCTGACAATGTGTTCTTGTCAGGTGGTATCTCTCACAAGCAGCGTGATGGATACGAATTCAACAAAACGACCGGAAATGACGTCAACGATCAGGATATGACAACGGCGCGCGCGGCCATACGTTACCTGCCATCCGATAGTCTTGATATTATCCTGCGGGCAGACATTTCCACGCAGGATCAAAGTGGCAATCCCCGCGACAATATCTGTAATGAAGAATTCAATGGCGGCGTGCATTGTGTCGGCGTCGATCCGGATCCGCGCACCGTCAACGCCTATACTGACGGTCAGATCTTCCGTCAGATCAGTTCCTATAGCGGAGAGGTGAACTGGCAAGTCGGCTCTGGCACCCTCACCTCCTTAACGGCAGTGAGGGATGTGAAGTACAAATTCCGTACGCCATTCTTCAGCAATCCGGTCAATCCGCCAAATCAGATTGAATCGACGGATTTCGGACGGGAAGACGCAACCCAGATGAGCCAGGAATTGCGCTACGCCTTCGAGGCCCTGAATGACCGGCTCCAAGGCCAGATCGGACTTTACTATCTGGACGAGGATATTGACCGCGTTCAGGGGCAGATCCAGGATTTTCCGGCGCCTTCGCTGACCGGCACGGCGATCTATCCGCAATCAGTCACAGCAAACAGCTTCGCGGTGTTCGGCCAGTTCGACTATGACCTGACGGAGACGTTGACCGCGACCGTCGGCGCCCGCATGACATGGGAAGAAAAAGAGGGCCGGTTTGCGGGCTTCAAGGTTTCCGGACCGGGCTTGCCGCCACCGCTTGGGTCTCTGGATGGCTATGACGTCAACGCGTCGGAAGAGTGGGAGGCCTTCACGCCGCGCTTTGCACTGAACTGGCAAGCAGCCGAAAATATCATGGTCTATGCGTCTGCGGCGCGCGGCTATAAGAGCGGTGGCTTTCAGGGCCTGTCCGGCACAGATGCCGGGGCGTCCACGCCGTATGACCCGGAGTTTGCTTGGGGCTATGAACTGGGCGCCAAGACCGAATGGTTCCAGCGCCGCCTGACGCTGAATGCCGCTCTCTTCAAGACAGACTATGAGGATCTGCAGATATCCCAACTGGTGCCGCTCTGCTGTGTCGTGGTCAGCAATGCGGCCGAAGCCGAGATCAAGGGTCTGGAAGTGGAGTTTGTCGGGCGGGTGTCCGAGAATTTCCGCATCGATGGTAGCTATTCATATCTGGATACGGAGTTTGCGGAATATCAGGTCCCCGGCTCTGACTATACGGGCAACGAGCTACCGCGGTCTCCGGCCAACAAGTATAATATCGGTGCTCAATATGAGACGCCGGTTGGCGCATGGCACGCGCTGGCGCGTGTGGATTATTCCTGGACCGATGACGCGTATTTCGAGGCCTCCAACGTGGCGTCGCAATTGTGGCCTGCGCACGACAATCTGGACGCCCGGCTGTCGCTTACACTGCCGGATGAACGCTGGCAGGTCTCCGTCTGGGGCAAGAATCTGACTGACGAATTGGTGCCGACTTATGTTACCTATTTCGGCCCTTACCAACAAACGCTGGTGCCCTATGCGCCGCCACGCACCTATGGCGTGACCCTTTCGCTTAGCATGTAATCTCCCAGCCGCCGGGCCTGATAAGGCACGGCGGCTACCTGATCTTTGAAGAGGATACCTGTCATGCAGACCCCTGAGTTCCGTTATCTCTGTACCTATCGCGCAGACTTTTCAGAGCCGCAGCAAATGATCGGCAAGGCTTATTTCGGCCAGCGCATGATTGCTGCCCTGACAGGGGGTATCTTGGAGGGTGAGCGTCTGAGGGGCCGCGTTGTGCCGGGCGGGGGCGATTGGGCTACGATTGACGACAGTGACACGCTGAGGCTGGATGCGCGGGTTACGCTTGAGACGCATGATGGCGCGCTGATTTACCTGTCCTATCGGGGCGTCTTGCGACCAATGTCCAAGGTACGTCAGTTTTCCAGTCGGGGCGGGCCGAAATCGGACGAGGAACGCAAGCAAATCTATTTCCGGACCGCGCCTTTCTTCGAGACCGGGGATGAGCGCTATAGCTGGTTAAACAATATCGTGACCATTGGCATGGGGGAGTCCATTGGGGGCGCCGTCCGCTACGACGTTTTCGAGGTGCTCTGATCCATGCGTCCATTCCAAACAATCACGGCAATTGCCGCGCCTCTGCCTGTGGCGCATATCGACACGGACCAGATCCTGCCAGCGCGCTTCATGAAGACGCTGACGCGGAAGGGACTTGGCCGGCGCCTGTTCAATGACTGGCGCTATGATGATGACGGCCGGGAAGTGGAAGATTTCATCCTGAACCAAGATGTGCGGCGTGAAGCACAGATCATCATCGCCTATGAGAACTTCGGATGCGGATCATCCCGCGAGCATGCCGTGTGGGCGCTGGATGATTTTGGCATTGGCTGCATCATCGCGCCTAGCTTTGGTTCCATCTTTGCGACCAATTGCGTGAAAAACGGCTTGTTGCCTGTACAGCTGTCAAGTGACTCATGTGATGAATTGATCGAGGTGGCCACATCCTTTCCCGAAGCTGCCCTGAGCATTGATCTGGAGTGTCAGTGCGTGACTGGTCCAGAAGGACAAATCTATCCATTCGAGATACGGGAAGATATTCGCTACGCATTGCTGGCCGGACTGGATGATATTTCCCGGACGCTGACGCATAGTGACGCGCTGGGCGCGTTTGAGGCCATGCGGTCGGAGAGCTGATGCGCAGTATTCAGCGTTCTATGGTAGGGTTCTGAAGTCCGTGATTTCACCCGTGACTGCTGCCGCCGCTGCCATGGCTGGGCTCATCAGATGGGTGCGCCCACCTGGCCCCTGACGATTCTCAAAATTCCGGTTCGATGTGGATGCGCAGCGCTGGCCCTGCGTCAGTCGGTCATTGTTCATGGCGGCGCACATGGAGCAGCCCGGCTCTCGCCACTCAAAGCCCGCATCCAGAAAAATAGTGTGTAAACCTTCCTGTTCAGCCATGTGGCGAACCATGCCGGAACCAGGCACCACAATGGCATTGATGCGTGGATGGACCGTGCGCCCCTTCAGAACGGCCGCGGCAGCGCGCAAGTCTTCAATCCGTCCATTTGTACATGAACCGATGAAGACGCGGTCGATCGGGGTGCCGGCAATAGGACTGCCAGCCTGTAGCGCCATATAGGAAAGGGCGCGTTCCGTGATCGCACGCGATTTCTGCTCCTTTTGCTCAGATGGTTCCGGAATGCGCGCCTCAATTGCGATGCTCTGAGCTGGGTTGATACCCCAGCTGACGACTGGTGAGATTGTGCTGGCGTCCAGGATAATCTCATGATCGAAGCGGGCGCCGGGATCTGAGTGAAACTTCTTCCAGCGGGGCAGGCTGGCAGCCCAGGTCTCGGCTGGCATGCGCGCTTTAAGATAATCGTAGGTGACATCGTCCGGCGCCACGAGGCCTGCGCGGGCGCCTGCCTCGATGCTCATATTACAGAGGGTCATGCGGCCCTCCATGGAGAGCGCGCGAATGGCGTCCCCGCAATATTCGATGACATGTCCGGTAGCGCCGTCGACACTTAATTCGGAGACAATGGTCAGCGCCAGATCCTTCGCGGTCACCCCGGGGGCGAGCGATCCATTGACGGTGACGCGGAGATTGCCGGACTTTCTCTGCCGTATGGCCTGTGTGGCCAGGACATGCTCGATCTCGGACGTGCCGATGCCGAAGGCTAGCGCGCCGAACGCGCCGTGTGTGGAGGTGTGGCTATCTCCGCAGACAATCGTCATGCCCGGCTGGGTGCGGCCCTGTTCCGGGCCCACCACGTGCACGATGCCATTTCGGATGTCGCCGATTGTGTAGTGTTCTATGCCGTACGCTGCGCTGTTATGGTTGAGCATGGCAAGCTGTGCGCGGGATTGTTCGTCTTCAACGGCCTCGATGCCTTGTGACTGGCCAGTTGTCGGGACGCAATGATCTGCCATGGCCAGGGTGAGGTCTGGCCGTCGGATTTTGCGGCCGTGTTCGGCGAGCCCTGCAAAAGCCTGAGGCGAGGTGACCTCATGCAGCATGTGCAGGTCAATATACAGGATAGCCTCGCCATTCTCTTCTGCCACTAGATGGGCATCCCAGAGCTTTTCGTAGAGTGTGCGCGGTGCCGATGACCGCTGTTCACTTGATGACAAATCAGCGTGCCTCGTATGTGGAACATCAGATATAAAGATTAGATATCTAACTAATTAGCATCTGCCCGTTTGGCAAGTCCATCCGGCCGATTGTCGTTGCGAAACCTGTTGCCTGAAAAAGCGATTTAGATTAGCTGTCTATGTAAATAAATGGCTTAAAATGAGCAAAGATCTGCATCAGGGAGAGGAGACAATTCATATGGCACAGGAACGTCCATTTGACTTCAAGGGCGTAAACCACCTCGCGCTGGTTTGTCGTGACATGAAGAAGACGGTTGAGTTCTACAGAGACAAGTTGGGCATGCCCCTGATCAAGACGATTAATCTGCCGAATAATTCGGGGCAGCATTTCTTCTTTGATTGTGGCAATGGCGATTCTATCGCCTTTTTCTGGTTTCCTGAGGCGCCCGAAGCCTCGCCTGGTATCGCGGCGCCGGCGGCCCTTCCAACGCAGGGAAATTTTGCCTCTGCGCACGGATCAATGAACCATGTTGCTTTGAACATTCCGGCGGAAAAATTCGATGACTATTACCAGCGCCTGATCGATCTGGGCATTGAGGTGACGCCGATTTTGAACCACGATAACTCTCCCAGTCAGGTGAGCGCCGTTTTGACGGAAGATGTCTTTGTGCGCTCAGTTTATTTCTTTGATCCGGATGGAATCTGCCTGGAGTTCGCGGCCTGGACAACGGTGTTCGACGAGAGTGATGTAGCTCACGAGCCGATTTCGGCCACGGAGTTTAACTCTGCTTGAAACTTGCGGCACGACTCAAAAGGAGACTGCCTTCTGGTAAAGGTCATGGAGGCGGGACGGGCGTATTCCGGCGACGGTCTTCTGCTTCCAGATTTTGGTTCACCTTGCTGAGCAGGCGGCGCAGTTCAGACTTCTCCTTTGCTGTCATGCCGTGAGTGGCCAGATCATTCACTTCCTCAACCAGCGGCATCAGCTTGGCTTTCAGGCGCTTGGCCTTGGGCGTTAGGTAGACATTCATCTTGCGGGCATCTTCGGTGTTTAGCTTGCGGATAATCAGATTTGCCTTCTCCAGTCGTTTGACCGCAATCACCGTCGTGGGCTCGCGCATATTAACGCGCTGGCTGAGTTCCCTCTGGCTGATGCCATCTTCAATCCATAGCACGCGTAGAAAATGCCACTGCGCAGCGGTCACTCCGTATTCTGAAGTGCGCACTTCAAGCGCGCGGGACACAGACCGGAATGACTTGCGCACCAAATAACCAAGACTGTTTGTCCACTCGGCGTATGGGCTTTCGGTTTTGGTAGTTTTGGGCATTCGCTATGCTCTCCAGTGAATAGGCAAGTATACGAATGAGAGCGGTTTCAACGCAAGTGCTGGTTGCAAGTCGCGTAGGTCCAGTAGCAGTTCTAAAAAAATAGTTAGATAGCTATGCAAATGGGTTTTGGTTTGCTACCGGTTCTTGAAATCAAAAACGCAGCGGTCGTGAGACCGTAGGCGGAAATGGAGGATCGCCCAATGAGTGATAATACCCGGATTGAAGACACGGTAGAGAGCCGTTTTATTAGTTCTGTCTCGCCCACCGCCCCCAGAATCATGGCGGGCGGCCATCCGTGCCAGGGAATCTACTGGACCCCAAAGGGCAATCCAAATCCTAAGGTCGCCTTCATTGCGACGCATTATAATGTGGACTTTTCCGAGCATTATTTCGCCGCCTATCTTGCTTCTAGGGGCTATGGCTTCCTTGGCTGGAATACACGCTATCGCGGCGCCGAGGACATGTTCCTGTTGGAGCATGCGCTGGTGGATATCAGCGTTGGGGTGAAGTGGTTGCGCGAGCATGCCGGAGTGGAGAAGGTTGTCATCTTCGGCAATTCGGGCGGCGGGTCTCTGATGGCTGCGTACCAGGCCGAAGCGGCAGCGTCGACGCTGGCAGGCAATCTGACAGGTGAGGGGGCAGATCGCCTGTCATCATTGCCCCAGGCCGACTATTATATATCCAGTAACGCTCATATTGGCCGTCCGGAAGTGATGACGGACTGGATGGATGCGTCCGTGACAGATGAGTGGGACCCTGTGGCGACAGATCCGTCGCTGGATCCGTTCAGCCCTGATAATGGCCCGCCATATTCTCCTGATTTCGTGACGCGCTATCGCGCCGCTCAGCGTGCGCGGAACCAGCGCATTACCGACTGGGCAAAGCAGGAGCTGAAGCGACTGAACAACGCCGGCATTCCAGACCGGCTTTTCCCGCTTTTCCGTATGTGGGGCGATCTGCGCTGTATGGACCCCTCGCTGGACCCGTCGGACCGGACACCAGGCCTCTGCTATCGCGGCGACCCGCGGGTAGCAAACCGCAGCCCCAGCATCGGCCGGGCCTGTATGCTGACGACATGGCTGAACATGTGGAGCCTTGAAACATCCAAATGTCAGGGCGAACCTCATCTCAATAAACTGAACATACCCGCTCTGGTCATTCAAGGTAAGGCCGATACCGGCGTCTTCCCCAGTGATGCCGAGAGAATTCACGCGGCTATAGGCAGTGAAGACAAAACCTTGAAGATGCTGCCTGGAGCGCACTATTTTGAGGAGAGCGCGCAGCACCGTCATGATGCCGCGGACGCCGTATCTGACTGGCTAAAGGCACGTCTCTGATCATGAGCGTAAAAGCTGCGAGGATTGCGATTGTCGGAGCGGGGGCGATGGGCACCGTCTACGCAGGCCTGTTTGCCGAGGCCGGGCATGAAGTTACCCTTGTCAGTCGGCCAGGCGCGCACATGCACGCTATTCGGACAGTCGGTCTGAGGGTGGATGGCGCCAGCGGGGACCGAACTGTTACGGTCCGCGCGCTTGATGCGCCGCCATCGGAAGAGTTTGATCTTGTCATTCTCGCAGTTAAGGCCACGCAGGTGGATGCTGCGGTTGGCAGTCTTGCTCCTATGGTGGGAAAGAGAACATCCGTGTTGGCCATGCAGAATGGACTTGGGGCTGCTGACATTGTGGCAGGCCATCTGGATAATCATAAACTGGCGGTTGGTATTGCCGCCGCGTTCGGCGCGTCTGTCGTATCGCCCGGTCATGCGCATCATACAGGAATGGGCGCCATCAAGATTGGCGCTCATCGGGACATGCCTGCTGGGCAAACGCGCCATATTGCAGACATCTGGTGCAGCGCCGGATTCAAGGCAGAGGCGGTATCGGACATCATCACCCTGCAGTGGGAGAAGCTGATCTGTAATACGTCTTTCAGCGCGCCGTGCGCCATCACCGGCCTGACGGTGGGGGAAGCGCTTGCAGATCCAGCGCTGGGGCCAATCTGCCTTCAGGCGGGTGCGGAGACTTGGGAGATCGCCAAGGCCTGCGGTATTCCGCTCAGTGTCACAGATGTAGAAACGTATGTGCGCGCCTTTGCTGAGCGGGTCGCTGCGGCCAAGCCGTCCTTGTTGCAGGACGTGGAAGCTGGCCGGTCCAGTGAGATCGATTTCATCAATGGCGCGGTACCTCGCGAGGCAGCCAAACACGGTCTGAGCGCTCCCGTGAACCAGACCCTGACGGCGCTCGTGAAAGCCATTGAGGCGAAGCGTGGCGTGTGAGAGCACACGCCACGCGATGTTCTAGCTGATCAGCTTATCAATGTGCGGCTGGAGTTCCGGCTTTGCTTCCAGGCCAAACCCGGGATGATCGGGCAGGTCAATCATGCCTTGATTGATTTCAAGTTCGGGCAGGTAACCGCCGAAAGGCTGAAAGACAGCCGGATAGGCTTCGCAGCCGCCGAGGTTCAACGCGGCGACTATGTGAAGATTCAGGAGGTGACCACCATGGGGGTAAGCTCTTGTCCGGTCAAAATCATGGGCCTCCATCAGGGAGATCATCTCGGCATAGTCTGTCAGGCCGTAACTGAGTCCGGCATCCATTTGGAACACATCGATGCCTGGCCGCATGCCGCCATGACGCAGCAGATTTTGAACATCGAGCACTGAAAAGAGGTTCTCCCCTGTTGCAACAGGGGACTGATAGGCTTCGATGACCCGGCGGTTCAGATCATAATCGAGCGGATCTCCAGGTTCCTCATACCAGCGCAGATCATAGGGAGTCAGCATCGCGCCCAGTGCGATAGCGCCTTCGAGGTCAAATCGCCCATTTGCATCTACACTGATATTCCTGCCCGATCCCGCCTGCTGAATGGCCGTTTCCAGGCGCGCAATGTCGTCTTTTGCGGAAGCGCCACCGACTTTTATCTTGAACTTTGTAAAGCCCATATCCTGGTAGGACTTCAATTCATCCTGAAGGCGTCCCGCTCCATCACTGGGATAGTAGTAGCCGCCCGCCGCATACACGCTGACCAAAGAGGCGGGCGTGCGGCCAAAGTGCTTGGCGATGATGGAGTAAGCGGGGGCATCCTCAAGCTTCCCACGGAGATCCCACGCCGCAAGTTCGATGGCGGCAATAGCTGAGGCGCGGTCTCCGTGACCGCCCGGCTTCTCATCGCGCATCATGACTTTTCTCAAAGCGGCGGGAGACAGGTTGCCGTCTATATCCCCGTACGCATCAGGATCGGCAGAGGCAATGCGAGGAATAAGCCGGTCTTGGATTATGCCGGATTGAGCAAAGCGACCGATAGAGTTGAAGGCCAGACCGATGACGGGTTTACCGTTTCGAACGACATCGCTTATGACCGCCACAAGGGAGATGTCATGTCGCGAGAAATCCACCACAGCATTCGCGATTCGTCCCGATAGGCGCACCGTCAATTCGCGAACTTCAACAATTTTCATCAAGCTTCTCCTCAAGGGATTTCTGCGCAGCATAAGCTTGCAGAAGTCAAAATAAATAGATAGCTAAGTAAATATGTCTATGCGTTTGTGGCGAAAACATGCAAGGGGAAATTACAATGCCGGCAGTTAAATTACTCGCGTTTTCAGGAAGTTCGCGGGAGGAGTCTTTCAATCAACGCCTGCTTGACCACGCCGTACATGCTGCTCAGGACTCCGGCGCAGAGATAGAAGCAATCAGGCTGGCAGATTTTAATCTTCCGCTCTACTCGCAGAATCTTGAACTCAACGCTTTTCCAGAGGATGCGAAACGATTAAAAGAATTATTCCGTACCCATCATGGATTTCTGATTGCGTCGCCTGAGCATAACGGATCCATCACAACATTGCTTAAGAACGCGATCGACTGGGTGTCCCGTCCGACGGATGGAGAAGCTGCGCTGGCTTTGACCGGATTTCGCGGCAAGGTGGCGGGTCTGATGTCGACCTCTCCCAGTCCCTTTGGGGGCTTGCGCAGTCTGTCGCATCTTCGGCAGATCCTGACGACGATTCAGACGCTTGTCGTGACTGAGCAGGTGAGCGTCCCGCTTGCCCACACGGCTTTTGATGGGCCGGAGCTGCTCGACACAATGCCGAAACAATTGCTGCCGCCACTGGTTAACCGAGTAATTCAACTGGCAAAGGTCAGCGCCTGATGAGTGGGCTAAATGAGATGACTGGTCGAGAAACAGGGCGCTATCGCTTTCCGGCACGGTTGGCGCCTTTCATGACCTCCTTACTATTGTCGATTTTCATGTGTGCCTTTGTTTCCCTGATCGCCACAGTGAAGAGCGAAGGCGTGGGTCCTGGTCTTCTTGGTGCATGGATGAGCGCGTGGCTTGTCAGCTGGCTTCTGGCATTTCCTGTTGTCTTGATAGTCATGCCCATCGTTCGTCGGATTGTAAGAGCAATCTGCCACCCGATCTGAGCGCAAAAGACCGCCACAGTTCCATATTATTTCGAGGGAACCGAAGCGGTCTTTATTGCCCAGAGACAGGTTATGCGCAAACGCGCCGCACAAGGTCTCAGGTCACTCCGCATAAATCGCTGCATAGTTTCCGAGTGCCGATGCGAGATCGGGGGCTACGGACAGCGGTATGCGGTTCAGCGGCTGTGTGATGCGAAGTACGCTTCCTGATCTATTTGAGCTCGTTAAACTCAAGCACGTTCTCGTCAGGGTCGCGAATGAAGAGTGCGCGTCTTCTGTCCGCAAATACGACCGGCCCTTCAGTGATCGGAATACCCTCTCGCGAGAGCATGTCCATGAGAGCGTCCAGCGAGTTCACAATGAATGCTACGTGAGTAATTCCTGGCAGCTTTTCTGCTTGGTCCTGTAGCACGTTGTGGGGGTGAATCGATGTCGCATTTGCGTTGAAGATCAGATTGATTCGCACGCCTGCGGCGTTGACCATTTCATTCGCATGTCCGGCAGGAATATCTATTTCCTCATACCACCCGAGCTTCTCGTAGAATTTGGTTGCCCGTTCCCGATTGCTCACGCGGATGCCGACGTGTTCGTATGCAGTTACACTGAATGTCATGATACGTCCCTTAAGCTGTCGTCTCGGGTTTCTAACCCGACTGCCGAACGAGGCATGGGGATAAAGCCTGGAAGTTTTTCGATCTTGCTAAGCCAGTTCCCTATGTGTGAATACGGGCTGAGGTCGATGTTTCCTTCCGGTGAGCGTTCGACATAACTAAACAGGGCAATGTCCGCGATAGTGGGTGCCTCAGTGTCGGCAATCCATATGCGGTGTTCCAGCTGACTATTCATGACATCAAGGGTTTGATGCGAGCGCGTGAGTACTTCGTCGATGTTGAAACCGGCACCGAAAAGGGTGACGAGCCGCGCTGCGCAAGGACCGAATGCAATACGGCCAGCTGCGACTGAAAGCCAGCGTTGCACCTCGGCCTCTGCGACTGGATCCGAAGGTAGCCAATGCGCTGCGCCATACTTGCGCGCCAGATAAACGAGAATGGCATTTGAATCCGCAATAACATCAGCGCCGTCCTCAAGCACAGGGACCTCTCCAAAGGCGTTGCGGGCGAGGTGGGCTGGGCGCCTATTTTCTCCGCTTGGAATGTCTATGATTGTAATGGAGCATTCCAACCCTAAAAGTGAGAGGAACAGGAGAGCCCGGTGAGAGTGGCCGGACAAGGGCACATGATAGAGAGTACGCATTGTCATATCCTTTTGACCGTTATTAGTTTTCCCGTTTTATTGCGCATGATACCTTCCGGAAATGGTGGTTTGAGCAGGTGTTAATTGCAAAATGAGCAATAATTGATGGACCGTCTTGCGGCGCACCGGATCTTTTTTGCAGTGGCTGACCATGGCAGTTTTTCGGCTGCCGCCCGTTCGCTAGGGATTGAGCCTTCGCGGGCGAGCAGGGCCGTTGCGGCTTTGGAGACCGAGCTGGGCGTGGTTCTGTTGCGGCGGTCAACTCGTGCGGTCGCGCTGACTGAAGAGGGGACTATCTATCTAGAAGCATCGAGGTTGGCGGTGACGGATCTCGATCAGGCGGCAGCCATCGTGTCGAGCACGGGCTCCGTGCCGCAGGGATTACTGACGGTTTCCGCACCACTCAGCTTCGGACGGTTGCACGTGGTACCGGTCATCACGCGGCTCTTGCGAGAGCATGAGCGATTTGATGTCCGGCTCAGGTTGTTAGACCGCGTTGTCAGTCTCGCGGAAGAGGGCATTGACCTTGCCGTACGTATCGGCGACTTGCCCGACAGCTCATTGCGGGCAACCAAGCTGGCTGAAACACGTCAGGTCCTCACTGCGAGTGAAGAGTATCTTGCCCGCGCTGGAAAACCCACAAGCTTGGACGACCTCAAAAATCATCAATTGATAGCGCTGGAAGAGCCGCCTGGGTCGAATGCGCGTTGGCTATTCGCATCGAACCAGGCTGTGAGAGTTCGCCCTCGCCTGCAGCTGAATAGTGCTGATGCTGCCATTAGGGCAGCTTGTTTGGGCGTAGGGATCGCTCGCTCTTTCTCCTATCAGGTTGCCGACGAATTGGCGGCAGGTAATTTGGTGCGCATACTTTTAAAGTATGAGCCTCCTGCCGTCCCCATCAGCGCGCTTTATCAGGTAGGAAGAAGAAAAACACCGAATATCCGGCATACGATAACCGCATTGCGAAATTACTTGGCGAGTAAGTCGTTTTAAAACGGCTATGGTAGCGCCATGATTGAGGTTACCTGTCTTTCCTCAACTCAAATCGACCTTCCAGTCTGGTGTCTGCTCCTGATTTGATCAGGCATGATTACGCATAATATGCTTGTCAGCCTCCATTGATTAGACTTGAAAAGACACGCATCGGAGCTAGGCGCTCCGTCCGATATAGCCCAGGCTTGTTGCTACACGGACGGCTTGAGCTCGACCGGAAACCGACAGCTTTTGCCCTGCATTTGTTAGGTGGAACCGGATCGTGGGGATGGATATTCCCATGATCGTCGCGATCTCGCTGTCCGTCTTGCCGATTGCAGCCCATTTCAGGCACTGGATCTCTCTGCGTGTCAGATCAACCATTTCAGGGAGGGCAATATGTGAGTCACGTTCCCGGTAGGCGGAGAGAAATTTGAGCGTCAGTTGATGCATGCCTGCAGCGTGCGTCCTGAATGTTTGCGCAATGTCGGACACTGCCTCATTGGCCGCCCAGACGATCGCGCCAAGCACGCCATAAGGCATGTAGCATGGACAGATGATGGCACTGGCAACCTCATACGCATCGTAATCAGCGTTCTGGTTGAAGACATCCAATGCGCGATTCGGCCGCCAACTCCTCAATATTTCGCCATCGAAGTAAAATGGTTCCGCCGAAATTCTTGCGGCCTGAACAAATCCTGACCGGAGCGCGAATGTGCGGTCATCCCAATAGTGAAGGTTCGGGTCGAACCATTTGAACAGGCTCGCGGCGTAAGGCGTGCCCTCCTGATCAAGCATGGGGTTGGGATCACTGACATCTGCTGACGCGGCAATGTAGGGAAGACCTGAACGCTGACCAATCTGAACAACTTCCATTGCCAGATTGTGGACGTCATTGTCGGTGGAGTCCGAGCCGGCTTCCGAGGGAGGAGAAGGTTTCATACCTATTGGTTCTGGTAGCTTGAGCCTTGGCAGTCGTAGTCGCTAGAGTTTCAGGCCAATACAGGAGATATTGGATGAATCTGGGCCTATCTGAAAAAGATATCGCTTTCCGCGAGGAAGTGCGAGCTTTCCTTCGCGACAATCTTACGCCTGAGCTAGCCGCCGCTGGTCGAAAGGCGACAAGTGTTTTCGTGGAGCCTGAGTACACGCTCGCCTGGCAAAAGAAATTGCACATGCAAGGCTGGGCGGCGCCGAGTTGGCCGCAAGAGTATGGTGGACCCGGCTGGACGGAAATGCAGCGCTACATTTTTGCCTCGGAATGCGCCATTGCCGGAGCGCCCCCACTGGCCCCCATGGGCCTGAACATGGTTGGCCCCTGCATCATCGGATATGGTACGCCGGAACAGAAGGCATTTTTCCTGCCACGCCTGTTGGCGGGGGACGACTATTGGTGCCAAGGGTATTCGGAACCGCAATCAGGATCTGATCTGGCGTCTCTTTCTCTCAAGGCAGAACGAGATGGTGACTCTTACGTTCTCAATGGATCAAAGATCTGGACGACGCACGCTCATCACGCAAACCGCATGTTCTGTCTTGTGCGCACCGAATCTGATGGCAAGCCGCAAAAAGGCATCACATTCCTACTGCTCGAGATGTCGGTGCCCGGCATCACCGTCGACCCAATCATTACTTTAGCGGGTGAGCATGAATTGAACCAGGTCTTCTTTGATGACGTCCGTGTGCCGGTGGCAGGCAGGCTTGGCGAAGAAAATGATGGCTGGACCGTTGCGAAATACCTCCTGGAGTTCGAACGCAGTGGGGGATCGTCGGCCGGGCTTGAAGCCGCGCTGAACCGCCTTCGTGCCTATGTCCGGGAAAGTGGGCTGGAGGATGCGGGATTGAGCGCCCGGCTTGAGACAGCCGCCATTCTGCTAGATGCAATCAGTGTGACCGAGCAGCGTATTGTGGCATCGCTCAGCGCGGGGCGTCCGCCAGGCCCGGCCGCGTCGATGCTCAAGGTTCAAAGAACGGAAATGATGCAGAGGATCGATGAACTCGCTATCGAAGCCGCGGGCCCCCAGGCGGCTGTTTATGAGCCAGTGACCTGGCATCCGGAATCCAATCTGGATCCGGTCGGGCCAGAAGCTCTTAGTGTCGCTACCGCGAAATATTTCAACAATCGCGCGGGCTCTATCTATGGCGGCTCGAACGAGGTCCAGCGCAACATCATGGCCAAGGCCGTTCTTGGTCTCTGAGCCGGACCTATCAACCTTGATAGCTTGCCGGGCATGGTCCTTTCCGGGGAACCTTTGCTGACAGCTCCGCAAAAAAAGGAGCGTTGGGAGGAAAATTTGATGAACCGGACGACATTTCTAAAATCGCTATGCATGGGTGTCTCATTCGCCGCGCTCGGGGCAGGTTTGCCCGCCATTGCACAAGAGACCGACACATCGCCAGCCGAAAGCAGCGAGGATTCGCAAGGCTCCATGAAACTGGAGTCTATCACGGTTACGGCCCAGAGGCGGGAGGAATCCGCCAATGACGTTCCGATGTCCATCCAGGCGTTTGGTGGAGAGCAGCTCAATAATCTTCGGGTCAATGAGGTCGATGACCTGCAAGCGCTTGTGCCAAGCTTTTCGGTTTCGCAAAGCTATCAGGGTGTTCCAACCTATACCTTGCGCGGTATCGGCTTCAATACGATCAACATGTCGGCAACGTCCACCGTCGGCACCTATGTCGATGAAGTTGCCTATCCGTATCCCTTCATGAACTCGGGGCCGATGTTCGATATTGAGCGGGTCGAGGTATTGAAGGGCCCACAGGGAACATTGTTTGGTCGCAATACGACGGCCGGCCTGATCAATGTTGTCACAAACAAGCCCGTCGATGAATTCCAGGCGAGTGTCTCCGCCGACATCGGAAATTACGACACGTGGAATCTCGAAGGCATGATCAATGTGCCGCTAGCGGAAAATGTGCAGGCGCGTTTCGCGATCCGCAGCGAGAATAGTGATGAAGGCTGGCAGGAGTCGATTTCTCGGGGAGAAGACCGGGGAACGGTGGACAAGCTCGGTTTCCGTGCGGCGCTGGCGATACAGCCGACAGACAAGCTCGACATTGACTTGTCTTATAATGGATGGGTCAACAAGTCCGACACGATCGCCGGCCAGGCGATTGGCCTGACCCCGAATACGGACCCCACATTCATCGTGCCGGGAACCAATGGCCCTGCGACGGCATCCGGTTTCAACCAGCCGGGCCTTGTTGATTTTATCAACAATAATTTTCCAACCAGTGCCGAACAGGCCGACTGGGCGCCTTCTTATCTGCGTTCAGCCGATATTGGCGCGGGCGAAGGCATTGACGGTCCGCATGAAGAGAATTCCAGTTTCGATGCCATCAAGCTTGGTGTGAGCTATGAGTTCGACAACGAAATGCGGATTGTCTCGCTCACAGGCTACAACAAATTGGATCGTGAAGCCGTGCTTGATTGGTCAGGTGTGCCGTTTCAGATCCTGCTTCAAGATATTGAAGGCGAAATCAAATCCTTCAGCCAGGAACTTCGCCTGGAAGGGTCAAGTGACAAGGTCGACTGGTTGGTTGGTGCCTATTATGGCAAGGACGAGACCACGGACGGCAACCGCACAATGTTGCGGGATAACGCCAACTCCAACTTTGTAAGCACAGCAGCCTACCTGCTGACGGTTGACCCGACCGCACTTGGCTTCCCGCCTCAAATGGCTGGTCTGGTTTCCATGGTGAATGTGGATCCTGAAACAGGGCAGCCCTATTCAGCCGCCGAATTGCTCTCTTCCTTCCAGACTTATTATGATACCGGCAAGTTTGAATCGACGACTGCAAGCATCTTTGCAAATGCCGACTGGGAGTTGACGCCGGAGTTCTCTTTGACAACAGGTATTCGCTATACAGACGATAATCAGGAATATGTCGGCTGTTCAGGGGATGTGAATGGCTCGATGCAGCCAAACGTCAACGTCTTCAACCGCGTTTTCTTCACCGCAATCTACGGTCTGGCCACCCCGCCAGCCCCGTTGCTCGAAAATGGATGCAATACCTACGATCTTGAGACCAATTCGTTCACTGCGGTGACGTCGGATGTCGGGGAAGACAACGTATCCTGGCGCGTGGTTGGAAACTGGACGCCTGCCTGGCTGGAAGACACGCTCTTCTTTGCGTCGGTGTCCAATGGCTACAAGTCTGCCTCAACCCCGGTGAACGCAGCCTCCAAGTCGGAACAGAATGCCCCGGCCACCCAGGAAAGCCTGCTGGCTTATGAGGTTGGCGTGAAAGCAGGCCTGTTCGACCAGCGCATGCAGGCCAACGCGTCGCTGTTCTATTATGACTATACAGACAAGCAGGTCTCTTCCTTCTTCCCGGATCCGATCTATCGTGCCTTGTCCCGGCTTCAGAACGCTCCGGAAGGCGAGGCCTATGGCCTGGATGCGGAGCTGACATGGTTGCTGGCCGAAGACCTGACGGCTATTGGCGGTTTGACCTTGCTGCAAACGGAGTTCGGTTCGTTCGAAACGTCGGATGCGTTTGGTCTGCCGACAAACCGTCAGGGGGATCCATTCCTTTACAGTCCGGAAACCACAGCGAGCCTGACCCTTCTCTACGACCGTCCCGTGACGGAGACGCTTGGTTTGAGAGGTGCGCTGAGCGGGCGGTGGCAAAGCAACTCGACAGCTGGCAACCCGGATGACCCGCAATATGACATAGATTCGTATGGCGTGCTGAATGGCAGCATCGGGATCTACTCTCTTGACGACAAGTGGGAACTATCTGTCTGGGGCAAGAACCTGACCGATGAGTATTATTGGCAGCAGATCGCTTCCAATGCCAATGTCGTGCTGCGGTTCGCCGGTCGCCCACGCACGTTCGGTGCTTCGCTCAGTTATCGCTTCTGAGCTCCTCCTGAAACTCGCTGCGCCTCCATGTTTCTGGAGGCGCAGCCTTTATTTCAGGGCGATGTCAGGGGTGCGACGGATGAGCCCCGGCCGGTTTGTACAAGATAAATCGGTGAGGCCCTGTGAAATCAGGCTCGCCAAATAGGACTATCGGGAGATTGTAAATGAGTAATACGGGTGCCCTGACGAGCGCGGATTTCGACCAGATGCCCACATTGGGTGACATAGCGCGTTTTCATGCCCGTGAGCGCCCCGATGCAATCGCCCTCAGCTTTGAGGGACGGGAGACCACCTTTCGGGATTTTGATCTCCTGACGAACAAAGTTGCAAATGCGCTGGCAGCCTCTGGTGTGAAGCCCGGCGAGCGGATCGCTTATATCGGTAAGAACAGTGATTATTATTTCGAACTCCTGTTCGGCGCTGCCAAAATGGGCGGTGTAACCCTCCCGATAGGGTGGCGTCTCGCCCCAGCAGAGATGGCCTATATTATCGGGGATGGTAAGGGATCGCTGGTGTTCGTTGGGCCTGAAGTTGCCGACCAGGCCAGGGCAGCGCTTGCTGAGCTGGAGCATCCTCCACAAATCATCTACATCGAAGGAGCCGGACCCGATGGGTTCGTGAGTTGGAGGGATAGCCAAAGTGACGAGGATCCGGGCGTCTCAATAGCGCCGGGCGACGTCGCACTTCAATTGTATACGTCGGGGACCACAGGCAGGCCAAAGGGCGCCATGCTCAGCCATGAAAATCTCCTCGGCGGTCGCCGGGAATCCGTGGAAGCACACCTACCCTGGAATGAGTGGGGGCCTGACGATGTCAGTCTCGTCGCCATGCCAGTAGGCCATATTGGCGGCACTGGCTGGGGGATTGTGGGATTGTTCAATGGGGCGAAAGGAATTGTGGCACGGGAATTCGACCCGTTCCGTGTGCTTGATTATATTGAGCAGGACGGCATTTCGAAAATGTTCATGGTGCCCGCGGCCTTGCAGATTGTGGTAAAGCAGCCCAATGCCAGAAGCGTGGATTACTCCCGCTTGAAATACATCTTATACGGAGCCTCACCCATACCTCTGGACCTATTACGGGAATGTATGGAAGTCTTTGGCTGTGGATTTTGCCAGCAATACGGCATGACCGAAACATGCGGAACCATTATCTACTTGCCACCGGAGGATCATGACCCGGATGGGAATGTGCGGATGCGGGCGGCAGGTATCCCCATGCCAGGGGTAGAGATCCGCATAGAAGATAATGACGGGAATGTGCTTCTGCCCCATCAGGTGGGCGAGGTGGTGACCCGGTCCCGCGCCAATATGAAAGGCTACTGGAACTTGGATGAGGCGACGCAAAAAACGATCACAGCGGACGGATGGCTTTATACAGGAGACGCGGGATACCTTGACGAGGACGGCTATCTCTACATCCATGATCGAGTGAAAGACATGATCATTTCGGGCGGGGAGAATATCTATCCAGCTGAAGTCGAGAATGCTGTTTACGGACATCCGGACGTCGCCGAAGTGGCGGTAATTGGCGTCCCGGATGAGAAATGGGGGGAGGCGGTAAAGGCTGTTGTGGCGCTGAAACCCGGCGCGGCGTCGGATCCAGACTCCATCCTGTCTTTTGCGCGCACGAGGATTGCCGCGTTCAAAGCTCCCAAAAGCGTTGACTTTGTCGAGGGTCTTCCCCGCAATGCGTCGGGGAAGATATTGAAGCGGCAACTTCGAGAGCCTTATTGGGGCGGTAAAGACAGGGCCGTGAACTAGAAAAAATCAGTTCGGGAGAAGATCATGGCTATTCAAACTCGCTTTACCGAAGAATTCGGCATTGAGCATCCTATCGTTCAGGGGGGCATGCAATGGGTCGGATATGCAGAGATGGTGGCGCCCGTCGCGAATGCGGGAGGGCTTGGTTTCCTGACGGCGCTGACACAGCCCACGCCAGAAGATCTCGCCAAAGAGATCGCACGCACGAAGGAGATGACCGACAGACCTTTCGGAGTGAATCTCACCATTCTACCCGCCATCAAGCCGCCCCCCTATGCTGAATACAGGCAGGCGATCATCGAGGGAGGGATCAAAATCGTCGAGACAGCGGGCTACAAGCCGCAAGAACATATCGACCATTTCAAGCAGCATGGCATCAAGGTGATCCACAAATGCACGGCCGTACGTCACGCGCTGTCAGCTGAACGGATGGGCGCCGATGCAATATCGATTGATGGGTTTGAATGTGCGGGTCATCCAGGAGAAGACGACATTCCCGGCTTGATCCTGATCCCGGCGGCGGCACGCAAGGTGAGAGTGCCAATGCTGGCTTCCGGCGGATTTGCAGATGGCGCAGGGCTCGTGGCAGCCTTGGCGCTCGGCGCCGATGGTATCAATATGGGAACCCGGTTTTGTGTCACGCAGGAGGCTCCGATTGATGAGGCCTTCAAAAGACAAATGGTTGAGAATGATGAGCGCATGACCAATCTCATTTTCCGGACTCTGCACAATACCGCCCGGGTCATGAAGAATGCTGTCAGCGATGAGGTCGTGGAAATCGAGCGCAAGGGCGGTGCAAAGTTTGAAGATGTCCAGCATCTTGTTGCGGGGGCCCGGGGACGTCAGGCCATGGCGGATGGAGACACTGATGGCGGCATCTGGTCTGCAGGTATGGTGCAGGGGCTGATCAACGACATTCCCACCGTCAAGGAACTTATTGACAATATCATTTCTGATGCAGAATCTATCATTCATGAACGCCTGGACAGAATGAGAGTCTGATTAACGCGGAGGTCTGTAGTCTGATCAAGGCAATAAAGTGTTGGCACATCATTCATGTGAAATACGATGAAAAGTGCTCCACAAACTTCTGCGCACGAATTTAATTATTGATACTAAACAGGCATTTACGATGCCCCGGCATGACGGAGTAAGGACTTCCTTTCCGCCATTGGCCATTCTTGCGGAAATCCTAATCGAAGCCTAATGGATTGGGCGGATATTGCAGGCTGGTTTTTGCGGTGGGCTAACCGGCGCGCGCTAGGGTTAATCCTGCGCGCCGAGGAAACCCATGACCCGTCACTCAGAAAAATCCGGACATCCTTCCTGGGCCAGTTCGCTCGACAACCTTTCTGACTCGATCCCAAGCCCGGACCGCTTGCAGCATTCAGTCATTTTCTATTGCTCTGTCATGGTGCTGGTTACCATGTCCGCTACCATCGCCAGTCTCGCATCTTTCGGCCAGTATACCGTCGATATAGGCACGCTGATTGACGTCTTCACGCTCCTCGCAGTGGCCAGCGCGGCCACGCTGGCTTTCATGCGTCAACGAATGCTCCTGCAGGGCTTTCTGTTATGTGTCAGTGTCCCGGTCAATCTGCTGGCCATGCTCGTCATGGACAATCAGGGAATCTTTGAGGGCATGCTGCTATTGAGCATCACGCCAATCATCTGGGGCCTGTTCACGACGATGTGGATGAGCTTTCTCTACACAGCTATCCTGGTTGGATTCATCAATTGGTATATGGGGCCTGCCGGTCGTCTTGAACTGGTCGTGAATGGTATGGATGACACCCTGTTGTCGGCCATCGCGCTCAGCCTGGTTGCGCTCGCCTGTTGTGTGGCTGCGGTCTTGCCAAAACAACTCGGCCGCAATGTCTATGTCACGCTGAAAGAGTTGGCCCAGCGCGAGAACATGCATCGCAGCCGGTCGACCTCCTATGCGGAAATGTCGTCAGACTGGCACTTGGCAGTCGATCCGACAGGCAAGATCGTCCACTATTTCGGCAAGGGTGATGCCCTCGGCCGTCAGTGGCGTGATGTGCTGATCGGATGGGAGACCGACGAAGACGCATTCAATATTGCGCTCCAGAACCAGCAACCATTTTCCCGGATCAAGGGCGTTTTGCGTGCGGATGGGGTCAATTGCCGGGTGGAGTTCAGCGGGCGACCGCAGTACTCCGAGACGGGTGAGTACCTCGGATATCATGGCATTGCGCATGACATCAGCATACGCGAAAAATTCGAACAGAAGCTGAAGCAACAGGCAACGACTGACCTTTTGACCGGGCTCGAGAACCGTCATGCTTTCAATTCTTTGGTCGAGGTCCGCAAGACCGAAAACGAACCGGCCCTTTTGAGCATTCTCTATATCGACCTCGACAAGTTCAAGGAGTTGAATGATCGCCACGGGCACAGCGGCGGTGATGCGGCCCTGATCGAACTGGGCGAGCGTTTCAAGCGCCTGGCCGAAGAAGATGATGCGGTGCGTGTCTTTCGGATCGGAGGCGACGAATTCTGCTGTGTCCTCAACCGATCTGCGCAATTGCCTGAAGTTGCCGCTCTTGCGGGACGGATACGGTCTCTGGTCTCGGCTCCCATTTCATATGATGGGCGCCTGATCGATCTGACGGCATCGATTGGTGCGGCCATCGGGACGTGTGGCGAAGGAATCGAGGACGTTCTGGAACAGGCCGATGCGGCCGTCTATGAAGCCAAGTCCAAAGGGGGCGATTCCTGTGTTGTTCCGGATGCGGATGTCCGTGAACGCCTTGAACGCCGCGTGTCCATTCACCGGGAGCTCATTTCAGCCATTGATAAGGGCGAGATCAGCCTGCACTATCAGCCAATTGTGCGCGTATCGGATTGCCGCTTGGTCGGCGTCGAGGCGCTGGCGCGGTGGAGCCACCCGAAATATGGGCCGATCAGCCCATCCGAATTTATCGAGATCGCGGAAGCAAGCCGTCACATCATCGCCTTCGGACAGTTTGTGCAGCGCCAAGCGTGTGAGGATGTTCTGGGATGGATGTCCAGAACCGGTGAAGAAATACGCCTCAGCGTGAATGTCTCGCCCAATGAGCTGTTGTCTCATGGCTTCGCGGAATCCGTGGCAGAGATGCTTGAAGTCACTGGCTTCCCGTCCAGCCTGCTGGAACTCGAGATTACCGAACGTGGGGTCCTGAAAAATATCGAAGCTTCATGCGAAGTGATCGAGACCATACGTGAAATGGGTGTCACGATCGCACTGGATGATTTTGGAACCGGTAATTCATCGCTCAGTCGTCTGGAACACCTGCCTGTGGACCGGGTGAAGATCGACCGCTCCTTCTTTGTGCGTGCTGAGGAGAGCGACCGGGCACGTCAGATCCTGGGTATCCTGTCCGGTATGAGCCGGGTGTTGAACATCAATGTGATTGCAGAAGGGGTCGAAACCGAGGAGCAGTTCCGCTTCGTGAATCTTGCCGGCTTCGGGGAGGTGCAAGGCTATCTGTTCGGCAGGCCCGGCCCGATTGAGAAATTGGGGGTTGGCCTGAAACCGCCACGGCGAAACGACGTTTCAGCCTAGCCGCTATACGGCGCCTACTTAAAGCGTTTAGGACACAGACACGAAATTGACGACGTCCCGGCTACAGACAGGTTGCTGAGATACAGGCTTCGGGGCGGGGGAGCGGAACGCAATTTTGGCCGGGTAAGCCTCGACCGTTCCAGCACCCAAGCCATCTCCCTGGCGCCCATTTCAAGCGCCAGAGATTGCTTCCTCGATCTGCGGAATCGTCTGGTGGGCAAGATCGCGATTGAGTTCGGCGACCACCGAGATCGACCCTGAATCCATCAGCATGGGCCGCAGCTTCCCAAGAGATCGGGGATCGGCAGCAATAACGAGGTTGGCCGGGGTGGATTGGCTCACCACTTTCAGCGTGGCGTCTGCCACAGATGACAGGAAGCGCTCCTCGCCGACATCATGCCAGTCGGTCTGTTCTGTGGCGGCCTTTCCGCCGGATGGCGTCGTGAACCGACCTGCCCGGTCGCTTGCCTGTTCACGGGCCGGGGGATTGTCTTGCTCGATGACCTGAACCACTCTCAGGTCCAGCAAGTCATTGTCTCCCTTGTTTTCAAGTAGAAGGGCTTTTGCCCCATCGCTGACCAAGACGAATGTTCCGGTTGGCAGGTGCATGTGTTTGTCTCCCTATGTGATCGTCCAGCATGACGCGTGGCCAGTCTGACGGATTGATGCCGGTCAAGGCAGGGGCAGGATTAGCTAGCGGGGGTGAGGCTTTTCTGGACACGCGGTCGAAGGTTCTCGATGACGTCGCGGGCATCGAAGGCCCGAACATCTCTCTTCGGCTTCTCGCCCTGACGCATGAGGATGTAGGCGTTGGCTTCGAACCTGCGGTGCTCGCGCACGGTTGCGTCATAGGACCAGGGATATCCATAGGCATAGTAGGGGAACCGGTGATAGCCCTGCCGGTAATAGCCGTAGACGGACCGTTCAGGTCCGGTAGACGTGTAGGTGCGGGTGACGTCTGTGTCTCGCTCCACAACAAGGAAATAGTCGAACCCGTTTTCCAGAGTCAGTTCCGCCGCACGATAGAGGAGAAAGGCCTCGACGGTTTCGCGCGAGGTGGAGCTATTCCCGTGGAAGACGACACGGTAGCGATTGGTCTCGATGCGCTGTTCGGCATATCCGTAGCGACCGTCCATTGGCGCGTAGGGCGTAGACGTGGCGCACGCGCCGAGAACGAGTGCAGCGGCTACAAAGGCAAAATTGAAACGGGACACGAAAGCCTCCTTGTGATGGAATTTTCCAAATGTGCCGCCCCCTTAGGCGCGCGCTTTGATATCGCTCAATTGGTTCTTCCGGTCAGGGCCTAGGGTCAGCCCACTGGCAGGGAGACACTGCATGCCGCAGTTTTAATTCAGGGACCGCAAGGATGCAGGCCAGCGGTTTGCCGAAGTATTGCGCGCGCGCGACTTTGGCGAGCCGCTGGTATTTGCGCTTCCAGTGTTTCGACTTCCTTGTCGATCCGGGTACGGACGCGGTCGCTTGGTTGGAATGACCGGAACGAGATTTCAGGCGCCACACGCTTTGCCGCAACCGATACGGGAGCTTTTCTCGGCTGCTTGATGCCGGTCAAGGACCTGCTTCCCCAAACAGGCGAAATTCAATTCGCGCGAGACAAGGCTGCGCCAGACAAGAAAGGAGTTTGAAATGGATGATTTGACTCTCAAGGGATTCGTTGAAGACGAACTGGAATGGGAGCCGCGTATTGATGCGGCGGATATCGGCGTTGCGGTGGAAGATGGCGTGGTCACGCTGATGGGCCACGTGTCCTCCTTTGCGGAAAAACTCGCGGCCGAGGATGCAGCCAAGCGCGTGAAGGGGGTTCGCGCGATTGCGCAGGAGATCGAAGTGCGCCTTTCCGGTCGGCCGAAGACAGATGATGACGAGATTGCCCGCAAGGCGGCGGATGTGCTCGATTGGGACGTCTCCGTGCCCGACGGCAAGGTTCAGGTGCGCGTGCAGAATGGATGGGTAACGCTGTCCGGCGGAGTGGACTGGAACTACCAGCGCGACGCTGCGAAGTGGCGTGTCGCGAGTCTGCCGGGTGTGCGGGGCGTTTCCAATTCGATCATGGTCCAGAAGCGTGCAACGCCCAATGATATCAAGGACCGGATCGAGAAGGCATTGGTGCGCCATGCTGAAACCGAAGCCAAGGGCATCCGCGTCTCGGTGGTGGATGGCAAGGTCACCCTGGATGGATCGATTGACGCCTGGCACGACCGGGAAGTGGCTGAACAGGCCGCATGGGCCGCACCAGGCGTCACAATGGTCGAAGACCGTTTGCGTCTGGGCTGACACAGATTTGGTTCATATGTTTCGGGGCTGCCAAATACAGGGCGGCCCTGAGTGGTTGCGTGCGCGACCAGGACTGGGCGTGCATAGATCAATAAGGGTGTATGAGAGGAGTTTCGAATGCGGATCGAAAGAGCAGTTCGCCAGCTTGCACTAGGGGCTATCTTCCTGGCGGCAAGCGCATGCGCGACTCCGACACCGTACCAGGCGGCCATGGATGGGTACGGATACAGCGATCGCGTCCTGTCCGAGGACCGGGTCGAAGTCACCTTTCACGGCAATATGTGGACCGCCCGGGAGGATGTGGAGCGCTACCTGCTGTATCGTGCGGCCGAGATTGCCGACCGGGCAAGCGCCCCCGCGTTTCGGGTAGCGGGTCTGCAAACGGAGATTGAAGAGATCATCGTGCCCGATCCATGCCATTCGCCCTACTACCTGACCTATTTCGCCTATTCGATCACGGAGGTAGAGGAAGAATTCGTGGCGCGGGCGGAGATCGAATTGCTGCGCGCTCCGCCCATCGCACCTGATGCCGGCATCTTCGAGACGGATGCGGTGTTATCCGATCTCGCCGATTGCACCTGATCCTGACTTAGCGGGACATCTCTGCTCGTGCATCTGCCGTTATATAGCAATCTGAGAGGTCGCCACAGTCCGCCTCAGGAGACAGACGGATGGTGGCGACAGCTTCATACTCCCGTTCCGGTTTTGAGCGCCATGGGCTGTCCAGTTCGTAAACCCCGAAATAGTAGGGAAACATGGCGTCCGTGGACTGGTGGTAGATACAGGTCGTGTTGGGGGACGTGCGAAGGGTTGTCGTGCAGGCCGTTTCGCGACCGACAATGCTGAAGCTGCCCGCATCTTGTTCCTCTGCGATGTCGACCATGCGGCGGAACAGGCTGGCCTCGACGTCGTCCTGGCTGGTGTTGGAGTTCCCACGGAAGCTGACCCGAACCAGGCCATCCCCGACATCCTCGCTGGTATAGCCATGCAGGTCGCTGGCAGGCTGGTAGGCCGTTGCCGCAGTGGTGCAGCCAGCAATCCATACAGTCGCGACCAACGCAAACGACGCTGACGGGATCGAATTCAGTATTGCCATGATCACTTTGCCTCCGGTTTGAAAGATCAATGTTTTCGTGGGTAACCAATTCTGCGAACGATCCTTTGACGCGCATCAAGCGTTTGACGCCCGCGTCACGGCCCCGTTGGAAGCAGCCATTTGTGCTTCATGCTTTCCAGGGAGTCGGCGATGTCCGTATCCGTTACCGTGAACGTATCGGCATGGCCGAAGCCGAGGCTGTAATCGAGGACTGACAGGACACTGGGCGTCAGACGGAAGAAGGAAGGCATGACGCCTTCCATCGGATCCATGCGCTCGATCTGCGGAAAGCGTTTCAGCATCAGGCCGATCACTTCCGCGCTCTCTTCCTGTGTGGTCATTTCTGCCGCGTGCGCCGCCATGGACAGGCCCCGAATGTGATCCCAATCCTGATAGGGGGGCGTGATGGTGAGAGAAACGCGTGCATCCCGGCGCATGTTCCGGGCCTTCTGGGAATCGCTCCCGACACCGATAAACAGGGTCAAACCGTCATGGACGAAGGACACGGTCGTGTTCTGCGGGAAGCCGTCGGGCCGGATCGTGGCAATGGCGGCATCGCGGCTCGCCTCCAGGATCTGGACAGCTTTTGCTTCAAGGTCGGCTTTCATCAGGATACCTCCGCGTCTTTCGCACGTTCAGGATCGCCGGATCCGAAGCGCGTGCGTTGATGCGTATCAAGTCCCGCCTTGATCCGGCGCAAGGCGCCAGGGGATCAATGCGCCTAGCTGGGGGCGCGTAGGCAAAAGGAACCCGGCATGGCCCGCATCGCACTGATTACTGGAGGGACGACAGGTCTCGGCGCAGCCACGGCCGACGCCTTGGAAGCGGATGGCTGCAAGGTCATAGTCACCGCCCGCTCGCCTGAGAAGGCTAAAGCTTACAAGGCGTGTTCAGGACGTGCTTGCTATGGCTGGGATGTGAGTGATTTCAGCGCTTGCTCGAACAACATTGCAGCTATCGAAGCTGAGATCGGCCCTATCGATATCCTCGTGAACAATGCTGGGGTCACGGCGGATTCGATGTTGCACAAGATGTCGCCGGAGCAGTGGCAGTCAGTCCTGCGTGTGGATCTGGACTCCATGTTCAACGCAACCCGGCAGGTCATATCCGGTATGCGCGAGCGAGGGTTCGGACGGATCATCAACATCTCGTCGGTGAACGCCGTCCAAGGCCAGTTTGGCCAGACAAACTATTCCGCAGCAAAGGCTGGCGTAATCGGGTTTACCAAGGCGCTGGCACTGGAGAGTGCGCGCAAGGGGATCACGGTCAATGCCATCGCGCCCGGCTATGCCGATACGGCCATGGTGGCTGCTGTGCCCGATGATGTGATGAAGACCGTGCTGGAAGGCGTGCCGCTTGGCCGCCTTGCCGAGCCCTCCGAAATCGCCCGGTGCGTGGCTTTCCTGGCCAGTGACCAGTCCGGTTTCATCACAGGCTCCACATTGCATGTGAATGGCGGCCTGTATCTCGCCTGAGACGCACATGTTGAATGGCTCAGTTCCGCCGTCAACGGATGCGTTGAATGGCCAGCCGCATCTGCTTTTCCACCTCGAGCAATCCGAACACGGCACCCCCGGCGCCGATCACAATGGCGCCGTAGAAAGGCGAGAGCGGGACGGTACCAAATACCGCTTGGGCGGAGGGAATGTAGGTGACGGCCAGTTGGCCGGCCACGACGATGAAGAGAGCGGTCCAGACGGCAGGGGTTCCGCGCAGGCCGTCCAGCGTACTCGACGCGCCGTGAAGGTAGCGGACGAAGAACAGGTACGCGACCTGAAGCACGACCAGTGTGTTGAAAGCGACGGTCCGGGCAAGCTCCACGGAGCCGGTATGGTCCAGCGCATAGGTGAACACAGCAAACACTGCGGCCGCGAAGAGGACGGTCGCAACCACTATGTCCGCCAGCAATCCGGTATCCAGCAAGGTTGCATCCCGCTTGCGGGGCGGTTGCTCCATGCTTTTGGGCTCCAGCGGTTCCAGCGCCAGCGCGAAGCCAAGCGCCATCTCGGTAATCAGATTGATCCACAGGATCTGGATCGGCGTCACCGGCAGGGTCAGCCCGAACAGAAGGGCGAGGATCACCACGCTGGATTCTCCGCCGCCGGTGGGGAGCGTCCAGCGGATCAGCTTGCGGATATTGTCATAGATGCGGCGGCCCTCTGTGACAGCCGCCGCGATCGAGGCGAAATTGTCATCGGCGAGCACCACGGCGGCGGCTTCCTTTGCCGCCTCGCTGCCCTTTTGGCCCATCGCCACGCCGACATCGGCCCGCTTCAGCGCGGGGGCGTCGTTCACACCATCGCCGGTCATGGCGACGATCATGTTCTGGCTCTGCAGGGCCTGAACGAGACGCAATTTGTGCTCGGGGCTGGTGCGGGCGAAGACATTGGTCTCGAGGGCCTTATGGGCAAGTTCCACGTCGTCCAGCGCGTCGAGGTCTTTGCCTTCAAGGACATGGCCGGGATATTCGAGCCCGATCTCTCTCGCAATGGCTGCCGCCGTTCCTGCATGATCGCCGGTAATCATCTTTACCCGAATGCCCGCCGCATGGCAGTCGGCTATGGCCTTGACGGCTTCGGCTCGGGGCGGGTCTTTCAGGCCAATGACGCCAATGAAGGTGAGAGTGCCCCTCAGCGCGTCCTCTGAGAGTTTTTGGTCTGGCTCGGCGTCGGCCATGGCGAATGCGAGCACCCTCTGGCCCTGCGACGCCAGGGCAGATGTCCTGAGCTGGATGAATTCATGGTCAATCGGGACAGAGGTGCCGTCCGGTCCCATCATCCTTGTGCAGAGCGCGGAGATCACTTCGGGCGCGCCCTTGGCGCGAATATGCTGGCCGGTCCCGTTAGTGGTGAGCGTGGCCATGAACCGGTGTCGGGCGTCGAAGGGCAGGACGGCGTTGCGAGGATGATCGTGTCGTACATCGTCCAGGGAGCCCAGAATTTTTCCCGCAAGGGCCAGAAGCGCGCCCTCCATCGGATCGCCGCTGACGCTCCAGGTTTGGTCATCTTGCACAAGTCGCGATTCATTACAGACCGTGGCCGTGATCGCGAGCTGCTCCAGGACGGTTTGGACCGGCTCTGAGGGTGTTGGCGATATGTCGCCGCTTGGCGCGTAGCCGTCTCCTGTGACATTGAAGGCCTGCCCTGCCGCAATGACCGACGTGGCCATCATTTCATTGTGGGTCAGTGTGCCGGTCTTGTCTGTGCAGATGACAGAGACTGCACCCAGGGTCTCGATAGCGGGCAGGCGACGCACGATGGCATTCTTGCCGGCCATGGCCCTGACACCGATTGCCATGGTGATGGTCAGGACAGCCGGCAAGCCTTCGGGGATGGCAGCGACTGACAGGCCCACCACCGACATGAAAGTCTCCGAGAAGTCCGCATTTCGAATGAACACACCGAAGGAAAGCAGGGCCGCGCCAATCAACAGGATCAGAATGGTCAGCCATTTCGCAAAGGCATTCATCTGACGCAGCAGGGGGGTCTGGAGCCGGTCCACAGAGGAGAGCATGCCACTGATGCGACCGATTTCGGTGTTTACGCCGGTCGCCACGACCAGTCCCTCGGCCTGTCCGGCCGTGACAATGGTGCCGCTGAAGGCGCAGCCTGTTCGATCCCCTAGCTGGGCATCTGCTTGCGATATGCCCACAGACTTTTCGACGGCAATGGATTCCCCCGTCAGGATAGCTTCCTGTATCCGCAGACTGCTCGACTTGATCAATCTGAGATCAGCGGGAATACGGTCCCCCGCCTCGACGCACACGACATCGCCCGGAACCACGGTTTCGGCATCCACTGTCACGCGCCTTCCATCCCGGTAAACAGCGGCATGAGGCGAGAGCAGCGACTCGATGGCTTCCATTGCCGCTTCGGCGCGGCCCTCCTGTATGAAGCCGATCACGGCATTGGCGAGCACCACGAACAGGATGACAGCCGTGTCGATGGGATGACCAAGCCACCATGTGACGGCGGCAGCTCCGATCAGCACGTAAATCAGCGCATTGTGGAAGTGACGGAGAAACCGCAGCAGGGCGGGGGTGCGGCGCCCACGAGGTGTGCGGTTGGGGCCATATTCCTCCAGCCGGGCGTCGGCCTCAGCCTGGCCCAATCCCTTGCGGGATGTCGATAGCCGATCAAGCGCGACGTCGAGCGGCTCGGCGTGAGGCGGGGGCACTAGGAGGCTGGGATTGGGCCGATCAAGCATGGACGTCATCCGGCGATCCTGAAACTGTATATGGAATAATTACATGGGCGGGCCCGCCACGCGTCTCCGTAGAAGTACGGATGGCGACAGAATTTGATACGGATCAATGCGGTAAGGAGCGGGCGTTGAATACTGCGCCTTACGGATCACAAAGAGAGCGGGCCCCCATGATATTCAAGACCATTTTCGCCCCTTTGGCCTTTGAGGAAACCGCAAATCTGGTGACGGACACCGCGCTGTCGCTGGCAGGAACATTCAAGGGGCATGTGATGGCACATCATGTGCGCCAGCGTTTCACCGAGTACCCCCCCATGGAGTTTTATCCGACGTCCGGGGCCGCAACAGTCCTGGCGATGGAAGGACATGATGAAGCCACAACCGTCTTTGCCCGGACCATGCGTGCGCAGTTTGAAGAGCGATGCGATGCGGGTGACATTCATATCGTGCCGGTGTCGGAGGCGCTGAAACAGAATGGGATTACTGCATCCTGGACCGAGGAGATTGGCCAGCTGCCATTGAACTACAGCCTGGCGGCGCGCGTGGCAGATCTCGTCGTGATGGCCATTCCGTCAGCAAAAGAAGTCTACCCGGAACGGGAACTGTTTGAATCGCTGCTCATGCAGTCGTCCGCGCCCGTCTTCCTGACCCCGCGCTCGGGCCTTGCTGCCATGCCGCGTCGGCCGCTGGTCGCCTGGGATGGCAGCCTGCAAGCCTCCCGGGTCGTGCGGTGCGCATTGCCCATGCTGCAGGAGAGTGAGGAGACAACGCTCCTCACCATTGGTGAAACAGATGTGGGGACACCCAGTCTCGAAGCGGCCAAGCTATGGCTCGAACGCGCGGGCGTTCGTGTGAAAACCCGGTCCGTGGAATGGCCGGACCGGCCGATTGCGGAGCGCATCCTCAACCAGTGCGACGCGACTAATAGCGATCTGGTCCTGATGGGCGGCTATTCGCATTCCCGCCTGCGCGAGACCATCATGGGCGGCGTGACCCTGCACATGATCCGGCATGCGGATCGACCGCTCCTGATGGTTCATTAGGGACGGGGAAATGAATGTATTGGCACGCTCACAGGCGCCGGCTCCAGATACCGACACCGGCGTGCTGCTCTCGGCTCGGGGCCTGACAAAAGTCTACGACACAGGCGAGGTGAAAGTTCAGGCGCTTCGTGGCGTCGACCTTGATGTGCACCGCGGCGAACTCCTGGTCATGCTGGGGGCGTCGGGTAGCGGGAAGTCGACCCTGCTGAACATTCTTGGCGGCCTTGACCGCCCCACCGAAGGCGATGTGCAGTTTGAAGGCAAGTCGCTGACCCGGCGGTCTGATGCCGGCCTCACCCGGTATCGGCGCAACCATGTCGGTTTCATCTTCCAGTTCTATAATCTCGTGCCAAGCCTGACGGCGCGCGAAAATGTGGCTCTGGTCACCGAGATCGCGCGCGACCCCATCCCGCCCGAAGAAGCCCTGGACATGGTGGGTCTGGCTGCGCGGCTCGATCATTTTCCGGCAGAATTATCCGGGGGCGAGCAGCAGCGCGTCGCCGTGGCGCGCGCAATTGCCAAGCGGCCGGCGCTCCTCTTTTGCGACGAGCCAACAGGTGCGCTGGACAGCAAGACCGGCATCCAGGTGCTGGAAGCCCTCGACCATGTGAACCGCGAACTGGGCGCCACAACGGTCGTCATCACTCATAATGTCGGGATCGCGGAAATGTCGGACCGTATAATCCGACTGTCCGATGGACTGATCGTGGATATCGACGAGGTGGGGCGAGCGAAGAAGCCCTCGGAGCTGTCATGGTGAGCTGGATTTCCGCGCTGGACCGAAAGCTCCTGCGGGATCTGTTCCATATGCGGGGGCAGGGCCTGGCGGTGGGGGCCATCGTAGCCTGCGGCGTCGCGATCATGGTGATGGCGCTGGGGGCCATCTCCTCCCTCGAACTGAGCCGGGACACGTATTATGACCGGTATCGCTTCGCCGACGTGTTCTCGAATGCGAAGCGCGCACCCGAACGTCTCGCGACCGAGATTGCGGACATTGAAGGGGTCCGTACCGTGGAGACGCGAATCTCCCGAATGGTCACGCTCGATATCGAAGGCATGCGCGAGCCGGCCAATGCGCAGCTTGTCTCCCTGCCTGAAAATGGCGAGCCAAGACTGAATGGTGTCCTGCTGTATTCGGGACGCTTTCCCGATCCCAGCCGGCCGGACGAGGCGGTTGTTTCCAAAGCTTTCGTGGACGCGCATGGCTTCACATTGGGAAGTAATGTCCGTGCCATCATCAATGGGCGCGCGCGCGACCTGGAGATCGTCGGGATTGGGGATTCCCCTGAGCATGTCTACATGCTCGGACCGAGCGGGCTGTTGCCGGACGAGAAGCGCTTTGCAGTGTTCTGGCTTAGCCGCCGGGCACTGGAAGCTGCCTTTGACCTCGACGGGGCGTTCAACAATGTGAGTGTTTCTCTCAGTCCGGGCGCCAACCCGCAGGGTGTGATTGACGGGCTGGATGGGTTGCTGGAGCCCTACGGGACGGGCGGCGCCTATGGCGCGGAAGACCAGTTGTCCAATGCTTTCATTGAAAGCGAGATGCAGCAATTGGCGGCTATTGCCGCGATCATTCCCCCGATCTTTCTCGTCGTGTCAGCCTTGCTGATCAATGCCATCCTCGCGCGCCTGATCGCGACGGAACGCCAGCAGATCGGATTATTGAAGGCCTTTGGGTTCGACCAGAGGGAGATTGCCTGGCACTATGTGAAAATGGCGCTCGGCATGGTGCTTGGCGGAATTCTGGTCGGGTTCGTCCTCGGCGCGGCACTTGCGCGACTGATGACCAATCTTTATACGAATAGTTTCCGGTTTCCGGACATGATTTTCCGGCTCGATCCATCTGCGTTTGTGATCGGAGGCGGATCTGCGGCGATTGCGGCCATTATTGGGGCTATCGCCTCCGCAAGATCTGCGGCAAATCTTGCGCCTGCCGAAGCCATGTCACCCGCCCCGCCGACGGTCTACAGCAAGGGAGCGCTCCAGCGCGCTTTTGCGCGGATCCATTTCGACGAACCGACACGAATGATCCTGCGTCACGTCACACGCTGGCCTATCCGGGCAGCGGTGACGGTGGTCGGGGTTGCGGCCGCTCAGGCCCTGCTGGTCGGGACGTTGTTTGCCTTTGATGCCATTGACGAGATGCTGGAGCAGCATTTCGACCGCACCGACGCCTATGATGCGGCGATCAATTTCGTCGAGCCGATGAATTACAGCGCCGTGCGCGAAATCGAGCGATTGCCCGGCGTGCTGTCGGTCCAGCCGAACCGCGATGTTTCCATTCGGATACGCCACGGCCAGCTGGATGAGCGCGTATGGCTGGTCGGTGTGGACCCGACGGGCCGACAGCGCCGGCTTCTGGATGACAACCAGCGTTTCATGGACATGCCGGAACATGGCCTCGCCTTGTCCTCTCAACTGGCGAGCATGGTCGTTGCGGGCGTGGGGGACCGGGTTACGCTGGAAGTTCTGGAAGGGGAACGGCCCGTGCTCGACGCGCCGGTGACAGCCATCGTGAACGAAGCCATGGGCTGGCCGGCCTTCATGGATGTTGACGCCCTTGGAGACCTGCTGGGTGAAAGCGATGTGGTCAGCGGGGTCTATGCGATGATCGATCCGGACAAGGAGGCCGAGTTCAGTGAAGCGGTCCTCGCGCGGCCCGGCATAGCCAGCGTAGCCCTTCAGCGCGCCTCGATCGAGAGCTTCAATGAATCCATGGAAGAAAACATCAACATCATGATGACGATCTATGCACTGATCGGCGGCGCGATAGCTGCGGCAGTGGTGTACAATGCTGCGAGGATCGGCCTGACGGAACGGGGGCGGGAACTCGCCAGCTTGCGGGTCCTCGGCTTCACCGAGGGCGAGGTGTCTTACATCCTGATCGGAGAGTTGGGCTTGCTGGTCTTCCTCGCGCTCCCCCTCGGCGGGCTACTGGGCATGGGGCTCGCCTATCTCGTGGCCTCCTCCATGGCGACCGAACTGTTCCGGATTCCCGTCACCATAGATCCGTCTACGCACGGGATGGCTGCCGCTATTGTTGTCGTCTCGTCTATTGCTGCGGCCCTGTTTGTTCGCCAGCGTGTTAAAACCCTCGACCTCATCGCCGTTCTCAAAACACGGGAGTGACCTCATGGCCCTTCGCAATCGTCTTCTTTTCTGGGCCGCTATTGCCCTCATTGTCCTGGCCCTGGCGGTCTGGGCCTTTTCGCCAAGGCCGGTTGACGTGGATATCGTCGCGGCCCGTCTCGGACCGATGACCGTGTCCGTCAGCGAGGAAGGCGAAACACGTATCCATGATGTGTTTGAAATTTCCGCGCCGGTGGCCGGACGGCTTGAACGCATCGATCTGGACGCTGGCGACTGTGTGTATCAGGGGGAAACAGTCGTCGCGGTCATCCGTCCGGTGGCGGCGCCCGTGCTCGACAGCCGGTCCCAGAAGCAATTGTCGGCCGTCGCAGAGGCGGCGGCGGCGGCCGTGACAGCGTCCAAGGCGGAACTGGACCGGGTGCGGGCCGAACTCGACCGCGCCACTACTGATGCCAACAGATACCGTCTTCTGGCGCCGGGTGGGGCAATCTCCCGGCAAGTATTGGAACGGTCTGAAGCCGAGGAAAGAACCCTGCAGGCTGCGACACGCGCGGCAGAAGCGGCGCTGGCCATGCGACGTCAGGAACTGGCCGCCGCCCGCGCTGCCCTGCGCCCCAGCAGTGACAGCGAGGAAGGCGAACTGATTGATGTCATCGCGCCGATCGATGGAGTCCTGCTGCGTCGTCTGCGCCAGAGTGAGGGGCCCGTCGCCCAGGGCGCGACGCTGGTCGAGGTCGGCGATCCAGAGGAGATCGAAATTGTGGCAGACCTGTTGTCAGAAGATGCCGTCCGGATCTCGCCCGGTGATCCTGTTGTGATCTCCGACTGGGGTGGACCCGTCCTGCATGGAAAGGTTCGACGCATAGAGCCCTTTGCGTTCACGAAGGTTTCTGCCCTCGGCATCGAGGAGCAGCGCGTGAATGTCGTGATCGATCTGGTGCCCGGTCAGCCGGCAGACCGGATGGGGCATGGCTATCGTGTGGATGTGGCCGTGGAGATCTGGTCGCAGGAGGATGTGCTTACTGCGCCCATGACCGCGCTCTTCAAGCAGGACCGGGCCTGGTCCGTCTACCGTATCGAGAAGGGTCACGCCCGGCTGCGTCAGGTCGAGGTCGGCCACCTGAACGGGCAGGAGGCGCAAATCCTGGCCGGTCTGGAAGAGGGCGACATTCTGGTGGAACATCCGTCAAACCGTATTGAGGATGGCGTGCTCGTGCGGGCCCGTGAAGAATTGCGGCCCATCTCCAATGGTTCAGGAGAGACGGAGTCTGAAGCAGTTCAATTATCGGCTTCATGGGATACGGCTGTCAGCGGGTGCGACTTCCTGATCCGCTAGAGCAGGGAGGCGCATTCGCGCGCGATGATGCGTTCTTCATCAGCCACGATACGGACAACCGGCACGGGGGCATTCTTGGGTGAGAGGATGGCCGCATTTGTGGCGTTCGAATACGTATCCAGCACAGGGCCCATCCAGCTCAGATGGTTTATGATCCGGGAACGGATTTCCGGCGCGTTCTCGCCGACGCCTCCAGAGAACGCAATGGCGTCGAACCCGCCCATCGCTACAGCCAAAGCGCCTGACTGGCTGGCGATCCGGTAGCAATAGAGATCAATCGCTTCCTCCGCCTCCGGCGCGGCGCTCTCGAGCAGCGTCTTCGTGTCACCGGAAATGCCGGAGACCCCCAGCAGGCCGGATTTCGTGTAGAGGAGGTCCGACACCTCATCCACAGGCATGCCCCGATCCTTGATCAGGTGCAGCACCACGCCTGGATCGAGGTCGCCGCACCGGGTTGCCATGGGCAGTCCATCGAGTGCGGTCAGCCCCATTGAGGAGGCAATACTGCGGCCGTCGATCATGGCGCAGGCGCTGGCGCCACTGCCGAGATGGAGGGCGAGAAGGCGCTTGGGCCGAGTCCCCAGAACCGAGCTGATAGTCTCCGCAATGTGCGCATAGGACAGCCCATGAAAACCGAACCGCAGGATGCCTTCGGCGCTGAAGTCGCGCGGTAGCGCGTAGAGCTCCGCAATGTGCGGCATGGTCCGGTGGAAGGCTGTGTCGAAGGAGAGGGTCTGGCGCACATCGGGGAGGGCATCTTCAACGGCCTGGACGCCTGCGAGATTGTGCGGCTGGTGGGCAGGTGCAAAGATCGCGAGAGTCAGGAGGCGGTCAAGCGCGGCGTCGCTGACCGGGACAGGGCCTTCAAACTCGGTGCCGCCATGTACGATGCGGTGCCCAATCCCGGAGAGTTGGACATCCTCATCCTGCCGGGCGAGCCATTTCGCCAATGTCGAGATCAATTCGCGAGGCTCGGTGACACTGTTCACAACGTTTTGGAGCGGCTTGAGCTTGGAGGGATCGGAAATGTCCACGCGTCGCGCGCCTGCGAGGTCACGCACGGCACCGCGTAGCAGGCAGCCCCCTAATTCGCCGCTCGCATGGATTTCGAACATCGAGAATTTCAGGCTGGAGGAGCCGACATTGAACGTTGCGACTGCGCGGCGGCTCATTGAGCGCTCCGTTGCCAATGGGCGACCGCAGCAGCAAAGGCGCAGGACGCCATGCGCTCCTCTGCGCTGTCGGCACGGCTTGTCAGGATAATTGGCGCTGCTGCGCCGAGGACGATGCCGGCAGCCGATGCCCCCGCCAGATAGTCCAACTGTTTGGCCAGCATGTTGCCGGCTTCGATCGTTGGCACGATCAGGATGTCTGCATCTCCGCCGACAGGAGAGTGGAGCCCTTTCGTTGCAACGGATTCATGGGAGACTGCGAGGTCAAACGCGAGCGGGCCGTCGAGGATGCCCCCCTTGATCTGGCCACGATCGGCCATCTTGCACAAAGCAGCCGCATCAATAGTCGAAGGAATGGTCGGATCGACTTCCTCGGTCGCAGAAAGAATGGCCACCTTGGGCGGGTCAATGTCGATGGCACGCGCGGCATCAATGGCGTTCTGGGTAATCCAGCGCTTGGCCATGAGGTCAGGCGCGATGTTCAGGGCGCCATCGCTGATGAGCAAAGGCTTCCGATACCCTGCGGTCGAGAGCAGAAATACATGGCTCATGCGCCGTTCGGTGCGCAGGCCGCCTTCACGCTTGACCACTTCCGCCATCATTTCATTGGTGTGAAGCGCCCCCTTCATCAAGGCGTCTGCCTTGCCTTCATGAATGAGTTCCACACTGCGTGCGGCGGCGCCATGACTGTGCGGAACGTCCACCTGTTCGATGCCGGACAGGTCCAGTCCCGCAAGCTCTGCAGCCCCAGCAATCTTCGCGGCAGGTCCCACGAGGATAGGTCTCATGATGCCTGCTGCGGCAGCATCGAGCGCGCCCTTGAGGCTGGAGGCATCAACGGGATGAATGACCGCAACGCGCAGGGCCGTGCCGGGCAGGGAGGCCGCCTTCGAGATGAGCCAGTCGAACTGGCCTTCCATGTCACTTGTCATGATAGCTGACAGGTCCAGGCCATATGTGGTTTGCTGCTGTTCACGCGTTCGCTCCCTCTGAATATTCTCTTCATCCACTCAACCGCCAGCCGCCTCGTCCTGCAAGTCCGGATAAGTACGTGTACTCCGGGTTATCCCGTATTTCCCCGCAATTGAGTCTGGAGTTGAGTGACGTTTTATAGAGGCAGTCCAACAAGTATTCCGACACACCCGCAACAGGAGGATGCACCATGGCCCAGACGAAATCCCAGACAGAGAAAGCCGCTTCGAGCCCGAAGGCGAGTCAGAGTTCTTCAAAGGGCGCGACGGGCTTCATCCCCAATAGTGCAATTCCGATCCCGGTTGCGGATACGATGCAGTTCAGCGCCGATACGATGAAGCATTTGATGGAGAGCAGTCAGGACATGGCGCGATTCTACAATAATCGCCTTCGGAAGGATATTTCCTTCATGAGTGAACTCGGCAGCTGCAAATCTCCAGTGCAAGGCGCTACGGTGTGGTTTCGTGCGGCCAGCGAAGCCGCGCATGATTATGCGGACCAGTTCGACCGCGTCATGGCGATCACACTGAACGGAGCGGCGTCCGAGTAGAGCCAGACCTGAACAGGCCTGGTCAGGCGCCTTATCAGGCAAATGCTTTTGCCTTTGCCGGGCGTTCGGTACGTCGAAGTCGGATCGTATCCTTTGAATAATACACAGAATCTGGACGCGGTCCTGAGGCCAGTCACGACTTTTCTGGACGAAGCCCTGGGGCGAGTGGATGCCAGCCGTGTTCTCTCGGAAACGGCCCAGCCGCTGATTCAGGCCATCGAAGCCGTGCCTGGAGCCGGGCGTGTGGCTGTGTTTCTGAGCGGGGGTGTTGTTGGGCCTCTCTTTGTGTCCGGTCCTTCATTTGAGACAAATGAAATCGAGGCGCTGTCGGCTCTCATCGCAGATATTCGCCCTGCGACGCCCATGCGCACTGTTGAGACACGGGCCTTGTCCGACGAGTCTGAACTACACCGTGTGCGGCTTTTCCCTTTAAGGGTCGCTGGCGAACAGCCCTACGCCCTGCTTGTCACCGTGCGTGACCTGGCCGGACATGAAGACCATTCCGTATTTGATGCCTTCATGGACCAGATCGCTCAGATCGCCGGGATCATTGTGGAAGACCGCCGGTTGAGGTCAAAAATGACGGACCAGCAATCTGTGCTGGAAGCGTTGCTGGGCGCAGCCCCGGACGCAATCATCCGGATCGACCGCTCAGGCACCATTCTGGATTTTCTGGGGAGTGCGTCGCGGTTGTTCGGATGGCGGGCCGAAGAGATTGTCGGCAAGTCGCTGACGATACTGATGCCCGACCCCCATTCGGCGCGGCATGGCAATTATATTGATGCTTTCCTGCAAACAGGGGAACGGAAGCTTCCCGATTTTGGACGCCGGCTCCAGGCGTGTCACAAGACAGGAAAGACTTTCCCCATCGAAATTGCGCTCAGCCAGCTGCCAGGGCGTGAGGATGTGGAATTCATCGGCATCGTGCGGGACATTTCGCACCGCGTGGCCAGGGAGACCGAAATTGACGCATTGCGCGAAGCTCTCGATGCGGCCGCCCTGCAGAGCGCGCTCGGAGAGTTTGCGTCGATCATTGCGCATGAACTGAACCAGCCACTGACCGCAATCGCGAATTACATGGATGCGCTGGAGCTGCGGCTTGCATCGCCCAGCCCGGAAAATCTCGATATTGCCCTCGACCTGACCAAACGGTCCGCCGCGCAGGCGCGGCTTGGCGGGAAGGTGATTGCCAGAACACGCCGCATGGCCCTGAGAGGCGAAACCGAACCGCGTCTGGATAGCTTCCACGATGCAGTGGCGGAAACCATGTCGATGATGGCGCATACCCCGGCTGCCAAAGGGGTGACGATCCGGTCCCGGCAGGAAGGGCCGGACAGCCCTTCCTTGTTCGACCGCGTCCAGATTCAACAGGTTGTCATGAACCTGTCGAGTAACGCCCTGCGCGCGATGGCGGGCATGGACAGGGCTGAACTTACCGTAACCTCCCGTCAGAGCGAAGAGACACTTGAGCTCGTCGTTCGCGATACAGGGCCGGGCATTGCAGAGGCTGACAGGCCGAAGATTTTCGAGCGGTTCTTCCGACGAAGCAAATCGGGGATGGGGCTTGGCCTCTCCATCGTGCGCCGGATAGCCAATGCCCACGGGGGAGATATTCGCCTTACCGATTCAATCGGAAGTGGTGCCGAATTCATCCTTACCCTTCCCCGACGAATAGTATAGTCTGTCGCGGACCAAGAGGAGCAGTGCGTGACAGAGGCCAACACCTGCAAGGTTATCGTGGTTGATGATGATGCAGGTGTCCGGGATTCTCTAGACGCACTTCTGAGCGCCAAGGGTTATGCCTGCGTGTTGTACTCGAATGCGGAAGGCTTCCTGAAGGTGAATAACCCGGAAGATCCAGCAATCATCCTGATGGACTATTCGCTCGGAACGGAGTCCGGACTGGACGCAATCAAATCCGTCCGGGCGCAGGGCGATGTTCGCCCAATCATCATGATTACCGCGCATGGTGACATCGAACTCGCGGTCGATGCCATGAAAGCGGGGGCCACGGATTTCATCGAGAAGCCTTGGGACAAAAATGCCTTGTTCGAGGCAATCGACCGTGGAACGAAGCAGGCCCAGACAGCGGCTGACTGCGCCAATGGACGCCGACGCGCGCTGGAAGCACTGGAAAGCCTCACGCCACGCGAGCGGGATGTCTTCGACCAGCTGATTACAGGGGCTTCAAACAAGCTTGTCGCGCGGACGCTCGATCTCAGTCCGCGTACGGTGGAGTTCTACCGGGCCAATGTGCTTGAAAAAGCGGGAGTCGCCAGCGTCGCGGAACTGGTGCGGCTGGCCTTCATGGCGCGCGGCGCAAACCTCTGACCGCAATCAGACGGCGATGCCGCTCCTGTCAAAGCTGCCCTGATCCGACCGACCGGCCAGGCGCGAGAGGCAATTGTAATTCAGGATACGAAACCGGTCCGGTCGGGGCAGGTCGATCACATTTGTCTGCTTGAACCGGTTCAGCATCCGGCTAACGGTTTCGAGCGTCAGGCCGAGATGGTCTGCCATATCGCAACGGCTCATGCAGATTGGGGTGTAACCATCCGCGCGCGGGGCGAAATGGGAATCCAGGAACAGCACGAATTCCGCGACACGTTCCTTTGCACACCGACAGGCCAGCAGGGTCGCCTGCCGACGCGCATCGGCGGCGGATTTGTCAATGTCGAGGAAAACCTCCTGGCGGAACTGCGCGTCTTCCAGAAGGCGGCGCTCAAAGGCCGCGCGGGTGACATATTCGGTTTCAACGCGGCTCAAGGCCTCGGCGCTTGTCGGACTGGTCGCGCACAGGCAAAGGGAGACATAGTCGCCGGGCCCGGCAAATGCTTCAATCTGGCGATGCCCATCTGCGGTGACACGATAGACTGTAACCGTGCCTGAAACGATCTTGTGGATGCCCCGCTCGGTGTCGCCCTGATGAAAAAGATGATCCCCCGCAGCGTAAACTTGCCTGACGCTCGCTGAGTTCGCCTGCATTTCAAAGACTGCCGCGATCCGGGCCATGCCATTCTCCTAGCGTTGCTTGGGTTGAACCGATGAGGAGAGCATGACGCAAGGAACTGGGGTCTGACACTACGGGAGAATACGCATACGGGAAATTACGGGGCGAGATTCCCGTCAGGGGGTTGCTGCCGCGGTGGATTCAGCGCTTGAGCACATATTGGCCAGGCGCTGCCATGACGGGTTTGTAATCTTCGATCCCGCCGCCGGGTTGGGGTGGATCGACAGGGGCGTCCGAATGGGCTGACAGCCAATCTACCCAGGCCGACCACCAGGAGCCCTCTTCAAAGGCGGCCGTATTGTACCAGGTCGCCGGGTCGAGATGAGGGGCGTCATGGGGCTTCGTGAGAAGACGGTAGTGGCGGCCTTCCCGGCCGGGTTCTGACACGATGCCGCCATTGTGGCCGCCGCTGGCCAGGACGAAGGTGACTTCTGCATCAGTGAGCCGGTGCATTTTGAACGCCGAGGGCCAGGGCGCGATATGGTCATGTTCTGTCCCCACCGCAAATATCGGTGTACGGATGTCACTGAGGAAGACGGCTTTGCCATCGACCTTCAAACGCCCTTCGGCGAGGTCGTTGTTGAGAAACAAGTGTCGCAAATATTCCAGATGCATCCGGTAGGGCATGCGCGTGCCGTCAGCATTCCAGGCCATCATGTCAGTCATCGGGTCACGCTCGCCCATGAGATAGGTGCGCATGTTGCGGGAGAAGACGAGATCGTTCGAGCGCAGGATCTGAAAGGCCCCAGCCATCTGGCCCGTGTCCAGGAAGCCCTGTTCCCACATCACGTCTTCCAGAAGCGCGAGCTGGCTCTCATTCACGAAGAGTGTGAGTTCGCCGGCTTCCTTGAAGTCCGATTGCGCAGCGAAGAAGGACAGGCTGGCCAGTTGGTCGCCTGCTTCGCGGCGCATCGCGGCGGCTGCGATCGAAAGCAGGGTGCCACCAAGGCAGTATCCGACCGCGTGAACTTTCTGTCCGTCGCATATCTTGCGAACGGCCTCCAGCCCGGCCCGGCAGCCAAGATCCAGATAATTGTCGAGTCCAAGGTCGCGATCTTCGGGGTCCGGATTTTTCCAGGAGATCATGAAGACCGTGAACCCTTGATCGGTCAGGTACTTCACCAGAGAGTTCTCGGGGCTGAGATCAAGAATATAGTATTTCATGATCCAGGCGGGCGTGATGAAGACCGGTTCCGGACGAACCTTCTTGGTCGTGGGCGCATACTGGATGAGTTCGATTAGCCGGTTGCGAAACACCACCTGACCGGGCGTCACGGCAACGCGCTCGCCGACGGGAAACGTTTCTGCGCCAATCGGAGGATGTCCTCCTGCCTGGCGTTCCCAGTCTTCCACGAAATTCTGGAAGCCCTTCGCCAGATTGCCGCCACCACTGGACAGGGTGGCCTGCATCACGTCGGGGTTCAGCCAGGGAATATTGGAGGGCGAGAGCATGTCGAGGATCTGGCGGGTGGTGAACGTCGTGATGGCTTCGTTCTGGGCGTCTACGCCTCGCACGCCGCGCGTTGCATTGTGCCACCATTGCTGGGTCAACAGGAAGGACTGGCTGATCGCGTTGAAGGGCCAAGTCTGCCATGCTGGTGAACTGAAGCGTTTGTCCTGCGGCAAGGGTTCAATGCAGCGCTCGCAGTTTTCCGGGTCCTGCGTTACAGATTCAAGCCACGCGATATAACGCAGTGCCTTGCGCACGCCTTTGACGCGCAATTGCATTTGCTTGCCGGGCGAGACGGCCAGATGGGAAGCCCAGTCCGCGAAGGCCAACCAGAGGCCGAGCGGGGATAACCCGCCTGTATAGTGAGCGGCATAGGCATGAACGGAGCGGTCCAGAACGTCGCCATAGGCTGTGGCGGCATAGCTGTCGCGACTGGATTCAAACCACGGCGCCAAGGAAGGCGGTCGCCAGGGTTTACCCGCCTTTGCGAGCCAGGGCAGGGCCCATGACAGCGGCTGCGTCGTGTCTGGATCGCTTGAGGGGGCTTGGCCATCCGGCATGGCAATCACACTCCTGTCCCATACTCATTTCGGGAGGATATTTGAGGGTCATTTCACCGGGAAGTTTTGACGTTGGTCAATTCGCGCTGCACGTGGATACCTAGCGTCATGCCATTCCTTCAACAGTGCTAATTGGTGCCCGACTGGGCGCTGGGCTGTCGAATTGGGTGGGGTGCTTTGCCAGCAGCTAGTCGCCCCTGCGTTTGCCTGCCGCTTCAAAAGGGCGGCGGAGTTTTTGAGTCGCAAGCCCTTTCTGGCTGCCCAAACGGGAGCCTGTGGCTATCTTCCCACGTCCACGAAACTGTCTGCTGGCTTAGGGGTCGATGAAAGTGCTGCAATACGCGCATAGTCCAGCGTGGACAGGGGCTTTCGGCTATGACATAAGCCGCCCCTTCAGACAGGATTCACAGGGCGCCCGCGCGCATTTCTTGCGCCCGTGACCCAAGATACGGATGATTGAACCGATGGAAGTTACCCAGACCAAGGCAGAAGGTCTTAGCCGCACGTTCGCCGTTAAAGTGCCGGCCTCGGAACTGCAGGCGAAACTCGACGAGCGGATTGAAGAAATCCGGCCGCAAATGAAGCTCAAGGGCTTCCGTCCGGGCAAGGTGCCCGCATCCCACGTCCGCAAGCTGTATGGCCAGGACCTGATGGGCGAGCTGATCAACAAGCTGGTCACCGAAACCAACCAGAAAGCGCTGGAAGACAATGAGCTGCGCCCGGCTGGCCAGCCAGACGTCCAGCTCGACGGTGACATGGAAGCCGTGGTCAAAGGCCAGGCCGACCTGTCCTACAACATGAATGTCGACGTGATGCCGGAATTCGAGCCGGCCGATGTCAGCAAGCTGGCCATCACGCGCCCCGTCGCAGAAGTCTCCCAGGAGCAGATTGACGAGGCTCTCGGCCGCATCGCGGAACAGAACACCCAGTACGAAGCGCGCGCGAAAACGGCGAAAGCCAAGGATGGCGACGCGGTGGTCATGGATTTCGTCGGCAAGATCGACGGCGAAGCCTTTGAAGGCGGTAGCGCCGAACAACAGACCCTCGTCATCGGTTCCGGCCAGTTCATCCCTGGCTTTGAAGATCAACTTGTCGGCGTGAAAGCCGGCGACGAAAAAGACGTGACCGTCAGCTTCCCGGAAGAGTATGGCGCTGCCGATCTCGCTGGCAAGGAAGCCGTCTTCGAAGTGAAAGTGCACGAAGTGCGCGCGCCGAAGACCGCTGAACTTGACGACGAGTTCGCCAAGGGCCTCGGCTTGGAAAGCCTTGAGCAGCTGACCGGCCTCGTGAAGGACCAGCTGAAAGCCGAGCATGATGGTGCCTCCCGCGCCAAGGCGAAGCGCAATCTTCTGGACCAGCTGGACGAAGCGCACAGCTTCGATCTGCCGCCGAACATGGTGGAGCAGGAGTTCAACCAGATCTGGCAGCAGCTGCAGGCAGAAATGGATGCTGGGCGCACCGCTGACGAAGACAAGGACAAGTCCGAGGACGAGCTCAAGGAAGAGTATCGCAAGATCGCCGAGCGCCGTGTCCGCCTTGGCCTCGTGCTCGCAGAGATCGGCCGTGTGGCGGATGTTCGCATTTCCGAGCAGGAAGTGAATCAGGCCCTGATCCGTGAAGCGCGCCAGTATCCGGGCCAGGAAACCCAGGTCGTGGAATTCTTCCGCAACAATCCGGGCGCAATGGCCCAGCTGCGCGCACCGATCTATGAAGACAAGGTCGTCGACCATATCCTGGAAGTTGCTGAAATCACCGAGGAAACAGTTTCCCGTGAGGAGCTCTTCAAGGAAGAAGACGAATAGTCTTCACAGAAGACGAAGTTTTGAGGAAAGCCGGTCCGCAGTGACCGGCTTTTTTCATGGGCCAAACCTCAATAGGTAAACTGGATGTTAACCGCATACCGCGAATTTGTGTCGAATCGTAAGGAAGAGGCATCAGAAGATGAGCGTCCAGAGCATTCGCCCGCAGCTGAGCGAGCAGGATATCCATCGCCTGATCAAGGGCGAGACACCTGAAGACCGCGCGTCAGTGGCCCATCGTCTGTGCCGCCGCATCGCGCTGGATGTGTTGAGCGATGCCGAGCGCGAATATGCGCAGGAAATCATGGGCATTCTGGCGGATGACGCCGCCGACCTGGTGCGCCGCACCCTGTCTGTCACCCTGCGCAACTCCCCGATCCTGCCGCGCGAAATCGCCTTGAAACTGGCGCAGGACATTGAGGCGGTCGCCATTCCGGTGCTTCAGGATTCGCCTGTCTTCTCCGAAGAGGATCTGATCGAACTGGTCCTGTCTGTCACGGCGGCGAAGCAGGCGGCTATCGCAAATCGGGAACACCTCTCGACAACGCTGACCGAAGTGATTTCCGAACACGGGACCGTCGAAGCGGTCCGGATGCTGTCGGCCAATGAGGGCGCCGAGTTTACCGATTCGGCCTATGACAATTCGATACGCCGGTTCGGATCAGATGAGGGCGTTCAGAAAGGCCTCATCAGCCGGGAATACATCCCGACCCATATCGCCGAGAAGATGGTTTCATTGGTGTCTGGCCAGTTGTTTGACCTGCTGGTCAATCGCCATGAATTACCGGCCCAGATGGCCATTGACCTGGCCTCGGCTTCCCGCGAGCGAGCCACGATCGATCTGGTGGAGCAGGCGGGGCGAACCTATGATTTGCCGCGCTTCGTATCGCAATTGCACCTTAACGGCCGTCTGACGCACTCGCTCATCATGCGCGCGCTCTGCTGCGGTCAGATGCCTTTCGTCGAACACGCCCTGGCGGAACTCTCCGGTGTGGGGCACCAGCGCGTGTGGCTGATGATTCATGATGCGGGCCCGCTCGGCTTGCAGGCCGTATTTGATCGTGCGGGCATGCCCCGCAAGATGCTGCCGGCCTTCCGCGCCGCTGTGAACGTGTTCCATGAGACCACCCATGATGGCGGCCCCAATGACCGGGCCCGTTTCCGGGCGCGCATGATTGAACGCGTGCTGACGCAGTTCCAGGCGATCCCGAAGGGAGACCTCGATTACCTGCTTGAAAAGCTGGATTATTATTCGGAAATGGCCGCCATGGAAGAAACCGGCGACTCGGTTGGTGCCGCCTAGCAGTCGGTCCGCATCCGAACGCCGGCCTTGATGCCGAGGCTGTCCAGGAAGGTGCCATCGCGCCAATTGGCTTTATCGGCAATGACGAGAATGCCAGCGGCGCTCGCAGACTCGCAGATATCCATCAGCTCTTCATTGACTTCCAGTTCGCGGGCATCGACGCGAATGCTGTCGATCATCAGGCCAAGGCCGTCGCGTAATTGGGTCTGCCAGGATTTGCGCATGTCGATGGCAACGCGGAAGCCGCGCTTGCGAAGACTCGCAACGCGGTGAACAGCATCAGAACGACCATCGGCAAAGGCCGAATCCTGGAATTCGAGGCTGATTTCCTGCTGGCACAGCGTCGTGCGCCGAATGGCTGCGTCACAGCCCACCGCGGTATTGTCGTCTATCAGAGCGGCAGCCGGGGCGGGAACGAGAATAGGGCGGAGACGATTGTCAGAAATGTGGGCCGCGCTGGCGATTTCCAGCAGACGATCCGCGAGCCATTTTCCCGGTCCGGAAACCGCACGGGCGTCCGCCCGGGGGCCGAACGCCGCCTTTTCCTCATACTGCTGGGACAGTTCGCAAACGGCGCCAAAAGAGGTGCCGTCGAGCACGTGCATTACCGGCTGGAAGCGGAGATGGACCTTCTGTCCACTGTGGGCGACAACTTTCGTTTGAAGCAATTCCCGCATCACTCTTCCCGTCTTTCTGACCGTGCCTATTGCCTTCCCTAGGGGAGAGGATTGAAGATCACGCGCAGAAATCCGTGCGGATTTTGAGGAAATTTGACAGAAAAACGGGACCATAAGAATGACAATCACGCCCGATGCGCCACGACTCTCCGCCACAGTCCTTATTGTTCGGGATGGTTCGTCCGTTCCTGAAGTGCTGATGGTGAAACGCCATTACCAAATCGATTTCGCGGCCGGGGCACTCGTTTTCCCGGGTGGGAAGGCGACCCCGGAGGATTCGAGCGCAGACTGGGACCCTTATACCGACGGCGATTTCGGGCCGGTCCAGCAGGATGCGCGGATCGCCGCTGTGCGCGAGGCCTTCGAGGAGTCGGGCCTCCTGCTGGCGCGCCCCCGGTCCCAGCGCGGGACCAACCAGCCCTTGGTTGGCCCGGACATGGCGGAGAAGCTGGACCCGTTCCGTTCAGCCGTGGATCGCGGTGAGCAAAGTTTCCTTGAACTGATCCGGGACAATGAGCTTGTCCTTGCGCTGGATAGCCTCGTGCATTTCGGCCACTGGATCACTCCGGACATGATGCCCAAGCGGTTCGACACGCATTTCTATGTCGCGCCCGCCCCACCAGACCAGATTGCCGCGCATGATGGCCGGGAGACGACTGATTCTGTCTGGATCGGCGCGCAGGCCGCCCTGGAGGCAGAGGAGGCGGGAGAGGCGGTCATCATCTTCCCGACCCGGATGAATTTGAAGAAGTTTGCAACGGCGAGTTCTGTGGCCGATGCTGTGGACCGGTTCGGTCGCGAGACCGTCGTGACGGTGAAGCCCCAGCAATCGGAGACGCCGGAAGGCGAGCCGTGCCTGATCATTCCCGAAGTCGAGGGGTATGGGCAGACCGTGGAATTGCTGTCGCGGGTGAACGTCTAGCTTACGCTAGAGAATGAATTTCGACAGGTCCGCATCGCCGGCCAGGCTCGCGACACGCTCATTAACATAGTCCGGCGTGATCGTGATGGTCTCGCCTGTCTTGTCGGGGGCCTCGAAGCTGATCTCGTCCAGAAGGCGCTCCAGCACGGTCTGCAACCGGCGCGCGCCAATATTTTCGACGCTGCTGTTTACGGCCTCTGCCAAGTCGGCGAGGCGGTCGATGGCGGCGTCTTCGAATTCCAGCGTGACGCCTTCGGCCTGCATCAGCGCCTGGTATTGGCGGATGAGGCTCGCCTCCGGTTCGACGAGGATCCGGCGAAGGTCGTCGCGTGTCAGCGCGTCAAGTTCGACGCGGATAGGCAGGCGGCCTTGCAGTTCCGGGAGCAAGTCCGACGGCTTGGAGACATGGAATGCGCCTGAAGCGATGAACAGGATATGGTCGGTCTTCACTGAGCCGCGCTTGGTGCTGACCGTGGTTCCCTCGATCAGGGGGAGCAGGTCGCGCTGGACACCTTCGCGGCTGACATCGGCGCCGCCTCGACCTTGCTTTGCGGCGACCTTGTCGATTTCATCCAGAAAAACGATGCCATCCTCTTCCACGGCGTGAACCGCTTCGCGGACAATTGCATCTTCATCCAGCAAGCGATCTGCTTCTTCCTCAATCAGCGGCTGGTAGGCTTCCTTGACTGTGGTGCGCACGCGCTTGGTGCGTCCGCCCATCGCCTTGCCGAGCATGTCGGAGAGATTGATCATGCCCATGGAACCGCCCTGACCGGGGATGTCCATCATCTGCATCGGGCTGCTGGTTTCGGCGATGTCGAGATCGACTGGTTTGTCATCCAGCTCACCGGCGCGGAGCTTGCCGCGGAAGACTTCCCGCGTGGAGGATTGAGCCTCTTCACCGACCAGGGCATCCAGCAAGCGTTCTTCTGCCGCGTCCTTGGCCTGGGCTGCAACACCTTCACGCTTCTGTTCGCGGATCATGGAGATCGACGCTTCAACAAGATCCCGGATGATCTGCTCAACGTCGCGGCCGACATAGCCGACTTCCGTGAATTTCGTGGCTTCGACCTTCAGGAAGGGCGCATTGGCGAGCCGGGCAAGGCGACGCGATACTTCGGTCTTGCCGACGCCCGTGGGGCCGATCATCAAAATGTTCTTCGGCGTGATCTCGCCCCGGATGGAGTCGGGGGCCTTTTTCCGGCGCCACCGATTGCGCAATGCGATGGCGACGGCACGCTTGGCGCCTGTCTGGCCAACAATATGGCGATCAAGTTCAGCGACGATTTCGCGGGGGGTAAGGTCTTTCATGAGGTTTTCCAGACTGGGGCTGGCCGGTCAGCCAGCGTGGAACAGGGGCGCGAAAGGCGGGGACATCAAAGGTCCAGCGTTTCCAGCGTGAAATGGCTATTTGTGTAAACGCAGATGTCGGCGGCGATCTGCATGGCCTTTCGCCCGATCTCTTCGGAGTCATCTTCGTACTCGTAGAGGCCGCGCGCGGCGGCGAGCGCAAAATTGCCCCCAGAGCCCACGGCGACGACATTGTGCTCAGGTTCCAGCACATCGCCCGCGCCGGTAATCACCAGTGTCGATTCCTTGTCGGCAACGATCAGCAGGGCTTCGAGCTTCTGGAGGTATTTCTCGGTGCGCCAATCCTTGGCGAGTTCGACGGCCGCGCGCTGGAGCTGGCCCGGATGGCGTTCCAGCTTGGCTTCGAGCCGTTCGAACAGAGTAAAGGCGTCTGCCGTGGCGCCGGCAAACCCGGCGAGTATCTCACCGCCGGCGATGCGGCGCACCTTGCGGGCATTGCCCTTCATGATGGTCTGGCCCATGGAAACCTGGCCATCGCTGAGCATTACGAGTTTCTGGCCTTTTCGGACGGCAAGGATCGTGGTGCCGTGCCAGATGGCCGCGCTGTGGTTGTCATTCGTCATGTGCTCTGATGTGGCCGATCCATGCTGTCTGTTCAAGAGAGTACCTGTTACATGAGTTTCCACAGCAATATGTCATATAAGTGTAGCTTTGCCCGGCTATCTGGGCGCGGATGGAAGGGAACCGCCTGAATGGTGCAGCAGCTCGGCCAACTACCTATGGGATGGTTGCTGACCGCGCTGCTTGTCTTCGTGGTCACGACCGGATTCTCTGTGGGACGGATACGGGCTGAGCGTTACCTTGTTTCAGGCGGCCACAAATTCCACTCGCGCGGCAACTATCACGGATATTATGTCGCGATGTGGGGGCTGTTGCCCACGCTGCTGATCGCAGCCGTCTATGTCCTGTTCTCACAGACCGCAGTTTTCGGCCTGCTCAACAGTGAGCTGCCCGAAGGCTTTCACACCCTCTCCAAGGCCGAACTCCAATCCTATCTGGAAGCAGTTGCCGGCGCGGCGAAAACGGGCGGTTATGCTGGCGCGGACCGCATCTTTGCGACGGTCACCAGCCGTTTCCTCGAACTCTCCGGCAGCCTCAAGGCGGCGACCCTGGCGGCCATGATCCTCGCGGCCATTGGCGGCATTAGCTATGCCCGCCGGAAAGTGGCGCCGGATTTCCGCGCGCGCCTGAAGGTGGAGCGAGGGGCTGAGGCCTTCCTGTTCCTGTGCGCCGCGATTGCCATTGCCACCACGGTCGGGATCGTGGCCTCGCTGCTTTATGAGAGCCTGCGTTTCTTCGCGCAGGTACCCGTCACGGATTTCCTGTTCGGCACGCGCTGGAATGCCCAGACCAGCGCCGAATTCGGCGCGCTCCCGCTTTTCTTCGGCACGTTCATGATCGCCCTGATCGCCATGTTCGTGGCGGCGCCGATTGGTCTCTTTGCCGCGATCTACCTGTCCGAATACGCCTCTGTGCGGACACGGCGCTACATGAAGCCCTTGCTGGAGATGCTGGCCGGCATCCCGACCGTTGTGTACGGCTTCTTCGCGCTCTTGGTGATTGCGCCCGGCGTACGCGCGGCAGCGCTCGGCATCAATTCGCTCCTGATCAATATCGGCGTGACCTCGGAACCCTTCCTGGCCGCCCAACCGACCAGTGCGCTGGCGGCAGGCCTCGTCATGGGCGTCATGGTCATTCCGTTCGTGTCGTCGCTCTCGGATGACGTGATCAACGCCGTTCCGCAGACCCTGCGCGATGCGGCATTCGCCATGGGCGCAACCAAGTCGGAAACCATCAAGCAGATCATCCTGCCAGCCGCTTTGCCGGGCATTGTGGCGTCCATGCTGCTGGCCGTGTCACGCGCTATCGGTGAGACCATGATCGTGGTCATGGCCGCGGGGCAGCGAGCCCGCATCTCCTTCGATCCGTCAACGGATTTGACGACCATTACGGTTCAGATCGTGGCGCTTCTGACGGGTGAGACGCAATTCGACAGTCCGAAGACCCTCTCGGCGTTCGCGCTTGGCCTTGTCCTGTTCCTGGTCACCCTCGGTTTCAACCTGATCGCCCTGCGGGTCGTGCAGCGATACAGGGAAAAATATGAATAATCCTCCGGAAACCTCCCTCCAGTCCGAAAAGGCATTGAAGCGCCTTCGCCGGCGCCGCGCTGCGGACACGCGATTCCGGATGTATGGACTGGCAGCGCTCGGCTTTGCGCTGTTCTCTCTGGTCTTCCTGATCAGCGCGATTGCCTGGAAGGCGAGCGGGGCGGTGACCTATCATGTGGTGAAAACCGATATTGTCCTCACGCCCGAACGGATTGCCCCGGACGGGAATGCGTCGCCGGAAGAGATCACGCGCAACATAGAAGGCTTCTACACGCTGGTGCGCGACGATTTGTTTGCCCACTTCCCGAATGCGGGGGACAGCCTTGCGGTTCGGCAGGATTTCAGCGCCTTGGTTGACCGATTGGCCGTATTGCCACTGGCGCGACGTGTCGCGCGCCATCCGTCCTTGATCGGCCAGAGCGTCACCGTGGAGGTCCCGGTCTCTGACGATGTGGATCTCTTCCTGAAGCGGTCGTCGCCGCGGAGTATTCCTTTCCGGATTAGGGCCGGTGCCCAGATCAATCCGGGGCAGGGCGGCGGCATGGTGCTGGCCCAGCCGGATCTGCGATCCGTGCGTACCACGCTCACCGCGCTTGGAGAGCAGGATGGCGTCCCGTCTGTCTTCGTGACCAGCAAGGGCGCAGTCGCGCGCCTGAGCGATCTCGGCGATGAGGCTGCAACATTCGAATTGCTTGCAGGGGATGTGGCAGATTTCGAGAGCACGCCGCTCAAAGGCCTGATCGTGACCGTTCCGGAAAGCCGCCGGACCATTTCGGACCTTCAGATTGCATGGGCTCTGGCGCTGAGATCCGAAGGTATCATCCGGCGCGTACCGCATACGAGCTTGCTGACCCGTACTGACAGCACCTATCCGGAACTTGCCGGCGCGTTGGCCGCGCTTGTTGGGTCGCTGCTGACGATGCTGGTCACCGGCATGGTGGCCATTCCGATGGGGATTTTTGCCGCCATCTTCCTTGAGGAGTTCGCACCCAAGAACCGGCTGACCCAGCTGATTGAAGTGAACATCAACAATCTGGCCGCCGTGCCTTCCATCGTGTTCGGCTTGTTGGGGGCTACCTTGCTGCTGGGCACGTTCGGCTTGCCACGGTCTGCGCCGCTGGTGGGCGGTCTTGTGCTGGCGTTGCTGATCCTGCCTGTGGTCATCATTGCAGCGCGGGCGGCCCTGCGCGCCGTGCCGCCCTCCATTCGGAGCGGGGCGCTCGCAGTAGGGGCCTCGCGTATGCAGGCTGTGTTTCACCATGTCCTGCCATTGGCCTTTCCGGGCATGTTGACGGGTGCCATCCTTGGCATGGCGCGGGCACTGGGCGAGACGGCCCCATTGCTGTTGATTGGTATGGTGGCATTCGTCGCTGAAGTTCCCTCGTCCACGACGGACGAGGCGACAGCCCTGCCTGTGCTGATCTATAGCTGGGCCTCGAATGCAGAGCGGGCTTGGGAGCCGATGACGGCCGCCGTCATTGTCATCCTGCTCGCGCTGCTTGTTATTATGAACGTCATTGTCGTCATGTTGCGGCGCAAATTCGAGCGGAGATGGTGATGGATACAACCGCCCAGACAGATTATAATCCAGCCTTGACCGGGGACGGCGCCGACAAGGCGCAGGCGCTCGTCTATCCGCGGATAGACTGCAAGGATGTGAGCGTCTTCTATAGCGGCAAGCAAGCCGTGTTTGACGTATCGCTCCCGGTATATGACCGGTCGGTCACGGCGCTGATCGGCCCGTCGGGCTGTGGCAAGTCCACCTTCCTGCGATGCCTGAACCGGATGAATGACACGATCGACGGTGCCAAGGTGACCGGCGAGATCTTCATGGACGGCGAGAACATCAATTCACCGGAGGTGGACCCGGTCTTGCTACGGTCGCGGGTGGGCATGGTGTTCCAGAAACCTAACCCGTTCCCGAAATCGATTTACGACAACATCGCCTATGGCCCGCGGATTCACGGACTCGTGGAAGACCGTCAGGAACTCGATGCCATCGTTGAGAAAAGCCTGCGACGTGCGGGCCTGTGGCAGGAAGTGAAGGACCGGCTCGCCCAGCCCGGCACCAGCCTTTCAGGTGGCCAGCAGCAGCGCCTGTGTATCGCTCGGGCGATTGCCGTGCGGCCGGAAGTCATCCTGATGGACGAGCCCTGTTCCTCACTCGATCCGATCGCCACCGCGCGGATCGAGGAACTGATCGACGAGCTTCGCAAACGCTATTGCATTGTAATCGTGACCCATTCCATGCAACAGGCAGCGCGAGTGTCGCAACGCACGGCATTCTTCCATCTCGGCCATCTCGTCGAGATGGGCGATACAGACCAGATATTCACCAGCCCGCGCGAGCGGCGCACCGAAGACTACATCACCGGCCGGTTCGGATAAGGGAGACTTCATGGCAGATCACATCGTCTCAGCTTTTACGGACGAGCTCGACAAGATCGCGGCCGATCTGATGCGCATGGGCGGCATCGTTGAGACGATGATCCTGGATTCCTGTCAGGCAGTTGATCGCAATGATCATGATCTGGCCAAGGATGTTATTTCCCGTGACCCCAGTGTCGACCGGCTGGAAGAGGAAGTGGAACGCCAGATCGTCAGCCTGATCGCCCGGCGTCAGCCGATGGCGCATGATCTGAGATCCGTGTTTGCCGCGCTGAAGACGGCGGGTGAACTGGAACGTATCGGCGATTTGTCAAAAAATATCGGCAAGCGCGCGCTGATGCTGGATGATGCGGTATCTGCGAACATGCGGCATGGCGTTGCGCGGATGGCTCGCCCGGTTTCGTTGCAATTGCATGCGGTGCTCGACGCCTATGCCACCAGCAACGCGGATACGGCGAAAACGGTCTGGGAGAGCGATGATGACATCGACCAGCACTACAATTCGCTGTTTCGCGAAATGATCACCTACATGATCGAGGACCCGCGCACGATCGGTGCTGGCGCCCACATGTTGTTCATGGCCAAGAACCTCGAACGCATCGGCGATCACTGCACCAACATCGCAGAATTTATTTACTTTCAAATCACTGGCGAATATCTCATGCCCCATGAGCGCCCCAAAGCCCCCAATACGGGCGTCTGAAAAGACGTAGGACGAGAGGATTAGTCATGAAGCCCTATGTGCTCATCGCCGAAGACGAAAGCGCCGTATCCGAGCTGCTTTTCTATAACCTCAAAAAAGAGGATTATGAGGTGGCCATCGCCAGCGATGGTGAGGAGGCCATGCTCATGATCGAGGAAAGGGCGCCCGACCTGCTCCTGCTCGACTGGATGCTTCCCAAAGTCAGCGGCATTGAAGTCTGCCGGCGTATCCGGAGCGGTGGGGCCAATCCGAACCTTCCGATCATCATGCTGACCGCGCGGGGCGAAGAAAGCGACCGTATCCGGGGGCTGGATACCGGCGCCGACGATTACGTCACCAAGCCGTTCTCAACGACCGAGCTGATGGCGCGTGTCCGCGCCGTGTTGCGCCGTATCCGTCCCGGCCTGAAAGATGACCGGATCACGGTGGGCGACATCGAGATTGACCGGGTGGCCCACAAGGTCGCGCGCAATGGCCAGGACATTCATCTCGGCCCGACCGAGTTCCGCCTTCTCGACTATTTCATGCAGCATCCGGGGCGCGTCTTCTCACGTGAGCAATTGCTGGACACGGTCTGGGGCTCTGACGTCTATGTCGAGGCCCGCACGGTGGATGTGCATGTCGGCCGCCTGCGCAAGGCGCTGCGCCAGGAAGGCGGGGACGATCCGATCCGGACCGTCCGCTCCGCCGGGTATGCGCTCCGGGCCGACTAGAAGAGTTCAGCCAGGTAGTTTTCGAGGCTCTCGAAACTGCGACGGTCTGCATCGGCATTGTAGACCGTGCCCATCTCCTTGTTGTCAGCACCGAGCGTGGTGAAGGAGTGCATGGAATTTCCGTGCACGTGCAGTTGCCAGTCGGCGCCCGCGCCCTCCAGTTCCTTCGTAATGGCCATCACATCCTCTGGCGTTGCCATCGGGTCGTGCCAGCCATGCTCCATCAGGACTTTGGCGGTAATTTTGGGGGAGGGCACATTCTCGGCTGGCCGGAACAGGCCGTGGAAAGATGCAACGCCCAGCAGGTCGTGATTTGCGCGTGCCATGTCGAGCACGCAGAGGCCCCCGAAACAGAATCCGATAGCGGCTGCTTTTTTCGGATCAACGCCAACCTGCTGCTTGGCGGCGGCGAGACCGCCTGCAAGGCGCTTCTGCAATTCGGCTCGGTCTTCGACCAGCGGGTTCATCAGGGCCTGGCACTCCTCCACGGTCGCACCGCGCATGCCTTTCCCATAAACGTCCATCGCGAACGCCGCATAGCCCATTTCTGATACGCGCTCGGCCTTTTCGCGCTCATTGTCACCGAGACCGCCCCAGGCATGGGCGATCACGACGACGGGGGCCACATCCTTACCCTTCGGTCGCAGGAAGTAGCCTTCATAGGTCTTCCCATCGACGGTATAATCAACTGCGCTCATGTCTCTGCTCTCCTTGGTACGTGTCTGCTTGATACAGGGCATTCGGCCCGGTGTTTCAAGGGCTGCAGCGATTAGTATGAAGATTCTAGGATTTTCCGATACGCCCCACTCCACCGAATTATACGGATAAAGGAGTGCCAAACATGGCCAAGAAAAACGAGAAGAAGGTGAAAGCGAAGCCGGCGAAGGCCGCGAGCGCAAAAGCCTCCAAATCCACGAAGAAGCCAAGCAACGCGAAGAAATCTGCCAAGACTTCTGAGCCGCACACGTCTGACATGGCGCACAAGATCTGGCTTGCCGGTGTCGGCGCCTATGGCAAGGCCTACGACAAGGCAATTGCCAACACCAAGACGTTCAACAAGCAGTCGACCGAACTGTTTGAAGACCTCGTCAAGCGCGGCGAAGCGATCGAACAGGATGTGCGCGCGCGGGTACAGGATAATGAAGTCGTCCAGACCGCCACGAAGAACGCCGCGAAATATGCCGATGTGGCCCGCGAGTTCCAGACTCAGGCACGTGACGAGTTCGAGGCCCGTATGGAACGCATGCGCGACCTGCTCGGCGTCAAGGGCCTCGGCAAGAAGGGCAGCAAGCTGGCCGCCAAGCTCGACAAGCTCGAAGATGAGGTTGCCGAGACCGTTTCCAAGGCACGCACGAAGTCCAAGGATCGCAGCAATGAGCTGAAGCAGCGCATCACCCGCCTGACGGAAGAGATCGAAGCGGTTGCGACCGAGAGCGGCGCCGATCTGATGAAGACCGGCAAGAAGGCTGCGCAGCGTACGACGAAAGCCGTTCAGCAAGCCGTTGCGAAACCCGCGGCCGACAAGCCGAAACCGGCCGCAAAAGCCAAGCCGGTCGCTGCGAAGGCGAAGCCTGCTGCTGCCGCCCCGGCCAAGGTCGATGATTTCACGCTGCTGAATGGCGTCGGCCCGGCGCTAGCCGCCAAGCTGAAGGCTGCCGGCATCAAGAGTTTTGCCGACATTGCTGCGCTGAAGAAGGCCGACATTGATACGCTTGATGCCAAGATCATGGCCCGTGGCCGCATTGCGCGCGACGAGTGGGTCAAGCAAGCCAAGGTGCTGATGAAGTAGTCGATCACTGTCGTTTGACAGGGGAGGGCGGTGCTTTGGGGCGCCGCCCTTTCCTTATGCGACGACGGTATCGTAGTGCTCGAACAGGTCGGTGAGGGTCTCGACGCCGCGATCGCCCATATAGGGTGGCAACAGGCACATGACCTGAAGTACCGTCTTGTGGATCAGGGTTGGCCCGTCATGGCAGTCCGCATTCAAATGGTCTTCAGCCAGCCAGAAGGTCAGCGTCGTCATGACCTGATCAGTCAGGACCTCCCGCAGGCGCGGATCGAGCCGCAGGACCGATCCCGCGGTCAGCTCATCGAACATGTCCACCAGCGCAGTTCGCATCTGGGCTAGGATGGCTCTGAACCGGGAAGCAAGGTCAGGATACCGATCAAGCAGAAGACCGAGGTCGCGATAGAAGAAGCGGAAATCATAGATTTCTTCGAGAAGGATGTAGAGATAGACCCAGCTGTCTTCGAGACTGGCAACACGGCCGCGCGAGCCCTTCAGGATGATACGCATCTCATCTTCGAACCGGTCGAACAGGGCGTGGATGATCGCGTCCTTGCCCTTGAAATGGTAGTAGAGATTGCCGGGGCTGATATCGAGGGCATTGGAAATATCGACAGCCGTCTGTGGAGCTTCTCCTTCTTCATTGAAGAGAAGCAGGCTGACGTGAAGTATGCGGTCGCGTGTTTTCATGGCCTGATACGGTATTTGACACGCAATTCTCACTATGGAACGAATTTTATTTGAAATTTTGATGTATCCTTTTTCCGAATGCGAAAGAGGCCCAATAAAAAAGAGCCGGCACCTGCCCGTGGCAGGCATGACCGGGCAATCGAGGGGGAGAGGGTAATGACACGCTTGAAAAAGGGCCCGGCCGAAGAGGCCGCGAAGGCAATGAAGACCATGAACCCCTTCCTGTCGGGGTCAGACCCACAGGAGAGGGTTGGCGCCGTCGCGATGATGTTGCGCTCGACCATGAAGAACCCCGCCATAACGGCGAAGGCGGCTAGCCGCATCGCGTCTGACAGCGCAAAGATCATGATGGGCCGATCCGACCGCGCCGCCGACCCGCGTGACCGGCGCTTCAAGGATTCAACTTGGTCTGAAAACCCCTTCTACAAGCGCGGCATGCAAGCCTATTTGTCGACGCAGGAACACCTGAATGATTGGGTGGCCAATCTCAGCATGACTGAATTGGAGCATGCCCGCGCGAAATTCCTGACCAGTATGATTACGGATGCCTTGGCACCGACAAACACGCTGCTCGGCAATCCGGCCGCCAGCAAGAAGATGATGGAATCCGGTGGCGTGTCCCTGCTGAAGGGGCTGAAGAATGCGTACACGGATATTACGAAGAATGGCGGCTTGCCGAGTCAGGTCGACAAGCGGCCCTTCCAGGTGGGCAAGAATCTCGCGACGTCTCGCGGCAAGATCATCTGGAAGAACGAGATGCTGGAGCTGATCCAGTATGAGCCGACCACCGACAAGGTACATCGCACGCCGATCCTGATCGTCCCGCCACAGATCAACAAATTCTACGCGATGGATCTGTCGCCCGCCATTTCGATGGTTCAGTTCCTGATGGCGCAGCAGATGCAGACCTTTGTCGTCTCCTGGCGCAACCCTCGGAAGGAACACGCGCATTGGGGCATGAGCGCCTATGTCGACAGCCTGATCCAGGCGAGCGAAGTGATCCGCAATGTCACGCGCTCGAAGAAGGTGAACATTGCCGGCGCGTGTTCCGGCGGTATCACCGCTGCAACGCTGGCCAGTCTTTTTGCGGCTGCGGGAGACGACCGGATCAATTCCCTGACCTTCATGGTCTGTGTGCTTAATCCCCAACGGGAGGACAGCGAGCTGGGACAGATCGTGTCTGACCAAAGTCTTGAAGTTGCGCGCAAGTATTCGCGCCGGAAAGGCGTTCTGAAAGGGGATGATCTGGCGCGCATGTTCGCCTGGATGCGGCCGAATGATCTTGTCTGGAATTATGTCGTGAACAATTACCTGATGGGCGAAGACCCGCCGCCCTTCGACATCCTGTTCTGGAACAATGATTCCACGAATCTGCCAGCCCAGCTTCATTCGGACTATCTCGATATGGGCCTGAACCAGCCCTTCAGTCATCCGGGCGAATTCGAGGTCGCGGGCCACGCAGTCGATCTCTCAAAGGTCACGGCCGACGCCTTTGTCGTTGGCGGGCTGACGGATCACATCACGCCGTGGAAGGCCTGTTACCGGACGACGCAGCTACTTGGTTCGCAGAATATCGAATTTGTCCTGTCTTCCAGCGGGCATATACAGTCCCTGCTGAACCCGCCCGGCAACCCGAAAGCCAAGATGTTCCGGAATTCCGACATTCCAGCAGATGCTGACACATGGGCGGCCCAGGCCAAGGAGGAAGCCGGCAGCTGGTGGCCCGTCTGGGGACAATGGCTGAAGGACCGCTCGGGTACACTCAAAGCTGCGCCCCGGACTTGCGGGAACGAGACATTCCCGGCTCTCTATGAGGCACCTGGTCGATACGTGTTCGATGACTAGGCTGCTGAGCTGACTGGAGCCCTCATGACCTCCCCCAAACGCCTGCCCACGATTGCGACCCATGATGTGGACGGCATCCAGCTGCGCACAGCCCGTTGGATGGCGCCGGGCAATACGGGGCAGCGCCCCTTGCTGTTCTTCAACGGTATCGGCGCAAACCTCGAACTGACCCTGGGCCTTGGCGATATGTTCCCCGACAGGGAGATCATCACCTTCGATGTTCCCGGTGTGGGCCTCAGCCCCGTCACCAGCTGGCCGTACCGGCCGTGGATGCTGGCCCGCTGGACGCGCAAGCTGCTGGATTTGCAGGGCATCGAAGATGTGGATGTGATGGGCGTTTCATGGGGCGGGGCCATGGCGCAGCAATTTGCCTTCCAGTACCGGCGCCGCGTCGGCAAGCTGATCCTGTGCGCGACCACGGCGGGCATGACGATGATTCCCGGCCATCCGAGAGCGCTATCCAAAATGGCGGACACGCGTCGCTATTCAGATCCCGAATTCATGCGGAAGAGCTTCGAGTCGCTCTATGGCGAAGCGGTGGATGGTGAGGCGGGCAATCATATCGACAATCTCCTGCCGCCGGACCCGAAAGGCTATGTCTACCAGTTGCTGGCCTTCCTAGGCTGGTCGAGCTTGCCCTTCATTCGTCTCCTGACGATGCCCACTCTGGTTCTGATGGGAGATCAGGACGCGATCGTGCCGGTGGCGAACGGCCATATCCTGCGTGTAGCACTGCCGGATGCGCGCCTTCATGTGATCGAGGGCGGGGGGCATCTGTTCCTGGTGACACGGGCAGGTGAAACAGCCGGACTGATCCGGGGGTTCCTGAATGAAGCAGAGGACGTTCCGCAGGCGGCGGCCTGATCAGGCCTTCGACGTCTTCACGGCGACACGCTCTTCAAGCGCATCGCAGACCGCATTGGCGACCGACTGGGCGGCATCGCCGCGGCCAATGGAGCCATAGGCGGCCATGCAGGCTTCGACATGGAGATTGATCAGCGCGCCATTCTGACCCGGCTCCGTTTCAGCCAGCAGCGTGCAGAGTGATCCGCACAGACGCGAAACGGCGGGATAACCGTAGGACGTGGCGACCCCGCGGATGTTGTGGGCGCAGGTTTCAAGCAATTTGTAATCGGCCTCGCTGGCGCCTTCGACCTTTGCCGTGGCCCAGGCGGCTTTCAGGCGATCAAGGTCTGCCTCCATCCATGCATCGAACCGGGAAGACAAATCTTCCACAGCCGCTTCAGCGCGATCCCCCAATTCATCCGGGTCGTGTCCGATATCTGGCGTGTCCACCTCATCCTCTGCGACAACCGCGGCCGGGGGCATCTTGATGACGCGGCTGATGTCGGGCGTGACCGAGGCGGCAGGTTGGTCAGACTTCGAACCTGAAGCGGGTTTGAGCTTGTGAATCAGTGCCTTGAACATGGCGAATCCCTGTATTTCAGGGAAACCATACCGTTCAAGCCTTAACGCTTTCCTGATCCAAGAACTTTGAAATCACTTCAGAAACCGAACTGTTCCCGCAGGATCCGTTCATCCAGGGCGTGGCCGGGATCGAACAGCATGGTTAACCGGCGGCGGTCTTCCTGAACATCCACGCTAACGATGTCACGAACTTCCTGATTGTCTGCTGCCGCTGCAACAGGCCGCAGGATCGGAGCGATCACATCAATCCGGACATGCGCGTTGCGTCGGAGCAGGGCGCCTTTCCAGCGGCGCGGCCGGAAGGCGCTCACCGGGGTCAGTGCGAGCAGGCCCGCGCCAATCGGCAGGATGGGGCCGTGGGCTGACAGATTGTAGGCCGTCGAGCCGGCAGGGGTGGCGACCATCAGACCGTCACAAGCCAGCTCTTCCATGCGTGTCTTCCCATCGACCGTGATCCGGAACCGTGAGGTCTGGGCGGTCTGGCGGAACATGGAAACTTCATTGATGGCGAGGGCGCGGTGTTCATGCTCATGCACGTCCCGCGCTGTCATGCGAAGCGGGGAGATGACGGCGCGTTCTGCGGCATTGATGCGGTCCGGCAGGTCGTCGATGCCGAATTCGTTCATCAGGAAGCCGACGGTGCCGCGGTTCATGCCATAGACCGGCTTGCCGCCCTCGAATTGGCGACGCAGAGAATCAAGCATGGCGCCATCGCCGCCGAGCGCAACGATGACGTCCGCGTCCTCTTCGGGGCACTGACCGTACTTCTTGGTCAGCACCGACAGGGCATCCTGGGCTTCGGGGCGCTTCGAGGCGTAAAAATGCAGGCGTAAACCACTCATGGTGGCCCATCTGCTTTGCGAAGGGCCGGAGCGTCAAGGCGCTTTCTGGGATGCCGCCGCGTGCAGCGGATTGGCCCGGTTCTGCAAGATGACGCAAGTGTCAGCTTTTTCTGGCCTGCCAACAGGTTTTCCGCTAGTTTACGTCAAAACATATCAGGGAGCTTCAAACATGGCCGATGGCACGCAGAAAATAGACATACGTTCCTCCGTTTCAGCCGAGGAGTGGCAGGCCCGTGTGGACCTTGCGGCGCTCTACCGCCTGATCGCCTTGCAGGGGTGGGACGACATGATCTTCACGCACATCTCGCACCGCGTACCGGGGCCGGATCATCACTTCCTGATCAATCCCTATGGCTATTTCTTTGAGGAAATCACCGCCTCGTCGCTGGTGAAAGTCGATCTGGAGGGCAACATTGTCCAGGAGACCGAGAATTTCATCAATCCGGCGGGCTTTACCATTCACTCGGCAATCCATGATGCGCGCGATGATGCCCACGTTGTAATCCATGTGCACACCGATCAGGGCGTTGCGGTTTCCGCGCAGAAGGAAGGCCTGATGCCGCTGAGCCAGACGGCCATGATCGTGCGCGAGGATATTGCCTATCACGATTATGAAGGCATCGCGCTGGACCTCGACGAGCGTGAGCGCCTCGTGGCCGACCTCGGCCCGAAGAAGCACTCCATGCTGCTGCGCAATCACGGCACCCTGACCATTGGCGAAACCGCCGCCGCCGCTTTCACCCGGATGTTCTTCCTTGAGCGGGCCTGCAACATGCAGATCATGGCGCTTTCGGCGGGCCGGGACGGCGTGCTGGAATGCGAGTCCCACCTGCAGGAAAAGGTTGCCGGACAGGGCGGATTGACCGAGCAGAGCTCCGGAATGAACATGATCACGGAAAAGCTGATCTGGCCTGCGCTGATCCGCAAGCTGGATCGGCAAATGCCGGGATATGACGCCTAGGGGAATTCCCGTATGCGACAAAAGCTGTCCGCGACGTATGGAGCCATTATCAATCGTCGCTTTGGGCCCTATGTAGGCTCGGGAAAGATCGGGAACTAAGCAGATGAAGCATCTGAAGGCCTTCGAGGACGCGCTCAACTCCATTCACGGCGAAGGCCGCTACCGCGTATTCGTGGACTTGCACCGTCACAAGGGCAGGTTCCCGAAGGCGACGGCACGGTTCGAGGATGGCGAGCGCGAAGTCACCATCTGGTGCTCCAATGACTATCTCGGCATGGGCCAGGATGAGGATGTCATCAATTCCATGCACGAAGCCATCGACAGTTTCGGCGCAGGTTCCGGCGGTACGCGCAACATTTCCGGCACGACCCGTTACCATGTCGATCTTGAGCGCGAACTGGCCGATCTGCATGGCAAGGAAGCCGCGCTTCTGTTCACGTCTGGCTACGTCTCGAACGAGGCCACGCTGTCGACCCTGGGCAAGATTCTGCCAGACCTGATCATCTATTCCGACTCGCTGAACCACGCCTCCATGATCGAAGGCATTCGCCGCTCCGGTGCGGACCGCCGCATCTTCCGGCACAATGACGTCGATCACCTCCGGGCGCTGCTGGAAAATGACGATCCCGAGCGTCCGAAACTGATCGCATTCGAGAGCGTGTATTCCATGGATGGCGATTTTGGCCGCATGGAAGAGATTTGCGATCTTGCGGATGAGTTTGACGCGCTGACCTATCTCGACGAAGTGCATGCCGTCGGCATGTATGGCGAGAATGGCGCGGGCGTGGCTGAGATGTGGGGCCTGGCCGACCGGATCGACATCATCGAAGGTACGCTGGGCAAGGCCTATGGCGTCATGGGCGGCTACATTTCCAGTCACGAAACCGTGGTCGATGCCATCCGGTCGATGGCATCCGGTTTCATCTTCACCACGTCGACCTGTCCGGTGATGGCCGCAGGCGCACTTGCCAGCATCCAGAAGCTGCGCAGCGATACGGGCCGAGAATTGCGCCGCACGCATCAGGCGAATGCCGCGTTGCTGAAGCAGAAATTCCGCGATGCCGGCCTGCCGCTGATCGACAACGACACGCATATCGTGCCGCTGCTCGTGGGCGACCCGGAACGCTGCAAGGCGCTGTCCGATACGCTGCTGTTCGATTTCGGTATCTATGTTCAGCCGATCAATTATCCGACCGTACCGAAGGGCACCGAACGCCTGCGCTTCACGCCGAGCCCGGTGCATGACGAAGTGATGATGGATGAGCTGGTGGCCGCCATTCTTGCGGTCTGGAAACAGCTGGGCCTCGACAAGGCTGCCTGACGCGCTTTCGCGCCTATTTGGTTTTCTTCGGCCTGGGCGCAGCCTTTTTGCCGAGTCCGATCTGCTTGGCGTGCTTTGAGCGCAGCTTTGCATAGTTTGGCGCGACCATTGGATAGTCTGCTGGCAAGCCCCATTTGGCGCGATACTCTTCGGGGGTCATGTCGAATTTCGAGCGCAGATACCGTTTGAGCATCTTGAGCTTGCGGCCGTCTTCCAGGCAAACCAGATAATCCGGCAGGATGGATTTCGAGATCGGCACGGCCGGATCCTGTATTTCAACAACCGGCTCCACGGCGTCCGCCAGTCCTGACACTGTCTCGTAGATGTTCCGGATGAGCTGTGGCAGCGCATCCGCCTCGACCTGGTTGTTCGACACATAGGACGAGACAATCTCGGCCGTCATGTCGAGCAGGTCAGATGTCTCGTATTCACTCATGGCTCACCAAGACTCTGTCAGGTATTTGGAACTTCAGCCGCACATTCAGACCCCACCTTAACTTCTAAATACCACAGTTCTTCAAGTATTTGCACGACATTCCGAACACAATCCCTCAATATGTCCAGGCAAAGTGCGATATTGTGGCCAGAGCGCGCACCGATGGTTGCGACTTGACCCGCCTGAGCGTAAACAGCGCGAGACCCAGCAGGAGATTCGCACAATGGCAGACACAGCCCAGCCCGCCCGGTTCGACACCACGGATTTCTTCAGCCAGAATTTGGAAGAACGCGATCCCGAAGTGTTCGACGCGATCCGCAAGGAACGCACGCGCCAACAGCAGCAAATCGAGCTGATTGCTTCGGAAAACATTGTCTCCCAAGCCGTGCTGGAAGCCCAGGGAACGGTCCTGACGAACAAGTACGCCGAAGGTTATCCCGGCAAGCGCTATTATGGTGGCTGTGAGTTTGTCGACATTGCCGAAGAACTGGCCATCGCGCGAGCGAAGCAATTGTTCAATTGCGGGTTTGCGAATGTTCAGCCGAATTCCGGCAGCCAGGCCAATCAGGGCGTGTTCAACGCCGTGCTGAAGCCCGGAGACACGATTCTCGGCATGAGCCTCGACGCAGGCGGTCACCTGACCCATGGCGCGCGGCCCAATCAGTCGGGCAAATGGTTCAATGCCGTTCAATATGGTGTCAGCCGCGAAGACGACCGGATCGATTTTGTCGAAGTGGAGCGCCTTGCGAAGGCGCATCGCCCAGAGCTGATTATTGCGGGCGGCTCGGCCTATCCGCGCCAGATCGACTTCAAGCGGTTCCGTGAAATCGCGGATGAGGTTGGCGCGCTGTTCCTCGTCGACATGGCCCATTTTGCGGGCCTCGTTGCCGGCGGCGCCCATCCGAACCCGCTGGATCATGCTCACATCGCTACCACGACGACGCACAAGACGCTGCGCGGTCCACGCGGCGGGATGATCCTGACCAATGACGAGGCGCTGGCCAAGAAGATCAATTCGGCGATTTTCCCCGGCATTCAGGGCGGCCCGCTGATGCATGTCATCGCGGCGAAAGCCGTGGCTTTTGGGGAAGCGTTGTGCCCTGAGTTCAAGGCCTATGCGGCCCAAGTCGTCGCCAATGCCCAGGCCATGTCAGAAGCCTGCAAGGCGAGCGGCCTGGACGTGGTGTCCGGCGGCACCGACACGCATGTGGCCCTGATTGATCTGCGCCCGAAGAATGTGACGGGCCGCGACGCCGAGCATGCGCTGGAGCGGGCCTTCATCACCTGCAACAAGAATGGCGTGCCGTTTGATCCCCAGAAGCCGACCATTACCAGCGGTATCCGAGTTGGCTCGCCAGCCGGGACGACCCGCGGGTTCGGCGAAGAGGAATTCACGCAGATCGGCAACTGGATTGGCGAGATCGTCGATGCGGTCGCGTCCGGCGAAAGCACGTCCGCCGAGGATAAGGTGCGCGCAGAGGTGAAAGCCCTGACCGCGCAATTCCCGATCTATAATGGATTGGGGGCCTGATAGACCTTGCGCTGCCCGTTCTGCGGTTCCGAGAACACATCGGTGAAGGACAGCCGGTCGGCTGAAGACAACACGGCTGTGCGTCGCCGGCGGGTGTGCGAGGCGTGCGGCGCCCGTTTCACAACGTTCGAGCGGGTCCAGTTGCGTGAGATCACCGTGGTCAAGCGTGACGGCAAGCGTGTGCCATTCGACCGGGACCGGCTGACCCGGTCTATCACCATCGCCCTGCGGAAACGCCCGGTGGATCGCGAACAGATCGACCAGATGGTGTCTGGCATTGCCCGGAAGCTGGAAAGTGGAGGCGAGACGGAAGTCAGCTCCAATGATGTTGGCGAGTTCGCGATGGAAGCGCTACGGCAGGTCGATCCGGTCGGCTATGTGCGCTTCGCCAGCGTCTACAAGGATTTCCGTGATCCGAACGATTTCGCCCAATTCATCGAGCAGACGTCGCTGGAAGATGAAGGCGACGCCGGATGAGCGGGGTCAAGGTCACCCTGAAAATAGCCACATCGCTGGATGCCCGCATTGCCCTGTCCGACGGGACGAGCCAGTGGATCACGTGCAGCGAGTCCCGGGCCCGCGCGCATGAGTTGCGGGCCGCGCATGATGCTGTGCTGGTGGGGATCGGCACCGTCCTGGCCGATGACCCGCTGCTGACCGCCCGCACCGTGCCACTACCGAAAACCCAGCCCGTGCGCATTGTGGCAGATTCTCACGGCCGGACACCGCGCAATTCCCGTCTGGTTCAATCTGTTTCATCCGGCCGCGTGGTTGTGGCCACGAATGGCCAGCCGCAGGATATTCTCGCGGCAAGTGGGGTCGACATCTGGCGCTGTGGCAAGGGCATTCGCGTGGACGTAAACGACCTGCTCCGCAGGGCTGAAGCCGAAGGCATTTCCTCCCTCCTGATCGAAGGCGGCGGGACGCTGGCGGCCAGCTTCATCCGCGAAGGCCTGGTGCACGAGATGGCCTGGTTCCGGGCGCCTATCCTGATCGGCGGAGACGGCCTGCCTGCCTTGGGGGCGCTGGGCCTGTCCGACCTGAAGGAGGCGTCACGTTGGCGCGCTATCGCGACGGAACGGATTGGGGTTGACGTTCTGGACACCTATGTACGGGTCTAAATAAGAAACTGAGGGCAGAGAAATGTTTACAGGCCTCGTCACCGATGTCGGGACCGTCCGATCCGTGGAGGACCGCAATGGTCTTCGCCGGTTCGAGGTCGAAAGCCGCTACAAACTGGAAGATATCGCCCTGGGCGCGTCCATCATGCATTCGGGCGTTTGCCTGACAGTTGTGGACATGGGACAGGGCGAGCGCGGCGCATGGTTTGCGACCGAAGCCGTGCCGGAAACCCTGTCCAAGACCATTCTGGGCGACTGGACGGCCGGATCTCATGTCAATCTCGAACAGAGCCTGAAGCTCGGCGACGAGCTGGGCGGCCATTTCGTCTTCGGACATGTCGACGGGGTCGGGCAGGTTGTCTCGATCGAACCTGAAGGCGAGAGCTATCGCCTGACCATCCGTCCGCCGGAAGGCATTGCGCGCTATTTCGCAACCAAGGGCTCTGCGGCGGTGAATGGCGTGTCCCTGACGGTGGCAGAAGCCTTGCCGAATGGTGATTTCGAGTTGGCGATCATTCCCCACACCTGGGAGGTCACCACACTCAACCAGTTGCAGCCCGGCTCCAGCGTCAATCTTGAGATCGACATGCTGGCACGCTACGTGGCGCGGATGATCGGCGCCGATGCGCCAGAGGGGCAATAGGCACTATGAGTAGCGAATTCCATCAGGCAATCTCCTCGATTGACGAGATCATCGAAGATGCCCGCAATGGCCGGATGTATATCCTGGTCGATGCAGAGGACCGGGAGAATGAGGGCGACCTGATCATTCCGGCCAATTTTGCGACACCGGAACATGTGAACTTCATGGCACGCCACGGCCGGGGCCTGATCTGCCTGGCGATGGGCCAGGAGCGCGCGCATACGCTGAACCTCGACATGATGACCCGGAACAATCGGGAAAGCATGGGAACGGCCTTTACGGTTTCGATTGAAGCGAAGGACGGCGTCACGACGGGCATTTCGGCCCATGACCGTGCCCGGACAATCGCCGTCGCCATCGACCCGACCAAGGATCATGAGGACATCGTGTCCCCCGGACATGTCTTCCCGCTGATTGCCCGCGAAGGCGGCACGCTGGTGCGCGCGGGCCATACCGAGGCGGCCGTCGACATTTCCCGTATGGCCGGCCTCTATCCCGCTGGCGTGATCTGCGAGATCATGAATGAAGACGGCACCATGTCCCGTCTTCCGGAACTGGTCGCGTTCGCCCAGCTGCACAATCTGAAGATCGGCACGATTGCCGACCTCATCGCCTGGCGCCGCAAGAATGACCGATTCATGGAGCGCCGCGTCGAAGCACCGCTCGATTCCGGTTACGGGGAAGGGTTCCGGACGGTCTGCTTCCGCAATGCGCTCGACAATTCCGAGCATATCGCCATCGTTCACGGCGACATCACGCCGGACAGCACTACGCTGGTGCGGGTGCACCGGATGGACATTCTCTCGGATGTGCTGGGAGAAAACGGCCCAAGACACGGTCTGGTTGAACGCGCGATGCGCGTGATTGCAGACGCCGAAGAGCCGGGCGTTGTCGTATTCGTGAATACGATGCGGCCGAACATCATTGCCGAGCGGCTGGGCCTGAAGCCTTTGGCGGCCCCCGATCCGACCGCGCCCATTCGCGAATACGGTGTCGGCGCGCAAATCCTGCGGGATTTGGGCGTACGCCGCATGATCTACCTGTCCGGAACGCAGCCTACCCGCTTGGCAGGCCTTGACGGCTACGGCCTGACGATAGAGGGGTGGCGCAATCTTCATGAGGAGAACAATTGATGGCAGACCGCGTTCTTGTCGCCATTTCGAAATATTACAAGCACATCTCCGATGAGCTCGAAGCTGGCGCGCTGGAAGCTCTTGAAGCTGCTGGCGCGAAAGTGACGGTCATGGAAGTGCCGGGCGCGTTCGAATTGCCGGGCCTGATTGCCATGGCGGCCGACAGTGGCCGGTTTGATGGCGCCGTGGCGCTGGGCTGCGTGATCCGGGGCGAAACCACCCATTACGATTATGTCTGTGGTGAAAGCGCCCGCGGCCTGATGGATCTGATCGTGCAGCGTCGCCAGGCGATTGGCTTCGGCATTCTGACCGTCGAAAACGAAGAACAGGCGCTCGCCCGCGCGGACCGCAAGCGCGGCAACAAGGGCAAGGACGCCGCAGACGCTTGTCTGGCCATGATCAAATTCCGCAAGGAACTCATTCGGTGAGCGACCAGAACATTCCCTTCGAGGTTACACGGGCGAGGCGGGCGGGAGCGCGCCTCGCAGCCGTTCAGGCGCTTTATGAAATGGAGCAGACCGGCAAGTCGGCCCGCGCGACCATCCGCGCCTTCATGGAAGATCGTCTCGGCATCGGTCCGGATGAAGAACCGATCGAGGAAGCCGATCCGGATATTTTCAAATCCATCGTAAATGCGGTCGTTGACCATCAGGCTGCCATCGACAAGGCGATCCTTGGACGGCTCGCAAAAGGATGGAAGCTGACCCGGCTGGACGCGACCATGCGCGCCCTGCTGCGCGCGGGCTCTGCTGAATTCATCGCGCACCAGCACCTGTCGAACGCCATCATCCTGGATGAATATGTATCGCTGGCGCATGATTTCTTTGACGAGCAGGAAGCGAAATTCGCCAATGCCGTACTGGACAATCTGGCCAGGGACCTGCGCAAATAGCCGGACTGGCGGATGCCATCCGGTTTGTGCGGGGATCGGTCCTTGCGGATGGGAGCAGGGCTCCATTGTCACGAGGACGAATAGTCAAATTTCAGGATAGTAGGTGCCCCCATGCATTGGGGCCCGTCCCATCCGCGCGGTGAAACTCAGCAGGTCGCCAGACCAGACTGCCGCATTCCACCAGACCTTACTGCGGAAGAAGACGAAAACCCCGCAGCAGGGCCAGAATAGACGGCTTTACCTTGCTGGCGGATTGGTGATGCGCCATCGCCCGGCCCATTTGGGATCACCCTGTGGACAGGCGGCCATCAGTCCTTGGGGGCGGCCACGCTGTTGCCCCAGGTGCGCATCTCTTCGACATATAGATCAGGCTCCTCCATCGCCGCGAAATGACCGCCACGCGGCAAATCCGTCCAGCGGGTGAGGTTGTACGCCCTCTCGAACCAGCTCTGCGGCGCGGGTTTGTAGACGGGTTCGCCGGGGAAGTTTGCAAAGGCCGTGGGCGTCTCGCACCGGACATCTTCTGGCAGCGCATTGCCGCCTTCCTGCGCAAAACCATTGTAGAACCAGACACTGGTGGCGATGGCATCATTGACCAGATAGATCATGACATTGGTAAGCAGCTGGTCTTTTGTATAGGTGTCCAACAGTCCGCCCTCGGACAGGTCTGACCAGCCATTGAATTTCTCCAGGATCCACGCCGCGGTGCCGACCGGGGAATCCATCAAGGCCATCGCCAGCGTCTGGGGCTTGGTCATCTGCTCCATCAGATAGGCGCCTTCGCGCTGCATGGCGGCCTGCGAGGTGGCCAGCCATTCGCCTTCGGCCTCTGTCTGGGGCGTGGCAGGGGTCGGCCGGAAACCGACCATGTTCAGGTGGATCGCGCGGCAGCCGCCCTTGGCGTCGATCGTGCCGTGATCGAGACCGAGCCATGACGTGACCATGCTCCCCCAGTCGCCGCCCTGCGCGAGATAAGTTTCATATTTCAGCACATCGCGCATCAGCCTGTCCCAGAGCGCAGCTGTGGCGCGCGGCCCGATGGGAGATTTCGGGCGCCCGGAAAAGCCATAGCCGGGCAGGGACGGAATAATCAGGTCAAAGGCATCTTCGGCCTTGCCGCCATGATTCGAGGGAAAGGCGAGCGGGCCGATGGTGTCCCAGAATTCGAAAATTGAGCCGGGCCAGCCATGCGTGATGAGCAGCGGGCGGCGCCCGCCCGCTTCGCCGACAACATGAACATAGTGGATGATCTGGCCGTCAATCTCGACCTTGTAGCTGGGATACCTGTTCAGGATGTCCTCGGATTTGCGCCAGTCATAACCCGCAATCCAGTAGCGCTGGATATCCTTCATGACCTTTGTGGACATGCCGTAGGAAAAGCCCTCTTCATTGGCCGGCGCCGGAAACCAGTCATACGCCTTCACCCGCGCCATGATGGCGTCGAGCTTGTCCTGTGGAATGTCTATGCGAAAGGTCTTGGGGGTCGGCATGGCATGTCCTCGCTAGGGTAAACCCACCCTAGCGGTCTTGCCGTGGGGCGACGCAAGCTAAATCGAGAAACTGGTGCCGCACCCACACGCTGCAGTTGCGTTCGGGTTGCTGATCTTGAAGGCCGCGCCGATCAGCTCCGTGCTGAAGTCGATCTCGGAACCGGCCAGAAATTCCAGGCTCATTTCGTCGATCAGCACTTTTGCGCCATCGCGCTCCACAACGAGGTCGTCCTCGTTGATGGCCGTGTCAAAGTCGAACTTGTAGGAAAAGCCCGAACAGCCGCCACCATCAACAGACACACGTAAAAACTGTGCGCCGTCCTGTTTGGCCAGAATCGCATTAATCCGCTTGGCAGCCGAGGCTGTAAGGGTCACATCGGGGGCAATTGTCGTGCTCATGACCTCAACATAGGGATTCCCGAGCCAATGGAAAAGAGATCAGTGTATGCCACGCGGCATGAAGATAGCCGGGGCCGGTATTTTCCGGAGGCGCCATCGGCGACCCGGACGCCGTTCCAGCGGGATCGCGACCGGATCATCCACTCGACCGCTTTCCGGCGCCTGAAGCAGAAAACGCAGGTTTTCGTGGCGCATGAGGGCGACCATTTCCGCACCCGCCTGACTCATTCCCTGGAAGTGGCCCAAATTGCTCGCAGCATCGCCCGGACGCTCGGCCTGGACGAAGACCTCGCCGAAGCGCTGGCGCTCGCCCACGATATGGGCCACCCGCCCTTTGGTCATGCCGGGGAGGACCAGCTGGACGCGTGCATGACAGAGTATGAGGGGTTCGACCACAACGCCCAGACGCTGCGCATCGTCACCAAGCTGGAAGTCCGCTATCCTAATTTCGAGGGCCTGAACCTGACCTGGGAGCTGCTCGAAGGGCTGGTCAAGCACAATGGCCCGATGGTCACGCAGGATGCGCCGCTGGAATCGCTGCCGGCCGCCTTTCGAGACTATACGAACTTCATGGACCTTGAGCCCCACCAGTTCGCCGGGCCCGAGGCCCAGGTGGCCGCCCTGTCAGACGACATTGCCTACAACAATCACGACATTGATGATGGCATCGCGGCGGGACTGTTCACCATCGACGACTTGATGGACCTGCCCATTGTCGGGGACGAGTTCCGGGCCGTGAGGCTTGAATATCCGCATCTGAGCCACCGTATGGTGTCCTATGAAGCGGTGAGGCGCCTGATCGGCCTGTGGGTGAATGACCTGACAGCCGAAACGGGCCGCCGCGCCAAACTGTATGCGCCCCAGAGCGCGGCAGAAGTGCGCGCCATGGACGTACCTTTGGTGGCGTTTTCGGAGGAACTTGAAAGCCGGCAGCGCGCCTTGAGAGCGTTTCTGTATGAGCGGATGTACAAGCATTACACGGTCAACCGGATGCGTAGCAAAGCCAAGCGGATGCTGGCGGAATTGTTCGAGATATTCCTGACCGAGCCGGACACGCTGCCCTCCCCGTGGCGGCAGGATGCATCACAGGCCAGTGAGCCGCGGCGCGCGCGCATTGTGTGCGACTACATTGCCGGGATGACCGATTCCTACGCCATTGAGGAGCATCGGCGGCTGTTCCACCCGGATGTGCTGCGCTAGCCACACTCTGCCCACTTTCCCAGTGTTAACTCGTTCTGCGTCTTTGCGGACTGCGAAACCTGCGGGATATTCAAGCGCCGTTAACGAAACGGGCCGTAATCTTAACTCTGTGAACCTATTCTGAGGATGATTCCATGGGGCGACATCGGGACAACGGGCGAGATTATGCCCCGTTTGAAGACGATTACCGCGGATTCGACGTTCGTGAGGACGATTCGACTCGCGGGCCGCTCATTCTGGCGCTTGCTGTCGGGGTTCTCCTGGTCTTTGGCGCTGTCGTCTGGAACACGTACCGGCAGGGCGTGCGCGACAATGGCGCGGGCATTCCAAGCGTGATTGCCGACAAGGAACCCTACAAGCGCGCGCCCGAAGACCGCGAAGGCGTCGCCGTCCCGGATACAGACAAGCGCTTTTACGACCAGATGGACGATTCCGAACGGTCGGAAGAGCAGGGCGTAGACTATGCTGACCGCGACAGCCTGGCAGGCGATGCCCTCCAAGGCGGCCCGCCCATAGAGCTGCGTCCGGGTCGGGAAGGGGCCGAGCCCGATGACGCGCAGGTGCGCGCGCTGGCGGACCTTGAGACCATGCCCGAAGACGAGGAAGAGACCCTGCGGGTTGTCCCGACAAATCCGGTCGCTCAAGCGCCAGCAGCTGCTCCGGCGCCACGGAGTTTGCCAGCGCCTGCCGAACGCGGGCCGCAATTCGCCTTTACCAGCGATGGTATGTACCAGGTCCAGCTCGCCGCCTTCCGCTCACAGGACGCCGCTGAAACCGCCTGGGCCAAGATGAACAGTACGAAGCCCGAGCTCTATCGCAGCGCGCAGAAACGCATCCAGCGTGCCGACCTCGGCGCCAAGGGCGTATTCTACCGCCTGCGGGTTGGCAGCTTCGCGGAACGGGCGGATGCGTCTGAATTCTGTGATGCGGTGAAAGCCGGCGGAGACAATTGCATCGTGGTGACCGGATAGTGGTGAAGGCGTGCATCCTCAGCGTTTCGGGGCCTGAGCTCACGAAGGAGGAAGTGGCCCTGTTTGCTGCCGAGCAGCCCTGGGGTGTAATCCTGATGGGCCGCTCCTGCGTGTCGCGGAAACAGGTCCACAATCTGGTCGACGATATCTGGAATGCGATGAGCCGGCCCTGCCTGATCTTCATTGACCAGGAGGGCGGCCGGGTGGCGCGCCTGAAAGCGCCAGAATGGCCCCTGTTCCCGCGCGGGCAGGATTATGCGGACATTTACGCCAAGGACCGGGAGCGCGGATTATCAGCCGCATGGCTCGGACATCGGCTGATCGCTGCAGAATTGGCGGCCCTGTCCATCCATGCCGATTGCGCCCCTGTGGTGGATTTGCCTGTCCCTGGCGCACATGACGTCATTGGCGACCGGGCTTTCGGGACCGATTCCGAGACCGTGGCCGCCCTTGCAGGCGCGGCGCTCAAGGGTCTAGCCGCAGGCGGTGTAGCCGGCGTGATCAAGCATATTCCGGGTCATGGCCGCTCGATGGCAGACAGCCATATGGAACTGCCGCGCGTGACGGCCAGCGCCGATGAATTGGCAAAAGACTTTGATGCCTTTGCGCGCCTTGCCGATGCGCCCATGGCGATGACAGCCCATATTTCCTATGATGCATTTGACGCCAATGTCCCCGCAACCCTGTCAAAAGTGATGATTCAGGACGTGATCCGCAAGCGAATCGGGTTTGATGGATTGCTGATGACGGATGATCTGGGGATGCAGGCGCTGGGCGGCAGCCTGGGCGAGCGAGGCCATGCGGCGATTGCCGCAGGGTGTGACGTGCTGTTGCACTGTTCCGGCTTCCTGTCCGATCCCGCCGCGATCCTGGCTGAAATGCGCGAAGTGGCAGAGGCCGCTCCTGAGCTGGCTGGCAAGGCGCTGGCGCGCGGCGAGCGCGCTGAGGCCCTGTCGACGCATCAACAGGATTTCGACATTGCCGAAGGCTGGGACACGTTCCGGGCTTACTTCCCGCAATTGGTGGGCGCGGCATGAATGCAGACATGATCTCGATCGACGCGTTGTCTGCGGACGCGCAGGAGGCTGAAGCCGGCGATCTGTTCACTGTGGATGTCGGAGGCTATGAAGGCCCGCTGCACCTGTTGCTGGAGCTTGCGCGACGCCAGAAGGTCGACCTGCTGCACCTGTCGATCCTGTCTCTCGCAGAACAATATCTGGACTTCATCGAAGAGGCGAAGACCCAGCGCATCGATCTGGCGGCCGACTATTTGCTGATGGCGTCATGGCTCGCCTTCATGAAGTCCCGTCTGTTGCTGCCCAAGCCGGAAAAGGCCGAGGAAGACGAGCCCACCGGCGAGGAAATGGCGGCGCGGCTGGCCTTCCGCCTGAAGCGTCTCGATGCCATGCGCGGCGCTGTGGAAGAACTCGAAGCCGGGCCGATCCTGAACAATGTCATCTTCCTGCGCGGCGCACCGGTACAGCCGAAAGTGATCAAGCACACCGAATTCAAGGCATCGCTGTACGAGCTGACGCAAGCCTTCGGCACGATCCGCGATCGGCGCGAACAGGAACGGCCTCACACGATCCAGCAGCAGCTTGTCCTGCCGCTGGAGCTGGCCCGAACCACGCTGCGCGCGCTCAGGCAACAGTTGGAACAGTGGTCTTCGCTGGACGAGATCCGCTCAACCATGACAGACGTGGACCCGGAATTGCCGCCCCGGTCTGTTACCGCGAGTGTCTTTTCGGCGGCATTGGAACTCGCCCGAGATGGCGAAGTCGATGTGCGCCAGGATGAGCACTTCGCGCCACTTTACCTGCGCAATGCGGGTAACAGCCCAGAGGGGGGCAGAGATGCAACCGCTTGAGAAATACTTGATGACCGACGACACTTCTGAACCGGAACGTGATCCTGTGGCGCAATTGTCGTTTGCCTATCGCCGCTCTGAGGAAGCTCTGATTGACGGGGCCAGCGATGCGCTGGTGGAAGGCATTCGCCGTGCCGAAGCCATCCTGTTCGCGGCGGGGGAGCCCCTGTCGGCCGAGCAGATTTCAGAGACCTTGCCGCATGGTGTCGAAGCGGCCGAAGTGTTGATGGCGCTCCGGGCGCAATATGTGAACCGTGGGGTCAATCTGGTCGAAGTGGCTGGCAAATGGCGCTTCCAGACGGCCTCCGATCTCTCCTATCTGTTTGTCGAGGAACGCCAGGTCCAGAAGAAGCTGGGCCAGGCAACGCTCGAGACGCTGGCCATCATTGCCTATGGCCAGCCGGTCACGCGCGCCGAAATCGAGGCCGTGCGCGGCGTTGCCGTGTCCAAGACAACCATCGACACCTTGCTTGAGACAGGCTGGGTCAAGATCAAGGGGCGCCGCAAGACACCTGGCCAGCCGATCACTTACGGCACAACCGAGGCGTTCATGGAGCATTTCGGGCTGGAGAGCCTTGAGACATTGCCGGGCAAGGCCGACCTCGAGGCCGAGGGCCTGTTGTCGGATGTCATTCCCGACGGTTTCCAGATGCCGGACGAAGAAGCGCTTAACGGCGAAGAAACGCCGGATGATGGGTCGGGAGAGATCGAGGAGACGGATTCCTTCGTCACCGACTTCATGGACGACGTCGATGAGGATGACGAAGACACCGCGGAAACGATTGGCGACGAGACCGATGTGGTTGAGGCGGATACGACAGAGGCCGACACCGACGTTGATACCGATGAGGACGCGGACGAGTCCGCTGTCAGCGTGTTTGCTTATACGCGTGCGCCGGATCGCTCTCAGGCCGACGAGGATGAGTTTGACAGCGGCGATGTGAAAGCTGCTGTGATCCAATTGACCAAGCAGCCGCGTGTTCCCGAACAGCCCATGGACCAGTGGGACGACGACGAATAGGTCATGCGTTTAGAGCGGGCTCTAGCCTGAAGCGCCGCTCGTGCTGGAATTGACCGATGATGTCATCCTCGGATGTGCCCCAGCCCATATTGTGGATGATGAGGGGACGACCCGAAGGTGTTGTTCGATCCGAGACGATCCCGATATGCGGCAGGTTGCCCGTGTAGCGCATCGTGTAGAGGTCGCCGGCTTTCCAGCTTGAAACATGTCTCGGGGCTGGCAAGGCGCTGCCGTGGCGTTCAAAATATCTTTCCAGATTGGGCACACGCCGATGGTCGATATGGCGATCCGGGCGCGTCAGGCCCCATAGGGCAGGATAGGCGCCGAACGCTGCCGCCATGTCCACATGGACGAGCTGTTGCAAATCCATTCCGAACGCATCGCGAAAGCCCCGGATGATGACGTCGGTGCAGACCCCGCGCGACCGGGGCACATCTCCCATCGGATAGGCGATGCGTACATAGCTGGGGTCATATGTGCGCGTGACACCGATCTGGGATCGGGCGGCCAGCGCAAGGCGCGTCGGCCATGGCAAGGTCTGCTGCCCGAGATGGGCGGGCGCGAGCGGGACGCTGAGACCTCCCAGAATGGCGGCGCGGCGAGTGAGCATGTTCCCATTACGCCATGCCGGTCCGGCAGGAATGGGGCGGAAATCAGAAACCGTGCAGTTCGGCGATCTCTGCCAGCGGTGCGCGTTCTGCGCGGAGCGAATTGACCGGATGAGCCGGGTCGGGTTTTCCGACCGCCATCGCGCACCAGACCATTTCCGTATCTGCCAGTTTGAAATGCTCCTTCAGGGCAGGGCGCAACATGCCCCAGCATTCCTGCATGCAGGTGCCCCAGCCGCGCTCTTCGGCCAGCAGGGCGAGCGTCTGGAGGTACATGCCGGTATGGCCCCACTGACCGTGGCCCATCCGTTCGTCGATCACGAAGAAGGCGGCGACGGGGGCGTCGAAGAAACGGAAATTGTTGGCGAACCAGGCAATGCGTGCGGCGCGGTCTTCGCGCGGGATGCCGAGGGTTTCGTACATCATCTCGCCGACCTTGCGGCGGCGCGCTTCGTGCGGCTCCCAGAGGTCTCTCGGATAGATCGGACGGTCGGTGGGCTGGCCCTTGGGGTTCGCGGCGAGTACGGGCGCGGCCATGCTGATCACGGCGTCCCTGGCGTCTCCAGTTACAATGATGGTGCGCCAGGGTTGCGTGTTGCCGCCGGAGGGGGCGCGTTGGGCCTGTTCCAGCCAGTCGCGGATGTCCGCTTCAGGCAATGAGTCGGGCAGGAAGGCCCGGGTGGAAATACGCTGTGCAACGGCCTGTGACACGTCCATAAAAGAAAACCTCCCATCTGGTCTGATGGGAGGTTTATCGTCTTGGCGTGGCGTCAGCCAAAGATTATTTTCCGTGCAGGACCACCGGCATCCAAGTGTAGCCCTTCACGAAGCCACCTGCATTGTAGGATGGCTCGTCCAGCACTTCGATATGGCTGAAGCGCTCCATGAGTTCCTGCCACAGGATCTGCAGCTGCAGCTCGGCAAGGCGGTTCCCGACGCAACGGTGGATACCGAAGCCGAAAGAGATATGCCGGCGGGCTTCCGGGCGGTCGATGATGTAGTCATTCGGACGGTCCCAGAACCGCTCGTCGCGGTTGCCGGAGACGTACCACATCGCAACCTGGTCACCCTTCTTGATGGTCTGGCCGTGCATTTCGACATCTTCGAGCGCCGTGCGGCGCATGTGGGCCAGCGGCGTCTGCCAGCGAATCGTCTCGGACACCATGTTCGGGATCAGCGACAGGTCGGCTTTCAGCTTGTCGTACTCAGCTGGGAATTTGTTCAGCGCGTAGACCGAAGCAGTCATCGAGTTACGGGTCGTGTCATTGCCGCCCACGATGAGCAGGATGACGTTCCCGAGCAGTTCCATCGGCGTCATGTTGCGGGTCTTCTCACCATGCGCGAGCAGGCTGATCAGATCGTTCTTCTGGGGCTGCGCGCCGCGCTCCTGGAAGAGCTGCATGAAGGTCGCGAGACATTCCATCATCTCGCGCTTCCACTGTTCTTCCCCACCGGGGCAGATGTCCGGATTGTTCATGCCGGTCGCCATGTCGGACCAATGGGTCAGGTCGCGACGTTTTTCGAACGGATAGTCGAACAGCGTGGCCAGCATCATCGTGGTCAGCTCAACGGAGACGGTATCGACCCAGTCGAATGGCTCGCCAATCGGAAGGGAGTCGAGCAGGCCCTGAGTCCGCGAGCGAATCAGCGGCTCGAATTCCTTGAGCATGTTCGGGGCAACGGCCGGCTGGACCGTCTTGCGCTGTTCGGAGTGGCGCGGCTCATCCATTGCGATGAACATCGGCAGTTCAAAGTCTTCCGGCGGACTGCCCAGCGTGATGCCGCCATGTTCCCAGCTGGAAGAGAAGCGCTTGTGGTCGGTGTCGACCGCCATAATGTCTTCATAGCGGGTGATCGACCAGAACGGGCCGACAAAGGAGTCTTCCGTGTAATGGACTGGCGCTTCATTGCGCAGGCGTTCAAAGCGATCCCAGATTTTCTGCTGGCGCCAGATTTCCGGATCTTCCGGATGGAGTTGCGACAGCGGCAGTTCGCTCGCTGGCGGCACTTCCTGGCCAATTTCAAGATAGCCTTCGAAGAGCGGATCCCGGTGGGTGATCTTCGGGCGTTGCAGGGCAGGGTGATCAAGCAGATGAACCGTATCAGCAGCCATCAATTTTCCTCCGACAATGAGCCATTATGATAGGCTCGATTTATGACGTCAGCGTCACCTTAACATGGCTATTCTAAAAAAACTATGACGCAGGCGTCATTTTTTTAGGCGGGGTGACGTTCATGCCTGGCATCATGCAGCGCGGCGCGAATGGCGCGGGCCAGGGATTTCCGCTCCGGAAGGGTCAGGAAACGCCCGATGACATAGGCCGTCTTGCCATATTCGATGCGCAACCAGCTGTTCGCGGTCAGCGGGTCCGCGAGTTCGACCCGAGCAAAGGCTGACGGAAGGGACGCGGATTTTTCGACGCCATTGGCGCGCGTGTGCGTCAGGCGCAGCTCTTTCGCCGTCACAATGATTCGGGTTTCTTCCCGCTGTTTGCGGAACGACATCCGGAACGCGAAATAGAAGGCGAGCGCATCCAGTCCGAAAAAGCCGATGACCGGGATCGCGCCCATGGAAATGAAGGCGATACCTGTCAGGAAGCTGACACCCCCGACAATGGCCATGACAATGGCAAAGCCGCGCTGGCTGAGCGACTGATTGGGTCGCAGCACGGCGTCCATGTAGAGGATCTCGTGGTGTTCAGTCATGCTCTCAAAATAGCACGGCCTTGTGCGATGGCGAGGGGGCATTAGACAGGCGGAATGACACAGACCAAATCATCCGCCAAACGCCCAAGGAAGAAGCGCGCCCCGCGCGTTTTCGGGCCAGAGAAAGCCACGGCTCTCTTTACCGCCCTTGCAGAGGACCGGCCGGACCCGCGCACGGAGCTGGATTTCGTCAACCCTTACACGCTTGTTGTTGCGGTTGCCCTGTCAGCGCAGGCGACGGATGTCGGTGTGAACAAGGCGACCGCCAAACTGTTCGCGCTTGCCGACACGCCGGAAAAGATGCTGGCGCTGGGCGAGGCGGCGGTTGCCGAGCACATCAAGACCATCGGCCTGTGGCGCAACAAGGCGAAGAATGTGATCGCGCTCAGCCAGATGCTGCTGGACGAGTTTGACGGGGAGGTGCCGCAGACGCGCGAGGAATTGGTCCGCCTGCCGGGTGTGGGCAGGAAGACAGCCAATGTTGTCCTGAATGAAGCGTTCGACCATCACACGATTGCGGTGGACACACACATCTTCCGGGTGTCGAACCGGACCGGCCTGGCGCCCGGCAAGACCCCCGATGAAGTCGAGGCCGGGCTGGAACGGGCCACGCCGCTGGAATTCAAGAAGGGAGCGCATCACTGGCTCATCCTGCACGGGCGGTATGTCTGCAAGGCGCGCAAGCCGGAATGCTGGCATTGCGTCATCGCCGACCTCTGCCGGTATACGCCCAAGACGCCAGACCCGGCTGCGACCTCTGCTTTGGGCCCCAAGGCACGGTGAGGGAATATGTGGCAGGACTGCACCGCAGGCCGCCTGCCGCCAGTTCGCCCCAATTTAACCAAATCGCGGCCACCTCAGCCCGACACCGCAACGACCACGTAAACAATGGAGCGTACCGCATGAATCGCATCGGCAAATTCGTCCTAGGCGCAACCTCAATCTGCCTCCTGTCTGGCCTGCCGGCTGTGGCCGAGGATGGCTGGTCCGGGGAGGCTGCCCTCAGCGCCGGGTTGACCACCGGCAACACGGAAACCTCCTCAGCTGGGCTGGCCATTGATGCAGATCGCGCATCAGGCGCCTGGAATTTCGGCATCCAGCTGTCAGGCGACTATGGAAAGGAAGACGGCATTGAAAGCCGGAATCGCTATTTCGCGGCGATGGACCTCGAGCATGATTTCAACGACACCATGTTCACCTTCGGACGGGCCTCTTACGAGGTCGATCAGTTCACCGGTTTCGATAGCCGCACCTTTATTGGTGGGGGTGTGGGTTGGCACGTTCTGGACGATGAAGACCATCACTGGACAGTGCGCGGCGGTCCGGGTTTCAAGATTGACGAAGTAAAGCGCCAGATCACGACCGACAGCACCGGCGCGGTGCTGATCATTCCGGCCTCGACCGAGGAATCCCTCGGTGCCGTGGCGCAATCGGAGTATTTTTACGCCTTCAACGAAGCTGTCTCCCTGAGCAACAAGACCAATTTGGTCTATGGTCAGGAATCAACCCAGATCAATAACAGCCTCGGCCTGACGGCCGCGTTGAACGGCCATTTGGCTGCGCGCGTGTCATTCGATGTCCGTCATGACACCTCGCCCCAGCCGACCTATGAGGCGACTGATACGGCCACGAAGTTCTCCCTGGTCTACACGCTCGGAGAGTAGGGCGATCAGCGGCCCTTCACACGGGCCGCGACTGCCTTGGCCATGCGTTCCCCGAGACGCGATCCCTGTTCCGGATAAAGATAGGGCTCGATCAGTTCGAGCTCCATCAGGAGCAGGGAGCCGTCGGGGTGGCGCAGCATGTCGACCCGGGCATATAGCGGCGTCTCGTCCAGCGTATCGAGCACGGCGCGCGCTGCATCCAGATCACCCTGGCCCGGCACAATGGTCTCTTCCTGACCGCCATAGGACGACTGGATGCGATAGTCTCCGGGCTTGGCGCGCTTGATCAGCGCGTGAGAGAGATCGCCATCAATGAAGATGAAGCTTAGCTCGCCCTCGGTCTGGATCGTTGGCAGGAAAGGCTGCACCATCATGGGGTGCGGCATGTCCGGTACGGGGTCGTCTGAAGTCAGCAGGTGCTGGCCGCTTGCTCCTGCGCCGACCTGACGCTTGAAGACCAGCTGCCGTTCGCCCAGCGTGTCAAAGGCGCGCTGGTAGTGATCACTGGTCATCTCGTCGATCCAGAGGGTCGGGATCAGGCTTGCGCCGCGGTCCTCGAGATCCTTCAGGTAAGTTTTGTCGCTGTTCCAGCGGACGAGGGCGGCAGAGTTGAACAGACGTGTCCGGCGCTCGATAGCTTCAAGCGTGGACAGGAATTCGGCCTGACGATCCCAATAGTCCCATGTCGTGCCGATCAGGGCGGCATCAAAGCTGGTCCAGTCCGCCGAGTCATCATCCCAGCAGATGTCGCTGATTTCCATGCCGCGCTCGGCAAATTCCGGGCGGAGAGCACGCATCATGTAGTCATGTTCGAAGGCGTCGGACCGCCGGATGGGAGAGCCAGGCTGTGTAACCTGGGAAGACAGATAAGCGATTTTCATCCGCAGGCGTTTATCATGTGCGGCAGTTGCGTCCAGCGGGTTGCTCTGGCAATTGGCGCCCAGCTATCAGGGAATCTGTGAAATGAGTGAAATCCGCTTCGATGTCGTCGGCCTGGGAAATGCCATTGTGGATGTCATGTCGAAGACGGATGACGCGTTTCTCGAACACTGGGGCATTCACAAGAATGCGATGAATTTGATCGAGGAAGATCGCGCGGAAGCCCTGACCAAAGCCGCCATCGAGCCCTTCTACACATCCGGCGGCAGCGGTGCGAACACGATTGCGGGCCTGGCCAGCTTCGGCGCGCGCGCGGCTTATATCGGCAAGGTGGCAAAGGACGAGTTGGGCAGCCAGTTCACGCGCGAAATGTCTGCAACGGGCGTGCCCTTCGCAACCACGCCCCTGGAAAGCGGCCCCGCTACGGCGCGCAGCATCATCTTCGTGACCGAAGACGGCGCGCGCAGCATGAACACGTTCCTCGGGGCGTCAGTCCTGTTCTCAAAGGATGACGTCGACGAAGCGACAGTCCGTGCCGGCGGCATCCTCTATCTTGAGGGTTATCTGTTTGACCGCGAAGACGCCAAGGAAGCCTTCGTCTTTGCGTCAGAAGTCGCCAAGGCGGCGGGCCGGAAAGTGGCGCTGACCCTGTCGGACAAATTCTGCGTCGACCGCCACCGGGCAAGTTTCCTGCAGCTCGTCCGCAACAATGTCGACATTCTGTTCGCCAATGAGGAAGAACTGCTCTCGCTTTACGAAACCGATGATTTCGATGCCGCCCTGACAGCGCTGCAGGCCGATACCGCTGTCGCCGCCGTCACACGCAGCGAGAAGGGCTCGGTCGTGATCGGCGCCGGCGACCCGATTGTGGTCAAGGCAGAGCCGGTGAAGCAGGTGCTCGATACAACCGGAGCGGGCGACCAGTATGCGGCCGGATTCCTGTTCGGCATCTCCCGCGGCTTGCCACTGGAGACCTGCGCCCATCTCGGCCACATCGCGGCGGCTGAAGTCATCGCGCATTTTGGCCCGCGCCCGGAGAAATCCTACAAGGCGCTGGCCGAGGCTGCAGGCATCTACGCCTGAGCTTTCAGGGCCTCTGCGACATAGTCGAGCCGGTCATGGCCGAAATACATGTCATCGCCGACAAAAAAGGTGGGCGCCCCGAAAGCACCCCTGGCAATGGCTGATTCCGTATTGGCCTGCAGGGTCGCCTTGCTGTCGCTGTCTTCAGCGAGTTCCTGAATCCGACTGAAGTCGAAGCCTTCTGCCGTGCACATCGCACGAATAGACTCTTCCTCGTCCGGCTTCAGCGGCACCGACGCGGCCCACATATGATGGAAGCAGGCGTCAATGAAACGCTTCTGTTCGGATGGATTATCCTGAAGGCCGCAGGTTGCCCGCAGGATCTTGCGCGTGCTGACCATAGGAAAATACGGGTTCATGCGAAAGCCCAAGCCGTAGCGGGATGTACAGCGCTGGAGATCGGTCATCATGTAGGCCGCCTTTGCCGGGATCATGCCCGGCGGCCTGTTGCCGGTTGCCTGCATGACCGCGCCCAGAAAGATCGGCCTGAACTCTGCTTCTGCCCCGGTGCGTTCCGAAATTTGTTGCACTGCGGCATTGGCTACGTAAGAAAATGGGCTGATATAGTCGAAGTTGAATTCGAATTTGCCTGCCATGAATCGCTCCAAATAGAGTTTCGTTTTGGAACTATGGCAAATCGGTATAGGGGTGTCAGCATGAAATGGTCCGATTTATCCGAAAATTGGTGCCCGGTCGCACGGACGCTGTCACTGGTGGGGGATCGCTGGACAATGCTGATCCTGCGCGACTGCTTTCTCGGCATGTCGCGGTTTGAGCAATTCATCGCGTCGAGCGGCATGACCCGTCACATCCTGGCCGACCGGCTGAAGCGGCTTGTCGAGGCGGGTGTGCTGGAGCGCAAGGCGTATACGAACACGCCGAAACGCTACGATTACGTGCTGACGGAAAAAGGCCAGGAACTGGCACCGGCGCTCCTGACCCTGCGGGATTGGGGCAAGAAGCACATGCCGGTGCGGCGGGCGACCTCGGCCTAGTCGTTGAGAAGGGCTTCGACCTTTTTCTGGACTGCGCCGTAATCGATCTTGCCGGTCCCGAGCACCGGAATCTCATCAACATGGTAGACGCGTCTCGGGACGGACAATTCCGGCACGCCATGATTCTTGGCCCAGGCGAGGATGTCCTCGCGATTGCTCTCAGGCGTGTCGCTGAGCAGGATCACCTGTTCGCCCTTGCGCGGATCGGGCAGGGTGACGGCGGCATGCAGATTATCCGGCCAGATGGCGCTGGCGCAGTTTTCCACCACGGCCAGGGAGACCATTTCCCCGCCAATCTTGGCGAAGCGTTTGACCCGTCCCATGATGCGGATGATGCCGTCATTATCGATCGCAACAATGTCGCCCGTGTCGTGCCAGCCGCCGTCAGGGCGTTCCAGCACGCCCGGATTGGAGGGCCGCAGGTAGCCCATCATTATATTCGGTCCTTTGACATGCAGCCGGCCGCCATCCTCGATCCCGTCAACAGGCAAGAGCTTGGATTCCATCCCGGACATCAAACTGCCCACCGTGCCCGGCCGATTGTTGTCCCATTTGTTGGCGGCGATCACAGGGGACGCCTCTGTGGCGCCATAGCCTTCGAGAATCTCGATTTCGAATTTGCGGCGGACCAATGAGCGGGTCTCGTCCTTCACACGCTCGGCCCCGCAGACGGCGAGACGAATGGAGTCCATGTCCCCGTCATTCCCGATCCGGGCGTATTGCGAGATGAACGTGTCGGTCGCCAGCAGGATGGTTGACTGGTTGGCCCGGATACGCCGGACAATTTCGCGCGGCTGAAGCGGCGAGGGGTGGAACATGACCGGAATGCCGGCGACCAGCGGCAGCACCGCGCCGACCGTCAGGCCGAAACAATGGAATGTCGGCAGGGGATTGAAGAGCTTGTCGGTGTCGGGGTTGAGACCGATATGCGCGCGCACCTGTTCGACATTGGCCATGACATTCTCATGGCTGAGGACCACGCCCTTGGGCTCACCTTCGGTGCCGGATGTAAACAGCATCACGCCGGCGGATTTATAGCGCGACTGTTTGCGCACGAGACCCGGCATGATCGAGCCGATTGCAGCCACCAGCTTGTTGGGGAGCGTCAGATTCTCCCGGACATCCTCAAGATAGACGATCTCGGCAGAGCTTGAGAGTTCGTCCATCAGGTTATCGAGCCCGCCCAGCTCGACAAATTTGTGGGCGGTGACGATGCGGCTGATCTCGCCAGCCCTGAGGGCGGCCTTCAGGTTCCGGGCCCCCGCAGTGAAGTTCAGCATGGCCGGAATGCGATTGAAGGCGCTTAGCGCGAAGAAGCCAATGACGGCGCCGGCGCCGCTGGGCAGCATGACGCCGACCGCTTCGCCAGCCTTCGTGCCTTTGCGCAAAGCAGATCCCAGCGCCAGCGAAGCCTGGATAAGCTCCTTGTAGGAGAGTTCACGGTCGTCGCCATCGATCAGAATCGTCTTGTCTGCGCCGAATTCCTTTTTGGCCCGGAAGAGGGCACTGAAAAGGTCGGTTCGGGTGCGGGATGGCTGGTATGGCAAAGGTGCCGGGATGGTCTGTCCGGTCATGATGGCCTTCGTTTCCTCCGAGGCGTTGCCCCATGTTTTTTGTAACAATCTGTCATTTAACGACACTGTCGCAAGCCCTAATGCAAGATTGCATAAACACTCTGCAGTGTATTTCCCTTGATGAAACAGCTGGTCACGTCCATTTTCCCACCATGGCAAATCTCATCGATCTGACGCAAAGCACTCGCAAGCACAGGCACCCGGAAAAGCAGTCGCGGCCGGATACGCCGCTCTTGCGCAAACCCGACTGGATTCGCGTGAAAGCGCCCACATCTCAGGGGTATGCCGAGACTCGCCAGATCGTGAAGTCGAAGGGACTGGTGACGGTCTGTGAAGAGGCGGGCTGCCCGAACATCGGGGAATGCTGGGACAAGAAGCACGCCACAATGATGATTCTGGGTGAAATTTGCACCCGCGCCTGCAGTTTCTGCAATGTCTCAACCGGCAAGCCGCTTACACCGGGCCGTGTGGAAGAAGACGAGCCGGGCCGTGTGGCCGAGGCGGTCGCCGAAATGGGCCTGCAGCATGTCGTCATCACCTCGGTGGACCGGGATGACCTGACCGATGGCGGGGCGACGCATTTCGTCAACACGATCGACGCCATTCGCGCGACCTCACCAGGAACGACGATTGAGATCCTGACGCCCGACTTCCTGAGAAAGGATGGCTGGGAGAATCACGTCATTGACGCGAAGCCGGACGTGTTCAATCACAATCTCGAAACGGTGCCGCGCCTGTATCTGTCGATCCGCCCCGGCGCGCGCTATTTCCATTCGCTTCGGCTTCTTCAGAAGGTGAAGGACCGCGATCCGACCCAGTTCACCAAATCCGGCCTGATGGTCGGCCTTGGCGAGACGAAGGAAGAGGTCATGCAGGTCATGGACGACATGCGGTCTGCGGGTGTCGACTTCCTGACCATTGGCCAATACTTGCAGCCGACCCGCAAGCATGCGGCGATTGATCGGTATGTGTCGCCGGAAGAGTTCAAGACTTATGAGGAAATTGCGCGCTCCAAGGGCTTCCTGATGGTCTCGGCCTCACCGCTGACGCGGTCATCCCACCATGCCGGCGAAGATTTCGCCCGGCTCCGGGCTGCCCGCGAGGCTCAACTGGCCGCTGCTGCCGTCTAGGTATGCCGCATTTCTCGAAATCCGTTCATGTCCCGTATAGCGGGGAGCAGGCTTTTGAGCTTGTGTCCGACATTGCGGCGTACCCGGATTTCATCAAATGGATCACCGCGATGCGGGTCTCCGAAATGATGGCCAAACAGGATGGCAGTTTCACCTGTTTCGGAGAGGCCGCTGTCGGGTTCAAAGGCTTTGTCGAACGGTTCACGACGCGGGTTGAGGCAGACCCAGACACTGGAGCCGTTACTGCCTCGCTCGTGAAAGGCCCCTTCAGGAAGCTGAAGGCCGAATGGCGGATTCTGACATCTGACCGGGCCGGCTCGGATATTTCGCTGACCATCGATTACGATTTCAAGAACCCGTTCATCGGCATGTTGGCCGCCGCCAATCAGGGGCTGGCGGTCAACAAGATTCTCTCGGCTTTCCTGGCTGAAGCCGAACGTCGCTATGGCGGAACCGCCTAGGCGATCTGCAACTGGATTTGTTTCAGCGCGCATTCCATTGCGGCGAGTCGAATCTGTTGGCGGCCAATGTCTCCAGTCTGGAGCATTTCGTGAATGACGGCGCGGTTTTCCCGCGCGCAGGCCACATGCACCGTTCCGACCGGCTTCATCGGGGTTCCCCCGCCGGGCCCGGCCACCCCGGTAATGGAGACGGCAATATTCGCGCGGCTGGCTTCCAGAGCGCCTTCCGCCATCATGCGGGCGATCGGTTCGGATACAGCGCCATAGTCTGCGATCACGTCCCCTGCGATGCCAAGCATCTCTTCCTTGGCGCGATTTGAATAGGTGACGAAGCCGCGCTCGAAGACCGTTGAGCTGCCCGGAATATCGGTCAGCAGGCCGGCGAGGAGGCCGCCCGTGCAGCTTTCAGCCGTGCAAATCCGTAACCGTGCCTGAGCGGCATCGTCGAGGATCAGCATGGCGAGATTTCTGAGACGATCTGGAAACATGTCGTGCACGATATGAGGAGTTCTGCTCGCCGTGAAGCGAAGATTCAGGGATCAGGTGGCCGTCGTGGCGTAAAGCGTCACCACGGCTTCGGCGGCAATGCCTTCGCGGCGGCCCGTGAAGCCAAGGCCTTCGGTCGTCGTGGCTTTCACGCTGACGGCATCCAGCGGAATTCCAAGCAGTTCGGCGGTGCGCGCGCGCATGTCTTCCCGATGCGGTTTCACCTTCGGGGCTTCACAGATCACGGTGATATCGCAATTGCCGATGGCCAGGCCCTGTTCGCTCACCAGCCGCTGGGCTTTTTTCAGGAAGATGCCGCTGTCTGCATCTTTCCAGCGCGCGTCGCTGGGGGGGAAATGGTCGCCTATGTCGCCAAGTGCGGCGGCCCCCAGGATGGCATCCGTCAAGGCGTGCCAGGCCGCGTCCGCATCAGAATGGCCCTTGAGCCGCGCTGAATGCGGGATCTTGATGCCACACAGGGTAACATGATCTCCCGGCTCGAAAGCGTGAACATCAAACCCTTTGCCAATCCGCATCTGGCAGACCGGCGGGGCCATCAGTCTGGACACCATCTCGAAATCCTCCGGATAAGTGATCTTGTGCAGCCGGTCCGTTCCGCGCACGAGTTTGATTTCAATGCCCTGGGCCTCGACTGCAGCGAGATCATCGACAAGATTGTCTCCCGCTTCTGCAAGCGCCTTGGTGATGACGCCATACCGGAAGGCCTGAGGGGTCTGGACGCGGAAGAGAGCGTCCCGCGAGATGGTTTCGAGCGCTCGGTCGCCCTGGCGCTTCAGGGCGTCCTGAACGGGCAGGGCGGGCGCGGCGGCGGCATGGGTCGTGAGCGCTCCAAGCAAGGCGTCCAGAGTCGCATGGGTCAGTCCAGGCCTGGCAGCATCATGAATGAGGACCGCCCTGCCGTCGTCCGGGGCAGCGATTGCGGCGAGCCCGTTTCGCACTGACAAGGTCCGGGTCTCCCCGCCTGGCACGCAAATACAGCCCTCTGGCGCAAAGTCCTCGGGAGCGTCTGGCCCTGTCACAATGATGATTTCATCGACTTTGGGGTGTGACCTGAATGCCGCAATAGACCAATCGATGACGCGCCGACCATTGAGATCGCACCACTGTTTCGCACGTGCACTCTCTGCTCGGCGGCCTTGGCCTGCAGCGACAATAATGGCAACCGCCTTGTTCATACGACGCTTTTTAGGTGAGGTCGCTGGACATGGCTACAGGTGATTGCGGTGGCATCACCGGAAAACTGCTTGCATATTGTGCACTTGCGAAAGTCTAAAAAAACGGAAAGATAGGCGAATGACCAATTTTCGAGCACCTCAAGTATGGCTGGCACCGATGTCAGGGGCCACAGATGCGCCCATGCGGCGTCAGGCGAGCCGTTTCGGCGCGCCGGCTGTCGTGTCCGAAATGGTCGCCGGAGATATGCTCGCTGCTGCTCGGCCGGACGTTGTGCGACGGACCTGCCGGCATGACGGAGACGGCCACTGGATCGTCCAGCTGGCTGCGAGCAAGCCAGAGGCCATGCGAGTGGGCGCGCAGCTGCTTCGAGAGACGGGTGTGGATGTCATCGACATCAATATGGGTTGCCCGTCCCGGCAGGTGACAGGCGCGCAATCCGGTTCCGCCCTCATGCGGGATTTTCCACTGGCCCTGGAGATCATCCAGGCGGCGCTGGACGGAGCAGGCGGGCTGCCGGTGACCCTGAAGATGCGCCTTGGCTGGGACGATCAGAGCCTGAATGCGCCAGAAATTGCGGTCGCGGCGGAGCGCATGGGCATCTGCATGCTCACGGTTCATGGCCGGACACGCTGTCAGTTTTACAAAGGCGAGGCGGATTGGGCGCGTGTGGCCGACACGGTGCAAGCCGTGTCCGTGCCCGTGATCGTCAATGGCGATATCGGGTCGATTGAGGATGCTGAGGAAGCGCTCGCGGCCTCTGGCGCTCATGGCGTGATGATTGGGCGGTCGGCGATGGGGCGTCCGTGGTTGCCGGGCCAGATCGCTGCGCATCTTGAAGGGCACCGTTTCGAGATGCCTAGCCTTTCAGTTCAATTGGACAGTTTGCTGGAGCAGGTGTCTGACAGTGTCGAACTCTATGGAGAGTTTCTGGGCATCCGCACGGTGCGCAAGCATATCTCGGCGGCGATTGATGCCGTGGCATTGCCGATAGACCCAGGTACACGCCGCAAGCTCAGGTCTGAACTGTGCCAGATCAGCGATGCCAACGAGCTGAAGGCGGCGCTACAGCGCGTTTACTCGAAAACCAGGGAAATGGAGGCTGCGTGATGGCGAGTGATATTGCATTGTCTGCTCCGAGACTGGGTGACCTGTCTCCGATTGCATTGCTGCTGATCGATTCCCGCCGCAAGGTTGTCGAGGTCAACGCTGCTGCGGAGAGCCTGTTGCAGCTGTCCCGGCGTGGGCTGCGCAGCAAGCCCTTGAGCGAGATTATCTATCATGACTCCCCGGTCTTCGAGCTGCTCGACCGGGCCGAGCGCACGGTGGGGGATATCGCAGCCCCAGGCACGCCGATCACGGGCCCCGGTCTGTTGTCGCGCCAGATTTGTGACATTTGGGTCAGATCGACCGATGATAACGGCTACATGATCGCGATGTGCGAAGCCGCCACACGGGACGTGAATGACTCGGCGGCGGGTGTTGCCGGCTTCGGTCGCATCCTGGGCCACGAGGTCAAGAATCCGCTTGGGGGCATTATTGGCGCGGCCCAATTGCTTGAGAGGCAATCGGTCGACGGGCAGGCAGAGCTGCTGGAGATCATCAAGGATGAAGCGCGCCGTATCGAACGGCTGGTAAACCGTTTGTCCGCATTCGAATTGTTCTCGGCCCCGCACATGGAGCCATTCAACATTCATGCGCTGCTGGAGCGCGTGCTCGCGTCCGAACGGGCCGCCATGGGCAGCAAGATTGAATTCAAACGGGATTTCGATCCGTCCCTGCCGCCCGTCATCGGCGACTCAGACCATCTGCAACAGGCTTTCCAGAATGTGATCCGCAACGCGGCCGAGGCCGCAATGGACGGAGGTGCGCCCGGCAAGGTGACGGTGCGCACATCCTATGCGGCGGGCCTGTCCTTCCGGCAGGCGCGGCTGGGTGCCGGCCTGCGGCGGGCCATGCTGGTCTCGGTCGAGGACACGGGCAAAGGCATTCCCCGCAATCGGCAGAATACAATCTTTGAAGTGTTCCAGAGCAGCAAATCCGGCGCCCGTGGGCTTGGGCTGTCGATTGTGAAGGAAGTGGTGACCGCCCATGGCGGTCAGATTCGTGTAGACAGCGTGCCGGGCTCGACGCGCTTTTCAGTATTGCTGCCGCTAGGCACAGGGGAAAAGACTGATGGCTGAGAAGACCGTTCTGCTTGCAGAAGATGATGCAAGCATTCGATTGATTGTGAACCAGACCCTCGTCGCCGCAGGCTATGAGGTCCGGGCCACGAGTTCTCCCGAAGCGCTGGAGCGCTGGGTTCGCAATGGAGAAGGCGACGTCGTTGTCTCCGATGTGTTCCTCGGCGATGCCTCCATCTTCGACCTGTTACCCTCCTTGAAGCTGGCACGCCCTGATTTGCCATTCATTGTGATGAGCGGCCAGAACACGATCCTTACAGCGGCATCAGCGGCGCAACATGGTGCGTTCGACTATTTGCCGAAGCCTTTCGACATCGACACCCTGTCCGGCCTTGTCCAACGCGCTCTGAAGTCCCAGCCGAAAGTCTCGGCCCGCGCGATCAATCCGGAATCGCAGAAAGCCATCAGCGATGCTGGCCTGCCGCTGATCGGGCGGTCCGATGCCATGCAGGAGGTCTACCGGATCATTGCAAAGGTGATGAACACCGATTTGACCGTCCTGATCGAAGGGGAGAGTGGTACGGGCAAGGAACTGGCTGCCCGCGCGATCCATCAATTGGGCGACGCGAAGAATGGCAATTTCGTTGCACTGGACCTGGCCGCGCTGCCTGCCACGGAAATCAACCGTCAGCTGTTCGGACATAATGGCGAACAGGGCGCGGTCCACCAGAAGGGCGGCACGCTCTACCTGGACGAGATCGGAGACCTGCCAGCAGAAGCCCAGACGCAGCTTGTCAAATTGATGCGGGATTCCAGCGGCGCGCGGATTATCGCCTCCACTCGCCGCAACCTTGGCCGGCTCGTGGATGACGGCAAGTTCCGGGAAGACCTCTATTACCGGCTGAATGTCGTCCGGCTGACCATGCCGCCACTGCGCCTGCGCAAGGAAGACATTACGGAACTGGCCCGGGCCTTCCTGATCCGCGCGCAGCGCCAGGGCCTGGCGGCAAAGACGCTGGACAAATCGGCGCTGGACCTGCTGACGGCCTATGACTGGCCGGGCAATGTGCGCGAACTTGAAAACCTTGTCCTGCGGCTGGCTGTGCTGTGCCCGGACGAGACGATCACGCTGCGCGACGTCGAACGTGAGCTGCGCGCAGGCGCGAGCGAACAGAAGGGGTCGAGCGCGGGCTTTGAAAAGGACATCGAAACGCTGCTCCACCGCTATGTGATGGGCGATCTGATCGCGAGCGGGGATCACGAGGATTCGAGCGTCTATTCGAATGTCATCGACCAGGTCGAGCGGCCTCTTATCCGGCTCGCCCTGTCGGTGACGGCAGGCAACAAGGTCAAAGCGGCGCAATTGCTTGGCATGAACCGCAACACATTGCGGGCCAAGATCAATGCTCTTGGCATTGCAGAAGAGTGATTGACTGATACGCCGACTGTGGCTTTACTGCACCACTGTTGCTTTTGAGGCACGTAAGTGTGTCTGAAGGGCAACGGGCCGGTGGGGCCATGTGTAGAGCGGTGTATCGTTGTCGAATGTACTGAGTCAGCAGGCCACGAAGGCAAGCTGGGCCCTCTTTGAAGGTCTCTTCATTATCGCGGCCCTCGTGGCCGTGTTTGCGACCTTTATTGCCATTTCCGGTGTGGATCCTGACAATCCGACGGCGGGCGCCACGCCGTGGCTGCTCGGGCTGAACTTTGTCGTCATCATCGTCCTCGCCACAATCGTTACCCGGGAATATCTCTCCATACAGTCCAACAGTGAGAGCGAGGGGCGCGGTCGGCTCGCGCGTCGCTTCGTCATGCTGTTCGGATTCTCTGCATTGGTGCCGTCCGCCATCGTCGCCGTCTTCCTTGGGGCCGTGTTCACGCAAGGCCTCGACAACTGGCTGGGCGAGCGGGTCGATTCCGTCATGGAGAAGAATGCCGAAATCTTCCGGACCTATGTCGACAATTTCGAGACCACGTTCGATGTGGACGTGCGGCTCGCGGCGCTGGACGTCGAAAACTTCGCCCGCGAAGTAGAGGCCAATCTCGCTGATTCCGAAGCTGCCCGGAACCTGTCCACGGATGCCTCGCTTGCTTTCTCGGAAGGCCTTCGCTCCGAACTCGCTTTCCGGGATTTTCTCACGATTGCCATTCTCGGGGCGGACGGGGTTGAACTGATCTCGCAAGAGAGTGTGCAGGATGCCATCCTGATCCCACCTCCGGCCTCCGCCTTCGCGGAGGCCGATCAGGGGGAAATTGCGACCACCCTGTATGAAAACCGGGGCGTTGCAACGGCACTGATTCACATTACCGAGCCGCTTGATGGCTACATCTATGCCGTGAAGAATTTCGACCGGAACGCGGCCGTGCGCCTGCGCGAGGCGGAAGCGGAAATCATCCAGTACAACAATGCCAAGCGGCAGGGCGGCCGGCTGCAGACCATCTTCGCCATTGGCTATGCGCAGATCGCGGCGCTCGTCCTGCTCCTCGCAGGCAGGCTTGGCCTGGAAGCTGCTGGCCGTGTAACGGGGCCCATCGGGCGCCTCGCCATCGCAGCCCATACGGTACGCGACGGGGATCTGACTGTGCGCGTGCCTGTCACCGGGGCAAAAGACGAAGTCTACGCACTCAGCAAATCATTCAATGCGATGACGGAGCAATTGTCCGAGCAGCGCAATGCCCTGATCCGGGCGCGGGAGGCCGAGGAGGATCGCCGCCGCTTTGTCGAAACCCTGCTGGCCGAAGTCAGCGCCGGGGTCATCCGGATGGACGGCGACATGATCGTCACGCTGGCGAACCGGTCTGCCGGCGATTTGCTCGGGGTCGATGAAATCGAGGAAGGGGAGAGCCTGAGCCAGATCGCCCCGGACTTCGTTCAATACGCTCGGGACACGCTGCAACAGAATTCGCCCGTCGATGCGTCCCTGGACCTCCACCGCAACGGGGCCGTGCGGCATTTCAGGCTGAAGACAGCGCCCGATCCGGCAGGCGGCTGTGTTCTGACATTTGATGACACGACCCGGCTTGTGAATGCACAGCGCCAGCTTGCCTGGCGAGATGTCGCGCGCCGCATTGCCCACGAAATTCGCAATCCGCTCACCCCGATCATGCTGTCCACGGAGCGTTTGCGCCGACGTTACGCTGACAAGATTGATGATAGTGATGGCGTGTTCGAACGCTGTATTGAAACCATCCTCCGGCAAGTCGGCGATATTGGCCGCATGGTTGAGGAATTCTCATCTTTTGCGCGAATGCCGAAACCTAGCGCGAGCCGGTTCGACATGAAATCCCTGCTTCAGGCCACAAGCTTTTCACAAGGCATGGTGAGCCCGGACATTGAGGTGGAGTTCGATGCGGATGCGGACAACGTCAGCTATCTGGGCGATGAACGCCTGATCGGCCAGGCCCTCGGAAACCTGCTGAAGAATGCGGCCGAAGCCATTGAAGGCATGCCGGAGGAAACGGAAGTTCAAGGACACATTCGAGTCGTCCTGTCCGAAACCGACAAGGGTGTGGACATAACGATTGAGGATAATGGGCCCGGTTTCCCGGAAGATGCGCGCGATCGCCTTCTCGAACCGTATGTGACGACCCGCGAAAAGGGCACCGGGCTCGGCCTCGCCATCGTGAACCGGATAATTGCCGATCATGGTGGGTCTATTTCATTGCAAAACCGGCTGGACGGATTGCGCGGCGCGCGTGTCCGGGTCTGGCTGCCCCACAATACGTTGCGCGTGCACGAAGCGCTCGAAGCGACAACAGACGAAGACATGGAAGACTCTCCGGCCAGTGCCGGATTGGTGTAGAGGAGCTTACAAAATGGCCTTGGACATTCTTGTAGTTGATGATGAGCCGGATATCCGTGAGCTGATTGCGGGTGTCCTGGGAGATGAAGGCTATTCGGCGCGGACGGCTGAGACCGCCGAAAGGGCCCTGGAGGAAGTGCGTGCCCGAACACCGCGGCTCGTAGTGCTGGATGTCTGGTTGCAAGGCAGCGGCATGGATGGGCTATCCTTGTTGAAATACCTGAAATCCATAGATCCGATCCTTCCCGTCATCGTAATCAGCGGGCATGGCAACATCGAGACCGCTGTCGCGGCGATCCGCCGGGGCGCGTATGACTTCATCGAAAAGCCGTTCAAGACCGATCGCCTGTTGCACATGGTCGAGCGCGCCATCGAGTCCGCTGCGTTGAAGTATGAAAATGCGTCCCTGAGGAACCGGGCAGGGGACAATGAGCAATGGATCGGCGAGAGCCAGGCCGCGGCGACGTTGCGGGCCTCCATCGACAAGGTCGCGCCGACGAATTCACGCGTCATGATTTCCGGGCCTGCCGGCTCAGGCAAGGAACTCGCAGCGCGCCTCATTCACCGAAATTCCCAGCGCGAGACTGGGCCATTCGTTGTCGTCAATGCGGCCACCATTGCGCCCGACCAGATGGAAACTGCCCTGTTCGGCGAAGAGGATTCTGAAGGTCGCACCACGCGGATTGGCCTGTTTGAAAAGGCTCATAACGGGACCCTGCTGCTGGATGAAGTAGCTGACATGCCTCTCGGCACCCAGAACAAAATCTTGCGGGTGCTGACCGAGCAGCGCTTTCAGAGGGTCGGCGGGAAGTCCGATGTCAGTGTGGACGTGCGGGTTATGTCTGCGACCACCAAGGACATCCGCCATGAAATCTCCGAGGGGCGTTTCCGGGAAGATTTGTACTACCGTCTGAGTGTTGTGCCCTTGCGGGTGCCGTCCCTGGCAGAACGGCGGGACGATATTGGCGACCTGGTGACTTATTTCACCAACAGGATCGCCGATTCCTCCGGCCTGACGTCGCGGACGTTTTCCGCCGAGGCCATGGCCGTGCTGCAATCGATGGACTGGCCGGGCAATATTCGCCAGCTCCGCAACGTGGTCGAACGAATCCTGATCCTGTCACCCTCTGATTCGAGCCGGCCCGTCAGCGTTGATGAACTGCCGCGCGAATCCTCCGGGGTGCCGGGCGGGGCCGGGAAGAGCGGATCTGCCGAACTTGTCGGGCTGTCGCTCCGGGATGCTCGTGAACAATTCGAGCGGGAATACCTCGCTCTGCAGATCACGCGGTTCAATGGGAATATCTCCAGAACGGCAGAATTCATCGGTATGGAGCGTTCGGCCTTGCACAGAAAATTAAAGGCTTTAGGCGTAAATTCAAATCTTACTCGTCAGGACGGCTGAGGCCGTTGAGAGGCTGTAGACCATGCATGTTCTGATTTGCGGTGCGGGCCGTGTCGGGCACGGAATTGCCCGGCGTCTGGCACGCGAGAAGCATGACATCACCATCATTGATGAAAATCCGGACCTGGTAGACCAGGTTTCGACGGACCTTGATGTGCGCGGCTTCACCGGCCATGCGGCGCATCCTGACGTCCTGAAGAAGGCGGGCGCGGCCGATTGCGAGATGATCATCGCGGTGACGCATTTCGACGAAATCAACATGGTGATCTGCCAGATTGCCCACACGCTCTTTTCCGTTCCGTACAAGATTGCCCGGGTGCGGGAGCAATCCTACATCGACCCTGCCTGGAAGAACATTTTCTCCCGTGAGGGCCTGCCCATCGACATGGTGATCTCGCCGGAAGTGGAAGTGGGCGAGGCGATCCTGCAACGCTTCCGTACACCGGGCGCGGTCATGAGCGCGACCTTCGGCAAGGGCAAGGTCCGGCTGCTCGGCCTTGAGGTTGACGATAGCAACCCGTTGCTGGACACGCCAGTCGATCAGTTACGGGGCTTGTTCCCGGATCTATCGGCCCGGATCGTAGGCATTGGCCGGGGCGATTCCGTGCGCGCGCCGCGGTCCACGGACGTGCTCAAGCCGGGAGACAGGGCCTATGTCGCCGTGCTGGACGAACATGCGGACCGGCTGACGTCGATCTTTAATCGGGATACCGAACAATCCGGCCATGTCGTGATCGTTGGCGGGGGGAATGTCGGCCTCTACGTTGCCACCACGCTCGAGCGCGAAGGCAAGAACCGGATCCGGCTGATCGAGCACAATACCGAGCGTGCCAATGAGGTCGTGTCCGAGGTCAAGCGGACCATTGTCATTCAGGGCGACGGGCTTAATCCCGATATCCTGGCTGAGGCCGGGGCGCCGAAAGCCGATTTCGTCGTCGCCATCACAAATGACGACAAGGCCAATCTGCTGATCTCCAATCTGGCCAAACGCGCCGGCGCGAAACGGACGCTTGCCCTGGTCAACGCGACCGAGCTTGCCGGGCTTGCACGCGATCTCCGCGTTGATGCCGTGCTGGACCCACGCGCGCTGACCGTGTCGCAAATCCTGCTCCGCATGCGCCGGGGCCGCATCCTTGGCCTGCAATCCATCGAAGACGGCAAGGCGGAAGTCGCCGAAGGGATTACGCTGGAATCCTCTTCCCTGATCGGCAAGCCGCTCGGCTATGATGATTTGCCGGAAGGCATGACCGCGGCAGCCGTGATCCGGGGCAAGGACGTGTTCATCGCCGGGCCGGATGTCGTGGTCCAGGCCGAAGACCATTTGATCATCTTCTATCAGGAGGAAATGGTCCGGAAGGTCGAGAAATACTTCCGGGTCAGTCCGGACTTCTTCTAGAGCCATGAATTACGCGTCTGTCGTCCGGGTTCTCGCATTCCTGCTGCTCATTGTGGTGGTTGCGACGATTCCTTCGGTCTTCATGGCGATCGCGGCAGGCGAGACAAGCCAGACATTTGCCTTTGGCGCGATGATCCTGTGTATCATCGTCGTCTCCAGCAGCGTGTTGTTGCTTACCCCAAAGCCGACGCGCAAGGCCCGACCATCTGACGCGCTCGGAACCGTCATCCTCTGGTGGTTCATCACGCCGGTGGCGACCAGCCTGCCGTTTATCCTCGGGGTCGAAAATCAAAGCGTACTCAGCGCCATTCATGAGGCCACGGCCTGTCTGACGACGACCGGGCAATCCGTCATTGCCGTCCAGAACAATGAATGGCCGATCAGTCTCGTGGTGTGGCGCGGTATGCTGCACCTGCTGGGTGGTCTCGCCACGATCACCGCGGCCGCCAGCGTCCTGGCGGCACTGAACCTCGGGGGACCGGGTATTCACCGGACGGTCCTGTTCACCGTGCCGGAAACCAGCTTTTTCGACGCCGTTCCGCGCGTTGCCCGCGTGGTCAGCATGTTGATGGCGATATCAATTCTCGTGCTGTTTGCTGCACTGGTCTTCATGGGCGTTCCGGCAGAGCGCGCGCTGGGTGATTCCGTGAGCGCTTTGACCACAGGGCTGGTGCATCCACAGGGCATCATGCGGGCGCCGCTCGATACGCTGCCGTCCATCGTGCTCGGGATCGGCCTGTTGGTTGGGGCCATGGGGCTGGCCATCTGGCTGCCGCTCAAGGATCGCAAACCTTTGAAGGCTATCACGGACCCGGAAGTGACCTTGTTCGTCGCCTTGCTCGGCGTGTTCGTCGCGTTCGCCGTGGCCTCAGACCTGAACATGACCGAGGGATTGTCGTGGGCCCTGTCCGCTCTGTCGACGTCCGGTCTCTCTCTGTCCGATCCAGCCGACTACAACCGCATCCCGTTGCCCGTATTGGTCCTGCCAGCCCTGATCGGGGGATCGGCGCTGTCAGCCGCGGGCGGCGTCAAGATCGCGCGCTTCATCGTGCTCGCCCGGCGGGCCGGCCAGGAGTTTCGTCAACTCGGATATCGGCGTTCCATCCTCGGGTTTCGCTTCCGGGACCGCGAATTGAACGAGCGCAGCGTGATCGGAGTCTGGGTTTATCTGATTGGCTATGTGCTCGCCATTTTCCTGATCATGGCGGGGTTTGCCTTTCTCGGGGAAGATTTCGTGTCGGCCATACGCCTCGCGATTGGGAGCCTTACCAACTCGGCAGCGGTTCTGGGCAGTTATCCGATGGATTTGTCGGGGCCTGCGCAAGCATTGACCATTTTCTCAATGATTCTCGGGCGATTGGAGGTTCTGGCGCTGATTCCGGCCCTTTCCCTCAGCTTTTGGAGGGGTTAACCGCTGTTCCCACTTGCACTAGAGCTGTAATCCCGTTAGCGCGACACATAACAAGAACAGGCCAGATTGGATTTCCGTCATGTCCGCCGACAAAAAACAGAACTTGCAAGATACCTTCCTGAATGCCGTCCGGAAATCCCGGACCCCGTTGACCGTCTTTCTGGTTAATGGCGTGAAACTGCAGGGTGTGGTGACTTGGTTCGACAATTTCTGTGTTCTGCTTCGCGGCGACGGACGTCCGCCACAGCTTGTCTACAAGCATGCGATCTCTACAATTGCTCCAAGCGCCCCGGTGCAATTGTTTGATGAGGAAATAGATGCGGACTAGGCTCCTTTGACTGACAGGATGATTGATCGCACGCCGGTGCCCGAGGTGGCTGGCGTGATTATCCCTTGGTTCACACCCGCCAACAGACCGACTGACGACCGACTGCAGGAAACGGCAGGCCTCGTGGAAGCGCTTGGCTGCGATCTCGCTTTCCTGCGCGCTGAGCACGTTCGTAAAGTGAACTCATCCGTTCTGCTATCGGGCGGCATTCTTGACAGGCTCGCTGAGGACCTCCGGGAAAACGAATGCACCATCGCAGTGATCGATGGCGACCTCACACCTGTGCAGCAGCGCAATCTTGAGCGAAAGCTTGAAGTGAAGGTCATCGACCGGACAGGCCTGATCCTCGAAATCTTCGGCCTGCGTGCCCGGACCAAGGAAGGCCGCCTTCAGGTCGAGTTGGCCCGGCTTCTTTATGAGCGATCACGACTGGTGCGGACCTGGACCCACCTTGAACGCCAGAGGGGCGGGGGCGGCTTCCTGTCTGGCCCCGGCGAAAGCCAACTCGAAGCAGACCGGCGGATGCTGGATGACAAGATCCTGCGCCTGCGCCGTGATCTGGACGATGTGAAGCGTACGCGCGCCGTGCAAAGGGCAGGGCGCAAGCGGAGCGGAAAGCCGGTAATTGCGCTGGTGGGCTATACCAATGCTGGCAAGTCGACCCTGTTCAACCAGATGTCCGGCGCTGACGTATTTGCGCGCGACATGCCGTTCGCGACGCTGGACCCAACGATCCGCAGGTTTGACCTGCCCACCCTCGGCGAAGCGGCGCTTATCGACACAGTGGGCTTCATCACGGATTTGCCTACCCATCTGATCGACAGTTTTCAGGCAACGCTGGAGGAGGCCATGCAAGCAGACCTCCTGGTGCATGTGCGCGACCGGTCGAGCCGGGCAGACCTGGAACAGGCCGAAGATGTGATGATCGTATTGGAGCAATTGGAGGCTGAGACCGGCCTGCCATTGCCGCCCATGATCGAGGTCTGGAACAAGGCCGACCTTTTGCCAGATGATCGTGCCGAGGCGCTTGCCTTCTCTGCACGTGGGCCACTCGACACGCCAGCCGTGCTCGTCTCGGCGCTGACGGGGACGGGGATCGACGAACTGCTCGATCTCATTGAGGCCGTTCTGCTAAAGGGCGCGACCGAGATTGAATTGGAACTGGGCGCAAAAGATGGTCGAGCCAGAGCATGGTTACACCGCAATGGGGAAGTCCTTTCGGAAACGACACTGGACAGCGGGAACGTCGTGATGACAGCGCGCCTGCCCAATGACAGGCTGGGTCAATTCTATTCCGAGTTTCCTGACCTTAATCCTGCCTGACGCGCTCCTGGTGTTTCACACGCTGCCATAGAGCTTCCTGCGCGTCGATATCGAGTGCCGCGAAGTCCTGACCAGCCCCTTCGGCTAGCGCTTCCATTGCACGAAAGCGGCGTTCAAACTTTGCATTGGCGCGTCGCAAGGCCTGTTCGGGATCCACATTGAGGCGACGACTGAGATTGGCCGCAACAAACAGCAAATCGCCCAGCTCATCCTCTATCTTGTCCGGGTCGCCGGTTTCGATTGCCTCCCGGACCTCGTCGGTTTCCTCGGTGAGCTTGTCGAAGATGGGACCGGCTTCGGTCCAGTCGAAACCGACTCGCGCCGCCCGCTTCTGGAGCTTCTCTGCGCGAAGCAGTGACGGCAGGGCCAGGGCGACGCCGTCCAGCGCGCTGGAGGGGCCGTTGCTTTTGTCCTTGCCAGCACGTTCCTGCGCCTTGATCACTTCCCATGCGGCGACCTGTTGGTCGGCCGTTCGCGTGTCTTCATTTCCGAAAACGTGGGGATGGCGACGGATCATCTTGGCAGTGATCGCGTCGACCACGTCGGCGATTTCAAACGCACCTACCTCCTTCGCCATCTGGCTATGGAACACGACCTGGAAAAGCAGGTCGCCAAGCTCTTCCTTCAACTCGTTCATGTCTCTGCGCTGGATGGCGTCGGCGACTTCGTAGGCCTCTTCAATCGTGTAGGGGGCGATGGTGGAAAAGTCCTGCGCGACATCCCACGCACACCCTGTTTCCGGGTCCCTGAGCTTCGTCATGATTTCGATCAGGCGAGACATGGCAACAGCGGCGGACGGGGGGGAAGGGGCATCATCAGTCATTCCGTCTGACTAGCCCGACTCCCGACGGAAAGCGACCGGCTGATTGACAAGACTTCCAACTCACGCGACGGGATTGGATGCGCAAATCGCACCCCTTCCAACAGGATAGATGACGAGATGACGCTCACACCTTCCCTCATTGGCGTATCGATCACCGGGAACCGCTTTCGGGCTTGGGCCTATGATGCTGACGGGGACGTGCTGCATACGTGCCAGTCAACCAATCTGCGGTCAGGCCCGGTGGGGCCAGGCGCCGAACAGATCCAGGCTGTCCTTAACAGCTGGCGGCGCGATTTCACCGGTGCCTGCCCAATTCTGGTGAGTGGAGGCAGGGATTCTCAGCAGAGCGGGCTGGAGAACCATCATCCCCGAGTGCCGTTCCGGCTGGAGGATATTGGCGCAAGCCTCCACAGGGCTCAGGACGTCCTGTTCATTCCCGGCCTGGTCCAGACTGCGCCGCCGGATATCACCTGTGGGGCCGAGACCAGCCTGTTCGGGATCGACCAGCCGACCGGTCTTGTCTGCATACCAGACGATTTGACACTGCACTTCAGTCTTGAGACCGGACGGGTGACCGGGTTCACAACCGAACTCACCCAGGAAATTCACGGGGCCATATTGGCGCGGGAGCGTGCGGTTTCAGCCGGGCTCCCCGAACAGGTATTCTCCGAGAGCGTATTCGTGGAATGGGTGGAGCGGTCGCTCGACACGGAAAACGCTGTGTCAGCCTATGCTGTTCACGCGGCGCTCTGGATGCAGCAACTGGCTTCGCAGCACTATGAGTGTGCCTTGTCAGGCTTGCTGATTGGCGCGGATGTCGCCGCTCATTATGATCCGGGCGACGATGTGATTCTCATTGCCGACGACAGCGACGTGAACCGGTACGGTTTGGCGCTGGATGCCCTCGGCGCGGACGTCCTGGAGTATTCTGCGGAAGATTGCCTGACAGACGGCTTGTGGGAGATTGCAGAGCTTGCTGGTCTGTTGGCAGACTAGTCGATACGATTGACCCATCGGCGCCAACCGCCGGGATGAGGATATTCGATGTTCATGACGCCGGAATGTGTCGCGCCAACAGGGTGCACGCTTGGCGAGGGTCCGCTCTGGAGCCCGTCGGAAGGTTTCCTGTGGTGGGTCGATATCAAGCGGGCCAAGCTTCATCGGTTCAATCCGCGAACAGGCAATACGCGCCGTTACGACCTTCCGATCCGGGCCAGCACGATTGCGCTACATGACGGCAGCATCCTGATGGCGGGCGATCAGGAAATCGGCGTCTATGATCCTTCGACCGAAGCCTATGAGCGCCTGACGGTCCTGCAGGGTGAGCCGGAAACCAATCGCACGAATGATGGCGGCATCGCACCGGATGGCTCGCTATGGTTCGGCACGATGGACGATGCGGGAAAGGCCGCGCAGGGCAATTACTATAAATTCAGCCCTGGAGGGAGGGTCGAGGCGCTACGCCTCCCATCCGTTCTGATGACCAACACGTTCCAGTTTTCGCCAGATGGAACGAAATTCTACACTTGCGATTCCGCCGAGCAGGAAGTCCTGTCGTTTGATCATGACTTGGAGACGGGCAGGCTGACAGGACGAAAGGTCCTGGCCGACACGTTTGAACTCGCGGGGTATCCGGATGGGTCGGCCATCGATTCGGAAGGGTGCCTGTGGACTTGCCTCTGGGATGCATCCCGGGTGATCCGATTGACGCCTGAGGGAGAGATCGACCGGATCATTGTTCTGGCGGCAACGCGTCCGACCAGCGTAGCGTTCGGTGACGAAGACCTGAAGACGCTGTTCATCACGACAGCGCGGGCAGGACTGTCCTTTCCCCAGCTGGATGCGCGGCCTCTGTCGGGAAGTTTGTTTGCGATTCGCGTCGAGGTTCCGGGGTTGCCGCCGCGTGAATTTGGAAAATCACTTTGATCGGAGCGTTTCCCTTGCAGGCCGTACACAAGACCCCACCTAGTCTGGATCATGCTGCCGGTGTACTTAACCGTGGACGTGGCGGCTCAAAACCGCTAACTCCCCGCTTTTCAAGAGAGAGTCGGAATGGCCGATAAGGTGAACAAGAAGCGCGTAGGTCCAATTACCTTCTTTCGGCAGGTTCGTGCCGAAGGGAACAAGGTGACGTGGACGTCCCGTCAGGAAACGATCCAGGCGACGATTTTCGTCGTTATCATGTCGATCCTGATCGCCCTTTTTCTGTTTTTGGCCGATTTCGTCATCAATTTGGCCGTTAAGGCGATAACGGGCCTCTGAGACCAGAACGGCCCGTCAACATTTCACTAGGGAGCGCGTAGGCCTCATGGCTGAAGCCAAATGGTACATTGTCCATGCTTATTCCAACTTCGAGAAGAAGGTCGCTTCGACCATTCTCGAGCAGGCGGAACGCAAAGGACTGGCAGACCTGATCGAAGACATGCAGGTGCCGACTGAGGAAGTCGTCGAAGTCGCACGCGGCAAGAAAAAGACCGTCGAGCGCCGCTACTTCCCGGGGTATGTCCTGATGAAGGCCGTAATGACCGACGACGTGTATCATCTGGTCAAGGACACGCCGAAAGTGTCCGGCTTCCTCGGAGCTGAAGGTGGCAAGAAGCCTCTGCCGGTTCGCCAGCGCGAAGTCGATCGCATTCTTGGCTCGTCGACTGATTCGGCCGCTGAGCGTCCACGTCCGCAGATTTCGTTCGAAATCGGTGAGCAGGTCCAGGTGAATGATGGCCCGTTCCAGGGCTTCGAAGGATCTGTGGAGGAAATCGACGAGGAGAACGGCCGTCTCAAAGTAACAGTCTCCATCTTTGGCCGCGGAACTCCGGTCGATCTCGAATTCGAACAAGTCGCAAAAGTCTGATCCGCCATGCGATTCGTCTGGAGTGCAGTTGCGCCTCAGAGTTTTGCTTGAATCCAAACGAATTGAGCGGTATTTGCCGCTCATCGTGCCGCCTTAGCTCAGTTGGTTAGAGCACTAGATTGTGGATCTAGGGGTCCCCCGTTCGAGCCGGGGAGGCGGTACCATTTTCCTGATTTCAGTCCGCGCGACCGTTGAAATCATTGACGATTTGACACCTTCCAATGTTTGACGAGTTGGCAACAATCTGTTGCAATTGGGTCGCGGTATTCAAAAATGCCGCCATTCAACTGATACGCGAGTCTAATAAGGGTCGCAGTATCTGATAAATGCGTTTATTCAGGAACCATTCGGGATTCTACCCGTATGAACCTGCGGCCGAGGACAATCCCGTCATTCGGCACACAAAAGGGGATTGAGTATGAAGAAAACTCTTATGTGCGCGACAGCCGCGGCCGCATTCGCGTCTGCCGGCTTTGTCGCACATGCAGAGGACGGGTGGTATGCCCGTGCCGATGCGACCTACGGATTTGATGGCAAGCTCGACCACGATCCTGCTGAGCAGGACGTCAACGCCACGATGGGCGGTATGTCCGACGCTGACGAATCTCTCGGCTTTGACCTTGGTCTTGGCTACGGTTTCGATAACGGTTTTCGCCTTGAAGGCGCTGCTGGTTATAGCGACGACGACCTGACCGTTCCTGGCACGTTCAATGGTGTCGCCCCAATCGGCGCGGTATCCCAGACTGCAGGCAACCTGCAAGTCATGGAACTGATGCTGAACGGCATCTACGACTTCAATCCTGAAGGCGTGATCCAGCCATATGTCGGTCTCGGTATCGGCGTTCTGCGCGCGAATGCGAAAGCGAACAATCTGGTTTACACCGATGGCACGGACACCTCCGCGGCCAACGGCTTTTCTGACAGCGACACCGGATTCGGTTACCAGGGCCTTCTGGGCCTCGGCTACAAGGTTTCCGACCAGCTGACACTGGACCTCGGCTACCGCTACAAGGTTGCAGAAGACCTTGAATTCGCTGGCTACAATGGTGGCGCTAATTATGACCTGTCTCTTATACACATCTGACGCTGCCGACGATATGCAGTGTGTAG
>CAJXOF010000008.1 GCA_913057945.1 uncultured Hyphomonadaceae bacterium | reverse complement strand
CTCTGGCTCTGGCTCTGGCTCTGGCTCTGGCTCTGGCTCTGGCTCTGGCTCTGGCGGGAGGGTCGGTGGAAGCTCGACAATGTCCACCTCCAAAACCAAGGGCTGAGGAGGTGGGGGCAGTTTATGTCCAAAGGCAATCGCAAAGAGAAACAGGATCAGGCCGTTGAGGCCCAATGATCCCACCACAAAGGGAAGGCGCACGCGCGCGAACTCTTTCCAGGCTCCACCCATGGGCAAAAGCCCTAGCAGCCAGCCTGAGACGGCCTCAATTACTTTTCGTACAGCTTGCGCCGTGCCGCCTATAGCGCCAGCTCCAGCCGGCCATTGACCAATGCCGTGTAGTCATTGACCAAGGCTTCGGAGATCTGGCCCGGCTTGTATCGGTGCTCACCAATTTCAGCGACCGGCGTGATTTCCGCCGCGCTGCCGGTGATGAAGCATTCCGAGAAGGTCGACAGTTCGTCCGGGAAGATCGCCCGTTCGATCACTTCGATGCCGCGCTCCCTGGCCAGCTTGATCGCCGTTTGGCGGGTCAGGCCGTTGAGGAAGCAATCCGGGGTCGGCGTATGCAGGGCGCCATCGCGCACGAAGAAGATGTTCGCGCCGGTCGCCTCGGCCACCTGGCCGCGATAATCGAGCATCAGGGCGTCGGCATAGCCATCGCGCTCAGCGGCATGCTTGGACAGGGTGCAGATCATGTAGAGGCCAGCGGCCTTGGCATGGCAGGGCGCGGTGTCCGGGGCCGGACGGCGCCACTGGGCATGGGTCAGGCGGATGCCCTTCATCTTGTCGGCAAAATAGTCGCCCCAATGCCAGACGGCGACCGCGAGGTGGATCGTGTTGTTCTGGGCCGATACGCCCATCATTTCAGAGCCGCGCCAGGCCAGCGCCCGCACATAGGCGCTTTCGAGGCCGGATTTGGCGAGGGCTTCGGTCTTTGCCTGCTCGACCTGATCCACGGAAAACGGGATTTTGAAGCCCATGATTTCGGCCGAATTGTGCAGACGCCTGGAATGATCCAGCGAGCGGAAAATCTTGCCGCCATATGCCCGCTCGCCCTCGAAGACGGAGGAGGCATAATGAAGTGCATGCGTCAGGACGTGGACCTTGCTGTCCCGCCACGGCACGAATTCCCCATCCATCCAGATATAACCGTCGCGGTCGTCATAAGCAGACATAATAGTTCAGCGCTCCTCGCTTGCACTTATAGCATTTTCGCGTTCATTTCAGAACATGGCCCCTGACGTCAACCTGAATAGACCTTTCGATCCGCGCCTTTTCCTTATGGATCAGGAGCTTGATAGAGGTGTCGGACTCCTGCTGGCAGGCAGCGCCGAACTGATGAGAGCCGCAGAAGAGGCCCGACACAAGGCAGGGCTGAGCAAGCCAGAGCTGCAAATACTCATGGCTATCCGCTATTCGCCCGGCCAGACGGTGGGCGATCTGCGCGATTCCCTGAGCATGACGGTGCCCACTTTCGCCCGGATCATTGGGGAACTGGACAAGCGCGGCCTGATCGAACGCGAGCGTGAACAGGCGAGCGACAAACGCCGCCGTGCCCTCACCCTGTCGGATGCCGGCACGACGCTGACCACCCAGATCACCATCGTCTTGAGGGAGCGGCTGCGTCTCGCCTATCGCGCGGCGGGGCCGGATGCGGTTGAAGGGGCAAGGAAAGTGATGGATGCGCTCGTCAAATGACCCAGGATGCCGCTCATATTCTCGTGGTCGATGATGACGACCGCATTCGCGACCTGTTGAAACGCTACCTGACGCGCGAGGGCTATCGCGTGACCTCCGCATCGGGGGCCGAAAGCGCGCGCAAGCTGATGGACGCGATGGAGTTCGATCTCGCCATTCTCGACATCATGATGCCGGGCGAGGACGGCCTGTCCCTGCTGAAATCCATGCGGGAGGGCCGCAACCGGGAAAGCCCGGTCATGCTGCTGACAGCGAAGGGCGAAACCTCCAGCCGGATTGAAGGCCTGAAGCATGGCGCGGACGACTATCTGGCCAAGCCGTTCGAGCCGGAAGAACTCTCCCTGCGCTGCGCCGCGATCCTGCGCCGGTCGCACAAGGCCGCACCGCCTGAAGAGGTCGAAATGTCGGGCCTTGTCTTCAACGCCCAGCGCGGCGAGCTGAAGGAAGGCGACACGCGCATTCGCCTGACCGAAGCCGAGCTTCAATTGCTGACCGTACTGGCATCCAATCCGGGCGAACCGGTGAGTCGCGAGGAACTGGCCTCTCTGACCTCGGCGGGGATGGAGCGCTCCGTCGATGTGCAGGTCACGCGCCTGCGTCGCAAGATCGAGCCCAATCCGAAAGAGCCGATCCACATCCAGACCGTGCGGGGCGTCGGCTACCGCCTGATGCCGGACTGATGCGATGCTGCGCCTGAGAGATATCACACCGCGCGGGCTCTATGCCCGCAGCATGCTGATGGTGATCGCGCCGGTCGTGCTGATCCTGTCGCTGATGTCCTGGTATTATTACGACAGCCATATCGCGGAAGTGAACCGCAAGCTGGGCCAGTCCATCGCGCGCGATGCGAGCCTTGTTCAGGCCTATTGTGATCGCCGCCAGGATTCGGTTCTGGACCGCCGGACCATCGATGAGCGCCTGGACATGACCTTCACCTGCGACAGCGACGCGGCGAACATCGACCGGAGCAGCCATGTAAGTGTCTTCTCCTATAGCGGTACGCTGGACGATGAATTGGAAACGCGCCTCGGCGTGCCGGTAGAGACCGCGCTGGACCCGCGGGATTCGATGCTGCATCTTCGCTTCCCGTCCGGACCGCGCACAGTGGAGATCATTGTCGAGCGCAAGCGGGTGCTGACCGTCAATTCCCACTTCTTCATTGTCTGGGTGATCCTCTTCTCCCTGTTCATGGTGATGCTCGCCATTGGCTTCCTGAACCAGCAGGTCCGGTCCATCCTGCGCCTCTCCAAGGCCGCCCGCGCCTTTGGCCGGGGCCGGGACGTGCCGGATTTCCGCCCGTCCGGGGCCAATGAAGTGCGCGAGGCCGCCCGCGCCGTGATCGACATGAAGAACCGGCTGACCGCTTTTGCCGAACAGCGCACCGCCATGCTGGCCGGGGTCAGCCATGATTTGCGCACCCCCCTCACCCGTCTGAAGCTGGCGCTCGCCATGATGGACGAGACCGACGACATCAAGGCCGCGCGCGCCGACCTCGATGACATGTCGATGATGCTGGACGAATACCTGACCTTCGCGCGCGGCGAAGAGGGCGATGACCCGATCGATTTCGACCTTGCGGAACTGGTGCGCGATGCAGCCGCCGGGTTCGGCCCCCATGTCATCGTGGCAGGCCCGGAACAGATCATGGTCAATGGCCGCCGCCTGGCGATCAAGCGGGCTGTGACAAATTTGATCTCCAATGCGATAAAATTCGCGACCGACACACAAATCACTCTTGTGGACGGTCCGCATGCGGCTGATATACACGTCGATGACAACGGACCGGGCATTGCCGCCGAGCTGCGGGAGGATGCCTTCAGGCCCTTCATGCGGCTGGACGAGGCCCGCACCCAGAATACGCCGGGCACCGGGCTCGGTCTGACCCTCGCCCGGGACACGGCGCGCGCGCACGGCGGAGACCTCCGCCTGAGCGACAGCCCTCTCGGCGGCCTGCGAGCCAGCCTGCGCCTGCCCCACTGAACCCTATCCCTCCAGAGGCATTCCTTCGCCATGAGCAATAGCAAAGCAAAACTGATTATCCGCAACGCCACGCCGGATGACATTCCCGGCCTTCAGGCCCTGTCCGCAAGGGTCTATGGCGAGGGCGAGGAATATTCTCGCGACCACCTCATGGCCCAGATCAACCGGTTTCCGGACGGGCAGTTCATTGCCGAATATGAAGGCCAGATTGTCGGCCATTGCGCGACCTTCATGATCGCCTCCGAACATGCGTTCGGGCCGCATACCTGGATGCAGATTACCGGCGGCGGTTATGCCGCCCGTCACGATCCGGAAGGCGATGTGTTGTATGGGATGGACGTCGCGGTCGATCCGGCGTTCCGCCGCCTGCGCATTGGCCAGCGTTTCTACAAGGCGCGGCGCGAGCTGTGCCAGTGGCTGGAGCTGAAAGGCATCGTGTTTGCCGGTCGCATGCCGGGTTATGCTCGCCGTGCCAAGCAGTATCCGAACCCGGAAGACTATGTGAAAGCCGTGCGCGAATCCAAGCTGCGCGACCCGGTCATCACCTTCCAACTGAACCAGGGCTATGTGCCGCTCGGCGTGCTGCGCCACTATCTGCCGGAAGACACGGACTCGATGGGACATGCCACGCACATGTTCTGGGAGAATCCGCTGGCACAGGAGAAGATCCAGACCAATACGAGCTTTGGTGACACTTCCCTGCCCGAGCGCGTACGGATTGCCACCGTCCAGTTCCAGATGCGCCGCATCACCTCGATCGACGAGTTCGAAGGTCAGGTGGAATACTGGGTGGATATCGCTTCAGACTACCAGTCAGACTTTGTGGTCTTTCCGGAAATGCTGACGCTGCAGCTGCTGTCGCTGTCCGAACGCCCGCTCGGCCCGGTCGATGCGATCTCTCAGATCTCTGACTATACGCCCCGTTTTGTCGAGTTCATGGAGAAGCTGGCGGTCTCCTACAATATCAACATCATTGGCGGTACGCATCCGAGCCAGATGGCGAATGGTGAGATCCTGAATGTCTGCCACGTCTTCCTGCGCGATGGCTCAGTGCACACCCAGCAGAAGCTGCACCCGACCCCGTCCGAGCGCCATTGGTGGAACATCCAGGGCGGACGCGGCAACTCCGTGATCCAGACCGATTGCGGACCGATTGGCGTGATGATCTGCTATGACAGCGAGTTCCCGGAAATCGCCCGCCACCTGGTCGATCAGGGCGCGCTGATGCTGTTCGTGCCCTTCTGCACCGATGAGCGTCGCGGCTATCTGCGCGTGCGCTATTGCTGCCAGGCGCGGGCGGTGGAGAACCAGTGCTATGTCGCCATGTCCGGCGTGGTCGGCAATTTGCCGAATGTCGAGAACATGGACATTCACTATGCGGAGAGCTGTATCCTGACGCCGTCAGACTTCCCCTTCTCGCGGGATGGCGTGGCTGCAGACACGGCGCCGAACACCGAAACCATCGCCTTGGCCGATCTGTCGATCTCGGACCTGCTGACCGCCCGCCAGTCCGGCGCGGTACAAAATCTCAAGGACCGCCGGCTGGATCTCTATCAGGTGGCCTGGAAGAAGAACTAGGCTTTCCGGATCAGTCCTGCTCCCTGATGGCGGACATTCCCGACCGCCGGATGGACCGGCCATGCCTGCATTTCAGCCGCAGGATAGGGCGCGTAGAGATCTGACACTTTGCGATTGTCGGCGTTCAGCCATCGAAGATGGTCGGACGCCTTGAGGATGACCGGCATCCGGCTGGACAGGTCCGAGATCATCCGGTTCGGCCGGGTGGACAGAATGGTAAAAGTGTCGATCTCGGAGCCGTCTATCATGGCCCGGTTCCAGAGCCCGGCAAAGCAGAACCAGGGCCGCTCCCTCAAACCGATGGCGTGGGGCTTGCGATGGCCCTGCGGACCGGTCCATTCATAATAGCCGCTCACCGGGACCAGGCAGCGATGGTGCCGGAACGGGCCGCGAAACGTGTTGGAGAATTCAAGGTCTTCGCACCTTGCCGTAAAGGTGGAGAATTTCTTCTCGCTCAGCGGCTTGTTCCACCAGCTGGGGATCAGCCCCCAATAGGCCGGGGCGAGTTGGACCGTACCGGGCGGCACGTACTCGCCTTCGGGAGCCATGCGGATGATCGGCACGAACTGGCTGGGCGCGATGTTGTAGGCAGGCTCCGGCGGCTCGATGCCCGGTGGGGGCACAAGGCCCGTCGTCTCGCGGTAGTCGTCCCACGAAATATCCTGTCTGAAAAAGCGGCCCGGCATGGCGTTCCCTTAACCGGCGTCGCGCGCCCTGCCCAGCCCCGTGTCAGGGTTTGAACACGGCCGCGCTGTCCTGCAGAAGATCGTAGGCGACATGGTGCTTCAGCTTTTCAGTCAGGTCGCCCGCATCGCCTTGCAGCCGGTCTGGAGGAATCATCTGGCCGAACGTCATGCGCACTTCCGCGCCGCGCTTGTTGAGAAGCTCGTGGAACAGGGTGATGTCGCGCAGCTCCGGGTTCAACTCGCTGAAGAAATAGAACAGCCGGGAATTCCATGCATCGAGATTGAGCGGCAGGATCGGCGCTTCTTGCTTCCGGGCAAGGCCGACCACGGTGGAGAACCAGTCCTTCTCGATCAGTCGGCCGTCTTCCTTCCGTGCCAGCCGGCCGGACGGGAAGATGACGACGCACTTCTCTTCGGCGAAAGCCTGCCCTGCCCGCTTCAGCGTTTCCCTTGTCTTGGCGGGGGTGCGCTTCTCGGCGACCCATTCGACCGGGATGATGACATCCTGAAACTGCGGATTGACCCGGATCGCATCGGCATTGGCAAAGAAGACAATATCCTCGCGGACCTGCTTCAAGAGGTCCCAGACCGCCACGCCATCGGCAAGGCCGGTCGGATGGTTTGCGGCGATGATGACCCTGCCGGATTTGGGAAGACGCTCGATGCCATCCACGGTAAGCGAGAAGTCCAGCTGACGGGAGAGATGGTCGAAGGATTCCCGCCCGGTCAGCTGCATGATCGTGTCGGCCATTTCCCGGGCGCGGCGATAGCCGAGCGTCTTGTAGAGGACCGGACGGACAAGCGGCCAGGACCAGCTGTCCCGGAGTTTCGGACAGCGCTCCTCGATCAGCGTATCGACGATATGCTGGTCAATGTTTTTTTCTGCATCAAGAAATGCAGACGCCTGCAAGGCGGGCGATTTTGCCGTCAGGCTCTCGTCGCTCATAGGGTGCTGGCCACTCCGTTCTCCCCTTATATACATAGGGGTTAGGGCGAATCCCTCAAAGCAGGAAGTACAGGATCACGGCCCCTCTGCGGACCGGCTCAGCAGCTGCATTGTGTTGAAATATAAACACTTCGGAAAGTTTCGCTTTACCAAGACGTAAGAGCCACGTGCCATTGTGAACGCCACAGGGGGGTTGGCTTAAGGCTTTCCTTCGCGGGCAAATTAATCGGGATAAGTGTAGATGAAAGTTCTCTGGGTTGAAGATCACGAGCCGGTACGGGACATGCTGGCGATTGCTGCAGACAAGGCAGCGCGTTCGCGCGTGCAAGTCGACCTTGTCATGGCGCCGACCCTGATGCTGGCCGAGTCCCGCCTGCGCCTCGAACGCTTCGATCTTGTCGTCCTGGACCTTGGCCTGCCGGATTCCTTCGACCCTGACATGACCATCGCGCGGGTTGCCAATATGGGCAAATACCGGATCGCCGTTGTCTCTTCCATGGACGTGCGTGACCAGGCCGTTGAGTCCGCCCTGCGCTGCGGCGCCAACATCCATCCCCAGGCCATCTTCAAGGCGACCCTGCCGTTCAATCGCTTCATCCAGCGCCCCGATGCGTTTGAAGACTTCCTGATGGACCTGATGCCAGCCGCTGAAACCAAGGCCGTCCGCGCAGCATAACCCATGCGGGCGCTTGCGAAGCGCCCCTTCCCCTTGCTAAGCCGCCTTGGATACGTCCGGGCGGCTTTTTGCTGGGCGGCATAGCAACAAGGCGGTGACCCCGATGATGGAATTCCCCGTGACGATCAGCCTGATCGCGGCCAATGTCCTCGTCAGCCTGATCGGCCTGTCGAACCGCGACTTCTTCGAGGACAACAGTTTCTGGATCGCGCCCATTCGCGAAGGACGCCAATGGTGGCGCTTCGTCACGTCAGCGTTCCTGCACGTCAATGCCACGCATTTGTTCATCAACATGTTCGTCCTGTGGGAATTCGGCCGGGTGCTGGAACGTATTCTCGGTGCAACGACATTCCTGATCATCTATTTTGGCTCACTGCTGGCTGGGAACATGTGGGAATATATCGATAAGCGCGGCAAGCCGGACTATCGCGCAGTCGGTGCCTCGGGTGCGACCTCTGGCGTGGTGCTGTCCTTCAGCGTGCTATTGCCGTTCGCTATGCTCGGCCTGTTCTTCATCATTCCCATGTGGGCGATCGTAGCCGCCGCATTGTTCATTTCCGTCAGCTATTTTCTCTCTCGCAGGCCCAACACGATGATTGCGCATGGGGCCCACCTTGGCGGAGCGCTGGCCGGCGCGGCGCTGACCTTCCTGCTCGTGCCCGGATCGTGGAGCCGGCTGCTGTCCCAGATCGCCGAGCGGCTGGGTTGACCGGAATGCGCAACGTGCTTGAGAAATATGAAGCCCGCGTCGAAAGCGGCCAGCTGACGCCGGACCCGGTTCAGGCTACGGCCGCCGCGGCCCTGAACGATCTGGAACATCGTCTTGCCAATCGCAAGACCGGCGGCTGGTTCTCGAAAGCCGAAACCGTGACCGGCCTCTACATGTGGGGCGGCGTGGGCCGGGGCAAATCCATGCTGATGGATCTGTTCTTCGAGAGTGCGCCGGTGGAAGCCCGGCGCCGGGTCCATTTCCATGAATTCATGGCCGAAGTGCATGACCGTCTGGATGCCTGGCGCAAGCTGTCACAGGATGATCGCAAACGTTCGGAATGGCGCGTCAAGGGAGCGGGCGACGACCCAATCGCGCCAGTGGCGAAACAGATCGCCTCTGAGGCGAGCCTGCTCTGCTTCGATGAATTCCAGGTCACGCAGATCGCCGATGCGATGGTTCTGGCCCGCCTGTTCGAAGCGCTGTTCGACATGGCCGTCACGGTTGTGGCCACGTCCAACCGCCACCCCAATGATCTCTACAAGGATGGCATCAACCGCCCTCTCTTCCTGCCCTTCATCGAGCATCTGAAGGCGCATTGCGATATCCTGGAACTCGCATCGGAGCGGGATTATCGCCTCGACCGCCTGATCGAAGCGCCGGTCTGGTATGCCCCGCTGAACGCGGGGTCCGAGGCGGCCCTGGACCGGGCCTGGGACCGGCTGACCCTTGGCGCCGAACCGCAACATTGCGTACTGACCGTCAAGGGCCGGAAGCTGGAAGTGCATCGGGAAGCTGCCGGGGTGGCGCGCTTCACCTTCGAGGAATTGTGCGCCCGGCCACTCGGGTCTCGTGACTATCTGGCGATTGCCGCAAATTTCAACACGGTGATCCTCTCAGGCATTCCGACGCTCGGCCCGGAAAACCGGAATGAGGCCGCGCGCTTCGTGGCGCTGATCGACGCACTCTATGAAGCCAAGATCAAGCTGGTCGCCAGTGCGGCGGCCGAGCCGGAAAGCCTCTATCCTGAAGGCGATGGCAGTTTCGAGTTCGAACGCACCGCCAGCCGCCTTCATGAAATGCGGTCTACGGATTATTTGGCCGAGGCCCGTGTCGAACTGGACACCGAGTAGCGGCCATGCCGTGCGCCCTGTGACAGGCACATCATGGACCATCCCCCGCATAGACATGCAGGTGCGACGCCCATGAAGGCGCTTGGAAGGTAAACCAGGTTTTCAGTGCGCCCGGCGGTCAGGTATCGGGCAGAGGCAGCGGCAATCGGGCCCCCTGCCCCTGCGAGCCGGCGCAGGCCGACGCGACCGGAAGCGCGCGCAGGACACGCGCAGAAAATGCCTGATGCATCGGGGACAAGACGATACGGCCCATCACGGCCTGAAAGGCTTTTGAGGGCGTGAAGGCCAAGGGGTCTGATCGCACGGTTCCCGGTGCATCGCCGATGGCCGCGATCCAGACATTGCCGCGGGCATCACACATGGTCAGGAACGGCGTGCCGCGCCCCTTCAGGCGGCGCACATAGAGGCGCAGAAGGACCAGCTGCAACCATATCCAGAACCGGAACGGCCTAAGGTGCGGCTTGAGCGGCGGTGGGGGCGCAAACAGGCTGTCCATGCGGAGAGTATACGCCATGCCTGCAATGCGGACGGATAAGGTCTGACCGGGGCCCAGGACGGCCACAGGACCGGGACGTTTTCTTGCGGGACAAGTGCGCGGCTCCTCCCCCTATGCGGCGGTCTCAGCCTGCGCGCACAGTGAGGTCGGGCGCGGTCATTTCCTTGCACAGCACAGCCCGGCCAATCAGATAACCCTGGATGAGGTCGCAATTGCGCGCGGCGAGCTGTTCCAGCTGCCAACTGGTCTCGACGCCTTCAGCACAACTGATCAGATTCATTTCCCGGCACATTTTCAGGCTGCCCGTCAGCACTTTGGGCAAGACGCCGGAATCACTCTTCTTGCCCAGCAGGCTCTTGTCGAGCTTGACCTTGTTGAAGGGCAATTCTTCCAACAGGGAGAGCGAGGAATAGCCGGTGCCGAAATCATCGAGGGCCAGCGAGACCCCTGCCCCGACAATCTTGCCGAGCACCTGCTTGCTTGTGTCGATATTCCGGAACAGGACATTCTCGGTGATTTCGAGTTCGATCCGTTCGGGCGGGATGTCATGCCGCCTGAGTGCGTTGAGGAAATGGTCGGCAAATTCATGAGACGTCAGCTGCGAGGGGGAGACGTTGAAGGACAGGAAGCTGGTGCCGTCGGGCAGCCAGCGCAGCGCCTGATTGAGCATGGACCAGAAGAAACTGTCGATCAGGCCGAGACGCTCAACCGCCGGCATGAACTGTTTCGGCGAGGGTTGGCGGCTGAACCCGCTATCAGGCCAGCGCGCAAGCACCTCATAGCCCGCAATCATGTGCGTGCGCAGGTCCAGGATCGGCTGGACAGCAGGCTGGAAACGATTGTCCTTCACGGCCCCGATGATGGTCTTGTCGAACTCTTCGGCGCCCATGTCGGACATGTCCTGCCGCCGGTCGAACGCGGCAATCCCTCCGCCTTCGGATTTTATCCGGATCATCGCCTTGTCGGCGGCATACATCAAACTGGCCTCATCGGCCGCATCCTGGGGGAATGCCGCAAGGCCGATGGAGGCACCAACCGAGACAAGGCCAAGCTCTGTGTCTATGGGGGAGAGCAGCGCGCTCTGGGCGTGGGCCGCCATGTCCAGCGCTGGCGCACCCGCGCCGCCAAGGACAAATGCAAATTCGTCCCCGCCCAGCCTGCAGGCAAACTGGCAGCCCTCCATCTCCGAGAGCCGGGTTGCCAGCACTTTCAGCACACGGTCCCCAATGGCATGTCCGTAGCGATCATTCAGCGGCTTGAACCGGTCCAAATCCACCAGGGCGCACATGAAGGGTGCCCCCTGTGCGACCAGGGACTGCACTTCACGCACAAAGGCGCGGCGGTTGAGGATCTGTGTCAGCGGGTCGGTGTCGGCCAGTTGCCGGATCTTGCGCTCGGCGCGCTCGCGCTCCTCGATCTCGGCCTGGAGGTCCGTCAACATGCTGGCGTGAATCTCGGTCAGGGCATGGAAGACGCCCAGCGCATTCAGGCAGCCCGCATACACGCCGTCCTCATGAACCAGGATCAGGCCATTGGTCAGGAGATCGGATTTGTCCCGAATGCTGCCGAACACCGTCGCCGCATCCCCGGACAGGGCCATGACGAGGGGGTTGCGGTCCATGATCCCGGCCACCCCTTTCTTCTGGTTCAGGGCATACCCGAAAGGGTTGGAGATCAGGCGCTGGAAAGCCTGCAGCGAGACGAAGCCTATCGGCTTGCCGGTCTGGTTGACGATCGGACACAAGGTGGCTTCCGGATTGTTGACAAAGAATGCCGACACCGCATCAAAACTGTCGCTCACATAGAGCGGCGCAAAATGCATCCAGGACGTGGAGCGAAATCTCATAATAAACCCATCTGCCCCACCCAAAGGCACTCAGGGGTCTGTCTATCAGGACAGTCTGAAAACTTGGTAACCAGTAATATCCACAACAGCGGACAAGCCGTTGAATTATGTGAATTTATTATGACACGCGAAGCTGTGCGGGCGCCTGAATCGGACCCGGTCGAGCATCAGGATTGATCCGGGACACCCCGCACGGAACGGGCCAGATGCTCAGGCGATATGCTGGCATTTTCGCGCGCAATCACGCTGAAGGACGCATCCGTTTCCAGCACGACCGCTTCGGCCGCCTCTACATGCGTGAGGCCGTTCTCGCGCAGCGCGGCAAGCACTTCCGATTTGGTGAGGCGCTCGTCCCGAATATTCTTATCGAGATATTCTCCCCGATAGACGAGCAGGCGTGGACTGGATTTGACCAATCCCTCAAGCCCGCCCATGCGGGCGATGATGAAGGTCAGGGCCCATTGAATGCCCAACAGGATCAGGATGGCGAACAGGGCTTCGAAAGCCGTGACACTGTTTGACGTAATCCCTGCCCCGGCGATGGAGCCAAGCGCCACCGTGACCACCCAGTCAAAATTGTTCATCTGCGACGTCGACCGTTTGCCAGCGAGGCGTATGAACGCGATGATCGTGAAATAGATGACGGGGGCAGCCAGAGCGATCCGGACCAGATCTTTCCACCCGTCATAATAGATGGCTGAAATATCCATCAGACCGTCCCCGACGCGATTTCATAGTCAATCGGCTTGTAGGCAAAATTGTTCGACTCTCCGGCCGAGCAGCTGGTCATGCCGATCAGCAAATCCATACAGGCCTCGAAGGTGATCGATTGCCCGGCCTTGCTCAAGGGCGGCAGCACCTTGATCTCGCCGGTCTCCGGATCGGTTGCCACATGCATGAAGATGTTGAACGCGATCGGGATATCATCCGGCCCGATATCATAGTCGGCGAGCGCCGCTTCCAGGTTTTCCTGACAGCCTCCTTTCGGATCGCTCTCATTGTACAGCTTGCGGAATGTATCCTTCGAGCAGGGCGTCAGGGTGAAATCGTGGCGGCCAACCTCGTCCTCGACAATCTTCAACATGTCATTGCTGCGGTTCGAGTAGAGGATGTCCCCCTTGGTCAGGAACATGCGGCCCGCATAATCAAGGGAGCGACCGGACGAAATGACTTCCTTCCGGTCGTCCAGATTATACGCGACCATATCGCTGACCTGTTCGCCCTCGGGATCCGTTACGGTCAGGCGCTCGCCCTTGCGGAGGATAAAGGCGGCGCCGGATTTTGGCGGGATTCGATGGCTCATTTCAGCGGCTCCTGTGGGGTGAACGGACATTTCCAGTCTGGGCCGACCTCGCGACCGGAATACTGGGCGGCTTCAGAGCCGCGACCGAAATCGGCCAGCATCGGATTGACCGATCCAGCCAGGGCCTTGTCGCGTTCGCGGATGATCTTTTTCATCTTCTCGAACCTACCATCTTCCCGCAGGCGCTCAAACTGCTCATGCGAATTGAACACGAGCGCGGGGAATTCAAACCGCCGGGCCGGACGGGACGCGTCGGGGTGCAAGCCGATGACGAAGAATGCTTCGCCCAGCAGGCCCATGGAGAAATGCGCGGAGTCCGGATCTCGCTCGGCGCTCTCGGCCCATCCCCTGCCCTCGACCACGTCGAGATTGTGGAGGGATTGGAGCCGGTTCCAGAGCGCGCGTTCGAATTCGGTTTCCGACATCTGGGTCGGCCCCGTGAAGATCGCCACGAAGGACTGGACGACCGGCGAGTCGAAATCGAGCTGTTCGATAAACTCTTCGAGCGCCCGCCTGAGATTGATGTCGCTGGCGGCGGAGTCGATATCCCCGAACTCGGCAATCATCAGCTGGTCCCGGACCATTGCGGATTTTGCGCCGATACAGGGAAAGGTGTCGGATTGCACGAACTGCCTGAAAGCATCCGTGCGACTGAGAGTAGTGCTGCCCATTTCAGTATTTCCTGTTATGATACGGGCAATCAACCGCTTAACATTGAAACCGGTTCCGCAGCTTCTGACAGGAAAATGCGGCGCATGTGCGCACCTTTCGATGGTAATGGACAAGCTGGCTGCGCTAAGTGAATTCAGCCGTTCAAAACCCCTTCAAAAGCAGGGGTGGCGCGCTTATTTATGTTAATCCGCGATGATAGACATGCGGATAATACGGGGCGACGCCGCCGCATAGCGGGGCTAAACGTCAGGAAGAACATCTGATTGCCGGAACGATCGCCGCAAAGCGGGGTTGGTCTGCAAAGGAGGAGATTGGATTATGGCGAACAAAACCGCCAGTGCGAGCGTGGCTCTCAGCCCGGAACAGGGCCTCAGCCGCTACCTCACCGAAATTCGCAAATTCCCAATGCTCGAGAAGAACGAAGAGTTCATGCTCGCGCGGAAATGGCGTGAACAGGAAGACACCCAGGCCGCTGAGAAGATGGTGACATCCCACCTGCGACTCGTGGCCAAGATTGCCATGGGATATCGCGGCTATGGCTTGCCCATGGCCGAAGTGATCTCCGAAGGCAATGTCGGCCTGATGCAGGCCGTCAAGAAATTCGACCCGGACAAGGGCTTCCGCCTTGCCACCTACGCCATGTGGTGGATCCGGGCCGCGATCCAGGAATACATCCTGCGCAGCTGGAGCCTCGTCAAACTGGGCACCACGGCCGCGCAGAAGAAGCTGTTCTTCAATTTGCGCCGCCTGAAGGGCGAGATGAAAGCGCTGGACGAAGGCGACCTCCGCCCGGAACAGGCCCAGCTTATCGCTGAAAAGCTCAACGTCACCGAAGCCGAAGTCTATTCCATGAATGGGCGCATGTCCGGCTCGGACGCCTCGCTGAACGTGCCGATGGGCACCGATGGCGACATGGAGTGGCAGGACTGGCTGGCTGATGACGACCAGGGCCAGGCCGAGGAGTTCGCCGACAAGCAGGAATTCAATGCGCGGATGGACTTGCTGACCTCCGCCATGGAAGACCTGAACGAACGGGAACGCCATATCCTGACGGAACGGCGCCTTTCAGAAGAACCGAAGACGCTGGAAGAACTCTCCGAGGTCTACAATGTCTCGCGTGAACGGATTCGCCAGATTGAAGTGCGGGCGTTCGAAAAGCTCCAGAAAGCCATGAAACGCATGGCAAAGGATCAAGGCCTGCCAAGTACGGGCGCCAGCGCCGCCTGAGGGCTGGCCTAGCCTAGCAAGGCCTCAGCGTTCCGACAATTTCGGATAGGCCGCTTCATCCAGATCAGACGGCTCATGAAACAATGGGTCGTCTGTCAGGTGCCCCACACCCGCAGACTTCAAATTCCATTTCCTGTGATTGGATGACCAGATTGCGACGAGGCAAGCCCTCTCGCTTTGAGCGTCACGGCCATTTTCTGATGTCCCTCTGGGCCGGAAAATGGACTCGCACACAATATCCGACCGCTTGGCCTGCACGGACTGAACAGAGCAGGTCAGCGCCTTGGGCTGTGGACCCACCACCGACCGGGTCCGAGCCCGCTGGCAAAGCGGAGCGGATAACCCTGTGGGCCCTCCCCCATTCATCAGGACATGAACACGCTGCATGTCTTCCGACGAGAGGGCGTCCAGCAGAGCAGGCACTGTATCTGCGGCATCGTATGCCGTCAGTTCGTCATTCAACTGGAGTTGCAAACCCGAAACCTGCTCCAGAGCCGCCTGACGATACATCTGTCGTCCCGCGGAAATGGCCAGGAGGCTTGCCGCCACCAATATCAGCATGAGCACCAATCTATGGTGCCACAGCACGACCATTGTTTTCATTATCAAGCTCATGCGCCCCCCGGCCAGCCAAGAAATACTGAATCGCCCCCTCAATATCTATTTATGATAGTGTTCACAATAGCAAAAGATTGAATTTTTCTCTCACTAGGGGAATATGTTTGCAATTTACGCGCAGCAGGCGATCCGGGAAGACATGCGATGAAGAGGCATGATGAGTTCCCACGCGACCGGAGTGTCTTTGACTTGTCCGCTCGCCTTGCCTACAGCCCCTCTTCCCTCCTCACGCCAAGACAAGACAAAGCCGATGCCCCTGATCCCGGTTTCCCATTCAGATGATCCGCGGCTGGAGGCCTATTTCTCCCTCCGCGAGAAGGATCTTACATCGGGCCACGGCGCGCGCTTCATCATCGAGGGTAAGGTAACGCTGGAGACAGCGCTATCGCGCGGGCGGTTCGCTCTGGAAAGCGTGTTCCTTGCCGAAAGCCGGGTGAAGCCTCTGTCGGACCTGTTAGCTGAAGTGCCGGACGAGATTCCGGTGTATGTGGCGCCGCAGGGTGTGATGGACGCGGTCGCTGGCTTCCCGATGCATCGCGGCGTGCTGGCCTGCGGACTGAAGGGGGAGATTGCCCCGCCGGAGGCCTTCCTGGCGGCGAAGGGCACTGGCCCGTCCACCCTGCTCCTGATGTCGGACCTGTCCAATCACGACAATGTCGGGGCGTGTTTTCGCAACGCCGCCGCCTTTGGCGCAGATGCCGTGCTGATGGATGGGCAATGTTGCGACCCGCTCTATCGCAAGGCCATTCGCGTCTCCTCCGGCAGCAGCCTGTGGCTGCCCTATGCCCATGGCGGGACGGGCCTGGACATGGTGAACGCGGCCAAGGCGGCGGGCTATGAAGTCTGGGCGATGACGCCGCGCTCCGAGGCAACGCCGATCATGCAAATGGACCTGCCGGAACGGCTCGCCATCCTGCTCGGCGCCGAAGGGCCGGGCCTGCCTGATGAACTGATCGCGGCATGCCGGCCCGTGCGCATTCCGATGTCAGAAGGCTTCGACAGCGTGAACGTGGCGACCGCAGGCGCGATCGCCCTCGCTCATATATATGGGGCAAGAGCCTAGAAAACCCGCGGGCGTTCCGTCTTCTCGACGTGGAGACCGCATTCGGACTTCGCCTGCCCGGCCCAGCGACCCGCGCGCGGATCGTCCGGATTGTCGGAGGGCTTTGTGCATGGCCAGCAGCCGATGGAGGGATAGCCCTGAGCGACAAGGGGGTGGCGTGGCAGATTACGCTGCTTGATCAGCAGTTCCACATCGTCAGGCGTCCAATTGGCCAGCGGGTTTACCTTGTAGCGACCATTGGCGAATTCGAAGACCGGCAGGCTCATCCGGGCGCCGCCATGAAAGCGTTTGCGGCCGGTGATCCAGGCATCAAAGCCTTCCAGAGCGGGCTCCAGCGGGCGCACCTTGCGCAGGGCGCAGCAGGCGTCCGGATCAGTCTTCCAGAGATTGTTCTTCGGGTCGAGCACCTTGCGCTCGGTCTCGCTTGGCGCAATCTCGCGCACGCCGGTCAGGCCGAGCTTCTCGATCAGCTCGTCCTTGTAGTCGAGCGTCTGCGGGAAGTGCATCCCGGTTTCGAGGAAGACGATGGGCAGGTCTGGCTTCACGTCCGCGATCAGGGACAGCATGGCGACGCTTTCCGCACCGAAGCTGGACACATAGGTCAGACTGCTGGCCCATTCGCGGACCATGGCGACGCGCAGCACCGTCTGGGCGGACGCATCGCGCAGCTCGCCATTCAGGCGGGCCAGACGGAGGTCCGGGGCTTCGGTCTTGCGGGCCAGGCTGTCGCCATAAGGCATAAGGATCAGCTTTCGTGTCTCTTGCGATAAACCGGCACCCGGCCAGCCGCGGCGGGCTGGTAGACATCGGAATATTCTTCCAGTGCGTTCACTACTTCATGTAGGTCAGCACGGGCGGTCTCGTAAGCGTCAAAGCCTGAACGGTTCATATAGAATATCTGATCCCGCAGAACGTGGCCCACGGCGCGCAGTTCGCCGGAATAGCCGAAACGACGGCGCAAGAGCTGGGCCTGGGAGTATCCGCGCCCATCGGTATATTTAGGGAAACTGATCTCGATCAGTTGCAACCGGTCGAGATATTCCTCCAGTTCGTGGGGGTCGTCCCCCGGTTCCAGACGCACGCCAATATCGGTATTGCGGGCCAGCAGGATCTCCCGCTCGCTGCGGAAGCGCCCCAGTGAAACTGTAATACATCCACCAGGAGACAGCTCGCCTTCATCCGGGACAAAGGCCCAGATATTGTCGATCTCCGTGCCGTTCTTAACCAGCGGCATAAAGCGCCTCCTTGAAGGGATCGTGGCCGAGGCGGGCCAGTGTCTCGATGAACAGTTCGGTCTTGTCGGCGCGTAGCTCGCGATAGGTGTCGACGACGCGTTTGAGGGCGCCGGGCACGTCATCCGCCTTCAGGCCGGGACCGGCAATATCGCCGATCGCAGCCTTCTCATCGGCGCGACCCCCGAAGGTGATCTGATAGAATTCCTCACCCTTCTTGTCGACGCCGAGGATGCCGATATGGCCCACATGATGGTGCCCGCAGGCATTGATGCAGCCGGAAATATTGATGTGCAGCCGGCCGATATCTTCCTGATAGTCGGGATCGGCGAAGACCTGTTGCACCGCCTGCCCGACCGGGATCGAGCGGGCATTGGCGAGGTTGCAGTAATCCAGCCCCGGACAGACGATCATGTCGGTGATCAGGCTCTCATTGGCCGTGTGGAGGCCGGCGGCCTTCAGTTCACGATAGACGTCCGGCAGATCATCCAGTGCGACATGCGGCAGGACAAGGTTCTGGGCATGGCTGACGCGGATATCGTCATAGGCATAGGTTTCGGCCAGGTGCGCAACCGTCATCATCTGAGCATCCGTGGCGTCTCCGGCAAGACCGCCAATCGGCTTCAGGCTGACCGTGACGGATGTGTAGCCCGGCTGCTTGTGCGGGTGGAGATTGATGCGGGCCCAACGCGCGAACTCGGAGTCTTCAGCCTTCAGCGCTTCGACGGCTTCGGACGCGTCCGGCTTCGCGGCCAGTTCCGGCGGCGCGAAATAGGCATGGATACGGTCGATCTCGGCCTGCGGCAGGTCGATCTTCTCATTGTCGCGCTGCGCGGCATATTCGGCGTCGACGAGGCGACGGAATTCGGCCTCGCCCAGTTCGCTGACGAGGATCTTGATGCGGGCCTTGTACTTGTTGTCCCGGCGGCCGAAGCGATTGTAGACGCGCATGATGGCTTCGAGATAATCGAGCAGCTTGGCTTCCGGCACGAAGTCATTGACCAGCGTGGCAAGGTGCGGCGTGCGCCCCTGCCCGCCGCCGACATGGACTTCAAACCCGACCACATCCCCGCGCTTGCGGATGTGCAGGCCGATATCATGCACGCGGATCGCGGCGCGGTCATGCTCGGCCGCCGTGACGGCGATCTTGAACTTGCGCGGCAGGAAAGCGAATTCGGGGTGGAACGTGCTCCACTGGCGGATGATCTCGCACCAGGGGCGCGGGTCCATCAACTCGTCCTTCGTCGCACCAGCATAATGATCGGACGTCACGTTGCGGATACAATTGCCGGAGGTCTGGATGGCGTGCATCTCGACTTCGGCCAGCTTCGCCAGAACGTCTGGAATATCCTTCAGGGCGACCCAGTTGAACTGGATGTTCTGGCGGGTCGTGAAGTGACCATAGTTCCGGTCATAGTCGCGCGCGACGATGGCCAGTTGGCGCAGCTGGCGGCCATTCAACTGGCCATAGGGAATGGCCACGCGCAGCATGTAGGCATGCAGCTGGAGGTAGACTCCATTCTGCAGGCGGAGCGGCTTGAACTCGTCTTCCAGCAATTCGCCCGACAGGCGGCGGTCCACCTGTCCGCGGAATTGCGCGACCCGCTCGGAAACGATCCGAGCATCAAACTCATCATATCTGTACATTACGCAGCCTCTTTTGCGTGCGGTATATTGAGGGCCGCTTCGGTGCGGCTGACCCATCTCTCCACGGAGGGAAACTCCGTCAGGTCGAAGCCGCCCTCATGGGCGACCCGTGTGTAAGCAACCAGCGCGATGTCGGCGAGCGTCATCGTGTCGCCAACGATCCAGTCCGTATAGGTCAGCTGCAACTCCATCACGCCCAGCGCGCGGCGGCCCTTGGCCATCAGCTGCGGATCAATCTGGTCGTTCGGCGTATTGAGATAATGCTTCTGGAAGCGCCGCACAGCGATGGCCGTCTCGTGGGAATATTGTTCCCAGAACAGCCAGCTCATCATCTGGGCCCGGCGGAATGTATCCGACGGCACAAGGTCGCTGCCCGCCTCTTCGGCGAGGTACAGCATGATGGCGTTTGACTGCGGCAACGCCCGGCCATCCGGCCAGCGTGCCAGCGGCACCTGGCCCGCCGGGTTCAGCGACAGGAAATCTTCGGTCTGCGTCCCGCCCTGCAGGATGTCGACCTCGACCCAGTCATAGCGAATGCCGAGCAGGTCAGCGGTCCATTTCGGCTTCATGCAATTGCCGGAAATGGAGTCGCCATAGAGCGTGAGCCGCGTGATCTCGCGATGGGGCATCAGGCACCCTCTCCATAGGAAACGGTCGGTCCCTTGGCACGGATCGTCTCGCGCAGGGTTTCACGGCCCGTGATTTCGCCCATTTCGGTGACTTCCATGAAGTACGGATCAGTAACCGCGCCTTCCTGCGTCATCGCCTCCGCCAGACGGGCTTCCGCCTCGTCGCCAATGAAGGCAGCGATTTGCGAGACATCCTGCGTCCAGCTGCCATTGGCAGTCATCCAGACATTCTGGCCGGTGGCGGTTTCCCATGCGGTGACGGCCTTTGGCGTATCCGGCTTCAGTTTCGGGCGAACGGATGTCATGCGAAAGTCTCCTGACCGACGTGGCCCGACAGGCCGATGGTGCCACTAGCAAAAGGGAGGCCGGCCACCTTACCGATAATCAGCAGTGCCGGCCCCTGAATGTCGTTGTCTGTGATGAGGTCCGGCAGTTCCGCAAGGATGCCGAAGACCTGGATTTCATTCGGACGGGTGCCATTCTCGATCACCGCAACCGGCGTGTCAGGTGCCCGGCCCGCTTCAATCAGCTTGTCGGTAATGGCTGTCGCCGTGCCAACGCCCATAAAAACGGTGACGGTCTGATTTGGCTTGGCCAGCGATTCCCAATCGAGATCAGGCACGCCGCCCGCCTTGGCGTGGCCGGTAACGAAGGTCAGGCTCTGGGCATGATCGCGATGGGTCAGCGGGACACCCGCCTGCGCCGCGCATCCGAGCGCAGAGGAAATACCCGGTACGACAAAGGCTTCGACGCCGGCCGCGAGTACGGCTTCCATCTCTTCCCCGCCGCGTCCGAAGATGAACGGGTCGCCGCCCTTCAGACGGACGACGCGTTTGCCGTCGCGCGCCGAACGGATGAGCATTTCATGGATTTCGTCCTGGGGCACCGAATGGTCGCCCTTGCTCTTGCCGACCGAGACCCGGTCTGCATCGCGGCGGATCAGCGAGAGAATCTCATCGCTGACAAGCCGGTCATAAAAAACGATGTCGGCTTCCTGCAGCAGGCGCAGGGCCTTCAGGGTCAGCAGTTCCGGGTCGCCCGGACCCGCGCCGACCAGATGGACCACGCCCTGTGTGCGACGGCCAGCCAGCGCATCATGCATGGCCTGTTCGGCGGCCTCGATCTCTCCGGCATAGGCAAGCTCGGCGGCCTTGCCGTTCAGCACCTGCTCCCAGAACTGGCGGCGGTCGGAGGCGTCCGGAAGCTTGGCCTTCACGTCGTCACGCATCCGTCCGGCCAGGGCGGCAAGGTCCCCGATACGGGCAGGGATCAGTGCTTCCAGTTTTGCGCGGACCGATTTGGCGAGCACGGGGGCGGACCCGCCGGAAGCAACAGCGGCCACGATCTCGCCCCGGTCCATGATGGACGGCACGGTGAAATCGCAGAGGTCCGGCCGATCCACCACATTGAGCGGCACGCCATACTGGCGCGCCCAGGTGATGGCGCGTTCTGTATTCTCATCGATCCGGCACGCCACGATGGCGAAACGGGCCACGTCCAGCGCGGCACCTGCCTCTGCCTGGGGCGCGATGGTGATGCGACCGGCAAATTCCTGAGCGAAGCCGGAATCGATGTCTTTCCCGATGATCACGGTGATGTGTGCCGGGGTCTTGGCGAGCAGGCGCACCTTGCGACGGGCCTCTTCGCCACCGCCGAACACGACGACGCGCGCGTCATCCATGTTGAAGAAAGCCGGGAACTGGCGCATGCGGGCGAACCCCTTTTTAGGCAAGCTGATCAATCAAGTGCCAAAATGGCTCTTGACGCGGCGGACGCAACCATGAACCCCTACAGCGATCCTTTAGAGAAACTATCCATGTCAGACCCATCCGACCGACTCCCCCCATTGAATGCGCTGAGAGCCTTTGAGGCCGCCGCGCGGCGGCTCTCGTTTACACAGGCTGCCGAAGAGCTGAATGTCACGCCCGGCGCGATTTCACAACAGATAAGGCAGCTGGAAGAATATGCCGGCACGCCCCTGTTCAAGCGAACGGGCCGTTCAGTTTTGCTGACAGATGCCGCTCAGGCGAGCCTGCCGCTGGTGCGAGACGCATTCGAGAGAATTTCTGAAGCCGGCCGCATCATGCAGGCCCCCGCCCGCAAGGGTCGGGTGATGGTCTCATCGGCGCCTTCCTTCGCGGCGAAATGGCTGGCCCCCCGTCTCGACGGCTTCCATCGCGAGCATGGAGAGACCGAAGCCTGGATCTCGGCCGACATGGGGCTGACTGATTTCACGACGGCAGACGCCGATTTCGCCATCCGCTATGGCCGGGGCAATTATGACGGGCTGAAATCGGAAAAACTGATGGACGAGACCGTCCTGCCGGTCTGCTCCCCTGCCCTGCTGGAAGGCTCGGATGCGATCCGCAAGCCTTCGGATTTGCGCCATCACACGCTGATCCATGATGAAAGCAATGAGAATGACCCATCCTGCCCCGACTGGGCAAGCTGGCTGCGCGCACGGAACGTGAAAGATGTCGAGGGCTCACGTGGCCCGCGCTTCAATCAGGCCATCCTCGTGATCGAAGCCGCCGCTGCCGGGCGCGGCGTGGCCCTGGCCAAACGCGCCATTGCCGCAGCAGACCTCGCCTCCGGTCGGCTGGTGGCCCCATTTGCCGACGGCTCGCACCTGATCGATTTCGGCTACTGGATTGTCTATCCGAAGGGCCGCCACCTGACGCCGGATGTGCGCAATTTCATCAAGTGGCTGAAAACCGAAGCGACAAACAGCGAAGTGGTCGGCGTGTAAAGGCCTGATGGGTCCAGAGCCCCCTTACGGCTCATTGCCTTCCCAGTCGACGATCCAGTCCTCGGTGTCTTCCTCGAAAACCGTGTCTTCGGAGACGGTACGCCCCCGGATGGAGTGGCCTTCTTCATGGATACGGTTCCGGTCGCCGCACACGAGATGGTGCCAGTCGGGCAGATCCTTGCCTTCATGGATCAGGCGATAACCGCAGGTCTTCGGCATCCAGCGGATCTCCTCCACTTTTTGTGGCGTCAGGATCACGCAGTCTTCGACGATTTTCTTGCGATTCTGGTAGTCGGCACACTGACAGGTCGCGCTATCGAACAAGCGGCAGTGCAGTCGCGTATAGGCAATCTCGCCGGTGTCTTCGTCTTCCAGCTTGAGCAGGCAACACTTGCCACAGCCGTCGCAGAGGGATTCCCATTCCTGCGGTGTCATCTGGCCAAGCGACTTCGTTTTCCAGAAGGGCTGGGTCATCCCCTCAGGGCGGCCCATTCGGGCGACTTTTCGATCAGGGCCGTGGCGAACCAGCAGGAAGACGACACCGTCTCGCCTGCGGCCATGATATCTTCCATGACCGTCTTCACCAGCTTCTTCCCGAGGCCGCGCCCCCCGAGTGCTCCCGGAACAATCGTATGGGTAATATGGCGATGGCCGGTGCGCGGGCGCTCATAGGTCAGGTACGCTTCCAGACCATTCTCGAAATGGCTGTAGCGCATATGGTTTTCGTCATGGGTAATCGTGGTCATGCGAGGACATCCTGCCATTCGGTGTGTTTCTCGATCTGGGCCTTTGCGAAAGGACAGAGCGGAATGATCTTGATGCCGTCCCGGCGGGCATCCTCGACCGCGCGCTTCACCAGGGCCACGCCAACCCCGAGACCGCCAAGTTCCTTCGGCACACCCGTATGATCTATAATGATCCGTTCCGTGCCGGCCTTCGAATAGGTCATCTCGGCCTCATGGCCATTGACCCGTGTAACATAGCGCCCACCGGTTTCTCCGTCTTCGCGCTTGATCTCGATCTCGCTCATGAGCATGTGCCTTCTGCTGAGAAGTCCTATGTGGCGCGCGAGGCAACGGCGCGCAAGGAAAAGCCGCCCCTCACGGAGCGGCTTTCACAGTAGTGTGATGCGGTCTTACTTCTTGACAGCATCCTTCACGTCACCCGCCGTTTCGCGGGCTTCGCCTTCGGCCTTGTCCATTTTGCCTTCGGCCTGCATCTTCTTGTTGTCCGTCATCTTGCCGACGGTGTCCTTGACTTCGCCTTCAGCTTTCTTGGCGCCGCCTTTAACATGTTCCTTGTCCATTGAGGTCTCCTTCAGTTTGCTTGTGTCGGCCGCATGAGTGCGGTCACTCAATCAACGCGCGCCTTGCCGGAGCGATCCGATTAAATCCTTGTCAGAATGTGCGCGGCGCAGGAGGACTGTTCAAAAGCCCGTCACACGGTTACCCCATCGCCCATGGCCCGCCTGCTGACGCACCCGACAATCGACTGGAAAGAAGATGGCACGCCCGTCGCGCGCGAGGCGGGGGACGTCTACTTCACGGCCGGGGATGGGCTGGCTGAAACCCGCGCCGTATTCCTGCAGGGGTGTGGCCTGCCGGAAGCGTGGATTGGCCGGGACCAGTTCACCATCGCCGAAACCGGATTCGGAACCGGGCTGAACTTCCTTGCCCTGTGCGAGCTGTGGCAGGCCCACCGCCCTGCCCCGGAGGCGTGGCTGCACTTTGTCAGCTTCGAAGGATTCCCCCTGACGCCAACCGATGCGGCGCAGGCGCTGGCCGCCTGGCCGGAATTGTCGGCACTGGCCAGCCGATTGCTGGCAGACTGGCCGGAGCCCGTGCGCCGCGTGCATCATCTTGTCTGGGCCGATCTCGGCGTGACGCTGACGCTTCATCTCGGCGACATTCACGACACACTGCCCGCCAGCCGCTTCATGGCGGATGCGTGGTTCCTCGATGGGTTCAGCCCGGCGAAGAATGAAGAGATGTGGGCGGCTGATCTTTATGGCCTGATCGCGGAGCGCTCCCACCCCGGCGCAACCATTGGGACGTTCACTGTGGCAGGCGCTGTGCGGCGGGGGCTGGCGGAGGCGGGTTTCAACGTTGCCAAAGCGCCCGGGCATGGCCGCAAACGCGAACGGCTCGAAGCGAGGCTCACCCAGCCCCCTGCCCCAAAGCCTGACATCTACGGCTTGCGCGCCTTGCCAGCACCGGCGCGGAAGATTGCCGTCCTCGGCGCCGGGCTTGCAGGGGCGAGCGCCGCACACGCTTTGGCAGAGCGCGGCGCAGAGGTCACCCTGTTCGATCCGGTCGGTCCGGCAAGTGGCGCAAGTGGCAATCCGCTGGCGCTTCTGATGCCACGCCTTGATGCGGGCGATACGGTACAGGCCCGCCTGCTGATCGACGCCTATCTCGCCGCCCGCCGCACCTATGCCGGAATGACTGGCGCGCACGAAACCAGCGTGCGCCAGATGCCCAAGGACGAGACCGAGCGAACCCGGTTCGCCAAACTGCTCGCCGATCCGCCTTTGCCACTCGAAGACCTTGAAGCGATCTCCGGCGGCGGCCTGCTGCACAAGCGCGCGCTGATCCTTGAGCCCGCGCGCATAATTGCGAACTTGCTGCAAAATGTATCGGTTCGGATCGGGCCCGTAGATGTATCGCTGGAAGACCGCACGGTGAACAGTGAGGCCTTTGACGCCATCGTGCTCGCCACAGCGATGGAGACGAACCGGCAGCTGAACTGGATCAACCTCGAAGGACGGCTCGGTCAGGTCGACAGTGTGACAGGCGCCGCGTCCGTCGAGGCCGATGCGATGGCCAGCGGGCATTATGCCCTCGCGCTAGGGGACCAGCGTTTGTGGGGCGCGACATTCGAGAAGGTCGCAGACGACGTGCCACCCCAGACGTCCACGGCGGCCCGCGAAACCAATGCAGAGGCATTGCGGGAATTGTCGCCCTGGTGGCGGCGGGACGCGGCTGCGTTTCCGGTATCATCCCGGGCTGCGATCCGGGCCACGACGGCCGACCGATTGCCGCTGATCGGCGCCGTGCCGGATCATGATGCGGTCGTGGAAATCTTTGCCGGATTGCGAAAAGGGCGCCCTGCCGATGCGGACGCCCCAGTGCTGGCGGGCATATTCATGGTGAATGGATTTGGTGCGCGCGGCTTCACCTGGGGCCCGTGGGCCGGGCGTGTCCTGGCGGCGCAATGCCTGGGCGGGCCCTCCCCCGCCGAGGTGCCGGCGCTGGAGGCGGTCAGCCCCCTGCGCCTGATCCTGCGCGGCTTAAAGCGCGGCGATACCTGACTGGCCCAGCGAGCGGGCAATGCTGAGGCGAACGCCCCCATCCTCGTGCGGAGCAAAATTCATCTGAAGTCCGCCGAACTCCAGAACGGTTTGTCCGTGGAGGCTGGAGATGAAGAGTATCATCATCAGGATGAGGACGGAGAGCCCTCCCAGCAGCCAGTTATTTGTCAGTAGCGTCCCCTTACGCATTTTTCCGGTCCTTCTTGTCGGATGGTTAGGGTGAATGGGCGCGGTCTAGTTGCCACGCTCCAGGTCGCGAAATTCCTTGCGCAGGCGCCACTCGTCAGACGTGACCTTGCGTTCGATATCCCTGAGGCGTTCATCGAGATCCATGAATGTGTATTTCAAATTCCCGAAGGTGGCGCGCGGGCGATCATTCACATTGCGCCAGAAGACATCTTCTTCCGGAGAGATGAGACGACCGCCCAAGGGCGTACGGGGCGTAATCATCCAGACCACGATGTAAGCGATCAGGGCGATCGGCCCGGCGATGAAGAAAAAGGCGAGCACGGCCAGCAGGCGAACCAGGATAGGCTCCCAGCCGAAGCGCTCGGCGAGGCCGCCACAGACGCCGGCAATGACCTTGTCATGGCGCGAGCGGTAATAGCGCTTCGGGTTGGGGGAGCCGTACTGGTCGCCTTCTGGGGCGGGATCACGGTAGGCACGGGATTGGCGGGACATATATCTGGGTCCTTAGTCGTCAAAAGTGGGGCGGGAAGAACGAGGCGGCTTGCGAGGGTTGTCTGCTTCGCTCTGCTCAAGGAGGGATTCCAAGGTCTCGATCCGGCGTTCCATCGCCTTGGCCGAGCGCCAGAGATCCTCCATCATGCGCTCATCGTCCGGCATCAGGGTCTTCTGCTTCCGCCACAGGGTAATGTAGTGGAAGATCATGCCCGGAAGGACGATAAACAGCGAGACAATCGCTATGATTGGAATAAACTCATCCATCAGGCGGCCTCGTCAGCGGAGTTGGCGCGATTGGCGCGCGCCTGGGCGATGAGGCCCGGAGCGCAGACCAGCGTCATGAAGCCGGCAAGGCAAGCGAGTGAAAAGATCATCGATTAGTCCTCCGATTTCTTGCTGGAAGACTTCGCCGAAGACTTGGCGCGCTTCGCTTTCAGGGCTTCGAGTTCTTTCTCGACGCTCTCGTCACGCTCCAGCGCAGCGAATTCGGCTTCGAGGGTCGGCTCGCGTCCCTTGATCGTATCTGCATAGGCTTCCATTTCGTCCACCTTTCGCTCGATCGTGTCGTAGCGGGCCAATGCATCATCGACCTTGCCGTCATAGACCTGGCTCCGGATACGGATCCGCTGCTCGGCGGCTTCGCGGCGCATCATCAGCGCACGATGCTTTGCCTTTGCCTCGTCCAGCTTGGCCTGGAGCTTGGCCAGGTCATCCTGGCGCTTCTCGAAGGCTTCTTCGGCAGAAACCATCGCAGCCTTGCGGCGTTCGATTTCGCCGTCGGCCTTCTGCTTGGCGGTCAGGGCACCGCGGGCAAGATCTTCCCGGCCCTTGTCGATGGCGAGTTCGGCCTTGGCCGCCCACTCGTCGCGGGTCGTGGTGAAATGGACGATTTCGCGTTCCATTTCCTTCTTGTCTGCCATGGCGCGGGCTGCAGCGGTGCGAACCTCGACCAGCGTATCTTCCATTTCCTGGATAATGAGCCGGGCAATCTTTTCAGGATTTTCGGCGCTGTCGAGCATCGCGTTGAGATTGGAGTTGATGATGTCACCGAGTCGGGAAAACAGGCCCATTTTGGTGTCCTTTCGTGAGTGGGGGGAGGATTAGAAGAACAAGCCGCCGAGGAAGATGCCGATTACGAAAAACATCCAGCTTTCCGCGGGGCGTGTCGCGAGCCACCGACCGAAACGGCCAGCGTCTGAGCGGGCTTCCGAAGTGTTGTAGCGATCTTCCATTTTCAGTTTGTCCTTCTTGGGTGTGAGCAACGCCCTGTCGCTCTGAGCCCTTCTGTCACTTCAAGGACCGTGCCAGTTCAAAATTAATTTTATAATACGTTGTTTTATAATGATATTATTCCATTTTGGCTGAGAGATGTTTTTGATTTTTAGTGTATTTTACCAAATGAGTTGTAGATTTAATCTCCATTTTTAGCTATTTTGACGAAATGGTTGACCAGACTACCCAATTGCTGGGCCAAGCCCCCGCATGGCTGAGCGCCCAGGAGCATGTCTCCCGTGTCGCCCCGCTGGATCGCCCCATCCTCGTCATTGGGGAGCGGGGAACCGGCAAGGAGCTGATCGGGGAACGGCTTCACTTCCTGTCCAAGCGCTGGGACGGGCCCTTCATAAAGGTCAATTGCGCGGCGCTTTCAGAGACTTTGCTTGATTCCGAATTGTTCGGGCATGAGCGCGGCGCGTTCACCGGCGCGACCGAAATGCGCCGGGGCCGGTTTGAACTGGCCGATGGCGGCACGATCTTCCTCGACGAAATCGCCACAGCGAGCGACCAGGTGCAGGAGAAGCTGCTGCGGGTGGTGGAGTATGGCGAGTTCCAGCGCGTGGGCGGATCAAAAGTGCTGGCAACGGATGTCCGCATCGTGGCGGCCACGAATGCCGATCTGCCAGGCATGGTCGCGGCGGGCGAGTTCCGCGCCGACCTTCTGGACCGACTGGCCTTTGACGTCATTACCCTGCCCCCGCTCCGCGCGCGGCCCGGCGATGCCAGCCTGCTGGCCGATCATTTTGCCCGGCGTATGGCGATTGAGATGGCACAGGACTTCCCAGGCTTTGCGCCATCGACCATTGCCGCCATCGAAGCACATGACTGGCGGGGAAATGTCCGCGAACTCCGGAATTTTGCACAACGCCTGGCGCACCGCGCCATGCTGGTCGCCCCGGACGAGCCGGTCCTGTTCGATCCGTCGGCCCTCGACCCCTTCGACTCTCCGTGGCGACCGACCGGCTCCCATGAAGCCGGACACCCCGACCCCCTTCGGGCCGATCCGGTACGCATTCGCGACAACCCCGAAATCGCCGCCGATTTCAGCGCCCAGGTTGCCGCCTTCGAGATGCAGTTAATCGATGAGGCACTCAGCCTGTCACAGGGCCATCAGGGACGGGCGGCAGATTTGCTCGGCCTGTCCTATCACCAGTTTCGCGGCCTCCTGAAAAAGCATGATTACGGCCGCAATGCCGGCAAGGCCGCTGAGCCGGAGGTCGGCACGCCTATCCGCGGCCCGATGAGAGGCATGTAAGCTGCCGCGCTAGTCGGACGCAGTGAGATTTTTCAAGGCATCTATCAGCCGCGGAAAATGTACCGGCTTGGTGTGGACTGCACTCCCGGCCAGGCTCCCCTTCAATTCGGCCTGGTCATTGCCTGTCACAAACACGAAGGGGATACCGAGATCCTTCAAGCGGGACGCCGTGGGAAATGACGTGACCCCACCAAGGTCCATGTCGAGAACCGCCGCATGGACTGCGCCTGGCTGGATCAAGGCATCCGCGTCCTCATTGCTCGACGCCGGGCCCACCACTTCCATCCCGGCATCCTCGAGTTGCGCCTTCACATCGTACGCAATCAGGAAATCGTCTTCCAACAACAGTATTTTCGGCATGCGCCCCCTACCTTCTTACTGGAAAGCGAAACTGAGCTTTTAATCCTTTCGGGTCAAAGGTTAAGTTCGCTTTCCCCCCAAGAGAGTGCGCCAGGCTCTGTTCGATGAGCACGCTGCCAAAGCCTTTCCGGGTAGGGGGCGTGACCGGGGGACCACCATTTTCGATCCAGTCGACGATCACTTCCGGCTCGTCGTCACGCTCTTCAACACACCAATTGATGCTGAGCCGGCCGGAATCGTTCGAAAAGGCGCCGTATTTTGACGCGTTCGTTGCCAATTCATGCAGGATCAGCCCGAAAGCGTGTGATCCCTGCGGTCCGAGCACCAGTGGCGGGCCGGTCAGCTCAAGCCGTGCCTCCCCTGCCGGGGCATAGCCCATCACCTGATCCCGGATGAGCCGGGAAATATCGGCAGAATCCCGGGTGGTCGAGACGAGAAGGTCGTGGCTGGCGGCAATCGCGCGCAGGCGTCCGGTAAAGGATTGGCGAAAACTCTCCAGCGTGGAGGCTTCGCGCAAGGTGTGCGCCGCAATCGCCTGGATGGTCGCCAGCGAGTTCTTCACCCGGTGATTCAACTCACTGAGCAGCATCTCGCGGTGAGCTTCGGCGCGCTTGCGCTCGGAGATGTCGACTGCAGACATGACAATGTCTGTCACCTGTTTAGCCTCGTCGAAAATCGGAGCCAGTTGCACATCCACCGGGATCAGTCGGCCCCGGGAATCCCGGATTTCCGCATCAAAACGCATGCGCCTTCCCGCCTTCGCCTTGCTGAAGGCGGAAATCAACCGGTCCTGCATGGCCGGTGTGTGGGACCAGGCCGGGTGCTCCCAGATCGGCTGCCCGATCAAATCCTCCCCCGCGGCGCCCGTGAGCCGCAAGGACGCCTCGTTGATCTTGAGCAATGTTCCAGACGGCGTGGTGAGGCCGATCATCGACACGACCCCGTCAAGAATGGTGCGCAGGCGTTGCTGGCTCGCCTGCAATTGAAGCTCTGCCTGCTTGCGCGCCGTGACATCCTGAAAGGAGACAGCAAATCCGTCTCCGACCCGGGCCACTGTGAAACGAAACCATCGCGGCTCCCGGTCTTGCGGATAATATATTTCCCGCTGCCAGGGCTCCCCGGTTTCGACGGTCTTGCAAAATACATCGAACAGGCCGCGCGTGAAGGCTTCCGGCATTTCCTGCGACAAGCGCTTGCCGACCAGGGCTTTTGCCGTGCGTGCGGTCAGCTGTTCTGCGGACGGGTTCACGAATTCCCAGATGAAATCATCGATCTCGCCTGACATGGCGCGCAAGCTGCGCAGGATCATGAACCCGTCAGGATTGGTTTCCTGAACTGCGCGGAACCGGGTCTCGCTGTCGGCCAGGGCCCGGCTGATCCGTTTCTTTTCCGTGATGTCCTGAAGGATGGATATGAAATAATCGACCTCGCCGTTCGGACTCCGGACACAGCTGACCGCAAGGGTCACCCAGACGATGCGACCGGATTTGTGATAATAGCGTTTCTCGATCCGGTAGGTGTCCCGCTTCCCCTCAAGGACTTCATTCAGGAGCCCGACATCCAGGTTCAGATCATCGGGATGGGTGATGTCCTGAAAGCTGATCTTGAGCAATTCTTCGCGCGGATACCCGACGATCTCGGAGACGCAGCGATTGACGTTCAGCCACTGGCCCTGGGGCCCGACATGGGCAATGCCGACGCTGGCATATTCAAACGTGTTCCGGAACATCGCTTCGCGCCCAGCCAGAGTGACCGGCGTGTTCTGCGGTTCCTCGGGCTCGGCGGTCGACATGCGTGGAGGTCATCCTTGATGAAGGGATATTAATCCAGAAGACTACGCGAAAGTGTAAAACAGGTTACTCGAACTGAGCCCGGCTTACCACTTTGTAGTCAGGGCGTTTTTATCTGACCTCTTCAAAGGAGCATGTAGAACGCATCGTATTGCTGCCTCGCCAGAATGCGGGTTTTGGAGAATTTTTCCGGGTCGGCTCCGGCTGGGTCTTGAGGCCACCTCCCTCCCGTCCCAAGTCTTGAAGATGAGGAAATCGATTCGCCTCGGTCGCATTTCTGCGCCATACTTGAATCCTGAAAAAACAAAGGAGACCGCCCGTGCAGATACAGATTACTGGCAAGCATATGGATCTCGGCGAGGCTCTGCGGAGCCGTATCGAAGACGGACTGGAGGCGGCAGTCAGTAAGTATTTCAACCGAACTGGCGACGCCCGCGTTTTCGTCTCCCAACAGGGCCCCTTCGTTGAAGTCGACTGCAATGTGCACCTACCCTCCGGCATCATTCTCCAGTCGACCGGCAAAGCGGGAGACCCCTACGCCGCCCTCGAAAACAGCCTCGACAAGATGGAAAAAAGGGTGCGCCGCTACAAGCGCCGCCTGAAGGATCATCATTCCGGAACATCGGCCCCGATGCCGAGCGAACTGGCGCCGGAATCCGTGTTTCGCGTGAACGGACACGACACGACCGATGAAGAGCCCATGGAAGAGGCAGATGACACGCCCCTGACCGTGGCGGAGACCTCGCACACAATTCGGACAATGAGCGTATCTGAAGCCGTTATGCAGCTCGAACTGCAGGAAGTGCCGGCGCTCATGTTCAGAAATGCTGGCCATGAGGGGCTGAATATGGTCTACCGCCGACCAGACGGGCACATTGGATGGGTGGATCCAGCGAACGCCCCGAGGAACTAGGCCGGAAGACGGAAAGCAACTTCATGGCGACTGATTTGACGTCCCTGCTCGAAGGCGGGGTAATCATCCCTTCTTTGGAGGCGAAAAGCCGCAAACAGGCAATTCACGCGCTCGCCGAGGCCCTGGCCGACGCGACGGGCATTGGTCTGCGAGAGATTGAGGACGCCGTCATGGAACGCGAGCGCCTCGGATCGACCGGTGTTGGCGAAGGCGTTGCCATTCCACACGCCCGGCTGGACGGCATCGAAGCGCCGGTTGGCGGCTATCTCAGACTGGTCCACGGCGTCGATTTCGAAGCCATCGATGACCGGCCCTGTGATCTTGTCTTCATGTTGCTGGCCCCGAAATCCTCCGGTGCCGACCATTTGCGGGCACTTGCCCAGGTCAGCCGCACCTTCCGCCAGAGCGCTGTGCGCGATGCCTTGCGCGAAGCCGGCACGGTTGACGAGGTGAAGGCCATTGTCTGCCGCGAGGCCGCCGAACAATCCGCCTGAGGCCGCACTTCAAAAGCCTGAATTGAAAAAGCCCGCCGAAGATTTTCGGCGGGCTTTTCATTTTGAGGGTGCTTGATGTCCGATCAGCCTTCGCTGGGCTGCTGCTCGGAGAAGCCGCGCAATTTCAACAGCGGCTCGATGGTCGGGTCAGAGCCACGGAAATTCCGGTAAAGCTCGTCTGCTTCGCGCAGGCCACCGGACTCGTAGACCCACTTCTTCAACTGGGCCGAAAGCTCAGGGTCATAGATGTCACCCGTATCGCGGAAGGCGGTGAAACCGTCAGCGTCGAGGATTTCGGACCAGAGATAGGCGTAATAGCCAGCCGAATAGCCGCCGGCGAAGATGTGGCTGAAATACTGGCTGCGATAGCGCGGCTCGATCTCCGGGATCAGGCCGTACTCTTCCAGCACCTTCTGCTCGAACTCACGGGCGTCCGTAATCTCTGCCGCCTCTTCGGAGGTCAGCATGTGCCAGCGCAGATCGAGCAGCGAGGCGGCAATGAATTCTGTCGTCTTGAAGCCCTGGTTGAACGTCGCGGCGGCATTCATCTTGTCGATGAGTTCCAACGGGATCGGTTCGCCGGTTTCATAATGGTTTGCATACGTTGCCAGCACTTCCGGCGCGCCAGCCCAATGCTCCAGGATCTGGGCCGGGAATTCGGTATAGTCCCGCGGACCATCCACCCCGGAGAAGGTTGAATAGCGGATCTGCGTGAGCAGGCCATGCAGGCCATGTCCGAATTCGTGGAACAGGGTTTCCACCTCGTCGAACCGCATCAGGGTCGGCTCGCCTTGGGGTGGCTTGATCAGGTTCAGATTGTTGGCAATGATCGGGCGGATATTGTTGCCGTGAACGTTGGACGTGTCGCGGAACGAGCTCATCCAGGCGCCGCCCCGTTTGGAATCGCGGGCATACATGTCCGCCATGAACAGGCCGAGATGCTCGCCCGTTTCTGCGTCCTTGACGTCATAGGCCGTGACGTCAGGATTCCAACTCTCGACCTCGACCGGCTCCAGCGTGACGCCGAGCAGTTTCGAGGCGACGTCGGACGCGCCCGCGCGCACGGCGCCCAGTTCGAAATACGGTTTCAGCGCATTGTCGTCGAAGGCATACAGCTCCTGCCGGACCTTTTCCGAATAGTGCCACCAATCATGCCCGGCGATCTGGAACTCGTCACCGACCATGTCCTGCATGGCGGCGCGCTCTTCCTTTGCACGCTCAAGGCCCGGCTCCCACACACGCAGGAGGAATTCCTCGGCACCTTTCGGTGTTTTCGCCATCCGCGTTTCCAGCTGGTAGTGCGCATGGGATTTGTAGCCCATCAGCTCGGCGCGTTTGGCGCGCAGCTGGGCAATCTTGATGGCGAGCGGGCCATTGTCATACTCGCCTTCGGACGCGCGCAGGCGGTAGCCGTCAAACAGTTTTGCGCGCAGGTCGCGGTTCTCGCTCTGCGTCATGAAGGTCTCGTAGACGGACCGGTCGACGGTCAGGACCCATTTGTCCTCCCCCTCGACTTTCAGGGCGCTCTTGAAGTCATCCGACAGGCCAGCGAGGTCCGCTTCGTCCGTGACCTCGATCTTGAAGGCCTTGGTCGACAGCAGCAAATTGCGGCCGAATTTCGTGGTCAGGCCGGACAGCTCTTCATTGATCGCGGCCACGTCGGCCTTGGTCTCCGGCGACAAGGCCGCGCCATTGCGCAGGAACTCACGATGCGTCAGCTCCAGCAGCCGGGCATCCTGTTCGTCGAGGCCAAGGCGGTCACGCTGGTCATAGACCGTCTGGACCCGCTTGAAGAGGTCTTCATTGAAGCTGATTGCATTGGTCTCCCGGGTCAGCATCGGCCAGATTTCAGCTTCCAGCTCACTCAGCGTGTCATTCGTATCGGTATTGGTGATGTTGCTGAAGACGCTCAGGACCTTGTTCAGCGAGGCCCCCGCCGTATCGAGCGCGACGACCGTATTCTCGAAGGTCGGCGCCTCAGGATTGCTCACGATCGCATCCACGTCGGCGCGAAGCTCGAGAATGGCCTTCTTCGTCGCCGGCATGTAGTGCTCGTCGCGAATGTCTGCGAAGGGCGGCACGCCATAGGGCGTGTCCCACTCCTGCCGGAATGGGTTGCCTTCGAGTTCAGCGTCCGTCACGACGATCTCCGGCAGGCCCTGCGCTTCGACAGGCGTTTCTGCCTCAGCCGACGTCGCGGGGGCATCCGTCTTGGTGTCACAAGCCGACAGCGAAAGCGCGATCGCCGCGGCGCCGCCTGACAGGAGATATTTTATCTGCATAATGTCCTCGTGAGTTGTTTCATACCGTTTAGCGATAAAATACCGCAAGAACCAGTCACCAATTCCCCTCCTTGTGGAAGATATCACGCAATCGCACGATCCTTGGCCGTTTCGCGCTGACCCTGGGCGGCCTGTGGCCCCGACCTGTCGGCGCCTATCGGTCAGCGCGGACCACAAAGAAATCATCGAGATCGGGAACCCGGCCGAAGGCAATCTTCGCCCCTGCATACCCGCCGGGCGGCTCTTTCCGCGGGCCAAGCGACACAACACACCCGCCATTGCGGGCATTCAGGGCATCCATGGCATCCGTCACGCGCTCCCACCGGGAGCGCTCAGCGGCCTTGTTGGCGTGCTCGAAGAGATCTGCACTCACATCGCCGGGCTGACTGATATGGTGGAGCATGACAGAGACCTTTTTCAGGCGGCGTCCCTCCAGCGCCCGGATCCCCGCATCGTAAACTTCGCAAGCCTTCCGGAGAAAGGTGTGATCGTCCCGCGCCGGAAAGAAGGTCGTATCGCCCCCCCAGCGCATCCCGTCCTGTGTGCCGATGGAGACGTGCAGCGCGCTGGCCAGATAGCCTTCCCGCCGCAGGCGCCGGGCCGCCTTGGCCGTCAGCAATCGCAGGCAGTCGCGGGCATTTTCCGGCTGGCGCCAATCCGATGAGAGGATACGGCCGTGCCCGAACATGCGGCGCACCGTTTCCGGTCGTCCCACCGCATAGCCCCGCAACTGCGCCCACATGCGCTCGCCTTCCACGCTGTTCCAGATGGCACGAGCCTGCTTGGGCGAGAGATTCCAGAGCTGTTCGACCGTATACACTCCAGCCCGTCCAAGCCGCGCATACATACCGCTGGAAATGCCGGGCAAGTCCTGCAGTTCCAGTTCAAACAACCGGCCCGGCAGGTCTTCCGGGCGCAGCATGACGAAGCCTTCGGGCTTGTTCATTTCCGCGGCCACTTTTGCCAGGAACTGGTTCGGCGCCAGACCAATGGAGGCTGTCAGGCAGGGGCCGATATTCTCCTTGAGACCCTGACGGATATTCGCGGCGATCTCCTCGCCCCGGCCCCGTTCGGACCCGATCAGAGCGCATTCCATTTCATCGACAGACCAGACTTTCCGGACCGGGACATGTCGGTCGAGCTCCTCAAGGATCTTGTGGTGAAGCTTCACATACTCATCATGCCGGGCGACCGGCAGGGCAATCTCCGCGCATAGCGCGCGGGCCTCCTGTACGGATGTGCCGCGCTTCAGGCCAAACGCCTTGGCCAGATAGCACCGGGCAATCAGGCTCGTATGGTCTGACGCCAGCGGCACCACCCCGACAGGACGGCCGCGCAGCTCAGGGCGCAGATGTTTTTCCGCGTTTGCAAAAAAGGCATCAAAGTCGATATAGAGAGACTCAATCTCTGTCGGCAAACGCATGGATATACCCCGGACACAAAAGTGAACATACAGAGAACATTTGTCCGGCCTGAGTCAAGCGACATCCGCGCCCCGAAAGGATTTTCGGCATGATCCTGAGACCGCCCAAAGCGGACGAGCTGCAGTCCCTGTCGGAGATGTGCCTCCGGTCGAAATCTGTCTGGAACTATGACGATGCCATGCTCGATGCGTTTCGCGATGAACTCACCCTGACCGAAGAGGATCTCGAAAAAGACGCCATCGTCGTGGCCGAGGACCGGCGCGGCGTGGCCGGGCTGGCCGAAATCTCAGTCGATGAGACGGGCACGAGCCATCTGGACAAATTGTTCGTGGAGCCGACCCGGCTTGGCGAGGGCACGGGCAAGATGCTGTATGTCTGGGCCTGCCGCTTTGCGCAGGGCCTCGGCGCACATGAATTGGTAATCGAAGCAGATCCGGACGCGGCGCCATTCTACGTCCATATGGGCGCCGAGCAGGCTGGTGAAGCCGAGTCCGGCTCCATTCCCGGACGCTACCTGCCCCGGCTGGTTCACAGGCTGTAGGCGCGGATGACCGACTCCAACACGCCCCTGCCCCAGATCCTGGTCGATGCGGATGCCTGCCCGGTCAAGGACGAGGTCTACAAGGTCGCGCTGCGCCATTCGGTGCCGGTGGTGATCGTCGCCAATTCCTATATCCGCATTCCCGAGCACCGGCTCGTCAGCCGCAAGATCGTCTCCGACGGATTTGATGCGGCGGATGACTGGATCGCGGAAGCGTCCACGCCGGAATCCGTGGTCATCACGGCGGACATCCTGCTGGCCGACCGGTCCCTGAAAGCGGGCGCCACCGTCATCTCCCCCACCGGCAAACCCTTCACCGATGCCTCCATCGGCAACGCCGTCGCCGTCCGGGCCATTCATTCCGACCTGCGCGCTGGTCTGGGGGACGGCATTGCGCGCGGCCCTGCCCCCTTCTCCAAGGCGGATCGGTCACGGTTTCTCTCCGCGCTGGATGTGGCGCTCGTCGCCCTGAAGAAAGCTCAGCGCTGATTGTTTGAGGGGCGCCGAGACACTTGCCCTTAACGCCTGAAGTGCTACAGCCTCGCCATGAACGGCATTACTCTTCACAAGGGCGACCTGCCCGCTGGTATCGACTTTGGCCCGGTTGTGGCGGTCGACACCGAGGCCATGGGCCTGAACCTGTTGCGCGACAATCTCACACTCGTCCAGCTCTCGTCCGGCGACGGCACGGCCCATCTGGTACAGCTGGACCGCAATTATGATTGTCCGAACCTCAAAAAAATCCTGACCGATCCCAAAGTGCTGAAACTGTTTCATTTCGCGCGCTTTGACGTGGCGATGATGAAACGCTGGATGGGCATTGATTGCGCGCCGATCTGGTGCACCAAGATCGCCTCGAAACTGGCGCGCACCTATACCGACCGTCATGGGCTCAAGGATGTGGCGCGCGAGATCGCCGGCGCCGACATGTCCAAGGCCCAGCAGAGCTCCGACTGGGGCTCCAGCGAACTGTCCGATGCGCAGCTCCAATATGCCGCCTCCGACGTGCTCTACCTGCACAAGATCAAGGACGGGCTGGAAGCCATGCTGAAGCGCGAAGGCCGGCTCGAATTGGCGGAGGCCTGTTTTGCGTTCCTGCCGATCCGTGCAACGCTTGATTTGTCGGGCTGGGGCGAAACGGATATTTTTGCGCACAGCTAACGCTGTCGCCATGCCTTCGCCGCTTTTGTTTCAGAGGCTGGTCCGTTAAACGTCCCGTGTAGTTACAGAAGCAGGCCCCTCTTATTCATGGACGCCGTCAAGCATCACGATCCGGCATCATTATGGGCTCCGCGGCGCCAGCTGACGCTGGCCCAGGCGCGCAAGCGGTCTCAGGGTGTACGCCTTCTGCGCCTCGCCTTCTCGGCTTGCGCCGCGATTTCGATCGGCCTGTTCCTCGGTTACATCGTGCGCAGCGCCATCGCGAAAGATGCAACTCCGGTTCAGGTGGCGCAGGGCGAAACCGTCACCATGTTGAACCCTCGGTTTTCCGGGCGGGATTCGGTTGGCCAGAGCTTCAACATCACGGCAGATGCCGCGCGGCGTCGCCAGACCACCGGCACGCTGGTCGACCTGGTGAATCCCATTCTTACGGATCAGACGGGCAGCAAGATCCGCGCACCTTCCGGCATGTATGATCGCGACGCAGGCATTCTGGAACTCTATGAGGATGTCCGCATTTCGGATGCAAACGGGTTCACCTTCATGACATCCGGCGCGCGCGTTTTCGTCGATGAAGGCCGCGTTGAGGGTCTATCGCCGCTGCAAGGCAGAGGCCCCCTTGGCGATATCAGCTGTGACTCGTATGAAGTTCTGGAGGATGGCAACCGGGTCATCTGCAAAGGCAATGTCAAAACGGTGCTCTATCCTGCCCCGGCAGACACAAATGAAACAAATGAAGGTGAGACAGATGGCTCTCAATAAGGTTCTTGTTTCGCTGGCCGCCCTGGCAGCCTTCACGCTACCGGCGATGGCGCAAATCTCGTCGGAAGGCGGTCCGATCTATATCAATTCGGAGCGTACCGAGAGCCTTGAGCGCGAACGCAAAGTGCTGCTGATCGGCAATGTCGACATCCAGCAGGGCGATGCCCGGCTGCGCGCCGACACGGTCACCATGATCTTTGCCGAGAGACCGGCAAGCGCCACGCAGACAACCAGCGTCGGCGGCGGCTTTGGCCAGGTCCAGACGATGATCGCAGAGGGCAACGTCTTCTACATCACCGCCGACATGAAGGCGAAGGGCGATCGCGGCGTCTATGACGCAGCCAGCGACATCATCACCATGACCGGAAATGTGGCCCTGTTGCGTGAGCGCGATGTGGCCGAGGGCGCTGTCCTGAGGGTCGAAATCGGCAACCGCCGAACCACGCTGGATGGCGGCGATGGCCGCACCCGCATGGTGATCGATCCGGACAATCAGCCCGCAAACAACTGAATAAATTTTAGCGGGATCGTGAAGCCGATCTTAAGTATGTAAGGGTATGCCTGTTTCCGGGTGGCAAAATCCCAGTGGATTGAGGGAATTTAGCAGAGATGACGGATTCGGCCGAAGGCCTTGTCGTTAATAATATTGCCAAGTCATTTGGCAAGCGACAGGTCGTGCGAGACGTATCTCTGAGCCTTCAACGCGGGGAAATTGTCGGCCTGCTTGGACCCAATGGGGCCGGCAAGACGACCTGCTTTTACATGATCATGGGCCTTATCAGCGCAGATTCGGGAACGATCTCGATTGATGGGGAAGACGTAACCCGTCTGCCCATGTACCAACGCGCACGCCTCGGCGTGGGCTATCTTCCTCAGGAAGCCTCGATTTTTCGCGGCATGACGGTGGAAGAAAATGTGATGGCCGTTGCGGAACTGGTCGAAAAAGACCGGGCGAAGCGAATGGCTCAGGTCGATAGCCTGCTCAGCGAATTGCATGTGGAACACCTTCGTGGCCAGGCGGCCACGTCCCTGTCCGGAGGCGAACGCCGCCGGGTGGAGATTGCCCGTGCGCTCGCATCCCGTCCGAGCTTCATGCTACTGGATGAACCGTTCACCGGTATCGACCCGCTCGCCATTTCCGACATTTCCGATCTTGTCCGCTATCTGAAGCAACGCGGCCTGGGTGTCCTGATCACGGACCACCAGGTGCGCGAAACCTTGCAGATCGTCGACAAGGCCTATGTTATGTATGAAGGTGAAGTCCTGTTTGATGGTACGCCGCAAGACGTGCTGACAAATGAAGACGTGCGCAGGGTCTATCTGGGTGAGCAGTTCGCCGCTTGAGGAAAGGCGCGGGCTTGGGAATGAAACAGTCACTCGATATGCGCCAGGGCCAGTCCCTGGTAATGACGCCGCAGCTTCAGCAGGCGATCAAGCTGTTGCAGCTTTCCAATCAGGAACTCACCGAATTCGTGGAAGCGGAGATTGAGCGCAATCCCCTTCTGAACAAGGCTGAGGAAGACACGTCCAGCGATTCCGAAAACCCGAAGGCGGACAATCGCGAGCAACTTTCACTGGATGAATCCTCCGGCCTCGGCGCAGCGCGCGACCAGCTCGATGCGCCGGGCGAGGATGTCTATGAGCCGGGCACAGGCTCCGATGCCGCAATGCCCGCCGGCAGTTCCGGCCCGTCTGCCAAGACCGACTGGTCTGGTGCCAGCGGCGGCGGCTCCGGCGAGGATTTCGACTATACCGCCAATGTCAGCTCCGAAATATCCCTTCACGAACATCTGCACACGCAACTCAACCTTGCTGGCCTGTCCGCAGCTGACCGCCTGATCGCGGCGCGCCTGATCGACGAAACGGACGATACCGGCTATTTGCGCACAGACCTCGATGAAGTGGCCACGGCGCTCGGCGCTGACATCGCGAATGTCGAGGCAGTACTGGATACCTGCCAGGGCTTTGACCCAACCGGCGTGATGGCCCGTTCAATTCCGGAATGCCTTGGTCTGCAGCTGAAAGAGCTCGGCCGCTACGATCCGGCCATGGAAGCCATGGTCAAGAATTTGCAGCTTGTCGCCAAACACGATCTCAAAGGCCTTGCCGAGATTTGCGGTGTCGACAAGGAAGACCTGCTCGACATGATGACCGAGCTGCGCCAGCTGTCGCCCAAGCCGGGATCGAATTTTGCAGGCGACGCATCCGTGGCGGTGACACCAGACGTGTTCGTGCGGGAAATGCCGAATGGCATGTACGCCGTGGAGCTGAATTCCGAAAACCTGCCGCGTGTCCTGATGGACAAGGCATATTACGCGGAAGTCACGGCCCTGCCGATGCGCGACAAGGAGAAGGAATTCATTTCCGAATGCGCCGCCTCCGCAACATGGCTCATCAAGTCGCTCGACCAGCGTGCACGCACCATTCTGAAAGTGGCCAGCGAGATTGTGCGCCAGCAGGACGCCTTCTTCGCGCATGGCGTCGCGCATTTGCGGCCGCTCAACTTGAAACAGGTGGCCGATGCCATCGAGATGCATGAATCCACGGTCAGCCGTGTGACGACAAACAAATACATGTCGACACCGCGCGGTCTCTTCGAGCTGAAATACTTCTTCTCTGCCTCGATCCCGGCAACGGGTGGCGGCGAGGCACACTCGGCCGAGGCCGTCCGCCACCGGATCAAGATGCTGATCGACAGCGAAGAGCCGGACAATGTGCTGTCCGACGACCAGATCGTGGAAATCCTGACCGGCTATGGTGTCGATATCGCCCGCCGGACGGTGGCGAAATATCGCGAGAGCCTGAACATCCCCTCCAGCGTCCAGCGCCGCCGCATCAACCGCGCCAGCGCCTAGGCCCTATTCTGCCTCTGGCATCTCCGTCAGGGCCGGATCAAACATCGCATTGAGATAGGCCGCCAGGCGCACACCGCCCTTGCTCATCTGCTGGTTCAGGATCGGCCGGGCCATATAGGCATAATCATAGGACAGGATTTCGGACTCCGGATAGATGGTGTCGCGAAGGGCCGCGCTCTCATCAGCCCACTGCGCTGGCGTAGCAGCGCCCCACTCTCCAAGATTCACCGGAGTGATCTTCTGGACCAGCCAGTTGGCCCATTCGGTATAGGAGAGCTCTTCATACTGAATGAGCTTTTCGTCCCAGACCTCATGCAAATTCGACATTTCCTCAAAGAAGACGACGTCGACCCAGTTCCCCCCTCGGTCGGTGCCGTTGCCGGCATGGAGCGGCTGCTGAAGGTCCCCGACAAGGTGCACGATGAACCGAAGGGCCAGTTGGCGTTCCTCAAGGGACGCGGCAGGATCGAGCACAGTGGCCCGGAAATTGGCAAGCGCCGTGATGGCGTCTCCGTTCGCGGGCGGCGTCACATCCGTATAGGTCTGCCCTTCCGGGATCGTGACATAATGCCAGGGATTGGCTTCCGAACGCCAGAAGGAGTCGGGATTGGAGCGCATATAGTCTGGCCAGTCGGCAGCCTCGGCGAGACCTTCCGGTCCGAGAATGTCTTCGATAGCTGTTGCGGCGGGCTCGCTGAGATAGGTCGTCGCGACCTCCCCTACGATCCGGTGGCCGGTCTTGCCCCAGGCCGATGCCGGAAGGGCGAGCGCCGTCACCGCCAGCGCGCTGGCAATCAATCGAAACATGGGAATCCTCCAACCATCAAAACCTAATTCCAGAAAGCCCTAGCGCGGCCATACGTCAATTGCATGAAGGCGCCCGCGCCTCATAGATATGGGTCAAGATTGAGGCGCTTCGGCAGGCTCGGCTGCGCGCCGGGCCTGGTGCAGGCCACTGCCCCCGCAGCGACCGCAAAGACGAGCGCCTCCTGAGGAGACTGGCCTTCGATCAGGCCGACCGTGAGGGCTGCGGTAAACGTGTCCCCTGCTCCGACCGTATCGACCACGTTCACTTTCGGCGGAGTGGCACGGGCAATCTCCTGGCCTTTTCGCCAGAGCGTCGCCCCTTCGCTGCCCAGCGAGATCGCGATGTAGGCATCCAGCTGGTGCAGCGCGCCGCCATAAAAGGCGGCTTCGGTCTCATTCACGCTGATGAGGTCAGCTTCGGCGAGCAATTCATCCGGCAGCTCCATGGCGGGCGCGAGGTTCAGGCTGACAAAGCCCTTGGCCTTGCGCGCCGCGGCAAACAGCGTATCCGCGCTGACCTCGAGCACGCCCATCATGTGTTCGATCTCTACGAATTCGACATCTGCCGGGCGCAACACCGCATTCGCGCCAGGGCAGACCACGATCTGGTTCTCGCCATCCATGGACACGGCAATCAGGGCCACGCCGGTCGTCTCGCCGTTTACGTGCTGGACGCTGGACAGGTCAACGCCGCCTGCCTGCAGGAGCTTCAGGGCCTCCTCGGCCATCTCGTCGGCGCCAACCGCCCCGACGAGGCGGACATCTGCGCCGAGCCGGCGCGCGGCCAGCGCCTGGTTCGCGCCCTTCCCGCCCGGATGGCGCGCAAGCTTTGCGCCCGTCACGGTCTCGCCCGGTCGGGGCAGTTTCGGCCCGGTGGCCACGATATCGAGATTGATAGACCCAACGACTGTAATCATGACGCCTCCAGCAAATTCTCCACCAGCGCAAAGAATCCCTCTGGGTCAGCCTTGGTGATCCAAGTATGGCGACCGGCCTCAAGCTTCGATGGACGCGTCTGGCCAAACCGTGCCCCGGACTCCGTTTCGACCGTCACATCTGCCTTGCGCCCCTCAAACAAATGCGGCGCGAGCAGGTAGGCAATGGTAGAAGGATCATGCATCGGCGTGCGCTTGCCCTTCCATTTCTGTTCCAGGACGTTCGCCGCCTCCAGCAGCTGGACCATGATACGTGGCCGGTCGCCCTCCAGTGTGCGGAAGGGAGCCAGGTGGGAGTCGAGCGCCCGGACCTGATGCGTCACATCCAGAGAGAGAATTGTTGCTGACGCATCGCTCGCCAGTACGACCGCCGCCGCATGGGGATCTGCAAAGACATTGAATTCGGCGAAGGGCGTGATGTTGCCGCCCTCACTGTCAGCGCCGCCCATCAGGACCAGCTGGTCGATATTACCAGCGATGTCCGGCGCCATGATGAGCGCCGTCGCCAGATTGGTCATCGGCCCCGTCATCACAATTGACAGGCCCTTCGGCCCGGCGGCGCGGAGCAGGTCGATCAGCGCGTTGACGGCATGCGCTTCGGCAAGCGGCGTCTCCGGCTCAAACGGTTCAAGCCCGGCAATCCCGCTTTCGCCGTGGAAATCTTCCGCAGTGACCGGCGTGCGCACCATCGGACGCGGGCACCCGGCATGGACCGGGATCTCCTTGCGGTCCATCAGGTCGCACATCATGCGCGCATTCCGGCTGGTCAGGTGCAGCGGGACATTGCCGGCCACCGCCGTGATCGCCCGCACATCGAGATCCGGGCTGGCCAGCGCCATCATCAGCATGACAGCATCATCCACACCAGGATCACAATCAATTATAAGAGGGATACGAGACATCTGGCTCCGCGGCATCAGGCAATCGAGTGACAAGACTGACGACAATGCCTAAGCAGGAAGCCCGCACTTGGCCAGAGGATACCTGCGTGACCAACCCGTCCCTTTCCCTGATCGAGCGGCTGCAAGCTGCCGCCAGTGCCGCACGCGAACACGCTCATGCCCCCTATTCCAAATTCAAGGTTGGCGCCGCCGTCCTTGACGATCAGGGGCGGGTTTTCGCGGGATGCAATATGGAGAATGCTGCTTATCCGCTTGGCACCTGCGCCGAAGCTGTTGCGCTAGGCGCCATGGTGGTGGCGGGCGGGAAGACCTGCACACATGTGCTCGTGATCGGCGGCGAGGGCGACCTGTCCCCCTGCGGCGGCTGCCGCCAGCGTATCGCTGAATTGTGTAGCCCGGACTGCATTGTGTACGCCCTTGCGGCGGACGGAACGGGCTTGAAGGAATGGAAAATGGCAGACCTGCTGCCATACGCCTTCGAGTTTGATCGCTAGGTGTTTTCCGCTTCCCGTTCGGCGTCGCGCGCCTGAAGGTCTGCGATGGCATCAAGGTAACGCTGGCTGAGCTCCGGGCTTTCCAGATCCAGCCCCATCGCCTCCAGCGCCATCTGCGTGGTCACCTTCTGGCGCCGCCGCCCCATGAGGCGCGCCACCATGCGGCTTTCCGCGATGAGTTTGCCCTTGCTGTGAAAGCGATGGCGGAAGCAGATGTAGCAATCCTGCCAACCGACCAGCTCGGTCGTCAGCTCGAATTTCTGCGGGAATTTCATCATCCGGTAGAAGGTGAGGGATTCATGCTGGATGATCGGGCTCCACCCGCGCTTGCGGTAGGTCATCAGCGCGCCCGTCCGGCCCATATAGTTCATGGTCCCCAGATCGGTGAAGGACGAGTAGCGCGAATTCGTCATATGCCCCAGCGGATCCTGATCGCCGATCCAGACGGCCGACCGAATGGTGTGCACGTCCATCAGCCCGGTCCGGCTCTTCGTGAAGAAGGCGGGAAGAAATATACGAAGAAACCTGAAGAACAGATTCATGGACTTACTCTACCTCGTGCACACCAGATCATGGTAAACAGAGATTTCGTCCTGAAACATCAGATCACGCTGCGTCACTGGGATCCCCTCTTCTTGCGCGCTCCCCTGTAACGGAGTGAGCCGACGAGAAGGGCTTCAGCAAGTCGCGGGCCAGAATAGTCGTAAACATTACGCAAGGCAGAAAAAAACCGGCACATTCTGTGCCGGTTTCAGTCTTGATGGAGAAGCCCCAGAACGTTGCTTCATTTAGTCTATGCACGAGAGGCCTCCGGGTTCCTTTTTCAGGAAATGCCTTGGTTAACGCCCTCCTCGCCGACATTAACGCGCGACCGGCCATACAGGATCAGCAGCGCGACCAGCCCGATGGATGTGCCCTGACTGGAAAAAAGCTCGAGCATGAGCGCAAAGAACCAGCCGGGAATGGAGGTGCGCGTCTGGGCTTCGACGAGGATGTCACCCGTGCCGGTGCCGAGCAGTTCGGCATTTGCTGTTTCGATCCGGACCAGGAGGTCATCGCGTCGGCGCGCCAGACCAAGCTCGTTCTGGGCATCGCGATAAGGCTTCTGGTGTGTCCGCCCCACGCGCTCGACTTCCTCAATATAGGCTTCCAGCCCCTCAACAGAGCGCGTTTCGGGCGGAATGCCCTCCAGCTGCCGCCGCCAGTCGGCGATCTGTGTTTGAAGAACATCCCGGTTGGACCCGGCACGTACGAGCTCGGCCTCGGCCGCCTGATTGTTCGCGGCGATGTACATTTGCGTTCCGACAATGGACGTCCCCCCGCCAGCAAGCGCAAACAAGAGTGCGCGCACGCCTTCTTTCATCCGGTGATTGGCCGTATGCCAGTAGAAAAAGGTGAAGCCGCCAAACGAGATGATCGCCGCAATCACGCCGGTCCATCCCCACACGCCCGACTGGAGGGGATCGGCGACCGATTGCGAAAAAGCCTGGTAGTTTGCAAAACCGGACAGGGCAGCTGCGGCGAGGCCCGCCCCCAGGAAGACGAGTGCCAAGAGCGTAATGATGATCCGTTCGCCCGTATGACGCCCCTCACGGGCAGCCTTGCGCGCCTGCTTTTCCTCCAGCCGCATTTCCTTATCGGACCGGACACGCTGCCCCTCCCCCAGATGCATCACTTTCGGCTCAGCCCGCACCACGGCATGGGTCGCGCGAATGGGCGCTTCGGAGAATTCGGCATCCAGTACGGCCGGCGCCTGGGCCTCATGCGCCAGGTCTCCGCTCTCCAATGCGCGGACAAGGTCGCGGAACGAACCCGACTGTCCGCAATTGGTGCAATGGAATCTTTCGGTTCGCTGGTTCAGCGTAAGGCTGTTGTCGCCAGACTCGATACAGTCCTGCGTCAGACGGCAAATGCTTTTCAGCTCGGCCTCATCCTGACTGGAATCCAGGTCCAGCCCGAGGTCGCGGAGCCTTTGCAGATCAAATTGGCGACGGTCGTCCACCATGCAGCGCCTCCCACAATAGCCCGGCACATGTTCCCGACGTGTTCTAGCGGGTTCAGGGCCAGTTCGTCACCCCCGGACCGCACGTTCCGGTCACGACTGCGTCAACGATGAGGTTCCATCTTTACGACGGCGCCTTGGCGGCTTTAAGTCTGTGTTAATCCGGCCCGCCGGACACTTCTATAAAACCAGGGCCCGCACAGGCGAGGCTTTCAGGAGGATATTCAATGACGCTGCCGCGTTCGCTCGCCATTCCAAAGACGTGGAAGAATTTCAACCATGCGAGCTTCTTTTCGGCCTTTGGCTATCCGGCGCTCGGCCTCGGCCTGTTCATCACCATGGTCGTGCTCGGCCTGGCCCTGACACAGCTGACCTTCCACTGGTGGTACGTTCCGTTGGCCATCGCCGTGATCGGCGCGTCGATCTTCGTTTGCAATGCCGGGATCGGCCCACTTCACCGCATCCTGCAGCATCGCGCAGGCGAACTGGCAATGCCCGGCCAGATCGTGACCATGCTGAATCTCGTCATCGCCATGCAGGGCAATGTGAAGGACTGGGTGAACTACCACTCCCAGCATCATCGCTTCTCCGACAAGCCGGGCGATCCGCACAATCCGTTCGAGTCCAAGCGCTGGGCCTGGGTCGGCTGGATCCTTTGGCGTGACCACCGCGACACCCAGCGCCCTCTGGCCATGTGGTTGAAGAACCAGCCCGCTGTAGTGTGGATGGACCGCTTCTATAATGAGATCAGCCTCGTCGTTCATCTTGTGATCCCGGCCGCGATCTATCTGATCGTCTGGGCTGCCGGCGGCTCATTGCTGCTGACCGGCCTGATCCATGCCAGTGTCGTCATCGGCCGCGCAATTCAGTTCCACGCGACCGTCTATGGCATCAATGTGCTGGGCCATCTGAAAACCCCAATCTGGGCTGACCATATGATGGCGCTGTTGACAGGCGGCGAAGCCTTCCATGACCACCACCACGACCAGCCCATCAGCGCGCTGCACCGTCCGCGCCGCGGCGTCTGGAACCGGATCGTCGACTATAATGGCACGATCCTGCTCGCGATGGAAAAGATCGGCTGGGTGCGAAATCTGAAAATCGCGCCCCAGTTTGCGTGACCTTACCGTCCTGAAATTTCAGGCCAGAGCAGCGAATATGAACAGCTGCTCATATTCACCGGGTGCGGACAGTCGTTCGCACCCGATTTCCTTTCTAACAACGCGTTAATGCCACATGTGCGCCTGATTTTGCCCGGAGATTAACTTACATCAGGCCGGGTGGCCCGATGTAGATTTCTGGTTAGGGACGCACGCATGAAAAAGCTCATCACAACACTCGCCGCCGGCGCAGCCGCCATCGCCTTGATGGGGCCGGCTTCGGCCAAGATACCTGCACCACAGCCGGATGATGATCCGGGGGCGGTGCATTCCTACATCCTGCTCGACCGCACCGGCTCGATGAGCAGCATCTGGGACGAAGCCCTCACCTCGGTGAATGCCTACGCAGCCAGTGTCGGTGAGGCTGATGAGGGGGAGATCGAGGGCAGCGACATCGAAACCGACGTCACGCTCGCCGTATTCGACTTCCAGGACGGGATGCAATTCGATGTCCTGCGCGAAAAGGTCATCGCCGAGGACTGGACCAATGTCACCAATGAGGAAGCCAATCCGCGCGGAATGACCCCGCTTTTCGATGCCATCGGGCGCATGGTTTCGCTGGCGGAAGCCGACGATCCAGAGAAGGCCGTCATCGTGATCATGACGGACGGGCTGGAAAACTCCTCTCGCGAACTCACCCGGGACGGCGCCAAGGCCGCGCTCGACCGCGCTGAAGCCAAGGGCTGGGAAGTCGTTTTTCTCGGCGCCGAGTTTGCCCGTTTTGACGATGCCGAAGCCGTTGGCGTCTCCGCCTCGAAGACCATGGCCGTCGGCCAGGGCTCGATGCAGGATTCCATGTCGGCGCTGGCCAAGAAATCCCGCGCCTATGGCAAGGGCGAGGAAGCAGAGATCATCTTCAATGACGAAGATCGCGCGATTGCTGACGAGGAAGGCGTAAAACAACGCAAGGGACAGTAAAGGGGACGACCGGGAGCCGGGCTCCCTTTCCGTCCTCGTAGCCCGCTTCCATTAAAGAGGCCCGCCCCCGAACCGGGAGCGGGCCTTTAAAGCGTTGCTGAAACGGCGTCAGCCGATCAGCGCGGGGCCATGCGGATGGCGCCGTCGAGGCGAACATCTTCGCCATTGAAGTAGCCATTGCTGAGCATTTCGCATGCGAGCGATGCATACTCTTCCGGATTACCAAGGCGCGCCGGGTTTGGCACAGAAGCCGCCAGTGCCTGTTTCACATTGTCCGGTGCGCCCTGCATCAGCGGGGTGTTGAAGATACCCGGCAGGATCGTGTTGACGCGGATCAGTTCGCGAGCAAGGTCACGCGCGATTGGCAGGGTCATGCCGACCACACCGCCCTTGGACGCAGAATAGGATGCCTGTCCCATCTGGCCGTCTTCCGCGGCAACAGACGCCGTGTTCACGATTGCGCCGCGCTCGCCTTCGATCGGGTCCAGCGTCATCATGCCAGCCGCAGACTTCGCAATGCAGCGGAACGTGCCGACAAGGTTGATCTGAATAATCATGTTGAACTTGTCGAGCGGGAAGTGGGTGATCTCGCCTGTCTCGCGGTTGCGGCTGGCCGTCTTGATGGCGTTGCCCGTGCCGGCGCAATTGACGAGGATGCGTTCCTGGCCGATGGCCGCGCGGGATTTCGCAAAACCGGCGTCTACAGACTCTTCATCAGTGACATTCACCTTGCAGAAAACGCCGCCGAGTTCCTTGGCAAGGGCTTCGCCCTTTTCTTCGTTGAGATCAAAAAGAGCGACTTTCACGCCCTGCGATGCCAGTTTACGGGCGGTCGCAGCACCAAGGCCGGACGCGCCACCTGTAATTACGGCAGAGATATTCGAGTTCAGTTCCATGGGCTGCTGCCCTCCCTTGTTTTTGTTGATACACTGTTGGTCTATAGTGCTGACAGGAGTTCGCAATGTCTGACGCAGCGGAAATTATCAACATGGTTCAGGACGCCGAGGGACGGTTCACGCCGCAATCGGTTGAGCGCATGGAACGTGGCACGAAAGGCCTCGTGCCCAAGCTGCTGCGCGTCGCCGGAAAGATCCCGTTCGCGGATGACCTCGCGTCGGCCTATTTTGCTGCACGCGATCCAAGCACGCCGCTGAAGGCCAAAGGTGTGCTGTTTGCAGCCGGCGCCTATTTCGTGATGCCCATCGATTTGCTGCCGGATTTCCTGGCCGGGCTCGGCTTCACCGATGACGCGACCGTGCTGGCCACCGCCCTCGGAATTGTCGGCATGCATGTCAAGGACACGCATCGCGGTATGGCGAGACGCCTGCTCCGCCTGCCGGAACCGGTAAAGCAGGACTGATTTCCTTATGACCCCCGACTTTCTAGCGCTGGCAGGCGCCATCGCGCTTGGCGTGCTTTTCTGGGTCGTCTGGTGCTGGCGCGCCGGGGGCAGCATTCCGCGCGTGGTCGTGAAGACAGGCTCGACGACACTTCTGGCCCTGTTCGCGTATCTCGCAGGTGGGCCGATCCTGCTCGTGGCGGCGCTGGCGCTCTCATCGCTTGGGGATGCGTTTCTCGCTCTGGACGGTGAGAAATGGCTGAAGCCCGGCATGGCGGCGTTTTTCCTCGCGCATGTGGCCTATGTGGTCCTCTTCTGGGGCCTGCCCCTGGCGGAAAAGAATTGGCTGGTCCCGGCGGCGCAGTTCGGACTTGCCCTGGGCGGCGTGGCCTATGTGCGCTGGCTGTCCCCTTCCCTAAGCGACATGCGCATCCCGGTGTTTGCCTATACGGGCATCATCCTGTTGATGGGCGTGCTCGCGCTCCGGCTGGACCCGCAATATTTGCTGGTGACGATTGGCGCGATGATGTTCGTCGCCTCCGACATGATCCTCGCCCGGCAGCTGTTTACGCGGCCCGAAGGCGCGCCGCCGCAACTCGTCTCATCGCTTCTGGTCTGGGGTCTCTACTTCTTCGGGCAGGCCCTGATCGCCTGGGGCATGATTGCCGCAACAGCCTAGCGCGGCTTGTCGCCATTGATCGTGGCCCGGCGCATGTGGCGGCGGTGGCCGTGATAATCATTCAGCGCATAATGCCAGACACAGCGATTGTCCCACATCGTCACGTCGCCCTCCTGCCAGCGCACGCGGCACGTATTCCGCTCCTCCTTTGACAGGTCGAACAGATAGTTCAGCAGCGGACGGCTTTCCTTACGGCTCCAACCGGCAAAGCGCAGCGTGAAAGCGGGATTGATGAACAGGCCCTTGCGGCCAGTCTCAGGATGCGTGCGGATAACGGGGTGTTCGTATTCCGGCGCATCGGGCGCGGCTTTGGCATCCATCGATTGGCGCACGGCAGCGGAATAGCCATCCGCGCCATATTCCTTGCTGGCCGTATGGATGGCGGTCATGCCTTCGAGCGTTGTCTTCAAGCCTTCGGACAGCCGGTCATAGGCGGCCTGCTGGTCAGCGAACAATGTGTCCCCGCCATAGGGTGGCACGTCGATGGCGTGCAGGACCGAGCCGAGCGCCGGCTCCTCAAGGAAGCTCATGTCGGAATGCCAGCCGCCGCCAAAATTGGTCTTCTCGTCGGGCTCCTTGATGATTTCCATCAGTTCCGGATGGTCGTCCATCCCCTTCACATAGGGGTGAATGTTCAGCGTTCCGAACCGACGGGCAAAATCCTTTTGCTGGTCTGGCGACAGGCCATTCTGGCCGCGCAGCACGATCACCTTGTGATCCAGGAAAGCCTGATGGATTTCATCAAAGGCCGCGTTGGAGAGTCCGCCGATGAGGTCAGCCCCGTGAATTTCGGCACCCAAAGTGCCCGACAGGCGATGAATGGTAAGGGTCATGGACCGAAGTGAAGCACCCAGTCGCACCGGACGCAATAATGTCATTTGCGCCCCCCATGGAAATGTGAGACAGACGCGGCGGGCCAGGCGCCCCCAACGGTGCCCAGCCTATCTGTGAGGATAGGAGTAAAAACAGATGACCAATGTCGCCAAACCCGGCGTGCTGCCAGCATGCCCGCACTTTTCTTCCGGCCCGACCGCAAAGCGTCCCGGATTTTCCCTCGAAAAACTCGAAACTGCCGCTCTTGGCCGCTCGCACCGCTCCGGCGATGCGAAGAAGAAGCTGAAAGCCGCAATTGACCGGTCGAAAGCCATTCTCGGCATTCCGGATGACTATCGCGTGGCCATCGTACCTGCGTCCGACACCGGCGCGGTCGAGATGTGCATGTGGTCCATGCTGGGCGCGAAGCCCGTGGACGTATTCGCCTGGGAAAGCTTCGGCCAGGACTGGGTCACCGACGCGACCAAGCAATTGAAGCTGCCTGAGTGCGAGACATATGGCGCCGACTATGGCGAGCTGCCGGACTTTTCCAAGGCGCGCGATGATGCGGACATCATCTTCACCTGGAACGGCACAACCTCTGGTGTGCGCGTGCCGAATGCCGACTGGATCAAGCCGAACCCGGACCGCGTCGTGATCTGCGACGCGACCTCTGCTGCCTTCGCGCAGGACATTGAATGGTCCAAGCTCGATGTCGTGACCTATTCCTGGCAGAAATGCCTCGGCGGTGAAGCGGCCCACGGCATGCTGATCCTGTCGCCGAACGCTGTGCGTCGCCTTGAGACCTACACACCGGATCGCGCCCTGCCGAAGCTGTTCCGCATGACCAAGGGCGGCAAGCTGAACGAGGACCTGTTCGCAGGTGCCACGATCAACACACCCTCCATGCTGTGCGTGGAAGACTATCTTCAGGCGCTCGACTGGTGCGAGGGCCTCGGCGGCTGGAAAGGCATGAAAGCCCGCTCCGATGAGAGCCTTGCGCATCTCACGGACTGGGTCGCCAAGACCGATTGGGTCGATTTCCTTTGTCCGGATGCGGATGTCCGCTCCAATACGGGCGTGACCTTCAAGATCGTTGATCCACGCGTGGCCGGTCTCGATGAGGACGCTCAGCGCGCTTTCGTGAAGGCGATGATGAAGCGGCTCGAAGCCGAGAATGCCTGCTTTGACGCGGCCGGATACGCAAAGGCCCCTCCGGGCCTGCGCATCTGGTGTGGTGGTTCCGTTGAGCCATCCAATGTCGCCAAGCTGACGCCGTGGCTTGACTGGGCCTTCGCCCAGGAAGTTGCAACGCTCTAGCCCGCGCACCTATTCAAAAGAGATACTGAACATGACCAAAGTTCTGATTGCTGACAAACTCAGCCCCGCCGCCGTGGACATCTTCAAGGCCCGTGGCATCGAAACCGACATCAAGGTCGGCCTGTCCAAGGACGAGTTGATCGAGATCATCCCGCAATATGACGGCCTCGCCGTACGCTCAGCCTGCAAACCAGACGCCGACGTGATCGCCGCCGCCCATAAGCTGAAAGTCATCGGCCGGGCCGGCATCGGCGTCGACAATATCGACATCAAGGCCGCCACCGCCAAGGGCGTTGTCGTGATGAACACGCCCTTCGGCAACGCCATCACGACGGCCGAGCACGCCATCGCCATGATGTTTGCCGCCGCCCGCCAGATCCCGGCAGCGAATGCCGAGACGCAAGAAGGCAAATGGCCGAAGTCGGGCTATATGGGGACCGAGGTTTCCTACAAGACGCTGGGCCTGATCGGCTGTGGCAATATCGGAAGCCGTGTCGCCGAGCGGGCGATCGGCCTGAAGATGAAGGTTGCAGCCTATGATCCGTTCCTGACAGAAGAACGGGCAATCGAGCTGGGCGTCGAAAAGGTCGAGCTTGAAGACCTCCTCGCCCGCGCCGACGTCATCACGCTGCACGTTCCGTTGACGGAGCAGACCAAGAATGTCCTGTCCCGTGAAGCGCTGGAGACCACGAAGAAGGGCCTGATCCTGGTCAATTGCGCACGCGGCGGCCTTGTCGATGAGGAAGCCGTGAAAGACCTGCTCGAAAGCGGGCATATCCAGGCGGCCGCCTTTGACGTGTTCGCGGTAGAGCCCGCCAAGGACAATGTGCTGTTCGGCACGAAGAACTTCATCGCCACGCCCCACCTCGGCGCGGCAACGGCCGAAGCGCAGGAGAATGTCGCCCTGCAGGTCGCTGAACAGATGTCGGACTATCTCCTCTCCGGCGCTGTGACCAACGCACTCAACATGCCGTCGATCACCGCTGAGGAAGCCCCGCGCATCAAACCGTTTGCCTCGCTCGCGGAAAAGCTCGGCAGTTTCGCCGGGCAGATTTCGGATTTCGGCTATGAAGAAGTCGTCATCGAATATGAAGGCGAAGTCGCCGACCTCAACCGCAAGCCCCTGACGGCGGCCCTGCTGGCTGGCATGCTGCGCGCCTCGCGCGGTGATGTGAACATGGTGTCTGCGCCGGCGATCCTCGCCGACAGCGGCGTCAAGCTGACCGAGACCAAGACCGAGGACAGCCCCGTCTATGACAGCCTGATCCGCGTCAAGGTGAAGACCAAGGCAACGAAAAACGCCCCCGAGGGCGGCTGGCGCACACTGGCCGGCACGATCATTGCCGGTCAGCCGCGCATTGTCGAAGTGAAGGGCATGGCGCTGGAGGGCGATTTCTCGCCGGTCACGCTCTACGTCAACAATCTCGACAAGCCGGGCTTCATCGGCGCGCTCGGCCAGTTGCTGGGCGAGTCCGGCATCAATATCGCCACCTTCCATCTGGGCCGCACGGCGGCCGGCGAAGAAGCCATTGCGCTGATCGGCGTGGATGCGGCGCCGCCCGCAGACATGATGGAAACGCTCGAGGCCCTGCCCCAGGTGCGTTATGCGAAAGTGCTGACCTTCTAGGGCCTCACGCCGCGTTTCATACGGTACGCGCATAAATCCTATTCAATCAGGGCGGGCTGTTCCACGGAATGGCCCGCCTTATTTGCCCCTTTCAACATGAAAGGGTTTCCCATGGCGAAGATCGTTATCGTTTATCACTCCGGCTATGGCCACACGGCCAAGGTCACCGAACATGTCCGCAAGGGCGCTGCAGAGGCCGGGTCAGACGTCACCCTCTACAAGGCAGAAGATCTGGCTTCCCCGGAGAGCGGCCCCTGGGATGAGCTTGCAGCCGCCGATGCCATCATCTTTGGCGCGCCGACCTATATGGGCTCCGCGTCTGCCCCGATGAAGCAATTCATGGACGCCTCCTCCAAGGCCTGGTTCAGCGATGCCTGGAAAGACAAGATCGCCGCAGGCTTTACCAATTCCGGATCTCTGGCCGGTGACAAGTCGGGCACGCTCGCCCAGTTCGCCACCCTCGCCGCCCAGCAAGGCATGATCTGGGTGAATTTCGGCATGAAGTCCGGGTTCAATGCGTCCAGCCACCAGTTTGGGGAAGCCCTCAACCGCGCTGGTCATTCCAACGGTCTCGCCACGCAGGCCCTGACCGACCTGTCGGCCGAGGACGGCCCGGATGCTGCCGACCTGAAGACCGCTGAGCTGTTTGGCGAGCGTGTCGCAAAAGCCACCCTTCGCTGGGTTCGTGGCAAGGCGTAACGGAACGCGCTTGACGGCGCGGCGTTGACTTCCATCTTGGGGATTAACCTTACAAAGGGGTAATGAATGAACCGCGCCGTCACTTTCCTTCTCTCGACACTTGCCTTCACCGCCGGAACTGCACAGGCCGACATTCTCAGCGAGGCGCGGCTGGGCGTCATGCAGGAGAACATCTGCGTCCTCGACTGCGACAATGCCGACAAGGAGCCCGGCCAGAATATCAGCGCCGAACTCCTGTTCGCCTCCCCCGATTTTCTCGACCTCATCTGGAGCCCGAAGCCCTACGTCATGGGCAGCCTGAATACCCAGGGCGATACGAGCTTCGGCGGCCTTGGCCTTCACTGGTCGTTCCAATTTGCGGACAAATGGGCCTTCGAGCCGAGCTTCGGCTATGTCGTGCATGACGGAGAACTGGCGAGCCCCTATCCCCAAGGTGACCCACAAGGCGACGCCTTCACCGAAGACCACGTCCTGTTCGGCTCGCGGGACCTGTTCCGGACCACATTCGGCCTCCACTACAACATCAACGAGATTTGGGGCACGGAGCTCATGTACGAGCATCTGAGTCATGGCCAGGTCCTCGGAAACGGCCGCAACCAGGGCATCGACAATATCGGCCTGCGCGTGTCCTACACGTTTGACGATTAGGGCTCGCGCTGCGGAACCCCTTGTGAAACGCCGGCATCGTGACACTCTCTCCCCAAAATATAATGGGAGAAAACACGCATGCCGGACAAGCACATCGTCATCATTGGCGCCGGACTGGGCGGCCTGACTGCGGCCATCAAGCTGCAGGAGGCCGGCTACGCCTACACAATCCTTGAACAGGCAGACCGGGTCGGCGGGACATGGGCCCAGAATACGTATCCCGGATGCGCCTGTGACGTGCCGGTGGCCGCCTACCAGCTCTCCTTCGCGCAATCGATGAACTGGACACGGGTCTTCCCGCAACAGGCGGAGATCCAGGCCTATGCCGAGGAGATCACAGACCGCTACCAGCTGCGCCCGAACCTCCGCCTGAACGAGGCCGCCGAGAAAGCGGACTGGAACGAAGACACAAGGACATGGACCGTCACGACCGCAAAGGGCGACACGCTCGAAGCCGACGCCGTGATCGGCGCGCTCGGCCAGCTGAACCGCCCCTTCTGGCCGGACATTCCCGGCAAGGACAGTTTCAACGGCCCGGTCATGCATTCGGCGGCGTGGGACCATTCGGTCGATCTTGAGGGCAAGCGGATCGCCATTATCGGTTCAGCGGCCAGCGCGGTTCAGATCATTCCGGAAGTCGCCAAGACCTGCGCCAAGGTCGGCGTCTTCCAGCGCTCCCCCAATTGGGTGATCCCGCGCAATGACCGTTTCATTGCCCCGGAAGAAATGGCGCTAATGTTCACCATCCCGGAAAAGGCGATGGAATTCGCTGAAATGAACCGGAAGCTGATCTACGAGAACGCCGACTATTTCTTCTGGCAGGCCTTCCAGTGGACCCCCGAAGGCCGGGCGCACTTCACGCGCCTTGCAACCGACCATTTGCACGAACAGGTGCCAGACGAGGCATTGCGCAAGAAGCTGACGCCGGACTACCCCGTCGGCTGCCGCCGCATCCTGATTTCGGACGATTACTTCACCACGCTGATGGAGCCGAATGTCGACCTTGTCACCGAGCATATCGCGGAGATCGTGCCGGAGGGCATCAAGACCGTGGACGGCAAAGTGCATGAGTATGACGTGATCGCCTTTGCCACCGGGTTCGAGACGACCGGCTGGCGCTGGTCGGTGGATGTGGTCGGGCGGAATGGCCAATCCATCGCCGATGCGTGGGAAGATGGCCCGGAGGCTTATCTCGGCATCACCGTGACGGGCTTCCCCAATCTGTTCGTCCTGTACGGCCCAAACACCAATCTGGGGCACAATTCCATTACCTTCATGCTGGAACGTCAGGTCGAATACACGATCAAGGCCCTGCAGGCGCTGGACGAGAAAGGCGCCGCCGCCCTCGTTCCGACCGAAGCGGCGCAGGAGGCCTTCAACAAGGATCTGCAGGAAAAGCTCTCGAAAACGGTCTGGGCCGATCCGGCCTGCAACAGCTGGTACAAGACCGGCTCCGGCAAGATCACCCAGAACTGGGGCGGCCACACGCGCTCTTATGCCGAGGCCGTCGCCGAGGTGAAACTGGAGGATTATGAATTGGTGTGAGGGGCTTGCTGGTGCCTCAGGCCAGCCGAGGGTTGGGAGATCGATTCGACCGCTGAGGTGTACGCCTAGTTCATCCCAAGAGCGTGCGTTAGAGATCGAACACAAAAAGAACATAGAATCGAAATATTGGCCTTGGCATGAGGCTGATATTGATCATCATGTTGTGTTCTCTTTGGGGGTTCGGTGCATATCCGCAGTCCGGAACCGAGCAAAGCTCACCCACAAAATCGACTTTCTTTTTGGTTGATGCATCAGGGACCATGAAAGAGTGGCGTGACGATGCACTCTCGATGCTGAACGCTAGGAAAACCCTGCTCCATCCCCAAACTCAGATATCGGTCAGCTTTTTTGGTCAGCTGCCAGAATTTCAGAACGAGGTTGTCGATTGTGATGACCCTGTCAAAGTCACGGACCTAGGCCCCAATTCGAACGAGATCACGTTCTTTCCCCAAGTCGGACGCGATGAGGATACAACCGCAATTGGACAAGCCCTTCTAGCAGCACTTGGGGCCGCGGGCGAATACGCCCACGTTGTATTGATAACCGACGGAAACGATGAGTGCGCTTCAGATTTTGCGTCGATACGACGAATGTACCCAAACGCGAACATCGAGGTGTATCAGGTTGGCAATGAGCCAAACACAGCGCTTGAACTGCTGGAGCTTTCCAGTTTCCCAATCGCCTCTTCTAGCACTGTTGAGCTACCAAGCCCGGTCATCATCGACTTTTCAGATAAAGAAAGCGAATGGGAGACTGCGGAACCATTAGCGCGATGGAATTGGCTCATTGGCATATTAATTCTCATGCTAGCCATCGTCGTCTTCGGGATTCAATACGGGTTGAAGGCACACACGATTGAGCGTCATCTGAAACAGCTTCGAGACGAAAAAAGAAAGTCTCAGGATGGGAAACTCGACGTGGGCGACTCTGAAAAACACTACCAAGAAACTATTTCCGCTTTGCGGAAATACGGGAGTTATTGGTGGCCTGTTGCGATATTTTCTTTCGGTGTACTGTACATTCTAATTCTGACATTCGGACCCGATAGTCATTTCGGAGTTTCCAGAAAGATGGCGTGGTTGGTTCTAAGTTCCTCTTTCGCAATCGTATTTTCGGTACTCACAAGCACACCATTGTTCTTCGCTTCTTCGCAATATTGGAGAAGTGTGCAAGCAAAGCAAACCTTTGAAAACGAGGTTGATCTCGCGAAGATCGTGGAGCTTCAACAGCAGAGGGCGAAACATGCGCAAGATTATCGTGATTATAAGCAACTCCAGCGAATGATAGCTGATCAGAACTTCGCCACCCCTTGGCCGTCAGGGTCATGGGGGAGTCTCTCATCATCGGACAAAACTGCTCGCCGCATTGTTGAGAAACGTGCCGCGTATCTGGCATCGGGAGATCAGGTTCCCGACGTTGATCCGGCTGTCGTTACCAAAGAGCTCGAAAGGCTAAAGCGTTATCGAGTGGAATGGCCTACCAATCCAAAACTCGATGCATGGATCATACTTATGACTGAAGATGGACTCCTCCATTCAGAAAGTTGGGCCTTGTTGCGTGAACGCATCGAAGCAGGCAGTCTAGAAGAAATAAAAACTCAATTCAGTGTTGTTAGCACCGAAATCCAAAGACTGAGTGACGAACAGATCGACGACTAGTTTATCTTCTCCCGTTCGTCCGCTTTGCGACTAAAGCGGATGGGAAAAGTAGTGTTTATCCGTGGATCGAATTGTCTAAGATTTATCGCTTCATATCGCTCCCACTTGCGAGGATAAGCGATTTTCTATTCGTCTGACGAGCACCGCCCTCACACTTGGGCCCATGAGTGTTGACCGGTCTTTCCTCAGTATGGGGCTGGAAGTTGCGGAGCGCGCGCTGACCGATCTGATCGCGCGCGACAATCTGCATCTGCGGCCCGAAAAGATGCCGCGCACGCGCCGCGTCAAGGCGAATGGCCGATTGAAACAAATTGAACAGATCGTCCGGCGGCTGCTTGTCCTGATGGCGCTCAGCCTGCACATCGTGTTCGCGCCGCCGCGCAAGCGCGCGCCCGCCCCCGGCCTGCCGGAGGGCGTCGAGCTTGTCACCTTCCCCGGTGCGGCGGACCCCTGTTTCGCACTGCTGCCCCGCGCTGGCGGCCCATTTCCCTCTGGACAGGTTATGGACACGTTCGGGACCTCTTATGGACCAGCCGGACCGGTCCCGACCGCAAGACTGCTTGCGCGCATCCGGGCGATCCGTCGCGTCCTGAAATCCCCGGACAGCGCCGCAAAGCGCCTTGCCCGGTTCATCCAGCGCCTCAAGGCCAGGGGCGAACCGAGGCCGATGGCGGGACATGCACACAGCGCGTTCCGGCTGTCCCCGGAACTCGGGGCGCTTTCCACGGCGCTGCCGGGGCTCCTCAATGCCTCGCTTGAGGCGACATGGGAGGAGTCCGGCTGAGGCCCCTCCACATGCAGACCGATTGCCGGAGCGCGAGCCGCGTGTCCGGATAGGGGCGCATCCTCGCCCGCCTGCGACAAAGGGATTTCATTCCCCCCTCTTGCAATTGGTGGCCAAATCCTGCCCATGTCGCCGCGGACTTTGCAGGAGCAAGAATCATGGCCGGAGTAGTGGTTGTCGGGGCCCAATGGGGCGACGAAGGCAAGGGCAAGATCGTCGACTGGCTGTCCAGCCGCGCCGATGTCGTGGTCCGTTTCCAGGGCGGGCACAATGCCGGTCACACGCTGGTCATTGACGGCAAGGTGTTCAAGCTGGCCCTGCTGCCCTCCGGCCTCGTGCGCGGCGGCAAGCTCTCGGTCATCGGCAATGGCGTCGTGGTTGACCCGTGGCACATGCTGGAAGAGATAAAGGGCATCCAGGCCCAGGGCGTCGACGTCACGCCTGAGACGCTCGTGCTGGCCGACAATGCCTCGCTCATCCTGCCCTGGCACAAGGACATTGACGCGGCCCGCGAAGGCGCGCTCGGCGCCAGCCAGATCGGCACCACGAAACGCGGCATCGGCCCGGCCTATGAAGACCGCGTCGGCCGCCGCGCGATCCGCGTGGCTGACCTTGCAGACCCCGCCGCCCTCGACATGAAGATCGAGCGCCTTCTGGCCCACCACAAGCCACTGCGCATCGGCGTTGGCTTGCCAGAACCAGACGGCGCCGAGCTGAAAGCAGAACTGCTCAAGATCGCCGACCAGATCCTGGCCTATGCCAAACCCGTCTGGAAACTGCTCGACGAACAGGTCCGCGCCGGCAAGCGCATCCTGTTCGAAGGCGCGCAAGGCGTGATGCTGGATGTCGATCACGGCACCTATCCCTTCGTGACCTCCTCGAACGTGGTCGCCGGCAATGCCTCTGCCGGGTCGGGTGTCGGCCCCGGCGCGATCTCCTATGTGCTGGGCCTCGCAAAAGCGTACACAACGCGCGTCGGCTCCGGCCCCTTCCCCACCGAACAGGACAATGAGATCGGCGAACGCCTCGGCACCGTCGGCCGCGAAGTCGGCGTGAACACGGGACGCGCCCGCCGGTGCGGCTGGTTCGACAGCGTGATGGTGCGTCAGGCCTGCGCGACCTCCGGCGTCACCGGCCTCGCCCTGACCAAGCTCGACGTGCTGGACGGCTTTGACGAGATCAAGGTCTGCGTAGCCTACAGGCTGAATGGCGAGACAATCGATCACTACCCTGCCGGCCTGACCGATCAGGCCGCTGTGGAGCCGGTCTATGAGACGCTGCAGGGCTGGAAAGGCTCAACCGCCGGTGCGCGCTCTTGGGCGGACCTTCCGGCTGAAGCGGTCAAATATGTCCGCCGCCTCGAAGAACTGGTTGGCAAACCGTGCGCCCTCGTCTCCACCTCACCGGAGCGCGAGGACGTGATCCTGATGAAGGATCCGTTCGAAGGCTAGCAGATAATTTCCATCTTTTTAGGCTGGGACCCCGGAACTGACGCGCCGCCCCCTTGTTGATCAGGACAGACAACAAGGAGACCGGACATGTCCGACACAATGAACAAGACTGAAATCGACGCCCTCAACGACGTCACCAAAGTGCTGATCGACAGCCAAAAAGGCTACGAAAAATGCGCCGAACTCACGGACGAAAGCTTCGGCTTTCGCGCGCAGTTCCAGCAACGCGCCAGCGACCGCGCGGCTCTCATCAGCCGCTTCCAGCAGCAGGTGCAGACACTTGGCGGCGAGCCCCAGACAGATGGCGGCGCCATGGGGGCACTGCATCGCGGATTCACGGACTTCTCTTCCCTGTTCCGCGATGACAAGAAGGCGGCGCTCTCAGCCATTGATGATGGCGAAGAGCACCTCGCAAAGGCCATCAAGGACCGGCTGGAAAAATCCGAGGTTCAGGGCCAGGCCCGTGCCCTTCTCGAAGAAGCTTATTCAAGCGCTCGTGAAGGCGAGACCTTTGCTGACAGCATGACTTCATAAGGGGTCGAATGCTGCAGAAATATCGGGGCGGCTCCTTTTCGGAGCGGCCCCTTTTTTTGCGCTTGAAAGGCGTGGCTGAGAAAGCCGCCGACCGCGAGGAACCAAGCGCAGCTTGGTGCCGTTAGATATAGTATTCCTCTTAACCAACGGGATTCTCTCATGTCAGAAAAACCAGACCTTCACCTCGACGAAGGTGGCGCCCCTCATCAGACGACTGAGGATGGCCACGAAACCATGACCACCCAGCAAGGCGTCCCCATTGCCGACGACCAGAACCATCTGAAAGCTGGCGCGCGCGGCCCGATGCTGACCGAAGATTTCATCTTCCGTGAAAAGATTTTCCATTTTGATCATGAGCGCATTCCTGAACGCGTGGTGCATGCCCGCGGCTATGGTGCGCATGGCTACTTCGAGACGCTCGATACCCTGGAGGACGTCACCACAGCAGACATTTTCCAGCGAAAGGGCGAAAAGACCAACGTCTTCGCACGTTTCTCAACGGTAGCCGGCAACAAGGGCTCACCCGATCTTGCCCGCGATGTGCGCGGCTTCGCCGTGAAATTCTACACGAAGGAAGGCAACTGGGATATCGTCGGTAATAACATCCCTGTCTTCTTCATTCAGGACGCCATCAAGTTCCCGGACCTGATCCACGCGGCCAAGCCGGCACCGGATCGTGGCTTCCCTCAGGCCCAGACCGCGCATGACAATTTCTGGGATTTCATCTCCCTGTCACCGGAATCCATGAACATGGTGATGTGGATCATGTCTGACCGGACCATTCCACGCTCACTCCGCTTCATGGAAGGTTTCGGCGTCCACACGTTCCGGTTCGTGAATGCTGAAGGCAAGGCAACCTTCGTGAAGTTCCACTGGAAACCGAAGCAGGGCCTCCAGTCGGTGGCCTGGAATGAAGCGCTCAAGATCAATGGCGCCGACCCGGACTTCCACCGCCGCGACATGTGGAATGCCATCCAGATGGGCGACTATCCGGAATGGGAACTCGGCGTGCAATTGTTCGACGAGGAATTTGCCGAGAATTTTGAGTTCGACGTGCTCGATGCGACCAAGATCATTCCGGAAGAACAAGTGCCAGTCCGCATTGTCGGACGCATGGTCCTGAACCGTGTAGTGGATAATTTCTTTGCTGAGACTGAACAGGTCGCCTTCTGCACACAGAATATCGTGCCCGGTGTCGACTTCACCGCGGACCCGCTGCTGCAAGGCCGCAACTTTTCCTATCTGGACACCCAGTTGAAGCGCCTTGGTGGCCCGAACTTCACGCATATCCCGATCAACCGTCCGCAATGCCCGATGCGCCACTTCCAGCAGGATGGCCATATGGCGATGGAGAACCCCAAAGGCCGCGCCAATTACGAGCCGAACAGCTGGGGACCGGAAGAAGGCGGACCGCGCGAAGATCCGGCCAAGGGATACCGATCCTATGCTGAGCCGGTTGGCGGAGAAAAGACGCGCCTGCGCCCGGAATCCTTCGCAGATCATTACAGCCAGGCTCGCCAATTCTATGTCAGCCAGACCAAGGTCGAGCAGAAACACATGGCAGATGCCCTGACCTTCGAGCTGAGCAAGGTGCAGAAGATGGAAATCCGTCTTCGTATGCTGTCCCATCTGTTGAACATTGATGAGGACTTGGCGAAGAAGGTGGCAGACGGCCTCGGCGTGTCCGACATGCCGCCAGCGGCGGACCCGGCCAGCCCGCCCATCACCGACCTGCCTGCTTCCGATCCCCTGAGCATCCTGAAGAATGCTCCGGACAGTTTCGCTGGCCGCAAGCTGGGTATCTTTGCCACAGATGGCGCCGATGCAGACCTTCTCAACGCGCTTAAGGAGGAAGTGACTTCGGCGGGCGGCATGACGATGCTGATCAGCCCGAAAGTGGGCGGGATCACGCTAAGTGACGGATCGCACGTGGAAGCTGACGAAAAGATCGATGGTGGCCCATCGGTGCTCTTCGATGCCGTCGCCCTGCTGATCTCCGAAGAGGGCGCAGACATGGTGAAGAACGACGCCCCCAGCCGGGATTTCGTGGCTGACGCGTTTGCGCATTGCAAATTCATCGGCTTTGTCGAAACGGCCCAACCTCTCATGGAGAAGGCCAGCGTCTGGGATGCCAAGGATGAGGGCTGCATCGCCCTCAGCGAGACAGAAGACGTATCAGGCTTTGTGAAAACGCTCGGCAAGCTTCGCTACTGGGATCGCGAACCGATGGTGGATCTTGACGGCTAGGGCGAGACCCCTGCCCTGCAATTGAAACGACCATAAAGGAAGGCGGCCAGGTCGCCTTCCTTTTTTATGCCTCCATCACACGGCGGACCCATTTTGTGGTGCCGTCTTCCATGCCTTTGAATTTTGGCAGGGAGTCCAGGCGACCAACGAACAGGGCGTCCGGCTCGGCCAGGCGTTTAACATGGTGGTAGAGTCTGGACTGCGTCTCCGGCGTCGAAACGAGAAACAGACGCTCATCCAGCTTTCGGGTCATCAGAGAGATGTTTGCCGCGTCCAGCACCTTCCCGCCTGTGTAATAGACGACAAACATATCGGCGTCCGGAAAATCTGGATCAATCATGGAAACATCCCGTCATTTTTCAAATAACGCGGCAGGTTTCATGAAGTTTCAGAAGACTTCGGAATGGTGGGCGGTACAAGGTTCGAACTTGTGACCCCTACGATGTCAACGTAGTGCTCTACCACTGAGCTAACCGCCCGATCCATTCGGAAGCAGGGGTAATGGATAATTCGGCGCGCGCCGTCAAGACGGGTTTGGCGGTGTAACGACGCAGAGGGCAATTTTCTGCAGTATTGGCTCCGGCGTTTCGGGGTCTTCGGCGAAAAACCAGACCTCCCCAAACGGGTCATTTGCGGAGAATGCATGCTCTTCCAACTGGAATGAAAACCAGTGGCCCAGTTCCGAGGGCGTCAGGGAGACAATGTTCAGACCATCAAGGGTGGAAAGGCGCAGAATGCAATCGTCGAGACTCATTGCTGCCGGCGCATCGAAGAAATGCCGGCCAGCATCATGGGATATGGATTTCAGCAGCTTGGGAGGCTCGATGTCAGAGCCCTCCCCCATCAGGCCGCCATCACCTTGTCGACTTCGTCGACGATTTCACGGAGATGGAAGGGCTTTGACAGCACCTTGGCGCCAGCAGGGGTCGGCGCCCCGGAGGACAGCGCCACCGCCGCAAATCCCGTGATGAAGACGATCTTCATGGCCGGGTCCAGTTCGGCGCCGCGGCGCGCCAGTTCGATGCCATCCAGGCCCGGCATGACAATATCGGTCAGCAGCAGGTCGAAGACCTCCCGCTCGAGTGCGGACAGGGCACTTTCACCGTCGGCATAGTCCTGGATTTCGTGCCCGGCGCGGCGCAGGGCAGCGGCCAGGAACATGCGCATGGAATCATCATCTTCGGCCAGCAATATCTTGGTCACGCGGAAAGCCCTCTTCTCGGTAGAACCCTAAGCATAAAGACCTAGTTCGGTAAATCAGGCGTGAATACGCACCCCGGCAAAGCCGTAAATATGCGCCTCAACTGTCCGTTGACCGGCGAAAAGGCTTGACCTTCAGGCAAACAGAGAAACGATGTAGTGGATGACAGACGCCCCCCAATTTCTTGACAGGCCTGAACATTTTGAGCGGTCGCCCATTTTGCCGGAGGGCTCGTCGGCGACGGTGGGCTATGAAATCCCCTATCGGCTGCAAATACCGGAAAAAATGTCTGCGCCGGTCGTTTTTGCGTCGCCGCATTCCGGAAGCCTCTATCCGGGCGACATGCGCGAGGCTCTCTGTGTGCCCCTCGAGACCGTTCGCCGGACGGAAGATGCGTTTGTAGATGAGCTGTTTCACGCAGTCCCTCACAAGGGCGGCATCCTTGTTGCGGCGAAATACGCCCGCACGGTCGCAGACCTCAACCGAGACCCTCGGGAACTGGACCCGGACATGTTCAGCGACGGCGTCCCCCGCCCATGCGGCATGCCGACAGCCCGGGTCGACGCCGGGCTGGGCTGCCTGCCGCGCGTCGCGGCCCGGGGAGAAACCATCTATGGCCGCCGCCTCACCCGCGCGGAAGGCGAAGCGCGCCTGTCCGGCATCCATGATCTCTATCATCAATGCCTGGCAACAGAGCTCGGCAGCCTGAAGGAGCGCCATGGCCGCGCCTTCCTGATCGACTGTCACTCCATGCCCAGCGTCCAGCCCGGGCGCCGCAACCTCGCAGACATCGTGCTGGGTGACCGGTTCGGCTCCAGCTGTGACCCGCGCCTGACCGGACGCATTGAACGGGCGTTTCGGGCACACGGGTTCAGCGTGGCACGCAATGCCCCCTATGCCGGCGGCTATACGACACGCCGCTATGGCCGGCCCAAGCGCGACTTCCATGCTGTCCAGATCGAGATCAATCGCGGTCTTTATATGGATGAGCAGGCCGTGGCGACGAATGCGGGCTTTGAGCAGTTGCAGCAGACCTTGGCCGGTATTGTCGACGATATCCTTTCGGTGGCGGGCCAGATCGGCCAACGCTGACCTGGCTGACCCCGTACCTACCAATACCTTGTTTTCAAAAAAAAGGCCGCGCTACGAGAGCGCGGCCAAGGTCAAAGGGAGGAAACGCCAGAGGCGTCTGCACCGAAGTGCATGACCAGATTTATGTTGCGGCGCACAAAACGCAACAGTTGAATTCGTAAAAGTCTGCATTTTCGAAGACCAGCCCAAATATTAGGCAAATCTGCTTATCGGCACGCCGTTTGCGTAGGACCAGTCCGAACATCCCGTTTTGGGACTGATACCGGTCCCATACGCAAGGAGCTGAACATGGCTGATGAAACAGACCTGCACGTGGGCAAACGCCTTCGCCGCCGCCGCCGACTGCTTGGCATGACCCAGCAGGACCTTGCGAGCCAGGTGGGTGTGCGTTTCCAACAGATCCAGAAATACGAGTGCGGCGCGAACCGCATCACGGCATCCCGCCTCTACGAATTGGCCAAGGCCATGAACGTATCGGTGCAGTATTTCTTTGATGGCATTCCCGCTGCCGACGCTCCGGACGCCGCCAATGATGCCGAACGCATGGAAGGCGATATTCTCTCACAGAAAGAGACGCTGGAACTGGTCCGCGCCTATTACCGTCTCGGCGAACGCCCCCGCAAACGCCTGCTGGAACTGGCCAAGGCGCTGGAAGGTGATACGAGCAGTACAGGCGTCGCTTGACGATCTGCGCCGGGCGGGGCAAGCCCTGCCCGGATGACAAATTCCTTCTCCCTTGAAGATGAGCTGGCCTTCGCAGGCCGTCTCGCAGATGCGGCCTGGACAGCTATCCGGCCGCATTTTCGTGCGCTGGATGCGGTCAACAACAAGGTCACCCCGGCTCAAACCAATTTTGACCCCGTCACGGCTGCCGATACAGGCGCCGAAACCGCCATGCGCGCCCTGATCGAGGCAGAGCGGCCCGCTCATGGCATCATCGGCGAGGAATTTCCCGCAAAACCCTCGAAGAATGGTTTCACCTGGCTGCTCGACCCGATTGATGGGACGCGCGCTTTCGTGGGCGGCCTGCCAAGCTGGACGACGCTGATTGCCTTGTGTGACGACGCTGGTACGCCCCTCATCGGCATCATTGACCAGCCGGTGCTGGACGAGCGGTATCTCGGCTGGCCGGGTGGCGCAGCCCTGCAGCATGCGGGCGAGCAAACCCCGATCCGGGTGTCTGACTGCCGCGATCTACGCGAAGCGGTCATCTCCACGACGGACCCATTCATCCTGAACCCGGCTGAACAGGGCGCCTGGACCCATCTGCGCGCCACCGCCCGGATCAGCCGCTATGGCCTCGATGCGTACGCCTATGCCCGGCTTGCTGCGGGCACGATCGATCTTGTGGCGGAAAGCAGCCTCAAGGCATGGGATGTCGCAGCGCTGATCCCTGTGGTACGCGGCGCAGGCGGCCTCGCGACCGACTGGCGCGGCAATGCGCCAAAGCTCGGCGGACAGATCATCTGCTGCGCCAGCGAGGAAATCCTCGAACAGGCCCTGCTGGCGCTCCGGCGATCCGCCGACACCTGAGCCTAGGGGCCCTCGACCTCATACCCTTTGGCTTCCAGCATCTCGATGACGCTGTCTTGACCCGCCAGATGACCGGCGCCGACCGCAATCAACCGTGTTCCGGGCTCATCCAGCATGGCTTCGATCTTTCCGACCCAAACCTCGTTGCGCGATTTCAATAGCGCCTCATAAACCTCGTCTGAGCCCATCATGTCCGGATTGGACATGAGCAGGCCGATGCCGTGCACATCGCCGTCCACCCATTCGGAGACCAGCGTGTCGAGCACGTCTCCGCCCTCCTCAATTGACTCGGCAGAACTCACCAGAAAATCCACCTGAACGTCGGTCGGCATGTTGGCGAGCCGGCCAAGCTGCTCATCAATTGTCTCCAGATAGGCAAATGACTTGCCCGCCGCGCGCGCCTCAGCGCCCAACACGGTTTCAACGCCGGAATTCGGGTCGAAGCCCTCTTTCTTGATTTGCAGCACGGACAGATTGACCGCTGCCCACCAGGGGCGGAACGGCTCTATCGCGCCGAGCGGCAGGCCGACATGGTCCAGCGCTTTCTGCAATTCGGCGCGCTCCAGTTCGCTAAGCAGGCTCGACAATTGCTGGCCGCCTTCGAGCATGCCCTCCGACGAAATGAATTTCATCATTTCGGAGGCAGCCGCCTGGCTCGTCACATCCGCCTCGAACACGATTGTGTCGGCCTCGGCGAAAGCGGAATCCATCTCGTCACTGCGCCAGTCCAGATCCGGGCGGAGCAAATGCACCGTGCCGAAAATATAGAGCGTCGTGTCTTCGTCACTGAGCGTCCAGAGCGCCGGCTCCCCTGCCCCGCGAGATGCCTCGGCTTCGGCCAGAGCGTCTTCATAAGCGGCTTTCTGGGCTTCAAGCTGCGCTGCGCGGTCGGCGCTCTCGTCTTGCGAGGCTGGCTTATCGGCCCCTTCGTCAGGCCCACAGGCCGCAACGCCGAGCAACAGCGCCATCGCTGCCCCTGTCATGACAGTGGAAAACTTCCGCATCTCTGGCTCCTGAAATTATGTCTGTTCCAGACCTATCCCAATCGGACTGACGTGCAAGCGCCGAGCGCCGCGCAAACCGCATTCCGGCGTTGCACTCGGCGGCAGCTTGCCGTATTCACCGGCTTCGGTTTGCACCCATAGCTCAGCTGGATAGAGCGCTGCCCTCCGAAGGCAGAGGTCAGAGGTTCGAATCCTCTTGGGTGCGCCACTCTCTTAAAAAGTAAAAATCATTCAAAGAGCTTCGAGTCAGTCTCGTTTCTGATCGAACACGATTGAATCTCAACTGGTACGGCAAGCCTCAATGAAAGCCCGCAAGGGGGTGGGGGTGAGGCGGCCAGGATAGTATAGGCGCGGCCCCTCTTGATCGCGCCAGCAATCTGCGAGGACCGGAACAAGAGTTCCAGCCGAAAAGTCATCTTCAAGCCAATTGCGAAACATCCCGATAATGCCTAATCCGGCCCGCGCATAACTCAGCCCGGTGTTCATGGCGTTCACGCTGATCGTAAGCCGCGTGACCGGTTCCACACTGATCGTCTCATCCCCGTTTTTCAGCATCCATGGCAGGAGGGGTCCACCATGAAACCGATAACGGATCGCGTCGTGCATTGTCAGCTCGCCAGGGCTCTGCGGGCAGCCTCGCTCCTCCAGATAGGCAGGCGCAGCCGCCAGCGCGATCTGCTGGACGCGCGGGCCGATGGGAATGGAGACCATGTCCTTTTCCAATGAGGCGCCATATCTGATGCCTGCATCGCATCCCGACGCGACGATATCGACCAGATCGTTCTCGACCACGATCTCGACCTCCACCTCAGGATGTTTGCGCTGAAATTTCGTAAGAATAGGCGGCAGGATATCCGGCATGACGGCGCCGGGAACGTTCAGCTTCAACCGACCCCTTACCCGACCTGTGGAATTCGCCGTTTCCATACAGGCCTGGTCCACCTCCGCCAAAAGTGGAGCAATGCGGTCGGCCAAAGCACGGCCCTGTTCAGTGGCTCGGACGCTGCGCGTTGTGCGCACAAGAAGCGGCGCACCGAGTGTGGCCTCGATCCGCGAAACTGTGGTGCTGACCTTCGAAGGCGCGACGCCCAAACGTTTGGCCGCCGCTCGGAAGCCGCCTTCGTCGAGAACCGCTAGAAACACCCTGAGATCACTCGGCGGAACATTGTTCTTCATGGAGAACAGCTTATTCCGAATTTTTCGGATTATCAAAGATCAGGAGAACAGTCAGTTTGGTATTCAAGCTCACAACCGGGTGACGCGGGGCGTCCCGACACACAGCTTTAGGAGACCAATTCGTGTTGATCGTTACAGGTGCCTCCGGCCGCCTCGGCCGCAAGATCATCGACAACCTGCTGCTCCACGTTCCCGCCGAACGCATCGGGGCCAGCGTCCGCGATCCTGCGAGGGTGGCGGACCTTTCCGCGATTGGCGTCCGGGTGCGTCGGGGGAATTACGACGATCCCGAGAGCCTGGTCCAGGCCTGGGAGGGGGCGGAACGCCTGCTGCTTGTTTCCTCAAACGCAGCTGCAACGGGCAGGGATCCGCTGAAGCAGCACGCTGCGGCGGTGGCCGCAGCGTGTGAGATTGGAGTCAAAAGGGTTCTCTACACCAGCCAAGTATCTAGTTGCGCAGATTCTCACTTCCCGCCGGGCCGGGACCACGCCGCCACGGAGGCGATGTTGGCGGAATCTGGCCTCGCCTGGACAGCGATGCGCCACGGATTCTACGCGGCCAGCGCGCTCATGATGAATGCCCGTGGCTTGGAAGCAGGGACAATTGCTGCGCCACAGGACGGCAAAGTCGCCTGGACGACTCATGACGATTTGGCCGCCATCGACGCCGCCCTGCTGGCAGGGGTCGAAGTGATCGATGGCCCGACGCCGCCGCTCACCGGCGACGAGGCGCTGGACCTTGCCGATCTTGCACGCCTGGCGAGTGTGATCACCGGCAAATCAATTTCCCGAACATTCATTAGCGAGAAGGAGATGGCAGCGAATGCCCAAAGGGGCAACGTCCCCGAAGGCTCCATAGCGGTCATGCTCGGATACTATCGTGCAGCACGCGCGGGCGAATTCGAAACAGTTGATCCGACGCTTGGCAAGATCCTTGGGCGCGCGCCGGAGAGTATGCGCGTCTTTCTACAGGAAAGCCTGAGGTGAAGTTGGTGTTGTCTTCAGCCTCATTGCGACGAACAGGAAGGTCCGCGCAGCGAACTTCGCGAGATAAGGCGCAGGATCGTCGACTGACAATTTGGCTGTGAAGTGGACTTAGTCGGTTGGTTGCTTCGTGCGCCCGATCTGAAGGTTCCAGCTTTCACCCTCCCCGGTGCGCCATTCTCCCATTTAAGTGGTCATGCCAGCGATCATGGTCAGCCCAATTCTCCCACATCCAGGTATGGCGAGGCATCCAGTGCGTCCGCATCCAGCAGGCCGGCGGCGCGTTCGAGAGCAGCGACGAGCATGGCCTGCTCCCAGTCGGGCAATGTGTCGAAGCGGGCGGCGAAGGTTTCATGCAGCGGGTCCGGTGCGACGGACAGTGCCGTTTTTCCCTCAGGCAAGAGGTTCAGCCACACCCGGCGGCGATCCGTGTCGCAGCGGCGACGCGCAATCAGGCCGCGCGCTTCCAGTTTGTCGACAAGGCTGGTGATGGTGGCGTGCTTCAGCTGGGTTCCCTCCGCCACATGGCCGGCAGAGATCTCCCCCTGCTCGTCCAGCATCCGCAACACGGTCAATTGCGACGGGGTCAGCCCTGCTGTCTGGGCGAGGCGTTTGGACGCGAGTTCGGTCATGCGCTGGATCTTGCGCAAGGCGATCAAGGCATCATCGGACCGTGTGCTCACATGACAAACCCTATTCAGGCGCGAGGTCTGGCCCCAGCGCGGCTTTCAGAGGCTCAAGGTGTGCCTCATAGGGGCGCCATTGTTCAAGCCCGCTCTTGTTGATCGGGCGACGTACCTGTTCGGAGCTCGCCGTGCGCACAGCCCGGTCGGTCTTGTGAAAGTCGACACAGGCCCGGTCGAAGGGCAGGCCGCAATAATCGAGGAGGCGCCGCACCTGACCCTCCAGATCGTCCAACACATCCTCATGCTGCACGCGCAGGATACGGCCCTCCGGCAGGACGCTATCCCAATGCGCCATCAGATCGACATAACCGCGATAATAATTGCCGATGTCGTCAAGACTGTAGGTGAATTCCTGCCCCTCGGCGAAGAGTTGCTTGAAACCGGACCAGCAGCAATCCATCGGATTGCGCCGCGCATCAATGATCTTGGCATTCGGCAGGATCAGATGGATCAGGCCGATATGCCGGAAATTGTTCGGCATCTTGTCGGTGAATAAGGCCGCGCCCTGACGATGGATGCGCGTCGTCTCGATATATTCCTCGCCAAGCGCCTTGAACTCCTCCGCTGACAGTTCATGCAGGATACGAGGATAGCGTTCTCGATCCGTCAGCTGCTTGCGCCCCCGCAGGCGATGGGCGAGCGACAGGATGTTGGGCAGCTCCAGCGTTCCGTCCACGTCCGGATGCGAGGCAAGGATTTGCTCGATCAGGGTCGAACCGGCGCGCGGCAGGCCGAGAATAAAGATCGGGTCCGGCGCGGCGTACCCCTTCCCGCCCTGGGCCTCGAACAGATCGGCCGTGCAGATGGCTTTCTGCGCGTCGAACTCGGCATGCATCTGCTCGGTCGTGTAGCGCACCGTCTGGTGCTTCAGCGCATTGCCTTGTGCATAGGCGGCAAAGGCGGCGTCATGATTGCCGCGGTCTTCCTGCGCCTTGCCAAGGGCAAAGGCGATGTGGATGCGGGACATGTGGTCAATGTCCGGCGCCGCGAACTGAGCCTCGAGCCGGGAAAGCTCATCATCGCCGAATGTATAGGTCTTCAGATTTGCGAGTCCATACCAGGCGTCTCCCTGCCCCGGCGCAATCTCGGTCGCGGTCTGGTAGGAGGTGATCGCATCCTCCGTACGCCCATAGGTCTTCAGGGCATGGCCGCGTGAGACGAGGGTGGCCGGATCATTCGGAATTTTCTCGAGAACACGCTCAAAATAGTCCAGCGCTGTTTCATAATCGCCCGCCTGCATGCTTTCGATAGCAAAATGCGACTGGAACAGCGGATTGTCCGGATCCCGCGCCATCAGCACTTTGGCCTGCTCCAATGCTTCGGCGAATTTCTGCCGCTTGCGCAGCACCTGGATATAATCAAGTCGGAGCTGGATATTATCGGGATCGAGATCGACGGCACTTTCCAGCAGGAAGTCTGCATCTTCCTGCACACCGAGGCGTGACCCGATATCGGCCAGCAAGCGCATGCCCTCGACATGGGTCGGATGGCGCTGCAGGAAAGCACGGGCGATTTCCTCGGCGCGGAAGACGCGGCCTTCATGAATATGATTGGTCACGGCTTGCAGTTCACGCGGCAGAGCGCGGACTCGCTCAGCCTGCGCGTGGGCATTGCTGGCCGCGTCTTCATTGCCCGCCTGCTGGTACAATTCGCCAAGCGCAGACCAACTGGCGACGAGGGCAGGATTGTAGCGCGTCGCCCGCTCATAAGCGCTGATGGCACCGGACACATCACCAAGCTTGCGTTTGAGATGTCCTTCTTCCTGATAGGCCCGGCCAAAATCCGGAGATGCCGCCTTCAAGGTTGCAAGATGTGCAAGGGCGTCGGCGCTGCGGCCCTCATAGCGCGCGCAGACCGCCGCCATGTAAAGCGCATCCTTGTGATTTGGATCGCCCGCCAGAATGGTATCAGTGATCCGCGCGGCGGCAGCGAAGTCACCCGCCTGAATGGCTTTTTGTGCGTCCCGAAGGGCGAGGTCCGGATCGGCCGTGGCGGTCATGGCGTGGCGTGCAACTCCAGTCAAAATGAAAACAGCGCCCTGAACCTGTCAGGGCGCTGTGTCTGTATCAAGTAGGCGTCTGTGTCCTAGTAGTCGTAGGAGACGCGGATACCGATCGTGCGCGGGCGCATCGGCGTGATGCGTTCGCGGTCATAGACGAAGCTGCCGCTAAGCTCGGCATATTCGTTCGTCAGGTTCGAGGCGAAGATCTCCGCGCCCCAATTGTCGCCCGTGACGCCCATAGAGCCGCCCAGGGTGACATAGCCATCAAGGTCCATCTTGTTGATCTCGATGACATCGCTGACGGAGTCGTCAGAAAACACGATCTGCGGCATGACATGCGCGGTGAGGCGCTGGCCAGCCACTTCCTGCTCGAGGTCCCATTCATACCGAACCCGCAGATTGCCCTGATAGGCCGGCGCGAAGGCTAGATCGGAGCCTTCCACGACATCATCTGTCGGGACGAGCACTTCGGTGATTTCGGTATCCAGCAACGAGAACGCGCCCGCAATGGTCAGGCCATCAACCGATGCCGGTGCCCAGGTGAAATCGCCTTCGAGGCCCTGGATCTCGGCATTGGCCGCATTGTCGGAGAAGAACAGGTTCACGATCGACGGGTCGAAGATCGTGGTCTGCAGACCTTCGATGTCGACGAAGAAGGCCGATCCGTTGAAGCGCAGCGAATTGTCGAACAGTTCGGTTTTCCAGCCGAGCTCGTAATTCTTCACTTCGTCCGTATCGACCGCATACGGCACCGTGTAGCTGCCTGGACCGGATGCACCGCCTGGACGGTTCAGCAGGCCGGCACGGAAACCTTCGGAATACGTGGCGTAGAACATGACGTCATCGGTTGGCGTCCATTCCCCGGTCATCTTGTAGATCATGCCGTCGGTCGAGGCCTTGTCCGGCGCTTCTGCAGGACCGTCCGGGCCATAGATGAACGAAATGTTCGTTCCGAAGACCTGCTGGTCGCTTTCCGTGAACAGATTGTAGAAGGACGAGTTGGCGCTGCCTTCCAGATCGACTTCGACATCATAATAGCGCGCGCCAACCGTAAGCGCGAACTGGTCGGAAATGTCGAACGTCGTTTCCCCGAAGAGGCCCATCTGCTGATCGGTCCGAAGGATATCATTGCGAAAGATCACCCCTTCCGGGAATGGGCCTGCTTCGCTGTAGTACCCAGGATACACGCTTCCGATCTGACCGACCGCATCCACATTTGTCAGGGGATAGTTCGGAGCAAAACCGATGGTGCCATCCGTATAGGCCACCTGCGTTGAGCCCGGATAGACGAAGTCGTTACGCTCAGCCAGTTCCAGATCGCTGTAGAAGGCGCCGAAGGTGGCGCGCCAGCGATTCTCGCTCGGCGTATTAAAGCGCAGCTCATGCGTCTGCACTTTCGTCTCACTGTGCGAATTCACGGACAGGTTCGGCGCGTAGCAATTGCCGGTCGGTGCACCGGCCGGATAGGTAACCGAGTAATCGCAGATATAGTATGGCAGGTACTGACCGACGAAAAGATAGTCGGAATAGTCGACCGCCTGGTCCGTTGTGCGGTCCGTATACGCACCGGTATAGAGCGCTTCGAGCGCACCGATGCGACCTTCCAGCGTCCAGGACGTGTTGTGGAACTTGTCTTCGATGTTCTCCGGCGTGAAGCGGACAATGTCGTAATCATCCAGCTCCGGATCGGCGGCGAAGACACCATCGGATTCGATCTGCTGCTGGGCATGCGTAATCAGCAGGTCCCAGTCTTCATTGATCTGGTACATGCCGCTCAGGCGGAAGCCCTGATAGGTGACATCATTGATGTCATTTTCGACCATGTTACTGTTGTTGGCGTCGACAAAGTTTACGCCGGACAGGTCCGCGCCCGCCTGGAAACCCTCGCGCTGCGCGCTGACTGGAACGCCATTCGCACGAACGGTGCCTTCAGAACGGAAACGGGCAGAATCCCGAACCGACAGGGTGCCCCCGACATTGTCGATATAGCCGCCCTGTGTGTCATTATAGACGACGCCGCGCAGGGCCAGCTTGTCATTGACCGGAACGTTGATCATCGCCTCGACGCTGTTGCTCATCTCGCCGCCATCGGTGAACGATGTCGACGCGCTGAAGCCTGCGTCAAAACCGCTGAAGGACGGCTTGTTCGTGATCATGCGGACCGTACCCGCCTGCGAGCTGGAGCCGAACAGCGTGCCTTGCGGCCCGGACAGGACTTCGACACGCTCGATATCAGCGGCATAGACATCCAAATTCCGGCCAGGCTGGGCCAGCGGCTGTTCGTCGAGATAGAAGCTGACATTCGGCGCGAGACCGGCCACGCCGGCAACCGTCAGGTTTGGCGTCGTCGAGGCGAGGCCGCGAATGTAGATCGTGTTCTGGCCGGGGCCGGATCCGCCTGCCGTGACCCCCGGCAGCTGGACCAGATAATCGGAGAAATTCTTCACGCCGAGTTCGCGGAGCTGCTGTTCGCCAAGCGCCGTAACAGCAACCGGCACGTCCTGCGCGCTTTCCGTCCGTTTGGTCGCGGTGATGGTCACCGTCTGAAGGCGTTTTGCGCTTGCCGGCTCCGCCGGAGCGTCCTGCGCCAGAGCAAGCGGCGCAATGAGTCCGGCCATCGCGATCAGCGAGGCTCCGTATTTGAGTTTGTTCATAGGTCTTCCCTTTGGGTCGTCTCCAGCCATGGCGCGCCAGGAATGGTGGCGCAGCACGGAACAAATGGCTGCTCGATGCGTCCGGCCTACTAGGTTATTTCGATCATAGAAAGGTTTTGCCCGGTCATTGAACTGTCACGCGCGTCAAACTCGTGGAATGTGTTGCATCAAGAGCGCACTTCTTGCTCCTGAGGCGCAGGTTTTCTCAGATCAATGCTTTGATAATCGACGGATTTGCGGCAGAAGCCCGGCATGGACACAGATACTTCCGACACGCCTTCCGCCCTCGCCGCCGAGGATGAAGAGGCTCTTTTCGTATACGAAACCGACTACGAAATCGGACAGGACAACATTGAAGTCGCCGGGCTCAACATCCACAATCCGGTCTTTTTCCTGAGCGCGGGCCTGATTATTGTCTTTTCAGGCATCAGCCTCCTGTTTCCGCACATTTCTTCTGAATACCTGACCGCCGCCCGCACATGGACATTGCAAAGCGCGGACTGGCTCTTCGCGGTGACAGCTGTCCTCGTCTTCTTCTTCTGCATCGCACTCACCATCAGCCCGCTCGGCAAGATCCGGCTGGGCGGCCCGGCGGCGACACCGGATTTTACCATCATGTCCTGGGTGGCCATGCTGTTCGCCGCCGGCGTGGGCGTGGGATTCATGTTCTATGGCGCGGCTGAGCCACTCGCCTATTATACAGACTGGTACGGTATGCCGCTGGATGCCGAACCGCTTTCGGCCGAAGCAGAACGTCTCGCCTATAGCGCGACCATCTTCCATTGGGGCCTCGCGCCTTGGGCCATCTATGCCATTGTGGGTCTCGCGCTGGGCTTCTTCGCCCACAATAAAGGCCTGCCGCTCAGCATCCGGTCGGCCTTCTATCCCCTTCTGGGAGAACGCGTCTGGGGCTGGCCGGGACACATCATCGACCTGTTCGCCGTCGTCTCGACGGTTTTCGGGCTCGCCACAACCATTGGAATCGGGGCGACACAGGCCACCAGCGGCCTTGCCTACCTGCTCGGGTTCGAACCGAATGTGGGCATCCAGATCCTGCTGATCGCCGTGATGACCGGACTGGCGGTCCTGTCCGTGCTGCGCGGCCTGGATGGCGGCGTGAAATTGCTCAGCAACATCAATATGGGCATCGCCTTCGCCCTCTTGCTGTTCGTGATCATTGCCGGCCCGACCATCCTGATCTTTACCGGGATGGGCGAAAACCTGCTCGCCTACATGACCGACACACCGGCGCTGACCAATTGGGTGCGCCGAACCGACATCGCCTGGTTCCATGACTGGACCATCTTCTACTGGGCCTGGTGGATTTCCTGGTCGCCTTTCGTTGGCATGTTCATTGCGCGCATCTCGAAGGGCCGGACAGTCCGGGAGTATTTCGCGGTCGTCCTGTTTGCCCCCGTTACCATCGGCATCATCTGGTTCACGGCGTTCGGCAAAACGGCGATCGCCCAGTTCAAGACCGGTGAAGGCGAACTCGGCGAGGGCATGAGCAGCGCCTCACTCGTCCTGTTCCAGATGCTCGCTGATCTGCCGTTTTCCGCCATCACGTCCACGGCGGCCATTCTTCTGCTGGTTGTGTTCATCGTGACCTCGGCCGATTCCGGCGCACTGGTCGTCGACACGATCACCAGCGGCGGAAAGACCGACTCTCCCCGCCGCCAGCGTGTCTTCTGGGCCTGCCTGATCGGCCTGACGGCTTCGGCCCTGCTTTATGGTGGCGGCACGGATGTGCTGCAGTCGCTGCAAGCGGGCACGATCACCGCCGCCCTGCCCTTCACGCTGATCCTGCTGACCTGTTGCCTTAGTCTCTATATCGGCATGCGGGACGAATATCGCAGCATGAATGAAAGCGACGCCGCCGGATTCTAGGCCGGTCAGGGCATGATACGCTAAGCGCTTTGTGGGCGCGGATCAGGTCTGTTTTCGGGACATATCAAGGGAAGAGATGGCACACCCGGAGCGATTCGAACGCCCGACCCCCAGATTCGTAGTCTGGTGCTCTATCCAGCTGAGCTACGGGTGCCTGCCTTGATGAAGGCGGACACATACAGTGAGGAATCGGGGGATGCAAGCCTGTTTGCCACGGAAGTGTCATTCCTCTGCAGTGGCCTCTCCAGCGGCCGGCGCAATGCCTGTGACCGTGCTGATCCAGCCTGAATAAGCACTGACGCGCATATAGATTCCCGGGCTGTCCGGACGGGCACATCCCAGCCCCCAGCTAACCACACCGATCTGGACAGGGCCGTCCTCATAATTGCGCAGCATGAGAGGGCCGCCGCTGTCCCCCTGGCAGGAATCCACGCCGCCCGCGCCAGCACAAATTTGCGTCGCCGGATCGACCGCCACCCCGGCAAGATCGTCCTCAAGGCCGTAGTCGGCGATGCGGGCAGCAGTCTGTTTCTGGCAGCTTTCCACGTCCACCAACGGCACATATCCCTCTTGCAGGATCAGGCTCGGCGCAGTCACGTGGCGTCCGGTACGGCTCGTCCCGTCTTCGCTCTGCGCGGTCTCGCCGATTTTGCCATATCCGGCTACCAGCGTGTCGGCATAAGATCCGGTCGTGTCGACCGCCCCCGCCGTCAGCCCCTCAAGTGGCGCGACCTCCCCATCCCAGCGCCCCTCGATCCGTAACAGCGCGAGATCATGTCCCCGCTCAGGATTGCCGGAATCATAGTCCGGGTGCACGACAATCTCGGACACCGGGAACAAGGCACTTGAGGGCACATCCATCAGGGAGCCGCGCCCGATGGCGAGCCCCACAGGGCCGAACCGCTCCATCGTCCGCCCCGTCGCATCGGGGAAATACTGTACGGCGCGCCCATTGCTCTCGACGCGAATGCCTTCAACGCAATGTCCGGCCGTGATGGCCCATTCCGGGGAAATCATCGTGGCGCCACACTCGTGATAGACCGACCGGCCTTGCAACGCCTGTAGCGAGGCCATGCCCGGCCAATCCGCCGGGTCTGCATCTTCGCCGCCGACGACACAGGCCGTGGCAAGCGCCAACAGCCCCGCACCGAACCCAATTTTCCACCCCTGCCCCATGTCGTCCCCCGTCAGCGATTGGCTTCAAACACGCCCCGCGCGATTGCCCGGGAAAGCGTGGAGGCTGCCAATTCTCCGATCCTCGCGACAAGTATGGCACGCTTCTCCTGCGAGGCAATCCGGCCCGACGACATCACGAAAAGTGCGTCACCGTCGAAGGGTGCGAAAACAGGCCGGATGGCGCGGGAGAAGCCGGACAAGGCCATCTGCGCGACCCGCTTGGCCTCACTGGCCGTCAGGATGACGTCGGTGGCAATGCAGGCAATCGTCGTGTTCTGGCCAAGTGCTGGATTGGCCTTGGCGGCCCCCCAATCCTCGGCGTCGGCGGCATAGTCTTCGGGTGGGCGCTTACCGCCGAATTCGCCATCGACCTCAAAGGGCCAAGCCCAGAAAGCGTCTGTGCCGGGCATGAAAGCGGACCCGAAACAGTTCACACCCGCGAGCGCCCCAACCGTGATGCCGTCATGCGTCACGATACTGGCAGATCCCGTCCCACCAGCAAGTGCCCCAGCTCGCGCGCCATAGCCCGCGCCCGCCTGGCCAAGCGGCACATCCGTTCCACGGGCGCGATAAGCAGTGAGACCAAGCGCCGCATAGGGAGAGACGTCGCCCCAGGATTTGTCGCCGCCATTGGCAAGGTCGTAGAGGATTGCCGCGGGCACAATGGGCGTCCGCGGCACACTTGTCAGGGGGACGAGCGCGAAGCCTCGGCCTTCCTGTTTCAGCCCGGACGCAACACCGTCGGCAGCCGCCAGGCCAAAGGCGCTACCGCCTGACAGGCAAACGGCATCGATGCCATCGACCAGCATGCCGGCAGACAGAAGGTCCGTTTCGCGCGTACCCGGTCCACCACCGGAGACAGCAACAGCCGCAATCGCTGGCGCGTCCGGCACGATGACGCTGACGCCTGTGCGGACGCTGGCATCCTCTGCCTGCCCAACCTTTATGCCCGGCACGTCGGTAATGGTGTTTCTTGCGCCTGGTTTCGCCATAAGCTGTCGCCCTACCTTTCCCTCATGAGGGATGTTTCATAAGGTCTGCCGCAACACACGCCAAGCTGAAGGGGCACCTTATGAGACGTTTGCCGATTCTCCTCACCTGTATTGGACTCACCGCCTGCGCGCCGGGCGGCGATGGTCAGTTCAATGCGACCGAAGAGGCAAGACGAGCGGCCGAAGCCGCCGAGCAGGCCGGATCGGTCGAAGAAGGTGTGACCGAGGTCGCCCAGCCAACCCAGGAGGCCTGGACCAAAGGTGCCATGGTTGCCGCAGCAGACCCACGGGCCGTCGAGGCCGGTCTCGAAATGTTGCGCCAGGGCGGATCCGCGATTGATGCGGCCATCGCGGTGCATTCCGTACTTGGCCTTGTCGAGCCGCAAAGCTCCGGCCTCGGCGGCGGGGCCTTCATGGTCTATTATGACCATGCCAGCGATGAGATCATGGTCTTCGATGGTCGGGAAGTTGCGCCCGCCTCTACCACACCGGACCATTTCATGAAGGATGGCAAGCCGCTGGGCTTCCTCGAAGCCTGGCAGTCCGGCAAGGCCGTCGGCGTGCCCGGCCAGATTGCCCTTTACAAGACGTCGCACGAGGCGGCGGGCAAACTCGATTGGGAAACCCTGTTCCAGCCAGCCATCAAGCTGGCCGAAGACGGGTTCGAAGTCTCACCGCGTCTCGCTGAGCTTCTGGCAAATCCGCGCCTGCGCGGTGCGGTGCGGCTGGACGATCTGGCCGTGTCTTCTGAGTATTTTTATCCGGGCGGCGAACCGCTTCCCGTAGGCTTCAACCGGACCAATCCGGATTATGCGGCCACGCTGAAAGCCATCGCGGCTGAAGGGCCTTCCGCCTTTTATGAAGGCGAAATCGCGCAAGCGATTGTCGATGCCGTCAATAGTGACGCGACGCCCGGCAATATGAGCCTTGAGGATCTCTCCGCCTATTCGGTGAAAATCCGTCCTGCCCTGTGCGGTGATCGGGCGGATAGCTACCGCATCTGTTCCGCCCCGCCCCCCTCTTCCGGCGGCGTGACTCAGAACATGATCATGGGGCTGTACGACCTGTTGGAGCCAACGACCGAGGCCGAAATGACCGAAGAGGGCTACCTGAAGGCCTTTGTCGACGCGCAGCGCCTCACCTATGCCGACCGGGACCATTATGTCGCCGACGCCGACTTTGTGCCGGTGCCGTCAAAGGATCTGATCAATCCGGCCTACCTGCGCGTTCGCGCAAAAGAAGCCTTTGCCCCTGATGCCGCAAGCTTTCCCGGCGATCCGGGTGTTGCGCTTGGCCGCGACCCAATCCGCCCGCTCTGGGGTGAGGACGCCACCGAGCATGCGCCGGGCACAACGCATATCTCGATCGTGGATGCAGAGGGCAACGCGGTCTCCATGACCGCGACAGTCGAAGCCGCCTTCGGCACCTCCCTCATGGTGCACGGGTTCATGCTGAACAATGAGCTGACGGACTTTTCGCGCGAACCCACCAAGGGCACCAAGCCAGTAGCCAATGCGCCCGGCCCGCTGAAACGCCCTCGCAGCTCGATGTCGCCCACCATCGTTTTCGATCCTGACGGAGACCTGTTCATGGTCACCGGTTCGCCGGGCGGCAATTCCATCGTGGCCTATGTCTCGAAGACTCTGGTCGGGGTGCTGGAATGGGGCAAGACGGCTCAGGAAGCGATCAATTTGCCAAATATCATTGCACGCGGCGACACTGTCGGTGTCGAGATCGACGTGCCGGGCGGCATGGAAGCTGCCGACGCCTTGCGCGAAATGGGCTATGATGTGGAAGAACGAGAGGGCGAGAATTCCGGCCTGCACGTTATTATTGTGCGAGAAAACGGCCTCGAAGGCGGCGCCGACCCGCGCCGGGAAGGTGTTGCGAAGCCTCTGGAATAGATCCTGTGGCCAAGCTCTATTTTTCCTATGCCGCCATGAATGCGGGCAAATCGACGATCCTGCTGCAAGCGGCCTACAATTACCGCGAGCGGGGGATGGAGGTTCTGTTGCTGACCTCTGCCCTCTACAAGAATGATGGGGACGGGCACATCTCTTCCCGGATCGGGATTGGCGCCGATGCCATTCTCTATACGGAGAAGACAGATTTGCACGCCCTCGTCAGCGACGCGGTCAGCAACCACAAGCTCAGCGCCGTATTCGTGGATGAAGCCCAATTCCTGACCAACGAACAAGCCTGGCAACTGGCCCGCATCGCAGATCACCTGAACGTGCCGGTGCTGGCCTATGGCCTGCGGACCGATTTCCGGGGCGAATTGTTCCAAGGCTCGGCAGCCTTGCTGGCCATCGCCGACTCCTTGCGCGAAATCCGGACGATCTGCGAATGCGGTCGCAAGGCCACGATGGTGGTAAGGCTTGGCCCAGACGGTGAAGCCCTGACTGAAGGCGAGCAGGTCAGTATCGCGAAGGCGACGTATCTGTCCCTTTGCCGGCGCCATTGGGAGGAGCGGATGGGTCGCTTTCCCCCTGCCCCGGTGTCAGGGTGACAGTTCCGCCGTCAGAGCGTCAGCCAGCAGCCGGCCTTTCGCGGTAAGAGCGATCTGCGCGCCATCCTGCACCATCCAGCCTTCGGCGATGAACACATCAATCTTCGCCTGTGACAGGGTGCGGCCGGCCACGGATTCGATCCGTCGCCGGTCTATTCCGCTGGCCGGCCTCAACCCCATCGCCAGCAATTCCCGTGCATTGTCGATTGGATAGAGCTTCGAGGCATCGGACCAGCCCGACGCCAGCGCCTGCACATTCGCGATATAGGCAGCAGGCTGGCGCTCGGCTTCCGACGCATACCGGTTGCCGCCCACGCTGAGCCGTCCGTGCGCGCCGGGACCAACCCCGATCCAGTCCCCGCCATTCCAGTATGTCTTGTTATGCCGGGACTGGTACGCCTCGGACACGGCATGATTGGAGACTTCATAAGCAGGCAGGCCGGCAGACGACAGGACATCCTGGGTCAGTTCGTACAGATCGGCCTGGTCGTCATCTTCCATCGGCGTCATCTGGCCCCGGGCCGCCGCCTTGCCGAACGCCGTTCGTTCCTCGATGGTCAATTCGTACAGGGATATATGCGGCGCGCCGAAATCCAGAATTTCTTCCAGCTCGGCCTGCCACTCATCATGTGACTGGCCGGGGCGGGCATAGATCAGGTCGATTGAACTGTTCCGGAACATTTTCATCGCGCGCGTCATGGCCGACCGCGCGATTTCGCTGTCATGGTCCCGCCCAAGGAAGGCCAAGGCGTGGTCCCGAAGAGACTGTACGCCGATGGACAGGCGGTTGACGCCAGCTGCTTTCAGCCCCTCCAAATCCATCCGCATGATGTCGTTCGGATTGGCTTCGAGGGTGATCTCGGCGTCCGGCTTCAGGCCAAAGCTGTCCTCCGCCGCGGTCACGAGGCCCGCGATGTCCTCCGGCGCCAACAGGGACGGCGTCCCGCCCCCCAGATAGAGACTGTCGGCCTTGCCATGCTCCGGCATGCGCGGGCGGTGGATTTCGAGATCCTTCCGGATTGCGCTGAGCAGAGGGGAAGTGTCCCGATCCTTGGCGGCATACACATTGAAGTCACAGTAAGGGCAGATCTTCGCACAGTACGGCCAATGGACGTAGATGCCAAATCCATATTCCGGACCGAAAGGGGTGAGACCTCCCTTCATGAAAGCAGCGCCGCTTTCAGCTTGGCCACAGCATTCGCGCGATGGCTCATTGCATGCTTCCGGGTCGGCTCCATCTCTCCAAAGGTCATGGATTCGTCGTTTGCGACAAAAACCGGATCATACCCGAACCCCTTATTGCCACGCGGCGGCCAGGTCAGTTCGCCATGCACTTCGCCCTCGAAGACTTCGGCATGGCCATCCGGCCAGACCACGGCCAGCGCGCAGACGAATTTGGCTGACCGGTCGGTTGCGCCAATGTCATCCAGCTCCCGCTGGACCTTCTCCATGGCACGGCCGAAATCGCGCGGCTCCCCTGCCCAGCGCGCTGAGTAGATGCCGGGCGCGCCGCCCAAAGCTGTAACAGACAGGCCAGAATCATCCGAGAGGGCCGGGGCACCGGTGGCCTCGGCCGCCGCCCGCGCCTTGAGGATGGCATTGCCGGCAAAGGTCGCTTCGGTCTCTTCCGGTTCGGGCAGATCCAGCTCGATGGCCGAGACAACGTCAAAGCCGAGCGGCTCGAACAGATCCTTCAGTTCCGACACCTTGCCCTTATTATGGGTCGCTGCGACCAGCCGCCCGGGCGAGAGCCTTCGAATCATGCTAATTTCACCCATTCTGTAATGGCCCTATTCTTGCTTTTGTCAGTAATGTATATATCGTTATTCGGTAAGCCCTGCGTCTTTAGCGATAAAGTTAACGGGGTCCAAGTCAACAAGGCCGGAAGGTAGATAGAGACGCATGAGTACAAACGCGGGAAATTCCATGGCTGCCATCATGACCGTGCTGGTGACGATTGTCATGTGGATGACTGCCCTCATCGGCGCAATCGTTATCCTCGCTGGCGGGGTGGAATTGATTTCCATGCTGTCCGGCAATCCGATCAGCATCGGCGCCGTCAAGATCGACGATCATGACATCACTCTTCAGGAACTCAGCGCTGGCCTGCTGGGCGCCATCGTGGTCGTCGCCGCAGTCATTTTCGTCTGTCTGGAACTGCGCAAGATCCTGGCGACGCTCACGGCCGGCGACCCGTTCGTCCCGGATAATGCTGTCCGCTTGACGCGAATCGCCATCGCAATTGCGGTGACGCAATTGATGCGTTACGCCATCGCGCTGGTAATTGGACTGTCCGTCGAGGGAGCCAAAATACAGCTCTCCTTCGACCTTATCGCATGGGCGTCGGTTGCGGCGCTCTTCATCCTGTCCCAAGTCTTCCGGGAGGGCACACGCCTTCGCGACGAAGAAAAAATGACCATATAGGAGCACAGGATATGTCCATACGCGTGACCCTCGACCGAGTGCTTCTTGACCGCCGCATGTCCCTGACAGAGCTGTCGGAACGCGTTGGTGTAACGCTCGCCAACCTCTCAATCCTGAAAACCGGCAAGGCAAAGGCCGTACGGTTCTCGACGCTTGAAGCGCTCTGCCGCGAGCTGGAGTGCCAGCCCGGTGACCTGCTCATCTTCGATGACGAGGATTCCGCCGACCATGAACAGGTTGCGGCCGAATAGATGGACCGCCAGCGCCCCCTGCCCTTCGATCCGGGCGATGTGGTCTCAGTCCGGTTTGGTGCAGTCCTGTCGCATTATGGCTTGGTGACCTCCCGCGGAACCATTATCAGCAATTCCCGTCTGCATGATGGCGTGATCGAACAGCGCCCGGAAGACTTCGCCACGGGCCGCACCATTCGCCTGCATCGCCGCTATAGCTCGCTCGACAGCCATCTCGTGGAAGGCCGCGCCCGACGCCAGCTAGGCCGGGATTATGATCTGTTCGGCTCCAATTGCGGCCATCTCGTCCGCCACGCCCATCGCCGCAAGCCGACTCCCCTGCAGATTGGCGCGGCGACTGTGCGGGCGCTCGGCGACATGCTATCCAGCAAGCGCAATCCTTACTGAACCAGACAGGGAACGCGGGCGACAGCCCGGCGTAACTGCTGCATGACCCACAAAATTGCCTGCGCAATGCTCGCCCTGATTCTTCCCCTCACAGCCTGCGGCGGGGACAAGGAAGTCGGCGAATTCAAGAATGACTGGCTCGGCAATGAGATCAAGATCAAGCAATTGCAGGATCCGAAGATTGAAGGCGTTGTCTGTCATCTCTCCTATTTCGATCGCGGCGTCTGGGACCGGATCGGCAAGGGAAACTGGTTCGAAAACCCGTCCAATTCCTCGATCTCCTGCCTGCAGTCCGGCCCGATCCGCATCGGCCGCATTGATCTCGACAAGTCGGGCGAGGAAGTGTTCGACCAGAATCAGAGCCTCGTTTTCAAGCAACTCGCCGTGCGTCGCATCTACGATGCAGATTCCGACAGCCTGATGTACGTCTCCTACAGCCGCAAGATCGTGGACGGCTCGGCCAAGATGAGCCTGTCGACCGTGCCCCTGTTTGACCGGGACGTGATCTGGCAGAACGGGAAACCGGACTCCGGCAACTAGGCGCCTCCAGGCCAAATCGCAGCCTTTCGGATTTCACGTATGGACGCCGCCCGATCAGGCGGCCATCTGGCACTGCATGACCATTCGTATTCGATCCGCAGAAGACCGCCGCCGCGAGATTCAGGAAAATGCCGCCCGTCTTGGCATTGACGAGGCTTTCATCTCGGACCTTGTCGAGACTTTCTATGCACACGTGCGAGCCCATCCGCTGCTCGGTCCCGTCTTCGAGGGCGAAATCGGAGACCATTGGTCGCCCCACCTCGCCACAATGAAGGATTTCTGGTCGTCGGTGGCGATGAACACCGGCCGCTATTCCGGCAAGCCTTTCCCGGCGCACATGAAACTGACGGGCATTACGCCCGCCCATTTCAACATCTGGCTCGCTCTGTTCCGGCTGACTCTGGAAGACCTGACCAGTAATCCCGAGACGGTCGACTATTTCATGGACCGCGCCAACCGGATCGCCCGCAGCTTTCAACTCGGCATGTTCGAACTGGGCTCCTAGCCCAGCGCGGCCCGCTGGGTCTCGAACAATTCCATGCAGCCCTTTTCGGCAAGGCGTAGCATTTCATCCAGTTCCACGCGCGTCATCGGGCGCTCTTCGCCGGTGCCCTGAACCTCGATGAACCCGCCATCGGAACTCATGACAACATTCATGTCGGCTTCGCCGCGTGAATCTTCCGGATAGTCCACATCCAGCACCGGATTGTCCTGATAGATGCCGACCGAGATGGCCGCAGCCTGCTTGGCGATCGGGTCCGCCGAGATGACGCCTTCGGCGCGCAGATAGCGACACGCCATCGCCAGAGCCACAAAACCACCGGTGATCGAGGCCGTGCGCGTGCCGCCATCAGCCTGCAACACGTCACAATCGATCGTGATCTGGTTTTCGCCGAGCGCCCTCAGGTCACAGACCGACCGCAGGGAACGCCCGATCAGACGCTGGATTTCCTGCGTGCGGCCGGACTGTTTGCCGGAGGCGGCTTCGCGGCGCCCGCGTGTATGCGTCGCGCGGGGCAGCATGCCGTATTCCGCCGTAACCCAGCCCTTGCCCTGCCCTTTCAGCCAGGGCGGCACGCTCTTTTCCCAGCTGGCGGTACACAGGACATGCGTATTCCCGAACTTGGCGAGACACGATCCCTCGGCATAGCGGGTCACATTGGTCTCCAGCGTCACCTCGCGGAGCTGGTCAAAAGCGCGTCCGGACGGACGGATAAGCGTACTCATCTTGAAATCCTCTTTGCTGCCCTGCCTGATTGCGGGTTTTGGCGCGCCTGTCTACACCGGGAAAGAGGTTCACTACTGGTGGGGAAACATGCCGACAGATATCGAGATTGCCCGGAACGCGAAGAAGCGGCCCATTCACGAACTGGCCGAGGCACTCGAAATCGATGCGGCCAACCTCATCCCGTATGGGCATGACAAGGCGAAGATCGCCGCAGCTCATCTCGCGGCTATCAAGTCAAAGCCCAATGGCAAGTTGATCCTTGTCACCGCCGTCAATCCCACGCCCGCCGGGGAAGGCAAGACAACGACGAGCATCGGCCTGACCGATGCGATGAACCGGATTGGCGAGCGGACGCTGCTCTGCTTGCGGGAACCCTCGCTTGGTCCCTGCTTCGGAATGAAGGGCGGCGCGACGGGAGGCGGCCAGGCGCAAGTGGTGCCGATGGAGGACATCAACCTTCATTTCACGGGCGACTTCCACGCCATCACGTCCGCCCACAATTTACTGGCGGCCATGATCGACAATCATGTTCACTGGGGCGGCGAGAGCGGCATCGATCCCACACGGATCAGCTGGCGGCGCGTCATGGACATGAATGACCGCAACCTCCGCAATGTCGTCACCGGCCTTGGCGGCAGCCCGAATGGCACACCGATGGAAACCGGGTTCGACATCACCGTCGCCTCGGAAATCATGGCCATCCTCTGCCTCGCCAAAGATGCCCACGACCTACAGGACCGGCTGGAACGCATGGTCATCGGCTATCGCCGCGGGCGCGTGGCGGTCACGGCCAAGGAAATGAACGCCGTGGGCGCCATGATGGCCCTGCTGAAAGATGCCATGCTGCCAAACCTCGTCCAGACCCTGGAAGGCAATCCGGCGCTGATCCATGGCGGCCCGTTCGCCAACATTGCGCATGGCTGCAGCTCGGTCATCGCGACACAGGCCGCGCTCAAGATGGCAGATTTCGTCATTACCGAAGCCGGCTTCGGCGCGGACCTTGGCGCGGAGAAATTCTTCAACATCAAATGCCGACAGGCGGGCCTGGCGCCCAGCGCAGCCGTGCTCGTCGCCACCGTCCGCGCGCTCAAGATGCATGGCGGCGTGTCCAAGGAAGACGCCGGAATGGTCAGCTATGATTCGCTGGAAAGAGGTCTCGCCAATCTCGGCCGCCACATCGAGAATGTGAAACAGTTCAATGTCCCGGTCGTGGTCGCCATCAACCGGTTCACTTCCGATACCTCCGGAGAGATTGCAGCCATCGAAGCCTACTGCGCCGAGCAGAACGTGCCCGTGTCCATCTGCACGCACTGGGCCGAGGGCGGCCACGGCGCCGAGGAGCTCGCCCGCACAGTTACCCGCCTCGCGAACGACACACCCGCAGGATTTGAGCCCCTCTATCCCTCGGAAATGTCCCTGTTCGAAAAGATCGAGACGGTCGCAAGGCGCATATACCGCGCCAGTCATGTCGAAGCGGCCCCCAGAGTCCGGAACCAGCTCGAACGCTGGGAAAAGGCAGGCTTTGGTCATTTCCCGGTCTGCATGGCAAAAACGCCCTACAGTTTCTCAAGCGATGCAAAACTGATCGGAGCCCCAGAGGATCACGTACTCCATCTGCGCGACGTACGCCTGTCGGCGGGCGCTGGCTTCGTCGTCGGCATTTGCGGCGACATTGTCACCATGCCGGGCCTGCCGCGCCAGCCCGCCGCCGAAGGCATGCACCTGAACAGCAGCGGCCAGATCGAAGGTCTCTCCTGATCGGCACTCAGCATGGGGTGTGAAACCTGTTGAACGCGGGGCGGCGCGCGCCTAATCAATAAGGGATGATCCAACCACTCGACACACAATCCCTGTTGCAGCGCCTCGACCAGCGCTCGCGCGACATTTTCCGGGAGATTGTCGAAGGCTACCTGACCACGGGCGAACCGGTCGGCTCTCGCACGCTGTCGAAAAGCGGGATCGCCCTGTCCCCTGCGTCCATCCGCAATGTGATGGCCGACCTGACCGATCTCGGCCTGCTGGAATCGCCCCACATCTCTGCCGGACGCGCGCCCACCCATACCGGCCTGCGCCTGTTCGTCGACGGCTTCCTCGAAATCGGCGAGCCGAGCCGCGATGACCGGATGGAAATCGACGACCGGCTGAAATCGGCAGGCACCGACATCGAAGCCGTCATGGGCGAAGCCTCGAACATCCTCTCCGGCCTGACCGGGGGCGCGGGCCTCGTCTCCTCCCCAACCCGCGACGCAGTGGTAAGGCACGCCGAATTCGTGCCGCTCGGCGGACGCGAAGCGCTGTGCGTGATTGTCACCGAGGATGGCGATGTCGAGAACCGCATCGTCGAAGTGCCCGAGGGCCTGCCAGCCACCACCTTGATTGAGGCCGGTAATTATCTCTCGACCCGCGTGCGCGGACGGACCCTGTCGGAGGTCGCCAGCGACATCCGTCTGGAATTGCGCTCGCATCGCGCCGCGCTGGACCAGGCTGCCTCGTCCCTCGTCGAACAAGGGCTCGCGCAATGGAGCGGCGATGCGCCCGGACGGGGACGCTCCCTGATCGTGAGGGGCCGTGCCAATTTGCTCGAAGACGCACAGGCCGCGGAAGACCTTGACCGGGTGCGCCAGCTGTTCAACGAACTTGAACGCCAGCAAAGCCTGCTTGATATCCTCGATACGACACGCGAAGCCGATGGCGTTCGTCTTTTCATTGGCGCGGAGAACCAGCTTTTCCCGCTATCGGGTTCAAGTGTGATTGTAGCTCCCTATATGGGAGGCGGAAAACAGGTTATCGGCGCGCTTGGCGTGATTGGCCCCACAAGGCTAAACTATGCCCGCGTGATACCCATGGTGGATTATACGGCGAAAGTGGTCGGGCAGCTCCTGTCCACGCGCCGCAAGAAGGAAACAAATGGATGAGCGACGAAACCAAGCCCGGCGAAACCGCTGAAATCGATTCCACGGCCTCCAAGGCAGACCTGAAAGCAGCGGCGGACGATCTCCTGAAGTCTGCGCCGAAAGCGGCAGACGAGCCTGCTCCAGACTTAGACCCGGTACAGCAGCTGGAGATCGAGAAAGAAGAGCTGCGCGAGCAATTGCTACGCACGCTGGCTGACCTCGACAACACGCGCAAGCGCGCCGAGCGTCAGGTTGCTGATGCCCGCATCTACGCCATCGAAAAATTTGCTGGCGACCTGCTGAGCGTATCGGACAACCTCTCCCGCGCCCTCGCAGCCTTGACGGATGACGATCGCGCCGCGCTGTCAGAAGCGGGCCGGAACCTGTTCGAAGGCATCGAAATGACGGAGAAGGAGCTTCACACCGCCCTCGCCCGTCATGGCGTCACGGTGATTGCCGCCCTGCCCGGCGACACATTCGACCCTAACCTGCACCAGGCCGTCGCGAACATCCCGTCCGACCAGCCCAACGGCACCATCGCCTCCTGCTTCCAGCCCGGCTGGAAGATCGGCGAACGCACCCTGCGTGCGGCCATGGTCGCCGTCAGTGCAGGCGCCGCGAACTGATCAACGACCGACTTTCCAGACAGTCACCGTATTCTGCCCCCAATTGGGTACGATCACTGTGTCGCCGATCACGGTGAGGTCATTCTGGGAAATCTCTTCGTCGAACAGGGTCGTCACCGCGCCATCCTCGCCAACATAATGGATCTGGCCCGGCCAGGAGGAGACAAGGTATCCGCCCCCGGGCACGAGGCCGATTCCGTCGGCATTCTCCATGCCGCTGGCAATCTCTGTCAGTTCGCCTTCGGTGGTAACGCTGAACAAGCTGCCGGTGGTCATGGTGGAGACCAGCATGCGGTCGCCGTCGCCCAGCAGGCCATTTACGCCCGCCAGCCTTTCATCCTGCAGCCACAGCTCAGCCGCACCGTCTGAAATGCGGTAGATCGCTGCATCGCCTGAATCCGATACATAGATCGCGTCGCCCCAGTCCGTGACATCATTCAGGAATTTGGCACCGTCTATACGCACCTTGCCAAGGCGCTTCGCGCGGTCGACCCCGACCATGACGACATTATCTATATCCGCGACGTACAACACGCCATCCAGCACGGCCATTCCTTTGGGGGCGTCGAGCTTGGCGTGCCAGTAGCGCTCCGTGATCACGCCATCTTGCGACAAATGAGCGATATAGCCATCGCCGTCCTTGTCCCCCCCCTCGCCCATGACGTTCGAGATGAAATAGCCACCACCGGGCGCTGCGGCGACGCCTTCGGGACTGCCAAACCCTTCGGCGACCCATGCCTGTTCAATGCTGGCCACCGAAAGAGGCCCTCCCGCCGGATCCACTGGCTCCGACGTACAGGCTGCAAACAGCGAAATGGAGATGATTGGAACAAGTGTACGGAACATATGGAGCCTCCCCGGCATCTGCTTTCCGCCACTATGCCCAACAGGTGACGCGCCCGTCCAGCCGTTGCGGAACAATTCAGCTCGTCGGCTCAAGCGCACTGCGGCTACGGCCCGGCAGACGCTCCCACACCCGCTCATGAAAGGTATAGGCCAATGTCTGCACAGCGGGTTCGATCAGGCCGATGGCGAGCGCCGCATGCCAGTTGCGTGTCAGGGCGAACGCAACGGCAATCGCGACCGTAAAATGCATCAGGCTATAGGTCATTGTCTTGATGAGTTGGCGCGGCATGGTATTTCCTTTCACGCCCATAGAGATAGTGCGAGTGAGAACCATTATCAAATAAATAGATAAGGAAGCTGCCATAGGGCCGATCTATCGCAGCTAAGCACCAAAATCCTGTACAGCTACGTATTGCTACCCCCTTGAGACGCGCTAAACCCTTCCCATATCGCAAGTCGAACCGGCGCACGGATGAAACCCGTTACCGCCACCTCATTTGAACCCTTGGAAAGAGCCACTGGCTGTCCGGGGCTGCTGAGCAGACCGCAACAGAACATGGCCCGTGGCGGCTTGATAAAAAGAGAGATGCAACATGAGCAAAATCATTGGTATTGACCTTGGAACCACCAACTCCTGTGTCGCCGTCATGGAAGGCGGACAGGCAAAGGTCATCGAAAACGCAGAAGGCCAGCGCACAACCCCGTCCGTTGTCGCCTTTACCGAAAGCGGCGAACGTCTGATCGGCATGCCGGCCCGGCGCCAGGCTGTCACCAACCCGGATTTCACCTTCTACGCCATCAAACGTCTGATTGGCCGTCAGTTCGACGATCCGACCGCGCAGAAGGACAAGGAGATTTCCCCGTTCGAAATCGTCAAAGGCCCCGCAGGCGATGCCTGGGTGAAAGGCCGTGACAAGGATTATGCGCCACAGGAAGTGTCTGCCTTTATCCTGACCAAGATGAAGGAAACGGCGGAAGCCTATCTCGGCAGCGAAGTGACCCAGGCGGTCATCACCGTTCCGGCCTACTTTAACGATGCGCAGCGTCAGGCAACCAAAGACGCCGGCAAGATTGCTGGCCTTGAAGTCCTGCGGATCATCAACGAGCCAACCGCCGCCGCCCTCGCGTACGGCCTCGACAAGGACGAACAGTCCAAGACGATTGCTGTCTACGACCTCGGCGGTGGTACGTTCGACGTTTCCCTGCTGGAAATCGGTGACGGTGTGTTTGAAGTGTTGTCCACCAATGGGGATACCTTCCTCGGTGGTGAAGACTTCGACCTCCGGATCGTCGACTTCCTGGCAGAAGAGTTCAAGAAGGATCAGGGCATCGACCTGAAATCCGACAAGCTTGCGCTCCAGCGCCTCAAGGAAGAAGCCGAGAAGGCCAAGAAAGAACTCTCTTCTGCCAGCCAGTATGAAGTGAACCTTCCCTTCATCACGGCAGATGCAACCGGTCCGAAGCACCTCAACATCAAGCTGACCCGCGCCAAGTTCGAAAGCCTTGTCGAAGACCTCGTCAAGCGCACCATCGAACCGTGCAAGAAAGCCCTCGCAGATGCTGGCAAATCTCCTGCAGACATCGACGAAGTCGTGCTCGTTGGCGGTATGACGCGTATGCCGGCCGTTCAAGAAGCGGTGAAGAAATTCTTCGGCCGCGAGCCGCACAAGGGCGTGAACCCGGATGAAGTTGTCGCCATTGGCGCCGCCATCCAGGGCGGTGTGCTGCAAGGTGACGTGAAAGACGTGGTCCTGCTTGACGTGACCCCGCTGTCGCTCGGCATCGAAACGCTGGGCGGTGTGTTCACGCGCCTGATCGACCGCAACACGACAATCCCGACTAAGAAGTCCCAGGTCTTCTCGACGGCTGACGACAACCAGCCTGCCGTGACCATCAAGGTCTTCCAGGGTGAGCGCGAGATGGCCGTCGACAACAAGATGCTCGGCCAGTTCAATCTCGAAGGCATCCCGCCAGCACCGCGCGGGGTTCCACAGATCGAAGTGACCTTCGACATCGACGCCAACGGCATTGTGTCCGTGTCCGCCAAGGACAAGGCCACCGGCAAGGAACAGCAGATCACCATCCAGGCGGATGGCGGCCTGACGGACGACGACATCAAGAACATGATGGCCGACGCCGAAGCCAATGCCGGCGCCGACAAGGCCCGCCGTGAACTCGTGGAAGCCAAGAACCAGGCCGAAGCGCTGGTGCATCAGACCGAGAAACAGGTCGAAGAGCATGGCGACAAGGTGTCTGACGAGGTGAAAGCCGAAATCAAGACGGCCTCTGACGAACTGAAAGAAGCCCGTGAAGGCGACAACATCGCTGACATCCAGGCCAAGCATCAGGCCCTGATGACGGCCGCCATGAAGCTCGGTGAGGCGATCTATGCCAGCCAGCAGGATGAAGCGGCCACTGCGGACGCAGCGGCGGATGCTGCAGCCGACGGCGACGATGTGGTCGATGCCGACTTCGAGGAAGTCGATGGCGACCAGAAGTCTGCCTAAATCGGCTTACGCAATCTAACAGAAAAACCCGCCGGATCGCTCCGGCGGGTTTTTTCTTGGCCAAGCTGACTATTCAGGATTCGGTCGGGCGGACGAATTGCGCGCCAACCAGAACACCGGTCTGCCACCGTCTCTGACACGGCACGACCAGTTCGACGGCTCCACTCGGCGATAGAAGCTGCAGCTCGAACTCGGTCGGAACCATCCATATCTCCTGAAGCTTCAGCTTTGCCCCGGTCGCGGACAGGTCCCGCACCACCACATCAACTGAACTGTGACGCCGGTTCATGACAATTCGTCCCCGTCGCAAAGTGCGGAGACGCTGGGTCGCGCGATCCTGTGATGGTTGTTCGGCGGTGTCTTTGGAAGTGTCGTCAGTCATGCCGGATTTATGCGTGAGAACGGGTTCGGTTCAGCGGCAGACTGTAATTGGTACAACAGCCGATCCAGTGTGCTGAAACTCGCCGGAGCGATCCGGCGGCGCACTTACGGGAAACGGAAACAAAGGCGATGAGGGCGCGACAAGCTGAGCGCCAAGATGAGCGCCATTTTGCCACTTCTTCTGGCAGGGGACGGCCCATGCCGTGGCAGTTTCAATTGCGCCCCGCCTTCCGATCATCGCGGACAGGGGCATCAAACGTACTGTAGGAAGTGTTCACGAGCACGCATGCGTGGCGGAGAGTACGCCGCCGCGCTGCCCCGCATTGCTCAGTGTAGAGGCGGCGGGAAATGTCTGTGCAAGATTGCCTGGCATGCCTCAGCATCACAAACGCACTCACAGAATTTCCCGCCGCGATAAGAGTCTATCAGCAGATGTCCCGGAATGGGACTAGATCACGACGACAACCTTGCCCTGCGCTTTCCGGTCCATCAGCTCCTGAATCGCATCGGCTGATTTCTCGAGCGGATAGGTGTTGGAGACGTGGGGCCGGATCTTGCCCTCGCCGTACAGCTTGAACAGCTCGGCCACATTCTGCTGGTGCGCTTTCGGGTCCCGCGCAACCGCCGCGCCCCAGAATACGCCCCGTATGTCACAGCTTTTCAGCAGAGTGAGGTTCAGCGGCAGTTTCGGGATGCCGGCCGGGAATCCGATCACGAGGAAACGGCCTTCCCAGTTCATCGCCCGCACGGCCGGTTCGGCGTAATTGCCGCCCACGCCATCATAAATGATGTCGACGCCGCCCCCTGAAACTTCCTTGATATCGTTTGAGAAGGCTTTCTGGCCGTCCCGATCCAGCTCCCGCGCATAGACGAGGCCCTTGTCGGCCCCTTTCGAGAGACAGAAATCCACCTTTTCCTGCGTAGAGCAGGCCGCGATCACTTCCAGTCCCATCGCCTTGCCAAGCTCGACCGCTGCAATGCCAACGCCGCCCGCGGCGCCGAGGACGAGCAGCTTCTCGCCCGGCTTGGGATCAGCACGGTCCTTGAGCGCGTAATAGCTGGTGCCATACGTCATCATGAAGGCTGCCGCCTCTTCGAACGGCATTCCTTCCGGAATAGGCATCACGGCATGCTGTGCCGCGACGGCATATTCCGCCATGCCGCCATTGCCAATCGACGCCAGCACGCGGTCACCTGCCTTCACATGCGATACGCCTTCGCCGACTTCCTTGACGAAACCGGCGATCTCGCCACCGGGCGAGAATGGGCGCGGCGGCTTGAACTGGTACATGTCCTGGATGATCAGGGAATCTGGGAAATTCACCCCGCACGCCTTCACTTCGATCAGGACCTGGCCCTTGCCGCATTCCGGCATGGGCGCCTCTTCCAGCACCAATGTGTCCGGTCCGCCTACTTCCTTGGAGAGCACTGCTTTCATGCCTGCAACTTCCTTCCCGTCTTGTTGTTTCTGCTCGCAGACGGTAGCGGTGTGGCCGATAAAAGTCCAAGCCTGACGTAGCGGAGAGGTAGCACTCAAATGGCAAAGAAATGGGCCCTGGCCCTGCATGGTGGCGCCGGGCCAATCCCCGGACACGACTATTCCCTGCAGGAAGCCCATTTGGCGACCCTGCTGAAGAATGGTGCCAACCGCCTGCAGGATGGAGAAGCCGCGCTCGACGTGGTCGAAATCATGGTCCAGGGGCTCGAGGAATCCGGCCTTTACCTTGCCGGCAAGGGCGCTGCGCCAAACCTTGATGGCGCCTATGAGCTGGACGCCGCCATCATGGACGGCCGCAACCGCACGGCCGGCGCCGTAGGGGCCCTGCAGGGATACCGCAATCCGGTCTCCTGCGCGCGCGCGGTCATGGAACAGACGCCCAATGTCCTGCTGATCGCCGACGGTGCCCGGAAACTTCTCGCCAATTCCGGGCTGGAAATCATCGAAGACCCGGAGGCATATTATGACCCGGTCGAAGAGATGACGAGTCAGGACATGATCACATCGACCGGAACGGTCGGCGCGGTTGCGCTTGATATTTATGGCGACTTGTCCGCAGCCACGTCGACGGCCGGCATTCGCGGCAAGACTCCGGGCCGTCTCGGGGACACCCCCCTTGTGGGCGCTGGCACATGGGCAGACGAGCGCTGCGCCGTCTCCTGTACGGGACTGGGAGAATACTTCATCCGCGCCGCCGCTGCGGCAGATGTGTCTGCCCGCATCCGCTATGGCGGTGCCCAGCTGGAGGCTGCCGTCCAGGGCGCACTGGATGATGTCCGCATGCTGGGCGGCCAGGGCGGCATGATCGCGGTGTCCGCCAATGGCGACATCTCCGCCCTCTGGAATTCGTCCGGCCTGAAACGGGCCATGGCAGATTCCAATGGCAGATTCGAAATAGGGACATTTGGCTGATGGATATTCTCCTTTTTATCCTCCTGGGTCTGACCATTTTCATCCTGCTATTGGCGCTGCAAATGCGGTGGATGATTTCGGTCGCATTGCGCCGCGCCCTCACAGAAAAGTTCGGCGGCCTGCCCTCCGATACCGAATACTGCCAAGGGGTCGCGGATGCAGGCCGCCGCGTCTCACACACGGAAATCGCGACTCACCTCAACGAAACCTATCCGAGCCAGCTCGGGCACCTGCGTCTCGCGCGGCGCGTGTCGGTCTATACGCTTCCCGTGATGATCGGCTTGCTCGCGATCCTGAGGTTCGGACTGGAGGCCTTCTGATATGCGCGGCTATTTCGCCATCGGCTCTGAACGTATTTCGAAACCCATGAACCTTGGCGCGCTGATGCGCACCGCCAATGCGTTCGGGGCCAGCTTTGTCTTCTCCATCAACGCTGAACATCGCCTGCGCGCCGCCTATCAGGCCGACACATCAAAGACGGCGGGACAGGTCCCCTACTACCAATGGGACAATGTCGACGAAATGCAGCTGCCACGCGGCTGCCAGATGGTCGGCATCGAACTGACTGACGACGCCGTCATGCTGCCAACCTTCCGGCATCCTCCGCAGGCGGCCTATATTCTCGGCCCGGAAAAAGGCGATCTCTCGCCAGACATCCTCGCGCGCTGCGACCATGTCGTGAAAATTCCGACGAAGTTCTGCATCAATGTCAGCCTTGCCGGCGCGCTCGTCATGTATGACCGGCACCTGTCCATGGGCGGCTATGCCCCACGCCCCATCATGCCGGGCGGCACGGGCGGGGATGGACTCACCGACACATATGTTCCGGGCCGTGACCGAAAATGATCATTGGCCCAGCACACGCTGGATCAGGCCCATCACGCCCGTGAATTTCAGGCCCGCATCCCGCACGGCCAGCGCGAAACAGACTTCGCCCGCATCCCCAACCGGCTGATGCGTATCGTCCGGTCCCTTCACGGCAAGGTCACCAGGCCCAAAGCTGCCGGTCTCATCCGAGAACCCGCCTGAAACGACCAGCGTGAATTCCTTGCCGCCATGCGTGTGGCGCGGCACCTTGGCACCCGGCTGTATGCGGTAGAGTTCAACCTCGAGGTCGCTGCCCATATCGAGCTTCATCCGACGAATACCGGGCGCGGTGCCCTGCCATCCCTTCGCGCCAAACGCATCCAGGGCCGGATCGCGCAGGGGGGCGGGCAAGTCCGCAAGCTCATTGTCGTGCGGGGGGGAGCGAACGACGGGAGTCTCCTCAGTCTCAAGCGCATTGATCAGGTCCAGCGCGCGGGCCCCTGCCCCGGCTGACATCTGAACCGGGTCAGCCGATTCCAGCAAGCTGCCCGAAATCGCCTCACTGACGGCCAGCGCGCCGCGCACATCCGTGCGAAGCATGCTCTGTGTCTCCAGCAGCAAGGCAAAGGCCGGGTCGAGCCGACCCGCCGCATAGGCTGAATAGAGTTCGCTGAAGGATGACGTGGTTGGATCCTGCATCATGGCATGTCCCGTTCAATATGGTCAGGCGTCCCGTCTGCCGGGTCCAGTTGCCCGCGGAGCCGGCCAAAGGCCAACCGGATGCGCGACTTCACGGTGCCGAGCGGCAGGTTGAATTTCGTGGCGATCTCGGAATGCGACAGGCCCTCATAAAATGCCGCCTGTAACAATTCGAGCTGTTCCGGTGGCAGTTTCACCAATTCGGCCCGCACCGTCTCCTCGATCTGGACGCGATGAAACGCGGCTTCAGGCTGTTCAATGTCCGGCGGGCGCAGCATGGGCTCGTCCGCATCCAGGTCCGGCCGGACCGTCTGGCGGAATTTGTCGATGCGCCGGTTGCGTGCCACGCGAAAAATCCAGGTCGAGACCGAGGCCTGTTTGCGATCATACATGCCGGCCTTTCGCCAGACCGTCACCATGACGTCCTGGGCGAGATCTTCGGCTTCGATCTGGTTTGCCCCCAACCGCAGCATGTAACTCTTCACACGCGGGGCGTAGAAATCGAACACTTCCGCAAAGGAATCCCGACACTTTTTCGCAGCGATCTGCGCCATGCAATCTGCATGATGCGCCCTCATGCTTGGCGAAATGGTCGTTGTTACAGTGTCGTTCACACAAGAACTCGCAAGTTGCGCCAACCTTCACTATCGGGGCGCGCCGCATGGAACGCAACCATCGGACCGAACAAGCAAGTGTGATCGGCCAGGAGAGCTGACATGCCGTAGTTTAGCCTTAACCCTGTTGTCTCTATGATACCGGGAAAGCTCCGCGCAAATGGGAAATGTATAGAAGATGCACACACTGAGACTCAGCCGGAAAACACTGACCATGCTGGCGATCGTGGCGGCCCTTGCCATACCCACTGCGTCTGCCAGCCCGACAGCCATCGGCCGGTACAAGGATTGGTCGGTCTTCACCGACACCGCCAATGGCGAAACCATCTGCTACGCGGCCACACAGGCGACCGACAAGGCGCCCCGCGCTGCCGATCATGGCGATGTGTGGTTCTATGTGACCAATTGGAAATCGGGACGGGCACGCAACCAACCCAGCCTGAAAGTTGGCTTCGATCTGCGTGAGGATCTTGCGCCGAAAGCCAGTGTTGGCCGGTCGTCCTGGGCCATGTTCGGGGTCGGCCGTGAAGCTTTCGCCGATGATTCCGACGATTCGCGTATTGTCTCGGCCCTGAAAAAGGGCTCCGAATTGCGTGTGGAAGCCGTCTCCCAGCGCAATACGCAGGTCGCCTATCACTTCTCGCTAAGCGGCTCGGCAGCTGCTATCGACAAGGCCTCCGCCATCTGCCGTTAGAACTGGAGCGTGTCATGAACATCGGATTTGTCCTGTTTCCGAATGTGACGCAGCTCGATTTCACCGGTCCGCTCCAGATCCTGCATCGCATGCCGGGTGCGAAGTCGCACATCCTCGCGAAGACGCTGGACCCTGTTCCGAGCGATTGCGGTCTGAGCCTCGTCCCGACGGGCAAATTCGCGGAGGCGCCCCCGCTCGACATGATCCTCGTGCCAGGCGGATTCGGCGTGGTCGACGCAATCGGTGACGAGGAGACGATGGCGTTCGTGCGAGAGGCCGGCAGGGCGGCAGCCTATGTGACCTCGGTCTGCACAGGCGCTTTCATACTGGGAGCGGCGGGTCTGCTTCAGGGCAAGAAAGCGACCACGCACTGGGCCTACCACCATTTGCTGCCCCTGGTCGGCGCAGTCCCGAGCGAGGGACGGTGCGTGCGCGACGGGAACACCTATACAGGCGGCGGGGTCACCGCCGGTATCGACTTCGCCTTTGAAATTGTAAAAGAGATTTCCGGCCAGAAAGCCGCCGAGGGCATCCAGCTGGCTGTCGAGTACGATCCAGCCCCGCCGGTGGATGCTGGGCATCCCTCCAGAGCTAACGAGCACCTGCTCGCCGCCATGGAGAAACGGTATGCAGACCCCATCGAAGCGATGAGGTCTGCGATTACAGCTTAGTAGCTTTCTTCAGTGATCGGCGTCAGGATGATTTCCACGCGGCGGTTGGCTGAGCGGCCTTCGGCAGTCGCATTGTCCGCGATCGGCTGGGTCTCACCCATGCCAACAGCCGCGAGACGCACCGGCGTAACACCCTGGTTTACGAGGTAGGAGCGAACCGATTCAGCACGGCGGCGGGACAGGTCCATGTTGTAATCATCCGGACCATCAGAACTGGCGTGGCCAATGATATCAACGGCCGTCGATGGATAGTCGACCAGTGTTGCGCTCACATCATTCAGCGCGCTGTAGAAGTTCGGCTGGATCGTGGCGCTGTTCACCGAGAAGGTGATATTCGACGGCATGGTGAGGGCGATCTGGTCGCCCTGACGCTCAACGCCAATGCCGGTCCCAGCGGTCTGCTCACGAAGGCGGCGTTCCTGCTTGTCCATATAGCCACCCGCAGTGGCGCCAGCAATTGCGCCCACGGCTGCACCGATTGCAGCGTTGCGGCCATCGTCGCCACCCGCAAGGGTACCTGCGCCAGCGCCAAGGATGGCCCCTACACCTGCACCAGTCAGGACCCGTTGGCTGGGCCCGGTTTCGCAGGCGGGGAGGGCAATCAAGGGAAGCGCAAGCAGCGCATAGGAAAGGCGTTTCATATCATCAGCTCCTTTGGAAAGGACAGCCCGGTATTGGGCACGCATATCAACGCGTGGGCCAGTCTTTCCGTTCCTTCGATGACAAAACAATGGCGGCGCTCATTAACTCCCCGTAATGTAAGGCCTGCAGCGAGCAATTCCTTGAACGGCTTCAGCATGTTATAGGCGCCCATCATGAAAACCGAACTCGACCTCACCCGGCGCGCCGACGCCGCTTCCCCTGCCCCCCGTTCGCTGGCGGGCATGTCCCTGCCTGCCCTGAAGGCGGAGATGGAAGCGCTCGGCCTGGAGCCCAAGAAAGCCGGCATGCGCGCCAAGCAGCTACGCCGCTGGATTCATCATTTCGGCGTGCAGGAATTCGGCGGCATGACCGACGTTGCAAAGGATTTGCGCGAACAGCTCAGCGACACATTCATCCTGACCCGGCCTGAAATCGCAGACCATCAGGTATCTCGCGACGGCACTCAGAAATGGTTGTCTCGGTTTGGCCCCGGCATTGAAGGTGAAAGCGTCTACATTCCAGATGTCGGCAAAGCGGGCGCCCTATGCGTTTCCAGCCAGGTCGGCTGCACCCTGAACTGCACCTTCTGTCATACGGGGACGCAGAAACTCGTCCGGAACCTGACCGCGCAGGAAATCGTCGCTCAGGTCCTGACCGCACGGGATGCGCTGGATGGCTGGCCGAGTGACGAGGAAGACCGCCGCCTGACCAATATCGTCTTCATGGGCATGGGCGAACCGCTCTACAATCTCGACAATGTGGCTGAAGCAATCGACACGATCAGCGACGGAGACGGGATTGCGATTGGCCGCCGCCGGATCACCGTCTCCACCGCCGGTGTTGCGCCGAAGATTGCAGAACTCGGTGAGCGCACGAACGCCATGCTCGCCATTTCCCTGCACGCGACGAACGACGATTTGCGCAACGAACTTGTGCCCATCAATCGCAAATACAATTTGAAGGAACTCTTCGCGGCGATCCGGGCCTATCCCGGCATTGGCAATTCCCGCCGGGTGACGTTCGAATATGTCATGCTGAAAGGCGTCAATGACAGCCTTGCCGAGGCGCGCGACCTCGTCCGCCTGCTGAGGGGCGTACCAGCAAAGATCAACCTCATCCCGTTCAACCCGTGGCCGGGCAGCCCGTATGAGTGCTCCGACTGGGATACGATTGAGGAATTTGCTGAAGTGCTGAATCAGGCGGGCTACGCCTCTCCGATCCGCACGCCGCGCGGCCGCGACATCCTTGCCGCCTGCGGACAATTGCGCTCCGAAAGCGTCAAGAAATCTGCCGCCGAGAAACGGCGCGAAGCGCTGGACGCACCCGCCGAATAAAAAGGGGAGACATCGCCTCCCCTTTCCCTTCGATCAGGATTTCAGGCGATCATTCGCCTTTCAAGGCCGCAATCCGTTTCTGGGCATCGGCCAGAATGTCCGAGATCGCCTTGCGCGTGTCTTCATCATTCGATCCAGCCCGGACAGTATCCCGCACTGTATGGCGCAGCCGATGCATGGCCCCGCGTACATCTTGCGGGTCTTCCGGCCGCTCGCTTTCCTGCAAATCTGCCAGACGGGCCTCGATCCCTTCGATGACCTCCGCAGAGGCTTCGCGCTCCTTGCGTCCTTCCTGTGTCAGGCGGAATGTGCGGCGCTGGCCATCCATTTCCGCTTCGACCCAGCCAAGGTCCAGCAAGGCTTCAAGCGCGGGATAGATCACACCGGGGCTCGGCACATAGGCGCCGCCGGTACGGGTCTCGATCTCACGGATCAGATCATAGCCGTGACGCGCCTCATCTGACACCAGCTCAAGGATCAGCAGGCGAAGGTCGCCATGGTTCAGGGGCCGTCGGCGTCCGCCGCGATGCCCCTGTCCCCGTCCGTCGCCGCGTCCATGTCTCATTCTGCGTCGTCTCCCGCACATCTGGTCATAATCTTCGTCGCCCCGGCCTGCGCCGCGGCGGTGTTTCATGTCTCTGTTGCGATACACCATGTGGTTTCCTTTCGATATATCTAAATATAATATATTTTAGATATATCGAAAATCAAGGTTCGTTATATCGAAAAGTCACCAAGGGGGTCTGTGGCCGCTGTCAAATGCTTAACCAGACCTCAGGACCCATCAATCAATTCATTGGAACCGCTGACGTGCGTTTAACTTCGACCGCGCACACTGCAGGCTGGTCCCGAAGATGAGATAATAAGGGCGTGTGTCCATGCAGATTACGGAAACTGCGAAACAGCATGGCATCACACCCGGCCTGATCCAGAGGCTGGGCGCCCGGCCATGGGTCGCCACCGTCTTCTTCTCTGCGGCGCTGATTTTCCTTGTCCAGCCCATGTACGCCAAGATGACGACGCCCCTCATGGGCGGCGCGCCCGCCGTGTGGAACGTCTCACTCGTCTGCTTCCAGACCGCCCTGCTCGGCGGCTATGCCTATGCGCACGTGCTGGGCCGTCTGAAGTCCCTGCCCCTGCAGGTCAGCATTCATGGCGCCCTGCTCTGCCTTGCCGCGCTCGCCCTGCCGCTGTCCATTTCAGGCCTGTTGGGTGCGCCGGACCCGGAACATCCGGCCCTCTGGCTGACCGGCACCTTCCTCATCTCGATCGCGCCACCTTTCGCAATCCTGTCAGCGACCGCACCGCTGATCCAGCATTGGTACGCCCGCTCCGGCCGTCATGACGCCGAAGACCCCTACCATCTCTATTCAGCGTCGAACGCCGGCTCCCTGTTTGGCCTGATTGCCTATCCCCTGCTGATGGAGCCTTTTTCGGCGCTCAGTGCGCAGTCCCTGCTGTGGAGCGGCGGATACGGACTTGTCGCCCTGCTCCTGGTAACTTGCGGCCTGATCGTCATCGCCCAGCATCGCAAGCCTGCAACAGATGCAGCCCTGCCAGCGCCAACACATGTCTCCGTCAGCTGGAAGGAAAAGGGATACTGGCTCCTGCTGTCAGCCATCCCGTCCGGTCTGTTGTTGGCAACCACCTCCCACATCTCGACCGACATCGCCTCCGCGCCTTTCCTGTGGGCCCCACCGCTGATCGCTTATATCGCCACTTTCATCATCGTGTTCGCCAAGACACCGCTGATCTCGCCAGCGGTCGCCGACAAATACCTCCTGTTCGCAGTCGGCGCAGCGCTCCTCATGCTGAACGTCCCGATTTTCAATTCACAAATTGTCCTCATCGGGCTTGTCGTTCATATCGGCGCCCTGTTCATGGCCGCGCTCTGCCTGCACGGCGTGCTGGTGGCCCGCAGGCCTGCCGCCAGCGGGCTGACAGAATTCTACCTGCTCATGTCACTTGGCGGCGTCCTCGGCTCCGCCTTTGTCGCCCTGGTTGCGCCGCAGATTTTCAACGACATCCACGAATACCCGCTCCTGCTCGGCGCAGCGCTCCTGCTCAGCCCGCGTTTTCTCGGCAACGGCGTTACTCTGAAATTCGACAAGCGCACGGTGCTGTTCGGCGCGGTGGTGATACTGGCCATAGGGCTCACCTGGGCCTATGTCGCCCTCACCCGCCCCCATGAGAATGGCACCACGGTCACCCGGCGCGGCTTCTTTGGCGTGGTGAAGGTCTACTCTCCCGAAGGTCAGGACCTGACCCTCATGCAACATGGCAACACGATCCACGGCGCGCAGATCCGCAGCCAGACCGACCGGCCCACACCCCTCGCCTACTACAATGCCGCAACGCCCATCGGCCAAGCCTTCACGCGCCTCTCTGGCAGCGCGACTCATATCGGTGTGGTGGGCCTGGGAGCCGGCGGCGTCGCCTGCCATGCCCAGCCGGGCCAGAGTTTCACTTACTACGAAATCGACCCCATCGTGGTGGACATGGCGACGAATACGGACCATTTCACCTTCCTGTCCAGCTGCACACCGGACGCGCCGATCATTCTGGGCGACGCCCGCATCACGCTCGGACACGCCGCGCAGAAACAGTACGATCTCCTCCTGCTCGATGCGTTTTCCTCCGATTCCATTCCGGTTCATTTGCTGACCCGTGAAGCGATGCAGCTTTACCTGTCCCGACTGAGCGATGATGGCGTGCTGGTCTTCCACATTTCCAACCGCCATATCGACCTCGTGCCGGTCCTGGCCCGGATCGGCGCCGCCGAACAGGCGGTCATGCGCCACCAATTCTATATGCCAACGCTGGAAGAAGCCGCGCGAGGCGTCCAGCCGACCAATGTGATGATGTTTGCGAAGTCGGAGACAGCGCTGTCTCCATTCGCCGAAGACGCGCGCTGGCAACCCGTCACGGCCGACGACCAGCGCCCCTGGACCGATGATTATTCCAACCTCGTCGGCGCGATGCTGGAAACCCACATGGCAAATTGAACTTGCCCGTGGCGCGAGGCCCGGCCACCCGCTAATCTGGCGCTATGCGCCTTCTTCTCACTCTCTTCGCCTTCACCCTTCTGATTCATGCCTGCGCGCGGGCGGAGACCCGGTCTCCCTGCGCGCCGGTCATGCATCTTGGCCAGCCTTATACAGTCTGCGCCTTCGACGCGGGCGAGCCGGCGCGGCTCTGGCTGAACCATCCCGATGGCGCGCCCTTCGGCCAGTTCGACCGGCTGGCCGCGCATCTGTCAGACGAAGGCCGTGACCTCGTCTTCGCGATGAATGCCGGCATGTATCATGACGACCGCCGCCCGGTCGGGCTCTATGTCGAGAACGGCCAACAGGTCGCGTCCCTTGTGACGCGCGAAGGTCCCGGAAATTTCGGCCTGCTGCCCAATGGGGTCTTCTGGATCGATGCAGAAAGCGCACCGCATGTCACGGAAAGCCTCGCCTTTGAAGCGCTCGCACCGGAGGTCCGCTTTGCGACCCAATCCGGCCCGATGCTGGTCATTGAGGGCGAGCTGCATCCCGCCTTCAACGAAGACGGCCCGAGCCGGAAACGCCGTAATGGCGTCGGCGTCAGCGAGGACGGTCAGACGCTCTATTTCGCGATCAGCGATGTGCCGGTCAACTTTCACAGCTTCGCCACGCTGTTCCGCGACGAATTGGACACGCCCAACGCCCTGTTCCTGGATGGCTATGTGTCAAAACTCTATGCCCCCCACCTCGGACGCAATGAGGCGGGGCTGGACATGGGCCCGATTGTAGGCGTGACGCGCTCCTCCGATACCGACTGACCATGTCTGTACGGCGTGCTATGGTGACAGGCGTTTCCAAGGGAGCCCGCCATGGTCGCAAACACTGTTCTCCTGCTGTTCGGCATGTACTGGATCGCGTCCGGCATTGGCCTGCTGACAGGCCCCGCCCGGATCGCTCGGCTGATCGACGAGCTCGAGGCCAGCCCTGCGCTTGGCTTCCTGTTCGGCGCGACCATGATCTTCGCTGGCGGGGGAACCTTGTCGGTTCAGAACAGTTTCTCGGGCGTGGCCGACAGCCTCGCAACCCTTCTTGTCGCCGGAGTGCTGGTCGAAGGCCTGCTGCTGGTGGCCTGGCCGAAGCCGCTTTGGGCGATCGCCCATTGGATGATGCCAGATGATGACCACCTGAAAGGGTTTGGCATTGTTGCCGTAGCCCTCGGAATGGTTGTGTTCGCCATCGGCGCAATCTAGCCCTGTCGGGCAAACATTTTAGGAGACCCATATGTCGGCTGGCCCGGTAACGATTTACGGCTTGAAGAATTGCGATTCCTGCAAGAAGGCGCTGAATGCCCTCGAAGCCTCTGACCGCGAAACCGCCTTCGTCGACATTCGCGACGATGCGGACCTTGACCGGCTCCTTCCAGCCTGGCTGAAGGCAGTCGGCGCCGAGAAGCTGGTCAATCGCCGCTCCACCACATGGCGCACCCTGTCGGACGAAGAGAAATCCGGCGCCCTTGGCCCGAAGGCGGAAGCCGTCCTGAAATCCTATCCCACCCTCATCAAGCGACCGGTCATCGACACGGGCGCTGAAATCCTGGTCGGCTGGGACAGCGGCACGCAGCAGGCGCTGGCGCGGTGACGCTGGAAGAGTACAATACCTATTGCGACGGCCTTGGCCAGACGACCCATGTCGTCCAATGGGGCGGGTCGCATGTCTGGAAGATCGGCGGCAAGGTCTTCGCCATGGGCACACCCGATGGGGACCACCTCGCTGCCTGTACGTTCAAGGTCCGCCCGATCAGCTTCCACATCCTGAAGGACCAGCCCGGCTGCCAGGGCGCGCCATACCTCGCCTCGCGCGGCATGAAATGGATCCAGCGCTTCTCGGACGAAACGCTCTCCGATGATGACCTCAAGGATTACATCGCGGAATCCTTCCGCCTCATCGGCGGCGCCCTCAGCAAGAAGAAGCAGCGTGAACTCGGCCTGATCGAGTAGGCCCTTCGCAGGCGTGTCGCATTGACTTGCCCCCTCCCCTGTGGCGAAGCCCGCCCAACAGGAGACATGCATGCCAAACCCGCTCACCATCCTCATTCCGGCCCAGTTCAATGGCCCGCCCGGATCCGCAAATGGCGGCGTTTCGGCCGGCCTCGCAGCAAGCCGGATCGACGGCCCGGCAGAAGTTTCGCTGCGGGCTCCGCCGCCCCTCGACGCGCCGATGGACATGGTCGAGGAGGACGACGGATACGAGATTCGTCACGGCGACCAATTGGTCATGACCGCGCGTCCGGCCGCGCCGCTCGCCCCGCCGCCGGAAGCGCCGAGCTATGAACTCGCCCAGACCGGCCCGGACCGCTTCCCGCCTGTGGAGACCCACGCCTTTCCGCACTGCTATGTCTGCGGGCCCGAACGCATCGATGACGGCCTCTGCCTCTTCACCGGCAAACCTGATGGCTATGACGGCGTGACGGATGTCTGGACGCCAGATGAAAGCCTTGCAGGCGAGGACGGCCTTGTCCGGCCGGAAATCCTCTGGGCGGCGCTCGACTGCCCAGGCGCGTTTGCGGTTGGCTTTCAGGACAAACCGATGGTGCTGGCGCAGATCACGGCGCAGATACATGAGCGCCCGGCCCCCGGCGCCGACCTCATCGTCGCGGGCTGGTCCCTGTTTGATGATGGCCGCAAGCATGGTGCTGCAACGGCCCTGTTCACCCGGAACGGCAAACTGCTCGCCCAGTCGGAACAATTATGGATCGAGTTGAAAGCCCCAGCGTCCGCAGCCTGAATCGTCAGCGCCGGCGGCGGGGATTGTGGTAAAGGTCGCGCTCGTGATGGTCCAGTTGGCGCACGGAGCGGCCGCGATAAATCTGCTCGACTTCCTTCGCCACGTGTCGGCGTGCCGCGCGGTTGAATTTCAACATCGCACAAAACATCTGCAATACTGTCTCTAGCTTCGCATAGGTCTGCGTGGCTTCGACCTTTACGTTCCATGTCCCGCCTAGATTGATGATCCGATGGTCGAGCTTCCCAATGTTCCGTCCACGATCATCATAGAGAGTATAGTCTGCGCCAATACCTATAACATTGCGCCGCAGCCGGTAGAAACGCGGGCCATCATTCGTATCAATGAAGAAGGAAAACTTCTCTGGGAAAAACGGCCATTTCTGCGCCGAGCGTTCGAGCTGGATGATCTGGTCATGCCGACTGAGATTTACCGAATATGCCGGAACCGGCGTACCTTTCGCCCCAATGCTCAGTTGCAGGGAGCGCCCCATCAACAGCTCCACCGAGCCGCGCCAATTCATGGTCTCAGAGAAGAGTTTCAAGACGAGACGGCGCTTCATCCCCTCTTCGGCTTTCCAGACTTCCTTGCGATAGGCAAGGATACCTGTGCGCTCTCGGTTTTCCTTGATCTGGCCGAGGATTTCCATGTCCTTGGTGAACTGGTCAGATGCGGCCTCATGCTGGGTATGTTTCATGATGCCGATTTCAGTAAAGTTCAGATCCGTGGCCCATAGGTCCACCTTGAACTTCTTGTATTTTGGCTTTGCCTTGCTCTCCTCGGCAGAACCAAATGTCGCTGTAAAGGCCATGAGGCACGTCTCCGAATCCGTGTTCCAGTTTGCCGGAACCGTCGCAAATCAGCGTCGAGATAAGGTTAACAGAAACGGGGAAATGCTTAATCAACTGCATTTCCCGGCAATGGTGCACCGATCAGTCCCTTCGGCCTGCTCCCCGCAGATGGTGCGCCAGAATCCTAGAGCGTCTCGTCCAGGAAGGTGAGGATCTGCGGCCAGCTGTCTTTCTGGGAGGCGTAATTGGACAGGGTCGTGCCGCCATATTCAGAGTCTTCAGCCTCCGAAGGCTCTTCTGCGGGCACACCGGCAACGAAATGACCCGCCTCTGGATAGGCCAGGAGGGTCACGTCGGAATTTGCGCTTGCCCGGGCCTGAATCTGTTCCGACATTTCGCAAGATGGCCACAACATGTCCATGCCCCCGCAGATCAGCAACATGGGCGCGTCGGTCTGTTCCACCGGAATGATGGCGGCGGAAGTCTTGTCCATCTCGGCGAGGCCATTGGCATACAGGGAGTAAAGCCCCAGTTCCGGGTCCCACGCGCCGTAAGGCACGGCAGGATAGGGCTCTCCGTTCAGGGACCATGAAGGCTCTGCGGGCCGCCCGTCAAAGGCCCAGTTGATCCCGGTCCACGACACGCTTGAGGGGACAGCCGCGACGATCGCGGCAATCTCGGGATGGCGCGACGCCACGATCAGGGCGGCCTCGGCCCCCTTCGACGTGCCATAAATGCCGATATGGCCAGCCTCCACCTCTTGCCTGTCCTGAAGCCATGCCAGCGCATGATCAAAGGTTTCAAGCGGGACCCGTTCCAGATTTTCCAATTGCCCGGGCGCGCGATAGAACGACACTTGCAGCACATTGTAGCCATGATCCCGCAGCGCCAAGGCATCCCGCCTGGCACCGCTGCCCAGCCCCCCCTCGGACCCGCCCAGCAGCAAGATGCCCGGCCCGGCTGAAGCGGCTCTGGCCGGGAAATAATCGGCGTACAAAGTCTCCGTACGCAGCTGCTGGTCTTCGCGAATGTCCACTGTCAGGTCAGTATCCACAGCGGGTATGGGCGCCGAATGCATGCAGGCCGCCATCACACCCATCAGGGCCGGCAGGGAAAGTCGGCGCAACGCGCAACGCAACAGCTGCATGATCGAACTCCATCCTTGGTGTCCCTGCAGCTTCCCGCCGTTCGAGGCCTCTGCCAAGGGGCGCGTATGACACGATCTTTCCTTTCTGCAGTCCATGTTCCAGCGCCACTGTCGGCGCGCGGGGCCTGGCGGGCTCTTGGGGAAATCTGGCGCACATGCCGGGTTTGCAGCTCCCCTGTTTTCACGCTATGCAAGACCTATCCGAGGGGCGCGTCTGGTAAGCGCTGAGATGGAGCTGAGGTCAGCGAGGAAAAGTGGGAACCGGTTTTCCGCCCGCGCTGACCGTTCGAAAGAACACCGCTCCAGCACCCTTTGAACCTGATCCGGTTTGCGCCGGCGTAGGGACGGAATGAAATAGCGGCCCATGCGGCCCGGATTCCCTCTCTATTCCGTTGGTGCAGGCCTCAATGCTCGCGAGGATGCGCCATGAACAAGCCCACAGACCAAAGCCAGTTCGAGACCCCCAAAGTCACCACCGGCGCCCTGCCCGCCAGCCGCAAGGTCTATTCCCATCCCGCCGACGCGCCGGACATTGCCGTGCCGCATCGCGAGATCGACCTCCACCCCTCCGCCAATGAGCCTGCTGTACCGGTCTATGATACGTCCGGCCCCTATACTGACCCGTCCGTCACCATCGACATCGAAAAGGGCCTCGCCCGCGACCGGCGCGCCTGGGTGCTCGAACGCGGCGGCGTCGAGGAGTATGAAGGCCGCGATGTGAAGCCCGAAGACAATGGCGGCGCTGCGGGAAAGTATCTCGCCCGCGAATTCCCGGTGACGCACAAGCCCCTGCGGGGAATGGACCGGTTCGATAAAACCGACCTGGCTTCCTCCCCCTGCAGCATGGATATGGACCCGCCGCTGAACGCCGAAGGCAAGCCGCTTGTCACGCAATACGAATTCGCCAAGGCCGGCATCATCACCAAGGAAATGGTCTACGTTGCCACCCGCGAGAATATCGGCCGCGCAAAAGCCGTGGACGGCGCCGCAGAACAGATCGCGCAGGGCGAAAGCTTCGGCGCGCACATCCCGGAATTCATCACGCCGGAATTCGTGCGTCAGGAAATCGCCGCCGGCCGCGCCATCATCCCGTCAAACATCAACCATGCCGAGCTGGAGCCGCAGATCATCGGCCGCAACTTCCTTGTGAAGATCAATGCCAATATCGGCAACTCCGCCGTTACCTCCTCCGTGGAAGAAGAGATCGACAAGATGGTCTGGGCCATCCGCTGGGGCGCCGACAATGTCATGGACCTGTCCACCGGCCGCAACATCCACAACACCCGCGAATGGATCATCCGCAACAGCCCCGTCCCGATCGGCACCGTGCCGATCTACCAGGCGCTGGAAAAGGTCGATGGCGTCGCCGAGGACCTGACCTGGGAAGTCTATCGCGACACGCTGATCGAACAGTGCGAACAGGGCGTCGACTATTTCACCATCCATGCGGGCGTCCGCCTCGCCTATATCCACCTCACCGCCGACCGGGTCTGCGGCATCGTCTCGCGCGGTGGCTCGATCATGGCGAAATGGATGCTCGCCCATCATACCGAGAGCTTCCTCTACACGCACTTCGAAGACATCTGCGACATCATGCGCGCCTATGATGTCAGCTTCTCATTGGGCGACGGCCTGCGCCCCGGCGCCATCGCCGACGCCAATGACGCGGCCCAGTTCGCGGAGCTGGAAACGCTCGGGGAACTGACGAAAGTGGCCTGGGACAAGGGCTGCCAGGTCATGATCGAAGGGCCCGGCCATGTGCCGATGCACAAGATCAAGGTGAACATGGAGAAACAGCTGCGCGAATGCGGCGAGGCCCCCTTCTATACGCTCGGGCCCCTCACCACGGACATCGCGCCCGGCTATGACCACATCACCTCCGGCATCGGCGCGGCGATGATCGGCTGGTATGGCACGGCCATGCTCTGCTATGTGACGCCCAAGGAACATCTCGGCCTGCCGGACCGGGACGACGTAAAAGTCGGCGTCGTCACCTACAAGCTCGCCGCCCATGCCGCTGACCTCGCCAAGGGCCACCCCGCCGCGCAATACCGCGACGATGCCCTCTCCCGCGCGCGCTTCGAATTCCGCTGGGAAGACCAGTTCAATCTCTCGCTGGACCCCGAAACCGCCCGCGACTTCCACGACCAGACCCTGCCCAAGGACGCCCACAAGGTCGCCCATTTCTGCTCCATGTGCGGGCCAAAGTTCTGCAGCATGAAGATCACCGCCGAAGTGCGCGAGTATGCCGCCGGCATGTCCGAGAACGAACGCACCGATCTGGAGAAGCAGGCCGCAGAAGCGCGCAAGGGCATGGAAGAGAAGAGCGCGGAGTACGAAGCGATGGGACGGAAGCTCTACGTGAAGACTGATTAGAAAGGCTGTTCTTCGTAAAGTATCTCAGTTCGGTAAGCGGCATGCCCTTCGACGTCTATATCGATCGCGTAATTGCCGGGCTCAAATTTGCGTCTAATTATCCAGCGTCGACTGGGAGGAATTGGCTGCATTGCCTTATTTGCGAAGGACATCACTAGCTCGCCGCTACCGGTATTCCGGACGCGAATTTGAACTTCCACACTCGCACCATCCCGCCGAGGTGCCAGTTGGAAGGAGAGGCCTTCGTTGCTAATTGAAACGTTCTCTACGTAAGAGAATCGTTTCTCAAATACTTTCATATCGTCAGAAACTCGAATTCGAGGTCGCCAATATGACTCTGCTTCCGGTGTCAGCATGTATACCAATGTCTCAAACTCGGCCTGAGAGCGCCAGTAAATGTATTGCAGCGTCCCCGCGACACTCAAAGGTGACGGTACAAGAACCTCGGCGCATCGGCACCTTGTTATCGTGTCATCTCGGTCATGCGGGCCGTGATGAAAAATTTTGCTAAAGTCCATCTGGCTAGCGAAGAACTCATCATCACTTCCTGTGCGTGCATATGGACTCTGCATGTTACAAGTCGAGAATTCGACACCCTCGTTAGTCAGCAATGTCTTGGCATCAAATATCATCATCGCCAGTGTTGGAGCGTGCGCATTGCCGTATAGCTCTGCTACTTTGCGAATCCCCTCCATATGATACTGAGTTGGAGTTCTGGGGCGAAAATACATGCGGACTCTCTGATGGGCCCTGTCTGTTGAGTTCACAATTTCCTCTTCGGCAGCATCAATGATCCGTCTGCCGGTCGATGCGCTTCGAGAAAGGATCTCGCCACTGTTTAGTATCTCTGCAACATTCTCCAGCGGGTCATGACGGAATATACGCCGGGGCCATTTAGCCGTGAACGGGTAACTGCTTTTAGCTAATTTATCCGTCCAGCTTGAAATATGGGTATCCGCTACCGCAACACTTAGTGCCATGAGAGGCTCAACTGAGAGTCGCTAGCGGGCGTTTCCGTAGGGGAATTGCGATAGACCACCTCGGCAGCAATTTCAGCATGCTCAGCTTTCATGAGTTGAATTGGAACCGGCCGCACGCTGGGCATGAGGCTGAAGATCGAGATCAACTTGCTTGCATGATCGGGCGCGGACACGTCGAGTTTTCGCTTTGTAAGAATACCGCTAGCAAGGATGCGCCATGCTTCAAATATCTCTTCCTGCGTAAATACCGCCGCTGATCCCTTAGTATCCAAAATTAGCCCAGAATCGGTTGTCTTCAAACGAAACGGGCACCTGCTTTCGAAATCTATCATTCGATCACCGACTATGTCGGATACACTTAAGAGCGTGCTCCATACTTCATCAAACGTGGTCGGAGCGGGTCGCGACATTCCGCTATCGATCAGCGCCTCAATGTGTTCGGGTAGACCCATATTCACTTCATGGTCATGAATAAACACGTTTATGGGAAGTGGATCGAGATAATTTTCCATCAACGGGCGAACAATGTCCCAGTCTAGATTGCCGTTGCCGCAGCCCAGTTTTGGAAAAGCAATTTCTTTGATCCCTTGCCTTTCGTAGTGGTCTACGAATTTTTGTAGGCCCGCTTCGATCCATTCAATTTGGGACGGTGACCGCCAGTGCTTTTTGGTGGGAAAATTTAAAACCCACTGATCTGGCCCTTTCCAAAGCCAAAGCTTCCCCACGTCGAGCAATTTCTGGTCGCAGATGTTCTTGTAGCGCTCGAACATCTCCGGATACTGCTTCTTGAAGGCCGCAGCCAACCCCTTGCCCATCACGCCGACGCAATTCACTGTGTTTACGACAGTTTGCGAGGTAGATTTAAGCAAACTAGTGCGATGATAAATTATCATTATGCGATTCGCCTCCGACGACCTTTCACTAGGGTTATTCGTAGTAAAAAGTCAAAAGTTCCTGTTTTGTTCTTTAGCATATTTTTCCTAATAGAGCAATAATTCAGGAACAAGCAAGGCGTCCTACAACAATACAATAACAGCAATGCGATGCTCCGCATTGCTGTGGGGCGGGTTAGCGTCAGCGTAACCCGCCATTTCACGCGCAGAGTTGGCGGGACATGACCCGCTCCAGCCCCTCCCCTCCATTGCCACGCCCCGCCAGCAGCGCTAATCCCTCCGCCATGACCGATACCTCCCGCCTCGATGAGCTTGAAATGCGTGTGGTCCATCAGGACCAGACGATTGAGGATTTGAACGCCGCCATCACGGCGCAATGGAAGCTGATCGAGCGGCTGGAGCGCCAGGTTGCGCGCCTCGCCGAGCGCGTCGCCGACAGCGAGCGATCACCCGGCGACGCGGCCCCCATGGACCGGCCCCCGCCGCATTATTAGGGCCACCCGGTAGGGCGGGTTAGCGAAGCGTAACCCGCCATCCGCTCTTGCCGTCTGGCGGGTCATGACCCGCCCTACGAGTATCCTCTCCTCCGCGGACGCAGGAGCCCATCTCGGAGCCTTTCCCCGCGCATATGAGGCAATGACAGGAGATGGATACCTGCCTGCGCAGGTATCTTCGGACATGCGACACGACGGTCCCTGATCCGCCCCAACGCGCTTCCCTCTTGCCGCTTTTCCAAAGCTGCCTAAACTGTCCGCCATCCATAGAGGGGGACACACAATGATTCAGAAATTTGCACTCACGGCAGCCCTGACAGGCGCACTCATGGCGGGGGCTGCGCCTGCAGCCCATGCGGGCCCGGACGCATATCTCGGCGAGATCATGACGGTGGGCTTCAATTTCTGTCCACGGGGCACGCTGGAAGCCGATGGCCGCCTGCTGCCGATCAATGAGAACACCGCCCTCTTCTCCCTGCTCGGAACACTCTATGGCGGCGACGGGCGCACGACGTTTGCCCTGCCCGATCTGCGCGGACGCGTTGTGGTGGGCGCAGGCCAAGGGCCCGGCCTGACCGACCGCCGACAAGGCCAGCGCGGCGGCACGGAGTCTGACATTGCCGGCCCGGCGCTTGCGCATGATGGCGCGGCAAACCCGCTCGGCGACTCCGCCGCCGGCAACAATATGCAACCCTGGCTCGCGCTGAAGCAGTGCATCGTGACGCAAGGCATCTATCCGCCCCGAAACTAGGCAGCCCTTGCGAACCGGCAGGATAAACCCCGCGCTCTCCTCATGCGTCACCCCCGAACCGCGATAGCGGTCTGGGGGCCCAACTCTGAACGCCGCGGCGGGCGCGTCCTGTGCCGTCAGGCGCGCAGGTGCTGCAGAAAGCGCCGCGCGCGGCTGTGGCGAATTCAGGAGAGGGGTCCCCGGATGGCTTCGCCATCGGGGAGGACGGCGGAGGCAAGATATCCGACAGGCCGCCCCACCATGCCACACTCCCTCACATGGACCCGGCCTATCGCCCCTTCTTTGCCCATGTCTGGGCCTTCTGCTGGCCTTGGCTCTGGTGGAACCTTGCGCGGCTGACGGCATGGCGCAAACGTACGGGGCGGCGCGTGTTCGTTTCGGTCGATAAATACGGCAATGTCTTCATCCGCTATATCGGCGATGCGCCGAGGCCGGACAATGCCTACACCTACACGCCGCCCCGCATGCCGCGCTGGCAGAGCCCGTCGCTGGCAAGCGACCTGCCCTGCGGCCTAGATGTTCCGTTCGGACCCATCCGGACCCCTTCGTACACTTTATGGACACTTTACGGACCATTTCCGGACCAGTTCGGCAACGCGCCGGCTAGCCCGTTCAGCCCGGCCCGCGCGCCGCCCTGACCGCTGCCTTCCCGTCATTCAGCCCCTTTGACCGGACGGCCCCGCCGCTCCGGCCGCCCGTGTTGGGGTAAGTGCCGGAACAAGTGCCGGTCGGAACGATTCCATTACACCGCCGTTATCTTCGCGAGCCGCGCCTTTTGCGGCACCGTAACAAGAAGGAAAACCACACTCATGAGTACAGGAAAAGTCGTAGGAATTGTCGTCGCGGTCGTTGCGATTGTCGGGGCCGTCTGGGTCGCCACAACGCTGATCGATGTGGACCAGACCGAACCGGGCAAGATGCCGGATGTGGATGTCGCGATTGATGCCGAAGCCGGCAAGATCCCCGAATATGATGTGGACACCGGCGAAGTGGAAGTTGGCACCGAAACCGAGACCGTGCTGGTTCCTGAAGTCGTGATGGTCGAAGAAGAGGTCGAAGTGCCAACCGTCGACGTGGAAGAACCGGAAGACGACCGCGAGGAATAATCTCGCGCATGTGATTTGGGCGCCCTGAGCATCGGGCGCCGCCGAAGTGAGGACGGCGGGCAATGAAATGTGCCCGCCGTTTGCTTGTGCGCGGCCCAATCAGCGCGCATTGGGGCCCCGAAATTTTGATCCGCGCCGCTGAACCAAAGTCTGCGGCGCGCGTTGAGTGCGCAGTGCCTGCCGGAGAAAAGGATCCCCGCTCATGAAACGCTCCCTGCTTGTTCCCGCTATGGCCGCCCTGTTCCTGGCCGCCTGTTCCGATGATGCCCCGGAGACCCGGACTGCACCGCAGGACCCGGTCCAGCCCTATGCGGATGATGTCGACATCGCCCCTGCCCCGGACGAGGAAGAGACCTTTACCGACACGATTGACCGCGAAGAGATGGTCGCCTCCGGCCCGAATCTGCTGGACGCAGTAGCGGCAGACCCGCGCCTCTCCACGCTTTATGGCGCGATTGAAGCGGCCGGCCTCGACGAGACGCTCGCCACGGGCGGGCCGTACACGATTTTCGCGCCGACCAATGACGCCTTCGATGCCCTGCCCGAGGGCCAGCTGGAAGACTATCTGAAGCCCGACAATACCGACAAGCTCGTCCGGATGCTGGAATACCATATTGTCGAAGGCGAGGTGCGGGCTTCCAATGTGCCGCCCGCCGAAGAAGGCGTGCCGACGGCCAGCCTGAACGGGCTCGACCTGTCGGTGCGGGACATGGGCGGCGGCCAGTTGATGATCAACCAGGCCAGCATTCTCGAAACCGATGTCGAGGGCGGCAATGGCATCGTCCATGTCATCGACTCCGTGCTGGTGCCGCGCGAGACAGAATAGGATTGCGCTGCAACGCATGTGAACAAATAGAGAAAACGCAAGGTGTCATTAACCCATCCCGCTGATAGGATGGCGCGCATGACAGCCACGATTCGTATTCTCGGAATTGATCCCGGCCTCCGCCATACCGGCTGGGGCGTGATCGAGCAGACCGGCGCCCGGCTTGCCCATATTGCACATGGCGTGATCTCGGTGGAGCCCGGCCTCGCCATGTCGGAACGCCTTGGCGGCATCTTCGAGGCGGTTGGCGAACTCGCCCGGCATTATGGCCCGCATGCCTCGGGCGTGGAGGAAACGCTGGTCAATGCCAATCCCCGCTCGGCGTTGAAGCTCGGCCAGGCCCGCGGCGCGGCCATGGCAGCGCTCTCCATGGCCGGTGTTCCGGTCGCCGAATTTGCCCCGCGCAAGATCAAGCTGGCCATTGTCGGCACCGGCACGGCGGACAAGGACCAGGTGGCCTTCATGGTCAAACGCCTCCTGCCCCGCGCCGGAGAGATGACATCAGACTCCGCTGACGCCCTTGCCTGCGCGATCTGTACCGCCCACCATCTGCCGCTGGACCTGAAGCGGGGCGCGGCATGATCATTGGCAGACTGACCGGAACCGTCGCCGCCCTCGGCGCGGACAATATCCTGATTGACGTCAATGGCGTCGGCTATGTCTGCATGGCTGGCACGCGGCTCTTGTCCAAGGTCCATGTCGGCGAGACCTCCGTCTTGCATGTCGAGACCAAGGTCAGCGAAGCCGCGATCACGCTGTATGCCTTCGGCTCTGACGAGGAGCGCGCCTGGTTCGTCCGTTTGCAGGACGTGCATGGCGTGGCCGGCAAGGCCGCGATGGCGATCCTTGATGCCATCACACCGGCGGAATTGATGGATGCCATCGCGCTCGGGGATGCGTCCGTCCTGACGCGCGCCAAGGGCGTCGGCAAGAAACTGGCCGAGCGGATCACGGGCGAACTGGCCGGCAAGCCGCCGCCGATGGGCCGATTTGGCAAGTTCGAAACGGCGCAAGTCGCCGGCCTTGCCAGCGCGCCCGTCGCCGCAACCACCGGCGCACGGAGCGAAGCGATCTCGGCGCTGGTCAATCTCGGCTATGCCCAGTCCGATGCCGCGCGCGCCGTTGCCAGCGCGGCGAAGGATGCTGGTGATGACGATGTCAGCCTCCTGATCAAGGCGGCCCTCAAGGAACTCGCACGATGAGCCGCGAGGGCACCATCTCCGATCCCCATGCCCAGGGCGGCGACGCGCTGGACCGCGCGCTGCGGCCTCAGGCGTTTGATGATTATGTCGGCCAGCGCAAGGCAAAATCCAATCTCAAAGTCTATGTCGACGCGGCCCGCAAGCGCGAAGAGGCGCTGGACCATGTCCTGCTGTTCGGCCCGCCGGGGCTCGGCAAGACGACCCTGGCGCAGATCCTGGCCCGCGAAATGGGCGTCGGCTTCCGCGCGACCTCCGGACCCGTCATTGCCAAGGCAGGTGACCTGGCGGCGATCCTGACGAATCTCGAACCGAATGACGTTCTCTTCATTGACGAAATCCACCGCCTGCCCCCAGTCGTGGAGGAAATCCTCTATCCGGCCATGGAGGATTACGCCCTTGATATTGTCATCGGCGAAGGCCCGTCCGCCCGGTCGGTGCGGTTGGACCTGTCCCCGTTTACCCTTGTCGGCGCCACCACCCGCGCGGGCCTGCTCGCAACGCCGCTGCGCGACCGGTTCGGCATCCCGATGCGGCTCGAATTCTACGAGCCCGAAGAACTGGCCCGCATCGTCATGGCGGCGGCCCGCAAGCTGACCGCGCCGATCACGGAGGCAGGCGCCGTCGAGATCGCCAGCCGCGCGCGGGGCACGCCCCGGATCGCGCTGCGCCTGCTGCGCCGGGTACGCGATTTTGCCGAGGCCGATGGCGGATCGATCACCCAGGAATCGGCGGCGAGCGCGCTGAAACGGCTGGAAATCGATTCCGATGGCCTGGATGCGCTGGACCGGCGTTACCTCCATGCGCTGGTGAAAACCTATGCCGGGGGGCCGGTCGGCGTGGAGACGCTGGCGGCGGCCCTGTCGGAAGCGCGCGATGCGGTGGAAGACGTGATCGAGCCTTACCTGATGCAGAAGGGTTATGTCGCACGCACACCGCGCGGTCGGGTCGCGGCGCCGCTGGCCTATGAACGCCTCGGCCTGCCCAATCCCGGTAATGGGCCGGGCGGGCAGCAGACGGGCCTGTTCGGCGAAAAATAGCCCCCTGCCCGGCGGGGTACGTAGTTTTCCCGATTCCGCGCGGTCGCGGCCCATGTCCTGATAGGGTCAGACACACCAGATCAGGGAGCCTGTCCACATGTCTCATACCCCCCACGAACTCGTCGAGGAATTCCCGGACGCCGCCGACCGCATCCATGCGCTGAAGGAAGCCGACGGACATTTTGCCCGCCTCGCCGACGAGTATCATGAGGTGAACCGCCAGATTCACCGCATCGAGACCAATGTGGAGCCGGCAAGCGATGCCTTCCAGACCCAGCTGCGCAAACACCGCATGGCGCTGAAGGACGAAATCAACACCATCCTGAGCGCGGCCGCCTGAGCGAATATGAGGGGAACGGATCATGGGTAACCTCACCGTTGACGCCTTGGCCATTGCCGCTCTTGTCGGCTTTGCCAGCCTGTTGCTGATCGGGGCGGGCCTGACGGCGTGGCTGTGGAAACAGTCCGGCAAGTCCGAAGGGGATTTGTAAGCGGAGGCGAGATCATGACGCACCATATCGGAGAACTGGTCGGCGAGTTCCCGGACGCCGTGGACCGCATTCTCGAACTGGAATCGACCAATCCGAGATTTGCGGATCTGGCCGATGCGTATGATGAGACCATGGACGCCCTGCAACAGCTCGAATGCCGGCTGGACCCTGGCAACGCGGACGACCGGGCGCGCCTGCACCGCCGCGAGGTCGAACTCCTGCAGGAACTCTGCACCCTTCTCGTGAGCTGAGAACGTTCGGAGACAGAGACATTTGTCATCCCGGAATTCGCGCCAGCAAATATCCGGGACCCTGCGTTCGCCCCGGAGCAGGCCCAAGCGTGGGACGCGGGGCTGCCCGCGCCCGTGCTTCGACTTCGCTCAGCATGAGCGCTCATAAAGCACGGACTCATCCTGAGCGAAGTCGAAGGATGATTGGTGCGCACGAAGTTATCGGCTCTGGGTCACGGATAAGCGCGGCGCGCTTTCCGGGATGACAGGATTGCGGGTTGATGTCCTCCCTGCACAAACAGCCGGACTGGCGCTCGCCATCCGGGTATTCCGTGTTCCAGCTCCGCAAGGCGAAGCCGAGGCGCAGCGGGCGCCGTGGCGCTCCGCCTTGAGTTTGTAATGGCTACGGATTGGAGCGTTACCGCCCGCCGCGCCGAAGGATGGGGGTTCAGGACCCTGCCGGGGCTGGACACACTACACCGCCATGACGCGTTGCCGGAGGAGACTGTCTCCGGCCGGGCGGGGAGGGCTTCCCCTCCCACAGACACCCGGTGCAAGGCCCGCGGGAATTCCTCCACCACGTTTTGGCGTGGCTCCCCCTCACTGGACCAGGATTCCTAGGCACAGCCCGGCCGTTACCTCCGGACAATGCCAATCCATCCTTCCTGCCCCCACAACCAGAACGGTACCTGATCCGGCTCCTGTGAGGGCAGGAGTTTAGTATGGCTCGGGAAGCTATCAGACGGATTCGATCCGCGCGTAGGGCGGGTCATGACCCGCCATATTGCGAGGCTGGTGCGTGGGTTACGTACCGCTAGTCGCCCCAAAGCGTCATCGAGGGTCCCCGAGCATATCAGCTTCGGTCAGATCCAGAAGAAATCGGATAAATGCGACCGATAAGCTCACAAACAATAATCCCGTGTGCTACCTACTCGCGCAACATTCCAACACCTAACTCATCCACCTCAGCACGCGCGCCTCAATCGGGTTCGCGAAGTCGCGGCCTTCTGAGCGACACTCCGTCCACTCACGTTTGAGGCGTTGGTACCATTTGGCCTGGATGTCGATGTCGTCGATCCACATCATGGCTTTCTGGTGAGCGAGCCCCATGTTCTGGAGGTCCACCATGTCGCCATCCTGGCGGAGGAATTTGCGCGCCATCGGCTTGGCGATGGGTACGGCGAGGTGGAGCAGCGGCGCACCGGTCCACCAGGTGAATTGCGTGATCCGTGTACGTTTCGGCGCCTCAGGCGTCAGGCAGGTGAGCGTCAGGAGGCGCGCGGTATCGTTCGAGATGATTTCCCAACGATAGCCGGGCAGCTGGAACCGGATCTCGGTTTCCACCTTGCCGCCGAAGACCCAGCGATAGAGTTTCGAGTTCGAGCTTGGCTGGTGGCGGTCAATTGCCCAGCCGCGCTCCGTGGGGATAAAGGGCTTCTCTTTCAGCTTCAGGCCGGTCGAGGGCGGGCGCCACCACCATTGATTGTGCACGAAGGGCACATGGGCCGGGTCCATCAGGCCGACCACGGCATCATCCATATGCGCGTTGAACACGTCATGGATGACAAAGCCGGGCTTGTCCGGCAGCGGGCCGAATTCCGGCGGCGGCACAATGGGGGGCGTGTCCGCGCGGGGATTGTGGGCGACATAGAGATAGACCGCGCCATTCGCCTCATGCACCGGATAGCGACGCACTTTGACCTTGGAGGAGTCGTAGGGGCTGTCGTCTGTGAGGGACGGCATCAGCTTGCAGCCGCCATCGGTGCCGAAACGCCAGCCATGATACGGGCATTGCAGCGTCCACTCGCCGTCCGTCTCCAGCTGCTGGCCCGCAGACAGCGGCACGAGGCGGTGGGGGCAGATGTCGCGCAGGGCGAACGCCTCCCCTGCCGGGGTGCGGCCGACCACAACCGGCTCGCCCAGCACCATGATGCGGTGCTGCTTGCCCGCGACCAGCTCGGTCGAGGGGGCGGCCAGATACCAGCTGTCGGTGAGGTAGCCCTCCTCCGTGATGCCGGTTTTCGGGGCCGATGCGGGCGGGGTGGATGCGGAGTCTGCCATACGGCTTGCTTACACCCGGTTCCGCCACAGGCAAACCCGGCCTGGCAGATGCCAGACCGGGCTCCCACCCCGGCAACCGGCCGGAGTTATGGGGCAGCCGGCCACCGTCTATGGGGTGAAGTTGTGGGTCGGGGTCAGGCCGCTTCGCGGTTCACTTCGCCTTCGGCCAGTTGCGACATCTCGCGGTCACCGGAATAGGTGTTGTCGAGACAGGTCTGCAGCTGGTCGGCATCGTCTGTCAGTTTAAGACGGCGGGCAAAGGCCAGCACGGTGCCGTAGCCGGCCAGCGCGTAATGGGTCATGCGCTGGTATTGCGAGATGATGGAGGCGTCGCGCACGTCACCATCCTCGATCTCGGCATCAATGGCATGGGCCTTGGCCTCTTTGACGAGACCTTCCATGCCCTGGCAGAATTCCCCGCGCGGATCGGCCTTGTGCTTGCGGATCAGCCCTTCGACGGCATTGATGCCGTCATTGATGCCACTGACGCCGCGTTTCAGCGCGTCCTGCAGTTTCGGGTTGTGGGCCTTCTCGGCGAGCTTTTCAGTCACTTTGAGGGATTGGCGATTGGCGCTGTAGAGATCCTGCAGCTGGTCGATATAGAGGTCCTGGAGGGTCTTGATGCTCATGGGGAAATCCTTCCTGAGTGCGTGTTCGTGGTACGCAGAATCAATGGAAGGCCTGCCGGTTCGTTCCGGCGTTTCCTGATTTTAATGGAAAACCGCGACATTCTGCACCTGATGGCGCCAGAACCGGGCCCCGCCTGAACGAGAACGCTTCCCGCGAGGCCAAAGCGCGGTTATATCCCGCCCATGACACCACGCGACAAAATCCGGAATTTTTCCATCATCGCCCATATCGACCACGGCAAGTCGACGCTGGCCGACCGCCTGATCCAGACCTGTGGCGGCCTGACTGACCGGGAGATGAAGGAGCAGGTGCTCGACTCGATGGACATCGAGAAAGAGCGCGGCATCACCATCAAGGCCCAGACCGTGCGTCTGGAATACACGGCCCAGGATGGCGAGACCTATACGCTGAACCTGATGGATACGCCGGGCCATGTCGACTTCGCCTATGAAGTCAGCCGGTGCCTCGCCGCGTGCGAAGGCTCGTTGCTGGTCGTCGATGCCTCGCAGGGCGTCGAGGCGCAGACGCTGGCAAACGTCTACCAGGCCATCGACCAGAACCATGAAATCGTGCCCGTCCTGAACAAGGTGGATTTGCCCGCCGCCGATGTGGAGCGTGTGAAGGCACAGATCGAGGATGTGATCGGCCTTGATGCCTCGGATGCCATCGAAACGTCTGCCAAGACCGGCCTCGGTATTGCCGAAACGCTGGAAGCCATCGTGACGCGCCTGCCCGCCCCGAAAACCGGCGAGGTCGATGCGCCCCTGAAGGCTGCGCTGGTGGATGCCTATTACGACCCATATCTCGGCGTGGTGGTGATCGTGCGCATTCATGATGGCGTCCTGAAGAAGAAGGCAAAGATCAAGATGATGCGCACCGGCGCCGTCTATGAAGTGGACAAGGTCGGCACGTTCAATCCGAAGATTACCGAAACCGATGCCCTCGGGCCGGGCGAGGTCGGCTTCCTTGTTGCCTCGATCAAGGAAGTTGGTGAAACCGCCGTCGGTGACACGATCACGGAAGAAAAACGCCCCTGCGACAAGCCTCTGCCTGGCTATAAGGAAGTCCAGCCGGTCGTGTTCTGCGGCCTGTTCCCGATGGATGCGGGCGACTTTGACGATCTGCGCGCCGCGATGGGCAAGCTGCGCCTGAACGATGCGAGCTTTACCTGGGAGATGGAAACCTCCGCCGCGCTTGGCATGGGCTTCCGCTGCGGTTTCCTCGGCCTGTTGCATCTCGAAATCATCCAGGAACGCCTCAGCCGCGAGTTTGACCTCGACCTGATCGCCACCGCGCCGAGCGTTGTCTATGAAATGACGATGACGGACGGATCGGAAATCGAACTGCACAATCCGGCCGACATGCCGGATGTGGTGCGCGTTGCCGAAATCCGTGAGCCGTGGATCAATGCGACGATCTACACGCCGGACGAATATCTTGGCGGCATCCTGAAGCTCTGCCAGGACCGGCGCGGCATCCAGACCGAACTGTCCTATGTCGGCGGGCGCGCGATGGTGAAATACGAACTGCCGCTCAACGAAGTCGTGTTCGACTTTTATGATCGCCTGAAATCAATCAGCCGTGGCTATGCGAGCTTCGACTATGAGATTGTCGGTCATCGGCCTGAGAACCTCGTCAAGCTGCAGATCCTCGTCAATGACGAGCCGGTCGATGCGCTGGCCATGCTGGTCCACCGTGACCGCGCCGAAAGCCGAGGCCGTCAGATGTGCGAACGTCTGAAAGACCTCATCCCCCGCCAGATGTTCAAGATCCCGATCCAGGCGGCGATTGGCGGCAAGGTCATCGCGCGCGAAACCCTCAGTGCCATGAGGAAAGACGTGACCGCGAAATGCTATGGCGGCGACGCCAGCCGGAAACGGAAACTGCTCGACAAGCAGGCCGCCGGCAAGAAGCGCATGCGCCAGTTCGGCAAGGTCGAAATTCCGCAGGAAGCGTTCGTCGCGGCTCTGCGGATGGATGGGGACTAGCCCGGTGTCACATCCAGTTATCGAAGTCGAACAGCCTTCAGATAACGATAAGCTGTGGCGTTATATGGACCTGAGTAAGTATGTTTCATTACTCAAATCTCAGGCATTGTACTTTTGTCCATTAACCGCCCTCGACGATCCATTCGAAGGCGCAAGTCCTGACAACATTAGCTATGAAGGGATAACGCGATCTCAGCTTGATAGAGGTGAAATTAGCAAGCCCTCCTTTGATACACTTACGAACTTGGCCAGTCTCGCTCGACCAGTATTATTGGGCTGTACTTACGTAAACTGCTGGCATCTGTCTTCATTTGAATCTGAAGCGATGTGGAAACTCTACTCTGCCTCCGCAGATTCAGTTTGCATCCAAACGACCTCTAAGTCTTTAAGGAATCAACTTCCGGACACTGCGAACTTCGGAAAAGTTCGGTATATAGATTTTGCAACATACCAACTACCAGAACCTTCACTCGCTTATGATCCTGCGTTTCTTAAGCGACAATCCTTCGAGCATGAAAAAGAAGTTCGAGCAGTGATAGTGGACTATCCAATCGTTCATTCCAAACGAGACGCAATTCGACATCTCACCTCTCTCAACAAGACAGGCAAATACATTGCCGTAGACGTTCAGGAACTAATTGCACGAGTGCATATTAACCCACTAGCTCAAAGCTGGTTCGCGGACTTAGTTGGAGATATTACGAACCGGTATGGGTATCAATTTGAAATTTCTCAGTCAGCACTAAGCCAGAAACCTAAGTACTAAAGCAGCGCGAAGAGTGAGCCTAGGTTACCAGCCTGTTGCAGACAAATAGGTATTAGCCCTTCCGGGCAATCATCCCACCCGGATTGCCCTTCATTGCGGCGCGGAGGATGCGGCGGAAGGTGGGGCATTCCATATGGCTGGGCGCGCGGCACTTGGCAGCGTGATGCAGGCCGTCGCGCATGATCGTCATCTGACGGATCTTCTTGTCCAGTTCGTCCGCCTTGGCGATGAGGGCTGCGCGTTCGATGCGCGGGCCATCCGGGGACATCATGGCGGCAATCTCGTCCAGCTTGAAGCCCGCTGCGCGGCCAAGCGAGATGAGGCCCAAACGCTCCAGCACATCCGTATCGAACAGACGTCTGAGACCGCGCCGCCCTGTGGAGCGGATCAGGCCGCGCTCTTCATAATAGCGCAGGGTGGACGCTGGAATCCCGGATTGTTTGGCAACGTCGGAAATTTCCATGATACACTCTTGACCTCAAGTCGGCTTGAAGTGGCAGGATGCTTCCACAAGATCGCAAAGACAAGGAGCGCGGCACGATGAGCATGGCAAACAAGGATCAGGAAGAGATGTGGAACGGTGTGGGCGGCAAGGCCTGGGTGCGTGCCCAGACCCTGCTGGATACGGCGTTCCAGCCCTTCGCGGACATTCTCGTCAAGGCCGTTACGGCGGCAAGCGCGACGTCTGTGCTGGACATCGGGTGCGGCACGGGCGCAACGACGCTGGCCATGGCGGAGGCGCTGGGGCCGGACGCGGACTGTCTTGGCCTCGATATCTCCGAGACCATGATTACGCATGCGCGCAAGCGCGCTGCCGAGACCGGATCGACGGCGGAGTTCATCATCGCCGACGCGCAGACCCATCCTTTCGAGGCCGGACGGTTCGACGTGATTACGTCCCGGTTCGGGGTGATGTTCTTTGAAGACCCGGTCGCCGCTTTCCGCAATCTGAACCGCGCCGCGCAGCCGGGCACGAATCTGATCATGCTCAGCTGGCGAGGCCCGGCGGAGAACCCGTTCATGACCACCGCCGAAACCGCTGCCCGTCCCCTGCTGCCCGGCCTGCCGGAGCGGGAGCCGAACGCACGCGGTCAGTTCGGCTTTGCCGATAGCACGCGGGTCGACAGCATGCTGACAGAGGCCGGCTGGAGCGACGGCGCGAGCGAAAAGATCGACGTGCCCTGCCGCTTTCCCCTCTCGACCCTGGACCTCTATGTCTCGCTGATGGGGCCGGTCGGCTATGCGATGGCACAGGGCGTGGACGCGGAGACCCGCACCAAGGTGAGCGACGCCGTTCGGGGCGCGCTGATGGACTTTGTCGAGGGGGACGAAATCGTCTTCACGGCGGCGTGCTGGAAAACGACGGCGCGGGCCGTCTAGGCTGGCGCGCGGCCCATGCGCGCCAGATCGGCAAGAATGGCGCTCCATTCGGTTTCCATGGCCGGTGTCCAGTCCCCCGCCAGCACGTCCCGGAACGTGTCGCGGATGGCATCGAACATGGCGTCGATCTGGCCCTCATCGATGCCGTAGCCGTCATGAATCATGCGGGCGGCTTCAAGGTGGAACCGGGGCAGATCGCTTTGTTCCGCCGCGCCAGTGATGCAGTTGAAACAGCTTTCCAGCATGGACCCGCGCACGCCGCCATCCACGTCCAGCACGAACAATTCCTCGAATTCCGGATGCGTGGTGAACAGACGGGCATAGATTCGCTCCTTCGGGTCGCCCACCCGATCGGAGACTTTCTCCAGCGTCTCGAAGATCACGTCAGCCTGCGTCATGTCCCTGTTTCTCCCCGTATCGCTTTCATGTCTGGCGGATGATGGCAGTTTCCCGCGCCGCCGTCATCCGCCGCGTAGTTTGAGGACGAGGCCCCGCGTCGCGCGCTGGCGCATCTTGTGGTGGCGGGCAATGCGGCGGGCGAGGGTTTGCCGTTCTTCCCGCGTGCGTCCTAGGTCGTAGAGCTGGACCGCGAAATCGAGCGCGGCCTGCTGGTCGCGACTGGGGCGCCGGGCAGCGCCGGTCTCTTCGGCCCACCGGCCCGGATGGAAAGAGGCCGTCACCTTGGGCTGGTCATTGCCGAGATAATAGAGGAAGGCCGCCGGGGCCGAGACATTTCGGATGATCGTGTCCGGAATGAAATGCAGCCAGTCCTGGTGCTGTTGCCAGCGCCATGTATTGGGCGCGTTCTTGGTCCGCACGCGCAGGGCTATGATCCGCAGGCGGCGCTGGACGGCGCCCCAGTCCTCCCCTTCCCGCTCGGCCTGTAGTTTCATCAGGCGGATCACACTCTCCATCGTCCCGCCCGTCGCAACGAAATCAACAAGGGCAATCGGGCGCGGACCGGATGCGATGGCCTTGGGGCCGAGCCCTTCGGACTTGAGATACTCGAACAATCCCGCGAGGGCAGGCTCGGGGATCTGATCGACCGACCCGGCATTGCGCAGGGAATACTGGACCAGGTGAAGATGGGGCACATCCCGCAGGCCTTCGAGGCATCCGGAGAGGTAATCATAGAGATTTTCCGGCGTCCGGCCGATGAAGGCGAGGTCGGATGTATTGGCATGGGCCAGCACCCGCGCCGCAGTCGAGCGCAGGGATTCGAGGAACATGTCATTGAGCGGCGCGCCGGGCGCGAGACCGCTGATGAGGCCGCCCAGCTGTTCCCGCCGGGCAACATTCCACCGGAAAGGTGTCGCCAAGATCGTTTCTCCCATTGTTTTTGAGTGAGTATAGGGCCTGCGGGGCAAGCTTTCCAAATCCTGCGTGGGGGCTTACATGCCCCTTATGAGCCAAACGCTGACACTTCTGGGCATCGAGACGAGCTGCGACGAGACCGCAGCCGCCGTGCTGCGCCTGCAGGATGGGCGCGCCGAGCTGGTCTCCGACGTGATCCGCACGCAGCTCGACGAGCATGCGCCTTATCTGGGCGTGGTGCCGGAAATTGCCGCGCGCGCGCATGCGGAACTGGCCGACCTGACCGTGAAGGCCGCGATGCATGAAGCCGGGATTTCGTATTCAGAACTCGACGGGGTCGCGGCCACAGCCGGCCCCGGCCTGATTGGCGGCGTGCTGGTCGGCATGATGACCGGCAAGGCGATCGCGCAGGCGGCGGGCAAGCCCTTCATCGCGGTGAACCACCTCGAAGGTCATGCGCTCAGCCCGCGTCTCGGCAATGATTGCCCCTTCCCCTATTTACTGCTGCTGGTTTCGGGCGGGCATTGCCAGTTCCTGGAAGTGCGCGGCCTCGGAGACTATCGCCGGCTCGGCTCGACGATTGATGATGCGGTGGGCGAAGCCTTCGACAAGACAGCGAAGACGCTGGGGCTCGGCTTTCCCGGCGGCCCTGCGGTCGAGCGCCTCGCAGAGGGTGGCAACCCGGACGCCTTTGCCCTGCCCCGCCCGCTGTTGAACCGGCCGGGCCTCGATATGAGCTTTGCAGGGCTGAAGACGGCTGTTGCGCGCGCAGCGGCCGAGGACACGATGAGTGATGACCGGATGAAGGATCTCTGCGCGAGTTTCCAGACAGCGGTCACCGACATCCTTGCCACAAAGGCCGCGCTGGCGCTGGAGGCGTTTGATCCGGGTGGGGATGGCGCGAAGCGGTTTGTCGTCGCGGGCGGTGTCGCGGCCAACAAGGCCATCCGCGCCGCGCTGGACGAGGTGGCCAAGAGCGCAGGTGCACGCCTGATTGCGCCGCCGCTGAGACATTGTACGGATAATGCCGCAATGATCGCTCTGGCTGGAGCGGAAAGACTGGCGGCGGGCCTCGTCGAAGGCGAGGCCGGGGACCTTGGCACCGGGGCGAGACCCCGCTGGCCGCTGGATGAAGCGGCGGCGAAATCAGCGCCCGTCTACGGAACGGGCCGCCGGGGCGCCAAGGCCTGATCAGGCCGCATTTCTATACTGCGAATTCGGCAAGCGAATAGGTCGCCGCAAGGATGGCGATGGCCATCGGGAGCGCCGCAAGCAAGGCGGCCAGGGACTGGCGAGCTTCGGTCTTGGACAGGGTCATTGATCTGGTCTTTCAGCGTTTCAGGCAACAACCATCGCTGCCTGTGACTGCCATATAGCAATCACATGAACACTAATCAATGAATATTTTTGAAATCGTTCAGTAATTAATCTATATGCCGCGCGGGCACGGTCGCCCCAACGGACAATCCGGCCAGAACAAGGTCCATCACGCCGGCCAGTTCCCGCTTCAGCTTCGGCAAGGTCAGGTGCGAGAACATCTGCGGGAAGCGGAACTTCATCATCGAGGCCTGGATCATCTCGGCGACCTCTTCCTTGCGGTCGAGCGGACGGAATTCCCCCGCTTCAATGCCGTTTTCGAGGATCTGGACGAGGTAGACCCGCTCCTGCGCCAGCTGTTCATTCATGAACAGGGGCCGCTCATCGGCCAGCGTCTCGGCCAGCTCTACAAGCTTGTCCTTCTCTTCCAGCGCTTCATAGGTGCGCTCCATGCTGAATTCGAAGAATTGGCGCAGACGATCTGCAGCCGTGTTCTGCTTCCGGCATATGCCCGCATAGGTCTCGTAGAGTTCCGAGTTGAACTTCCGGCCAATGGCCTCGGCAATGTCGAGCTTGGAGGCGAAGAAGCGGTAGATATTGCCGGCAGACATGTTGCAGTCCTTGGCAATCTCCGACATCGTGGTCTTGGAATAGCCGTAGTGAACGATGCGTTCCATCGCGGCTTCCAGAATCTGCTGGCGAGTGTCTGTTATATCATTCATGACGCCACCTTACTCCCTGTTACTGAAGGATCAACGATTCATTCAGCCCATGGGTTCCTCTTTTTGGGAGTATGGGCACGCAGGTGGCAGTGTGGCATAGGAACCGAAGACACAGACCTGACCCGGAGCCGTCCCGCATGCCTCTTTTCTGCTTTCACAATCTCGACAATGAAACCGACGGGGCCGAATTGCGCGCCGCCACCCGGCCGGCCCACCTAGAATGGGCGGCAGGACTGGGAGAGCGGTTGCGCATGGCCGGGCCGCTCCTGTCGGAAGATGGTGCCATGATCGGCTCCCTGTTCCTGGTTGAAGCAGAGGACCTCGCCTCGGCGCAGGCGCTGGCCGCTGAGGACCCCTATGCCAAGGCCGGCGTGTTCGCGCGCGTCGATATCCGCGAGACGAAATGGCTGATCGGAGAAGGCAAGCGGGCATGAGACAGTTCGTCCTCGGCAATCTGAATTATTCCAGCTGGTCGATCCGGCCCTTGCTTGTGGCGCGGCGGGTGAATTTGCCCGTCGAGGAAGTCATCGTGCCGCTCGACTTTCCGGATACGTCCGCGAAATTGAAAGAGATCAGTCCGACCGCCAAGGTGCCACTGCTGATCTGGGACGATGTCACGGTCTGGGAAAGCCTTGCGATCACCGAATGGATTGCGGACTGGGCCCCGGCCGGTGACGTCTGGCCAGAGGATGCTGGCAAGCGCGCCATTGCGCGCGCCGTAACGAGCGAGATGCATGCCGGCTTTCCCGCGCTGCGCAAGGCCTGCCCGATGGACATTCGCGGCCGCGAGTCCACGCCGGAAATGACCGAAGCGCTTGAGGCTGATATTGCCCGTATCCAGACAATGTGGGACGCGCTGCGCGCGGAGCATGGCGAGGGCGGCCCATTCCTGTTCGGAAAGTGGAGCGCGGCGGACGCATTCTATACGCCGGTGGTCACGCGCTTTCGCACCTATGGCCTGCCGCTGAGCGGGGCAGCTGCGGACTATTCAGCCGCCATTCTGGAAGACCCGCTTTTCCTCGAACTGGAGGAGCAGGCCGAAGCCGAGCCGTGGTGGATAAAATACACGGCTGACGGGCGCTCAAGCGGTTACCTCAAGCCGGAAGGCTGAGCAAATCATAGTCGAGATCATGCCGGAATAGCGTCCGGATATGGTCGGTATAGATATCCATTGCCTCGCCTGTGAAAAGCTCCGTGAGCGGAGTCTTGCGATTCTGCAGGACGTTGGGCTCCGCATCCGGATCAATCTTTTGCGCCATGGCTTCCTTGGTGCCAGCAGCAAGCGCGGCGTCAATGGCGGCGGGCGTCAGGCCGAGGGACCAATGGCCTGACACGGCTTCCAGCACGGCGCGGGGATCTTTCTGCGTTTGCTCATAGTGGACGACATGGATCGTATCGCCGTGGCGGGCGCGAATATCGCCCCAGCGATTCCAGAAACGCGCAAGCCAGTAGAGGTCGCAACGATATTTGGAGCCACAGGGAGCGCCCTTCAGATAGGTCAGCCAGTCGACCTTGATATCGTACTCCCATTTGGCGTGATGGCTGGCGAGAATGGCCATGGGATGGCGCACGGCAAGCACATAGGGTGGCAGGCCGGCCAGGCTGCGCGCCCAGCCCCATTCTGCCAGATGGTGTGGAATCGTGTGGCTGAAAGCAAGAGATGGCAATTCCGCGTAGGTTGCATCGTCCTTCGGCCAACCAATGTAGGGGCGTACAGCATTCTCTGAGAAATAGGCCGGACGGGGAATACCGTGGGTTTCCGCAAGCGCGACGGCCAGCATGTATTTCAGCCAATGCGTACCGGAATTCTTGGAAGTGACGAGCATGCCGTCAAACCGGCCGTGGCGGAGAACCGAGAAATTTGTCCAGGACTCATTGCGAACCTTGGCACGGTATTCGCTGGGAAGTGACTTTGACATGACCACAATCCCTATTGCGCGCCAAGGGGGGGCGCAAGCGCTGTTCAGCTGTTGGGGGCTCAGGTCTTCAGGCCTGCCTTGTCTCTGAACACCTGCAGCAGGGCGAGCTGTTCACGCGTCGGCACGCCTTCGGCCTCAGACACCGCGACCAGCATGGCGTCGAGGTCGACGATCTCCTTGGGGCCGAGTTGCGGCGCGCTGACCACCAGCTGGCTCAGCTTGCGCATGGCGGCCTGCGGGTCCGGCGCGGAATTGGTGACCCACGCAGCATGGGCGGACAACTCATCGGCCTCGGCCTGGGTGAAGTTGAAATTGCGCATGATCTCTTCATCGATGGTGCGGGCCTGCCGCTCGGTCAGGGGCCCTTCCCGGCCCCGGGCGACTTCCATCATCATGATGGCGGCGGCTTCGCGGGGGTCCTCGATCAGGCTGATGCCGCCCCGCCCGGCCTTGTACCTGAAGGTGAAGCGGCGCGGCGCATTGGCAATCGTGCGGGCCGTGTCCATCGTAACCTTCGCGCCACGGCGCGCCATCTGGATCCGCCACGACCAGATGCCGATCGTTGTCAGGATACCCAAAATGAGAAGCAGGATGTGCATGAATGTGTATGTAGCGCGGCCTGCTGGGCCGCGCTACTCACAATACGGTCAGTTGGCGCCAGAGTCTGCCGGCACGGCGGCGTAAGCCTGGGCCAGCACATAGGCGCGGATCGACTCCACCTCTTCCGGGGTCAGATGGTCGGCGAACGACACCATGCCATTGGCGGCAAGGTTGCCGTCGATCACGACGCCCTTGAAAGATTCGGCATGCCCGGAGATGGCCGACCAGCGCAGGTCCGGAAGCACGCCGGAGCTGACCGCCAACGGACCGTGGCAGACGGTGCAGTTACGTGCATAGTGGACGGCGCCTTCGGCAATCAGGGCCTCGTCCCCAAACGCTTCGCCCTTCGGCGTCTTGTCGATCATCGGGAAGTCCGGATCGGCGATTTCGCCCGTGCCGCCCAGCTTGAAGGTGACCACCTTGCCAACCGTGGACGGAACCGTCTCATCATAGGCAAAGCCAGCCGAGAGGCCAAAGGCACTGCCCCATCCGGTCGTGATGGTGACGTATTGCTCACCATCGATCATGAACGTGCCCGGACCGGACGCACCGCCTGATTTCAGGTCGTGGCTCCAGAGTTTTTCGCCGGTTGCCGCGTCATAGGCTGCGAAGTCGCCATTCAGCTTGCCCTGGAAGACAAGGCCGCCCGCCGTGGAGAGGACGCCGCCATTCCAGGCGTTGTCGTGCTCGACCGTCCAGCGCGCTTCGCGGGCAATCGGGTCCCAGGCTATCAGGCGGCCCTTCAGGGTCGAGCGCAGGAATTTGGCAACTTCCGGCGGCGCGATCGGTGGCACGCCGGCAGAGAAGTCTGCACCGGTATTCCAGCCGACCGGCTCGGTCTCGAAACGCGAGTCGCGGGCATAGGACTGAGGGATTTCCTGCGCCGGGATATAGGCGAGGTTCAGATCCGGATTAAATGCCATCGGGTGCCAGTTATGGGCGCCGAGCGGACCCGGAAGCTGCTGGTAGGGCACGGCGCCATAGCGGGCATCGGGAATCTCGATCGGCCGGCCATTCTCGTCGAGACCGGTCGCCCAATTCATCGGCACGTAGGCATCGCCGGAGAGGAACTCGCCGGTTTCAGCATCCAGCACGTAGAAGAAACCGTTCTTCGGAGCCTGCATGGCAACGCGGCGGCTTTCGCCATCTTCGCCAACCGGCAGGTCTGCCAGGATGATCGTCTGCGTGGCGGTATAGTCCCAATTGTCTCCCGGCGTGGTCTGGAAGTGCCATTTGTACGCGCCCGTTGCGGCATCAACTGCAACGATGGAGGACAGGAAGAGATTGTCGCCGGCGGACGGGTCGCGGAACTCGCGGTTCCAGGGCGAGCCATTGCCGACGCCGAAGATGATCTGGTCGTTGACGTCATCATAGACAATGGAATCCCAGACCGTGCCGCCGCCGCCATCCGTGACCCAGGCACCTTCATCGCCCCAGGTCACATTGCCGATGTCTTCAAAAGCTGCGTCGGAAATCTCGCCGTCCGGTTGTTTCTCCGGGTTTGGCACAGTGTAGAAACGCCAGACCCTGTCGCCGGTGTCTGCATCATAGGCGGAGAGGTAACCGCGCACGCCCAGTTCTGCACCGCCATTGCCGATCAGCACCTTGCCATTCACCACGCGCGGCGCGCCGGTGATCGTGTAGGGCTTCGACTGGTCAACAGTGACCTTGCTCCAGACGATTTCGCCCGTCTCGGCGTCAAGCGCCTCAAGGCGGCCATCAATCACGCCGACATAGACCTTGCCATCATAGACGGCCACGCCGCGGTTCACGACATCGCAGCAGGCCTTCACGCCGACGGCGCGGTCAACATCCGGATCGTAGACCCACAATTCCTCGCCGGTCTTGGCGTCGAGCGCATAGACCAGCGACCAGGCGGAGGTCACGTACATCACGCCGTCCACGACAATTGGCGTCGATTCCACACCGCGATTGGTGGCGAGATCATACGTCCATGCAACACCAAGGTCCGATACGGTTTCCGTGTTGACCTCGATCAGGCTGGAATGGCGCTGCTCGTCATAGGTGCCGCCATAGGTGAGCCATTCGTCACCGGCGCTCGCCGTGCTGATGCGGTTGGTGTCGACGGCCGCAAAGGCTTCCGGCTCCGCTGCGGGTTCCGTGTCTGCGGTTTTTGCCTGCCCGCAGGCGGCAAGGATTGCGAAGGATGCTCCCGCAATCAAGGTGGACTGCCAGTTCGCCATGGCCGTTTCTCTCCCCGGTCTGTTTCTGCAAACGGTCTGATGCCGTGCTCGATGGGAAGAGTAGAGAAGGCAGGCTGATTGTCGAGACCTGTCTTTGGGTCAGGCGGGGGCCACACGGGCCTGACCGGTATAGGCCGAAAGGTCTGCCTGCGCCGCCTCGATGGCCGCCTCTATCAGGGCGCGCCAATCCGCCTTGTTAGCTGCCGTGTCAGACCCGACCGGGAATGTGACAGAGCGGGAGGCACTCACAACGCCGCCTTCAAGACGATTTCCAACCGATTTGAACCCGGCCAGCGCATCCTCCGCGCCGCCGCCCTGGGCGCCATAGCCCGGCACGAGGAAGAGTGCGTCCGGGGCAAGTTGCCTGAGCCGACGCGCCTCATCTGGCCCGGTTGCGCCCGCGACGAGCATCAGGCTGGACCATTCATCGGTCCCTTTGAGACGTGCGATGGCCGGAGCCAGCGCCTCCACGACGCGCGCATAGAGCGGCGCGCCCTCAAGATCCCTCGTCTGGAAGTCGGCTGAGCCGGGATTGGATGTGCGGGCGAGCACCACGACCCCCTTCCCGTTCGCCTCGGCCTGCTCAAGGAAAGGCTCCAGCGTGTCGAGCCCCATATAGGGGTTCACCGTCACGGCATCCGACGGGAAGGGTGCCGCGTCAGACAGATAGGCTGCCGCATAGCCCTTGGCTGTCGTGCCAATATCCCCCCGCTTGGCGTCCGCGATGACGAGAAGACCAGCGTCTCTCGACGCTTCGCAAACCCGTTGCAGCGCGCGCATGCCATCCGGCCCGTGGCGCTCGAACAGGCCCACTTGCGGCTTCACTACGCAGGCGCGATCCGCGACGGCGGCCACGACGGCCTCGCCCCAGGCCGCAAGACCGTCAGGTGTATCGCCCCCAAACATATCCGGGATCCGGCCGGGATGCGGGTCGATCCCGACGCAGAGCGGGCCAAGCTGGCGGGCACCGGCGATGAGGCGGGACGCGAAACTCGTCATGGCGTCACCCGGCAGGCGACTTTCACGACCTGCAGGCGGCGGCGGGCATTGTCAGACATCGGGCCGTAGGTCTCCTCGGCAAAAGTCTCGGTCGGGCCATCCTCGCGTTCCACGCTGAGGCTGGTCAGGAAGGCATCCAGAGAGGTCGGCGCGGCAGTATAGATGCGGCCCCGGCGCGGGCTTTCAGCCACGATCACACCCCGGACCGTGCCCCAGGCATCAAAGACCGGCCCCCCGGAAATGCCGCCCAGTGACCCGGACAGACCGCGTGTCCGGCCAATTTCGGCCCAGGCGAGGATCGGTTCGGCGCCTTCGCGGCGACCACGCGTGATCAGTTTCGAGCGGGACATGAGTTTCGTGGCTACCTCTCCCGGCCGCCCCTGCGGATAGCCGACATGATAGCCGGCCGTACCGATGCGGAGGGGAGAATTCAGGTCCAGCTTGACCGAATTCGGGCTGCGCCCCGTCGACAGGAGGGCAAGGTCATGGTCCGGATCCACCACGATACTATCAACCGGCACATATTGGCCCGGCGCCACCAGCAGGCCGACGGAATTGCATCCATCGACCACGTGCCGCGCCGTGACCCATTGGCCATTCTTGTTGACGGCAAAGGCCGTGCCGATGCCATCCTTGGGCTCGCTGACCTGAACCAGCACCTGCTCGTCCAGCGGCGAGGGCGGCGGCAGCGTCGGACCTTCGGATTCAAGAACGCTCGGGGGCGGCTCCGGCGCGTCGGCCTTCGGATCCTGCGAGAACATCGTCCAGACGACAACGCCCAGAACCAATGCGTAGATCACCCAGTCAAACGAACGCATCACAGCCGGTGCACCTCCGTCAGAACCTTTGCAGGACCGGGTCCCAGAGACCCGCTGCAATAATCAGGGCCGAAGCGAGCTTCGCCGAGACGAGAACCACGGCGGCGCCGGCCTCCTCCTTCTCGATCCGTTTGGGAATATCGGTCAGCAAGACATCGACAAGGCGATAGACCAGGAGCTGGATCAACAGGGAAACGATCCCCCAGATGGCGAGGTCGATCAGCGTGACACTTGAGGCGAGGCAGGAGGCAATCGGGATGGCAAGACCGACGATCGCGCCAGCAAGCGCAAAACCCGCGGCCGAATTGCCTTCCTTGACCAGTGCCAACTCCTTCCAGGGAGTCAGGAGCACGTATATGGTGCTGGCAATGGCCAGCATCGCGCCAGCCGCCGCAGTCCATATGAGAAAGCGTGGGAATGCCTCGACAAAGGCAAGAGTTTCACCGCCCATAAACGCTCGCTATTTCCTCGGTTACAAATCAGCCCTATCTGAGCCAGACCTATCCCTACCCATAGCACGCCACAGCCTCAAGGAGACATATTCATGATCAAGGGGAAAACCGCCCTCGTTACCGGCTCGACGAGCGGGATCGGGAAGGCCATTGCGGACCGGCTAGCGGGCGCAGGCTGCAATATCGTGCTGAACGGGTTTGGTGATGCCGATGAAATCAAGGCGGCACAGGCCGAGATGGAACAGGAACATGGCGTACGGGTCGGCTATTCCGGTGCCGACCTGACCAAGCCGGAGGCCATCGAGGAGATGATGGCCTATGTGACAGCCGAATTCGGCGGCGCGGACATCCTCGTCAACAATGCCGGGACGCAATTCGTCTCCCCTCTGGAAGAGTTCCCTGTGGCCAAGTGGGATTTGATCATGGCGTTGAACCTGTCAGCGGCTTTCCACACGACGCGCCTTGCCATCGGACCGATGAAGGCAAAGGGCTGGGGCCGCATCATCAATACAGGCAGCGCCCACGCCAAGGTCGCTTCGCCGTTCAAATCTGCCTATGTCGCCGCCAAGCATGGCCTGTCCGGCCTGACCAAGGTGACGGCGTTGGAGGGTGCGGAACACGGCGTACGATGCAACCTCGTATGCCCCGGCTATGTCCATACACCGCTGGTTGATGGCCAGATCGGCGACACTGCCAAGGCGCGCGGCATGACCCGCGATGAAGTTGTGAAAAACGTGCTGCTGGCCGCCCAACCGACGAAGGAATTCGTCACGGCGGAGCAGATTGGGGGCTTTGTCGCCTTCCTTTGCTCGCCCGATGCCGACCAGATCAATGGCGCCGACCTTTCCATGGACGGCGGCTGGGTCGCGCAATAGCTCACTGAAAGGTCATTTGACTGCGCCGCGTCGTTTCGGGATATGTCTTCACTGATGTTCTACAGGATCGCCCTTCTCTGCCTCAGCCTGTTGCTGATCGCATCCGGCACGGCCAGCGCCGTGCAGGCGGACTGCCCTGCGTCCGATGCTCGCCAGATGGCGCATGTCATGCCGGCCATGGATGCCGAGTGCGACATGGGCATGGCGTCGATGGATTCATCGTATCCCGCAGATGAAGATGAGGACGGGCCTTCCCACGACATGGCCTGTTGCTGTCCGGCCGTCGTTGCCGCGCTGCCAAGTGCGGCTGCACCTGAGGGCCATAGCGACCTGTATCCGCCGCTGTTCAATACTCCCCTGGATGCGTCCCCTGTTTCGGTCGCCTCCGTTCCGGAGCCGCCTCCTCCCCGGGCCTGATGATCCTCGCATAATTTCAGGATCAACCCGGAATAAAGGAGAAGGCCTTGTCCTTCCTTTCCCGCGCCGCGCCTTTCGCGGCATGCCTCACATGGGCGGCATTCGCCCCCATGGCCGAGGCCCGTCCTGTCTCCTACCCAGGCGGCTGGACGATCATGCAGGTGAACAATGGGGATTCCTCCTCGCTGCATGCGCATTATTCGCCTACCGCATCAGACTCGATCGGGTTCTATGCCGAGCGCAACTGGGCCGAAGACGTCCAGTTCACGGGCCTGCAATACAACCGGCTGCTGAAACGCTGGAATGGCCCCTCAAGCCAGGCGAACACCTATCTGAAGCTGGGCGTCGGCCAGGCGGATCCCTTTGGGGATGCGTCCGCTGAACTGTCCGGCTTTGCCGGGTTCGCCGCCGACTGGGAGACCCGCCGCTGGTTCGCCTCCTATGAGGCACGGGCCACCGACTATGCAGGCAACAAGAGCGTGCGCCATAGCGGCCGCGTCGGCGTTGCTCCGTATATCGGCGATTATGGCGACCTCCACACCTGGCTCATGCTGCAGGTGGACAACCATCCCGAGGGCGATGAGCCCGTCACCACAACCCCTCTCGTCCGGTTCTTCAAGGGCGTCCAGATGGTCGAGCTCGGCTACACGCTGGAGACCGAAGAATTGCTTGCGAACTGGATCATCCGGTTCTGATTTCCAAAGGATATTACTCATGAAACTGATCAAAACCGCTTTCGCGTCCGTTGCTTTCAGCCTGCTTGCCACTCCGGCAATGGCGGAACAGCCTATGGACCATTCGAAGATGGACCATTCGGCGCATGCCGACATGGTCGTTGAACCCAATACCGATGCCGACCCGGCCGCTTCCGCCCAGACCGTCACCGCCAAGGTGAACGGCCTTGTCTGTGATTTCTGCGCGCAGGCTGTCCGCAAGGTGTTCAAGAAGCAGGAGGCCGTCGAAAGCGTCAATGTCGACCTCGACACGGGCGAGATCGTGCTTGGCCTGAAGGCTGGCGCAACGCTGGATGACGAGACCATCGGCAAGCTGATCCGCAAATCCGGCTATTCGCTGGTCAGCATCGACCGGGGAGAGGGCGCATGAGCGAAGACGTTACATCGCCGAGCACGCTGCCAGCTTTTCTGTCGCTGTTCACCTCGACGGGGACGCTGATCTGTTGTGCCCTGCCGGCCTTGCTGGTCAGCATCGGCGCCGGCGCCGTGATGGCCGGGCTGATCGAGGCCGTGCCGCAGATCACATGGCTCGGCAAGAACAAGACGCTGGTGTTCAGCATCGCGGCCGTCATGATCGCGCTGGCCGGGGCCTGGCAATGGCATGCAAGGTCCCTGCCCTGCCCGATTGATCCGGTGAAGGCGCGGGCGTGTACGCGGGCGCGCCAGCTCAGCTGGATCGTCTGGTGGATCAGCGTCGTCGCATTTCTGGTGGGCGGGTTCTTCGCCTTCTTCGCGGCGAGCCTGCTCGGCTGATTGGGTCAGGGCCCGGCTGGAAAGCCGGGCCCTTTTCCTAGTCCTGCAGGATTTCTCCGAGACAGGCCGAGATGGTTTCGGCCGTGTCTTCATGGGTGAAGAAGGTTTTCAGCTGCCACTCCTCGTCCATCAGATAGAGGAGCGACGTATGGTCCATCGTGTATTCGGACTGGCTGTCGGATTGTTCGACGCGGGAATAATCAGACAGGAACTCGTCGGCTGCAGCGCGCACCTCTTCCGGCGTGCCGGTCAGGCCAACCAGATTCTTCGGAAAGCGCGGCGCCTTCACATAGCTGGCCAGCACGTCGGGCGTGTCCCGTTCCGGATCGACCGAGATCAGCAGGGTCTGTGGCGGCTCGACGCCTTCGGGCAACATTTCATAGGCGCGTTCGACATTGACCAGCGTCATCGGGCAAACATCTGGGCAATAGGTGAAGCCGAAATAGATCAGGGTCGGATGGCCCTTGAAATCTTCCTCCGTCACGCGCTCACCGGAATCTGACATGAGCGATATCGGCCCGCCAATCTCGGGATAGGCGCGGCTGAGGCAGCTGGCCTGTACGCCGCCGGACTTTGGTGCGCCTGCAGAATCTGCCTCCGGCGCTGAAGCGGGCGAACAGCCGGACAGAAGCGCCGCTGCCAGCAGCGCAGACGAAGTTGCAATCGATCTGATCATCATGACCGAGATATGCGCCGCAAGCGGTGCTTGGCGCAAGCGTCACGCTGCCGCATAAGACGCGGATGGATGATTTGGCCCGCGACGGACACATAGATCTCGACGATGCGATCTTCACCCTTCCCCCGGAAGGGCTCGGGTCGGCGCAATCCGCCCTCGGGCGCACGCGCCTGCGCACCTTCATCACGCTGCGCTGGCTGGCCGTGGCCGGACAGACGGCAGCCGTCTTGTTCGTGGCATTCGGACTTGGCTTCGACATGCCGCTGGCGCTTTGCCTGTCGATCATTGCGGCATCGGCCTGGCTGAACGTCTTCCTGTCATTCGCTTTTCAGAGCCAGCGCCTGACCCGCGGCTGGGAAGCGACGCTGCAACTGGCTTTCGACACGGTGCAGCTGGCGGCGCTGATTGCGGCGACCGGGGGATTGTCCAACCCATTCCTCCTGCTGCTGGTCGCGCCTGTCACTGTCGCCGCCCTCAGCCTCAGCCCCTTCCGCGCGACATTGATCGCCCTGCTCGCCCTGTTGCTCGCGGCCCTGATGCCGCTGATCCACCTGCCCCTGCCCTGGGGTGTGGCGAATTCCTCGATCACCTTGCCGCCGCTGTTCCAGCTCGGCCAGTTCGCCGCGCTAGCGGTGGGCGTGGTCTTCTTTGCTCTCTCGGCGGCACGGGTCAGTCAGGATGAGGCCCGTCTGGTGCGCGCCCTGGATGCGGCGGGCGTCGTGATGGCGCGCGAGCAGCGCCTCTCCGCGCTCGGCGCAATGTCCGCCATGACCACGCACGAGCTCGGCACGCCGCTCGCCACCATCCACCTCGTCGCCAAGGAGCTGCAGGCGGATTTGACCGAGGATGATCCGCGCGCCGAAGACATTACCCTGATCGCCGAACAGGCCGACCGGTGCCGCGCCATCCTTGCCACGATCCGCGAGGCGCGCGAGGCAACCGATATTGTCCACGCGCAGATCCCGCTCGATTCCCTGGTGGCCGAGGCGGCGGCACCGTTCAAGGGGCTGGGCGTGGATGTGGGCGTCCGGGCCGAACCCGGCGAAGGGGGCGCCCCACGCGCGCCGATCCTGAAGCGCAGCCCGGAAGTGCTGCACGCGCTGGGCGCCTTTATCGAGAATGCGGTCAGCTTTGCCGATACGCGCGTCAACGTGGTCGCCACCTGGACGGCGGACCAGATCATGATCACGATCAGCGATGATGGGCCCGGCTTTGCCGCCGAAGTGTTGCCAAAACTGGGCGAACCCTATGTTTCACAACGGGGAGAAGCGCATCTGGGCGGCGGCGATATGGGGCTTGGCTTCTTCATTGCCAAAACCCTGATTGAACGGACCGGGGGCCGCATCGCGACCCGTAACCGCACTCCGCCCAAGAAGGGCGCGGTCGTCCAGACCCTATGGCCATTGAGTATTTTGCAGGCACCTGACTTGGATTAAAGGCCGGTTCAGACCTATATGGCGGTTATTGTATCAAGGATATGACGATGGAACGGCCCATTAATGTGAATTTGCACGATAGCCTCAAGGATGTTGAGGACCGTTCGTGCCTTGTAATGGATGATGATGGTCCGTTCGTGCAACGCATGGCGCGAGCCCTCGCCCAGCGCGGTTTCGTTGTGTCTGCCGTCTCGACCGTCTCCGAAGGCAAGGATATTGCCCGCCTCAATCCGCCGGCCTTTGCCGTTCTGGACCTGCGCCTGGAAGACGGTAGTGGGCTGGATGTGGTGGAAGTGCTGCACAAGCACCGGCCCGATGCCCGCGCGGTGATCCTCACCGGATATGGCGCGATTGCGACCGCTGTGGCGGCTGTGAAAGCTGGCGCTGTGGATTATCTGTCGAAACCGGCCGACGTGGAAGACATTATCCGCGCCCTCGCCGCCTCGCCCGATGAAAAGCCCGCGCCGCCGGAGAATCCCATGTCGGCAGACCGGGTTCGCTGGGAACATATCCAGCGCGTCTACGAGCTGTGCAACCACAATGTCTCCGAAACGGCGCGCCGCCTGAACATGCACCGCCGGACCCTGCAGCGTATTCTTGCAAAACGGGCCCCACGTTAAACTCAGCCCTGCAACAGTGTTGCCGGAAAGCGTCGCTCGCGCGAACGCAGGCCTGCCATGAGCTAAATGCAGTTGCGTCTCATTCTGAGCGACTGGTAAGCGCCGGGTATGAAAAATTTTCAGTGCTCTGTCGCCCCGCTCGCCCTTCTCGCTTTTACCCTTCCTGCAGTGGCCCAATCCGATGATCCGGTGAACCGGCTGGATACGATCGTCACGACTGCCACCCCCAGCGCCGCGCCCCTGGCAGACATTCCGATGTCCGTCAGCGTGATCGAATCCAGCGACCTGTCGCTGGCGGATGCCTATGTCAGCGCCGAGGACATGACTGACCAGCTGACCGGGGTTGAGGCCGCTGTCGCAAACGGCACGCAGGTCGCCTTCCAGATCCGCGGCATCGGCGCGGTGGATCATCAGGCTCTGACGCCGACGGCGGCCGCGGTCTATTCCGATGGCGTCTATCTGGCGACGAACGTTCAGACTGGCCTGATGCTGTATGATCTGGACCGCGTGGAAGTCCTGAAAGGCCCGCAAGGCACGCTTTATGGGCGCAACGCGTCCGGCGGCGCGATCAATTTCCTTTCCGTCCGTCCGGGCGAGGACCAGCGCCGCTATGTGCGCGCAGGATATGGCAACCTGGACCGCGTGGACCTCGATGGCGCATATGGCGAGCACTATGACAATGGCTTCAGCTATCGCCTCGCCGGGCGATACCTGTCGCGCGATGCCGCGCTCGACAATGTGGCCGGGCCCGAGGATGCGGGCGGCGTGCGCGACGAATTCGGCCTGCGGCTTGGCCTGAACTGGGAAGAGGCTCTCGGTGGCTCCCTGCTGGTGCGGACGCATTATGAGGAAGACAATGGCGTCAACGCCGCACCTCGCAATGATACGCTGGACCTGGGTGATCATGAGATTGCGGTCGGCAGCGATGGCGTTCAGGACACCGACAATGAGTTCTACGGCGTCTCGGCAGAATACCAGCGCGCGCTGGGGCGGTGGACGCTTACATCCCTGACGGCCTTTGAAGGGTACAATCAGGATTACGGGTTTGATTTCGACGGGGCTGTCGCCCTGTTCGACAATCCGAGCTTCAATGCCAACCTCGCCTATATCCGTGACTTTCGTCAGTATTCTCAGGAAGTCCGCCTACAGACAGACTGGGAGGGTGGCAGCACCCTGATCGGCGTCTCGGGCTCGCTGGAAGATTTCAGCCAGACCTATACGATCTGGTGCGGAGACCTCGATGCTGACACGCTGCTCGGCACATGTCCCTATGTCGGCGCCGCAAGCCGCGCAGGACCCGCGCCGATCTCCGACACACGCGCCATGACGCTGGTGACCGACATTCGCCAGGAGCGGTCGGCGCTCGCAGCCTTCACCTACAATGAGGTCGACCTGTCCGACCGCCTCATAGCCACGCTCGGCGCGCGCGTGACGCATGAGCGCATCGAGGGCATGGGCAGCGGCCGTCACCTCTTCGAGGATGGCACAACCGGCTACAACAATGTCGGCGGTCTCGGCCTTGCGGCAGGATCGAACGAGATTGAGGACACGCGCATCTCCGGCAATGCGGCGCTCTCCTATCAGCTCGGCCAAGGCACTGCCTATGTGTCTGTGTCGAACAGCTACAAGTCCGGCGGCTTCAATGGCGAAGTCCAGAACAATGCGACCCATTTTGCGGAGGCTGGCCTGTTCGATGCGGAAACGGTGACCGCCTATGAAGCGGGCTACAAGGGCCAGTTGGGCGATGCGTTCGCTTACAGCGTCGCCGCCTTTGTGCAGGATTATCAAGACCCGCAAGCCCGCATCTTCGTGAACTTTCCGCTGCCGGACGGATCAAGCATTACGTCCAACTCGCTGTCCAATCTTGACGCGGCGACCTCCTACGGGCTGGAAGCCGATTTCGCCTGGCAGGCGACGGAGCACTTTTCGCTGGATGGCGGCTTGACGCTTCTGGAAACCGAGATCGACCAATCCTCCGATATCGGCGGGAATGCCGACACGTTTGACGGCAACCCCCTCCCCTTCGCGCCGGATGTCTCCGCGACGTTCGGCGGGCGCCATGAATTCGCGCTGACCGATACGGTTGAGGCCAGTCTAGCCGCACACGCCAAGTATCGCGGTGACTATTATCTCGATCCGGAAGGCCTCAGCAGCCGGATGCAGGACGGCTTCACCACGCTGCAAGCGGAAGCAAATTTCGTGTTTACGGATACCGGCGTCAGCCTGACCGTCTGGGGACGGAATTTGACCGATGAAGACTATGCCGTCTCCGGCTATGGCTTCATCGGCTATGATACGTTCCGGTCCGACCCGCGCACCTATGGCGTGCGGATCGGCTACGAATTCTAGGCGTCAGCCGGGGCAGTCGCCATAATCGAAGCGGAGGGCCCGGAGATTCACCGGGTCCCCGTTCGAATAGTTCAGCGCGTAATAGGGCTCGGTCTCGGTGACGCAGAGGCGCATCTGGTCGGCCTGCGCGCGCAAATGGGCAATCTCGTCTTCAATCGGGGGCTCGGCCTTGCGATCCTCGAAATTGACGAGATAGACGACCGGATAGGCGGACGGGTCCTGCGGCAGGTCAAGCGGCGTTTCCGGCGGATGGAGGTTCTGCGTGCCGAGAGTCAGCACATAGGAGGGCTCGGCATAACCAAGCGCCAGGATGCGTTCAGGTGCCTGCCAGTCACACGCCTCGCCCGGCACACCGCAGACATCCTCCAGCGCCAGCCGTGCCGTCTCCGTCGGCTGAACCCAGACCTGGCTCGGCAGCATGAAGATGCGGACATGCCAGCCAATCGCGACGCTCGCATAGATCGCGAACATGGCCGCATTGCATTCATGCCGACGGCTGAATTCGATGATGGCAACCCCGCAAAGGCCGAACCCGATCCACCAGAACCAGAGCGGGAAGCTGCGATAATCCGCCCAGGAATTGAGAACGTCCTCGGGCACTGCGGTCGAGAAGTCGCCCGCCGTCTCCGCCATGAAATAGGTCGTCACGCCTGGAAAGGAGGCGGTGAGCAGGAGGATCGCGCCCAGCGCAAAAAGGATAAGCGAAAGCCAGCGCGTAACCGGCCAGAGCTTGCCATCCATCATCTGGGTCGCGGCATAGCCCGCCAGCAGGCCAAGGGCCGGATAGGCCGGCAGGATATAATGGCTGAGCAGGGTCGGCATGAGCTCGAAGAAGGCGTAGGTCAGCACGGCCCAGGCCACGAGCATCCGCATCGCGCGGGTATTTTCCGGAATGACGGTCTCGCCGACGGGCCAGCGACGCATCCACTGGTCCCGGCCCGATGCCCACCAGAAGAAGGCAAGCAGCAGCGCTGGCCAGGCCGGCAGGGGTTTCAGGGTCGCAATCGTATCGACTGACCGCGCGAACAGGCCCGTGCCTTCAGGCCTCGGCAGGAAGGGGAGCAGGTAATTCAGTGCCAGCAGGCCCGCAAACGAGATGGCCCCAATCAGCGCGACGTGTTTCAGCCAGGCGCTGCCCTGCGGCTTGATCGGCTTCAGCGTCTTCCACGCCGCCACCATGCCCGGAAGAATGTACAAGGTGGCTGGGAAGAACCAGGCGGGGATATGGGTCAGATGGTAGAATGGCCAGCCGCCATGGCCCTCTGACGCGCCGGTGAACTTGTCTTTCAAATCCTTGCCGACCGCGCCCTTGATATATTGCCCGTCAGTCGCAGCCTGGATCCACAGGAACCAGGGCAGCACCATCGCGACAAAAATGGCAGGCCCCGGCCACCAGAGCAGGACGCGCCACCAGTCGCCCCCCTTGCCGTCGGTCGCTTTGGTCCAGACCCACGCCCCGATGCCGGCATAGGCCGCAACCATAGGCGTGACCGGTCCCTTGATCAGGAAACTGGTGCCCATGCAGAACCAGAACAGCAGCGCCATCTTCTTTGAGTGGTCCCGCCGCATGTAGAGCCGGGCGAGCGCGCCGATGCTGAGCGTGGTCAGGAAGACCAGCATGCCGTCTGTCTTGGATATATGAGCCTCAGACGTCAGCAGCAGCGTCGCGCCGAAGAGGGCCGAGCCGACGAAACTTGCCCGCCGCCCGACCAGAACCAGCCCTGTCCAGAAACAGGCAAGCGTGCCAAAGGCCGCGCCCAGCCAGCTGGGGACACGATAAGTCCAGATTTGCTTGGCTTCCGGCCCGGTGAACACGGCCGTCGAGGCGGCTTGCAGCCAATGGATGCCCGCCGGCTTCTTGTTGCGCAGCTCATCCTGATACTGGATGCGGATATAATCCTTTTCCTCGAGCATTTCCTTGGAGGCCTGAGCGAACCGGCTTTCGTCCCTGTCGAGGGCGGGCAGGTTGAACACACCGGGCGCGGCAGCGCCGAAAGTCAGGATGAACAGGACGAACCAGGGTTTCCAGCCAGTGGAAAGTCGATCAAGCAAAGTCATGACAGCCGTTTACCTCGTTCATGTCGGCGCGTCTTCAGGGTTTTGCGCTGAGTTTCAGTGAGTGACAAATGCGCCGCAGGGCTCGCCTTGCGGGAAAACGCTTTGTATGAGCGTCCGAAACCTGCCTCGCGCGTGTGCGAGTCCCTTGCCTGAAAGGTGCCAGCCGTGGCCCAGTCGCTTGAATTTTCCGTTGTCGTGCCGGTTCACAATGAGTCCGGCAATGTCAAATCCCTGATCACCGAAATCCATCGCGCGCTCGACGGCCGTGCGTTCGAGATGGTGTTCGTCGACGATGCCTCGACCGATGACACGCGCGCGCGCCTGATCGAGCTGAAATCGCGCTTTCCCATGCTGCGCGTAGTCGGACACAGGAAGAATGCCGGGCAGAGCCGCGCCATCCGCTCCGGCATCCTGGCCGCCCGCGCGCCGGTGATCGGCACGCTGGATGGCGACGGACAGAATGATCCCGCCGATTTGCCGGACCTTTATCGCCAGCTGACCCGGCCGGATGCACCGGAATCGCTCAAAATGGTGATGGGCCGCCGGACCAAGCGCAAGGACACGGCCTGGAAACGCTTCGGCAGCACATTTGCCAACAATGTCCGCAAGCGCATGCTGAAGGATGATTGCGACGATGCCGGCTGCGGCGTCAAAGCGCTCTACCGCGACGCGTTCCTGCAACTCCCCTATTTCGACCATATCCACCGCTACGTCCCTGCCCTGATGCGGGCCGACGGGTTTGACGTGGAATATCGTGATGTGAACCATCGCGAGCGGCGCACGGGCACATCGAACTACACGAATTTCGGCCGGCTGGCGGATGCCCTGTCCGATCTTCGCGGAGTCATGTGGCTGATCCGGCGCCGGCGCAATCCGGGCGGCATGGACGAACTCTAGCGGTACGTCGCGATGGCGATACAGATTTCGCCATCCTCATCAAAGATGAAGGTCTCGGCAGCCGATTGGCCCCGGTGATTGGTGTAGAGCAACGTGATCGCATCCGATCCGGCCAGTACGTCATCCAGTTCGAAGAACAGGTCATTCGCGCCCGCAAGCGCCGCATGCCAGTATTCGCGCAAAGCCGCCTTGCCAGTAAGCAAGTCTTCTTTTGTCTCCATCACCTGCGCAATGCGCGGCGAATGGAACACGACCCCATCGGCATAGTGCGAAAGCACGCCGTCGAGGTCGTGATCATTCCAGGCTGCTACCCACTCACGGGCAAACGAATCAGCATCCGGTCTGGCCATACGGCCTGTTACTAGGCTTGGCCGTTTACCGCCAGAACATCTTCAACCGTCCGGAGGCCCGGCTTCGGCGAGGTCACCAGAACAGCCATGTTTCCGGGCAGATGCTTGTTATCCAGCATCTTGTCGTGCGCGGCCGGAATGTCTTCCCACGGGAAGACTTCCGACATACCCGGATCAATGCGCCGGTTGATGACCAGCTGGTTAGCGGCGCTTGCCTGTTTCAGGTTTGCGAAGTGGCTGCCCTGTACCCGTTTCTGCCGCATCCAGAGGAAGCGTGCGTCCATGGTCAGGTTGAATCCTGTCGTACCGGCGCAGATAACGACCATGCCGCCGCGCTTCACGACAAAAACTGATACCGGGAAGGTCGACTCGCCCGGATGCTCGAACACGATGTCCACATCCTTCTTGTCGGTGAGTTCCCAGATCGCCTTGCCGAATTTACGGCTCTCTTTCATGTAGTCCTTGAATTCCGGGCCGTTCACAGTCGGCAGCTGGCCCCAGCAATTGAAGTCCTTGCGGTTGAGCACGCCCTTGGCACCGAGACTGAGCACATGCTCCTTCTTGTCGTCACTCCCGACAATCCCGATCGCATTCGCTCCGGTAACCGCACAGAGCTGGACACCGAAACTGCCAAGGCCCCCGGAAGCGCCCCAGACAAGGACATTGTCTGCCGGTTTCACGATGTGCGGGCGGTGGCCGAACAGCATCCTGTAGGCCGTGGCGAGCGTCAGCGTGTAGCAGGCGCTCTCTTCCCATGTCAGGTGTTTCGGACGCGGCATGCACTGACGAGCCTGGACGCGGCAGAACTGCGCAAACGAACCATCGGGCGTCTCATAGCCCCAGATGCGCTGGCTGGGCGAGAACATCGGATCGCCGCCATTGCATTCCTCGTCGTCGCCATCATCCTGATTACAGTGGATCACGACTTCATCGCCGGGCTTCACGCGCGTCACCTTGCGGCCAACGGCCCAGACGATGCCGGACGCATCCGAGCCTGCGACATGGAAATCCTGCTTGTGAACGTCAAACACCGACATCGGCTCGCCGAGCGCGGCCCAGATGCCATTATAGTTCACGCCGGCGGCCATCACGAGAACCAGCACTTCGTCGGAATCGATTTCCGGCACCGGAACCTGTTCCAGCTGCATCGCCGTGGACGGCCGTCCGTGGCGGTCCCGGCGGATCGCCCAGGCGTGCATCATCTTCGGTACGTGGAACTCCGGCGGAATCTCGCCGAGCTCGTAAATATCTTTCGTCTCCCTTGCCATGGCAGGGGGGCCCTCCTCCTTGATTGCGTTTCCAGGATGGTCTGGCGCACAATTATTCGTGGCTTCACAAATCATCCGGTTCCCGCCACCTTGGCCGCTGAGCGAGGAGCTTGCAAGAATTTTGTTGCGCTGCACAAATTTTGAAAAAGGGGCGTTGCAATCATGCCAATTGGCGAAACGGTTTATCTGAACGGCGCCTTCACCCGGCGGAAAGACGCGCTGATTTCCCCGTTGGACCGGGGATTCCTGTTTTCGCATGCAGCCTATGAAGTGACCGCCATCTACGGCGGGAAGCTCATCGATTTTGACGGCCATATGTCGCGACTCAGCAACACGCTGGAAGCAATTTCGATCCCCAATCCGCATGATGTAGCCGGATGGACCGACATTCATACCCAGCTGATTTCTCGCAATCAGCTGTCCGAGGGGCTGGTCTATCTGGAAGTTTCTGCCGGCACTTATGACAGCCGGGATTTCGCCGGACCAGAGATATTCACGCCGACCATATTCCTGTTTGCCGACCATCGCCCCCTGATCAACGAGGCCGCCGAACACGGCATCAAGGCGATCTTTCTGAATGACATTCGCTGGCGCCGCCGGGATATCAAGACTACGCAGCTGCTGTCCCAGGCCCTCGCCTATCGGAGCGCGCGCGAGGCAGGGGCCAAGACCGCTTTCATGGTGGAGAATGGCTATGTCACCGAAGCCGCCTCGGCGAATACCTGGATCGTGACCGAGGATGACCGGATCATTACTCGCAACCTGTCCAGCGACATCCTGCCCGGTATCACACGGGGCCATGTGATTGCGCGCCTGCGGGAGCGCGGCCTACCGGTCGAGGAGCGTCCGTTCACGCCGGACGAAGCCTATGCGGCAAAGGAAATCTTCACGACGTCGGCAGGCGCGATGATTGCGCCGGTCATCCAGCTTGAAGATCAGCCTGTCGGGGACGGCAAACCCGGCCCGGTCACGCGCCTGGTCCAGCGACTGTATTATGAAGCGATTGGCGCGGAGGTGGCGACGGCTGCCCCCTGGGCCCTCGTCTGAAGCGTATTGCGCACTTTCAGGCACAGGATCACGCTGGCAAGCAACAGGGTCACCAGATTGGCCACGATGATCGGCAGGGATCCGGTCAGGATGCCATAGACGAGCCAGCCCGCAACGCCGGTGGTGAACATGATGTACATGACCAGCGAAATGCCATCCGTCTTGCCAGTGCGAATGACCAGCAAGGCCTGAGGCAGGAAAGATAGGGTCGTGAGAGCTGCGGCCATCAGACCGATCATGTCAGACATCTTCAAAAACTCCGTCAGCGGCGGTGCTCTATAGCGGATTTGTGGTCCTCACGAAACCACATCCGGGCGCAGACGCCTCATGAATGTTTGCGGTAACGGACATGCCGCGAAGTTTAGTCGCGGTCGATGACTTCACCTTCAATGATCTCACCCGGCCCTTCCCCAGCCTGAGCCGTGCCGCCTGGCGGCGTGAAACCGGCATTCATCTGGGCCATCACACTGGACACTTCCCGGGTCGCCATTCGCGCGCTGATGGCGTTGGCCAATAGCGCCACGCCGGTCACAGCGGAGAACAGCCCCAGATCGGCGAGCCCCAGCCCGCGCGCCAGAATGGTCTCCCGAAAGAGCGCGAGCACACCAAGACTGACAATGAACAGGCCCGCCAGAAAGCCCGCCCGGACCGCGAAGCCGGGCAGCAAGCCGGTAATGGCGGGGTATCCCTCATTCCCCGACAGCCGGTGCAACCGGAACCGTTCGACCCAGCTGACCAGCAGCATGCCGGCGGCCAATACCGCGACCATCAGGACGCTGCGCTCCATCAGGGCCGCCACCCCCACGCCGACCGGAAACGCCAGAATGGCGACGATCCGCAAAAGCAGGGCGGTCTGGATCACATTGGTCGGTTGGCTCACGGCAATCTCCTCTCGCCTACATCTGGTTGTTCAGGCATCCTGACGCAAGCAGCAGCGCTTGCCTTGTGACGTTGCACGCGGCATGCTGCGCCGCAACATAACAAGGGGAGAATTCCGTGGCAGACATGGATAAAACGTACCAGCACGCACCGGACCGCCCGTGGATCTTCCGGACCTATGCCGGGCACTCGACGGCTACCAAATCCAACGAACTCTATCGCGGCAACCTCGCCAAGGGCCAGACCGGCCTCTCCATTGCCTTCGACCTGCCGACCCAGACCGCCTATGATGCCGACCACATCCTGTCCAAGGGCGAAGTTGGCAAAGTGGGCGTGCCGGTCAAGCATCTCGGCGACATGCGTCTCCTGTTCGACCAGCTGCCGCTGGAAGAGATGAACACGTCGATGACAATCAATGCGCCCGCCGGCTGGATGCTGGCCCTGTATGTGGCGCTGGCCGATGAGCGCGGCGACGACCGTACCAAACTGCGCGGCACGACCCAGAACGACATTGTGAAGGAATACCTCTCACGCGGGACCTATGTGTTCCCGCCGGAGCCGAGCCTGCGCCTGATCTCGGATATGGTGAGCTGGTGCTATACCGAGGTCCCGAAATGGAATCCGATGAATGTCTGCTCCTACCACCTGCAGGAAGCGGGCGCGACGCCAGAGCAAGAGCTGGCCTATGCCCTGGCCACGGCAATCTCGGTGCTGGATACGGTCAAGGCCGGCGGACAAGTTCCGGAATCAGACTTTGAAACCGTCTTCGGTCGGATTTCCTTCTTCGTGAACGCCGGGGTCCGTTTCGTTACGGAACTCTGTAAGATGCGTGCCTTTGTGGAACTTTGGGAAGAAATTGGCCGTGAGCGCTATGGCGTGACCAGCCCGAAGGCGCTGCTGTTCCGTTATGGCGTGCAAGTGAACTCACTTGGCCTGACTGAGCCGCAGCCGGAAAACAATGTCTACCGCATCCTGATTGAGGCGATGGCCGTCACCCTGTCGAAGAAGGCCCGTTGCCGGGCCCTGCAGCTGCCGGCCTGGAACGAAGCGCTCGGCCTGCCGCGCCCCTGGGATCAGCAATGGTCGCTGCGCCTGCAACAGATCCTGGCCTATGAGACGGACCTGCTGGAATATGAAGACATCTTCGACGGCAGCCATGTCATCGAATCCAAGACCGAGGAGCTGAAGGCTCTCGCAAGAGACGCGCTGGCCGACCTCGACGCCCGCGGCGGCGCCACCCAATCCATCGACTATATGAAGGAAAGCCTCGTCGGCGCGCATATCAACCGCATCAAGGCGATCGAGAGCGGCGACCTGACTGTGGTCGGCGTCAACCGCTACACCGAGACTGAAACAAGTCCGCTGGCTGGCGGCGACGGATCTATCCAGACTGTCGATCCGGCAGAAGAATCTGCTCAGGTCCGTGATCTGAAAGAATGGCGCAGCAAACGCGACGCAAGCGCCGTGGACGAAGCACTCGCCGCGCTGAAGCAAGCCGCCCAGGACGGGACCAACATCATGGAGCCGTCGATTGCCTGCGCGAAGGCCGGCGTTACGACCGGCGAATGGGGCACCGCGATGCGGGAAATATTCGGCGAATTCCGTGCGCCGACGGGCGTCGCCATGGTTATCAAGACGGAAGGCGAAGAGGACGCGGTCGCTGTCCGAAAGGAAGTGGAGCGCGTATCCGAAGCGCTTGGCCGCCAACTGACCTATGTGCTCGGCAAGCCCGGTCTCGACGGCCATTCCAATGGTGCCGAACAGATCGCGGCACGGGGCCGCGAGGTCGGCATGAATGTCGTCTATGAGGGCATCCGCTTCACGCCGTCCGAAATTGCTGCGCAGGCCAAGGAAAACAATGCCCACGTGGTCGGCCTGTCCATCCTGTCGGGGAGTCATCTCGACCTCGTGCGCGAGACGATTGCAGAGCTGCGCGCGGTGGGGCTTGGGGATGTGCCGGTGGTCGTTGGCGGCATCATCCCGCTGGAAGATTCCCGCGCCCTGCGCCAGATGGGCATTGCCCGCGTCTACACGCCAAAGGATTTCAAGATCACCGAAATCATGGGGGACGTGGTCGGGATCGTCGAGAAAGCGTGGCTGGTTGAGGGCTGATCGGCAGTGCCCTGCGTATAAATGATTGAATCCCTGCCTGTTCGCCTCTATCGGGCGCGAACAGGCAGGAAGGCTTTCAAGATGACGCAGTCAGAATCATTCCAACTCGGCTGGGAAGAGTGGCTTTCATTGCCCGATCTCGGCCTGCCTGCGATCAAGGCGAAGATCGACACGGGCGCGCGGACCTCTGCGCTGCATGCCAGTGTCATCGAGCCATTCGGCCCGTCGGATGCGCCGCAAGTGCGTTTTTTGATCCAGCCTGATCCGAGCAATCCCTCTCTGGAAGTCACGTGTTCCGCACCCGTCGTCGACCGGCGTGATGTCACGAGTTCCAATGGCGAAACCGAATTGCGCTATGTCATCCAGACCGATGTGGAAATCGGAGGACGGCGTTGGCCGATCCAACTGACCCTGACAAACCGCGAAAGCATGACCTATCGCATGCTGTTCGGCCGGGGCGCGATCCAGCCGGACATGATCGTCAATGCAAACGCCTCCTTCCTGCAGCCGAAGCTCGACTTTGCCGCCTATGCCGGTCTGCCAAAGAAACGGCCGGTCAAGCGACCCCTGCGCATTGCCTTGCTGACCCGCGAGCCGCGAAATTACTCCAGTCTGCGCCTGATCGAAGCTGCGCAGGCACGGGGTCATGTGATCGAGGCGATCGACACAGCGCGCTGCTATATGCAGATCGGCACGACCCATCCGCAAGTCCATTATGATGGCAAGGCCCTGCCACGCTATGATGCCGTCATCCCGCGCATCGGGGCAGGCATTACCGGTTACGGCCTCGCCGTGCTCAGGCAGTTCACCAATACCGGCGCCTTTTGCCTGAACAGTGCCAGCGCGATCGGCCACTCCCGAGACAAGCTGATGGCGCACCAATTGCTCGCCCGCGCCAAGATCGACATGCCGGTCACAGCCTTCGCGCACAGCCCGAAAGACACCAAGGATCTGATCTCGCTCGCTGGTGGCGCGCCGGTCGTCGTGAAACTCCTGTCGTCCACACAGGGAAAGGGCGTGGTCCTGGCCGAGACGCGCAAGGCCGCCGAGAGCCTGACCGACGCGTTCCGCGGCCTCGATGCGAACTTCCTAGTCCAGGAATTCGTGGAGGAGGCTGCTGGGACGGACGTTCGGGCCTTCGTCATTGGCAACAAGGTGGTCGGCGCGATGAAGCGCCAGGCCCAGAAGGGCGAGTTCCGATCAAACCTCCATCGCGGCGGCACCGCCTCCACAATCAAGCTGTCCCGGCTGGAGCGGGAGACGGCCCGTGAAGCCGCCAAGGTGCTCGGCCTGCGCGTGGCAGGCGTTGACCTGTTGCAGACCGAGAAAGGCCCGAAAGTTCTGGAGGTCAACTCGTCCCCCGGACTTGAAGGCATAGAATACGCCAGCGGCAAGGACATTGCCGGCCTGATCATCGAACATCTCGAAAGCCAGGTCCGGCCCCTGTCCCGGATACGCGAACCGTCGGCCCGCCAGCGTCGCCAGAACAAGCTCAGCGAGAGCTGAACAGCTTGCCCTTCTCGGTGATCAGCACGATCGCGAGCGCGCCTACGCCAAGACAGGCAAAGCCGATGATCAGCGGCAGCGTTGTCCCATTGTAGTAGCTACCGATCAGTATCCCCAGCAGGCTTGAAACAGTCGTCGTGGCAAAGCCATACGCCGCCGACGCGGTGCCGGCGATCTTGCCCAGCGGCTCCATGGCGAGCGCCGAGAAATTCGCGCCCATCAGGCCAAAACAGGCAAAGGTCAGTGCAAACATCGGGAAGAACCAGAGCAGGCTCTCGCCGAAGAAATACGTGACGAGCGCGAGTGCCGTGGACATCAGGATGAAAAAGATCATGGCGGCATGGCTGATGCGGCGCATCCCGATCTTTTCCACCATGCGGGAATTGAAAAAGTTCGCGCAGGCCAGGGCGCCGGCCACGCCTGCAAACCAGAAAGCAAAGGTTTCTTCCTGTTTGAACACGTCTCGGAAGACCTGTTCGGACGAGCCAATAAACGAGAAGAGCGCCCCGAAGATGACGCCGGAAGCACACATATACCCGAAGGTGATGCGGCTGCGCGCGACCGCAAGATAACTGCTGAAGGCAGACGAGATATTGAGCGGAGTGCGGGCTTCCTGCGGCAGGGTCTCCGGCAGGCGCAGCCAGGTCCATGCCAGCAGCGCCGTGCCGAACAGCGCAAGCACGCCAAAAATCCACTCCCAGGGGGCGACGAACAGGATCATCTGCCCCATGGCAGGGGCGATCATGGGAACGACCATGAAGATGGTCATGACGAGCGACATGAACCCGGCCATACGGCGCCCGGCATACAAATCCCGCACCACGGACACCGCCACGAGCCGCGCGCCCGAGGCGAACACACCTTGCAGGAAGCGCGCGGCCAGTAGGGCGTGGAAATCCTTCAGCGCAATGCACAGGAGGGCTGTCAGCGAGTATCCGATCAGCCCGATGAACAGGGGCATGCGCCGCCCGAACCGGTCGGATATCGGACCCCAGACCAGTTGGGGCGCGCCAAAACCCAGCACATAGGCAAAGACAATCATCTGCTGGCGATTGGAGTCTTCGGACGATGCGCCCGTCAGGCCAGTCGATTCCGCAATCTGCCCAAGCGCCGGCAGCATGATGTCGATGGCAAGGGCGTTGAGGGCCATCAGCGCCGCAACCATGATCACCATCTCCGTCCGCCCGGGCACAGGGCGGCCATGGGCACCTTCAAGAATACGCGGTGGGGTCGCGGGGAATTCGGAATCCGGCATTGTGCGGGGGAACCTCTATGTGAGTCGTAAGGGACCTATCTGGGCCGCCTCCACCTTAATGGCCAGTGGCAGACCCACAAAAAAGCCCCGCCGGGGGGCGGGGCTGCAATGCGAATTCGCAAGGACGCGAATTATTTGGGCTGTGGCCGCATGATATTGGCGCCCAGATTGAACACCACTTGTTCAGCGTCGAAATAGGCTGCATCGACCGGCTTTTCGCCTTTGCCCATCAGGATCTCTGCCGAGGCGACATAGCTGGTCCGCTCGCGATATTCCGGAGGACCGTTCCAGAACGGGTCATAATAGCCGAATGGGGAGTAACGGGTCCGATAGAAGGGATCGCGGAAATACGCGGCATGCGGCCCGTAATAGGCGTAATCCAGATGGAAATGATTGTAATAGGGAGAGTAGGTGCTGCCGCCAACGGGGACCAGCCGACTCTCAGCATCCGTCTCGCGGCGCACGACCCGGAAATGGTCATAGCCGCTCAGCCGGGTGAGTTCCGCCGCCCGATAGAGCAAATAGGTCTCCACCGTCTTGCGGTCGGTCAGCGAGTTGCCGGCAAATTCGACCTGGAACCGGTTGTCCTCGATCTTCATTTCCGAATAGCCACGCTCGCCATCGAACGCAGCCTGATATGGGGTGGCCGTGGCGCAGGCCCCGAGTATGGCGAGCGCTGCCAAAGCGCCTGTTAGCTTGAAGCTGGGCATGGGTGTTCACCCTCCAAAGCAGTGTTTCCTCTAATGTATGAATGAAGCGAGCTGAACACTAGTTGAATTGCCTTCACAATTCAGAGAGCCCCCTGATCGAAATCAATTGCGCAAACAAAAAGGGGCGACCTGCAGGCCGCCCCCGATAATCTTGAACGTCTCAGCCGATCAGGCGGCCTTGTATCCAATGACCGCTTTCACTTCGAGGAATTCCTCGAAGCCATGCTCGCCCCATTCGCGGCCATTGCCGGACTGGCCGTAGCCGCCGAAAGGCGCCGTGAAGTCCGGACGCGCGCCATTGACCTGAATCTGGCCAGCGCGGATGCGATTGGCGACCTTGCGGGCTTCCTCTTCAGGACCCTGCACATAGCCTGCGAGGCCATAGACCGTATCGTTTGCCATCTCGACGGCATCGTCGACATCTTCGTATGGGATCATCACGAGGACAGGCCCGAAGATTTCCTCACGTGCAATGGTCATGTCATTGGTGACATTCGCAAACACGGTCGGGCGGGCGAAATAGCCCTTGTTGAAACCTTCCGGACGGCCCGGACCGCCAGCGACCAGCGTGGCGCCTTCCTCGATGCCCTTCTGGATCAGATCCTGGACCTTCTGGTACTGATTGCCGTTCGAGATCGGACCGATGGCGCCCGGCGAAGCTTCGGCCGGCATCATCACTTTCACTGATTCAGTAGTCGCCTTGGCGATGGCAATTGCCTGGTCCTGCTGGTCCTTTTGTACGAACATGCGGGACGGCGCGTTACAGGACTGACCTGTGTTCGTCATCATCTGCATGATGCCGCCACTGACGGCCTTTTCGAGGTCAGCCGATGGCAGGATGATGTTCGGGCTCTTGCCGCCAAGTTCCTGGGCCACACGCTTGACGGTCGGCGCAGCAGCCTGGGCCACCAGCACGCCGGCGCGGGTGGAGCCGGTGAAGCTCATCATGTCGACATCCGGATGCGACGACAGGGCAGAGCCGACGCCGGGTCCGTCACCATTGACGAGGTTGAACACGCCTTTCGGCACGCCAGCCTCATGCATGATCTCCGTCAGGATCAGCGCATCCAATGGCGCGATTTCGGAAGGCTTGAGCACCATGGTGCAGCCCGCAGCAATGGCCGGGGCGACCTTGCAGGCAATCTGGTTCAACGGCCAGTTCCAGGGCGTGATGAAGCCGCAAACCCCGATTGCTTCCTTGCGGAGCAGCGTCGTGCCCTTCAGCTCTTCGAACTGGTAGTCACGCAGGATGGCTGCGGTGGTTGCGAAATGGCCCATGCCAGCCGGCACCTGGGCCGCATTGGCCAGCCACATAGGCGCGCCCATTTCATTGGAAATGGCTTCGGCCATTTCAGGCAGGCGTGCCTGAATACCTGCAGCGATCTTTTCCAGCAGCTCGGCCCGGTATTCCACGCTGGTCTGCGAGAAGGCCGGGAATGCCGCCTTGGCGGCCGCAACGGCCTTGTCGACATCCGCCTTGGACCCGATCGAAATGACCGCGAAATTCTCTTCGGTCGCCGGATTCTCGATTTCCATCGTCCGCGGCTCCACGGGGTCTACCCATGCACCATCGATATAGAACTGCTTGTATTCCTTCATGCCGGTCGGGCCTCCCTGTGGTCCATATGCTTGTTATGAGTATAGGTGAGCCACCCGCCACCGGCGAGTCCTGACGCTGGGTAATTTCGTGACGATGGCGTTAGCCGCCGTGCACGTGATCCACATCGAAGGCTGCAATCGTCGCCAGATTGACGATATCGCCCACCGTCGCCCCAAGCGATGCGATCTGTACCGGCTTTTCGAGACCAAGCAGCATCGGGCCGATCACGGTCGCGCGGCTCATCGATTCCAGCAGCTTGGTCGAGATCGAGGCCGCGTGAATCGCGGGCATGACGAGGACATTCGCCGGGCCCGTGAGACGCGAGAACGGGTAGAGGATCTTGTGGCTGGTGTTCAGGGCCACATCGGCGCTCATGTCACCCTCATATTCGAAATCGATATTCGCCATGTCATCCAGCAAGGCGACGGCTTCACGCACTTTCTCGCCGCGCTCGCCCATCGGGTTTCCGAAAGTCGAATAGGACAGGAAAGCCACCCGCGGGGAGAAGCCGAGCGACCGAACGCCGCGTGCGGCCTCGATCGCGATATTGGCAAGGTCTTCACCTTGCGGCAGTTCCGTCACGCTGGTGTCAGCAATGAAGACCGTCCGCCCCCGGTTGATTACCATCGACATGCCGATCACGGCCTGGCCCGGAAGCGGGTCAAGCACCAGCAGTGAGTCATTCAGGGCCACATCATAGTTCCGCGTGACACCGGTGACCATGCCGTCCGCATCGCCATTCTTGAGCATGCAGCACCCGAACACGTTCCGGTCCTGGTTGACGAGACGTTGGGCGTCGCGCTTCAGATAGCCGTCACGCTGGAGGCGTGCATACAACATGTCCGTATAGACGGGATTGTTGTCGGAGAGACGCGCGTTCAGGATTTCGAGCGTGCCCGGCGCAATCCCCATCTGCTCCATGGCGCGCTGGACCTGGGCTTCGCGACCGATCAGGATCGGATGGCCGAGGCCCTGGTTCTTGAAGCTGAAGGCGGCGCGGACAACGGCCGGCTCTTCGCCTTCGGCAAACACGATCCGTCGCTGGAGTTCCTTGCAGCGCGCTTGCACGCCCTGGATGAAGGATGCCGACGGGTCAGCACGGCGGGCCAGCGAATGCCGATAGGCTTCCATGTCATCGATTGGCTTGCGGGCGACGCCCGTATCCATTGCAGCCTGAGCCACGAAGGGCGGAATGAAGCTGATCAGGCGCGGATCGAACGGAGTCGGAATGATATACTCACGGCCAAAGCTCGGGCGCGCGCCATGATAGGCAGCCGCCACTTCGTCCGGCACGTCTTCGCGCGCCAATTCAGCGATAGCCCGCGCCGCAGCAACCTTCATTTCCTCATTGATGCCACGCGCGCGCACATCAAGCGCACCACGGAAAATGTAGGGGAAGCCGAGGACGTTATTGACCTGGTTGGGATAGTCCGACCGTCCCGTCGCAATGATCGCATCGTCGCGGACTGATTTGATGTCTTCCGGCGTGATTTCCGGATCCGGGTTCGCCATGGCGAAGATGATCGGATTGTCGGCCATGGATTTGACCATCTCTTTCGAGACCACGCCCTTCGCGGACAGGCCGAGCAGAACGTCAGCCCCCTCAACGGCTTCAGCAAGCGTGCGCTTGGTCGTCTTCACGGCGAAGGCGGATTTGAACTGGTCCATCTTCTCGGTGCGGCCTTCATAAACCACGCCGCTGGAATCACACATCAGGATGTTTTCAGGCTTCACACCCAGATGCCGGATAAGGCCCGCGCAGGAAAGGCCTGCGGCCCCTGCTCCGGAGACAGCAACTTTCAGGTCCTTCAATTCTCGCCCGGTAATGTGGCAGGCATTGATAAGGCCCGCAGCGGCGATAATCGCCGTGCCATGCTGGTCGTCATGAAAGACGGGAATATCCAGGTCTTCGCGCAGGCGGCTCTCGATGATGAAACAATCCGGCGAGGAGATGTCTTCCAGATTGATCCCGCCCCATGTGGCGCCGATGTTCCGGACCGTGGTGATGAATTCCTCGACATCCGTCGTGCTGACCTCGACATCGAAACTGTCGATATCTGCAAACCGCTTGAACAGGACGGCCTTGCCTTCCATCACCGGTTTGGACGCCATCGGGCCGAGATTGCCGAGTCCGAGAATGGCCGTGCCATTGGAAATCACGGCGACCATGTTGCCCTTGGACGTGTAGTCGTAGGCCTTGTCTTCGTCTTCGGCGATGGCTAGCACGGGAATGGCAACGCCCGGGCTATAGGCCAGCGACAGGTCCCGCTGCGTCCCCATGGGCTTGGTCGGCACCATGGAAATCTTGCCGGCGTGGGGCTGCGAGTGGAAATCGAGGGCTTCCTGGTCTGTGAAGCTCGGCCGTTTAGTGGTCATCGCGCGGCAATTCCGTTTTTTGCAAAAAGTTTCAAGTGAGGCGGCAAACTAGGCCGGTGCGAAAGGCATGCCAACCGTAAAACAGGCCATTCTATGCGATAAGATCACTTTGTCGCGCGCAAGCTGGTGCGAGGCTTTGCGAATCTCTCCTGCTGGCGGTAGCGTCCCCGCCCATGGCCGACACTGCTGCTCCCTCGAAAACTCCCTCTGCGCCCAGCCCGTTCATGGCGCAATACCTGTCGATCAAGGCGCGGCATGCCGATGCCCTGCTCTTCTTCCGGATGGGGGATTTCTATGAGCTTTTCTTCGAGGACGCCGTCCAGGCCGCCAAAGTGCTCGACATCACGCTCACGTCGCGCGGCGAATATGAGGGCAAGCCGATCCCGATGGCCGGGGTGCCCTACCATGCCGCCGAGGGCTATCTGGCGCGCCTGATCAAGGCCGGGTGCCGGGTCGCCGTGTGCGAGCAGACCGAAACCCCTGCCGAAGCGAAGAAGCGCGGCTCGAAGGCGATCGTGAACCGGGACATCGTGCGCATCGTCACGCCCGGCACGCTGACCGAAGACGCCCTGCTGCCGGCCCGTCAGGACCAGGCCCTTGCCGCCATCGCGCTTGGTACCGGCGGGACCGAAGCAGCCATTGCCGTCTGCGATGTGTCGACCGGTCGGTTCGACGTGACCGCCTTGGCGGCAGATGCGCTCGCCGACAGTCTCATGGCCTATCCGCTGTCGGAGTTGCTCGTCTCGGAAGGCGATCTCGACAAGCCGGTCATCGCCAATGCAAGCGCCCTCTCTACTGCGCCAGTCACCTTCCGGCCCGCCCGCAGCGCCACGTACAAATCCGGCGAAGCATTGCTGAAGGAAACTTTCGGCATTGCGGCGCTGGAAGCGCTGGGCGATTTCAGCCGGGCCGAACTCGCCGCCATTGGCCTGTTGCTGGACTATGTGAAACTGACCCAGGCCGGCCGCGAAATCCGGCTCGACCCGCCGATCCGCGCACGCGCCGAAGGCCACCTCGCCATCGATCCGGCGACCCGGACCAGCCTGGAGATCGACCGGTCCATGCGCGGCGACCGGGACGGCTCGCTGCTCGGCACGATAGATCGCACCGTCACAGCGCCGGGCGCCCGCCTGCTAGCCTCGCGGCTGGCGAGGCCGTCGGTGGACCGGGCGGAGATCGAGGCGCGCTTCGATGCCGTCGCCTGGTTTGCAGATGATCGCGATACGGTGGAATCGGTACGCGCGAGCCTTCGCGCCGCGCCTGATCTTGAACGCGCGCGAACGCGCCTGCGCCTCGGCCGCGGCGGTCCGCGTGACCTTGTTGCCATCGAACGGGCGCTGGCGGCGTCCCATGAAGCGGCCAGCCGCCTCGCCGAAACCTCTTCCGGCCTGCCGCCAAAAATTGCCGAGGCAATCGCTGCGTTGGACTTGCGTAATGACTCAGATCTCGCCGCGCTGGCAGAGGATCTTCGCAAGGCCCTGTCGGACACGCCGCCAACGCTCGCCCGGGATGGCGGCTTTGTCGCTCCCGGATGGGATACAGCGCTCGACGAAGCCCGCGGCCTGCGCGATGACAGCCGCCAGATCATCGCGGCGCTTCAGGCGCGTTATGCCGAAGAGACCGGCATCTCTGCGCTGAAGATCAAGTTCAACAATGTGCTCGGCTATTTCGTTGATGTACCGGCGCGGCATGGCGACCCGCTGATGAAGCCGCCGCTGTCGGAAACCTTCATCCACCGCCAGACGCTGGCGAGTAATGTTCGGTTTTCCACGCAGGAACTTTCAGAACTTGCGGGAAAGATTTCGCGTGCCGAAGATGAAGCGAAGGCCCGCGAGCTGGCAATTTTCGATCATTTCTGTGAGCGGATCGATGCGTTGAACACGCCCCTCACCCGGACGGCCGCTGCCATTGCCGAACTGGACGTGGCGGCGGCTTCAGCCGAGTGGGCCTTCGAGTCAGACGCAGTTCGCCCAATCCTGACTGATGATGCGACGTTCAAGGCGACAGGCCTCCGCCACCCCGTTGTCGAGGCGGCGCTCAAGAAGGACGGCCAGGGCTTCACCGCAAATGATCTGGACCTAAGCGGCGAAGACGAGTCCGGCACGCGGCTCCTGCTGGTCACCGGCCCGAACATGGCGGGTAAATCGACCTATCTCAGACAGGCGGCGTTGGCCGTCATCCTCGCGCAGGCGGGTCTGTTCGTCCCGGCACGTTCGCTGACACTCGGTCTGGCTGACCGCATCTTTTCACGGGTTGGCGCGTCAGACGACCTTGCCCGCGGGCGTTCGACCTTCATGGTCGAAATGGTGGAAACCGCCGCAATTCTCAATCAGGCTACGGAGCGCAGCTTCGTCATCATGGACGAGGTTGGCCGGGGCACATCGACCTGGGACGGCTTGGCAATTGCCTGGGCAGCCGTCGAGCATCTTCACTCGGTCAACAGGGCCCGCGCGCTTTTTGCCACGCACTATCATGAGCTGACCAAACTGGTGGAAGACCTTCCCGGCGCGGCAAATGCCTCGTTGCGCGCCAAGGAATGGAAGGATGACCTCGTCTTCCTGCATGAAGTCCAGGCCGGCCCAGCCGACAAATCCTATGGAGTCCAGGTCGCCAAGCTGGCCGGCCTACCCAAGAAGGCTGTGAAGCGCGCGGGCCAGATCCTGAAACAGCTGGAAGCCGAGCCGAGCGCGCCGGAAAACTTGCCACTCTTTGCCGCCGCCTCGCTTGCGCCGGATACGGACGAGACGGACATGACCGAGACAGCCGGGCCGTCCGAGGCAGACCTGATGCTGCAACAGATTGACCCGGACTCGCTGACCCCCCGCGAGGCACTGGACCTGCTCTACCGGCTCAAATCCCTCGGCGGGGACTGATCTCCGGGCTTCAGACCCAATTTCTTCAGGGGGCTGCCCATCCCGCCGGATACCATCGCCGCCAACAATTTCGGCCCGGGCGGAACTTTGCTGATCGGGGCGGCGAGCCAGTCCCGCAACCAGGCGAGCATCGTCGAGTCGGACTGGTAGACCGGGGTGAACAGCCAGCTCATCGCTTGGAACAATCTGACGTGTCCGGATCGCATGGAAGCATAGTGGCGCAATTGGCGGTCCAGATCATCGTGGACGGTCATAGCCCGCGCGAGCGCGAAGGCATCCAGAAGCGCCATGTTCGCGCCCTGCCCCAATTGCGGGCTGGCGGCGTGCCAGCTGTCGCCGAGATGGACGAGCCGCTGGTTCACGACCGGGCCATGTGTGCGGTGATCATATTGAGCAAAGGTCAGCTGGTCATGGCGGTCCAGCTGTTCCAGCAAAGGTGCCGTCTCGGGCCAGAGCGTGGTCGCTTCCCGTTTCCAGTCCGATAGCGGCGCCTGTTTCCATGCGGCATGCGCATCGGCGCGGATAGACCAGAAATAGGTGAGCGTTTCTGGGGCAGCATCGCTCCCGCGTCCGGACGGCATCACCCCCGCCATCTGGCGCGCCTGCCGGTAGCGCTGCGCCAGCGCAGTCTTCTCGAACCCCAGATCCTCCTTCCACGGCAGCGTTGCCCAGAGCGCCCCATAGGCCAGCGGGCTGCGCGAACGCGAGGAAAGCGGCGAACGCACCCCCAGCGCATCAACCACAAGGTCGAAAGGTCCGAGTGTCTTGCCCTCTCCTGTGGTCAAATAGCCGCTGACGGCCTGCGCAGACAGGATACGCGTGGACGGGACGATCCTGGCCCCGGCCTCCATGGCTGCGCGATAGACAAGGTCAAACAGGACTGGTCGCTGGATCGCCACGCCGCACAGGCCGGGCCGGATTGCATCATACCGAACATCCAGAACGGTCCGGCCAGAGCCGACAGCCTGTCCGTACAGCCGGTAAAGGGGCGCGCCAAGCTGCTCCGCCCGTTCCCGCAAGCCAAGTTCCGCCAGGATCGCCAGACCGGTTTCCTGCAGGATCAGGCCGCATCCGATGGGCTTTGGCGTGTCAAACTGGTCATAGACTGAAACTTCATGCCCCTGCCGCGCCAGCAGGGCCGCCGCCGCCAGGCCGCCAATGCCGGCGCCGGCAATCGCAATCTTTCGGGATGAGATCATATCAGCCAGCAACCTTCACGGGGTTGCGGTTGCAGACGAGTTGTTTGACGAATTCGACATGGCTGCGCAGTCGGTAGAGATCGTCCGTATAGGATAGCGGCACTTCGACCGCGCCGATCTCGGCCTGCAAGGTTTCAAGTTCCTCGAGCACCTTGTCGCGTTCGGCCGTGTCATCTGTCGATCGTCCGCGCTCTTCAAGTGTGCGCAGATCTTCATACCAGACATAGATCTTCCGGCGCACGCGCCAGCGATAGATGGGCGGCGCGACCCGGACCAGCGGGAACAGCAAGGTCAGGAGCGGAATGGCCAGCACCCAGGCCCGCTCCAGGAAGTTTGCCACATCGAACGAGAAATAACGGCGCAGGAAGGAGGGGCCATTCTGATAATACCGCCGGGCCTGATCGGAAATCGGCAGGTCAATCAGGTCCGGGTCCGGATATTGCCCGGCCGCCGCCAGCAGCGTGCCCTGCGAATGGATCGCTGTTGCGGCATCGATGAGAAGCGCCTCAATGGCCGGATGCAGATCCTTGCGCACCACCAGTTGCGCGACCGGGGCAACGAGCGGAATGTCGGCTGCGGGCACATCCCGGCCAATATCGACCACGCCCCTGAGCAGGATAATGTCGGACAAGGCCTCATGCCGCCGCGCCAGCGCCGGAGCGCGGTCAAACCGCAGCAGGCGCACCTCGGAACTGTTCAGCAGCCGGTCCACATAAGAGGCCTCTATGGAGGCGGAGAACGCCGCCGCATCGACCTCGCCTGCCAACAGGGCGTCTGCCGCCGCATTGCCGGACAGCGGCAGCCGGGACGTGGTATTCCATTCGCCGCCATAATCGCTCTCGAGTTCTATTGCGAGCATGCGCGTGCCGGATCCGTCCCCGCCAACGGCCATCCGAACTGTCCGCAAATCCCCGAGCGTTTCAGCAGGCAAGTCAGTCCGGACAAATACCCAGAACGGTTCCGGGAACAGGCCGCCAATCGAGCGGAGCACGTCTTCGTCGCGGACATTCGACAGCCCACCCTGCACAAGGCCGACATCCGCTTCGGAATCGCCCAACAGGCGCAGATTGTCGATCGAGCCCTGCGTTTCGACCAGAACCACCTCCACCCCCTCTTCTGCGAGGAGGCGCTGATAGCGTTCTGCAAAGGCGTGATACGCACCGCCTGGGCTGCCGGCAGCAAAGCGGATCGTCTTCGGCGGCGCGGGATCCATCAGGACGAGGGCCAGCAGGACGCCTGCAAATGCAATCACGACCAGCGGCCAATAGACTTTCAGGAAATCCCGTAATCCCGACATGAACTCCGCCTCCCCCGCGCTGACGCTGTCGGGTAAAGCTGTAGGCCGGGAATTTGCAAGGATCAACAAAGTGTAAGGGAGCGCCTTCAAATCGCCTCATGCACGCCGCGCATGGAACCTATTCGGTTAGGAGAGTGTTCATCAACGTATCGAGGCACCATCTGGAGCCCAGATTGTCAGAAAGGATCACCCCGTGAGCAACTCCGTTTCCATTACGAGGCTTTTGTCCGTCGCTGTGATGGGTGTGATCGCCGCAGTGGCCGTGGCCATGATCCTGATGCCACAGCCTTCGCTCTATGCGGGCTGAGCGCTAATCCTTGTGATACGGCGTCCCGGCGAGGATCGACACAGCGCGATAGACCTGTTCTGACAGCATCACCCTGACAAATCTATGCGGCCAGGTCTGTGGCCCAAAGGCCAGCGTCTCCGGCACCGCCGCCTTGACCGCCGCGCCATAGCCTTCGGCTCCGCCAATCAGGAAAACCAGATCCGGGACACCCTGATCGCGCCATTTGGCGAGATTGCCAGCGAAGTCGCGTGAACGGTGTGCGCGTCCAAATTCATCGAGTCGGATACATTTGGCGCCGGAAGGCAGCTTGGCGAGGATGCGATCGGCCTCTGCGTCGAGCCCGCCGCCACTGGCCACTTCAATTTCCTCGATCCCGCGAAAGCCGAGCGACCGCGCAATGGGACCCGCCCGCTTCATGTACTCATCGACGAGCGCTCGTTCCGGCCCGGCCTTCAACCGTCCGACGACCAGGAAAATGATCCGCATGGCAGGGCCCTAATTGGCCGGTGCGCGGTGGGCATTGTCGGATGCCCAGATCTTTTCGAGATTGTAGAATTCCCGGACTTCCGGGCGGAACAGATGGACAATGACGTCACCGGTATCGATCAGTACCCAGTCTGCATTGGGCATGCCTTCGACACTGGCCGGGCGGCCGGTCAGCTTCTTGACGTCCTGTGCGAGATGGTCTGCCAGAGCCGCTACGTGCCGGCCTGAACGACCGGAAGCGATGATCATGAAATCTGCGAGCGAAGATTTTCCATCAAGGTCGATGAAGAGAATATCTTCTGCCTTGTCATCCTCAAGGGCCTGGGCGAGGGATTCGGCCACATTACGGATATCGTCGAGCGTGGCCTGCTGGGCGGGCTGAAGCCGCGGGGCGCTAGGGGTCAGGGGTCCGGTTCCTTCTGGTTACGTCCACTCAAGATAATAGCATCTGAAGGGCCGAACAACCAGCCATTAACGGGCGACACGCACCTTATCGAGTCTGAATCCGCACCAAAACACACCTATTGTGCAGCTTGCCAGATTTTCGCCGCATCCTGATGTCAGATTCCAGCGTCATTATTATCGCTGATGGAGTAGAGTTTCATGCGCACACATATTGCTGTTGCCGCCCTTCTGTTTGCCTTGCCGCTAGGAGGCTGCGCCGTCGCCGCGCTTGGCACCGCAGGGGCGGTAGGCGTCGCCGCGGCCCAGGAGAAATCCCTCGGGGAGGCCGTCGATGACGCGACCGCCTCGAACCAGATCAAGAGCAAACTGTTGTCGGAAAGCGCCAACCGGTTCGGCGAGGTCGATGTCGAGGTCACGGGCGGTCTGGTCCTGTTGTCCGGTCGCGTGAACGCCCCCGAAGACCGGGTAAAGGCCGAGGGCATTGCCTGGACCTCTCCCCTCACCCACGATGTTGCCAATGAAATCCGCATCCAGCCGCCGGGCGGGTTCCTGTCCAATGTGTCCGACGAAGTGATCACCGGCCGTGTCCGCGCCCGGCTGGTCGGGTCGAGCACCGTGAAAAGCCTGAATTTCAACATCGAGACCTATGATGGCGTGGTCTATCTGATGGGCATCGCCCGCTCCGCCGAGGAGCTGAAGCGCGCGGCCGAGGAAGCCAGCGTTGTCGGCGGCGTCAAACAGGTGGTTTCCTATGTCCGCATCCGCGATGGCCGCACAACCCAGCAGGCTGCCCCCACGCCGCAGGGCGCTGCCCCTTATCAAACCGCACCCGATGCCTCATATGACTACGAGGCCGACGGGGAACTGATCGGCGCCAGTTACTAGCAGGGTCAGGTCGCATGGGCGGCGGCCCGTTTAAGGGAGCCGCCCGATGAGCCTTCGCGTTGCGATCCAGATGGATCCGCTCGAATCCGTCAATATTGACGGAGACACCACTTTTGCCCTCGCTGAAGTCGCGCAGGCGCGCGGCATGGAGCTGTTCGTCTACGGCCCCGAGCATATGAGCATCGAGCAGGGCCGCGTGACCGCCGAGGTCCGGCCCGCCCGCGTCCAGCGCGTGAAGGGCACGCCCGGTCTGTTCGACGCGCCCGTCCGCCTTGATCTCGCAAAGGATGTCGATGTCATCCTGATGCGCCAAGACCCACCCTTCGACATGAGCTACATCACTGCATGCCACCTACTCGAACAAGTGTCTGACGAAACGCTGGTGGTAAACGACCCGGCCGGGGTGCGCTCCAGCCCGGAAAAGATATTTCCACTCATGTTCCCGGAGTTGATGCCGCCGACGCTCGTCTCCCGGGATTTGTCGGCCATTGAGGCCTTCCGCGCCGAGCACAGGGACATCATCATCAAGCCACTCTACGGGCATGGCGGCGCAGGCGTGTTCCGCCTGAAGGAAAACGATTCCAATTTCGATTCTCTGACCGAGCTCTTCTTCAACCGCTCCCGCGAACCCGTCATGGTGCAGGCCTTCCTGCCCGCCGTCAGCGAAGGCGACAAAAGAATCATCCTGATTGATGGCAAAGCCGTTGGCGCACTCAACCGTCGCCCCAAGGCAGGCCAGGTCCGCTCGAACCTCGTCGTCGGCGGCACTGCCGAGGCAACAGATCTGAGCGACGCCGACAAACGGATTTGCGACGCGATTGGACCGGAATTGAAACGCCGGGGACTGGTTTTGACAGGAATTGACGTGATTGGGGGCCGCCTGACGGAAGTGAACGTCACCTCCCCCACCGGGGTCCAGGCCATCAAGAAACTCAGCGGCATTGATATCGCAGCCGATTTCTGGAACGTTGTGCAAGACAAGCTTGCGAGCCGCTGAGGCTCACGGCAAGAATGGGGACATGATCATGAAACTGACAACGTCATTCGCCATCGTGTCACTTTGCCTGGTCGGAACGGCTTGCTCCGAAAGCACCGGCCCCGCAGACACCTCCGCCACCGTCGCAACCGAGACCGCACAGGTCGAGGACGAGTATACCGGGTCGCTGAACCTGAACCTGCCGACGTCTTCCGCAGCGCAGGATGCCGACACCGGATCGCTCAATCTTCGGATCGGCCAATCCGGTTCGGATGATGACCTCCTGATCGGATCAGCAGGATTTGGGGGCGGCCGCTTCGAAGACAGCCCGTCTCTGGGTCTTTCTCTGCCAGATGACACGGCAGAGCCGACAGCGGCGCAAGCGACAGAAGATGACGTCATCCGCCTCGACCCGAAATAGGTTCGGGGCTTTCTAAAGCACAATTCCCAGTTGAATTTTATAGGGTGCACCCAGTTGCAATCCATTCTGGATTGAATATGGTCCTCCCGAATTTGATCGGGTGCACGGTGTCTTGGGCCAGGTATCCCGCCTCAGGGACCGAGGATGCCACACACCCCATCTCCCCATGATGCGAGGAAACCCTCCGATGCCGACCGATTTATCGGTCGGCGGGTCCGGCAGGCGCGACGGGAATTGGGAATGACGCAGGAGGGCCTCGCCGAGAGCCTCAGCCTCACCTTCCAGCAGGTACAAAAATATGAATCCGGACGCAGCCGCCTGTCAGCTGGGCGTCTGAGAGAGGTTGCCGTCGCGCTCGGCAAACCGATTGGATATTTCTATGAACCGTTTCCGGTCCCGCCCGTCATACCGGATGCGGACCATGCGAAGTTGCGGGTGCTCAAGCGGGATGCCAACAAGCTGGTGGACTCCCTGGCGAGCATTGAAGACCTGAAAGTCGCCATCCATGTGCTCACGGCGCTCGGATCCCCGCCTCCCTAGCGCTGACACGCGCTGCAGAAGAAGCTGGATCGACCGGACTGGACGATACGCTGGACAGGCTTCCCGCAATTCCGGCAGGCATCCCCTTCCCGGTCATAGACAGCGAAGCTGTGCTGGAAATAGCCGAGTTCCCCACTGGCGCTGGCAAAATCCGAAATGGATGACCCCCCGGCCGCAATCGCTTCGGCGATGACGTCATTGATGGCAGGCACCAGCCGCGCTGCGCGCTGGCCGGGAATGGTTGCTGCACTCCGCCGAGGCGAAACGCCCGCGCGCCACAGAGCTTCGCAGACATAGATGTTGCCGAGCCCTGCAATCACAGACTGGTCGAGCAAGGCCGACTTGATCGGCGTTTTCCGGCCCTTCAGCGTCTCGTTGAGATAGGCTTCCGAAAAGCCATTGGAGAGCGGTTCCGGTCCCATCGCCATTAACCTTGGATAGGCCTGAAACTGCGCGGCTGGCCACAGCTCCATGAAGCCAAAGCGCCGTGGATCATTGTAGGTCACGCGTGCACTATTGCTCAGATCGAAGACAACATGGTCATGGCGCGGGTCAGTCCCCGTCTCATGATGGAACTCGCCGAGCTTGTCGCCCGCCACCGTAAACCGTCCGGTCATGCCGAGATGCATCACCAGAACCTCATCCGTCGACAGGACGAGCGTCAGGAATTTCGCCTTGCGTCCAAGATGCATGATCTGCGCGCCGGTAAGGCGTTCGGCGAACCGCTCCGGAAAGGGAAATCTGAGATTGGCGCGATTCTGGACCGCGCGCTCAATCCGCTGTCCCTCCATGACAGGCGCAAGGCCGCGGCGAACTGTCTCGACTTCGGGTAATTCAGGCATGGCTATGGCATATAGCCTAGGGTGATTGAGGCAACTATGGTGGCACGCATGTCTGCAGACAGCAAAACGGAACGCACGGTCTCGTTCGGCTTCGAGGAAGTCACGGAGACAGAGAAAGTCGCCCGCGTGAAGGGTGTCTTCCGCTCCGTCGCATCCCGCTATGATCTGATGAATGATTTGATGTCGGCCGGCGTCCATCGCCTCTGGAAGCATGACGCGATGAATCAGGTGAACCCGCAGCCCGGAGAACGCCATCTCGACGTGGCGGGCGGCACTGGCGAACTGGCCCGCGCCTTCCTGACAATGGCCGACAAGGCGGGCAAGCGGCGCGGCATCGATAGGCCCGCCACCGCCATTGTGTGCGACATCAATGATGCCATGCTGGAGGCTGGGAAGGCCCGCGCAGATAATGAGAAATTTGCCGGTCGGCTCGACTGGGTTTGCGCCGACGGCCAGAATCTGCCCTATCCGGACCGGTCATTCGATGCCGTGACCGTGTCCTTCGGCATCCGCAATTTTGCCGACCGCGAGGCCGGCCTACGCGAGTTTCGCCGCGTTCTGAAGCCAGGGGGACGTCTCGCAATACTGGAATTCAGTCACATGACCGTCCCTGCCCTGCAGGCGGCCTATGATACGTACAGTTTCAACGTTATTCCGCGTCTTGGCAGCCTCGTGGCGGGGGATGCCGAAAGTTACCAGTATCTGGTCGAATCCATTCGAAAATTCCCGACACAGGACATTTTCCGCAAAGAGCTGGAAACAGCGGGCTTTTCGCGGGTCAGTGTAACGAATTATTCGGGAGGCATCGCCGCCCTGCACTTCGGCTGGGCGGTCTGATGCGGGTCAGCCTGGGCTCGAATCCGGTGTCAGGCTGGAGCGCTGTGCAGGGTCCAGCAACAGCTGGTCAGGGGTCTGACTTGGCTCGGCATAGTAGATCGCCGCAGCAATCATTGCAGCCACAAGCAGTCCACTCGTCACAAAGTATAGAGTTCCTTTGTTTTTTGGTGCTTTTTTAGTGGCCATGACAGCCTCCTCTGTAAACATATCTTCCCTCATCAAACGCCGTCCGGGCCTGCCGGTTCCCGTTGGCACGCGGAGCATGGCATGGGACTGATCGGAGATTACCGCCGCCTGATGCGCGCCGGCATGGCCTTGGCCCGCCACGATGTGATCTTGCCGGGTGCTTACCAGACGCGGTTGCCACTGCCGGCGCGGATCGCCGGACGCGTGCTGCGCATCTTTGGCGGCGGCGCACGGGGACGGCCCGGCCAGCGCCTCGCGCGCGCGCTGGAAAAGCTCGGCCCCGCCTATATCAAGCTCGGCCAGTTCCTGGCGACGCGGCCGGACGTGTTCGGCGCCGAAGTCACCCAGGATCTGGGCCGCCTCAAGGACAAGCTGCCGCCCTTTTCGATGAAAGCCGCCCGCGCTGCCCTTGCAGAAGAGTTTGGCGAAGCCGACGCTGCCCGCCTGTTTGCCGAGCTGTCAGATCCCGTTGCGGCCGCCTCCATTGCGCAAGTGCACCGTATGTCACTGCCGGAGGGCGAGCGCGCGGTGAAAATCCTGCGGCCGGGCATCGAGCACAAATTGATGGTGGAACTCTCCGCCATGAAACGCGCCGCACGTACTATCGAAGGCATCTCAGCCGAGAGCCAGCGGCTGAAACCCGTCGCCTTCACTGAAACAATTGCCGCAGCCATGATGCGGGAAACCGATCTCCGCCTCGAAGCCGGCGGCGCAGACGAGATGCACGAGATCAGCCAGAAATCCGGCCATTTCGTCATTCCCAGCGTGGATTGGGACCGGACCGGCCGCCGCGTCCTGACGATTGACTGGATCGACGGGATTTCGCTGACCGACCCCAAAGCACTTGAGCATCCGGGTATCGACCGGAAGAAGCTGGCCAATGACATCACGCAAGGGTTCCTGACCCATGCCATCGAATACGGCGTGTTTCATGCCGACATGCATGAAGGCAATCTGATCATCACGCCAGAAGGCAAGGTCGCCCTCGTCGATTTCGGCATCATTGGCCGGATCGGCATGGTCGAGCGTCGTTTCCTCGCGGAAATCCTCTGGGGCTTCCTGAAACGCGACTATCTCCGCGTCGCCGAAGTGCATTTCGAAGCTGGCTACGTACCGGCCAGCCAGTCCGTCGGCGAGTTTGCTCAAGCCCTTCGCTCGATCGGAGAGCCGGTGCACGGCAAGCCCGCCGAAGAAGTCTCCATGGGCCGCGTCCTGCTGCAATTGTTCGACTACACGCACACATTCGGCATGTCCCTGCGCCCGGAACTGGTCCTGCTTCAGAAAACCATGGTCCAGGTTGAAGGCGTTGCCCGCGCTATCGACCCTTCGCACAACATCTGGATCGCCTCCGAACCCGTCGTCGGGAGCTGGATCCGGCGCAGTTTCGGCCCGGAAGGCGCTGCCAAACTCGTGGCGGGCAATGTCAAGGAAATCACCAACCGGCTGAAGCGCCTGCCGGAAGTGATGGACCGGTTCGAAGCATCTCTGGAGCCCCCGCCGCCGCCGCCTCCTCCGCCCCGTCGGTTTGCACCCTGGTGGGGCTGGTTCGGTTTTGTCACGGCTCTGGTCGCGCTTGCCATTTGGGCCGCGAAATAGGCCTTTTTCGACAAATCCCTGCCGAAACCCGCGAAAACCTTAACCGAGCCGCCAAGTTCACAGGGATTTCATGGGGTAACGGCAAGAAATTTGCGATAAGACACGCTTAACGAACAGAGCCCGGCCAATGACGCAAAAACGCATCCTCTTGATCATTTCCGGCGGTATTGCCGCCTATAAGAGCCTGGAACTGATCCGGGAGCTGCGCAGGCGCGACATTGCCTGTCGTTGCATCGTGACGAAGGGCGGGCAGGAATTCGTCACGCCGCTCTCGGTCTCCGCCCTGTCCGGCGACAAGGTCTATACCGAGCTGTTCAATCTGAGCGACGAAGCGGAAATGGGCCATATCGAGCTGTCACGCTCGGCCGACCTCGTGGTCTTGTGCCCGGCAACCGCAGACCTTATGGCCAAGGCCGCAGGCGGGCTTGCCAATGACCTCGCCTCCACCACGCTGCTCGCAACCGACAAGCCAGTCCTGATGGTGCCCGCCATGAATGTGCGCATGTGGCAGCACCCGGCAACGATACGAAATGTCGAGACGCTCCGCGCGGACGGTGTCACGGTGATGGAACCGGATGAAGGCGCCATGGCGTGCGGCGAATTCGGCCCGGGCCGCCTGCCGGAACTCCCGGTCATCGCGGCAGAAATCGAACGCAGGCTGGCAGGCGAAGCCTCCGGCGCACTCGCGGGAACACATGCGCTGGTGACAGCTGGCCCGACGCGCGAACCGCTCGACCCGGTGCGCTTCCTGTCCAATCATTCCTCCGGCAAGCAGGGCTATGCAATTTCTGAAGCCCTCGCCCGGCTTGGCGCGCAGGTCACGCTGGTCTCCGGCCCCGTTGCCCTGCCTGCGCCCCGCGGCGTGAATCTGGTCCCGGTCGAAACCGCCCGACAGATGCTGAAGGCTTGCGAAGAGGCCCTGCCCGCTGACGTGTTCGTCTCCGTTGCGGCCGTGGCGGACTGGCGCCCGGCACGCGCGGCGACCAAGAAACTGAAGATCAAGGGCGCTGGCAGCGAGCATCCGTCCATGGAGCTGACCGAGAACCCGGACATCCTCAAGACGCTCGCCAACAAGCGCAAGAACCGGCCCACACTGGTCATCGGCTTTGCGGCAGAGACCCATGATGTAGAGGAACATGCCGAGGCCAAGCTCGCCCGCAAGAATTGCGACTGGATCGTCGCCAATGATGTTTCCGGCGATGTGATGGGCGGCTCGGAGAATGAGATCGCCCTGATCACACGTGATGGCGCCGAGCGCTGGCCCCGCATGGGCAAGGCTGAAGTGGCGCGCCGACTGGCCCACAAGGTCGCTGAAACGCTGAATGATGAAGGCAGCGGGCTGAAACTCGCCGCAGAATAGGAATCAGGCAGGCGGCTCGCCATTCCGCGCGAGCACTTCCCCTGCCAGATACAGAGACCCGCAAATCAGGATCCGGTCGACGCCGGTTACCGCCGCAGCCTTGAGCGCGGCCTGGAGGCTATCGCACGCGGTGGCTTTCAGCCCAGCATTGGTGGCTGCTTCCGCCAGAGCCTGAGGGTCGGCGCCCTGATGACCCGGCGCATTCGGCAGGGTGAAGACCTCAGGCCGCACCTGCCGGAACGGCATGAAATAGCCAGTCGCATCCTTGGAGGCGAGCATGGCTGTGACCAGCGCGGTGCGCCCCGGCATGTTGTTCAGCTGTCTTGAAATGGCGCGGGCTGCATGCGGATTGTGCCCGCCATCCAGCCAGATTTCCTGATCGGGGGCGAGCGCTGTGACAGGCCCTTCTTTCAAGCGCTGCATGCGCGCGGGCCAACTCACATTCCGGGCACCTTCGAAGATCGCGGTCTGATTGATGATTGTGGAATTCCCGAACAACTGCACGGCCATGGCGGCCAGAGCCGCATTGGCACGCTGGTGTTCGCCCAACAGGCCAAGGTCTTCCGGCATCGCATCAATGAAATGCGCTTTCAGGCGGTAGAGCGGCGCGCCGACATCCTCGGCGCGCTTTGCGATGACCTCGTCACAGACCCTGCGCTGGATCGCGGTCAGCGCAGGGCGCCCGGGCTTGATGATCCCCGCTTTCTCACCCGCAATCTTGCGAATATCCGAGCCGAGGAACGCCTTGTGATCGAAATCTATCGGCGTGATCACACTGAGCGCCGGCTGGTCGATCACATTGGTGGCGTCATAGCTGCCGCCGAGGCCGACTTCGAGGATCAGCACATCTGCGGGTACTTCGGAAAAGGCAAGCAGGGCCGTGGCCGTCGTCGCCTCGAACTGGGTGATCTCCTGCCCCTTGATCGCGTCATAGGTCCACTCCAGCCAAGCGATCAGGCGCGCGTCATCGACGATCTCTCCGGCGAGCCGGATGCGCTCATTGAAGCGGACCAGATGCGGGCTGGTGAAAACATGTACGCTGAGCCCGGCCGCCTCCATCATGGCGCGCATGAAGGCGCAGGTAGAACCTTTGCCATTCGTGCCGGCCACATGGATGACCGGTGGCAACCTGTCTTGCGGACGCCCAAGCGACTCGAGCGCGTTCAGGACGCGTCCGAGCGATAGTTCAATCGTTTCTGGATATAGCCCTTCGAACCGCCCCAGCGCCTCGGCCAGGGCCGGACTGTTACCGATCAAGCAGGGCTGCCCTTACTCTTGCTGGATTTGGCGGCATGGGTTTTTGGAGGTGTCAGCGAGGCTGGCAACCGGTCGTCCGTGCGGCGCACATTCGGCATCAGCATGGACAACACATTGGAGAGCGTGTCCTTCAGCTTCCGTCGGTCACAGACAATATCCACCTGGCCTTTTTCACGGAGGAATTCAGCACGCTGAAACCCTTTGGGCAGGCTTTCGCGGATCGTTTGCTCGATCACGCGTGGGCCGGAAAAGGCGATCATTGCGCCCGGTTCGGCAATATGGATGTCGCCGAGCATCGCGTAGGACGCCGACACGCCGCCTGAAGTCGGATCGGTCAACACGACAATGTAAGGCAGTTTCGCTTCGGCCAATTCATTAATGGCCAGCGTCGTGCGCGGCATCTGCATCAGGCTGAGCGTGCCTTCCTGCATGCGCGCGCCGCCGGAGGCCGTGCAGACGACGAAACCCGCCTTGCGGGCCAGCGCCATCTGCGCCGCTGCCACAAAGCCTTCTCCGGCAGCCATGCCGAGCGATCCGCCCATGAAGGCAAAATCCTGGACGAGCACGACCGTTGGTACGCCGCCAATCTTGCCATAGGCCGCGACCATGCAGTCTTCCTGAATGATCGGCGCGCCACCGTTTTCGGATTCCTTCTTGTCCCGGGCCGCAATCTTGGCCTTCGCAGCCTTCAGGCGCGACGGGTAAGGCTTGTCATCCTTGAATTTCAGGGGGTCATGCGGAACCGATGGCAGGGCCAAAGGCTCCCAGCGCTCATCATCGAACAGGAGGCGCAGCCGGGTGCGCGGGCTGATCCGCAGATGCGCGCCAGCTGGCGTGACATGCCAGTTTTCTTCCAGATCGGTCTTGTAGACGAGTTCGCCGGACAAAGGACATTTCACCCACAAATCGTCGGGCGTATCCTTCTTCGCGAGCATGGTCTTCAGGCCCGGCGGGGTGACCTTGGTAATCCAGTTCATGCCAGAACCTCCTCGGCGGCAATCAACACTTAAGGCTTGGTGATCGTTCTGATCGCCGAGCTCAACTCCTTCGCCAGTGCGCCCATTCCCCGCGGTGCCCCGGCAAAATCCCCCGATTCGTGGGCCTTTTCCGCATGGTCCACGAAAGCAGAGCCTACGACAACCCCATCGGCGATTTTAGCCATTTCTGCAGCTTGTACACCAGTTTTGACGCCAAAACCTACACAAACAGGCAATCCTGAAACGCGCTTGGCCATTTCAATGTTCCCGGCAATCGCCTGGGGATCGGCGCTCCCAGCGCCTGTAACGCCCGTCACTGCAACGAAATACAGGAAGCCGCTGGCACCTTCAGCGACCTTTTTCATGCGGTTTTCATGGGTTGTCGGCGTCGCCAGCCGGATAACGGAGAGATCATATTGCGCATACGCCTCGCGCAATTCGCCATCCTCTTCTGGCGGCAGATCGACCAGAATCGTGCCGTCCACGCCTGCCTGATGGGCAGCCTTGGCGAATTCAACATAACCCATGCGGAACACCGGATTGGCATAGCCCATGACGATGATCGGGGTGATCTGGTCGTCCTCGCGAAACCGCGCAGCAAGCTTCAGCGTGTCGGCCAGCGTGGTGTGGTGCGCCAGGGCGCGCAGACCCGCTTTCTGGATCGAGGCGCCATCGGCCATCGGGTCGGTAAATGGCGCCCCCAGCTCGATGATGTCAGCGCCATTGTCGCGCAGCGCGCACATGGCGGCGTAGCTCGTCTCCAGGTCCGGGTCGCCGGCCATCAGGTAGGAAACCAGGACGGCGCGCGACTCGCCACGGGCCCGGGCGAAGGTATGTGTAATGCGGGAAGTTGGCATCAGGTGTCCGTATTCTCGTGAACCCATGCCTCATAAGGCGCATTCGCCTGAATGCAAGGCAGCGCGACCATGGCGGGGACGTCATACGGATGGTGTGTCAACACCAAGGCTTCGATCCGGTCCCAGTTGGCCTGAGGCGCTTTCAGCCACAGGACGAATTCAAACGCCTGCTCCACGACACTCTTCCAGCGATAGGTGGACGAGACCGGCCCTTCCAGATTTGCGCAGGCGGCAAGGCGATGCTCGATGGCCGCGTCCCCTATTTCCTCGGCTACGCGGCGGGACGGACAGGTGATGCGAATGAGGAGAAGATCGGTCAATTGGGTCTCTCGGCTGGGACTTTGATGAGAGCGCAAGGGAGCATTTTCTACACGCCGCGTCCATCCGGATCATGGCAAACGATGCAAATCTTGTTGCCATCCAGATCGCGAAAATAGGCGCCATAGTAATTCGCATGATAATCCGGGCGCAGGCTGGGGCTCCCTTCATCCTGAGCGCCCCCTGAAACGGCCAGAGCATGTGCCGTGTCCACGCTTGCTCGGTCAGGCGCAAGCAGCGCCAGCATCTGCCCATTTCCGGGATCATGGGGCTCACCATTGAACGGGCGGGTCAGGGCCACCAGCGGCCGGTCATCGCCCGTCCGGCGCCACATGATGAACGGGTCTGAGCGCTCGAACGGCACGCGTGGATTGCCAAGCGCCTGCATGATCGGCTCGTAAAAGACGGCCGCCTTTTCGAGATCATTTGTGCCAAGGGTCACATGGGAGATCATGGAGACTCCATCTGCGAGACCTGAGCTTGCAAGTCCAGCCCGGATGCGATCTCCAGACTCAAGGCACCCAAGCCATGCTTGGCAATGAGGGCGAACAGAACGGCGATACACAAATTCGCCAGCGTGCCGAGCAGGTAATAGGAGGGGATCAGCCGGATCTGTTCATTACGCACGAATTGCTTCGCGCCAATGATGATGGCCAGCGCATTGAAGGCTCCTGCAAAAACGAGCACGAAAATCAGCAGGGTTTCGGTCAGGCCGATCCATATCCCGGTGGATTGCCAGTCGAAGACGCGGCCCGCCTTGGAGCTTTCCGGCAGGCGGCCATACCGGATCAGGGCATCCAGCGGGTCTGATGCCTCCTCCGATTTGGTTTCGACAGCGCCCGTCTTCAGCTTTGGAATGCCGATCCGGATGATCAGGGTCGACAGGATGAAGGCGAACAGGAAGCTGGCCACCACGAGGCCCCAATAGATAACATCAGCCATGGGGGCTTGCCCTCTCCGCTGCCAGGGAGGCCAGAATGGCGTTCAGCGCGGCCTCGATGTCAATAACGGTTTTCGAATGGCCACCCTTTTTTGCGTTGGACACGGACCGGGCATCCTTTCCCAGTTGCTCTGCGATATCCACGCCTTTCTTGCCCTCCTGATGGAGCCGGAAAACCGCGTACTGATAATCCGTCATGTCAGCGATGAGCGAGGAAGCCGCATTGCTGAGCGCCGTGAGCGACAGGTCTGTCGCGGTATCGCCAATAATCCAACGGCTGGATTGGCGCGACTTCTTGAGGGAGTCGAGCGCATGGCTCGCGGTCTCGAAGACCGGTCCGCCCATCTCACGGATTGATCCGCCAGCATATCCGATGCGGCCATGGACAACGACAAACCGGAAGCTGGCAATACCTTTGAGGGCATGTCTCAGATTGGAGACGATCTGGTAAAGCGGGCCAGGGGTCGTGAACAGGCCCGCAAATTCATCGCCATAATTTACCTCCATCGGATAGGAAATCTCGGCGGAATGACGGCTGTTCTCCCGCTCAAGTGCCGGCAACAAATGCGCCATCAGGGCCTCTGCCTGCTTTGCAGACAGGACCGAAGACCCCTGGATGTCTGCGAGCAGCAGGTAATAATCCGTGCGATTATCCATACATCTATCAATACAGATAGATATTAAGAAATCAATCAAAAACCATAGATAATATGGTATCTATGGTTTTCAATAGATCAAATCTTCACGCCCAGCGCCTCTGCCACGGAGAAGACATCCTTGTCTCCCCGACCACACAGATTGAGAATCATGAGGCCATCCTTGCCGAGATCCTTTGCCACCTCACCGGCGCGCGCCAGGGCGTGCGAAGGCTCAAGCGCCGGGATAATCCCTTCAAGCCGCGTGCAGAGTTGGAACGCCTCCAGCGCTTCCTTGTCGGTGCACGACAAATACTCCGCTCGCCCCATATCGCGCAGGAAGGCGTGCTCCGGACCGATGCCCGGATAATCGAGCCCGGCCGAAATGGAGTGCGCATCAATGATCTGGCCGTCATCCGTCTGAAGGAGGTAGGTCTTGTTGCCGTGCAGAATACCGGGCTTGCCGCCATTCAGCGCTGCGGCATGCTCGCCGCTTTCGATGCCATGTCCGGCCGCCTCGACGCCAATCAAACGGACGCCCTCATCCTCGATGAAAGGATGGAACAGGCCGATCGCATTCGAACCGCCGCCAATACAGGCCATGACGGCGTCCGGCAGGCGCCCTTCCCGCTCCAGGACCTGGGCCCGGGCCTCCTTGCCGATGATGCTCTGGAAGTCGCGCACAAGCTCCGGATACGGATGGGGTCCAGCAGCCGTGCCGATGCAGTAGAATGTGTCTTCCACATTGGTGACCCAGTCGCGCAGCGCCTCGTTCATGGCGTCCTTCAGCGTACCCGTACCGGAAGAAACCGGCACGATTTCCGCGCCGAGCAGTTTCATGCGGAACACGTTCGGCTTCTGGCGCTCGACATCCGTCTCACCCATGAAGACGACGCAATCGAGGCCGAAGCGGGCGCAGATCGTCGCCGTGGCGACGCCATGCTGGCCAGCGCCGGTCTCGGCAATGATGCGGGTCTTGCCCATACGCTTGGCAAGCAGAACCTGACCGAGGCAATTATTGATCTTGTGCGCGCCGGTATGGTTCAACTCGTCACGCTTGAAATAGATTTTTGCGCCGTCGAAATGCTCGGTAAGCCGTTCGGCGAAATAGAGCGGCGACGGGCGGCCGACATAATGGGCCCACAGATCGTCCATCTCCGCCTTGAAGGCCGGGTCTTCCTTGGCCTTGCGGTACTCGGCCTCAAGCTCGAGGATCAACGGCATCAGCGTCTCGGCGACATACCGCCCGCCAAACTCGCCGAAACGGCCATTTGCATCCGGCCATTTGTCCCATGTGTTCCGCAAATCCATCTTGTACCTGCTTTCTTGTATTATAGGCCCGTACTTAGACCGAAGGACAGGCCAAGGAAAGCGCGTCGATGCGCCCTGCCCCGCGACGCCTCAGCCCAAGGGAGAATAGAAGAACTCCTCTCGGGCAATCTTGCCCTCCTTGACCGTGTAGACGCCGACTTCCTTCGCCCGCATCCACTCGCCGGTCTCCTTGTTGGTGACGTCCATGTCAAAGACGAGCGAGAACTGGTCATCCCCGAACAGGAAGGGCCCCTCCGCGCTGACGGAATGTACGTCATGCGCACCATACCACCATTCATGCTTGCCCTTGATGGCCTCCAGCCCCTGTGTCTCGCGGCCAGCCTCCCCCATCGGAAGCGCCTCGACCGAAACGCAATCGTGCGCGTAGAGGCTGTTCAAGGCTTCCGCCTCGCGCCCCGAATTGCAACACTCTGTCAGCTTGCCTGCTATGTCGGTCAGTTCCTGCGGAAACATGGTTCATCCTCCCATTGCCAATGGCAGAATGATACCACAGAACAAAAGCGGAACAATATTCTTCTTTATGAATTTTTCGCGGCGTCGAGGAAGGCGGTGACAAGGCGACGATCCTTGAGGCCCCTGCTGCGTTCAACACCGGACGAGACATCCACCGCCATCGCGCCGGTCAGACGTACCGCATCGGCGACATTTTCCGGAGTCAGGCCACCAGCGAGTATCCAGGGACCCGGCACTTGCCAGCCCTTCAGCAAATTCCAGTCAAACGGCAGGCCATGTCCCCCGGTGCGGTCTGCATCCTTGGGCGGTTTGGCATCGATGAGGAGACGGTCGGCCCGTGTGAAGGCTTCAGCCTGCGCAAGGTCGTCCGCGTCGGCAATGCCCACCGCCTTCCAGATTTCCGCACCTGTGCGGGCCTTGATCACAGCCACGCGTTCAGGCGTTTCCGATCCATGCAATTGGAGCACAGGAAAGCCGAGGCTGACAATGCGATCGATCTGGGCATCATCCGCATCCACCAGCAGGGCCACGGGCGTCGCAGACCCAACCTGCATCAACAAGCTTGCGGCTGCCGCTTCCGTAACATGGCGCGGGCTGGCTTCGGCAAACACGAATCCGATCCAGTCGGCACCTGCCTGCGCCGCATGGCGCACGAGGTCGGGATCGGTCAGGCCGCAGATTTTGACTTGAGTCATGCCGAAGGCGTTACGCCAGCGCGCGGGGCCGCGTCAATTCACGGCGTGACGGGCCGGGCATTTTCCTTGAGGACGGCCGCAAAGAAGATCTTGCCGGAATCCTTCGGGCCGATCTCGCGGTTGAAGGTCCACCGCATATGCGTGATCTCTTCCGGCATCGAGACGCGGACCGGGTGAACCTCGTCCAGCGGGGCCTCGGCGATCAGTTCGTCGCGCGGGATATAGGTGGCACCTCCATCGACCGAGAAGTCGACCGATGCCTCGTCATATTCCGCCATGGCGGAATCTTCGAGCAGGCTCACCTCTGCCGGCACTGGAAGCGTCAGGATCACATCCTTGGCCGGAGCTTCGCCCGGATTGGAATAGGTCACTGAATAGAAGAGCTGTTCGCCCGGCTTCACTGTCTCGGCCGGCAGCAGCTCCATTTCGAGACCGCCCTCTTCATCCTCGATAACGATCACACGTTCGACCTGTTGCTCGACGATGAGTTCCTGAGCGAGGGCCGGAAAACCGATAAGAAGGGTTCCGGCAAGAGTGGCAGCTGCGCGCATCAGCATGACATGAATCCTTGGCAGAGACGGTTGATGAAACTCTGTCCAGAATTGCGCCAATTAGTTAATGTTTGCTCAAAATTGATAAAGCATTTGCAGGCTTTTCCAGCGAAGGTTTCCAATTCCTGAATGCTCGCCCTGAGGGTGCCACAGGCCCGCCCGCTTATCGCCCCGGATGTTGCGCGCGGCTGATCTCCCAATTGAATTCGCAGTAGTCGCTATGTGCAGCAGCGGCAAAAGAGACTGCAGTACTCGTTCTGACAGAATCTGAATCACGCGGACCAGATGCTCCCCACACAAATAATGTTGTACTTCAGGAACGGGAAAGGGACGACTCTATGTGCCGTCTACTACATCGTCAAAGGCGGCATTTAGCTGTCTGGACTGGAGTGGCGAGTCGTGGCCGTGGGGCTACACAGAGAAGCTTGTCGAACGTGAAACTTCATCCCATGTCGCCATCTCTGTCTGCATGAAAGCCAGCTTCTTTCCAACGAGTTCCAACGCATCTTCGCCCAGGAACAACCTGCTTGGCGGATTATCCGATTCAATCAGTTTCAATAGCACCTGAGCAGCCTTTTGTGGGTCACCTTGCTGTTTCCCACTTTTTGCCTGCCGCGCAGCACGGATCGGATTCATCACGTCATCATAGTCGTCAATGCAGCGAGGTGTGCGGTCCATTGAACGCCCGGCCCACTCAGTTCGAAACTGACCAGGAGCCAGCGCGGTAACATGGATTCCAAAACTGGCTACCTCTTTCCCAAGAGCTTCGGAGATGCCTTCGAGCGCAAATTTGCTGCCATTATAGAAGCTGATGCCCGGCATGGTGATAAAACCACCCATAGATGTGACGTTGACAATGTGCCCCCGTCGCCGCGTACGCATACCCGGCAGCACCGCCTGTATCATCGCGACTGGGCCAAATACATTGGCCGCAAATTGGCGTTTGAGATCATCAATGGAAGCCTCCTCAAGCACTCCCTCGTGGCCATACCCAGCATTATTGACGAGCACATCAATCGGACCGGTCATCGCTTCAGCGTCCGCTACAGCGGCGGGGATAGCGTCGTAGTCGGTTATATCGAGTTGGACAGGATATGCCCGTTCCGGTGCCAGCTGGACAAAACGCTCGGCATCCTCAGGCTTCCTCACTGTTCCGATGACCTGATGCCCCGCAGCGAGCGCGCTCTCCGCAAAAGCGCGTCCGAGTCCAGAGCTCACACCAGTGATAAGAAATGTCTTGATTGTGGGAGGTGTCATCTTGATACTCCAGAGCCCATTGAAATCTATATCATGATATAATTTAGAAAATGCCCTCTCGCAAGCTGAATCCTGCTAAGCCCAACCTGACTGTGCGCGAGCGCGTGCTGCTGGCGGCTGAACATCTTCTCGCCAAAGGGTCTGCAGAGTTTTCAATGCGGGAGCTGGCGGCAGAAGCTGGCGTGAGCTTCGCCACGCCTTTCAACCATTTCGGCAGCAAATCTGCGATCATGCACGCGCTTTCAGCGCGTCTCATCGAGACAATGCATGAACGCTATGCTACTTCCTCACCTGCTGTTGGGGCACCTGCCCGGATTCTCCATGCTCTGGAAATCGCCGCCCAAGTGATGCTGGACAGACCCGGCGCAAACCGAGCCATCATGGCGGGACTCGGGGCCCCCAGCCCAGAACCTGGCGACGTATGGGACGCTTCCCGCGCATTATGGACAACGGCATTGGATGACTGCAAAGGGCTCGAGCCAGACTGCATTGATCTCGCGCGCATCATCCTGCCTGCTCAACTGGCATTCTCATTTCGTGGCCTGCTTTCATTCTGGGCCGCCGGCGAAATCAGTGATGACAATCTCATTCCACATGCGCGAGGGATAGGCGCAGCGTCCTTGATGGGTTTCGTCGACAAGGCTCGACGCAAATCACTGATCGGCGACATGGTTACTTCAACTTGAAGCCATCTGCCGTGCGTGGAGAGGCACACCATCAACCAAGCCCGCCCTGCATGGGACTTGTAAGGAGGGGGAAGTCTTCGGTTGTTAGAGGCTGCTGGCGGTGAGACAGGGATTCGAACCCTGGAGACTATTGCTAGCCTACACACTTTCCAGGCGTGCGCCTTCGACCACTCGGCCACCTCACCGTACTCAGCAGAGGGGAGCCAATAACCGAAGGCCTGCAAGATCGCAAGACTGTGATTGCCGTTCCTGTCAGACAATCCCATATGAGGCACAGAAAGGGAGACCGATCATGCTGTTCTCGAAAAAACCCCTCACCATCCCGGATGCCGACAGCGCCCTGCCCGGCCGCCCGACTCCGATCCCAACTGCCCCAACCCATTATGTTTATGGCCGTGACCTTCAGGGCCCAATTCCGGACGGCTATGAGGCCGCCGTGTTTGCGCTGGGCTGTTTCTGGGGCGCTGAGCGCATCTTCTGGCAACAAAAGGGCGTCTGGCTGACCCGCGTCGGCTATGCAGGCGGATCGACCCCGAACCCGACCTATGAAGAAGTCTGTTCCGGCGGCACCGGCCATACCGAGATCGTCGAGATCATCTTCAACCCGGCCGAAGTGACCTTCGCGGAACTCGTGAAACTCTTCCTTGAAAGTCACGACCCGACGCAGGGCATGCGTCAGGGCAATGATATCGGCACGCAGTACCGCTCAGCCATCTACACACAATCCGAGGCCCAGGCCGAAACGGCCCGCGAGATGCTCGCCGCTTATGAGAAAGCACTGGCTCAGAGCGGCCATGCCAGCCAGATCACGACGGAACTGGCGCCGCTGGACAAGGTCTACCTCGCCGAGGACTATCACCAGCAATATCTTGCAAAGAATCCGAACGGCTATTGCGGGATTGGTGGCACGGGCGTGTCCTGTCCCATCGGCCTCGGGGTTGCTTCCTGATTTTTAAGGACAGGCGCTAGCCGCCGAAATTCACGGCAAACCGTTTGCGCGTCTCAAGCAGGTTCTGCGCCTTGTACATGGCGTCGGAGGCGGCTTGGGCGCGCTTGATGGTGGGATCGGCCTGAAGCGCCTCGATCACCTTGGAGAGATGGCTGATCGCCTCTTCGACTGTCTTGCGGTCGAACTGTTTCGTGGCGCGCGCGAGCAGTGCCCGGCCAAGGTCCATGTGTGCCTGCACGGCGCGTGAAGTATCCCGGTCGCTCTTGATGTCCTCAAGATGGATCCGGCGCAGCATGATCACATGGTCCAGTGCCTCCATGTCACCCGATTGCTCGGCCACATGGACGGAAGACGCGCAGAAATCCGCTTCGATCCGGCTACGTAGCGCGACGGACAGCGCCGGCGATTCCGCCAGCAATTCCGACAATGCATCGGAGAGGGTCTTCATCTTCTCGGCCCGGAAGGATTGCGGGTGAGCGAGGGCCGGCTGCAATTCCCGCGCAAGCAGGTAGGCCGCGACCCGTGGCATCTGGCCCTCAAGGTCGGCCATCTTGCCCGGCAGGACGAGGGTGAAGGATCGCGCCTCGGCCGCCGTCAGGCCGCCGCCCCGGCTGAGGCCATGAATTACGAACCCATCTTCGCGCCGGCCCGTCCGGTCAGCCCAGACCAGCATGTCGGCATCGGCCACGTCCAGCCGCCGCCGGGCGCGCTGGACGGCGCGTGTCTGCATACCGCCGCGAATGGTGCCGGTGCGGAACAGCTTGAGCGGCGCACCGAAATTGAACTCGGACAAATGGGAGTCGAGTGCCGTCAGCAGCCATTTCCAGGCGCGGCCTGCCCTTTTCCCGGAGGGACGCGCGACGAGGATGCGGTAGCCGGGTGTCTTGTCATTGCGCGCTGCCCGCGCGCCTGACGCATTGCGCAATGTTTTCAACAGAGAGCCAAGCAGGCTGAGCGCCAGAATGACCAGGGTCGCCGCCAAGACACACAGCATCACGAATCCGAACGTGGCGAGCTCTGTCGCATCCACCACACTCGCTTCAAACCAGCTCTCGGCTGTCGTGAACCACGCTTCCACAGGCATTCAGGCTGACCTCCTGTCCGACAGTGCGATACGAGCCCAGCCCAGGACTGGCAACAGGTAAACGCTGTTCAGCCTGAGCTCTGAATGGTTAGATCGGGAAACAGGCGACGTGACAGAAGGGAATCGAATGGGCGCTGGGGAATTTGTCACGCGGTTTGCGCCTTCACCCACCGGGCACCTCCATCTCGGCCATGCCTTGTCGGCCTTTTATGTCTGGGACACGGCCCGTGCGAATGGCGGCAAGGTGCTGCTGCGGATGGAAGATATCGACCAGACCCGCTGCCGCCCTGAATACGAAGCCTCCATACTTGCCGACCTCACCTGGCTGGGCCTCGACTGGGACGGGCCGATGCGCCGCCAGTCGGATCATTTCCCGGAATATGAAGCGGCCCTCGACTCCCTGAAAGCGCGCGGCCTCGTCTACCGCTGTTTCCGGACCCGGCGGGAGATCGCCGCCGCCCTGCCCGCTGGCGCGAGCCCCGACACCGCTGGCTTCACCGGAAAGCCACTCCCCCTGGACAAGGAAGAGGACCTGCTCGACCGGGGACACGCCTATGCGTGGCGGTTGTCCCTGTCGGCGGCGCGGGCAGAACTGGGCCCTGAATATGACGCCTTGAGCTACACAGTCTTCACCTCATGCGGCCAACATGAGGTGAAAGCAGACCCTGCACCGTTCGGCGACGTTGTGCTCGCGCGCAAGGACACGCCCACCAGCTACCATCTCGCCTGCTGCCACGATGACGCCTGGCAGGGAATCACTCATGTCGTGCGCGGCGAGGACATCCGGGAGATGACCTCGGTACACGTCCTGCTGCAGGCGCTGATGGGCTGGCCACAGCCTCTTTATGCCTTTCATCCGCTCATTTTGGGGGCAGATGGCAAGAAATTGTCCAAGCGTGCAGGGGACCGGGGATTGCGCGCATGGCGTGAAGACGGCAAGACGCCTGAAGACATTCGCGCCATGACGGGCCCTTCTTAATGACATCAACAGAAATGACAGCGCCGGCCCGCCGGGAATGGCTCGGCGTGCTGATGCTGGTTGGCGGCGCGGTCGCTATCGGATTTGCCCCCATTGGCTTGCGCTTGGGCCTCAATGATCTCGGCCCTCAGGCCATCGCATTCTGGCGGTACACGTTTGCCCTGCCAGTGCTGACGGCGCTCGTCCTGCTGGTCGAGCGCCGCGCGCCCCGCAAGCCGAACATCTATGTCATCCTCGCGGGGATATGCTTCGCGGTGGACATCGGCTTCTGGCACTGGTCACTGACCCTGACCAGCGTGTCGAACGCGACCTTCATCGTGAACCTCGGAAATGTCTGTGTCGGATTCCTGGCCTGGCTGTTCCTGAAGGAGCGTCCCGCGCCTATGTGGTTCATCGCCGTTATTCTGGCGATTGGGGGCGCATCAGCCCTGTCACTGGGCGGAACCGCGGAAGGGGGCGCAAGCTTTGTCGGAGACCGGATCGCCATCATCGCGGCCATCAGCGTGTCCGGATATTTCCTGTGCTCGAAGCTTGCCCGGCGGACGCTGAATGGTCTGGAGACGCTGTTCTGGCTGACACTTGTGGAAGTGGTCGTCGGGGCCATCATGGTCATGGCCTTTGGGGAGAACTTCCTGCCAGAGAACCTGTCGGGCTTCGCCGTGCCGCTATTCCTCGGAATCATAATTCACGTGGTCGGCCAGGGCCTGATCATCACCGGGCTCGGCAGCACGCCGACCTCCATCGCGGGTGTCATCATCCTGATCCAGCCTGTCATGGCCGCCGCGATTTCCTGGCATCTCTTTCAGGAACCGCTCACAACCCTGCAGGCCGGCGGCAGCATGCTCATTCTTGTCGCGGTCTGGCTCGCCCAGCGCGGCCACAAGGTGGACCCAATCGACTGAGTGCAGCAATAGTGTCACGAATTCAGTCTATGCCCGCCCCAGACCTGATATTCCGGAGACTGCCCATGCGCCGTATCGCCCTTTCGCTTGTTTCATTTACCGCCCTCGCTGTTGCAGGCTGTTCAGCGCCGTCTGATACCGCCGTGGCACAAAGCGAGGCTGCACCGGCGCCGCTACGCGAAGGCACGACGCCTATTCAGGCAAGCGATTCCTATTATCAATCTGCCGCTGAAGCCGTAGACACACGCATTCAGCAGCGCGGGGTCAAGCCTGCCAGGAATGTCATCCTTTTCGTCGGTGACGGCATGAGCATCCCGACCATCACGGCCGCGCGGATCTATGCCGGTCAGGCACGCGGGCTCGATGGGGAATCCTACACGCTGACCATGGAGACACTGCCCCACATGGCGCTGTCCAAGACCTATAGCCATGATTTCCAGGTCTCGGATTCCGCCTCCACCGCGACGGCGATGGTGACCGGGGCCAAGGTCAATTCGCGTACGCTCGGCATTCTGAAGGAAGCAAGCTTCGGGAATTGTGCGAGCGTTGCAGGACACACCACCGACTCCATCTTCGAATTGGCGGAACGGTCGGGCCTCGCCACGGGCCTCGTCTCCACCGCCCGCCTGACCCATGCCACGCCAGCGTCCACCTTCGCCAAGACCCCCAGCCGCGACTGGGAAGATGATAGCAGCCTGAAGGGCGGCGCGGCAGGCGACTGCAAGGACATTGCCCGCCAGTTCATCGAGTGGCCTGAAGGCGACGGATTTGAAGTTGCGATGGCCGGTGGCCGCGCGCATTTCACCACCTCTGATGAGGCCGACCCTGAAGCGGAAAACCGCACCGGCAATCGCACCGATGGCCGCGACCTGACCGCCGAATGGACCGCAAAATCCGAAGACCATGTCTATGTCACCGACACCGCCGGCTTTGAAGCGATCGATTTTGCCTCGAACGCAAAGGTCCTCGGCCTGTTCGAGCCGTCGCACATGAAATTCGTGCTCGACCGGGACGAAGACCCGGCAGGCGAGCCCTCGCTGGTCGATCTGACCAAGGCCGCCATCACGCGCCTGTCGCAGGATGAAGACGGTTTCGTGCTGCTCGTCGAAGGCGGGCGGATCGATCATGGCCATCACGGCGTCAGTGCCGCCCGGGCCCTGTCGGAAACCGATGAGCTGGACCAGGCCGTCGCGGCGGCCCTGGAAATGACCAAGGCGGACGAGACGCTGATCATCGTGACCGCGGACCATTCCCACACGATGACGATTTCCGGCTATCCCAAGCGCGGCAATCCGATCCTCGGCAAAGTCGTCAGCGGGCTGGATAACGCCCCGATGAATGCACAGGACGGCAAGCCCTACACGACGCTCTCCTATGCCAGCGGCATGACCGCTTGCCGGATGGTCGATGGCGAGCCCGATTGTGTCCGCCAAGACCTGTCCGACATCGACACAGAGGACAAGGATTTCCAGCAACCCTCGCTCGTCTTCATGCCATCCGAAACGCATGGCGGGGATGATGTGGCCATCTTCGCGACCGGCCCCGGATCGGAACTGGTCTCCGGCGTGATGGAGCAGAACGAAATCTTCCACGTCATGGGCCGCGCTTCGGGACTGGTCGCAGCGCCAACAGAATAGCCCCCTGCCGTAGCGTCGGGCCTGTTCAGGCCGCGCGTTCTGGGGGACACTTCTTTTGAAATCCGGTCATCGGCGCCAGCAAGAGCGCGGAGACCGGGCAAAAGGAGGAAGACCCATGAAGGCTGCTGTCATGCGCGCGCCCAATGCGCCGCTATCCATTGAAGATGTCACGATTTCCAAGCCCGGCCCGCGCGAAGTGCTGGTCCGGCTGAAAGCGGTCGGTGTCTGTCACTCGGATGTGCATTTCTGGGACGGGAATTTCCCTGCGGAATTGCCGGTGATCCTCGGGCATGAAAGCGCCGGCATCGTGGAAGAGGTCGGCTCGATGGTCTCGGCGGTGAAACCGGGCGATCATGTCATCTCGATCCTGTCGCCCTTCTGCGGCACCTGCGAGTATTGCCTGACCGGTCACATGTCGGTCTGCCATACGGTCAATCGCGAGCAGTTCCAGCGCCAGCCAACAGAAGCGCCGCGCCTCTCCATCAAGGGCGAAAAGGTTGGCCAGTTCCTGAACCTCTCCTCCTTTGCCGAACAGATCCTTGTCCATGAGAACGCGTTGTGCGCCGTCGACAAGGACATGCCGATGGACAAGGCTTGCCTGATCGGGTGCGGCGTCATTACCGGCGTCGGATCGGTCTTCCATTCCGCCAAGGTCGAGCCGGGCTCCACGGTTGCCGTCCTCGGCTGTGGCGGCGTCGGGCTTGCCGCGATCAATGGCGCAGCCATCGCAGGCGCAAGCCGCATCATCGCGGTCGATCTGTCAGACGAGAAGCTGCAGATGGCCGTGCGCTTCGGCGCAACCGATACCGTCAATCCGGGCAAGGTCAACGCGATCGAGGCGGTCAAGGAACTCACCAAGGGCGGCGTCCACTATTCCTTTGAATGCGTGGGCCTGAAACAGACTGCCGAGCAGGCCTACCACATGCTCCGTCCACGCGGCGTGGCCACGGTGGTCGGCATGATCACGCCGGGCGTGAACATCGAGATTCCCGGCATTGAACTGCTCGCGACAGAAAAACGCCTGCAGGGGGCGATCATGGGGTCGAACCGGTTCCGGGTGGATTTCCCTCGGCTCATCGAGCTGTACAGACAGGGCAAGCTGCACCTTGATGATCTTGTCTCTGACCGGATCGGTCTTGAGGGGATCACCGGCGCCCTGCAGAATCTAAAGGACAACAAGGGCACGGTCGCGCGGCAGGTGGTCGTGTTCGACTAGGCTTCGGAACTGCCCGGCTCCCCCGGCATTGTTGTGATCACTGAACAGGATCACAACAGAAGGCGGGCCTTGATGTCGGAAAGTTTGGAATGGATCGCGATGGGCACCGGCATTGTCGCGGCCATCATGGTGTCTGCCGATCTTGGGCGACGCATTACCGGCTTCGCTTTTATCGTGTTTGCGGTCTCTTCCACATGCTGGGTCGTGATCGGCCTCTCGGATGACGAAGCCCCGCTCATGTACCAGAACATTGTCCTGACCGTGATCAACTTCATCGGCATCTACCGATGGCTGATCCTCAAGAAGGAAACGGGCTAGAGCCCGAACCGCGCCGGATTTTCCCGGATCAGGGCTTCGAGTTTCGGCATGCCATCCTTCAGGCCCTTGGCAAGCTGTTTGGAAACAATACCGCCAAGGATCAGCGGCGCGCTGGCTTTGCCCGCCCAGCGCAGCTCGCAGCCTTCCGGCGTTTCAACGACGACATAGTCCTCAACCGCCGCCGAGACCGGCAGCGTCGACTTCTCAAACCGGAAGGCCATGCGCCTGCCCTCTTCCCACGCAAAGAAGGTTTCCTCGACTTTCTGGTCCCCGATCTCGACGGTGCGAGTTGTCCCGGCCCCGAACGGTTGCGGGCTCGTCCAGATCACCTTCGTGATCGGCAGCCATTCCGTCCATGCCTCTGCGTCCAGCAAGGCGGCCCAGACGGCGGAGGCCGGAAATGGGAATTTATGCGCGACCCGCAGCTTTGGACTGACGGTCGCGAGATAGTCTTCACCGACCGGCTTGTGCTGTTTCAGTGACTTGGCCATTCAGCCGTCCCCTCTTCCTGATTTCAGGCAGGATGGGAGCGGACCGAACGACCTGTCAAACCGTGCCGCCACGGCAGCACGGGACAGTCAGTCGCCAGGAATCAGTCCCGCAGCAGTTCGTTGACGCCGGTCTTTGAGCGGGTCTGGGCGTCGACGGTCTTGACGATAACGGCGCAGGCGAGGCTTGGGCCGCCATTCTTGTCGGGCAGCGTGCCGGGCACGACGACGGAATAAGGCGGCACCTTGCCATAGCTGATCTCGCCGCTGTGGCGATCCACGATCTTGGTCGACTGGGTGATGAACACGCCCATCGCTATGACCGAGCCTTCACCGACGACCACGCCCTCGACCACTTCGGACCGCGCGCCGATGAAGCAATTGTCTTCGATGATGGTCGGGTTGGCTTGCAGCGGCTCAAGAACACCGCCTATGCCGGTGCCGGCCGAGATATGGCAATTCTTGCCAACCTGCGCGCACGAGCCGACGGAGGCCCAGGTGTCGATCATCGTGCCTTCGCCGACATAGGCGCCGATGTTCACATAGGACGGCATCAGGACCGCATTCTTCGCGATGAAGGCGCCGCGGCGCACGGCGGCCGGGGGCACCGCGCGGAAGCCGGCAGCCTCGAATTCCGATGAGCCCCAGCCCTGGAATTTCGACGGGACCTTGTCCCACCAGTTTCCGCCGCCCGGTACGCCGGAAATCATGCCATTGGCATTGAGGCGGAAAGACAGCAGCACGGCCTTTTTCAGCCATTGATGCACCGTCCAGCTGCCATCGCCATTCGGGCTGGCAACGCGGGCCTTGCCGGAATCGAGCAGGTCAATGGCCGCCTCGACGGCATCGCGAACCTCGCCCCGGGTTTCGGTGGTGAGGGTGTCGCGGGTTTCCCACGCCTGTTCAATCGTCTTGGCCAGGGCTTCTGTCATCTGTCTCTCCGGGGGCAGGTCTTAGTCGAGTGTTTCAATCGCCGCTTCAAGGAAGGCGGCAAGGTCGCCCGTCACATAGTCTATGTGGTCCGGCCCGTCATCCCCCAACAGATCGTCCAGATTGGCCGGTCGTGCTTCAATCGGCTCGTGGCTCCAATCCTTTTCGGAATGCACCAGCACCGTCGTGAAGCCCATATCCTTGGCCGGCAGCAGATTGCGCGCGAGGTCCTCGAAGAAGATCGCCTTGCGCGGCGCAACGTCATGGAGTGCGCAGAACCGGTCATATGAGGTCTGGTGCGGCTTCGGCGTATAGTCGGCGTCTTCGATGCCGAAACTGCCATGGAACAGGTCTTCCAGCCCCATCTTGCCGACGACCCGCTCCGCATGCCGACGCGAACCATTGGTGTAGACGAATTTCCGGCCCGGCAGAGACCGGATCGCCTCACGCAGCACCGGCAGGTCCGGCAGGGGCGACAGGTCGATGTCATGCACATGGTGCAGGAAGTCGGCCGGGTCGATCTTGTGAATTTTCATCAGACCGGACAGCGTCGTCCCATAGGTCGCGTAATAATGCTTCTGGATCTTGCGCGCTTCCAGCGGCGGCAATTCCAGCAGCCGGGAGACGAACTCCGTCATGCGGGTATCAATTTCGGCGAACAGATCGCACTCTGCCGGATAGAGCGTGTTGTCGAGATCGAACACCCAGTCGGTGACATGTCCGAAGCTGCCGAAGGGCGCCAGATGCACCCCAGCCTTGGGAGAGCTCATTGGCTGCCGGCCTTGGCGAAATCCCGCTCGAAGAATTCAAACACGAGGCGTTGGTCCACCGGCTCGGGAGCGGCGGCGAACAGCGCCGTACGATAGGCCGAAGCCTCGCAATCATCCCGGCCGACAATGGCGAATTTCGCCCGGCCCACACAGAACGGATCAGACGCCTTGGCCAGGGTCCGGATGCGGGTGCCGTCCTCCATCTCGCCATAGACATAGTGCTCGGTGCCGCGCAGGGCCTTGTCGATCACACGCGCGCAGCCGCCCGCCTCCAGCATCCACCAGCCCCGGCTTTCCCAGCCCTCGGTGCCACGGCGGCCAATCGCACTCCAGATCCGCTTATCGGTGCGGTTACACAAGGTGAATCCGACATTGCGGCCATTCTCCTTGGCCACCTGTTCGAGAAAGTCGATCAGGTCTGAATCGGACGTGGAGTCCGGCAGGTTGTTCTCTTCCAGAAACTTGCCGATCGCGGTGCGCGTCTTGTAGCCGATCCGGCCATCAATCGCGCCGGACAGGACGCCTGCCTCTTCCAGCAGGCGCTGGATGCCGGCCGCTTGGGCGGTGGCACGGTCATAATTCTCGATCTCGGTGAAGGTCGTGGTCCAGCGTGACCGGCTCGAAATCTCGACCGAACGAAATCCGCGCGCTTCCAGCCCCATGGCATTGCAATTGGGCGGGCTCTCCAGCGAGAAGCCGCCGGTCGGATCGACACACAGTTCGCGTTCGCCGCCCCATTCCCTCAGGCCACCGCGATGCGCAGTGGAGGTCCGGCCATAGACATAATGGATCTTCGGGTCGAGGGGCGCGCGCACGGCAACCTGACAGGAGCCGGGTTGCAGCTTGATCCAGCCATCCACCGTGACCGAGCCGCCCACGGGCCGGCCCACGGCGGTTTCGATGATGTAGCTGGTCTCGTTGCAAAGCTTCCAGCCATCGCCGGACGCGCCCTGTGCCTGCGCCACAGCGGGAGCACCCGCAGCCGCCGCCAGCAGGACAAGACCTTTAAGAAATGAGCGTACCTGCGCCATGTTCGGTAAATAGCTCCATGAGGAGGGCATGCGGGGCACGCCCATCGAGGATCACTGCCGCCTCGACCCCATGTTTTACGGATTGCGCCGCAGTTTCAAGCTTCGGTATCATGCCACCTGCAGCTGTGCCGTCCGCGATCAGGCCGGGAATGTCGTCCACGGCCACTTCGCGCATCAGCTTCTTCTGCTTGTCCAGCACCCCGGCCACATCGGTCAGCAGGAACAGACGGCTCGCCCCCAACGCAATCGCGAGCGCGCCGGCAGACGTATCGGCGTTCACATTGTAGCGGTGTAGACCATCCGCGCTCACCCCCACCGGGGCGACCACAGGGATCAATTGGGAATCGGCTTTCAGCAACGCATCGAGGACGCTGGTATCGACCGCGCTCGGCTCTCCCACGAAGCCGAGGTCCAGCACCTGTTCGATATGGCTGTCCGGGTCGCGTTCGGTCTTCTTGGCTTTTTCGGCCTGGATCAGATTGCCATCGGAGCCCGACAGGCCAACCGCCTTGCCACCAGCCTGGTTGATCGCGCGCACAATGGATTTGTTGATCGGCCCGGAAAGGACCATTTCGACCACTTCCATCGTGGCTTCATCGGTCACCCGCAGGCCGCCCTTGAATTCGGAGACAATGCCGAGCCGGTCCAGCAGCTTGCCGATCTGTGGCCCGCCGCCATGCACGATGACCGGATGGATGCCCAGCGTCTTCAGCAGGACCACGTCCCGCGCAAAGATCGTCGCCAGGCGCTCGTCCACCATGGCGTGGCCGCCATATTTCACGACAATCGTCTTGCCGGCATAGCGCTGGATATAGGGCAGCGCCTCGGAAAGGGTCTGGGCCGTGAACTGCGCGTCTGAGATCTGGTCTGTCATGCGCGCCCCTTTAGCGTGGTTTGGCGGCAGGACAAACTCGAATTCTAGAGCGGCCGCTGCATGAAGACGCTGTTCGGGTCGAGCGTGTACTCGCCGAAGGGCGAACAATACTCGAATCCATACGCCTCATAGATGCGCCGCGCTGGCAGGAAGCCGACCATGGACCCGGTTTCCAGGTAGAGCGCGGAATAGTTGCGCCGCCCGGCTTCGGCCATGATGTGCTCCAGCATGCGGCGGCCATGCCCCTGCCCCCTCAAATCGGAGCGTGTGTGCATGGATTTCACCTCGCCGGTCCCGTCAGGCAGCGCCTTCAGTGCACCACACCCCACCAGCACGTCATCATCCCACATCGACCAGACGGTCACGTCCGGCGTGCGCAGGCCCTCCGCGGGCAGGAAATGGCAGCTGCCTGGGGGGGACAGGGCCAGCATCAGATCCGCATGAGTCCGCAATAGCGCCAGCATGTCCGGACTGGTCACGTCATCTACTCTGATTTCAATCGGCATATATATGCGCCGCTCCCGAATTTACTCCGGCGCACATGTAATCGCAATTTGCAGCGCTATTCCAGCCCGGCAATCTCTGCGCGTAATTCGGGTATTCCCCACCCTTTTTCGGACGAGGTCTGACGCACGATCGGATGCGCCGCGCCGCGCTTTTTCAGCTTCCCTGAAATCTCTTCGACCAGTGCATCGACTTCGGATTTCTTCATCTTGTCGACCTTGGTCAGGACAATCTGATAGGTGACCGCCGACTTGTCGAGCATGGTCATGACGTCCTCGTCCGTGTCCATCAGGCCACGGCGGGAATCGACCAGCAGGAACACCCGGCGCAGCGACGGACGCCCGCGCAGATAGGAGCGCGTCAGCCGCATCCAGCCCTCGGCCTGCGTGCGGCTGACCTTGGCATAGCCGAAGCCCGGCAAGTCCACGAGGAACATGCGGCCTTCGCCAAGGTCGAAATAATTGATCTCGCGCGTGCGGCCCGGCTCAGCCGACGACCGCGCCAGTTTCGCGCGATTGGTCAGCGCATTGATGAGGGAGGATTTGCCGACATTCGACCGGCCCGCAAAGCAGACTTCCGGACGGTCTGCCGTGGGCAGGCCCTTCAGGTCGACCACGCCCTTGACGAACACGACCGATCCCGCAAACAGCACCCGGCCAGCTTCGAGCGCCTCTTCACTGAAGCCATCTCCGGTGTCCATCTGACTATTCCGCCGCTTTCTTCTTGCCGTGCACGAGCCGGCTGATGAATTTACCGATCTCGGTATCGACCCCGTTGCGCCGCATGATGAAATATTGCTGGCCGAAGGAGAGCAGGTTCGACCACACCCAGTACATGACGAGGCCCGAAGCAAATCCACCGAACACGAACATGAAGACCAGCGGCATCGCCTGGATGATCCGGCGCTGGGTTGGGTCCGGCGGCGGTGGGCTGAGCGTCTGGATAGCGGCCATGGTCACACCATACAGGATCGGCAGGATGCCAATGCCAATCACGATTCCGACATAAGGAATGGATTTCAGGTCTGTCGCAGACCACCACGGGATCAGGCCGAACAGATTGCCGATGGCGGTTGGGTCTGGCGCCGAGAGGTCCTTCAGGAACATGAAGGGCGCATGGCGCATCTCGATGGTGACGTAGAGAGTCTTGTAGAGCGCGTAGAAGATCGGGATCGTGAACAGGATTGGCAGGCAGCCGCCAACCGGATTGGCGCCCTCCTGCTTGTAGAGCTTCATGATCTCCTGCTGCTGGCGCTGGGGGTCTGCCTTGAAGCGCTCCCGGATCTCCTGCATCGGCTCCTGCAGCTTCTTCATCTTGGCCATCGATTTGTAGCTCTGATTGTAGAGCGGCACGAGCGGCAGTTTGATGAGGACCGTGAAGGCCAGGATCGCCCAGCCGAACGATCCGACAATGCCGGACAGCCATTCGAGCGCATAGAAGAAGGGCTTGGTGAGGAAGAACGCCCAGCCCCAATCGATCGCATCCACCATGCGCGGAATGCCGAGATCATTCTGGTAATGCTGCAGCACTTCAAACCGTTTTGCGCCGGCATAGAGACTGTTGGCCATGGTCTGGCTTTCGCCGGGCGCGAGCGTCAGTGGTGCAGATTCCGTACGCACTTCAAGCGGTTGGCCGCGCGACAGTTTGCGCTTGTCCACGAGACCGGCAAAGAACTGGTCCTGCTGCGGGACGAGCGCGCCGAGCCAGTACATGTCGGACAGGCCCCACCAGCCGCCTGTGTCGGACGGGAACGTGCCTTCGCTGGTCTCACCCTTGATGTCTTTCAACTGGTAGAGCGGCTTGTACTTCTTCATGCGCAGCTCATCATTCACCACGCCCATCAGGCCCATATGCGCCATGCCCTTCTTGGCGGACGAGCCGGGATCTGTGGATTCGAGGAATTCCTCATAATCGCCGTGGCGCTCAATCGAGCCAACGGCGCGCAGTTGGCGCGTGTCGCCGGAATTGTTCGTCACCGTGTCGGTGAAGGTGAAGAGATAATCCTCATCGACGGAAACCACCCGGTCGATGGTCAGCCCTTCGCTTTCGAGACGCAGCGTGAGGGGATTGCCGGGCGTCAGCTGGCCTTCGCCCACTTGCGTCCAGGGTGAGTTGCGCCCCGCCACCAGTTTCGAGCCATCCGCCCAATACCAGGTCGCGAAATAGGCAAACTCTGTGTTTTCCGGACGAAACAGGCGGACTTCCTGTTCCTTGTCGACGGTGAGATAATGCTTCTTCAGGCTGAGGTCATCGATCCGGGAGCCAGCAAGGCGGATCGTGCCGTCCATGGAGGCGGCATCAAACGGCACACGCGCATCATCCTGCAGCGCTTCCTCGACCGGCTTGATTTCGGCAATCGCCGGCGCGTCGGCCGCGACCGTCGGACCAGTCTGCTGTTCGGCTTCGCGTACGGCCTGATTGGCTTCGAATTCTTCCTGCGCGGGCTTCATGATGAAGGCCTGATAGGCAAAAACGAAGGCGATCATGGCGACCATGGCGATCAGGAAATTGCGCTGGTCTTGTTTTTCCATCTGGCGGGATCCCGGCAAATCTTGTGAGCACGCCGGAATCGGCGGCGGTGGGGTTAATCAGCGGCGAGGCTTATCAGCGCGCCTTCCATATCGTCAAGCAAACGCGGCCACGCAATGTCAGCGGTGTCCATACGTGCAATGAAGACATAATCCCACCCCGGTTTGCCATGCTGCGGCAAGAGAACACGCGCGGCCTCGCGCAGGCGCCGTTTCGCCCGGTTGCGGGTCACGGCGTTCCCGATCTTCTTGGTGGCGGTAAATCCGGCGCCGGTATGGTCCCCACGCGCTTCGCCCTTGCGGCGACGCGCCTGTACCAGCAGGGCTTTGCGGCGCTCGGTCTTGCCGTGGCGCACATAAAGAAATTGAGGCCGCACGCGCAGGCGGGCGACCTCAAATTCGGTAGTGTCTGTTTCGCTGGTCATGGCCTGTTGCCGCCTGCTTGAGACGGTCCCCGGCCTACCGCCTTAAGCGGAAAGCGTCTTGCGGCCCTTGGCGCGGCGACGTGCCAGCACCTTGCGGCCGTTTTTGGTCGACATGCGCTCGCGGAAACCGTGTGTGCGGCTGCGGCGAAGGTTGCTTGGCTGGAAAGTGCGTTTCATGGGTCTGCTCTGAAAGCTAAGAATCTCGGAAAGAGGGGCCAATACAAGCAGCACAGGCCCCAAGTCAAGCCGAAGGGACAGCCAAAACCGAATATTATCTGTCTCCCGGCGCGGTGGACTCTTTACATGGCGGGAGAGTCTTGGGAACTCTGGGCGCTGAGGCTGGGTGCAGAATTCTAAGAGGTCCTATGCGGTTTCCACGCTTCGTCATCCCCTGCCTGATGGCCATTGTCGCTTTCCCCGGAAATGCGCTCGCGCAAGTCATAGACTATGGACGCCTTGATGCCCGACTGACCCAGCTGGCCGCCGATGAGGAAATTGTCGGCCTGTCCGTCGCCGTGATCGACCGGGGCGAGCTTTCCTTTGCCAAGGGATATGGCGTGACCGAGATCGGGGGAGAGCCCGTCACGGCTGAAACCGTTTTTCGGTGGGCATCGCTCTCAAAAGGCGTCGCCGCGACAGAAATCGCCATCCTCGCCACCCAGGCCCGGCTCAATATTTCCGATCCCGTATCGAAATTTCACACTTCGCTCCGGCTGCCCGAGGGCGGCGAAAACAAGGCCACGCTGGAAGATGTCCTCTCCCACCGGCTGGGCATCCTGCCAAACGCTTATGATACCCGGCTGGAGGATGGCTGGGATCCGGCGAAGATCCGGAACAGTCTGAAATCCCTGAAACCCATTTGCCCCATCGGCGACTGCCACACCTATCAGAATGTGGCCTATGACAGCATTGCGGAAGTGATCGAGGACGTCACCCAGTCCAGATATGCTGACGCCGTTGACGCGGCGATCTTCAAGCCTATTGGCATGGTCACCGCCAGTATTGGCCGATCAGGGTTGGAAAATTCCGCGTCCTGGGCTCGCCCCTATACCAAACGAGGCCGGGGCAGCGGCCCGCCGCGCAAGAAGATCGTGAATGACGATTATTATCGCGTCCCCGCCGCTGGCGGGGTCAATGGCTCGATCCGCGATCTCGCCCTCTATGCAAGGGCGCATATGGGCCTGCTCCCGGACGTGTTGAGCGATACGACATTGGAACTCCTCCAGACGCCCCGCATCTACACGCGCCGCGAACAGGCGAGCATGTCCAGTCACTATCGGGGCACGGTCCGCGATGCGCGATATGCCCTTGGCTGGCGCGTCTACAAATATGGCGAGGCCGGCAACCGGGTTGTCGGGCATCGCGGCGCGGTGGAGGGCTACCGGTCCTACATCCTGTTCGATCCGGACCGGGACACCGGCGTTGTCATCCTCTGGAACTCCAGTTCCCGCCGCCCCAATGGGATCGGGTTCGAGGTCATGGACATGGCCTACAATCTCCCCTTCCACGACTGGATGGAAATCGGCACGTCCGCCAGCGCCGGCACTCACTGACATTCCAATCACGGGCCTGTCAGCGGGGCGCACGCAGACGTGACGGGATATTTCCGCGGCATCGGGCTATGTGGGAGCTTCATTCGCTCCATACTCCAGACCCGGTGCCCATGCCTGATTGTCTTCCTGCCAAACGATTTCTGACGAGCCTGTTTCTCGCCGTTCTCGTGGCCCTGCCCGGCGCGGCGCAGGAGCGCGACGTGTGGACCCGTCTCCTCGAAACCTATGTCCATGAGAGCGCTGACGGCGTGAACCGCGTGAACTATGCCGCCCTTGCTGCGAGCCCCGAAGACCGCACCGCGCTGAACACTTATATTGCCAGCTTCGAGACGCGCGACCTCTCTGGCACCAGCAACGCCGATTTCGCGGCCTGGGCCAATCTCTACAATGCCGTGACGGTTCGCTACATCGTGCAGGCCTACCCGCTGGAGTCGATCCGGGACGGCTATCTCTTCGGCGGCCCCTGGAAGAAGGTCAAAGTCATGGCCGGGGGCCGCGAGGTCTCCCTCGACGCTATCGAACATGAGATCCTGCGTCCGCGCTTTGCCGATCCGCGTGTGCATTATGCCATCAATTGTGCATCCTATGGCTGCCCGAACCTGCTCAGACACGCCTGGACAGCCGACACGCTTGACGCAGACCTCGACGCCGCCGCACGGGATTACATCAATCATCTGCGCGGTGTCAGCGTGGGGAAACGTGGCCTCACCGTCTCCTCCATCTACAAATGGTTCGAAGCCGATTTCGGCGGATCGAAAGACGGCGTTATCAAACACCTGCTTGAATATGCAGAACCCGCACTGGCCGAGAGCCTTCGTGCCGCCCCGAAAATCCGCGACTATCAGTATGACTGGTCGCTCAACGACACCCGGACGGATCCTGCCAATGACTGAAGACACGCCCCAGCCATCGCGCCCGCTCTGGATCCGCCTGTGGCCGCTTTACCTGATCGCGGGCGGCCTCATTGCGGCCTGGGCGTTCGGCCTGTTCGATTATCTCTCGCTCGACACTTTGCGCCAGCAGCAGGCCAGCCTCCGCGCCTTCGTGGACGACAATCTCTTCCTCGCCATCGCCGCCTATATCGGCATCTATGCCGCCAGCACGGTCTTCATGCTGCCCGGCGCGCTCTGGATCACGATCAGCGGTGGCTTCCTGTTCGGGCTGGCCGGCGGCACGCTCGCCACCGTGGTGGGGGCAACCCTTGGCGCCAGCCTCCTTTTTCTGGCCGCGAAGACGTCCCTTGGCGGCTTCATGCGCAAGCTCGCCAGCGACTATGCGGAAAAGGTCCGCGCCGAATTCCAGAACAGTCCGCTGGCCTACATGTTCGCCATGCGCTTCATCCCGGCCATGCCCTTTCCCATCGCCAACATCCTGCCCGCGATCCTCGGCGCGAAGTATCGCGATTATGCCATCGCCACCTCGCTTGGCATCGTGCCGGGCGTGCTCGCCTATACCTGGGTCGGGGCCGGGCTCGGCGCGACCTTTGCCCGGGGCGAAGACCCGGACCTTGCCTCCGTGTTCCAGAATCTCTTGCCTGCGGCCATCGCGCTTGGGATCGTGTCCCTGCTGCCAGTCGCATGGAAGAAATTCTTTCCGCGGAAAGCCAACCAGATCGAAGAGACCGCCTGATGCCTGAAACCGCTGACCAGAATGCCCGCGCCCCGCTCGCCGGATCGGCCGATCCCGCCCGGACCCCGACCTCCCCTGCCCCGCATTCTCCGGGCGCGGCCCCGATGCGGGAAATGAAAGCCGACCTCGTCGTGATCGGCGCAGGTTCGGCCGGCCTGTCCGCCGCCGCCGGCGCAGCGCAGTTCGGCCTGTCGGTGGTGCTGTATGAGAAAGGCGAAATGGGCGGAGACTGCCTGAACACCGGCTGCGTCCCGTCCAAGGCCCTGCTCAGCGCCGCGAAAGCCGCCGCCCAAATCCGCGAGGCTGGAAAGTTCGGCATCGAGACCAGCCCGCCCCGCGTGGATTGGGAAAAGGTGAAGCTGCACGTCCGTACCGCCATCGCCACCATCGCGCCGGTCGACAGCCAGGAACGGTTTGAAGGCCTCGGCTGCACCGTGATCCGGGAACATGCAAAATTCGCCGCGCCCGATACGATCACCTCCCCGACCACACGGGTGAAAGCCCGCCGCATTGTCATCGCCACCGGCTCACGCGCCTTTATCCCGCCCATCGAGGGGCTCGCAAAAATCCCCTACCTCACCAATGAAACCCTTTTCGACCTGCCGGACTTTCCGGAACACCTCGTCATCCTGGGCGGTGGTCCCATCGGCATGGAAATGGCACAGGCCTTTGTCCGTCTCGGCGCCAAGGTCACCGTGATCGAAATGGACAAGGCGCTCGGCCGCTCCGACCGCGCCCATGCCGAGATTGCCATCGAGACGCTGCGCGCCGAAGGCGTCACGATCCTGGAAGGCTACAAGGCCACAAAGGTCGAGCAGGAGGGTCAGGCCCTCCGCATCCACACAGAACCAAAGGATGGCGAAGCCTGGATCGTTGAAGGCTCCCACCTGCTTGTCGCGGTGGGCCGCCAGACCGTGTTCGACAGCATGGACCTCGAAAAGGGCGATGTCGATCATGACCAGAAAGGCATTCTTGTCAGCGACACTCTCCGCTCCATATCCAATCGCCGGGTCTGGGCGCTGGGCGATGCCGCCGGACGCGAACAATTCACCCATATTGCCGGCTGGCACGCTTCCGTGTTCGCCCGGCGCGCCTTCTTCAAACAGCGCACCACAGCCGACAGCCTGCCCGTGCCAGCCGTCACCTATACCTCTCCCGAAATCGCCCAGCTCGGTCTCACCGAAGCCGAAGCCCGCAAACATTATGGCGACGACATCACCACGCCGAGTTTCAGGTTCGAGGAAAGCGACCGCGCCATCGCCGAAGCTGATACCGAAGGCGAGGTGAAGCTGATCGTGCGCAAGGGCAAACTGCTCGGCGCCTCCATCATCGGCAAGGATGCGGGCGACCTGATCCAACTGGTTTCAGTTGCCATGTCCAACGGGCTTGGCGTCAAGGAGCTGACCAATTTCATCTCCCCCTACCCGACCCGCGCCGAAGGGGTGAAACGCGCCGCCAATGCGCACTATGCCGATGTTGTGTTCGGCAAGAGCGCCAAACGGCTCGTCGGCTTGCTCCAACGTATCCCCTAGGCTAGTTCAGGCGATGTGAACCACACCGCCGACCTGCCCCTGCCGGACCCAGACCGAACCCGCGCCGGAGCGCGCTGGTTCAACAGCCTTTCGTTCCGGCTTTTCGGCCTGACCATTCTCGCCATCCTCGTCGTGGAGGCCTTCATCTTCGTGCCGAGCGCATCCGGTTTCCGGACCACTTGGCTGACCGAGCGCATCGAAGCGGCCCGCATCGCATCTCTCGCGCTTGAAGCCGCCCCGGACAGGTCGGTCTCGGAGGAATTGTCGGCGCAGCTTCTCATGTATGCTGAAGTGTGGGCTGTCACCGAAATCGAAGACGACATGCGCTTCCAGCTCCTGCCAGCCCAAATGCCGCTGGAGGGTGACATGCACATGCTCGATCTCCGCGAGACGACCTCCATGAACCGTGTCGCGAACACGTTTGACGCTTTCTTCGCATCCGATGACCGCATTCTCGTGGTCACGGCGAAGGGCGTGGAAGACAACCGGGTGATCGAAGTCCTGATGCCCCACGCGCCGATGAAATCCGCGCTGCTTGCCTATGCACGCCGGATTGCCGGCCTCTCGCTGTTGATCGCGCTCGCGGCGGCCACGATCATCTATGTCCTGCTTCATCTCCTGGTCGTGCGCCCCATGCAGCGCGTCACACTGAGCGTCGAACAATTCCGCATGGATCCCGGTGCCTGGACCCGGCGCCTGCCGCACACCAAACGCCGCGACGAGATCGGCCGGGCCCAGAATGCCCTCGCAGACATGGAAAGCGCGGTCGCCGAGAGCTTTCGCCAACGCTCTCACCTTGCCGAACTCGGCACGGCAGTCGCCAAGATCAATCATGATCTCCGCAACTCTCTCGCCTCGGCGCAGCTGGTCTCGGACTCACTCGCCCGCTCCGAGGATGCACGTGTACAGAAGGCTGCACCGCGGCTTGAACGGGCCCTGACCCGCGCCATCAAACTGGCCACCGAAACGCTGGACTATGGCAAGGCCACGCCTCAACCCGCCGAGCTTGAAGGGGTCGGCCTGAAGCAGGCGCTGGACGAGGCGGCCGACGAAGCGCTCGCCGCATGGCCATCGGTCGAATTCGTCAACAATGTTCACATGCTTGAGCATGTCATGGCAGACCCGGACCATTTGCATCGTATAGCATCCAATCTGATCCGGAATGCCGCAGAGGCCATGTCCGCCGCAGGATCGGATCCATCCCGCATTTTCGTCAGCCTGGAAACGAACGAAATCATCTTCACGGACACCGGCCCCGGCCTGCCGGACAAGGCTGCCCAGAATTTGTTCACTCCCTTTGCGGCCACCACGCGCCAGACCGGCACAGGGCTTGGCCTCGCCATCGCGCGGGAACTCGCCCGGTCCATGGGCGGCGACCTCTCCCTGTCGGAAACCGGCCCGGATGGGTCGGTCTTCCACCTCACACTTCCGCCACAGGACTGACACCTCCTGCCACAAAGTCGGGAACCAAGCCCGGCCGCACGCATTGGTCCACCAGATAGCTGGATGGACACCATGACCCCTGAGACCATTGTTTCTTCTGTATTTTCCACGGGCGCTGCTGCGGCGGCCGGACTGGCAGTCATGCTGCAGCCCACACTCCCCCACCCGGATGTAACGCCGGTTGGCCACTTCCAGGAAGCTGATTTCGCAATCTATGACCGCGACTTCACCCTGCAAAACCGGACCTGTGAAATCGGGATCCAGAAGCGCGGCATCTGCCTGAGTGGCTCCCCTCTGGAAGACTCCATCGTGCCCGGCATGGTACTGCCGATGGAAGTGCCGACCACAAGCGCGGAATTCCCGATCATCCTTGAGAGCCCCCTGAAGAATCCGAACCTGCAGACGGTCCGGTTCGGTCACCGCGTGGCGTTGTTCAATCCAGACACCCGCGAGATTGTCGATGTCATGGATCTTGATGCGCAGAGCTTTGCGGAAGCGCATGACCTCACCCGCCAGAAAGCTGACCTGTCCGAGAGCGCGGCAAGGTCCAGCTAGGAGTTTCTTCCCGACCCGCCATGCACAAAAAAAGCCAGCCCCGAAAGGCTGGCTTTTTGCTGTCGATGGCGATGAGACTAGTTGGCCTCGTCTTCGATGTCGTCAGCAGCATCGTCGATCTCTTCACCGAGCTCTTCTGCCGGGCCTTCATTCGTGTCACATGCTGCGAGACCAAACGCGCCGAGACCGAGAAGAATTGCAATAAGTGGCTTTTTCATTTCCATAACTCCTTTATCAGTCAGCCCCCAGAGTGAAGGCGTCCCCCTCCCAACGTGCGGATGGGGGTCTGGTTCCGACGGAGCAGGACCGGTTTGACATCCCCTTATACCCCCCCAGCCTGTCTCTTATACACATCTGACGCTGCCGACGATATGCA
>CAJXOF010000007.1 GCA_913057945.1 uncultured Hyphomonadaceae bacterium | reverse complement strand
CCTCGAGGGCGGCCGAGAGCAGGTCGAACGTCTGGGCAGCGCGTGTCTGGAAATGCTCCAGCCGCTGGCGCCAGTCCTCGCCGTCGCGCTTTTCTGGCCGCTCGATCAGCGCCTTCTCGGCCCGTCCCGTCGCATCGGCCGGCGGCAGCCAGAGTAGGGTGAGATAATAGGCGCTCTCGAACCGGGCGCCGGTCTCTTCGGCGGCTGCCCGCCGTTCCTGCTCTATCAGCCAAGCGGCTGGACACTCAAATGTACTCTCTTCCAGCGAGACCGCTTCCGCTCGCACAGCCTCGAAGAACAAAGCCCAGCCGGACCCGAACCGGCGGAGCACATTGTTGACCCGTGCGGTGACCGCCACGAGTTCGGCTTCCGTCGAGCTTTCAAGGTCGGGACCCCGATAGCGGAAGCTTGCCTGGAAGGCGCCGTCCTTGTTGAGGACGACGCCCGGCGCGACGAGGCACGCCCAGGGGAGGTAGTCTGGGAGCCCAGCCGGTTTTGCCGCGTATTCGGAAAGATTCAGCATGAAAGATATTCCTTGTGACGGGCAGACCGGATCGCGACGGCGAGAAAGTCGGGGTCAGACCGGGCCATGAGGACAGCGAGCGAGTGTCCCGCCACCCAGACCACCAGCCCCGGTATCCAGAGCCGGAGGCCAAGGGCCAACGCTGCCGCGATCGTCCCGATGGCGATGGCGGCCGAGCGAGGCGCGCCTGCCATCAGGATGGGTTCGGCGAGCGAGCGGTGGAGGGGGATTTCGTAGCCGTCCAGCACTAGAGCACCGCGCCGCCGCCGAAGGAGAAGAAGGTCAGGAAGAAGCTGGTCGCCGCAAAGGCGATGGACAGGCCGAACACGATCTGGATCAGCTTGCGGAACCCGCCGGAAGTCTCCCCGAAGGCGAGCGTCAGGCCAGTCAGCGTGATGATGATCACCGCCACGATCCGGGCGACAGGGCCTTCGATCGATTGCAGGATCTGGTCGAGCGGGCCTTCCCAGGGCATGCCTGTGCCGGCGGCATGCGCAGGCAGTGACAACACACTCACCGATGCCAGCAATACGCCGGCCTGAAGCGATCGGTTGAGGGCCTTGATCTGGTCGTAGAACATCCGTCGGTCTCCTTAGTTGACGATGTTGAGAAAGGGGGCGGCGAGCGGCTCGGTCCGGTATTCGGTGCCGTCAAAGCCGGTAATGCGGAGTGCCTGCTCAACGCGGCGCGCGCCGCTCGCGCGGGACATGAAGACGATCACATCGACCGCCTCGCCGATCAGGGCATGGGGAAGGGCGGTCGTTGCTTCCTCGACCAGCTGTTCGAGCCGGGTGAGTGCGCCGGAGGCGGAATTTGCATGCAGCGTGGTGATCCCGCCCGGATGGCCGGTATTCCAGGCCTTGAGGAGGTCCAGCGCTTCGCCGCCGCGTACTTCGCCGACAATGATCCGGTCAGGCCGGAGCCGCATGGTCGAGCGCACCAAATCGCGGAGTGTGATGCCGGACCGGTGCGTCCTGAGCTGCGTCACATCCTCGGCGGAACAGCGAAGCTCCCGCGTATCTTCGAGGATGACGATCCGGTCCTCTGAAAGAGCCGGTTCGGACAATAAGGCATTGGCAAAGGTCGTCTTCCCCGACGACGTCCCGCCGGCGACGACGATGTTGAGCCGGTCTTCAAGCGCCTGCCGGAGCCCTACACAGAGCGCCGGTGTCAGCGCGCCGGTCTCGACATAGGTATCGAGCGCGATGGGTTGGCCCGCAGGTTTCCGGATCGCAAAACATGGCGACTCCGAGACAGGCGGCAGGATGCCTTCGAACCGCTCGCCGGAGCCTGGCAGTTCGGCAGACACAATCGGGGAGGCCCGGTCGCAGGCTTCGCCGACAGAAGATGCGACCAGCCGGATGATCCGTTCGCGTTCGGCGCGGCCGAGCGTCTCGGATGCACGGCGCAAGCCGAAACCCGCCTTCTCGACCCAGACCGAGCCGTCAGGATTGGCGAGTATCTCGATTGTATCGGGCGCGGCCAGTGCTGCCCCAACCGGCCCGTCAAAAGCCGTGCGGAGCATCGCTGTGCGGCGGGTCTCGGTCTCGCTGGTCTGGGGCAGGGCAGACATGGTTAGGCGTGGTCCTCATCAGTGATGGGGCCAGCATCAGGGCATCAAATGCTGCCGCACAGTTGGGGCAGGAGGACAAGAAAGGCGCCTGCGGGACCTACGAGGACGCAGAGGGGCAATTCACAGGAAATCGCGCCGCACGGATTGATATCGGACCGGAAAGCAAGAATAGAACAAAACACGAACACCAAGGAGAAGCCTATGGGTCGCTACAAATCCGTTCTCATGGCCGAAAAGGATGCGCGGGACTTCCCGCACCATGTCGAATTGCCTATCCCTCCCTTCGGCCTCGGCAAACGTCTCGACATCATCGCCGCCTGGCTCAACACCAATATCGGTCCCGACTGGCGTTCGCACAGCCATCTGGAGAAGGGCGAGCACACAGCTCGCTACATGTTCAGGTCAGAGCAGGATGCCAATTGGTTTAGAGAGGAACTCAACTCAAGAGGCCAACTTGTCTGTGAAGTGGACAACGGTCGGATCGGAAATACACGAGAATCATAGTACCCGAGACGACATCAACTAATGCCACATTTGATATTCTTCTGCTTCGAATAGCCCGGATCAGCGGCGCTCGTTCTAGATTTGTCTTAGCAACCCGCCGGACCCCGCGAGAGAGTTTGTTGGCCAAAGCGATGAAGGGGAACTGAAGTGGGTAACCACGCTAATCCCGGAACAGGCATTCTGGCTTATGGATCTCTAATCGTCGATCCGGGCGAAGAAATTGATGCATCTAAGATAGGCATAATAGAAAATGCGGAAACACCGTTCGCTGTAGAGTTCGCTCGACAGAGTGGCGCCAAACGAGGTGGGGCTCCGACGCTAGTTCCGGTGGCAACCGGAGGCGCAAAGGTAATTGGCAAAATAATTCTATTGAAAGCGTCAATCGATGACGCAGTCGACATGCTCTATCGACGTGAAATTCAGGCCGTTGGGTCCGGTAAGCGCTATACTATTCCCCCAGAAAGTGTCACGGGCAGAGTAAGGGTGAAACAGCTGCGAGATTTTTGTGGGGTTCCCACAGTGCTGTATACGGACCTTGATCAAAATATCGAAAGTCCTTCTGCCGCAAAGCTCGCCGAGCTCGCCATCCAGAGTGTTTCAATCGCCGATGCGGGGAAGGATGGTATCAGCTACCTCATAGGCGCTAAACGAAGTGGCATTCGAACAGCGCTGTCAGAAGCATACACAGAAGCGATCCTTGAAAAAACTGGAACCCGCACACTCGAAGATGCATTGCGGAAACTTCTGGCGGAAAAGGACTAAAGCTTAGCCTTGCTTCTTTTTGTTCAAATCGAAGCGCACTTCGCCGCAAAGGCAATTGAGCGCCTGTGGTGTTGGCCCGGAATATGACAGCCTTAAGAGACCTTTGCATACGTTGCATCTGGCTGCCTCGAGAACGGCTTCAAATGCGGCTGCAATTTTCTCGAATTCTTTCGGCTCAAAATTTTGCCACGCGTTGAAGTGTACTGCCGGATTTACACCCCACTCTTCGACTTTGCTTTGCGCAACCGCACCTTCGAATGCCGACAGTGTTGCAGCTATTGACTGTTCCGACTCTGTCTTTCCCCAACTCTTTGCCGCCGCCAGTGCTTCCTTCATGCGCTTTCTGATTGCAGCCAATGCAGGAGGCAAGGTGTCGTTAAGGGTGTACTGACCATCTGCGTGAAAGGGTACCGCAGCGCGCAGTCCGTCTGCCAACAGATATCCAATATGTTCCAGGTAATGTCTCAGCCGACCGGCGGCAGTTTGAACATCTCCTGCCGTCAGCGCCGCTCGGACCCGGTCCATCATATCCAAATCGTCGTAAACCAATGGTCCCGTATCAACGGTCCATCCTCCGAAAGTCACTGCTTGCGCAATGAGATTTTCAGCTCGCATGAAATTGAGCCACACGCGGTCATGCGTTGTAAGTACAAACTGTGTGTCTGCAAACTCCTTCAAAAGGAGGTGGCAAACCTGTCGGCGGTGTCCTGCATCAACTGACATCAGAACATCATCAAGCACGCAAAAGCGAAAGTCGTCGCCCAGTGTCTGCTTCATCAGCGCCAAGTAAAGACAAAGCCCCATTCCATCTTGGTGACCCTCAGAATGAAATGCTCCGGGAGGAAACTTTCCCCGCCCGTAAAAGTCGACATCAAGATTTAGCTTTGCTGGGCCTGGAGTGAGGAGACCTTCGAAGTCTTCCTCGTCGCCCTTGTTCAATTGTTTGTAGTAAGAAGCAAAATCGTTCTGAACTGCCTCGTAGATATCATTGAGTTCTGCGACGCTAATTGCGTCGAATGTGTCTTTCGCATGTTTGGCGATTTTTGCGCGTTCAGTTGCGCCTCGCCAAACATCGACAGCGGTTACCCAAATGCCGTACCTTTCCTGAGCTAGGATAAGCTGCTCTTCAGCTTTGTCTGCGTCTGACAGTTCAGGCAGCTTTTGGATTTCAGTTTGCAAAACTTCTAGCGCGCCGAGGGTAGCTTGGTCTCCAATCGCCCATGGTTTTGCAAGTGCCGAAACGGCCTCAGCCAAAGCCTCGGTAGATCCAGTTGCATTATCGAGGAGCTTGTCGACGGTCTCAATATTCGATACTGCTTCACTCAGCTTTTGCTTCTCAATTTGCCTATCCAATTGCTCACAGTACTGAATGGCTCTTGAGAGTGCTGTTCGACATTCTGTGATCTGTAGGTGCACACTTGATATCTTGTCCGCGATCTCTGTTAGGTACTTGTCTGCAGCCTTTGCTGATTCCAGTTTGACTTCGAGGTGAGCGCGCAGGTCCTCTTCATTCCAAGCCGCATCACACAGGGGACAACCATTTTCGTCGACCAATGGAAGTCCGGCCTGAATGAGTGCTTTTTGTCGCACGGCTCTCCACGCCGTCAGATCCGCTGAGAGCTGATTTAGGGCCTCTGTTGCGTCGCTTCGGCCTTTCGTTTGGGCCAAAGTTTCAGCCTTTAGGCTTGCCTGAAGACTTTGTGTTTCTTTGAGCGCCACGTCTTTTGGAGGCGAAGGCCTTTTCCCGTCGGCTGCTTTTAAGCCATCCTTGAAGTCGGTTTTTGATGAAAGCGTGGTGATATGAGGAAGCTGGAGAGTTTCCCGATGCAGGTTCACCTTCGACAAGATCGTCTCGGCCTTGATGTCCGATATCCCGAGACCTTCGGCAAAGCTGCGTTGCGCTGCTTTTGCAGCAGTGTCTGCATTTCTTGAAGTGGTCGCAGCACTGTTCGCCACAGTCGTGAGCGATTTTCGTATGGCGTCCAACCGATCTAGTCGGAGCAGGGCTTTTACATCCTCGTCCCTCTTTCCCGGGGCCGTGATAATGTATTTGACGATTTCTCTACGCGATAATGCGAACTCGGGATGCCGTGCCACCTCCGCCAACGCTGCGTTGGTCTCTTCGTCGTCAGGTGCGATTTTGGGCTTACTCGGGCGGGCTACAGAGCGCTCAATTTTGAACTTCTTTCCGCTCGACGTTAGAACGCCTTCAACCACGACGACGGCTTTGTCAGAGGCAGCGCCGGCATCTACATGCGGCCCATGCTTGCTCACACTGAGTTCATCTGTGCCAGCACCAGTAAGACGAGTTATCGATCCCGTCAGAACGAATTCAATTGCATCTACGACGCCGCTTTTGCCGGTGCCGTTTGGACCGAACACACCAAACCTGGCCTGCGAAAGGTTCAAGCTCAGATCTTTGATGCCCCGGAAGTGGGATATCTTTAGGCTCTCGATCTTGATCAAGGATCGACCTCTTCGTCTTTCTCCGGGAAGAGCGCATCCTCAACTCTTTTTGGGGTAGGGACGTTATCACCCAAAAGGACATCAACTAGACGCCCTTGAGCATCCTCTGGCATGATCCCAGCCTCCTTCATGGCAAGGGCGTACGCTTGGATTACTTGATCGACGACGGGGGACTGAGTTTTCGATTTGGCCACGCGTTTCTCCAGTGACTTTGACGGTCGAAACTACTTTAGCCATAGGTTGACTGATTTGTCTTTTTGCTTTGAGCGAGACCCACCGATTTTTAGTGCATAATCACTGATTGCGAGTACGTCGATTTCAACGCCATTTACGGTCCGCAATACGTGGTGTGACGGCCATAAATCACCGATGCTAGTTCCAGATGTGCGGATTGGACCGGTCGACGACGCGTTTCGTAAGTGCCTCCAACTCAGTTCGTGCGCGCGCTGCATCTGCTGGCGTTTCGAGCGGGTTCTTGCCCGGCCGCTGCCTCAGCCATTCGAAAATGAACTCGATGAGCAGATCCGTCTGGAACGCTGTGCCGGTTGCTAGCTTCTCGATCTGGTCTTCGACCCGTTCCAGCCGCTGGATGATCGCCGCATCGGGCCTGTCCTCAGGCGGCGTGAACAGCAGGGTCAGTGCTTCGTCGATCAGGTTGCCGACGTGGACACCATGCTCAGCAGAGAACTGCTTGACCTTGCGATGGTTCGTTTCGGAGACGCGAATGTGCAGCCTGGGATTGCGCGCCATGTCCTAAAGTTCCCGTCCGCCATTTTCTTGGGCTTGAAGGTAGTAGCGCGCGATCTGGTCCTGTATTCCGCCGCGCTGCTGCGGCGCGCGCTCTTCCTCACTTGCAATATCCTGCGAGATCTCATCCTCATCGCCGATGTCCGGTCCCACCGCTCGCGCCAGCCCGCCGGAATTATCGTCCGAGGGCGATGGTCCAGATCGATGATATCCGCCCAGCCGAGACGTATCCGAGCCGGCGGAGGCAATCGGCAGAGCGCCGACCCGCTCCGTGAAATTACGATCTTCGTAGTAGCGGAGTTTCTTCGCCCGGATCGGCGGATGGCTCGCTAGAAAGATCAGAGCGTCATCGGCTGGCATCTGCATCACTTCGCCGGGTGTCAGAAGAGGTCGTTGGGTTTCTTGTTGCGAGACCATGACATGACTGAGCCAGGGCGCGAGCCGGTGCCCGGTATAATTCTTCTGGTTTCGTTGCTCCGTCGTGGTGCCGAGCATGTCGGAGATGCGCTTGGCCGTGCGCTCGTCATTGGTCGCGAAGGCGATCCGGACATGGCAATTGTCGAGGATAGAATTGTTCTGGCCATAGGCTTTCTCGACTTGGTTCAGGGACTGCGCAATCAGGAAGGCGCGGATTCCATAGCCCGCCATGAAGGCGAGTGAACTCTCGAAGAAGTCGAGCCGCCCAAGCGCAGGGAATTCATCAAGCATCAACAGCGTCTGCCGGCGGTCTTTTCCATCCGGCAGCTCTTCGCAAAGCCGCCGGGCAATCTGATTGAGGATCAATCGCACGAGAGGCTTGGTCCGCGAGAGATCAGAGGGCGGAACCACCAAATACAACGACGCTGGCATCTCACCCCAAAACAGATCCTTTATCCGCCAGTCTGAGCCTGAAGTCGCTCGCTGGACGACTGGGTCACGATAGAGCCCTAGGAACGAGATCGCCGTCGAGACGACCGACGACTTTTCATTCTCTGATTTGTTCAAGAGCTCACGCGCCGCTTCCGCCACAACCGGATGCGTCAAAGGCCGTTCGCGACTTCCGAGGTGGTTCGTCTCAAGCATGCGCTCCAGCGTGTCACCGATCGGCCGGGCCGGATCAGACAGCATTGTCGCCACGCCTGCGAGCGACTTGTCATCTTCGGCGTAAAGAACATGCAGGATGGCGCCAACGAGCAGTGAATGGGCCGTCTTGTCCCAATGGCTACGCCGCTCCAGGGAGCCATCAGGATCGACCAGAATGTCCGCCACATTCTGCGCGTCGCGGACCTCATGTGCCCCGAGCCGCACTTCCAGCAAGGGATTGAAGCGTGAACTCGACAAGTCTGTCGGATCGAACCGAACGCATCGAGAGAAGTCCGACCGCCATTTCGACGTGAGCGCCCAGTTCTCTCCCTTGATGTCATGAATGATCGCATTGCCCGTCCATGAAAGAAGAGTCGGGATCACCAACCCAACACCCTTGCCTGACCGGGTTGGCGCGAAGGCCATGACATGCTCGGCGCCTGCATGTCGAAGATACCGGCCTTTGAACCGTCCGAGCACGACACCTGACGAACCAAGCAGACCAGATCGCCGAACATCCCGAACCGAAGACCAGCGCGCCGAGCCATAAGTCGTCGCATTCTTCTCGCGCCGAGCCCGCCACAGCGATGCGATGATTGCCATCACAATCCCGGCGATACCGCCCAGCGAGGCAATCAAACCCGCACGCGCAAACACATCTGGCGCGTAAGCGTCATAGGCATACCACCACTGGAACAGCCGCCACGGCTTGTATACTGGTTGACCCGCAAGCTCGAACCATGGACCACCCAAACGAGGCTGATGATCGAGAACGCCAGCGACCCACTGCGTCGCAATCCACACCGAACAGGTGATCAGTAACAGCGTCAGCAGGAACTGCCCCAGGAGAAACTTGGTTGGAGTAATGTTGGGCACCTCCGCCGACGCGTGGCTCCATAGTGTCATTCGGGCTAGGAAATGCGATGGGATATTGGGGGCGTTCTGAGGAGGTCAACATTTGAGCTTCGACTTGTACATCGTTAATGTCTTTAGACTTCCAGTTGCCGAAGAATCATGCTGCTCAAAGAGGTTTGTCTTGATTGCTCTTGAAGGTCGATGTCTGTTTCTTCATTACTGCTAAACTTCCTGCCCGTCGCGCTGCGGGGCGAAACACGCATTTTCGTAGGTTATCGGCCCTATGAGCAGGAAACGCTGGAAGAGTTGCGGCAAGAATTTGGTCAAAGCCACGTCTTCAAACGAAACTACGAGGACAACACTATTTTGGAGATCCCCGTTATCACCGGGGCGGAGCCACTTTCAAACACGTCAGCTGAAGAGGACCTAGCGAAAGCTCCTTGGCTCTGGAAGCCATTGCTGAACGCTGCGCTTTTGCGCGTTTTTGCGGGCCAAAGAGAAATAGTACACGACTATCCTGTAAGTGTTCTCGGAAACCCCAGAAGCAATTTTATAGCGCATTCGGACCTGCCAGATTGGATCCGAGTTTTGCCTTTGCTCGAATTCGATTCACGGACCCTGTATGGCACAAAACAAGGCCCACGATTTGGGCTCGTTTGTAATGCGAGGACTCGTCACCAACTTTTGGCTAGCTGCGATCAATTGTTGGATATCGGTCTTTCTCCGCTGGGACGCTATGTGCAGATTGAATTGCCTCAGAAAGACCTTCGATTGAATCCCCGACAACTGACAGTCGGTCGAGTGGCATCGATCGACGGGGATGCGTTAATTCTCGATGATCATCGAGATGGCTTTGAACGTGTGAAAGCCAACGAAGCGAGATTGACGGGAAACCTTTCTGATTTCGACTGGTGCGTGAACTCACTTCTTCCTCACGACGGCGAGGCGACCTTGGCCAAGGCCCGAGCAGCAATCAGCGCGCTAAATCAAGGCCCCGGAAGACTGAATCTGATCAGTCAAACAGCCGATTATCTAAGAACCGCGGGGTTGGAGGCGGTTCCCGGTGTGTCTTTTGAATTGGGCGAATGGTTGTCGAGTTCGGACGCGGGATTCCCAGGAACAGAGATCATCGACAAGCCCACGCTAGTATTTCACCCATCAGGGCGTCCAAATGACACTTGGAATGAGCGGGGAATCAAAGCCCATGGCCCTCATGACCAACGAACATTTTCGCCGAAGCAACTCAACATCGCGGTCATTTGCCAAGGTCGGTATGAAGGCCAAGTGGACCGGTTCATGGGCAAGTTTCTTGACGGTATGCCAGATGTTGAACTCAGAAATGGTCGCAAGCCTTACGATGACGGCTTCTTAAGCCGTTTCCGTCTTGAGCGCGCCAATGTTCAAACCTTCCGCACGACCTCTGCAACGAGAATGGGTTATGAGGAGGCATGCAAAGCTGCACTGAAGCACGCCGCCGACAATGGATTCAGATGGGATTTGGCGATTGTGCAAATCGAAGAAGAATTCAAGGCTTTGCCGGGGCGAGAAAATCCTTACTTTGCGTCGAAGTCTATGCTGCTTCGCAACGATGTTGCAGTTCAAAATGTTCGCATCGAAACTATGCGCGATGCCGACGCCAGCCTCATTTATACAATGAACCAGATAAGCTTGGCTGCGTATGCGAAACTCGGCGGTCGGCCTTGGTTATTGAGCGCTCAACAGGCGGTTACGCATGAGCTTGTGATTGGTCTTGGTTCACATACGGAACAAAAATCGCGATTCGACGAGAGCGTTCGATATGTAGGCATCACAACTGTGTTCTCTAGCGATGGAGGATACCACCTCAGCGAACGAACCGGTGTGGTGCGATTCGAAGAATATGCACGTGAATTAACGGATACGCTTACCCGAACGATTGAGCGCGTACGTCGTGAGGACAATTGGAAGAATACGGATAGAGTGCGGCTGGTTTTTCACGCATTCAAGCAGATAAAAAATATAGAAGCTGAAGCCATTAAGGACGCAGTGGAGGCTCTCGATCTTGAGAATGTGGTTTTCGCTTTCGTCCATGTGGTAGAGCGCCATCCATTCTTGATTTTTGATCGAAATCAACAAGGGTTGCCGCAGTGGCAAAAGGATCCTTCAAAGCGAAAAGGTGCGCTCGGACCTTCAAGAGGGGTCCATATTAAGCTAGGGGACTTTGAGTCGCTTGTTGTGTTTGCCGGTGTGAACGAACTGAAGCAGGCGGCACACGGAATGCCCCGCGCTTGCCTCCTTAAGCTTCACCGCCATTCCACATTCACGGACATGACATACCTCGCACGTCAGGCGTTTGATTTCACCGCCCATTCGTGGCGAGTTATGACTCCGGAACCATTTCCGATCACGATAAAGTACTCTGATCTGATTGCCGAGCGACTTGCTGGGCTTAAAGAAATTGAGAGCTGGGATGATGATGCCGTACGATTTCGAAATATCGGCAGAGCTCCTTGGTTTTTGTGATGGATATTGCAGCTATCAAGACGACGCTGAGCCAGCGCCTCTTTGAGGCTCATGAACTTCCAACTCACGTAGAAGCCTGTTCACGGTTCTTGAGTCCATGGTGGGGCGATCTAAGCAATCTACAGCAGGTAACTTCGAACGGTTCTTATCGCGATGTGGCCACGATGGGGTTCGCGCTGAGCGCGTCCTCGCAGAATGAAGCGCTGGCTACGGCGTTCGTCGAAGGCGCAATGCAATTGTCCGGACGCGTTCCTTTCGCACAAGGGCGCGCGCCATCTTTGGAAATGGACGGAGTGGCGCTGTTTGGACTCGCTATTGGATATCGATCGCTATCTGCGCACAATTTGGATCATGCGTGGCTGCAGGAAATACTAGAAAGGTCAGCTACCGCGCTTAAAGGGGATAATTGGCAATGGAGTCTAGTGCGGTCCGCACAATTCGCACTCGATCCCAACATCGAGATCGCCGAAATTGATCCGACGCTGCATGTTGCTATTTGTGAGCGCTTTGGAATGCTCATCGATGAAGATCTCAGTCAACGTGCTTGGACTCGGCTTGTTGAGGATATCGAAGACAGCGACCCAAGTCGGCGAGCAGCGCTCCAAGGAACGTTTCTGGCATGTGCATCAGCGTTGGCGCGGCTGCCAATACGTGGTGCCGGTGTTCGAGAGCTAATTGAGATACTCGAGGGAGTTTCTCGATCTATGGGACACTGGACGTATGAAAAGAAGCAAAGGGTTCAGAACGTCGCGCCGCAAAAATGGGAGATTGACCATGAGTACCACGTTCAAAATCTTCTTTGGACAATTCTACGGCCTGTTTTTCCGGATCTTGTCGATGAGGAAACCTTAAAGAAGATTGGCCACACGTCGCCGCGATATGATCTCGGTGTTCCGAGCCTAAGCACAATAATTGAGGTCAAGTTCCTGCGTAAGAGAGGTCAGGCAGCGCTGAAAGATATCACTGATGAAATTGCCGCAGACCATTCCTTATACCTTCGACCAGGGACCGGTTTCACTCGCATGCTTGCATTCATTTGGGATGAGACGCGGCAAACTGAAGAGTATCAAACGCTAAAGGCTGGATTAGAGCAACTCGGCGGCATCGAGCGGATAATCATCATTCCACGTCCGTCCAAAATGAATCGCAATGCCAACGTATCGGCAAATAAGTAGCGAAAATCACTGCGGCAATTGTTAGGTTACAATCTGCTGAACGGAGCGAAGGACCGTCAAACTAAGTTAAACTGCGACGGTTCCACCATGTTCTTCGGTATGCAACGCAATAGTACTATGCCGATCATGAGCATCGGTTTCTGGTCGCGGCGATAACATCCGAATAAAGACACTCATTGCCATAGTCTGTCTCTGCAATTTCCCCAGTGCCAAACCGCATAATCGAACGAACTCGGAATTGCGAACTTGGGATATCAAGTGCTTCGCGATGTATCTCTGCCCAAGCGCCACCGAATCGATCGATTTGCGTGATTCAGCAAAATTGCGCGCCGATGCCAGTCCAAGCGCTGACGGGGTACAGGAACCAGCGCAAAACTGTCGCGCCCCACAATAGTTGCGAACTCTCCTTGAGCTAACTCGATTTTCCGCGAATAGATTCCTGAAAAACTGGTCCAATTTTCCGGCTGAATGTGTGGCAGTCCGAGGCGTGCCGCTTCCACTTTCGCTGCGATTTGAAACTCCTCTTTCCTGAGGCGATCTGCGACTGCTCGTATCAGCTGGCCGTTCTGATCAAGCGCGTAGCCTTCGCTTCGCAGCCAAGCCCTCCGGATGTTTACCGATTTTCGTAGCTCGGCCGCGAATGGACCTGCTGCGCCATCCAACACATCAGCGTTCATCCGATCCAGCCACGTCTCTGCTTGTCGTTCAACAAGCGCTCCAATCGGCAGCCAGGAGCGAACATCGACGACGAGGCCGTGCTTTCTCGCATCGGCCTGCAACGCACGTTCCTGGAAGTCTGCTGGGACTACCCAGGTGCCATCCGTATTCCGCTGCACAACACCAAGCCGCCTCAGCGCCTCCAGCCGACGTTTGTGAGCAAGCCGGTACGCCGGCGAACTCGATGGATCCGCGGCCCCATGCAACTCGTCCGAGTACACCCCACCGTTACGCTCCGCGATCGCTGCTATCGTCCGGTCCGCCGGCTTCGGCTCGATTGGTTTCCGCCAAACCGAAACAATCCCGCCAGGCTTCGGCAATTGAGCCGCTTCTTGCTCTGTCATCTCGATTGACCAGACCCGTCCGTCGAGCGCTTCGATCAGCGCCGTCGTGCCGTTCCGCAATTCGTCACCCGGCAAGGTGGCGGCAAGGCGCCCCAGCACTTCGCCAGCAGAGCCCAATTCACGGGGTAGGGCATACAGACGTGACGCATCGATATTGCGACCCTCGAGGTTGGCGAGTGACCGAATGATGTCCCCACGTCTGCCCAGTGCCCGCAGCGTATCCTGCCAACCATCTTGCATGGCCCAGCTGCCATTCTTGTGTCGTGCTGCAAGATCGAGCGTCCGAAGGAACCGAAGTCGGCGATTAACGACCGCGCCATCGAACCTCGACAATCCGCCCCGTTGAGTCTCCGGCGTGTAACGTCCATCCGCCAGCGACCGTGCAATGTCATGATCGATCGCAGTCAGCGCCTCGCGCTCGGCCTCGTTCGACCTCGCCGCCGCCATTTCCCGAAGCCGCCTCTGGCCAAGTTCGAGCGTCACCAGCTCCTGCGCCCGCGCCCGAAATCCCTGCGTGATGTATTTGCGGTCGATCAGCAGTTCGCCATTCCGCGTGTTCCCACCGCGGATCACGATATGCACATGCGGCTGCGCGGTGTCGTGATGATTGGCCGCGACCCAATCGAGCCGGCGGCCGAGATCCTTCTCGACCTGGCTCATGAACTCCCGCGTGAACCGCGTCAGATCCTTCATCTGATCTGCGTCTTCCGGCGAGACGATCAGCCTGAACTGCCGCCTGTCCTCATCAGCCCGATCATTGAACGCCTTTGCATCCGCTTCATCCACGCTCCGGTCATAGAGCTTTCCGCGCTCACCCTCGCGCCCGGCACCTTCCCGGCGGATGTAGGCGACATGCTTTGCAAAGCTCGCCGCGCCGCTTGGACCTGCCCGCGCAATATGCACCTTCACAATGACGCGCCGGGTCCGCTGGTTGGACCAGTGCCGTGCGAGCGCGGCCTGTACTTTTCCACGCCCCGCGTGACGCACCGCTCCCGGTGCCAGAGACTTGCGGCCGCGCGTTCCAAGCCGCCCCTTCGCGACGACACGTTTCAGCCGCTTCAGCTGGGTCTTTACCTTGCCCTGCGACCTGATCTTTCCAAGGCGCGGAACGAAGTCGAAATCGTCGCTCACGGCTCCAAGCGCGCAGCGGATTGCAAATCCGTGCACCCGCCTTCCGGCGCCGGGTCACACAAAAAGGGATGTGCAGACAATGGGTTAAGTGTCGCTGGGTGACACTCCCTTAATCTTGCCCTCCGGGACACAGAAGCCATTCCCGTCCCGCTATCTATCGCTTTGACGGTCGCCTGATCCTCAGCCGACCGGTTGCCATAAGTCCATATGGACCTGGCGACGCCAATGATGCGCGCGCCGTCCTGAACGCCGAAGTATCGTCCATCGACTGACAGGGGATGAGAGTTGAGCAGGAAAACGTCGCCGGCTTTGAGGGTCTGACAGCCCTGCCAGACGGGAAGGGCGCTGCCGGACTCGGTTACTTTGAGCGCATCAACAGATGTGATCCCGTTGATGGAGACCTGCGTATCGCATCTGCAAATCTCGTCACCGGATAGGCCCGCAACATGCTTCAACAAGGGCCAGTCGGAGCCAACAATTCCCTCATCGTTCAGCCAATGTCGAACCTCATCCGAGGGCGCAAACGCTACCAGATCGCCTGTCGAAATTCGCGCCGACCGGTCAACAAAGTAAAGGCCCTTGGGCATGCTTTCCGTCCGGTTCCAGATGAAGTCGGACCGGTTGATAATGCTGGCGGAGACCATGAGGCCTAGCCCGCATCCCATGCCTAACAACGCGATTCTACGACTCATCGCGAAGGCCTGTCCCCATGAACCTACGTCCATTGGTGTAAGCGATGATGTCCTTGCCGCGATACCAGACCTTGGCGCCGATCTTGTGATAAACCGGGCCTGTTCCCAGCGAACGCATATTGACCAGGGTCTTCGGTTTGAGGCCGAGATGGTCAGCGGTTTCATCCGTGTTCATCCATTCGGTCGGGGTTGGGAGGTTTGATTTGGGTCGAAGCTCCTCTCCACTTCTATTTGTCTCTGTCATAGCGTTGCTTCTCCTTTCCTCTACGCAACTCGAAGCCCTGACAGACTGCCAACTCATCCTCAGATTAAGAGTGTCTAACTTGCACCACACGCTCGCGACACCCTTGAATCCCCAAAGAAACCTCACGTTAGAATGCAGCGCTGATAGGCGTATCAGCACCTTCGTTGCAGACCCTTTCGGCATGAAAGAAGACCGCTCCGGAGGTGTCTCCGGAGCGGCTTGGCAAGGCTGTGATCTACCCTAGTCGCGCGCGTTCCAGAGAATGACGTGCCGGCCTTTCTTGCCCTTGACCGGGGCGAGGTTTGCGAAAATCCGGCGCGGTCCGATCTGCGGGTCTGCCAGCGTCAGCGAGACATAGTCGCGTCCCGATGCCTTCGACTTGCGCATCCAGCCGCCGCCGATTTCGGTCGAGGTTTCACCGGCATAGATGCGGTAGTCCGGATGTCCTTCTTCGGTCTTTTCTGCATTCTTCTCGATGCGGATTGCGGCAGAGAGGTTCATCATTGCGAGGGTGCCTTCAAAGCCGGACTTGGTCTCGCTGACATATCCGAGTGCGTTTGCCATAGGGGTCTCCTTTACTTTCCTTGGCGTGTCTCCCGGGGACCCCTTGTCCCCGTCGACGCCGGACCGCCCGGACGGGGGCTGAGCGGCTAGAACCCGATAGGGGCGAAGCGCATGCGGAGCACCGCCTGGGGCGATGAAATTTGCTGCGCGAGGAGCCGCAAAGCGGCGGGGAAATTTCTTCGCCGCAGGCGGTTTCATGGCCGCTCAGTCCGCGTCCAGGTCTTCAAGGCAAAGACGGAAACAAGGGGTCAGTGACACGCTTTTCGGGAAGAAATCAGACCCCTCATCACACGCGTCTCGATTGTCCATCGAGACCTCAAGACGCGCGATTTTTTTTGAAGGCATTTTCATGGGTCGCCCAGGTATCGGAGCCACAATCCCCAGCCTCAGAAAGCGGAAAGCCGCCCGGTGACAGGCACCGGGCGGCTCCTCAAGCTGGCTGAACAGGAGACGATTATTCAGGCAGCGTCCTGATGCTCAGGCGTCTCATCGGACGCGTTTTCCGCCCCCGCTTCGAACAGGCTCGCAATCCGTGTCCACGCATCGGCGGGCGGTGATCCGGCCCCGTCGACAAGGCGGGTCGGTGGCACCTGCATCCAGCCCGGTCGCCAGTCAGGATTGGCCTCGCAACCCTCCCCGCTGATCCGGTTCGCAAGCTCCTGTTTCTGCGCCTTGCCCGTCTCGGCGCGGCACGATTCCGCGAGCGACAGGGTCGCAATATCTCCGATCATCGCATTGATGGCGCGCTTGTCCTTCGTGAGATCGAAGAACACATCGTCGGGCTTCCACGCCGCCGAAAGGTCGGTGCCGCAGACATGCAGGACGGCTTCGACAATGCCATTCCCGGCCTCGAGCGCCCGGGCCATGACGCTTGCCAGAACCGTCAGGACTTCTTCATCCGACATGGCGAGCAGCGCAGAGAAAAGCTCGCACACGCGGTAGTCGTCGCCGTTCCGGCGAAGGGCCGGATTGACGTTCAGCGCCTTGAACAGGGCGTCAGTCTGAACCTTCTTTTCGGCGAGTGCAGCCACAGATGCCGAGCCTTCGACGCTCGCTTGCGTCTCATCTTTCCGGACGCGAAGCTCGTGAGGACGCACGTCCCAGAGCGCGCTCCCCGCCATCGCATGCGCGACCATCAAGCGGAGAGCAATCGCGGGTGATGTGGCCAAACTCGCCTGAGCAGCAGCGTGGCGATGAAGCAGGATGTATTCCGCAAGCGGGCCGGACATTTCTGGCCGAACGGCTGCCGGAACGGCGTCGCTGTCACCTTTCGAACCCTGTTGCCGCTTACGGGCCTCGGCGGAGGTCAGCTGTCCCTCGTGGAGCTGGACCGTCCCGTCATGGCGGATTTCGATGAAGACCTTCCCGCCATCTTCCTTGGCGCACTGGACATATTCCCAGCGGTGGAAATACGCCCCGCGCTCAAGGCAGATGACATCGCTCCAGCCGTCTTCCTTGTAGGCCTCGACCCGCTCGGCAATCGTGGCGGATTGTGCCTGCCAGAACTGATCCGCATCCGCAAAGACGCCATGCTCGCCAAAGAGGTCGGCAGTGACCTGTCCTTCATAGGCATCAAGATCGAACAAGGCCTTGTCGGTGGTGATCGTGGTCCCGCCCGTTATCCATGCCTTGCACGACCGGCCCATCGGGGCGCGTTCGGTTTCGCTCTCGAAGAGGCGAAGCCATTCGGCCTGCTGGTCGGGCGTGGCGAGCGTCAGCGCGCGGATCGTTTCACGGTCCAGCTCGTCCTCGGCGTAGAGCTTGCGGATCGGCTCGGCGAGCGAAGCAAGCGCGAGCACACGCCGCACCATAAGCTCGGTCACGCCGAAGAAGGCGGCGATATCCTCCACTGCCTTGCCTTCCTCATGCAGCCGTTTGAACGCTTCATATTGCTCCATTTCTGTCGCTGGCAGGCGTCCGACATTCTCGATGACGGAGGCGGCAATCGCGGACGCCGCATCCTTCTCGGTCATGATCGCGCAGGGGACCAGCGGCGTCTCGCCTGTCTCCTTGGCGATTTCTTTCAACGCGAAGAAGCGGCGGCGTCCGGCGATGACGCCATAATACTTGCCCTCGCGGCGGACCAGCAAAGTCTGCCGCAAACCGCTCTCGCGGATTGATGGCAGGATGTCGGACACGTCCGGTTTCTTTCGTCCATGACGCATATTGAGTTTTGAAATCCGAAGCTCGTCGAGCGGGATGTGTCTAAGGTCGGGCTGTGCCATGGGGGTCTCCTTTTCTGGCGGGTGAAGCGAGAGACCCAGCGCCCATGCAGGGCCTCTCCAGTTGATCTTGGTGAAGGGAAAGCCCTCGCTGTCGCGGCAGGCTTCTGGGTCGGTCTCGCCCCAGTCATAGTCGCGGATCGTGATCAGGGGCGCGCGGCCCTCGACCCAGATTTCGGCGACCTGGGCCTCGGCAATGACGAGCGTCATGCGCGGCCTTGGGCCAAGCAATTCAGTGACGGTGCGGGCAACGCTCATGTCGAAGCCCAGCCCGTCACGGTCGCAGCAAGCCGGGCCGCAGCGGCGCGGCCTGCGTCCAGCGCCTCGGATAACAGCTCGTTCGCAACAGTGGTGAGGTAGCAATTGTCCGTGCCGGGATAATTCCACTCGACGCCCCAGAGGCTGGCGGCGTGGTGATCCAGTTCGATTCCGTCGCGCTCGACCGAAAGCACGATCCCGCAATAGAACCACTCGCCCTTGCGCCATGCTTCCATCACGGCTTCGGCCTTGGCCTGCGCCTCGGCGAAGCGCTGGCGGAATCCGTTTCCCGGCCCAATAAAACCGGGCGCGTCCTTGTAGAGCGAGGGCCAGAATCCGTCCTGCCGCTGGTCCGGCGCGTCGGGGCAATCGTCGGCAACAATCCGGGCCGTGACCGTGAAGCCCTCGGCTTCGCAGCTGATCGTATCGCCTTCGCAGGCGTAGGTGTTGAAGTGCTGGGTGAAGGTCATGGCGTTCAACGCGTCCAGAAAACGTGAACGTCTTCGAACCCTGTCTCGAACACCATGATGTCGCCATTCAGCTCCATGTCGCGGGCGAGCGCTGACCAGTCGATATAGTATTCGAGGGCTGCGGGGATTTCCGTCCCGGTGTCGCGGTGGAGTTCTTCGGCGAAGTCTGCCCGGCTCGAAAAGCAGCCTGCGTAATCGTCGAAAGCCGCCACGGCCTGCTCAAGGTCGTCGCCAAAATGGCGATGGACCAGCGCGCCGAGCCTGCCATGTTCGGCAATAAAATCGGCCAGATTACAGACTGTCCCGAAGCTCGCATATTCGGAAAGCTGCGCGCCTTCGAAGCCTTCATAGTCATGGATCGCCCACTCTTCGGCGTCCGGCAGCGGCGACGTCACCAACATGGCGCGAACCTCGGCCATCACCTCATCAGGTGTCGTCGCGTCGATCCAGCGCCCGTGCAGGCAGCCATTATTGTAGGCGGCAAGGCAGGCCACATAGATACGGGGCCGGTCTGGAGATGTGGGTGCAGCGTCTGCCGCAAGGGGGGCTGAAGGTTGCGGTGTGGTCATGGCGTCAGTCTCGTCTCCCCGCCCAAATGTCCCTCCCGCATCAGGCGGGGGTGGGCGGCGAGAAGGCCGGCAGGCCGGACCCATTAGCCGGTTGCGCAAGGCGGAAAGGTAGGACGCTGAGACCACTTCCAGACGCCTTCAGCCCCGTCGCCTTGCGCAAGCGGCGGGTCCGGGCAGACCGGTCGTCCGCCCACCTTCGTCTGATTGGGGGACTGTCCTGGACGCCGGGCGGACGGTTGCAGGCCGCGGGACGCGCCAACCGAGCCGAATCCCGCAAGACAGACTATATGAGCCTACACATCCGCACCTATCGCGAGCAGGACCGCGACGCTGTGATTGCGCTATGGGAACGCTGCGCCCTGACGCGGCCGTGGAACGATCCGTCGGCCGATATCGATCTGTGTGTGCGTAGCCGCGAAGCGACGCTGATGGTGGGTTACAGGGAGGATGATCTGATCGCGTCAGTTATGGTCGGGCATGACGGGCACCGGGGATGGATCTACTATCTCGCCGTCGAACCGGAGCGACAGGGTCATGGTCATGGCCGCGAAATGATGGCCGAAGCCGAGCTGTGGCTCGCAAGCCGGAATGTCGGAAAAGTCCAGTTGATGGTCCGCATCGGCAATGCCGATGCCGAAGCCTTCTACGGGGCGCTCGGTTATGAAGCCCAGGATGTGACCGTATTCGGGAAATGGCTGAACGACCCGAACACCCCCTGAGCCAGCGGCCTCATAATGCTCATGCAGGCCGAGCAGCCTCCGACCCCTCTGCTTGTCAGTGGGAAGCGCAGGCTGGCGCGATCACCGGCGAGACACCCGCATGCCGCTGGGCTGCCCGGAAGGGCAGACCAGAGGTCCGGAGACGAGCCGGGCCGCTGGCGGCGTGCCGCCCGCGAAACAGCCCCCTCGCGTCAGCGAGGGGTGATCGCCGGATCAAGGTCTGATGCCAAATTGGATCTGCTCAGGTCTGTGCAGTCAGGAGGTCCCTGTATCCGCCATCCCGGAGTTCACGTCCTCGCACGAGGGCGCGGCGCATTTTCGTCTTTCATGGCCCGGCTGGGGCTCTGCCAGGCTTCGGTGGCGCGATCCTCGCCATAGATGATGGCAGCGGTTTCAAAATAAGTTAGACCGGTCTCATGCGCATCGAGCGCAATGAGCGCATTGCGAAACGCAAGCGATGAGCGTGTCCAGGTGTCGTTGAAACTCGGATCGTCCTTGCCAAGAATACGCTGAGCCTTGCCGATGACTTTAAGTGTTTCGTCCATGCTCGACACATTATCGATGATCAGTTTCATGCGGACGGGTTCGACGCTGAGTAGTGACAGACCAGAACAAGCGACTTGGATGCTGTGGCCGTGCCCACGGATCATCAGGTATTCCCGGCCGACGCGATCTGTGAGGTGGGTGACTTCACACACATTGATCGTCTGATCGAAAATATCGTCGCGCTCGCTCGGATGACGCGGTACGACCTGCATGGTCAGGGCGCGAGCATAGAGGGCAGGGATCCAGAAGACGTCGGCCTCGTAGCCATTCGCGTCTATGTCGGGAAAAAAAACCAAGCCGAATTTCTCAGCGTCGATCTGGTCGCATAGCGGCCGGAGCAGCCGGATGCCGTGACAGGCTGGCTTTTCAGATATCTGTGAGTCGCCAGCCCGCAGGGCGGCTTGCCTGAATTCGCTATTTCGCCGAAGAAATTCCCAAGCCCAGCGACTTCTGGAGAGTCGGCAAGTATAGGCGTAGTCATCCAGATCAATACGGACCGAGGGTGTGTCGGCGGGACTCATCAGGTGCCTCCTTCACAAGCGGGTGCTGCAAAAGAGGTGCCAAAATTCTACTTCAGGCTAAAAGAAGCGCGTTTTCGACGGGTCCGAGAAGCGTTGCATAACCGCCGTCCCGCAGGTCACGGCCGCGGGCAAGGGCACGTCTCATCTCGTCTTTCATCGCTCGGCTTGGGCTGTGCCAAGCTTCGCGGGCCCGTTCTTCGCCATATATAAACCGCGCCGTCTCAAAATATGAGAGTTGGGCATCATGACAATCGAGTGCGACCAGTGCATTGCGAAGGGCCAAGGAATGGCGAGTCCATTCCGGGATATCCGCCTCTGCTTGCGGGTCATAGACACGCTGGGCGCGCTGGAGCGTTTTCAGCTTGGCCTGGAATTCGTCGAGACTGTCGATGATGAAGCTAAGCTTGACAGGTTCGCGGGCGAGAAGTGACATGCCCGTGCAGAACACCTGAATGACGCAGCCATTTCCCTTGAGAAGAAATTGTTCGCGGCCGGCGAGGTCGGTGAAGTGCGTTATCCTGCAGATGCCAACAGTGCGATCATAGAATTCACAGGATTCATTAGGACCACTCGGAGAAACTTGCATGTGAACCCGCCTCGGATAGAGACCTCCCGACCAGAACGCGTCGGCTTCAAGGCCGCTATCCTCTGGATCCGGGAAGAAGGCGAGCCCCCATCGCTCAGCAAGCGCCTGAGGGGCTCTAGGGCGCACGAGGGTGATCTGATGGCAGGCGGGAGCGAAACTAAGCTCACTCGCGGAAGGAAGCGACGAGTCCTCAAGAAACCGGCGGTTTCGGCGCAGGAACTCCCAGGCCCATCTGCTGTCTGACAACAACCATGTGTAGTCATAAGCACTTATATGATCTGCCAGCCGGGACATTTGTCCTCGTTTCCCAAGAGAGATTCAACTCAACAGGGAAAGCAAATTCAATGCCGGAATAGAAAGTTGATCGAGTAAATATTTGTTACGGTAACGCTTGGGAACCCATCATGCGAGGCCCAGTGACGCTGCGCGCGCACCATTTTGAGAATTTTACGCACTTGTTTCATTCCGGGTTTGGGGCATCATCCTGACTGATGCTTATCAGCATGCGCATCGCGCAGAATATCGATTCCACCATATACCGCAATCGCCGCGACTCCCAATCCGACAAGCAGATCTGGCCAGTTGGACCCAGTCCACAGTACGATTACGCCCGCGAGAATGATCCCCCCATTCGAGATGAAGTCATTGAAACTAAATGTTGTAGCGGCTCGCAGGTTTACATCCTTCTTTTCTATTTTTTTCAAAAGCCAGAGACAGATCAGATTTACAACACCTGCAATCGCGGCCATTGCCAGCATGATGAGACCGAGGGGTTCAGATCCTTCAAAGTATCGACGGATTGCGTCGCCGGCGACGCCGACGGCAAATACAAGAAGCATTCCACCTGACAGTCGAGCGGCGTTGCGTTTCCAGATCTGCGAACGTGTAAGTGCAAGCAGGCTCAAGCCATACACAATCGCGTCCGAGGAATTATCCAGCCCGTTCGCCAGGAGGGCATTGGAGTCGCCGAACCAGCCTGTGACAAAAAAGCCAATGGCTATGAGTATGTTTAGCCATAGTACGATTTGAAGAGTTCGGCGCTCGTCTGACGTCTCGATTTTCAAGTCTTCGCTACCCATCCTATGATTTTACCATGCGTTGTCGGTGAGGGGAGATGCACCGTAAGAATTTTATCGAAGCGTCTCCGTTAGAAAGCTTTGTATTGCGAGCGTATTGAGGATAGCTGGAGTAGCGGTAGGGCCCTGTGGTGGCAAGTGTGCCCTTGGCTCCTGGTGTCTCGTCGAAACCGAACCGGAAATCTGCGCGCCAAACCACCATATTCGCGATGATGAGAGGGGCAAACCCGAGGCCGAATATCGCCCAGCAGGGTACGGGAGCGGTTGCCCTACCTGAAGCCCCAATCGACAGCGCCGCTCCGAAATTCGTGATCGTACCCTTCCAGATGATTGGTGCCACGAAACGCGAATAACGCTGCGGGAGCCAAATTCTCTGCGCGGGGAAGGCTGCAGACCAAATAGGAATCACAGCAACTGCGCCACCTGTGGCAATGCCGAGTATCTGGATTGTCGTATCACCACTCATGTTGCCTCCTGCGCTTGTGTTTTCAGCCGTCAGGGTTATTTCCTGCAGTCTACAGTAACTAGAGGGGCAAGGGGCGCTATCATGGCCTTGATGACGATCGGAAAACTGTCAGGGGCGACGGCCGTAAAAGTCACGACAATCCGCTATTATGAATCCATTGGCCTGCTCGACGAGCCGCAACGCAGCGCAAGCGGACAGCGGTTGTACGCAGGGGCCTCTGTAGAGCGTCTCCGTTTTATACGTCATGCAAGGGATCTGGGGTTTCCCGTCTCAGCGGTAAGGGAACTGATTTCGCTGCAGGTAGAGCCAGGCAGGGAGTGCGTCCTGGTTGACCAGATTGCACGTCGCCAGCTTGACGAGGTTCGCCGCAGGCTGACCCAATTGGAGGCGCTCGAGGCCGAGCTCAAGCGCATGATCCGCGCCTGCGAAGGCGGCAAGATCGGGACCTGCTCTGTACTCGCTGCCCTTGGCCAGCACGAGAATTGCTTGCACGAACAGCATGATGGCGCCGAGGTGCTTGCAGGGCTTCCGTCAAAAGGCGCTTGACCCTCCAGTGACTGGAGGTGCTAAAAAGAGAGTGAGCCTGTTTACCCGATCATAAAAGAAAGTAGCTAGCCCAGCAATCATGTTTCCGTTCCAAGTCATAACGTGTTTACGAAGGTTGCTCGTCATGGTGATGGCGATAGCTTTTGTTATTGCGCCGATGACGGCTGCGGCGGATATCATGCATCCGGGCGATCAGGCCGCAGAGGAATGTTCTACGAGTGAGCTGGCCCAAGATGCCCCTGATAAGGAGCCATCGCATGAAGGTCATGACCATACCGCGCATCAGTGCGGAAGCTGTCATTTCCATCTGATAGGCGGCGGCGATCTAAGCGGCGCTCCGAAGTCTGTCGTGCAGACAAAACATTTGTTGCCTGGCGGTTCTTTTCTCGAGAACCTCCGCCCAGACGGTCTTTACCGTCCTCCTCGCGCCTAGACCAACGACACAGGAATATTTTGCGTGGCTACGGCCTCGCTGTCGTTGAATCTGGACGAGGAAACCAGCAAAAATGAAAATTCTTATATGCAGCGCGATCACCGCGCTCGCCCTGCCGGTCATGGCCGGTACGGCCTATGCGCAAGGGTGTAGTTCTGTCTATGTCGGCGCGACTGACTATGATCAATCCCGACCACTGACGCTCGACGCGGCTATTGCTCGCGCCGCCAATGCTTCGCCTGAAGTTCTGACGGCGGCTCTCGAGGCGAAAGCTTCATCGGCCGACGCCGATCAGGCGAGCCGTTGGCTTAATCCATCTCTGTCTGTCGAAACCGAGAACTTTGCCGGCAGCGGATCGCTTGAAGGCTTCAATGCCTACGAGACGACCCTGGTAGTGGCGCAGACCTTACAGCTTGGCGATAAACGAAGACTTTCCGAGCGGGCCGCCAGAGCTGAAGCCGCATTGGCGAGTGCCGAATGTTCTGTACGAAGCCTGGAAGCTCAGAAACTCGCAGGGGAACTCTATCTGGAACTTCGTGCCGCTTACGACATGGCCGAGGTCGCTCAGGCCTCAGCCGATCTCGCATCCGAGTTCTCTGGCGTCGTCCAGCGTCGCGTGGACGCTGGAGCGTCGGCTCCGCCTGAGTTGCTGCGCGCGCGGGCTGAAGCAGCAGCGCTTCAGGCGGTTGCGGATGGTGCGCGGGGCCAGGTCGAAGCCAAAGGGCTAGCGCTTGCGTCCGTTTGGGGTAGTCCAGAGATCGACTTTGTCTTGTCTGGCACTGCGGAAATCGTAACAGATCCGGCGGGTGGGTCGGCTCAACCAGATTCTGGCGTTCATCCGTCACTTGCGGCGGCTAAGGCCGGAGCGACGGCTCGTAGCGCGGCGACGGACCGGGCCCGCGCCGGCGCATGGCCTGATATAACCGTATCGGCTGGTGTCCGAAGATTTGAGGACACGGGCGATAGCGCGTTTCTGGCGGGTGTCAGTGTTCCTTTGCCGGTCTTTGACCGCAATCAGGACGCAACGCGGGCGGCGGGATTACGTACCCAGAGTGCCGAGCTATCAGCACAGACTGTTGAGGCAAGGTTGCGGGCCGAGCAAGCGAGCCTCGCCGCGCAGGTGCGGGCTGCGAAGTCTCGCTTGCAGCGTCTCGAGGGCGAAGCGCTGCCGCTCGCAGAAGAAGCCTATACAGCTGCGGCAGAGGGCTACCGGGTTGGCAAGTTCGACCTGACCGCCACGCTCGACGCGCGGCGCAGTCTGATTGAAACCCGCGCCGCCGTAATCGATGCCCGGCTGGCGCTCCAGACATACACGCTGCGGTTGCGTGCGCTGATTGGCGCCGCGCCGTTCGAAGGAGAGATCCAATGAAACTGAATTTATTCTATGCGGCGCTGCTTTCGCCAGCGCTTTTGTATCTTAGTGCTTGCGGCAATGACGCCTCCGATTCGTCTGGTGCAAACCGGACGCCCCCACAAGCCGAAGATGGCCATGACGACCACGAAGACGGTAGTGATGAGGAGCATGAAAGCCATGATGATGCCGATGGCGGCGATCATGTCGAGCTGACCGCCGAAGAGGCGGAAGCTGCCGGTATCCGGACCGGGCGAGCCCAGACCGGAGCGGTTTCGGGCCAGCTGGAACTGCCGGCCGAGATCCGTTTCGATGCGGACCGTGTCGCAAGGGTCTCGCCACAGGTCGAGGGCACCGTTGCCCAACTTTATGCAGGCGAAGGCGATATCGTGAAAGCCGGCGCCACGCTTGCCCGGCTGACCAGTCGTGAACTCGCCGGCCTAAAGGCCGATTATCTGAATGCCCTGAGCGCCGAGCGCCTCGCGCAAGCCGAGCTTGAGCGTGAGGAAAACCTCTGGGAGCAGAAAATCACCGCCGAGGCCGATCTGCAGTCGGCGCGTGCGGCATTCGCCGCAGCCAATGCCGGCCGGGAAGCTGCTGAAAACAGGCTTCATGCGATCGGCATTGGTCATGGCACACTGGACAAGCTTAATGAGGCTGCGGACGGGTCGCTTGCACAAGCCTATGTGACGGCTCCCCTTGCCGGAGAGGTGATTCAGCGGAGCGTTTCTCTTGGAGAAACCGTATCGGCTGGCGGCGCGCCCATCTTTGTCATCATCGATGATAGCGTCGTCTGGGCCGACATCGCCGTCTACAAGGAAGATCTCGGCAAGGTCAGCGAAGGCCAGACCGTGACCTTCCAGCAGGAAGATGGCCGCGTCCTGGCCGAAGGGACAATTTCAAATGTCCTGCCTGTCATCAATGAGGCATCCCGCACCGCGACCGCGCGGGTCATTGTCGACAATGCCGAACACAGGCTGAAGCCCGGTCAGTTCGTAACGGCGCGGATCGACACGGGAGAGGGGCGCCCCGTCGTGCGCGTTCCCTCCGATGCGATTGTCAGTGTTGAAGACAGGATGTCGGTCTTCGTCCCGACGGATGACGGGTTCGAACCGCGCGAGGTCCGGACAGGAGAGAGTGCAGGCAGCTATACCGAGATCATTTCCGGGCTCGAGGCCGACGAAGCATTCGTTGCCGAGGGCGCCTTCACCCTGAAAGCGCAGCTTGAAAAAGACGCTTTCGGCGACGGCCACGCACACTAGGAGACCCGCAAAATGATCAATTTGATGCACCGCCTTGCGGGTGGCCGGCTGCTTGCCGCCATTGCCGCACTCGCCCTGTCGATCGGGGGGCTGTTTGCCTTTCGCAGCCTGCCTGTCGACGCTTTTCCCGATCCCTCACCTTCTCTGGTCCAAGTCTTCACCGAAACTGAAGGCCTGTCGCCCGAAGAGGTCGAACGCTATGTCACCTATCCGATCGAGACGGCCATGTCCGGCCTCCCCAAGGTCGACGAGATCCGCTCGACATCCAATTTTGGCCTGTCTGTCATCAATATCTATTTCGAGGACGGCACGGACGTCTATTTTGCCCGCCAGGTCGTCGGTGAGCGCCTCGGCGAGGCCGCCGACGCCATTCCCGACGGTTTCGGCACACCCAAGATGGGGCCGATTTCGACCGGCCTTGGTATCATCATGTACTATCGGCTCGTCGATGAGACCGGCGAGCGGTCGCTGGTTGAGCTGCGCGAGATTGCCGACTGGATGATCAAGTATCCGCTCCAGTCGGTTGAAGGGGTGACGGAGGTTCTGTCACTAGGGGGTTTCGAGAAGCAGTACCAGGTCCGCCTCGATCCCGATCAGCTGACATCCTATGACCTCAGTGTCGGCGAGGTGATTGCCGCCCTGGAGAGCGCCAATCGGACGGCCGGCGCGCAATTCATCGAAATTGGCGCCGAACAGTACACGGTGCGCGGGGTCGGGCTCGCTCGATCTCTCGATGATCTGCGTGAAACGCCGGTCAAGACCGTGGATGGACGAACCGTCCGCGTCAACGACCTCGGTGAAGTCGCCATCGGCGGCGGCGTCCGGCAGGGGCTCGCAACTGCCAATGGCGAAGGGGAGACCGTCGCCGGTCTCGTCCTGAAACTTTATGGCACAAACACGTCTGAGGTGATCGAGAACGCGCAAGCGCGCTTCGACGAGATCAACCAGTCGCTTCCGGATGGCGTCAAAGCCGTTCCGTATTATGATCAGGGCACGCTGGTGAAAAAGGCGGCTGCGACCGTGACGACCGCGCTCTGGCAGGGCGCGCTCCTGGTCGCCGTCATCGTCTTCCTGTTCCTCGGCGGCTGGCGTCCAAGCCTCGTGGTTGTCATGGCCATACCCTTCTCGGTCGGCTTTGCCTTCATCGCGATGAAATTCCTCGGCATCGGGGCCAATCTGATGACGCTGGGCGGGGTGGCGATCGCCATCGGGATGATGGTCGACGGCGCCATCGTCATCGCCGAGAACGTGGATCGCGGCTTGCGCGAACGACGCGAGGGTGAAGATAGCCGCACGACGGTCGCGCGAGCGAGCGCCGAAGTGATCGCGCCGCTGATTGCTGCCGTCCTCGTGGTGATCATTGTCTTCCTGCCGCTCTTTTCGCTACAGGGCACTGAAGGCAAGACGTTTCGGCCGCTCGCCGCTTCTGCCGCGCTCGCCATGACAGGGTCGCTGATCTATGCCGCGCTCATCGCTCCGGCGATGGCGCTCGGCCTCATGCGTCCGCCCAAGAGCAATAGCCAGGAGAGCGACAGCCGGCTTGTTTCGCTGATCAAGCCGCTTGCGGCCTTCTTCGTCCGGCGACGTCTCGCGGCGGTCGGGCTAGCAGGCGTCCTGCTTCTGGTTGGGGGCCTCTCAGCGACACGCCTTGGCTCGGAGTTCACGCCTGCGCTGGAGGAAGGCGATGTCCTGTTGCGTGTGACGATGGCGCCGTCCATCTCGCTAACCGAAGCAAAGGAAACGTCGACCCGCATCGAGACAAGACTGCTTGAAGCCTTCCCCGAGATCAGTTCCATTGTCAGCCGGATCGGCCGTGGGGAAGTCGGCGCGCATGCCGACCCGGTGAACAGTATCGAGGCCTTCGTGGCGCTCAAACCCCGAAGCGAATGGCGCAATGGCATCAGCCCGGATGAACTCCGGGCGTCGATCTCCGAGAATCTCGGCGGCTTTCCAGGCGTCAGGGTTAATGTCGGCCAGCCAATCGCCATGTCGGTTGATGAGCTCCTGACCGGCACAAAGGCGCAGCTGGCGGTCAAGATCTTCGGTCCGGATACGGAGGTCCTGCTCGAAGGCTCGCAGGACTTGCAGTCCATTCTTCAGGAAATTCCTGGGGCGACCGACGTCCAGGCCGATCAGATCACCGGCGCGCCGCAGCTTGTGGTCTCGCTCAACCGTCCTGCGCTCGGCCGGTATGGACTGAGCGTGGAGGAGGCGCTCGATGCCTTGCGTTCCGGCGTCGGCGGGGCAGAGGCTGGTGCCGTTTTTGAGGGAGTGCGCCAGTTTCCCGTCATCGTGCGCTATGCCGAAGAGGACCGCAACACGCCCGCGGCCATCGGACGGATTATTCTGGAATCGTCCAGCGGCGCACGGGTTCCACTCGAAAGCGTGGCAAACATCAGGGAGATTGTCGGTCCACGTCAGATCACGCGCGAGAATGGTGAGCGATTCATCACCGTTCAGCTCAATGTGAGAGGACGCGATATTGGCAGCTATGTCGCTGATGCGCAGCAATCGGTCGCCAGCCAGCTCGACCTGCCGGCTGGTTATCGCGTCGAATGGGGCGGACAGTTCGAACTCCAGCAGGAAGCGAATGCGCGGTTCGCGGTCGTGATCCCGATCACGCTCGGTATCGTATTCCTGATCCTGCTATTGACGTTCGGGCGCATGAAATCGGCCATCCTGATCCTGCTCAACATTCCGCTGGCGCTGACCGGCGGGGCGATGGCGCTCTGGATTGCAGGCCTGCCGATCTCGGTGCCTGCGACGGTCGGCTTTATTGCCCTGTTCGGTATCGCGCTCGGCAATGGCATGGTGCTGGTCAGTTTCATGGATGATTTTGCCAGGGAGGGCCGTGGTCGCGATGAACTTGCCGTCGAGGCGGCAGGCTTGCGGGCACGTCCTGTGCTGATGACCGCCCTTACGACGGCGCTCGGCCTTGCGCCGCTGCTCTTCGCAAGTGGTGTCGGTGCTGAAGTGCAGCGGCCACTGGCCACGGTGGTCATGGGCGGGCTGGTCTCCTCGACCGTGCTAACTTTGCTGGTGCTACCCGCCCTTCACCGCTGGTTCGCACCAAAGCCCGACGCGCACCATTCCTTGTTGGAGGCCGAGCATGTTCATCCATCGTGAACTTCGCTTCGCGGTCATGTCCGTTTCTCTCGCAGCCCTGACCGGCTGCGAGAGTCTCGACAACGTGATGGGGGCCCTTTCAAGTGAGCAGGCGGCCAAGGTGCAGGAGGAATGCGGCCTGATACCACCAAAGAGCCGCGCAAAAAACGCGGTACACGCGCGGCGACGCGCGTATCTCGAGTGCAAGCGCAAGGTGCTGGAAGAGCAGGCCGATCCTGAGCCACGCACATGATCATGACGATCTTGATCCCGCGAGCGATGATCGTCGGGTCTCCATTGCCATCTGGTCAATAAGACTGTCATACGGATCACTGATCCGCCCGCCGTTGGTGGCTGGACGATCGTTATTCTTGGCGGTGTTGCGCTGGTCATTGCAGAGCTTACAGCCCTCCTGATCTATTCGGTGCAGAATGGGAGCGTGAATATCCGGGCGCTCCTCCTTCACAATCTGTCCGACGCACTCGCATCTGTAGCCGTGGTTGCGGGCGACGCGCTCATCCTCATCTATGACTGAATACTGTTCGATCCGTTCGTGACGATCGGTATCGCGGTAACATTCTCTGCCTGTCGTTCCGCGAAATCGGCGGGCCGATCCACATGTTGTGGCTAGGCAGTCCGCCGGACATTGACATCGGTACCGTCATTGAGGCGATGCGGAGCGGTGATGGTGTCGTGGATGTCCATCATTTGCATCTCCGGCAGATGCAGGAGCCCCTTTTGTCAGCTATCTTCGAACAGTTTGTCGGTGAGTGCGCAATCGGGTGTTTCAGCGCCGGTGCAACCAGCCATGATCTCGCCGAGCCGTCGATCCATCTGCTTCAGATCGGCGATGCGTTTACGGATATCGCCCCGATGTGCTTCTGCCAGCGCCCTGACCTCCGCGCAGCTCGGCCTGCCATCATTGATGCCAAGTAGCGAGCGTACATCTTCCACGGAGAAGCCGAGGCTGCGGGCTCGCAATATGAAACGCAGTCGTACCTGATCTTCATTCGAATACAGCCGGTGGCCACTTGCCGTGCGGGCTGGTTCGGGCAGCAATTCGATCTTTTCATAATAGCGGATCGTTTCAAGATTGCAGCCGAGCCGCCCGGCCAGTTCAGCCCGTTTGAGTGCTGCTCGCGGCGATGTGATGGCCATGATGAAATACCCACTTGTGTCTGTACCAACTACAGAGCGTAACGTGATCATGATCAATAAAGCAATGGGAACAGCTGGTCATGGCAGGTACGGAAAACAGCCCAGCAAATGAGCGTCGCTCAAGGTGGCTTGTTGCCGGTGGCATGCTGGGGGCATTCCTTGCATCATCCTGCTGCATCGTGCCGCTTGTGCTGATCAGTCTCGGTGTTTCCGGAGCGTGGATTGGCCAGTTGACGGCGCTGGAACCCTACAAGCCCCTTTTTCTTCTGGTCGCGATCGGATTTCTCGCGGCTGGGTTCTGGGATGTCTATTTTCGAAAAACCAGTGTCTGCGAGGATGGTAGCTATTGCGCCCGTTTGCAGTCGTCAGTCGTCAAGCAGGTCGCCCTGTGGAGCGGCGCGCTTGTCGTGCTGGCGGCCTTGACCATCGATGTATGGGCACCGTTATTTTACTAGCCAGGGAGACAAGTATGAAACGCACATGGATGATCGCCGGACTGGCAGGTCTGGCACTCGCGGGGGGGCTCGCAGTCGCCGGCGCGCAGAATGCTCCGGATGCCTCGGTGGAGGTCGAACAGGCGACAGCCCGTTTTACGATCGGAAACATGACCTGCGCGACATGTCCGATTGCTGTCAGGAAAGCGATGATGCGTGTCGAGGGCGTTAAATCTGTCGATATCGATTATGCGGCCAGGATCGCAGAAGTGGTTTACGATACGGCGGCGACAACGCCTGAGCTGATCGCTGCGGCTTCAACCGATGTAGGATACCCGGCAAGCGTTACGGACGGTTGAACACGCAGCATCTGGAATATCCTGATGAGGCACCTGCCAGTCGATGTTCGCATACATCGTCAGATTTTCACACAAGGCTTTCACTTTGATGTCAAAATGGACTGACCGAAAACTGCTGATAACGGGTCTGGCCGGTACCGTCATTGCGACACCTTCTTGTTTTGCATCAATGAGCATGTGCCTCAGCCCCGGCCGGGTACCAAAAATGGACAGGCTGAACCTTGAAGCTGCCTGCGCCGAGTGCACTCGGCGGGGCATCCAGGTGAACACATCGATGCGTACGAGCGATCCCGCGGTCTTCGCCGCAGGCGAATGCGGCGACAGCGGCCTCAACCTGATCCCGGCCACGCCTCCGACATCGGGTCGATGGTGTGATTTTGAATACTTGATCGAGGCCGCGTCGCCATGCCTGGTCACAAGCCAAGGAAGAAATAATGAATCAAACCGTAAAGACAGGCGATTGCTGCTCCGTCAATAAAAACGGCGACGACAGCTATGACCTCATCGTCATAGGTGCTGGCTCGGCCGGGTTTTCGGCTTCGATTAGCGCGGCCGAGGCCGGCAGGCGCGTGGCCATGGTTGGGCATGGCACCATCGGCGGCACCTGCGTCAATGTCGGCTGCGTGCCGTCCAAGGCGATGATACGGGCCGGTGAAGCGGTGCATGCTGGTACAGCGGCGGCACGGTTTCCGGGCATTGAGCCCTGTGCGCAGAGCGTGGACTGGTCGGCGGTCGTCAAGGGCACGGCCGATCTGGTCGACGAGATGCGCCAGAAAAAATACATCGACCTGCTGCCTTCCTATGAGAATGTCACCTATATCGAGGAAGGTGCCGCACGCCTGATCGAAGGCGGGATTGAGGTCGGCGGGCGGATCATCGCTGCACCGAAGGTTCTGATCGCCACCGGCTCGCGCCCTTTCTTGCCGGAAATTGACGGGATCGAGACCGTGGAGGCGCTCGATTCCTGGGACCTTCTCAGCCTGCCCGATCAGCCCGAAAGCATCCTGGTCCTGGGCGGCGGCTATATTGGCTGTGAACTGGCGCAGATGGCGTCGCGGCTGGGCGTCAAGGTTACACTGGTCACGCGTTCGCGCCTTCTGCCCGGCGTGGAACCGGAAGTGGCCAAGGCGTTGACCGACGCGTTGAAGGCTGAGGGTGTCGCGGTCGAGACCGGCCTGTCCTACCGATCGGTGAGACGGAGTGACGGCGGCGTCACGCTGACAATCGAACGGAGTGGAAAGCCTGTGACCCTCTCCGCGCAGCGGCTTGTGGCCACCACAGGCCGGGTGGCCAATTCCGAAGACCTCGGCTTGCGCGAGTTCGGCATCGAGACCGATGCGCGTGGATCGATCAAGGTCGGAGCCGACATGGCCACAACGCGGCCTGGCGTCTGGGCAGCGGGTGATGTCACCGATCGCGACCAGTTCGTCTACATGGCCGCTTATGGGGCCAAGGTGGCGGCCAACAATGCGCTCGGGCTTCTGGATTTGCGCTATGACAATGCGGCCATGCCCTGGGTCGTGTTCACCGATCCGCAGGTCGCCGGCGTCGGCCTTTCCGAGGTGCAGGCGAAGGCAGCCGGTCATGACGTCAAGACCAGCGTGCTGACGCTGGACCACGTGGCACGCGCCGCCGCCGCCCGCGATACCCGCGGCGTCATCAAGCTGGTCGCGGATGCGAAGACCGACCGCCTCCTGGGCGGACAGATCGCGGCGCCCGAAGGGTCTGATGCGATTCAGACGCTGGCTATGGCGTTGAAGTTCGGCATGACGAGCAAGGCGCTTGGCGAGACAATTTTTCCATACCTGACAACTGTTGAAGGGTTAAAATTGGCGGCACAGACGTTCGACAAGGACGTGGCGAAGCTTTCATGCTGCGCAGGCTGAAACCAATTTTAACCGCAACGGGGCCTCGCCAGTCCAGCCAGATCAGGTAACGTCCCAGCCATGGATATTCGCGCGACGTTGTTGATCTATGCTGGCGCGGCAGCCGCCGAAATCGCCGGTTGTTTTGCATTCTGGGCCTGGCTGCGGCTTGGAAAGTCCGCTTTCTGGCTGGTTCCGGGGATGATATCCCTTGTTGTATTCGCTTGGCTGCTGACACTGGTGGAAGCGTCTGCAGCCGGGCGCGCCTATGCCGCCTATGGTGGGGTTTACATAACTTCCTCGCTCATCTGGCTATGGACCATTGAGGGGGTTCGTCCCGACCGCTGGGATCTGATAGGGGTTGTAACCTGTCTGATCGGGGCTGCGGTTATTCTTTTTGGTCCGCGCATGCCAGTTTGACGCTATGGCGAAACGGGTCTTTATCGTCTTCCCTTTAGCTCGATCGGGGACAGTGCCGGAGTATGCCGCCTTACTGATCTGGAGGGTTGTCCGGATAGACCGTTTCTTGGTCCGGGCAGTCGCGGCCATTCGCGGGAATGCTGCAAATTTCCATGATGCGATGAGAACCGTCCCGGCCCCGTTTGACCTGGAAGATCACGTCATCGCCTTCAGAGAGGTCAGTCAGCTCAAGATCGCCCATTAAAGCGAAACTCATGGTCATCGCGCCCATGGCGATGCCTTCGAAAGGGCCATGGTCGATGGTGACCCGGCCGTCGTCGCGATCAAGGGATGTGATCCTGCCCGTGGCCCGTCCAGTATCGCCGGGCATAGCTTCATCTGCCTGTTCGAACGGTTCAGGCCTGGTCTGGTCCGCAGGGCCGGATGCTGGCGGCGTTCGGCTTTCGGGGTCACTGCAGGCTGTCAGGGAAACGGAACCTAACAAGAAGGCAGCAATCAGAATTCTTTGAGTCATTGGGATTTCCTGGTGAACTTATCGGGAGACGCAGGCATTCCGGCCGCGGAACGCGGCCGGAACCTGATTTACGATCTTTTTGGCTTGAAACAGAGGACCGGCTAGTGATCGGTGTCGTCATGATCCTTGCCTGACATGCCGGACATGGATCCGTGTCCGCCCATGTTGCAGTCCATCATGCCGTCGCCTTTCATCATCGACATCATGGATTGCTTGAAAGCATCCGGATCGCCGCCGATCGGCATCATCATGGCGATATCATAATTGTCGCTGTCGTCCTGCTTGAGCATGAAATGGACGTTGTCGCCATTCTCGAATTTGTCGAGCGCAACCATTCCGCCGACCTCGAAGTCCATTGTCATTTCACCCCAGCCGATCTTCTTGATCGGATCGTGTGAAATATTGACGGTTCGGGCATCCAGATCGACGCCGTTAATGACGCCAAAGCCGGGCGCCATGTCGCCGCAGCAGCTCATGCCGGACATGTCCATGTCTTTCATGCTGTCCATTTTCATGCCGGCCTCCTGGGCGAGCGCCGGACCAATCAGGGCCAGTCCGAGGATTGCGCCTGTGACTGCTGTCTTTCTGACGAGGGTTTTCATCGTTTTCTTCCTTTTTGATTGTCAGGCGCGGCTTTCAACAGAGGCCCCCGATGCGCGCCGGGACGGGGGAATAGGGTGGATGGACACGGGACTATTATTTCGACCTCAGATATTTGATGAGGGCAGCGATCCCGAGCAGGAGGAGGAGCACAGCAAGCAGCATGAACACCGTGCCGAACAGGCCGCCACCCATCATGCCGCCGTCGATCATCATTCTGCCTGATGAGCGATCCTGCGCGGCCGCCGGCAGCATGGCGCTACTCAGAAGCAGTGGAAACAAAAGCGGAATTTTCAACAGGTGTCTCGTCATGGTTTTTCTCCTTCGGGGGTGAATGAGCCGGCCCGGTTATCCGGTTCGGCCCGGGGTAAATCTGATGGAATCTGCAGCCCGACCCGGATGTAGTAGATGGCCGGGATCACGATCAGGGAGAGGATGAGGGTTGAGGCCATGCCGCCAAGCATGGGCAGGGCAATCCGGCGCATGACGTCCGATCCGAGGCCGTCGGTCAGGAAGATCGGGGCAAGACCTGCAAAAATGGTCGTGACCGTCATCAACTTCGGCCTGACGCGCATGGCCGCGCCCTTGCTGACAGCTGCGAAAAGCTGGCTCCTGTCAGACGGGTTCGCCTTGCGGACTTCCGCGTCGATATAGAGCAGCATCACGACGGCTGTCTCGACCGCGATGCCGCCCAGGGCGATGAAACCGACCGCGACGGCTACTGACAGATTGTAGCCTGCCAACCAGACGGCCCACATTCCGCCGACCAGGCCGAATGGCAGGCTGGCCATGATGATCAGGGTCCGGTCGAGCCGACCGAAATGTAGCATCAGCAGCAGGAAGATCAGTGCAATCGCAGCTGGAATGGCGATCTTCAGCCGCGCATTCGCTTCCTGCATCTGTTCATACTGTCCGGAGAACTCCACCGCATATCCCGCAGGCAGGTCGACGGCGTTGGCAATCACCTGTCCGGCGTCTGCAACATAGCTGCCCATGTCCCGGTCCGCGATATCGACGAAAACCCAGCCAGTCAGCCTGGCATTTTCCGATCGGATCATTGGCGGGCCTTCCGCATAGGAAATGTCCGCCAGTTCGCTGAGAGGGATATGGGCGCCGGACGGGGCGGGCACGAGTATCTCTTCCAGGTCTGTGGCACTCTCACGAAATGGCCGATCATAGCGCAGGATGATGTCATAGCGTTCCCGGCCCTCGACAGACTGGGAGAGTGTCATGCCGCCCAGGGCGGTTTGGATCACGGACTGGAAGGCTGCCATGTCGATATTCCGCCGGGCGAGTTCGCCCCTATCCGGCGTGATCTCGAGATATTTTCCGCCCATGACCCTGTCGGCGAAGGCCGAGCGCGTTCCGGGTACGTCCGAAATGGCCGCTTCTATGTCCCGGGCAATGGTCTCAATCTCTGTCAGATCATCGCCCGTAACCTTGATGCCAATGGGCGTGCGCACACCTGTTGAAACCATGTCCATGCGAATCTTGATCGGATAGCCCCATGAATTCACGAGGCCGGGCATTTGCAGCTTGGCATCGAGCTCATCGGTGATGTCCTCGACCGTCACACCTGGCCGCCAATCCTCCTTCGGTTTCAGCTTGATCCAGGTCTCGATCATGGTGAGTGGCGCTGGATCGGTTGCGGTATCGGCGCGCCCGGCCTTGCCGAAGACACGATCGACTTCTGGCACGGTCTTGATGACGCGGTTTGTCTGGCCAAGAATCTCCCGCATCTTGGTGGATGACACGCCGGGCAGGGTGGTCGGCATGTAGAGGAGCTCGCCTTCATAAAGGGCCGGCATGAATTCCGAGCCGATCCTCTGGACCGGCACGATGACGGTGGCCGTCAGCGCGAGCGCAAGGGCGACCGTGATCCATTTGAACCTCAGGGCTAGATGGAGCAGCGGTTTGTAGGCCCAGACGAAGAAGGCGTTCAGGGGATTGGCTTCCTCGCGCCGGAACCGACCCCGCATCAGGTACAGCATCAGAACCGGGACAAGTGTCACCGACAGAATGGCCGCGAAGGCCATCGCATAGGTCTTGGTATAGGCGAGAGGACTGAAGAGCCTGAAGCTCTGACCGGTCAGGGCAAAGACCGGCAGGAAGGAGACCGTGATGATGAGGAGTGAAAAGAATATGCCGGGGCCGACTTCCTGAGCCGACTCGACCAGCGCTTGGCGGCGCACGCTCGGATCGGGTTTCGGTCCCAGATCCGCCAGTTTCCGGCTGGCATTCTCGACAAGCACAATCGAGGCGTCGACCATGGCGCCGATCGCGATGGCGATCCCGCCAAGTGACATGATGTTCGCTGTGACACCTTGCCAGGACATGATCAGGAACGCGCCGAGCACTCCGAGCGGCAAGGTGATGATGGCAACCAGAGACGACCGTACATGGAGGAGGAAGATCAGAATGACGAGAGCAACCGCGAAGCCTTCCTCGATCAGCTTGTCTTTCAGATAATCGACCGAACCCTCGATGAGAGGCGCGCGGTCATACACAGTGACAATCTCGACGCCTTCTGGCAGCCCGCGCTGGAGACTATGAAGTTTCTCCTTCACACGTTCGATCACCGACAGCGCATTCTCGCCATCGCGCATCACCACGATGCCGGACACAGTTTCGCCTTCGCCATTGAGTTCGACAATGCCGCGCCGGAGGGCCGGGCCTTCGACAATCCGGGCGACATGGCTCAGCTGGACGGGGGTGCCATCCTCTGCCTTGACCACGACCTGTTCGAGATCAAGTTTCTCATCGACATAGCCTGATGAGCGGATGACATATTCCGTTTCGCCCTGTTCGAGCACGCGGCCACCGACCTCGCTCGAGGCGGCGCGGACCGCGTCACGGATACGGGTGATCGACAGGTCGTAACTTCTCAGGCGATTGGGATCGAGTAGCACCTGGTATTCCCGGACAAAACCGCCGACCGAAGCGACTTCAGAGACCCCTTCCACTCCGGCGAGTTCAAGTTTCAGGAACCAGTCCTGCAGTGAACGCAGCTCGGCGAGATCGGTCTTGCCGGTCTTGTCGACCAAGGCATACTGATAGACCCAGCCAACGCCGGTTGCATCCGGTCCGATCTGGGGTACGGCGCCTTCCGGGAGTTCGGATCCCAGCCGGGACAAGGCTTCGAGAACGCGCGAGCGGGCCCAGTAGAGGTCAACATCATCGTCAAATATGACATACACAAAACTGGTGCCGAACATTGAGGAGCCGCGCACGTCCTTGGTCTTCGGCAGACCGAGAAGGTTCGTCGATAGTGGATAGGTGACGAGGTCCTCGACAATCTGCGGGCTCTGGCCCGGAAAATCGGTGCGAATGATGACCTGGGTATCTGTCAGGTCCGGCACTGCATCGAGCGGCGTGCGCTGGATCGCCATCCACCCGGTCACAGCCAGTGCAGCGGCGAGCATGAGGACGATGAGCTGGTTGGAAACCGACCAGGAGATCAGCTTTGCCACCCATGATTTGGAGGGGTCTTGCCCCGCGAGGTTTCTGTCGTTTCGTTCAGTCATGACTGTCCCCCGAATGCCCAGGGGCCTGGTCAGCGCCAGTCTCGCCGTCATTGGTCGTCATCGACATGCCGGCCATCGGGTTGGGCCAGTCAATCCGTTCGGCTCCATCTGCGCTGTACGGATTGGCTGGTTTCGCTTCTTCCTGCAGCCAGTACCGGCCCGTTGCGGTGTCCCGGTAGAGCACCAGACCAGCCTCGCTGTAATGCTGAGGTGCGCCTTCCAGCAGCCAGGGTTTCAAGGCCTCGACCAGGTCTGAGAGTTGTGTGGCAAGGTCTTCGCGGTCCGTGGCGTCCTGCGCGGCGGCGAGAGCGGTTTGCGTAGCATCCATGACCGGTGCCAGTTTCGTGTTCGCGTAACGGTCCCGCAGCACTGGCACCAGGGCGAGCGCCGGGTCCACGAATAGCGGATCGATGTCATACCCGTCTCTCAGGGCCTCGTGGAAGTAGAGCGCCATGTCAGTGAAGTGATCGATTTCGGCGAGGGCTTTACTGTCCACCGGAATATCGGAGAGCGGTGTTTCCGGACTGGCCGCGCTCGCATCCGGAGCTTCCAGCTTGGCAAGACCTTCTTTCAGGTTGGCTTCGCTATCGAGCAGGAACTGCCCGCTGGCGACGACCATGTCGCCACTTTCCAGACCCGACAGGATTTCGGTCCGGCCATTGGCCGAAATCCCGGTTTGCACGGCGCGTCCGGAGAAGCGGCCATTGCCTTCGGCGATGACGACACGGGCGCCCTCGCTACCAAGCAGAATGGCTTCACTTGGAACCGAAAGACGCGGTCGGCCGCCGATATTCAGCCTTATGTCCGCATAGGCGCCCGGGCGAAGATAGCCCGACACATTGTCCACTTCGATCCGGACGTCGGCTGTACGGGTTTTCGGGTCGATTGTCGGATAGATATAGTCGACCTGGCCTTTACCGGGGGCATCGGGCGCGCTCGGAAAATCGAGTTCGGCCTGCATGCCTGTTTCCACCAGAGGCAAATCGCTCTCCGGCACCGAGGCAATGACCCAGACATCGGCATAGGATTGCAGGCGTAATATAGGCGTGCCGGGTTTGACATAGTCGCCATTGCGGACCTGGAGCTCGGCAACCGTGCCGCCGGCTTCTGCGTAAACCGGAACACGTTCAATGACCTGGCGGGTTTCGGTCAGCCGGTCGATGGCCGCATTCTGCATGCCAAGGGAGCGCAGGCGCTGGCGAACCGACGCGATGCGCGCTTCGTTACCGATCCTGAACGAGTTCAGATAATCTTTCTGCGCGGCGATCAGGTCCGGACTGTAGATCCGGTAGAGGAGACTGCCGGGGCGGACGGTGTCGCCCTCGGCATTGACCGCCAGATTCTCAATCCAGCCTTCTAGCCGCGAGACGGTAACATTTTCGAGCCGTTCATTGGTCTCGACCGTGCCGAAGGCTCTCAGTACACGGCTGAAATCCCTGGTCTCGGCAGGTGATGTCCGGATCCCCATGGTCTGGATCATTTCCGGCGAGACGGCCACGCCCGATCCGGTGTCATCGGCATAAACCGGGATGTAATCCATGCCCATGGAATCCTTTTTCGGAACAGGCGAGGTGTCCGGCTTACCCATGGGATGCTTGTAGTACAGGATTTCCCCTGTTGAGCTCGTCGGTTCCTGGGTCTTGTCGGCAGGCACCAGGTCCATGCCACAGATCGGGCAGGTGCCGTCCGGATCGGTCGAAATATAGTGCGGGTGCATGGGGCAGGTGTATCGTTGCGTCTCGCTCGAGGCGTTCGGTTTTTCACCCTGGCCGCCCGGTGATCCGCCCGGTGCGCCGCATGCGGCGAGCAAGAGGGCGGCAGATGCGGTGCCCATTATCAGGAATGTCTTTTTCATTGTGTCACCAGGAGGGCATTCAGGCGTGCGATCGCAGCGGCCTTGCGGGCCGTTTCAGCTTCGATTTCCGCCCGGAGTTTGAGAATGGCGATCTCGCCGTCGATGATCGGCGCATAACCGCCAACACCGGATTCATAAGCAATCAGCTGGGCCTCGACTTCGTCTTCGACGGCAGCAATCTTGACCTGCAGCACGTCGATACTGGCATCGGCCGCGCGTATAATGGCGTCCCGGGACGCATACTGGGCCGCCGCATTCCGCGCGGCAGCCTGGTAGCGTTGCTCGGCGCCGGCCCGCTCAGCCTTTGCGGCGCGCAAGTTCGGTGCCTGCTTCCTTTCGGCCCAGAGCGGAACCGTAAAAGTCACCATACCGGAGACCCAGTCATCCCCCGCGAACATCGCGCCTTCATCGCGCTGTTGATAGGTGAGCTGGGCCCCCCATTCTGGCTTCCAGGCCGCGCGGGCCTCGTCGATACCGTAATCGGTAACGCGGACGGCCGCGTCGGCAATGCGTACGGTGTGGAACTCAAGCGCTGCGCCGGACCAGTCTCTTTCAGTCAGGGGAGGGAGGCCGGTCGAAGGGACCAGTCCGACGAGTTCGATCAGGCGCGCATCGGTCTCGGCTTCCTGCCGGTCAAGATCAACAAGCGTCCGGGAAACTTCTGCCCGTTCGCTTTCAATTTCGGCAAGGCGATAGACGGCCGGGCGGCCCGCATCGATCTCGGCCTCGACAATGTCGACAAGCTCGTCGTATTTGGCGTTTCGCGCTTCGGCGAGGGATCTCTGCCTGGTCAGTCTAGTCTTGTCAGCGAGAAGAGCGATGAGTTCGGCGCGCAAGGCCGCATAACGGGCATCGCGAACCGCCTCGGTCTGTGCTGACATCGCCCGGGCTTCACCGGCGCGGGCTTCACGGCCCGCGAAGCTCGGAAATTGTTGCCGGATACCAACGGCTTTATTGGTCGGCAAGTAACTGTCGAATGAGGGATCGAAAATCGGAAAGTTGTTGATCCCGAGGGATACGACGGGGTCCGGGAGTGCGGTTGAGGCGACAGCACGCTCCCGGTCGGCCTCGGCATCGTAACCGAGAGCGGAGAGGCTTGGATGGGCCTCGAGACGGGCTTCAAGCTCGGCAAAGCTCTGAGCGTTGGCAACCGCCGCCAGGGGCACAGCGGCAAACGCTGCGACCAGCAGCATTCTTGAAATGTGGGGCATGATAAAACGGGCTCTTCTGAATTGTGAGAAGCGATGACGACGGGCTGCTGTGGCGGCCGCAGGTCATCGCTCTCAATTCAGGAAGCGCTGCTTTAGCGATATTGGCGTGTGCTGGACGATATCCAGCCGAGGTGGAGGCCCGGTCTTTAGCGTCTCGCGCTCTGGCAGGAATGCCTTTGGTGGGTTAGCGAGAACCGCAGCAAATTCTGCGTCTACATTCGCAACAGGTGCAACTGGATTGGCGTCACTGTGCGCCTGGATAAGCATGGGTGCACAGTCGTATCCCGCGGGGCAATCAGACGATGATGCCTGATCTGTATGCCCGGTGTCGGCCATGGCTTCCATCGCCATGTCATTACAGGGGTGATTGCTGCTCATTTCAGTCGGCGCGGTTTCGGAGGTCCCGACCATCAATGGACACGCCATGACCGGATGAGCCGCCATGAAGGCAGCGGCAAACAGTGTCAGGAGGCGGGTCACAAACTGCATCATTGTTCAAATACGTGAAAAGATTAAAACTTTCATTTCAACAAACTGTGAGGCCGCTACTTCTTGCGGCCACCAAGCACAGCAACAAGTTCCTCGACCTTTTCACGCCGGTCATCGACATTGCTTCCGGTCAGGGCATGATCCACACACGTTGCGATATGGTCATCCAGGATAACGGCCTCGAGGCCGACAAGCGCGGCCTTCACAGCCTGCACCTGACGAATGACATCAATACAATACCGATCGTCGGACACCATCTTCGTGATGCCGCGCACTTGTCCCTCGATGCGGGCAAGCCTTCGGGTCGCGGCCTCTTTGGTTTCAGTCTTCATGGCAAATACCCCATACAGGGTATCCATATGGGGACCTCGTGAAGCAATTTCCAGTCTCTTCATGCGTCAGAAACGAAAGGTTCAGCCCAAGATGGACTGACAGTCATCACTCAATGGCATTTCCAGCTGCGGTCCACGCCTTCATCGAGCCGATATAGACATCGACCTCGGAGAACCCCTTCCGCATGAGCTGCGAGGCGGCAATGGTGGCCCGGGCGCCGCTTCCGCACATGACGGTGACGGGCTTGTCCGGGTCGAGGTCACTGGCCGCATCAGGCAGCTTGCCGACATAAGCGTGCTTGCTGTCCTTGATATGGCCGCTCTCATATTCGTCGATGGCCCGGACATCGAGCAGGGTCCAGCCAGCCGGCGGGTTGTCTACGCGCGCGGCGACGGTTTCGGTATCGACGAAGTCGAGTGTGTCGAGCGGGCCGTTCTGGACCGCCACGGGCATGGCGCCGCTGACAAATCCGCTCACATTGTCGAAGCCGATCCGCTGAAGCGTGGTGGCCGCATCGACCGCCTGGTCGTCATCGCGCGCTACCAGCAGCACCGGTTTGTCGCCTGGCAGCAACCAGCCCGCGAAGGCGGCAAGCATGTCATCCGGGATGCAGAGCGAGCCCGTGCGGTGTCCGCCGGCAAAGTCGAATATGCCACGGACATCGAGGCAGACCGCATCGCCCGGATCGAGCAACCTGGCCGGGGAAGCGGGCAGGGGCGCCGGCGGCGCAGCTTCGGTGCCTTCCATATTGCCCTCTTCCATGCGCCGGAAGTATGGCGGGATGTAGTGGTTCTCGGCTACCTTGGCGTCGATGAAAGCCTCCCGGTCATCGATCTGCAGGCTCGGATTGTTGAGCTTTTCATGGCCGATGGAGGAAAACTCCCGGTCGGCCATGCCCGAGCCACAAACCGAACCGGCGCCATGCGCGGGATAGACGAGGCACTGGTCGCCGAGCCTCATCAGTTTCTCCAGGCTGTCATAGAGCAGGCCGGCGACTTCGCGTTTGCGGTCGGGATAGAAGTCCGTGCGCCCGACATCGCCAATGAACAGGGCATCGCCCGTGAACACGCCAACCGGGCCTTCCTCAAAGCTCTTGTCATAAAGCACGTAGGACAGGCTGTCGTCGGTGTGCCCGGGCGTTTCAAGCACCTTCAGGAGCGCGCCGCCAATCTCGAACGTGTCGCCTTCCCGCGTCTCGGCTGCATACTGGATCGGCTTTTCAGGGTTCGGCCCGTGCCAGACCTTTGCGCCAGTCTCTTCCTTCAGGACAGGGGCGCCTGAGAGCAGGTCCTCGTTCCGGTGGGTTTCGAAGACGTGCTTGATGACAGAGCCTTCCTCACGGGCGAGGTCCAGATAGATGTCGATGTCACGCCGCGGATCGATGACCGCAGCTTCGCCATCGGCGCTCAGGAAGTAGGAAAGGTGGGCAAGGCCCTGTGTCTTGATCTTTTCAAGTCTCATTCTGTTTCGCTCCTTTTCGGGATCGAATGGGTCTGACTGGACGTGGAAGGCGCGTTAGTCCTCCGCGATGGCTGCCCCGGCAGCGTCGTCTGGATTGAGCGTGCCTTCAAAGGGGGGAACGGGGCGGCTCGCCGCCTCCCTTTCCGTCGATGCCGGGCCATTCTCCGCGATGTCGGAAATCAGCCATTCCATTTCCTTGATCTCGCGGCGCTGCGCCGTGATGATCTCGTCGGCAAGCTCGCGCACACGGACATCCTCGATGCCGGCGCGTTCACTTGTCATGATGGCAATGGAGTGGTGGGGGATCATCGCTTTCATGTAGGACCGCTCGTCGACAGTGCTCTGGCTGCGCACCAGCCAGAGGGCCAGGACGAACACGACCGCAGCGCCAATGAAAATGCCGAAATTGATCCGGCTGTCCTTGTACATGTTGAGCATGAAGCTCAGCATCACGACGGCCATCGCGGCGCCCATGATGAAGGCCATGTAGAAGCGCGTTTCGCTCCAGCGAACATGCTCCCACGCATAGGTGTTGAGGTACATCAGCCCAAACATCACGATCATCGATGTGATGATCATTGCGCCAAACCGCCAATAACTGTTCTTCATATCCACTTTCAACATCCTCCTTATACAGTGGTGGGGTATTTCCACGACTAACGGAGAAGTGTGTGAACAGGTTCCGAGTTAATCCGATGCTTGAATTCCGCCTGAAGTTGGACCATCCATTTGGTTTCGCATCAGGAGGAAAATGAAGGATGCCGAGCACGAAATCAGCAGGAAACCATTGAGTGATTCCAGTCCCGCCAGGAACCGCGAATGTCCGGTTGGATAGATATCGCCCAGCCCAAGCGATGTGTAGTTGACGAGGGAGAAATAGAATATGTCCATGAACCCGTCCGCTTCGCCGCCCTTGAAACCACCCAAGTCAAAGGCATCCAGTAGCGTAAAGCTGGTTGCATAGAGCGCTGCCTCAGCGAGGTGCGCCAGGCCTGCACCTACGATACCCGAAACAACGATCGGGAGACCTGAACGCGCTTCATGGTTCAGGCGTCGGTGCAGATGCGCCAGTGCGAGATAATGCACCGTGCTTGCCAGCACAAAAGTGAGCAGTCCGATCAAGGTTGCAATGATCATGAATGGGCTTTGTGCTGGTCGTTTCCGGACTCCTCTCCGGGAGGATTGTCGCGGAGACGTTTCAGAAAGAAATGCTCGAATGAAAAGACTACAACCATGCCGAAAGCCGCGATCAGGATGATGACTGGATCGGCTTGCCACTTCAGGAGGAGGAAGGCGATCAGGACGACGGCATCGAGCGCTATCGCACAGATAAGGATTGCAGGTGCGGCGCCGACATCCTTTCTCAAATGCCGGAAGACGCCCCAATGGATGATGATATCCATGACCAGATAGAAGATTGCGCCAAGCGAAGCGATGCGACTGAGATCGAAGAAAGCCGCGAGCAATCCGGCAGCCACAACCGTATAGACGAGCGTATGACGCTGTACCGTTCCGGGCATGCCGAAATGTCTATGCGGAATCAGGTTCATGTCGGTCAGCATGGCGAGCATGCGGGAGACGGCAAACAAGCTGGCAAGCAGGCCTGAAGCTGTCGCGATGATCGCAATCGTTACTGTGAACCACAATCCATAGTTTCCAAGTGCTGGCCGGGCCGCTTCGGCGAGGGCATAGTCCTTCGCCGCAACAATCTCCGAGACAGTGAGGGTTGATCCGACAGCGAAACAGACAAGGAGATAGATGAAAGTGCAGATCGCAAGTGAGATCATGATGGCCCGCCCGACATTGCGGGTCGGTTGCTTCACCTCGTCGCCACTGTTCGTGATGGTGGTGAATCCCTTATAGGCCAGGATGGCGAGCGCGACGCCGGCCAGGAACCCACCGGCAGATGTGCTGTCAGCGAAACCGTCTGCTGCTGGCTGGAAGCTGAATCCGGCAGCCCAGATCGCAATAAGCGCGAAAATCAGTATGCCACCAATCTTGAGAATAGCCGTGACCTTCGATACGCCGCCGATCACCTGATTACCGGCAATATTTATCACGAAAGCCAGGATAATCAGTCCGATTGCCAGCAAGGGGACGAATATGCCGCCCTCGACGCCAAACAGCTGCAGCGTGTACGTACCGAACGTGCGGGCGACCAGGCTTTCATTGATGATCATCGAGAACGCCATCAGCAGGGCGGCGCTTCCGGTCACGGTAGACGGGCCGTAAGTGCGTTGGAGTATCATCGCGATGCCGCCGGCGCTAGGATACTTGTTGGAGACCTTGATATAGGAATAGGCGCTGAAGCCGCTGATGATGGCTGCCGTGAGGAAGGCGAGCGGAAACAGGTCGCCTGCAAATTCAGCGACCTGACCGGTCAGGGCAAAGATGCCGGCACCGATCATCACGCCCGTCCCCATGGCGACGGTGCCCGCCAGCGTCAGTGACCCTTGCTTGTAGTCATCCTCACTCATGGTCTTGCCTGTTCGGAGACCAATTGCGTTCCCCGATAGGAGGCATATGTCCTGGCATCCTCTCCAGAGAAGATGATGACATCATACCGATCTGGCGCGTTCGGTGTTTCCATGCCGGGAGAGCCTTGCGGCATGCCGGGCACCGAGACGCCGTTGACGTCAGGCTTTTCTTCGAGCAAGCGTCGTATTTCCCGAGCGGGAACGTGACCTTCAACGACATATCCGTCGACTTCTGCGGTATGGCAACTCATCAGTTCATCCCGAACACCAAGCCGTGACCGAATGGGTGTCAGGTCCTCTTCCTCTTTCACGATGACGTAGAAACCCTCGTCATGCAGGTGGTCCACCCAGGCGGCGCAGCAACCGCACCATGGCGTCTTGTGTACAGTGACTGTTTGCGCGTTGGCTGCGGGTGACGCGGAGAAGAGCATCACGCCCGCTATCAGGGCTGCAATCATCAGCGCACCGAGCGCGCTCATAGCAAGTGGTCTGGACATGTCTGTGCTCCGGAAAATTAGAGTTTAAGGGTTCTCAGCCGCAAGGCGTTGCCGATAACAGATACGGAGCTGAAACTCATGGCGGCCGCCGCGATCATCGGGCTCAGTAACAAGCCGAAGAAGGGATACAGAATGCCAGCGGCAACCGGCACGCCAAGCGTATTGTAGAAGAACGCGAAGAACAGGTTCTGGCGGATGTTGCGCATCGTGGCGTGGCTGAGCTCCCGGGCCTTTGCGACCCCGATCAGATCGCCTTTCACAAGCGTTACACCGGCACTCTCCATGGCCACATCGGTTCCGGTTCCCATGGCGATTCCGACATCCGCCTGAGCGAGCGCGGGCGCATCATTTATGCCGTCACCGCACATGGCCACGCGGGCACCGTTCTTCTGGAGTTCGGACACGATCCGATGCTTGTCTTCAGGCGAGACGTCGGCGTGAACCTCATCGATGCCGACCTTGTCGGCGACCGCGCGTGCTGTCGTCTCATTGTCACCTGTCAACATCACAATCTTCAACCCTTCGGCATGAAGACGTCTGATGGCTTCCGGTGTCGTCTCCTTGATCGGGTCCGCCACAGAGACAAGGCCTGCCGGTTTTCCGTCGACGGCGGCGAACATAACCGTCTGGCCTTCGGTGCGGTACTGGTCAGCGCGTGTCCCGAGGTCGTCAGACCAGCCCCCGATCCGCTGCATCATCTTTCTGTTGCCGATGGCGACGGTTTGGCCGTCGACGCTTGCCTGCGCACCTTCGCCAGTGACGGATTCAAATCCGTGCGCATCCTTGTGAGGCGCGCCCTTGCCTTTTGCGCCACGCACGATCGCGTCGGCAAGTGGGTGCTCGCTCAAACGTTCCACCGCGGCTACGAGACTAAGCAACGAGGCTTCGTCGAAGCCTTCGCCTGGCTGGACGCGTACCAGTTCGGGGCGTCCGAGCGTCAACGTCCCGGTCTTGTCGACCACGATCGTATCGACCTTCTCAAGCGTCTCCAACGCTTCAGCATTCTTGATCAGGATGCCGTTGGACGCGCCCTTGCCCGTGCCGACCATGATCGACATCGGGGTTGCCAGACCTAGCGCACAGGGACATGCGATGATCAGGACGGCAACGGCATTCACGATCGCAAAAGCCATCGCCGGGTCGGGTCCGAACACGGCCCACACGACAAAGGTCAGGATTGCAATTCCAATAACAGCCGGAACGAACCAGGCAGCGACGAGATCAGCGAGCCGCTGGATTGGAGCTCGGGACCGCTGAGCGGCGGCAACCATTCGGACAATCTGGGACAAGAGCGTGTCTTCGCCCACATGTGTCGCCTTCATAACGAGCGACCCGGTTCCGTTGACCGTGCCGCCGGTCACACGGGCGCCAGCGGCTTTTTCGACGGGCAGGGGTTCGCCGGTGACCATGGACTCGTCAACCGACCCATGGCCGTCGACGACCTCGCCATCGACCGGGATCTTCTCACCTGGCCGGACCCGCAGCTTGTCGCCAGACTTTACATCCGCGAGATCGACATCCTGTTCGCTGCCATCGTCAGCAATCCTGCGCGCAGTAGCAGGGGCAAGCTCCAGCAGTGCACGAATGGCTCCTGAGGTGGCGTTGCGCGCGCGCAGTTCGAGCACCTGGCCAAGTAAAACCAGCGTAACGATGACGGCGGCCGCCTCGTAGTAGACTGCTACCGCGCCGCCATGCCCACGGAATGAATCGGGAAATATGCCGGGCGCGAATGTTGCGACCAGGGAATAAATATAGGCCACGCCGACGCCCATCGCGATCAGGGTGAACATGTTGAGGTTGCGTCGCTTCACGGATTGCCAGCCGCGCACGAAGAAAGGCCAGCCGGCCCAAACGACAACGGGAGTCGCGATCAGGGCCTGAAGCCAGACACTCCATGTCGGATCAATCCAGTGCCTGAGCGGGCTGCCGGGAATCATTTCGCCCATGACAAAGGCGAGCAGTGGCGCCGAGAAGACAAGGGCGACCCAGAAGCGCCGCGTCATGTCATCCAGTTCGCTGGTATCCTGCTCGGCCGTCACCGTTTCCGGTTCGAGCGCCATGCCGCAGATCGGGCAGCCTGTATTGGCAGTTTCGCGTACCTGCGGATGCATGGGACAGGTCCAGACGGTGCCGGCATAGCCGATCGGAACCTTGTCATAGGCATCATCGGGCTTCTCTGGAGCGGCCTGATCGTTGTGATGGCACGCATGTCCGGAATGGGCGTGAGAAGTGTCGTTGGTCATGGCTCTGACTCTTTCAGCAGGAGTGCTTCACAGGATGAGGGTATGCATCACTTTTATGCGCTGCTGTTTCGGTTGAAGAAGTTGAACAAGGGAACGAACAGAAGGGCGATGTACCAGCCATAGAGATAGCTCTCGACAAGGCCGATCAGGAAACCAGTCAGCGTTCCAAACTCAAATCCGGGCAGTAGATCCTGCCATGCTGGATGCATGTGAAGGCTGGACGGCGTCACACTCCCCCAGCCGACGCACAGCAAATAACTGACGAGCAGGAACAGAGACAGCGAGTGTCCGACGGGGATAATTTTCATTCTGACCTCCAGCGGTCCAGGCAAGAGCAAGTAGGACAGTCATAGTATAATACCCCTAGGGGGTATATTCAATATCATCGCCGCTTGCCGGTTGCTTTTCAACTTGGCCGGCAAGCGGCAGTTTGGATTTCCTCCTTATCGCGGCGCACGGGAGGACGAGTGCGTGTGAATGACCTGCCAGGTGCCGGCGACCTTGCGGAACAGCACCGTTTGTTTCCCGATACGCTCCAGGCGTTCGCCATTGGAGCTGAACGTTCCACTGATCGCTGTGTCCGCGACAGCCCATGCAAAGTCACTTCCCTCGAATTGCACGTCTATATTCGAGAAGTCGAGTTCGAGATCCGGAATGGTATCTTTTTCGGGCTCGACATGATTTTCGACAAGGTCGAGCAGGCCAGTATTCTCGCCGCCTGACTCAAAGTACCGGGCGCCTGACCAGTCGAGAAAGTTCTGTCGGAACAGTTCGCCATCGCCGGTCTCCCAACCGGTTTCGATCGCGGCCATGATATCCAGGATCGCCTGTTCATCAGTCGAGACCGGTTTGGTGTCGTGATGGCCGTCGGAGTTGTCGTGTCCGGCGGGGACCGTGCCTGACATTTCTCGATCAGCTGCACCGTCGGTATGGTCGTGATCATGTCCATCGCCGCTCGCCGATGATCCATCCATCGTGTCGGATGGAGGCGCTCCGTGAGCGTCTTGATGATCGTCTGTTGAATTTACGGTGCCTTGGTCGCCATGACCGGCTCCGCCGCCATGATCATGATCGTGGCCTGGCCCGCTGGCTTCAGGAAGGGTCTGCACGCCAAGTCCGTACTTGTAGACAATTGTGCCTCCCCACCACGCTGTAACCGTCAAAAGACCTGCCACCGCCAGGGCACTGATCGCAAATACCGGGCCGGGCGACGAGGCCCTTCTCAGCCAGCGCCAACCGGCGAGGGCCAGTAATGCGAGGCCCGTGGGAACAGCCCAGTTGCGATGGGTTGTCATCGCTTCATGGGACGGCGCATCGTGAGCAACGCTGTAATAGGCCTGAAACCCGGCCGCGATGGTGGCCAGAACCGCCAAGGCAGCCAATGCCAGCATCCAGTCGGCGGCCGGTCGAAGGCTGTCGCGCCAGCGGCCTGCAGGTACGAGGAGGCCAGCCACATATGCCAAGGCTGCAGATGTGCCGAGGGCATAGGTAAAATGCACCAGCACGGGGTGAATATTGGGTTCTATGAAACCGCCCATTTTGTTCTCCTAATACCAGGTCCGCAGGCCCACGAGAAAGACGATATCGTCGCCTTCACCGCCTGCGGCTTTGATCATGTCGCGTGTCTCACCGAAGGCGCTTTGCCATTCGACGCCGACATAAGGCGCAAACTCCCTCCTGATTTCATAACGAAGCCGCAAGCCGGCATCGAGTGTGCTAAGTCCCGCGCCCGTTTCCCTTTCCGGTATGTCCTGCGCGGAAAGATTTGCTTCGATCCGAGGCTGCAAGATCAACCGCTGGGTCAGGAGCAACTCATATTCAGCCTCGATGCGGGCCGTTACATCGCCTTTTTCACTGAGAAAGGCGGAAGCGTCGACTTCGAACCAGTAGGGCGCCAGACCATTCAGTGCGACGACCCCATGCGCGAGACTATCCGGTTCGATGTCGTAGCGAACGCCCGCCTGAACATTCCAGAAAGGCGCAACCGCGCGGGAATAGAGCGCCTGGATCTCGGCATCATCCACGCCCTCTCCATTCAGAGAGGCGCGGCCCTCGCTCTTGAACCAGAGCTTGTTGATATCGCCCCCATACCAAGCCTGTCCGTTCCAGTACAAACTGTCGCCCTCGTCAGACATCTGAGCCTCGAGCTGGTTGAAGAGGATGTAGAAGCTCTTCTGGTCTCCGCCTTCCGCAAGAACGTCCCGGCGAGCGTCCGCCATTGCATCCTCGCCGTAGATGGCGTCGGCCTGATCCCAGGGCGGGGTTTGATTTGTGTCTTCCGCGAACGCGCTGCCGGTCGCGTAGAGCGCGAAGCCGAGGAGGAGAGGGGCTGCCAAATTCGGTTTCATCATGATTTTCCCTCCCCATGGTTCATGCCGTGATGGTCCATGGGCATATTCATCTGACCTGCCGGCATTTTTTCAGCTGGTGTCGTATCGTCTGCTGGCGGAATGACGCTGACGACCTGCATCATGCCAGCGTGCATGTGGTAAAGCAGATGGCAGTGGAACGCCCAGTCACCGACATGTTCTGCGGTGATGTCGACGCTGACCCTGTCTGCAGGCTTGACCGTTACTGTGTGCTTGCGCGGCATGTGATGACCACCGCCATTCACGAGATCGAAAAACATGCCGTGCAAATGGATCGGGTGTGGCATCATTGTATCGTTTACGAGCGTCAGGCGAACACGTTCACCCTCGTAGAACTTGATTGACTCGGTTACCTCGGAGAATTTTACACCGTCGAACGACCACATGTAGCGTTCCATGTTCGACGTCAGATGAATGACAATTTCGCGGCCAGGCGGGCGATGGTCCTCATTCATGTCGAGCGCGCGAAGCTGGTTGTAGGTGAGCGTGCGGTGGGGGACATCATCAAGCCCGAGACCGGGTTCGCCCAAGCGGCTCATCGTCATGCCTGATACTTTTGCGACACCGGGGCCGCGCTCTATATCTGCTTCAATCTTGACGGGCTGGACCGCCGGACCATGAGGATCGGGCATCATCGACATGGCACCCATGTCGTGGCCTTTCATGTCGTCCCCGGCCGTCGCGGTGTCCGGACCATGATCCATTCTCCCCATGCCTGACATGCCCGCCATGTCTCCATGGGCCATTCCCATGTCCCGCATGGTCAGCATCGGCACAGCTCGAAGCGCAGGCGCATCGACCCGCATACCGGCACGCGGGCCGAGCGTGGCGACGGCCTGGCCGGAGCGGTCGATCGATTCGGCAACAAAGGCGTAGGCGCGCGCTTCGGTCGGCGCGATGATGACATCATACGTCTCGGCCACGCCCATCTGGAACTCGTCGGTCTCAACCGGCTGGACATTCAGACCGTCGGCCTGGACCACCGTCATCGGCAAGCCCGGGAGGCGGACATTGAAGAGGGTCATGGCGGAGGCGTTGATAATGCGCAGGCGAACCCGCTCGCCCGGCTGGAAGACCATATTGAAATTATCGGCCGTCGAATGGCCATTGATCAGGTAGGTGTAGGTTTCGCCGGTCACGTCTGCGAGATCGCGCGGGCTCATTCGCATCTGCCCCCACATGCCGCCAAGTCCGGTTGGGTTCGACAGGGTCGGGCGGTTGAAATTCAGGCTCTCGGCATTCTTCTTGAGCTTGTCGAAGATCCGGTGCGGATGCGTGAAACTCCAGTCGCTGAGGACGAGAACATATTCCCGGTCATAAGCCACTGGGTCTGTACCTGCCGGATCTATGACGATCGGACCGTAATGGCCGAGTTGTTCCTGCAGACCAGAATGGGAGTGATACCAGTAAGTGCCATTTTGCGGCACCTTGAACTGATATTTGAACGTTTCGCCCGGTTTGATGCCCGGGAAGCTGACGCCCGGCACGCCGTCCATATGGAAGGGGACAAGCAGTCCGTGCCAATGGATCGAAGTGTCTTCGGCAAGCCGGTTGGTGACGTTCATTGTAACGTCATCGCCCTCGCGCAACCGCAAGAGCGGACCGGGAAGTGTGCCATTGATTCCGGTTGCCATACCGACTTTGCCGTTGAGCCTGACCGGGAACTGCCCGATTTCGAGGTCGAAGCGCGTGCCCGAAAGTGAGGGCACACCAAGGTTTCCGTTGCTGGAAGATTTTGCCCAAGCGGGCAGGAGGCTGCTTGCCCCCCAGGCTGCGCCGGTGCCGAGCACCGTCTGCAGCATATGTCGTCTGTTCAACATAATCGTCTCCGTGAGGTGAATTTATGCAATCGGGCTGCTAATGCAGCGACGCACGAAATCAGCTCAGGGAACGCACCTTTAATGTGACTGGCGTTTGTTGCAGCAGGTAACTTCGGACCTCAGGCCAGGGCGTGCGGACATTGACGACGCGCTTCCATGCGTGTTGCCATGAGGGTGTAGCAAGCCCGATGGGCGTCGTATCGCCTAATACGTGCTGGACCGGGTTCGCCGTCTTGTCGGCTTGGGCGACCGTTGCTGTCTGAAGCTTGCAGTGATCAGTCTCATCATCGCAGGGCGCCTCAGGCCCATCGGCGGGCGCCTGGTGAGAATGAGCGGTGAACTCGGTTGCCATGCTATTCGTCGCCGACATATCGACGGGACACGCGCAGAGCACCTGCGACAGGCTGAAAAATACCGTCACGAGAGTTGCGACAACAAAGTTCATGACTACCACTTATACCCCATAGGGGTTTAAATCAAGAAAGAACCTCTGAGCACTCAAGGTTTGTCGTAACGGAGCAGGATCAACCCAGACCCGCGGGTCAGTCCCGAGCGAAAAGTTGCATGGCTACGCTCCAGCGCGAATTTGAACGGCCAGCAAATCATGTTAGCGATGCGAATGTCGCTGATAGGCAGCGTCGAACTTTGACAACACGAAAGGGCTGCACCACAGTTTGCACTACAAATTGCAAACAATCTGCACAACAAGCGAAGTTTCGAGCGCCATAGTGCGTTGAATTAATTTAATTTCAAGCACGATTACCGGGCGCGTCACTCGCGGTTCGGAATCCATTGTCGGCTCTTGGCGAAAGGGCAACCTGGTTTCGCTGCGTACGAGCTTCAATTCATAAATAAATTGGACCCCAGACCCTTTTGTTTAGTACAGATTGTGCCATTCCGGTGATTAAGAGACCTGCTTCCTCATTCTATAAAACATCGTAAAATCAATATCTTGCACCTGTGTCGAGAGTATTTATTGTCTTTGTTGTGCATGACTTTTTAATAAGAAATGTTGCATAATATGGAGCATGACCCCTATATTGTGGGTGATGGAGACAGAACATGACCGCGCTTGCAAAACTAAAAAGGAAATTGCGCCCCGGACAGGTGTACCGGCGCAAGGAGCTTGCGACCTGGTCAAACGCTGTCGATCGACATGTTGGACAGCTGCTTGACGAAGGACGCCTCGAAAAGGTTGGGGCAGGGCTCTATATGGCTCCGAAGAAAACTCGGTTCGGGCAGGCACCCGCCAAGCCGGAGAAGCTGGTTGAGTCATTCCTGGGGGATGACCGGTTTCTTATGGTTTCGCCAAACGCCTATAACAGCCTCGAATTGGGAACGACGCAGCTCTACAATGAGCCGGTAGTTTATAATCGCAAACGGCACGGCCATTTCGAGCTGGATGGCCGACGCTATGACTTCCGCATGCGGACCTCTGTTCCTTCAAACCTCAGCGAAGAATTCCTCCTGGTGGATCTGTTGCACAACCTCGATCGGCTTCCCGAGGAAAAGGCAGCAGTGCTTCCCAAGGCACTTAGGCGTGCGCGACGTATGGACCGCGCGCGACTGTCACGTGCGGTGAAGGATTTCGGATCGGCGCGGGCTGCAAGGCTCCTCAAGCCTGTATTGAACCCTGATCAGGCAACCGCCGCGTGACCCTCCTGCACGCACTGCCTGATTTTGCCGACCTCATCGCTGTTGCTGCGCGAAACAACACTATCGATCCGGGCCTCATCGAAAAAGACTACTGGTTGATGCACTGCCTCTGGGGACTGCAGCAGCTTGACTATAAGTTTGAGCTGAAAGGCGGAACTTCGCTGTCAAAGGGATACGGCCTCATCGACCGTTTTTCGGAAGACATCGACATCCTGATCCACCCAGAGACCGACCTCCAGTATGGCCCAAACCACAACAAGCCTGCGCAGGTAAAGGCGCGTCTCGAATTCTTCAACGGTCTGGCCGAAGCCATCAAAATTCCTGGCATTATCGAAGTGGTCCGCGACGAAGAGTTCGACGACACACGCCACTATCGCGGCGCAGGCATTCGATTGAAGTATGAGTCGGTGAATCCACTGCCAGAAGGGCTGAAGGCAGGCATCCTGCTCGAAGTCGGGTTCGACCAGGTGGCGCCGAACCGGCCATGTACGATTTCGTCCTGGGCTTACGAACTTGCAGTCGAGAGTGGGATTGCAGACCTGACCGACACCCGCGCGGTCGATGTGCCTTGCTATGAGCCGGGCTATACTTTTGTCGAAAAGCTCCAGACCATCTCAACGAAATTCCGAAAGCAGCAGGCGGACGGCGACATGCCTGTCAATTTCATGCGCCACTATTATGACGTGTACTGCCTGCTCGCTGACGCCTCAGTGAAAGAGTTCATCGGAACAGACGCGTACAAGGACCACAAGGCCAAAAGGTTCCGCAAGGCAGATGAACCGGACCTCACCAGGAACGAAGCCTTTCTGTTGAGCGACGCAGAAACGCGAAAGGCGTACGCGGACGCTTATGCGAAGTCACGAGCGCTTTACTACAGGGAGCCTGCACTCTTTGACGATATTCTGGCACGCATCAGCCGGCGCCTGCCGGAACTTTGAATGATCGTTGCTCGCAGGGAAACCTCTAACCCTCTGAAATAAAAGGAATTACTAGCTTACTCTTTTGTTGGGTGCGCCCTCCCGCACCCAACAAGCCCCTGAAATCCTCGCGGATTTCGGGGGCTTTTCCTATTGGGCGGAATAAATCTGCGTGTGGTCTGCGTGTGGGGGGCAGAATGAAGCGCCTGCCGGGTCAGGCTCTGCTTGTCGGAATAACGGCAACCGTAAAACGCGAAATGCAGACGAGGCGATCCGTTTCGTCCGTTATACGGATTGACCAGATCTGGGTGGTCCGGCCAAGCGCTTCCGGGGTGGCTGTCCCGAACACGAATCCTTCTTTGACAGGCCGGACATGGTTGGCGTTGATCTCAAGGCCAACGCCAATTTGTTCTTTGGAATCAAGGGTGAGGTTGGCGGCAATGGAGCCAACTGTCTCGGCCAGGGCGACCGACGCCCCGCCATGCAGGCGACCATGTGGCTGAAGGGTCCGATGGTCCACCGGCATGCGGGCCGTAAGGGAATTGTCGGTCACACCCACGATCGTGATGCCAAGATGGTCCACCATCGTGCCTGTCTGAGGGAGGCTGAGAGATTCAAGTTCAGGGGGGCCGTTTTTCCAGATCGCCATGTCGTCTCCGTGCGTTCGCATATAGCCAACCACAGCATGGGGATGCCCCAGCTCACAAGTCCTCACGCAGGGACAGAGATTGGGAGATTGTCAGACTTGCTTGGCCAGCCGGATATTACGTCCCGCAGACAGATGGTTGGCCGCTGCCACAATGGCGTCGGCGTCGATCATGAAGTGACGGTAGAGATCGCTGATCGTACCCGTCTGGCCGAAATGTTCGACGCCCAAGGGCGCCGTCCGATGGCCCACGACCGATCCGATCCATGCGAGTGTGGCCGGATGGCCATCCGTCACCGTGATCAGGGTGGCATCGCGCGAGACCGGGCCGATCAGGCGTTCGATCTGGCTGACGGCGTTCTCCTGGCCCCTTGCGCGGGCACGCCGTGCTGCGGTCCACCCGGAATTCAACCGGTCCGCGGACGTGATGGCCAGCACGCCAATATCCCGGCGGTCATTTCCGATGCGGCCGGCTGCTTCGATCACTTCAGGGGCCACACAGCCCTGATAGGCGATCACGACTTCGCAATTCGGGCCCGGTTCCCGTAGCCAATAGCCGCCATCCACGACGCCGCGTCGGAAATCCGCATCATCGCGGGCCTTCAGGCCGAGTTGGTCAATAGAGCGCGTGGTCAGGCGCAGATAGACAGAGCCGCCCGTCTCATCGCGCAGCCAGGTCCGCTCATCCGGGTCGCCCTCGCCGCTGCGTTGGAGATAGTCGAACGACCAGTCCATGATGATGGAAAGCTCATCCAGGAAGGCCGGCTCGAAGGAGACCAGCCCATCCTGGCTCATGCCGATCAATTGCGCACCAATGGACTGGTGCGCGCCGCCTTCCGGCGCCAGAGTCACGCCTGAGGGTGTGCCGACGATAATGAAGCGGGAATCCTGGTAGCAGGCATAGTTCATGGCATCGAGGCCCCGCGCGACGAAGGGGTCGTAGACCGTACCGATGGGAATGATGCGTTCGCCGAACAGGCTGTGCGACAGGCCGGCCGCGCCGAGCATCAGGAAGAGGTTCATCTCGGCAATGCCGAGTTCGATATGCTGGCCCTCGGGAGAGAATTGCCATTTCTGCGTCGAGGGAATGCGCTGTTCCCGGAACGTGTCGCCCTTGGCCTCGCGCGCGAACAGGCTGCGCCGGTTAACCCACGGACCGAGATTGGTCGAGGCCGTCACATCCGGGGACGTGGTAAGAATGCGATCAGCGAGTTCGCTGTCGGTCTTGGCAATTGCGTCGAGGATCTTCCCGAAGCCGGCCTGTGTGGACTGGTTGCGATCATCGAGGAAAACCGGGCCGGAGCTTTTCACACTGGGCGCTTCGAACCTGCGGCGGCCCCTGGAGAAAAAGGCCGCGTCATCCATCAGTTTCTGCAAGGCGTCCGGATCGTCGATACCGGCAAGCGCCTCCCATTCCTTGCCCTTGGGAATGGCCATGCGCTTTTGGAAATCCGCCATCTGGGACGGGTTCATCAGGCCGGCATGATTGTCCTTGTGCCCAGCCAGCGGTGTGCCCCAACCCTTGATCGTATAGGCGAGGAAAACGGTGGGCTGATCGTCTGTGACCCTGTCGAATGCTTCGGTAAGCGTCTGGACGCACTGGCCACCGAGATTGTTCATCAGAGCGGAAAGCTCGTCATCGCTGCGCGCGTCCAGCAGGGTCGTCACCTCGCCCTGATCGCCGATATCGTCCATCAGGCGTTTGCGCCAGGCTGCACCGCCCTGATAGGTGAGGGCGGAATAGTCTGCATTCGGACAGGACTGGATCCATTGTTTCAGGGCATCGCCGCCGGGTTCTTCAAAGGCGGCGCGCTGCAACACGCCGTGGCGCAGCACGATTGTGCGCCAGCCAAACGCCTTGAAGATTGCATCGATCTTTTCCCAGAGACCCTCATGAACGACGCCGTCGAGGCTCTGGCGGTTATAGTCGATCACCCACCATGTATTGCGCAGGTCGTGCTTCCAGCCTTCCTGAAGGCATTCATAGACATTGCCTTCATCCAGTTCGGCATCTCCCACCAGCGCGATCATGCGGCCAAGCTGGCGATTGCTCGCCCAGGGTTTGGCTTCGAGATAGTCCTGCATCAGTGAGGCAAAGGCCGTGATGGCAACGCCGAGGCCAACTGAACCTGTGGAGAAGTCGACATCGTCGACATCCTTGGTCCGGCTCGGATAGGATTGCGCGCCGCCATATCCGCGAAAATTCTCGAGCTTCTCGCGCGTCTGGTTGCCCATCATGTATTGCATCGCGTGGAATACAGGGGAGGCGTGCGGCTTCACCGCAACCCGGTCCTCCGGGCGCAGTGTGTGGAAATAGAGCGCAGTCATGATCGACACCATCGAGGCGCAAGAGGCCTGGTGGCCGCCGACTTTCACGTCGCCTTCCTCTTTTTCGCGGAGATGGTTGGCATTGTGCACGATCCAGGAGGACAGCCAGAGCAGGCGTTGCTCGATGGATTTCAGTGCCTCAAAGTCGGTCATTGCGAAAAGCCCTGTTCTGGCAGCCTGCGCCCGGCGGACTGCAATTCGAATACAGGTTCGTACCATCAGCCGGGCGGCAGATCATCCCTCCTGATGACAATCACAAGGCATGTCAGTGCGGCTGGCGGCGGAATGTTGAAACAAACCTGCTTCGATGGCGATCAGGCGAAGAGATCACCTGTCTCCGTGTCGCGCTCTGGCGCCATGTCGTCACCGCGATAGAAACAGGGATGCTTGATACGGCTGAAATTCCGGTGCCGCTCATAATGGACCCAGCCCCCATTGGGCATGCGCTGGCTGAGGATCGGTGCATCGCAGACGGGACAGGCGGAATGACAGGATTTCTCCGGCCCGCCGCTATTGCTGCGCTCGATCGGCATCCAAGAAGAGGCGACCTCCACCATCTGTCCGGAAGGCAGACGGCGCATATGTGCCCGGCGGCGAATCCATTTGATCGACATCTCAAGCTCCCTGCTTCGGCCGATCCCAGAAGGTGTGTGATTCGGTTAAGCTAAGGTGGGCAGACGGGCGGGTAGGTTGCCGCTGTCACAGAACTTTATCACTGCCGACATTAAACCGTACAGAAATCCGCATATCGCTGCGGCAACTGCAAAGGGGCGATGCTGTGACCAGTGATTTTGAATTGGTTTACTCCTTGGAAATCAAGGTGTTGGATCTCGAGAAAAAGGTGGTGGAACTCGAGGAATCAATTGCAGGGCTCACACAACAGCTGCAGTCGGTCGAAAATGAAGCCACCCACAATGTTCCCGACGAAATCACCGAGAAGATTCGTGAGGGTGAAAACCCGGTGCGGGTTGTCCGCCAGTACCGGCTGATGACCCAAAAGGATCTGAGTGATCTTTGCGGCATTCGCCCCAACCATATTTCGGCCATAGAGCGCGGCATGTCCTATGGCCTCAAAACAGCCAAGCGATTGGCTGATGCGCTTGACGTTCCTGTAGATTTGCTGACCTGAGATCCCATGAAACTGATGACCTCCCTCGCCGCTTCGGCAGCTGCTTTCGTTCTGGCTGGATGCTCCAACGGCGTCGATGACACGCCACGGCCCGTCTTTCCGCATGCCGAGCCAGCCACGCAATTCACCCGCGCCTACTCCATGACCGAGAGCCCGGATGGACAGGTCCGCGTCTTTGCCAAGGAGAATGGCGACGAAACCTGGCTGTATGAGGTGCGCCGCGACGGTAAAGCCTGGGGCGAACCTGCACGCCTTGAATTCCCATCAAAAAATATTCTGGTTGGTCCCAGCTTCAATCCCGTGGATGGCGCGCTGCTGTTCGCCTCCGATGCCGAAATGCCTGAATGGCCAGGCCGGAAGGATCTCAACATCTGGCAAGTGTCGCTTGAGGGGGGTGAATGGGGCGAACCCGTACCTCTATCAGGCGACGTGAACACCGGCGCGAACGAAACCATGGCGGTTGTCTCGGCAGACGGCCTGATGGTGTACACTTCGAACAAGAGCGGCAGCTACAATCTGGCCGACGCCCGCCGGGATGATGAGGGGAACTGGGTCAGGCAGCGTGATCTGGAAGAGGTCAATGATTTCCGTACGAATGACCATCTGGCGCTGACGGCGGATGGGCGAACGCTGTTCTTCTACTCGCATCGCGCACCCAAGCTGGGGATCGTCGACATCTGGATTTCCAGCCGACAGGAAGATGGCACTTGGGGCGCGCCGAGGAATCCGGGAGAGCCCCTGAATTCTGCAGGTATAGACTATGGGCCCGGCCTGTCTGCGGATGGCCAGACGTTATTTTTCTCGCGGGAAGGCGATCTGTTCCAGATTCCCGTATCGGTTGTCCTCGCCGGCGACCCTGACGCCTGATCCCTTAATGTTCCTGACTCCACAGCGTTGAGGCAGCCGGGTCGGTCTCCTTCTCAGGAGTTCCGCCCTGACAGTTGATTGCCGAGCCTTTTCCGGGTGACCTCAGTTTCTGAGCGCGCGCTCATGGGCCGTGGACCGCACGGTCATGAAGGTAATTGCCCCCGTCATAAAAACTTTGCGGAACTGTGCGGAAACCGTCGCTGGCCACTGCGATAAGCCGCCTCGGATGCAGGTGGCCATGGAATCACCATTGGCCCGATCCAACGGATTATTGCTGAGACCGGCGTCCTTCAATGGGGCCACAAAGGGGTAAAGAATGAAACTCGGGAAGACCTTGAAGCTCGCGACCATGGCGAGCGTTGCCGTGCTGACACTCGCTGCGTGTTCGGACACGACCATTTCCTCACCAGGAGCATCCGAAACGCCGGTGAGCCCGCCACCACCACCACCGCCGCCACCGGCTGCAGCGACCATCGATCTGGTCCCGACGGCCGGCTGTCCCACGGGCACAGCTGAGGCTACGTTTACTGCAGTGGCCGCCGATGGTTTCTCCGACGTCGACGTATGTGTCCTCGGTTCCGATGCCACAGGCGGCACAACGATCACGGCCGACCTCGAAATTCCGGCCAACACCACCATCGCGATTCAAGGCCCCGTCTTCATCGGTGAAGACAACAAGGATGACGCCGGCACGCCGGTCACGCTGACGATCAATGAAGGCGTCCGCTTCTTCGGCGCGTCCGCTGGCGGCACCGCGACAGCCACTGACGACTATCTCGTTGTGACGCGCGGCTCGACGATCGCTGCGACGGGTACCGAGGCTGCTCCGATCCGCTTCACGGCGCGCGCAGCCATGAACGACGAAGAAACCGGTTCCAACCTGATCGAAGCGGGTACCAACGCTCAGTGGGGCGGCCTGGTCATCAACGGTTTCGCACCGATCAATGCGTGCGGCGAAACCACCGCAATCGGCGGCACCGCTGACTGTGAGAAGAGCGGTGAGGGGTCGTCCGGGCAGTTCGGCGGAGCAACTGCCGATGATAATTCCGGTAATCTGAACTATGTGATCGTCGAGTATGCGGGCGCGCGCCTGACCAATACGGACGAGTTGAACGGCATCGCCTTCCAGGGGGTCGGGTCTGGCACGGAAGTCGACTACGTTCAGATCCACAACAATCTGGATGATGGCATCGAATGGTTCGGTGGCACGGTGAACGCAAAGCACGTAGTCATTACCGGCGCTGGCGACGACTCGCTGGACTGGACCGATGGCTGGCAGGGCAAGCTGCAGTTCGCAGCGGTCCGTTCCACGGTTCCAACCTCTGACGACCCGCGCGGCATCGAAGCTGATAACCGTGACGGCGAGAATGATAAAACGCCATTCTCAAGCCCGAGCGTTTCCAACTTCACGCTCGTCGGCAGCGATGGCAATCAGCAGGGCATCCTGCTGCGCCGTGGGACACAGGGCAACATCGTCAACGGTATCGTGACCGGCTATGCAACCGGCATCGATGTCGATAACCCTCAGACCTTTACAGGCTTCTCGGCCGGCGATCTGGTGATCGAATCCCTGTTCCTCGACACGGCTGAGAACTTCGCTACGGACTCCGACGGTGTTCCGACCTTCGCGGCTTCCGCGAACGTCCGCACGGGCAATAACTCGCTGGTCGAGAATTTCTTCCCTGGCCAGCAGGAGCTGAACGTTCCTGTGTCAACGGTTCTGGCAGCTGACAGCTTCTTTGAAACCACCACCTATATCGGTGCATTCGGTCCGACCGAAACCAGTGCAGACAGCTGGGCCAACTTCGCGCTCGCTGGCACGCTGTTCGACGAAGAAGAAGCCGAGTGCCCAACCGGCACGACTGAAAATGGCGAACTTGACGGGAAGAAGTTGTGCCAGATTGACGGTTCCAGCTCCATCACGTCAGACCTGCGCCTCTCCAATGGGGACGAGTTGATCTATGAACTGGTCGGTCCGGTCTTTGTCGGGGTTGACCGTGGTCCCGATCCGTCCGCACCGCTCGCAGGCTCTGCTGCCGCATCGCTTACGATTGACGCGGGTGTGACGGTCGTGGGTGAAGGCAATGACGACTACCTCGTCATCGCTCGGGGGTCTCGCCTCCTGTCGAACGGCACCGAAGCTCAGCCAGTCGTCTTCACCGCCAAAACGGTTCTGGATGGTACTATCGCTGCCCTCGACCAGGACACAAAGGGTGTTTGGGGTGGGGTCGTCATCAACGGTCGCGCTCCGATCAACGCCTGTAACGAGACCACCGCGATCGGTGGGACGATTGATTGTGAGAAATCGGGCGAAGGTTCCTCCGGCCTCTTCGGCGGTGCAACTGCCGACGACGACTCCGGTCAGATCTTCTACACCCGCGTCCAGTATGCGGGTACACGCCTGACCAATACGGACGAACTGAACGGCATTGCCTTCCAGGGTGTCGGATCGGGCACCGAAGTTGATTATGTCCAGGTCTACAACAACCTCGACGATTGCTTCGAATGGTTCGGGGGTGCGGTTAGCGCCAAGCACCTGGTCGCAACGGGGTGCGGTGACGACAGCATTGACTGGACGGATGGTTGGACCGGTTCGCTGCAGTACGGCATCGTCTACGCAGGTGCGACCAGCGCAACGGGCGGCCTTTCGGGTGACCCACGCGGCATCGAGGGTGACAACCGTGACGGTGAGAACGACAAGACGCCGGTCTCCAGCCCGGACCTGTCCAACATCACGATCGTAGCCAGCGGCGACACCGCTGCAGACACGGGCGCTGTGCTCCGTCGCGGCACGCAGGGTACGCTGGTGAACGCCATCATCCTCGGCTGGCCGGATGCTGGTCTGGATGTGGACGATCCACAGACGCAGACCAACGTTACCAATGACGACCTGCTGATCCGCTCGCTCTTCCTTTCCAACAATGGTGAAGACATCGAGAGCGGTGACACGGACGATGTGACCTTCGTGGCAGCTGACAATGTTGTGACCGGCGAGCCGGTGACCATGTCCGGCTTTGCCTTCCGGTCGGGCCGGCCTGGCCTCGTCCCAGGTGCCAATGAGAACGCTGTCCCAGTCTATGACGTGACCGGCATCGGCAACCTCGAAGCCACGACCTACATCGGCGCTGTCGAAGACGCTGATGACAAGTGGTTCCTCGGCTGGACGATTGATCAGGAAGGTAACCTGACATCGACCAACTAAGCCGGCCTTGAACAGATTGGATGGGGCGGCAGACTCTGCTGCCCCATTCCGTCGTTCAGACCAGAGACATTTCGGTGGGGCTGAGTCCCGCCAGCCCATTACAGGAAACCTCAAATGAAACGCCTCCTGTCTGCCCGTTCCCTGCTGTTGACCGGAGCCTGCCTTGCCTGGCTGTCACCGGCATTCGCCCAAGATGATCCCTCGCCTTCCGACTCCGCTCCTGCTGTCGAGCAGGAGGACGAAGCCCGCCAGGAAACTGTCGTCGTGCGTGGCTTGTTCATTCCGGACGAAAAGCGCTCGACCTCCGAGGTCGCTGCCCTGATTGATGAGGGCGATTTCTCGCTGCAGGGAGACGGCGATGCTGCTGCTGCCCTGGCGCGTGTTGCCGGTATCGCCACGGCTGAAGACGAGTTCATTTACGTCCGCGGCCTCAATGAGCGCTATTCCACCGCACTTCTCAATGGCTCGCCGCTGCCAAGCCCTGCGCCATTGCGCCGGGTCGTGCCGCTGAACCTGTTTCCGACATCCGCTCTGAAGAGCGTTCTGGTCCAGAAGACATATTCACCGAACCTCCCGGGGGAGTTTGGTGGCGGTCTGGTCGATCTGCGCACAAAGACGGTGCCAGACGAGGCTTTCTTCACCGTAGGGGCCAAGGTGGCACGTGACACGTCTACGACGCTGCGCGATGGCCTGATGTATGATGGGGCAGATACTGACATTTTCGGTTTCGATGACGGTGCCCGCGACCTGCCTTCCCTAGCGGATGGTCTCACACCTGAGTTCGGCCGTCAGTTGACCGACAATTCCTCCCTCCTGGTCATGCAGGAAGGGGAGGTTGCTCCGAATTTCAGCTTCGATATGTCCGGGGGCAATAATTTCGACCTCACACCTGATATCTCGATGGGCGTGATCGCCGCTGTCGGATATGGAAATTCCTGGCAGACGAAGCGGGGAACGCGTGGGTATGGCGACCTTGAGGGCGACGGTCTCCGGGCTGCTTTCCAGCAGGATCGTCTGAGCACGCAGAATACGATTGATACGAACGCCTTGGCGACAATTGGTTTCGAAGCGTACTCCGATCACGAGATCAAGTTCACCGGGCTTGTGACCCGCTCTTCTGAAAAGGAAGCGCGGATCATTACCGGCGAGAACAATGAAGACGTCGACCAGCGCGTTGATGCCCTCGAATGGGTCGAGCAACAACTCTGGTCCACGCAGGTCCAGGGCGAGCATTTCTTCCCTCAAGTAATGGATATGAAAGTGGAGTGGCGCGCGTCCTATTCCGAAGCGCTTCGGGATGCCCCATACCAATTGTCGAACATTTACAACATCAATGATGCCGGCGTGCCGATCCTCTCTACCAGCCCCGCTGCTAACCGTATGCAGTTCAGCAAGGTTGAGGATGATACCACGGATTTCGGGATCGACGGCACGTTACCGATGACACGGGACGGGGAATGCACGTTCCTTTGCGAGGCTGACCTGAAGTTTGGTTACAGCTATGTTGAGAATGATCGCGCCGCCACCTCGCTGCTCTACGATATCAATGGTGTCGGCGGCACGGACCGCACCCAGCGTCTCGACTATATCTATGACTATATCTTCCGGTCGGGCGTCGGCTCGGTTACCGAAGTGGCTGGTGAACAATTCCCGCAATTCTATGTGGCAACCCTGGAAATCGATGCTGCCTATGCCGGGATCGACGCTCAGATCACGCCCTATATCCGCGCTGCGCTGGGGGTGCGTTTCGAAGACGCCATCGAGGCCATTGATACGCAGAACATCAGCGGTGATCTCACCGGCAACACGGTTGAGGGTGTCATCGACCAGTCTGACTGGTTGCCGGCCCTGACAATCACCTGGAACCCGATTGAGGATTTGCAGGTTCGTGGGGGATATTCCGAAACGCTTACGCGTCCACAGTTCCGCGAACTTGCCCCGGCTGTGTTCGTCAACACGGAAACCGATGCCACCTTCTTCGGTAACCCGTATCTCGTGAATGCGTCGATCAAGAACTATGACCTGCGCGGGGAATACTATTTTGCCCGTGACCAGTTCGTGACTCTCGGCCTGTTCTACAAGGATCTCGAAAACCCGATCGAGGAAATCCTGGCCGGGACAGAGACAATTCAGACGACGTTTATCAACGTGCCCTCGGCCAAGTTGTACGGAGTCGAAGTCGAATACGAACAGCTCCTGCCATTCGATCAATGGACCGGCTTGAGCTTCTTTGATGACCGCGAAGTTCAGGTGAAAACCAACTACACTTGGTCAGATTCCGAGATCGGTGCAGATGGTGAGGTAGCCTTCAACATAGGTACGAATTTGAACCCGGTTCGCGGAACGACGACTGCTGCCGGCCGTCTCGAAGACGGGCGCCGGATGCAGGGCCAGTCCGAGCACCTGTTCAACGTCCAGCTGGGCCTTCTCAACGAAGAGGCGCAGTCCGAATACAACATCCTGTTCAACTATGTCAGCGAGCGTATCCGGTCGGGTGAGAACTCGAACCTGCCCGCAATTCTGGAACAGCCGCCGATGACGGTGGACTTTGTCTGGAACAAGCGTTTCCAGTCGGGCACCGGCCAATATGAATTCTCTCTCAATATCGAAAACCTGCTTCAGGAAGACTATGAAGCTTATCAGGAGCGCGGCGGTGACCGCGTGGATGTCGATACGTACGAGCAGGGAACCATTTTCAGTATTGGCCTGAAACGCATGTTCTAGCTTCGGCTCTGATATTGCATAACATCAATTGCAGGTCCGAGGCCATTGTCGTCGCGGACCTGTTGGCTTAGGGGAAACCCTCGTTCGAGGGGCATGACATTGACTGAGCGGCTTGAATCTCTTGCGGTTTTTGCTCGGCGTAGCGTCGGGCCTGCCTTGCGCGTGATTGAGGTCGCCCTGGTCGTGGGCATCGGGCTAGCGACGGCCAAGCTTGTCTGGCTAGCGGTTGAGCCGGGCGGGGCGGTCTCTCCGGACATCCCGGTCCGCGCTGTCGCGCAACCGCCGCAAGGTATTGCTGCCAGCATTTCCGTTGATACGTCGCGGCTCCTCCATGAAAACCCGTTCGGGGCGGCCTCCGCCATCGTGGCAGACATCCCGGATGCGCCTGAAACCAGTCTCAACCTCAAGCTGCGGGGTGTACGGGCTTCTTCTGAAGAGGCGGGCGGGATCGCTTTGATTACCACGCCTGACAACCGGACCGCCGCCTATTCGCCCGGCGAGGCAATCCTTGAGGGGGTTACCCTTCACCGTATCTATGGGGACCGTGTCACACTCCGTAAGGGCGGGCAGACCGAAGCCCTGATGATGGAAGGCGGCGCCGGTTTGCTATCGGTCCTGACCACGCCCGGCCAGCCTGACCCCGAGAGCAGCAATACTTCCTCAGGCTCTAGCAGCGCCCGGATCGCCCGGGCCGACCTGATGTCCAGCATCACGATTGATCCGGTCCATCATGGCCAGGAATTCATCGGCTATCGTATTGGCTCCCGGGGTGACGCTGACGTGATGACCCGCGCGGGTCTCCAGCCCGGCGATGTTGTCGTGGGCCTCGATGGCGCAGACATCCATGATGTTCCTCCGGCAGAGCTAGCCCGGAAATTCTCCGATCCAAATCCCGTTCGCCTGAAGATCGACCGGGATGGAAAGACAATTGACCATACCCTCGCGCCCGAGGAGGCCCGATAGACATGAATTTGAAAACCCTCTTGTCGGCAACGGCGATCCTCGCAGCGTCTCCATCAGCCTTTGCCCTGGCCAATGAGACACCGGCGGATACGGCGCGGCACATCCTGAATTTCGAGGATGTCGAGTTGTCGGCCCTGATCGCGGACGTGTCGACGGTGACGGGGTACACGTTTGTCGTGCATCCCGAGGCACGCACCAAGCGGATCACCGTATCCTCCACCACGCCCCTGACACGCGAGCAGGTGTTCGATGTGTTCCTGTCATCCTTGCGCGTGCACGGATTTACGGCGGTTCCGGCTGGCAAGGCGACGTATCGCATCGTGCCGGAGCAGAGCGCGGTGGGCGAAGCGGGCATGGGGGCCTACGGATCGAATGCCTTCACCACCGAAATCTTCAGCCTCCAGCATCTGAACGCGCTCGAAGCAGCGAAGATGCTCAAGCCGGTGATTGACGAGCAGGGGCAGGTGATTGCCAATGCCCAGTCGAACACGCTGGTCGTGGTGGATTACGCCTCCAACATTCCGCGCCTGCGCAGCATGGTCGAGAAGATTGATGCCGACCCTTCGGTGACCGAAACCATCCAACTGGCCAACACGTCCGCCACGGAAGTCGCGAATATCCTGACCTCGCTGAACACCACTGCCGGCGAAGACGCCTACAAATCCAATTTCAAGGCCATTGCGTCCGAGGCCGGCAATGCCCTGATCCTGCGCGGCGATCCGGCAGCCGTTGAGCGGGCCAAACTGGTGACGGCGGATCTTGATGGCCGCGACCGTCTTCAGGATACGATCCGGGTCGTCCCGCTCAACAATGCGGATGCGGCCGATGTGGTGCCGATCCTGCAACAGGTGGCCTTCGCGATCGACAAGCGCCGTGGACTCGCGGATGCGAATGAGGCGACCACGATTGCCCACCATGATTCCACCAATTCGCTGGTCATCAGCGCGGCGCCGGAAACCCTGCTCAGCCTGGAGCGGGTCATTGGCGACCTTGACCGCCGACGCGCCCAAGTTCTGGTTGAGGCCATCATTGTGGAAATGTCGGACGACACGGCGCGCCAACTCGGGCTGCAATTCCTGCTCTCGGGCACGGGCAGCAGTTCGGTTCCCTTCGCCACGACAAACTTCTCGGCCTCGGCCCCGAACCTGCTGACGCTGGCAGGTGCGATCAGCAGGGATACGCCATTTTCGGATGGGGAAGACAGCTCGGTAAATGATGCGTTGACCACTGCCGCATTGAATTCCCTGCTGGGCCTGACGGGGCTCAGCGTCGGGGTTGGCGGGCAGGACGGGGATACGCTGTTTGGGGCGGTCCTGACGGCGGTGGAAGCGGATACAAATTCCCGCATCCTCTCGAAACCATTCAACATGACGCTCGACAATGGTACCTCGTCGCTCCTGGTTGGACAAAATGTGCCCATCACGACCGGCCAAGTGCTGGGGGATGACAATACGAATGCCTTCACGACCGTGGACCGGATGGATGTTGGTGTCGGACTTACCGTTACGCCTCGCGTCTCCAATGACAATACCATCCGTATGCAGATAAGCCAGACGGTATCCAACGTCGCGGGCGCCATCACGGCAGGCGTTACGGACATCGTTCTCAATACGCGTGAGATTAACACCAGCGTGATTGCAGATGATGGCGAGATCATTGTGCTTGGCGGACTTATTGAGCAGACCGAAGCCTTCTCCAATGAGAAGGTGCCGCTGCTAGGGGATATTCCGGTTGCGGGTCGCCTGTTCCGCACCGAAGGCAAGTCGCTGGGGCGGAGGAATTTGATGGTCTTCATTCGCCCGACAATCGTTCGCGATCGCGCCGGGGCCCGCTTGGTGACGTCTCGCTCATATAATTACATTCGCGCCGAAGAACTCTGGGACGGGGAGGGGAGTGACACATCCTCCATCGACAATTTCATCACAGAAGTGCTGGGAAGCCCGCCGCCGCAATGACGCCGACCGATTTCGCCTCGACGCAATTCACATACGCCTTCGCCAAGGAGAAGGGGCTGGTCGTCCTGCCCGGACGGGACCAGTTGACCGTGGCTGTCCGTCAGGGCGCAGACCCGCTGGCGCTGGTGGAGGCACGACGCGCGCTGGGCAGCGTGTTTGCCCTGGAGTCGCTGGACAAGGACTCTTATGACCGGTTGCTGGCCGAGGCCTTTGCGTCTGGCCCGATGGCGGATGATGACGTCGATGCCGCCGTGGAGAGCCGGGGCGGTCTGGAGAGCCTGATCGACGATATTCCGAAAGCCGCAGACTTGCTCGACGGGCAGGATGACGCGCCGGTGATCCGCCTGATCAACGGCCTGATCCACGAAGCCATTAAGCGGCGCGCGTCCGACATCCATATCGATCCGTTCGAAAACCATCTCTCGATCCGCTACCGGATTGATGGCGACTTGGTAGAAGTGCTGACCCCGCCGCGCAAGCTGGCCGCGCCCATCTTGTCGCGGATCAAGGTCATGGCGCGGCTCGACATCGCTGAAAAGCGCCTCCCGCAGGATGGCCGGATTTCGCTCTCTGTGGGCGGACGATCCATTGATGTGCGTGTGGCGACACTCCCCACCCGGTATGGGGAGCGGGTTGTGCTGCGTCTGCTCGACACCAAGAACGCGCTGGTCGGCCTGCCGGAACTCGGCATGGATGCTGACACGCTGGCGCGTTTCTCCGATGCACTGGCCCAGCCAAATGGCGTGATCCTTGTCACCGGACCGGTCGGCTCGGGCAAGACGACGACGCTCTATGCGTCACTCTCGCGCCTGAACAATGGCCGCGATAATATCATGACCCTGGAAGACCCGGTCGAGTACGGCCTGCCGGGCATCAGCCAGACCCAGATGGATCACAAGGTCGGCCTGACCTTCGCGGCGACGCTCCGCTCCATTCTGCGTCAAGATCCGAATGTCGTCATGGTCGGCGAGATCCGCGATTCCGAAACAGCTGAAGTCGCCTTTGAGTTCGCATCTACAGGCCGTCTCGCTTTGTCCACGCTCCACACGAACAGCGCTGCCGGAGCAATCACACGTCTGCGCGATATGGGCGTCGAGGCCTATTTGCTCGCGTCCACACTCCGGGCGGTGATGGCGCAACGCCTCGTGCGCCGCCTCTGCCCGAATTGCAAGACGGAGCGTCCGGCCACTGCGGTGGAACTTGACGCTCTCGGTTTCGCCGCGGGCGACACCGTCATGGTGGGCGAGCCGAATGGCTGCTTCTCGTGTAGCAATACCGGCTTTGATGGCCGGATCGGTATCTATGAACTTCTGGTCGTGGACAGCAATATTCGCGAACTGCTCGGGTCCGAGGCCAGCGAGCACCGGATCGACGAAGCCGCGTTTGCCGGGCATGATCGGCTGATCGACAATGCGCGGCGCTATGTCGTCTCACAGGAAACCAGCCCGGCTGAAGTGCTCCGCGTCAGCCGCAAGGGAGGTGGGTGATGCCGGCATTCGAGTATGTCGCCGTCGATGATCATGGCAGGCGCCAGAAAGGGATCATTTCCGCCGAAAGCCCGCGCTCGGCCCGCCGCGAATTGCGCCTGCGCGATCTCATGGCGCTGGATGTCATTCCCGTCAGCGAGCAATCCGCCCGGACCAGCCGGATCAGCGGCCGGATCGGCGAAAAGCAGCGCGTCCTTCTGGTGCGGCAATTATCCGTGCTCCTGCAGTCGGGCCTTCCGGTCGAGCAGGCCCTTGCCGCCGCCGCTGAGGATGCGGCGACGCCCCAGACCCAACGTGTACTCCACGCGATCAAGACCGAAGTGACCGAAGGGGCCCGCCTCGCGGATGCCATGTCGGTGGCACCGAAAGCCTTCCCGCCGCTGGTGCGGTCGGTCGTTTCCGCCGGTGAATTGTCCGGTCGTCTGGGCGATGTGATGGAGCGGCTCGCGACCTATCTGGAGCGCAGTTACCAATTGCGCCAGAAGGTTCAGGCGGCGCTGATCTATCCCGCCGTTCTGGGCATCATGGCTATCGGCATGATCATCGCCATGATGTTGTTTGTCGTGCCGCGCCTTGTCGAGCAATTCGACCTGTTTGACGCAGACTTGCCACTGATCACCCGTATCGTGATCGGCCTGTCCGAGACCCTGCAGTCACATGGCATTCTGATCGCCCTGGCGCTCGCAACCCTGGTCTTCGCCATGGTCCGCGCTGTCAGGGTCCCCGCGGTGCGCCGCGCAATTGATCGCTACAGTTTGAACCTGCCTATTGTCGGCCCGTTGAACCGAACCGTCTGTGCGGGCCGGTTCGCGCGTGTTTTCGCGACGCTCTCCGGTTCAGGGGCAACCGTCCTCGAAGCATTGAGCGGAGCCAGGGGCGCCTCCGGAAATCTGGTCTTCAGTGAGGCTGCAGACCAGATTGCCGAACGCGTGCGCGAAGGGGGCTCCTTTGCCGGCGCGCTGAAAGCCACCGGTGTCTTCCCGCCCATGATGGTGCACATGGTCTCCAGCGGCGAGGCTGGCCGGGACATTCCGGGCATGATGACCCGCGCGGCGGATTTCCTCGACAATGAATTCGAAACCGGGTCGTCCACGCTCCTGTCGCTGCTGGAGCCGCTGATCATCGTGGTCCTCGGCGGGCTGGTTGGCCTTATCGTCCTGTCGGTCATGTTGCCGATCCTGCAACTCAACACTCTCGCTATCGGATAGGAGGTCGTCATGCCCTTAGTCACGCCCCGCACCCCTGAGGAAAAGCGCCGCAAGACGGCGGGCTTCTCGCTCGTGGAACTCATGGTGGTGGTTTTCATCATGGGCCTGCTTGCCACGCTGATCGTCATCAATGTTGCCCCGGCGACCGACCAGTCCCGTATCGGCAAGGCGCATTCCGACATTGCCGCGCTCGAAAGCGCGCTCGATATGTATAATCTCGACATGTACGGCTATCCGTCCGGCGAACAGGGCCTGGCCGCGCTGAGTACGGCGCCCACCGGCGCACAGGCCGCGCAGTACCGCCCCGGCGGCTACATCAAACGTATGCGGACCGATCCCTGGGGTAATGAATACGAATACGCTTATCCCGGCACCCGGTCGGGCAGCGCCTATGACGTGTTCTCCACCGGGCCGGACGGACAGGCCGGCACGGACGACGATATCGGGAACTGGGACCCCGCTAGCTGATGACGCCAATCCTGTCCTCTCAATCCGGCATGTCTCTGGTTGAGGTTCTGGTTGCGCTCTTCATCCTGGCGCTGGCCAGCGCCGCGATCGTCATGACGCTGCCCCGCCAGCCGTCCCGGCTTGACCGGGAGGTGGCGCGGCTGGAGCTGGCGATAGATCGCCTGGCAGACGAAGCCATTGCCTCCGGTGAGGTACGCGCTATCCGCCTGGAGGAAGATGAGTATGTGGCGCAGGCCTGGCGCGGCAGTCGGTGGATCCCCTTGCCCCGCACAAGCCATGCACTGCCACCTCTCTTGAAGATATCCGTCTCCAGCGCGCCGAAAGACACGAAGGACTGGCCAGAGATCATCGCTGACCCAACGGGCATCGTTACCGCGAAGACCCTGACCCTCGCGGAAGGGACAGATCAGCGTGTCCTGACCGTGTCTTCGTCCGGCATGATTGAAGTGGAGCGCTGACATGATGTCCCCGCGTTCACAGCAAGGCTTCACGCTGGTCGAAGTGCTGGTCGCGCTCGGTGTGTTCAGTATTGCCGCCATGTCGCTGGCGCACCTCGGGAACGAAACCCTTGTTGGCGCGCGCCATGTGGGCCAGCGTTTCCTTGCCACTGTCGAAGCTGACAATCTGATGGCCGAGGCGCTCGTCCGCCCCGGTGCCATTCCGCCGGGCGTGAACACCGGTGAGAGCACGCAGCGCGGACGCAGGCTGACCTGGACGCGCACGATCAGCGCCACTGACCGGGAGGGCCTGTTTTCCGTGTCTGTCACGATAGGCGATGCTGAAACAGGCCAGCAACTCGTGCACCGCCAGACCCTGATGCGGGTGGCGACATCATGACCAAGTCGGCCGGGTTCACCTTGATCGAAATGCTGGTCGCGCTCGCGGTGACCTCACTGCTAATGGTGGCGGGGTCGACCCTGTTGATCCAGACATTGCGATCCGGCCAGATGGTAGAGGCCCGCACCGAGTTGGTTCGCGATCAGGATGCGGCCCATAGCCTGCTGCGGGATGACCTTGCCAATGCCACATTGCGCCTGACCCAACCGCCCAATGGGCTCGATGCTCCCAAGGCCTTCAGCGGCGGGGTCTCCACGCTGGAGCCATTGCTGGCCTTCACCCGGGCCGGCTGGATCAATCCCGGTCATGTCGAGCCGCGGGGTGACCTGCAACGGGTGGAATACTTCCTGGCCGACGGAAGCCTTGTTCGCCGCGCCTGGCTGCGGCCAGACCCGGTCTACGACACGCCCTATGCTGATCGCGTCATGGCCGAAGGTCTCGACAGTGTCGGCCTGCGCTTCCTGACCGGCACCAGCTGGCAACTGGACTGGCCGGGCCAGTCAGACACATTGCCGGATCTGGTCGAGCTGACCTTTGTGTTCGGAGAAGGCGACGAACTGCGTCAGCTTTTCCTTGTGGGGGGCACAGGATGAGGCGCCCGCACCCTTCCGGTCACGAGCGCGGGGCAACCCTGCTCAGCGTGTTGCTCATCATCGTCCTGATGTCGACGGCGGCGCTCGCGGCCACCGATGCGCTGGCGCGGTCCGTCAGCGTCTCGCGGGTCTCGGCCAGCCGGGCCGACAGTTTCTGGGCGACGCGCGGTGCCTTGTCGGTGGGCGAGACAATCGTGAACGAGGCCCTGGCGAAGACGGACGGGGCCTTGACGACGGACTCCCCATTGTTCCGTGAGCCGATTGTGTTTTCGTATGCGCGCGGGACGATTTCGGTCCAGTTTTACGAGGCTACGAACTGCCTGAATCTGAATGCGCTTTCGCTGGGGGATAATGAAGCCTTTGCCGGGAGCGTGTCCCCGGACCAGCTCCACCGGATGCTTGAGGGCGCCGGCCTGTTCAGCAGCGAGGCGCAACATCTGGTAGATGCGCTGTCAGACTGGATGGACGCGGATACCAGTCCCCGTGCCTCCGGCGCTGAAGACGGCGCATACCGAGGCCGGACAATACCCCATAGGACACCGGGACAGAGGCTCGTCTCTATCAGCGACCTGCGCGCGATTGATGGCTTCACCCCGGATGTGATGAACGAGATTTCGAGCCTGGTTTGCGTCCGCTCAAGATCGGATGATGCACCCTTGAACATCAACACGCTGACGGCGGATGAGGCGCCGCTGCTGGCAGCGCGCTTCTCCGACGAATTGTCCACCAGCGAAGCCGAACAGCTGATCCTGTCGCGCCCGGAAGGAGGCTGGCTGAATGTCGGCGAATTCCTCCTGTCGCGGGATGTGGCCAGTATCGCCCCGGAACTGCGCCGGGACAGCGCTCTGTCGATACGGTCCGCGCAGATTGGGGCTGCCATTTCAGTGACTTCCGACACGGGCACCATTCGCATTGATGCGACCTATGGGCGTGGCACCGATGGCTTTTATGTCCTACAGGGCTCAAACAGGAGATCTGGCTGATGCGCCCGAGACTTTACACGGAAATCCCGAGGGACGGCGGCAGCTGGCGGTTCGTGCAGAGCGGTCCGTCCGGCCTTGAGCCCGTGCCGGAGGGCGCTGGCATTCCGTCTGGCGCGGATGTTGTCGTCTTCGTTCCCGGAACCGATGTGACGGCGCACCGGGTGCGCGCGGCGGCCCGGCGGCCGGTTGAGCTGACGCGTCTTGCGACCTTCGCGATCGAGGATGATCTCGCCATGCCGGTCGAGTCTGTTCACGTTGCCGTATCTGCGGATCAGGACGATTCAGGAGTCCGGATGGTCTATGCCGTGTCGCACGCAGTCATGCAGCATTGGCTGGGCCAGCTTGAGGCTGCCGGACTCGGATCGGCCCGAATTGTGCCGGATTTGTCCCTGTTGCCGCCAACTGACCGGATCGACTTCGGTCGCTACCAATTGCTGACCGTCGAAGGACGGCCGGTGGCGTTAGACAATGGCTGGCCGAGTGATGTCATGGCGGCGCTCCTGAAGGGTGCGGATGTGAACGCTACTCTGCGCCGCGCAGAATCCCTGACCGAGTTGGCGCTCTGGGCCGATGCGGCACCGCGCCTGACCGACCTTCGACAGGGAGTGTATGCCCGCGCCTCGGAAGCCGGCCTTTCACTGAAACAGTTTCGCTTGCCCGCAGCGCTTGCCGCCACCCTGTTTGTGGCATGGGGCGCGCAGACCGCGCTCTCGGTGCACACGATGAAGAATTTGACGGCGGCGCTCGACGCGGAATCCCGCGCGCAATATGCGGCCGCTTTCCCTGGCACCCCGGTGCCGTCCAATCCCGCCGCGGCCTTGCGATCCCGCACCGGGGCGGCGACTGGCGTCGCCGCGCCCAGCTTCCAGCAGACCAGTGCCGCGCTTTACGGGGCGGTGGAGAGTGTCAGCGGAGCGAATTTGGTCAGCTTGCGCTATGACCGCGCCATCGGCGAGCTTCGCGCCACACTGACATATCCGGCTTTTGGGACAGATCTGGATCTGAAGACGGCCGTCGAGGCCACCGGCCTGAAGGTCAGTCTGGGCGACACACGCCTTGAGGATGGACGGGTCGTGGGCGATCTGTCGATTGGAGGCCGCTCATGATGGGATACTGGAACAGCCGCACCGGACGGGAGCAGGGGCTGATCGGCGTTGCGCTCCTGCTCGTGATTGTGGCTTTGCTGCAATTCGGGATCGTGCGGCCCCTGATGGCTGCAAAGGCGGACTCGAAATTGGCTCTGGAAGCTGCCAGCCGACAGCTCGACGTGGTCTCGGCGGAGCTCACATCGCAATCGGCGCGCGTCGCCGGCGCCAATGGCCCCCGCGCGTCCAGTCAGAATTTGCGGTCGGACTTGCTCCAGCTTGCCAATGCGAGAGGCTTGTCCGTGTCGCGGTTGCAGACTGCAGATGATGGCCGACTGATCCTGCAGTTTGAGCGGACGGTCCCCACGCTGGTCTATGCCTGGCTGGCCGATGCGGATCTGCGCTATGGCGCTGTGCCCGAACGCGTGACCATGTTTGCAGAGGATGCCGGCTATGTCCGGGCAAGTTTTGAGTTCGCTGGAGGCGGGTCATGATGCGGACAGGATTTCTTTTTGTCGCTCTCTTCGTCATCACGTTGATTGGTGGCCTGATCGCCTTTACGCCGCTATCCTTTGCCTTGCGCCAGTCCGGTGTCGCGGATCGCGGGATCAGCTGGCAGCAGGCGCGCGGTTCGGTTTGGCATGGTCAGGTCACCGGCCTGTCATGGCGCGGCAAACCGCTCGGTGCGGTCAATCTCGACTCCGATTTTCTGCGCCTCGTGACGGGCGCCCCATCGCATGACGTGTCGTGGAGCGGGCCGTTCGGCCAGGGTCGGGGCAGGATCAGGGCTTCCGGGTCATCTATTCTGGCGGATGAAGTGTCTCTCAATATTCCGTTGACCGAACAGGTGGGTGTCGATCCAGTCATCTCGCAGCTGGGCAGCAGTCTCCGTGTCTCGAATGGCTCTGTGAAACTGTCTGGCAACCGGTGCGCCGCGGCGGCGGGCGTCGTGACGAGCGATGTGGCCCGCCTCGCCGCGGCGTCGTTTGACCGGGACTGGCCTGTCCTGAGCGGTCCGCTGACCTGCACGGACAACCAGTTGACCGCACACCTCACGGGGGATGCGGGGGACGGCACACGCATTGTGCTCAATGCCGGTGCACAGAATGGGGTTGAGTTGGAGCTGACCAATTTTGATGATGAATTGCGCGGCGCCTTGCTGGCGGCGGGCTTTTCTGATCGGAATGGCGCTCTGGTCTATACGCGATCCGTGAACAGAATGGAGACAAGGCCATGAGGCAGGTATTTGCGATCCTGGCGGGGGCGCTGCTGCTGGCAGCGTGCGCGAGCGGCGACAAGACGCGGCCTGTTCCGCCAGCGCCGGATGTTCCGGAGGCCGGCAGCCTGCCGGCGCAGGATCTCGCGGATGGCGAGTGCGCCCTGTTCCTGTGGACCCAGGGCTCGCCGCGCCGCTTCGTCTACTTCTCGAAGGCGGGCAGCCAGACGGCTGAAACCCTGCTGTCTGAAACCCAGCAGACCATGGCGCTGGTGCGTCAGGGCGGGACATTGTTCGGACAGTTCATGACGGAAATGGACTACACGACCCTCGAAGGGGAGACGATGTCCCTGCGAATCACGCCGGGAGAGAGGGTAGAAGGCGGGCAAAAAATCTCAGCTGGACGCATCAAGCTACTGAATGATGGAGGTTGGGAGACCGTGATCCCTGTGGCGGGTTTGCGGGCGTGCCAGCCGGATACTGAGTAATTGCAAGGTCTTCGGGTAGGGCGATTCTGAGCAGCCTACGGATAAGCTACGTAAACGTGTCATTACTTGACGCAAATCTGTCACACATCGTATTGTGACACTTATGTTACAGAAGCAATACAGATATATGTCAATCTCCGCTCTGGCGCTTGCGGCGCTGGGACTGACTGCGAATGCCCAACAGGCATGTGACCTGTCGGATGGTCTCGGCCTGCAGCCTGCTGCATTCCAGACTGAAACTGAAGCCTGTTTTGAAGGCCTCAACGGCGTCACGCCGGATACGTTCATGCAAGGCCAGCTTAGCCAGTTCACGGCCGCTGACCGCAGCGACGCTGGCAAGGCGCGCCTTGAAACCCTCGCAACGCTGAACGAAGCCGCGCGTATCCATGCCTATGACATGGCTGTGCGGGGCTATGTGTCCCACGAGGACATGGAAGGACGCAGTCATCTCGACCGGGTCCGCCTGCTGGATCGCACCCACCTGATGGGGGCCTTCGGTGCCAACATGGCCATCGTGGATGACTCGGCTACGCCTGAACAAGCCTATCGTGCCCTGATGGCAGACCCCGCCAACAAGGCCAATCTCAAGCGCGGCGAGTTCGACCATACCGGTATGGCGGCTGTGCGCGCCAATGGCCGGATCTATTTGGTCCAGCTGTTCTCCCGTGTTGAGGGGAAGCTGCAGGCCCCGGTGCCGATGCAGATGAACGGCAAGACTGACCTCAAGGCCGTCTTTGCGGAATCCCGCGCGGAGCCGCTTGGCTGGTCGGTCGTCTCCACGTCCGGCAACGTGCTTGCGCAGGGGATCGGCGATAGCGTGCCGGCCAGCGAACTGAAGGGCCAGTCCGGCTATTTGACCATCGACATGGCACTCGGCAAGGATCGCTACACGCTCAAGGGGCCTGCGGTCTCACTGTTCTAGGCCGCGCATCCCTGCCCAGATACAAAAAAGCCGGTCCCCACGGGGCCGGCTTTTTTCTTGGAGCGGGTGAAGAGAATCGAACTCTCGTCGTCAGCTTGGGAAGCTGCTGCTCTACCATTGAGCTACACCCGCATCAGCTGGAGTATTTGAGCCTGAAATCGCCCCTGCGCAAGAGGGCGCAGCGGCGATTTCCTACGGGCCCTAGTCGAGTGTCACCACCACGACCGAGCGCGCCGGAATGGAGAGGACGAGATCGTCGGCGGTGCCGTCCACGATATATGGGGCCGGCTGAACCCGGTCCGGCGCGTCGAACGTATTGTGGGAATCCATCTCTTCCCCATGCAGGATACGACCGGTGGCCTTGCTGGCACCGAAAGCGCTTGCATCGACCAGGTGATTGTCATGGGCGGACGCATTCACCAGGGCCAGCACGATCCGGCCGTCATCCGTCCGCGCGGCGCTGGCGCTGATGGCCGGAACCGTGACATCTTCCAACACATAGTCCGGTGACTGAATACTCATTTCAAGCGCTTCGGCGCCCATGAAAGGCTTGTACATGTCGAACACATGATAGGTCGGCGTCAGCACCATGTCCGGCCCGTCGGTCAGGATCATCGCTTGCAGGACGTTCACCATCTGGGCGATGTTCGTCATCTTCACGACATCGGCATGCGCGTGGAACAGGTTGAGGTTCAGGCCGGCGACGATGGCGTCGCGAATGCTGCCCTGCTGGTATAGCGCGGGGGGATTAGTCGCCTCGTCCTGGTCCACCCACATGCCCCACTCATCCACATACAGGCCGAATGCGTCGGCAGGCAGGTCGTGTTTCTCAAGGATGGCCTTCTGGTCCTCGATCACCTCCGCCATGCGCAGGGTGCGCTGCATCGTCGAGGCCCATTCCGCCTCCGGGAAGCCGGTCGCGGCACCTTTCTTCCCCCAGTCGCCGGTGGGCAGGGTGTAGACATGCAGCGAGATGCCTTCGGCCAGGTCATCAATGTAGGGATGTTCGAGAATTGTGTCGGCATATTCCGGGTTCGCGTCATGCGCGCCGGAGATGATGCGCACCGGCTGGTCGCCCGCCGTTTTCGCAAAGCTCGCAAATTGCGCATAGAGATCGGCATAGGTGCCCGCCGTGAGCGCGCCGCCGCAGCCCCACGTCTCATTGCCAATGGACAGATAGTCCACCGTCCAGGGCGTATCGTGGCCATTTGCGCGGCGTTCTTCGGCGCGGTCTCCCGTTTCGGCCGTGATATATTCCAGCCAGTCGGCGCCTTCCTTGGCAGTGCCCGTGCCCAGGTTCAGATTGAGGTAGGTCTTCGCGCCCAGCCGTTCGGCGAAGTCGAAGAATTCATGCGTGCCGAATTCATTACTTTCCGGCGTGCCGCCCCAGACCATGTTGACCCGTGCCGGACGGTCGGACTGAGGGCCGATGCCATCGCGCCAATGATAGAGATCGGCAAAGCACCCGCCCGGCCAGCGCACGACCGGCACGTTCAGGGCTTTCAGGGCGTCGAAGACATCGTCGCGAATGCCATCGGTGTTGGGGATGTCGCTGCCGTTGCCCACCCAGATCCCGCCATAGGGCTGGGTGCCAACATGCTCTAGGAACTGGCCATAGATTTCGGGTGCGATGGTTTCGGTGGGGGCGTCCAGATCTACATCAAGTGTGGCCTGGGCCGCTGCCGACCCCATGCAGAGAACAAGACTGGCTAGGCTCGCCGCGAGACGGTTTTTCATAATTGGCTCCCTCGAATGCTTGTTATTTTAGCGCTAACATTCGGCGGGTCCGGGGCCGTTAGTCAAGCTGCAATCGTTTCCTCGCCAGAGTCATGCGGCACTGGCTAAGCGGGCCGGTTGAAGCTAGAAGGCCGCCATGAACGGATTTCTCGCAGTTGCAGCAGGCGGCGCCATTGGCGCATCGCTCCGGCATGGGGTCGGCCTTTTGGCCGTGCGCCACCTGCCGGCAGGCTGGCCGCACGGCACATTTGCCGTCAATCTGCTGGGCAGCCTGCTGATGGGCCTGCTGGTGGGGTGGCTGGCACTCAAGGCCGAAGGGCTGCACCAGACGACCCGGCTGTTCCTGGCGACGGGCTTGCTCGGCGGTTTCACCACCTTCTCGGCGTTTTCGCTGGAAGTAGCGGAATTCCTGCGCCGCGGCGACACAGCAAAGGCGGCGATCTATGCGGGGCTCTCATTGGTACTGGGCGTGATCGCGCTGTTCATAGGACTTTGGATTGCCCGGAAGGTATTCGCATGAGCGGCCAGATTGTAACTGAAACGGTTTCTGACAAGGAATCCGGCACCCGTCTTGATCGCTGGGTCAAGCGCCGCGTGCCGGTCACCCAGGGCCAGATCGAGAAGATGCTCCGCACGGGGCAGATCCGCGTCGATGGCTCGCGCGCCAAGGCCAATACGCGCCTTGAGACCGGCCAGCAGGTGCGCCTGCCGATCATGGATGCCGACGCGACCCGCCCGGCCCAGAAAAAGGCCGAGCGTGTCTCCGAGGAAGACCGGCAATTCATCCGCGATCTCATCCTGTATGAAGACGACGAGATGATTGCCATCAACAAACCCGCCGGCATCGCTGTGCAGGGCGGGTCAGGGCAGGGCCGCCATATTGATGGCATGCTGGCCGCGCTCGGCGATGGCGAGCATCGCCCCGTCCTCGTGCATCGGCTCGACAAGGATACAAGCGGCGTGCTGCTGCTCGCCAAATATCCGAAGGCCGCTGCGCAGCTGTCAGAGAAATTCCGCAGCCGCGACATGAGCAAGGTCTATTGGGCCATCACCGTTGGCGTGCCGAACCCGCCCTTCGGACAGATCCGCTGCTGGATGGTGAAGGGGATCGAGGACGAGAATGAGGAAGACGGCTACCGCGTCATCCATCCGAAAGCGCGGGGCCGCCGCGACGCTGACCGCGAGCGCATGTTTCGCTCCGCGCAGGGCGTCGAGGGCGCGCGTCATTCGATCACGGATTATGCGGTGATTTCCACGGCGGGCCAGAAGGCCGCCTGGGTCGCACTGAAGCCGGAGACCGGCCGTATGCACCAGCTGCGCTTCCACATGCTGGAAATGAACACGTCCATCCTTGGCGATTTCAAATACCAGTCCCGCCGCGAAGTGCCGCAAGGTCTTGCGCCCGGCATGCATCTTCATGCGCGCAGCCTGATCATTCCGCGCCAGAATGGCAAGCCGATCAAGATCGTCGCGCCACTGCCGCCGCACATGAAGCAGACATTTGAATCCCTCGGATTTCTTGAACAGGAGGCGGGCAAGGACCCGCTGGCACCGTTCCTCTGATGTCGGGACTGAAACTCGCCATTTGGGACGTGGACGGAACGCTTGTCGACAGCCGCACCTCCATCCATGAAATCATGGTGGAAGCCTTCACCCTGTCGGCCCTGACGCCGCCGGAATATGATGCGACGCGCCGCATTGTCGGGCTCAGCCTGCACGAAGCCTGTGGCCAGCTCGCGCCGGAGGTCACTGCCGCGGAGATCGACCGGCTGGTCAATAATTACCGTGAGTGCTGGGTTCGCGCCCGCGCGCGGCCGGACTTTACCCAGCCCCTCTATGATGGCGCGTTGGAAACGCTGGAAATGCTGCGCTCCGAAGGCTGGCTGATCGCCATGGCGACCGGCAAGACCCATAAGGGCATCCGCAGCCTGTTCGACGCGCACGCCATCGAGCCTTTCTTCGACACGGTCTGGTGCGCCGATGACGGCCCCGGCAAGCCGCATCCGCATATGGTGGAACAGGCAATGGGTGCGCTCGGCTGCGCGCCGCATGAAAGCCTGATGATCGGTGATGCGATCCACGACATTTCCATGGGCCGCGCGGCGGGCGTCTACACCCACGGCGTCAGCTGGGGCTTCGGCGCCGCGCACGAACTCGAAGAAGTCGGCGCCCACGAAATCCACCATGAGTTCGACACGCTCCAGAAAAGCCTGCTGGCCTTCGAGCCGGCCCTGTAGCACTTCCCCTCTTGGAAACCCGCCCTCATGGGCGTACATGCCCGGCCATGACTGACGAGACCGAGACCGAAGAGACGCCGAAGCCGAAACGCTTTTACGAGACCGCCAAGCCGGAGCAGATCCCCGGCGGCTGGACCGTGGAACTGGATGGCCGCTCCATCAAGACCCCGGCGCGCGTCGCCCTGAAGCTGCCGACCGAAAAGCTGGCCAAGGCCATCGCGGCCGAATGGAACGCGCAGGACGCTGAAATCGACCTGATGTCGATGCATTTGACGCGCCTCGCCAATGTCGCGATCGATCGCACCCCGGAAATCCGCTACGAGATGGCCGACGAACTGGCCCGCTATTGCGAGACCGATCTGGTCTGTCACATCGCCGAGGAGCCTGAGGAACTGGCCGAGCTGGAAGAGGCCCATTGGGCGCCGCTGCGCGCCTGGGCCGGGCAGGCGCTGGACGTCATCCTCGTGCCGGTCGAAGGCATCATCGCCTCGCCCCAGCCGGATGCCTCGCTGGAGGCTGCGCGCAACTACGCCCTCGGGCTCGAAGATTTCGCCCTGACGGGCCTCCTGTTTGGATGCGGCCTGTTTGGTTCGGCCGTCCTGGCTATGTCTGTGGTCGAGGGCGAGCTGACGGCGACCGACGCTTTCGAGGTCGCCCGCATTGATGAGGCCTGGCAGGCCGAGCATTGGGGCGAGGATGAGGAGGCAAAAGCCGCCACGGCCCTTCGCCGCATCGAGGCGAAAGCGCTCGAAACCTGGCTGGTCGGCCTCGGCTGAGGCTGAAACAGCCTGAAACGCGCTGAAACGGGCCTGAACGCCCTGAAACCGAATTGAGCCTGCGCGCATCGAAAGCGGACGCGACGTCACCCTGCGTGCCAGCAAGGTTTTCCTTTTCAAGGGCCTAACGCCGCACTTGCCTTTGCTGCGCTGCCGTATAATCACGGGGGAGCAAACAGAAACAGAAGGCCGGGAGAGCCCCATGAAGGACGTGATCGAAGCGCTGGAAGCCAAACGCGAAGAGGCCCGTCAGGGCGGTGGTGCCGCAAGAATCGAACGCCAGCACGCCAAAGGCAAGCTCAGCGCCCGCGAGCGCATCGAAGTGCTGCTCGATGAAGGCAGCTTCGAAGAGTACGACATGTTCGTCGAGCACCAGTGCTCCGATTTCGGCATGGATGAGCAGAAGATCCCCGGCGACGGCGTCGTCACCGGCCAGGGCACCATCAATGGCCGCCTCGTCTATGTCTTCTCCAAGGATTTCACCGTTTTCGGCGGCTCGCTGTCGAAGACCCATGCCGCCAAGATCGTGAAGGTCCAGAAGGCCGCCGTGATGAATGGCGCGCCGGTTGTCGGCATCTTCGATGCAGGCGGCGCGCGCATCCAGGAGGGCGTCGACAGCCTTGCCGGTTATGCCGACATCTTCATGGAGAACGTCCTCTCATCCGGCGTGATCCCACAAATCTCCGTCATCATGGGCCCGTGCGCAGGCGGCGACGTCTATTCGCCGGCCCTGACCGACTTCATCTTCATGGTGAAGGACACGTCCTACATGTATGTGACCGGCCCTGACGTGGTGAAGACTGTCACCAATGAGGAAGTCACCCATGAGAGCCTCGGCGGGGCGTCCGTCCATGCGGCGAAGTCCGGCGTGGTTGATGGCGCGTTCGAGAACGACATCGAGGCGCTGGTCCAGATGCGCCGCCTGATCGACTTCTTGCCCGGATCGAACCGTGAAGACCCGCCGGTCCGCACGGTCTATGATTCCGCCGAGCGCGTGGATGAGAGCCTCGACACGCTGATCCCGCCCAACCCGAACTCGCCTTACGACATGCGCGAGCTGATCGAGAAAGTGGCCGACGAGGGCGACTTCTTCGAGATCAGCCCGAAATTCGGCGCCAACATCCTCTGCGGGTTCGGCCGCATCGAAGGCGCGACCGTGGGCTTTGTCGCCAACCAGCCGATGACGCTGGCCGGCGTGCTGGATATTGACGCCTCCCGCAAGGCGTCGCGCTTCGTCCGCTTCTGCGACTGTTTCAACATTCCGGTCGTCACCTTCGTGGACGTGCCGGGCTTCATGCCGGGCACCAAGCAGGAATATGGCGGCCTCATCAAGCATGGCGCCAAGCTGCTGTTCGCCTATGCCGAGGCCACCGTGCCAAAGGTCACCGTCATCACCCGCAAGGCCTATGGCGGCGCGTATGACGTGATGAGCTCCAAGCATCTGCGCGGCGATGTGAACTATGCCTGGCCAACGGCTGAGATCGCCGTGATGGGCGCCAAGGGCGCGGTCGAGATCATCTTCCGCAAAGACCTCGGCGATGAGGAAAAGATCGCGGCGCACACCAAGATGTATGAGGACAATTTCGCGAACCCCTACGTCGCCGCGCGCAAGGGCTATATCGACGACATCATCATGCCGCACTCAACTCGCCGCCGCATCGCCAAATCCCTCCGGGCCCTGGCCAACAAGCAGCTGGAAAACCCCTGGAAGAAGCACGATAATATTCCGCTTTAGGGGCGGGCTGGCATCGGCACAGTAGGGTGGGTTGAGCAAAGCGATACCCACCAGATTGTTGCTTTTCAGCGGTGGATATCAGCGTCGCCTTGAGGCGCCCCAATATATATCCCATTCCTGTCATCCCGGAATTTGCCCAGCAAATATCCGGGACCCAGTTTTCATAGCCCGCGCCCTTGCTTCGACGTCGCTCAGCATGAGCGCTCCGTGCTTGCGGCGTATGTCGGCCCATCTCGAGTCGAAAGATGATGATCCCGGCAGCACGCCCTTGACCTCACCCTAACTTGAGCAATTACAAGACAGGCCGCTCACGAACTCCGTGCAAGAAAGGCCCGTCCATGATCCTCAATCAGATTACCATTCCCTGCCTCGATTACTCCGCCAGCGTCGCTTTCTATGAGGCGCTGGGCATGGTCCAGATCGTGGAGGCGCCGCCGCGCTATGCCCGGTTCGAAAGCGCGGATGGCAGCGGCGCAACCCTGTCGCTCCATACGGTCAGTGCGACGGTCAGTGCGTCTGTGGGCTCCGGCACGGTGATCTATTTTGACCATCCGTCCGCCGACGCGCTGGATACCCATGTCGAAGAGTTGAAAGCGCAGGGCCTCATCTTTGACAGCGAACCGACCGACGAATCCTGAGGATGGCGCGAGGCACGGCTGCGCGACCCGGCGGGCAATGAAGTCTGCCTCATGTTCGCTGGCACAGCCCGCCGCTTCCCGGACTGGCGCGTGGATGGCCGCACCGGCTGAGCCCTATGAGCGCACGAGGGCAGGCGTGGGGATACGCCCGGCCCTCGCTCATTCTAGCCTGTGGCGGCGGCCTCAGCGCTTCTTCTTCTCGACGCCCAGCATGGAGTCGGCTTTCAGCGTCGGGTTCGACGCATTGGTCTTGGGCTTTTCCGCTTTCGGCTTGCGGATTTCCTTGTTCGATTTCTTCTGACCTTTGGCCATGAGGGTCTCCTTTGGCTTGCGCCATTTGGTGCGGCGCAGGAAACCGGGCGCCGGCGATCCGGGCAGAGCAGCGCGCGTTTGCGACGCGGGCTGAAACAGTCAGTACAGAAGGAGCTCGCCGGACAGGTGCGCCCGGAATGGCGCAGCGGCGTAGGACTCAGATAGGCGCGCATTGGAGCGAATGTAAGGCACTTCCATGAGGTGAGGTTTCGCGCCTCCGGCTGAGCCGCGCGCACCAGCCCGCGCGGATGCTTCGACGGCGCTCAGCATGAGCGCTATAGGGGTGCAATGCTTGAGGGACTCATCCTGAGCGAAGTCGAAGGATAGCTGGTTGCGGTCAAACCCCCGTCTGGGTCGCGGATAAATCCTGCGAATTTTCCGGGATGACAAGATGGGGTTCTGACGGAGCGCAGCCCTATCCCCCCTCAAACGCGCCCCATCCTGCCGCGCCCATTACCCCAAAAATAAACTTGTCCTCCCCCTCTGTGGGCGGAGGTATACTGCGCGGCGATGGATTGTTCGCTGTTCTCCCCGATTCAGAACCTGCCCTGGTATCTCTACCCGGTCTGGCCGCTGATCTTCTGGCGCATTCAGCGCCTGAAGGCGTGGTTCCGCCGCGCGGGCGGGCCGGGCTCGCAAATGCTGTGGGGGGTGGACGCGCGGGGCAGGGTGAACATCCTGTCCCTGTCGGATGATCTCTCCGGCCGGGCGCCGCAGACCCGTCCGTTCACGCACACGCCTTCCCGCGCCTTGCGCGCCGCGCTGGCAGGGGAGTTTCCGCACCTCCTTCATCTGCCCTCCCACCGGCGCAGGCCGGGGCGTTTCGCCCTGTGTGCGAACGCGCTCGCCGGTTTCCTCCCTTTCTGCAGGGCAGGCGCGGCTCAGGGCCTGCCGCTGCCGGACCCCTGAGCAGAGCAGATTTTTTACGAAATTCGCTTCCCACCAAGCGCCTTGACGGGCGTCGCGTCTGTTGGCGTCATGGCCCCCTCGCTCCCGGCCCTGGTCATGGGATGGCATTGCCGGTTTCCTTTTTTTATTAAACTTCGTTTATACTGGGGGTGACACACAAATCCTTCAGAGTGGAATACTGCCTGTATGAAAGCCGCCCCGCACCCAGACCAAGCGCTCCGGCTCGAGACCCTCCGCAAATATGATATTCTCGATACGCCGCGGGAATCCGAATTCGACGAGATTGTCGAACTCGCCTCCACGCTCTGCAATGTACCGATTTCGGTGGTCAATCTGATCGACGAAGACCGGCAATGGTTCAAGGCCGAGGTCGGCATCGGTGCGCGTGAAACGCCGTTGGCCACGTCGATCTGTTCGCATGTCATTCTCAGCGCCGATTTTGTCGAGATCAACGATACCCACAAGGACCCCCGCACGGCGGACAATGAGCTTTGCACACCGGCCGATGGCCTGCGCTTCTATGCCGGCGCGCTGCTCAGGGCCCCGAATGGCCTGCCTATCGGAACGTTGTGCGTGCTCGATACCAAACCGAACGCGCTCAACGATTTCCAGAAGAAAGCCCTGCGCACCCTGGCGCGCCAGGTGATGCGGGAACTCGACCTGAGACTGGCCCTGAAGACCCAGAGGGTCCTGCGTGACGAGATGGACCACAGGGTCAAGAACTCGCTGCAGTCCGTCGCCTCCCTGGTGCGCATCTATCAGGGGCGCGTGCGGCGCGGAGCGGATATGACGGACGCTTTCGATACGATCGGCCGGCGGATCGAGGCGACCGCGGCGCTCCACGAGATGTTGCATGACTCGCCTCTGGATGATGCGGTCATGATGGATGAGTTCCTCACCCGCATTACCGGCCTGCTACAGGATTCCGCGCCGGAGCATGTCAGCATCAGGTGTGAGGCGGAGCCGGTGGCCATATCGACCTTGGTCGCCAGCTCCCTTGCGGTGATCGTGAGCGAGTTTGCCGCCAACTCGATCAAGCACGCATTTGCGGATGGCGAGGCCGGACAGGTCCTGATTACCGGCGCCATGCAGGAAGACGGCACCCTGAAAGTCGTCTGCGAGGACAATGGCGGCGCGCCTGTGCAGGCGGCCCCTGACGAGACCTCCATGGCCGGTCTGGGCAAGCGCATCATGAAGGCTTCAGCCAGCCAGATCGGGGCGACCCTGGAAAATGGCCCCAGACCGGAGGGCTACCGGATGGAATTAATCCGGCCCGCCTGACCGAAAGAGCGTGTGAATAACAGTTCCAGCTGCGAAAACCTGCGCCAGCGGGAAGTTCGGGCCGGATATCGGGAGGTGCTTTCTGTTGTATCTGCAACAGATTGGCGCGGTAGTGGAGGCGTCGTTTGCGCATCAACACGCGATTGTCATGTAAATCTTACGGGGCAATGCAGACGATTGCACAGGCTTGTATTCTGCTGTGATTACTACACAAGTGGAGAAAAACTGCTAATAATTCCCCTCAGGCGGGAAGTTTTTGACTTTGCCGGCGGATATTGTCCTTAAGGTTTGGTTATGCATTTGTGCCGAACACGATGGTGTCGGTGAGCGGGCCATCGCGTGGCCGAAACAAATGAATTCTCATAGGGGGCAAGAGCGAAATGCTCTCGGACTTGATATCTTCTGAGCTACCTTATCTGCGTCGCTATGCCCGCGGACTGATGGGAGAGCAGCAAAACGGCGATGAAGCCGTGGAAGACATGATCGAGTCGCTCATTTTCAGGATTTCTGTTGCCCCGGACCTGAAATTCCAGAAAGCGGATTTGTTTGCCGAACTCGACAAGTCGATCAGAAAGCGTGTGTCGACGCTGACGGACGAGACCGGGATCGCAAAGATATTGAACGCCATGACCACGCTCCAGCGTCGGTCGCTGTTGTTGACGGTTGTCGAAGGCTTCTCTGTTCAAGAGGCTGCCCGGATCTTGTCGGTGGGCATCTCGGACGTTGAAGAGATGCTGCGCACCGCGGAATCGGCCATCGCCAATGAGGTCAGCACGTCGGTCCTGATCATCGAGGATGAATCGATGATTTCCTACCAGCTCTCCCAGATCGTGAAGGAAGCCGGACACAATGTGGTCGGCGTCGCAACGACCCAGACCGAAGCGGTCAAGCTGGCCGAGGAAAGCGAGTTTGGCCTGATCCTGTCGGATCTGCGTCTGGCGGATGGATCGGTCGGCATTGATGCGGTGAAGGAAATCTTCAGCAAGATGAACCGCGAGGTGCCGGTCATCTACATCACGGCCTATCCGGAAATGCTGCTCCAGGGGCAGGATGACGAGCCTTCCTACCTGATTCCGAAACCGTTCGAGCCGCTGCATGTGCGCACGGTCGTCGACCAGGCCATCCTGTCTGCCTTCCTGGGGCAGGAAACGGCCTGATCGCGGATTCGCAAACCAGGCCGCCTGTGGGTGCTGGCCTGACTAGAACGCCACCCTGATGCCCACACGGATGTTCCGGCCCGGCGCCGGGACGGCATCCTTCAGGACAGACGTGGCATAGCGCACTTCCTCATCGGTCAGATTGCGCCCTTCCACGAAGAGCTGCGTGCCGTCCTGGCCATAGCCCGCCTCGGCGAGGTCGATGGCGGCGCGAAGGCCGGTGGTGACGTAGCCGTCCGTCGGCAGATTACCAGCGCCGGGATCGTCCTGGTCTGCGGTCGCCGTGAGCGTCCATCCAGCCGACCAGAGGCCCCAATCGGCATCCAGCGAGGCGTGGAAGGTCAGCGGGGGCAGGTAAGGCACATTGCTGCCATCCTCCAATTCCCCGTCCACAAAATCGAGACTGGCCGTCGTGGTCCAGTCTGCGCCCATCAGGCCTTCCGGGAACCGGGCCTCGCCCTGGATTTCCGCGCCGGTGAACTGGGCGCCCTGTTGCAGGAACAGATAGATCGGGAAGCCGTCCAGCTCATCAACCGCCGTGCCGCCCTCATCAACGGTGCCGGGTGTCAGGTAAATGAAGCCATCAAAGTCCGTGTAATAGACATTGCCGCCCAGGCTGAACCGGTCATTCTCCCACCGCAGGGTCGCTTCGAGATTGGTGCCGCTTTCCTTGTCGAGATCAATATTGCCGACTTCGTACTGGCTGGTCGCGAGGTGCGCTCCGTCGGCGAACAATTCGCTCTCATTCGGGGCGCGTTCGGTATAGCCAAGCTGCAGGCCGGCGAACCAGCCGGAACTCCAATGCTTGTGCGCCCCGAGGGATGCACTGAACAGGTCAAAGCTCTGCTCGCCCTGAACCGCATTATCCAGCTCCGTTCGGTCGAACCGGAGGCCGCCTTCAAGCCCGGACTGGTCTTCCAGTTCCAGCGTTTCGTAGTGGAACACGCCCACATTTTTCGTGGAGGTCGGTGTCAGGAAGGATTCCTCGCCTTCCGAGCCGAGGTCCTTGTCCAGGAATTGGAGGCCGGTCGCGCCCGCGAAATTCCCGAACGCATGGCCGAGTTCGAAGCGGCCCTCGGTGCCTTCGGTCGAATAGATCGTCCCCGGTTCGCCTGGCGCTTCGAATTCGGTGTGTTCATAGTCAGCGACCGAGAGATTGCCGGCGATCTTCGTGAAGAGCCCGATATCCAGATTCATCCCGCCGCGAATATCATAGCGGGTCTGTTCAAGGTCGATGAACGGGAATTCCTCTTCATGTGCTTCCTCTTCTTCGGCGCCTGGTTCTTCCTCTTCTTCATGATGCTCGTGGCCGGGAAGGCCATAGCTGGAATTCTGCTGCCGGATGCCAACGCCGAAGAACGCATCCTCACCGACCCAGGACAGCCCGGCCGCATAAGTATCGGTCTGAAGGAAAGAGTTCTCCATCGTGTCGCGGACTTCTTCGTGCTCCTCGTGCTCTTCCTCGCCTTCCGCTTCATGCTCGGCCTCTTCGGCAGCGCGGGCAGCAGAGGATTCGGCAAAGCCCGGAATGTCATAGTCGCCAAAGTCGCGCGTCGAGGCTGACAATGTCAGGACGAAAGGCCCGGTCGAAAAGCGCGCCTTGCCGGCGGCTTCCGTGCCTTCGCTGACACTGCTGCTGGCGGCGAGCCCATCGAACGAGATGGCGCGCTCGGGCAGGTCTTCCACGATCAGGCCGTCGATCACATTGACCACGCCCCCAATGGCCTGGCCGCCATAGGCCAGCGCCGCCGGGCCCCTGAGTATCTCGATCTTCTCCGCATCGATCCCATCCGTGGCAACCTGGTGGTCGGGCGAGGCGGCGGAGGCATCAATCGCGCCGATCCCATTGGTCAGCACCAGCACACGCTCGGCGCCAAGACCGCGCAGGACCGGGCGACTCGCGCCCTGGCCGAAGAATGTGGTCGATACGCCGGGCTCCCCGGCGAGCGTATCGCCGAGCGTTCCGGAGAGTTTCTGGATCAGTTCATCGCGATTGATGGCGGAAGCGTTGCCGATCATTTCATCGGTTTCGCGCTGGGGACCAACCCCGGTGACAATCACGGTTTCAAGGGTGGCAGGGGCTTCCTGAGCGAGAGCAAGCGGACTTGCGCCCAGCAGGAGCGAGGCCGCAACAGCGCGGCGGGAGATATGGGATTTCATGTTCTGGGAGTCCTTCAGACAATAGGGAACGCCGCCCGCAGACGGCAGGATCAGTCGCTATTGCTGAGGGGAAGGCGGACTTCGCGGCGGCGGCGCGCGGCCGGGCGGACGAATCCAGAGGGGTTGCGAGAAGTACGGTTCGGTGACTGCAGTCTCAACCGGAAACACAAACGGGCTGGCCAGTACATCCGGCAACACGATTTGCACATGCGCCACAGCCGTCAGATCACAGGTGACGCCGTAATGGTCGTGCGGCTTATCGGCATGTGCCGCAGCATGGCTCAGCGCCAGCGCCTGAACGAAAACGAACAGGGCTGCGAGGAAGGCCAGTCGGTATGTGCGGTGATGCCGGGCGCTCATAGTTATTCTGTTACATTTTCGTGAGCCGAGCGGCAAGCACCAACGCATGTAAAAACATTACGATCCACACTTACTGCGCCAGCTTTCACGCTTCAGTAACCAAGCCACCGCATCCTCGCGAAAGTTAATGAAAAGCCTTGAGCTGTTAAGAGGATGTAGCATGTCGAAGAATGCTGTGCGCTGGGGCGCGGATGTTGGATGCCAGAGTAAAATCAAGTCGCTGGAAATCCGCAACGATCTTTCCGATCACGGGCTGAAGGGCAAGCGCGCCCAGGGGTATCTGGGGCTGAACCGCCAGTTCACCAAGGTCACCGCCAAGAAGGATGGCCGCGACGGCCTGCCGGCCTCTGATGCGGCAACCCCTGACCAGTGGAGCGAATGCGAGCAGCAGATCGCTGAACGCGCAGAAGATGTGCGCCGCGGTCTCGGCACATGGCTGACCACGACGGCCGCGACAGTCCGCAATTATATCAGCGACTACACGCCGATCGACATCTATCCGGACCAACTGCGCGAAGCGATCAAGTCTGAAGAGAACGAATACCGGCATTACGAGCTGGATGATGTGCACGATGCCAAGGAAACCCATTCCGCGGCGATCATCGAGCTTCAGCAATTCAAGCTGCGTCACGGCGACCGGATCGGCGACCGCACGCCTGACATCAAGAAGAATGTCGAGCAGGCCGTCGCCATCCTGATCTTCATCATGATCCTCGAAGGCGGCTTCAACGCGCTCCTGTTCAAGGATGCGCAGGCCAACGGCCTGATGGGCGGCCTGATGATCGCCTTTGGCGTGTCGTCGGTGAATGTCGTGTTCGGCGTGATCGCGGGCTTCTTCGGCCTGCGATACCTGAACCATCCCGCCCTGCCGGCCAAGATCATGGGCGGCGCGGTCGCGATGATTTTTGTCCTTGCCGGCATCTTCCTGAACTTCTTCGTTGCGCATTTCCGGGACGCCGTTGAGACGGGCCTGCAAGCCGCCACGGCCGCCGGCACGCTCGGAACATTCTCCATGTTCTCGATTGCGCCGGGCGACGTCCTCATGTCGATGTTCCCGAACATTTTCGGTCTGGAAAGCTTCCTCGCCCTGGGCCTGCTCTTCATGGGGCTCGCTGTCTTTGGTCTTGCCATCTATGAGGGCTATGATCGTATTTCCGATCGCTATCCGGGCTATGGCCGCGTCTGGCGGAAAGAGCGCAAGGCCTATGAGCGCCGCCAGGAAGTCCGCAATGGCGTGCGCGATGACCTGTCAGAGTATTTCTCCAGCTGCCGCCTCTGGTTCGAGACCCAGCAATCGCGCCATGTCACGGCCAAGCGTGAGATCGAGAAGGCCATGAACCTGCTCGAAACGCGCCGGGACTATGCCTCTGCCATCGCGGCCCGCGCAGCGGACCAGGAGCGCAGCCTGAAAGTGGCTTACCGCCAGGCCCACCGCCGGGCGCGTAATGCCAATCGTGACCGCCTCGGCGATCAGGCGCCATGCCCTGAATACTTTAGCGAAATCGTCACACCCCAATTGCCGCCATTCGAGTATTCCAAGGAACGGGATCAGGCGAACAAGGCAATTGCCACGATCGATAATAACATCAAGGCGCTGAACCAGACCCGCGAATGGCTGGAACAGCACATCCAGCAGGTCCAGAAAGGCCTGTCCTCGATCGAGAAGAAAGTTGCCGACGAAATCGGCAAAGTCCGCGATGCCAAGGGCGCTACCCACGTTCCCGTGGACCAGGCTCGGCGGGCCTAGAAGGAGACATAAGGGATGCCACGTCGCAGAAGTGACCGAGGCCCATGGTTCTGGCGCGGAATGATCGCGCTGATGCTGGGGGTAGTCTTTGCCTTGTTCGCCGTCGTGGCGTTCAACCAGCCGCCAAGCCTGATGGCTGACACCAGCTGCCGTACGGATCGCAAGGATCCGGCCCACACGATCATCCTGATTGACCAGTCGGATCCGTTCAATCCGAACGACCTCGACTGGGTCTATGAATTCGTGGACGCCGAAGCCCGCGCCTTGCCGAAATATGGCCGGCTGACCGTCATGACGCCGAATGCGGCAAGCCCTTATGACCCGAAGCTCGTTTACTATGCCTGTTCTTCGGGAAGCGCCGCTGAGGCAAACCCGATCTTCCAGAACCCGAAGATGATCGAGCAGACCTGGCAGACCCAGTTCTACGCGCCCTTGCTGGAGAACGTCGAAGCCGCCTTGACGGACACGCGCCAGCCAAGCTCCCCGCTGGTCGAGGCGGTCTATTCGATTGCGGACCGCGCCGATTTCCAGCCGGGCGAATCCAATCGCCGGATCGTGCTGGTGTCGGACCTGATGCAGCATTCGGACGGGTTCAGCTTCTACCGTCTCGGCGCCGATTATGACGCCTATCTGGAGTCCGACCTGGCCGACATGCGCCCGAGCCTGGAGGAGGTCGACGTTGTTGCGCGCATCGTGCCCCGGCAGATTTATGATCTGCCTATGGCCGATGTGAAGGCGTTCTGGCGTGCCTACTTCAGCGAGGCCGGGGCGGACTACGGGTCCGTCAACTAATCTGCCGGAACCGGAGCAGGCCTCGCGGCCGAATGGATTTGGCCCTAATATTGCAAGTTGCTGCCGCACAGACAGCGCAATATGGGGAAAAAATCCATGCTCACGCTTCGCAAAACAAGTCTGGCAGCGATTGTATCGTCTGTCTTGTTGTCCGGGTGCTCTTCGGTGACCGTTCCCGGAGACGATGGAATGGCCAACGGCGCGCATATTATCACGCCGAAGCAGCAGGAATACCTGAACGCCTTCAACGCACCGCGAGGCCCGGTCCGGGCAACGCAGACGGGTATCCGGCCTGGCTACAATTTCATAGGGGTCGCGGAAAGCGACCTGACGGAATCCCTGCAATGGCAAATCACTGCCCCCAACGGGGTCGTGGTCGTGCAGGGCCGGACCATTCCCTACGGCTTTGATGAAGGCTCCGGCGCGAATGTCCATCTCGTGGTGACGGACGCCTTGAAGACGCCTGCCACGAATTTGGTTCTGGAAGTCGAAGGGGTCGGCAAGAGCCACCCATTCAATGTGGCAGAAGACGTCTTCCGGGACCTGAAATATGACACGCTGAACTATTTCTATCACAACCGCGCGGGCGTCCCGATCGAGGCTGAATATGCCGGTGGTGAACAATGGGCTCGTCCGGCAGGGCACGAAAAGGAAACGCTGACCTGCTTCCACGGCAAGGATCTCTACAAGGCCGAGTGGCCGCGCTGTGATTACAAGCTGGATGTCAGCGGCGGCTGGTATGATGCCGGCGACCAGAGCAAATATGTCGTCAATAGCGGCATCAGCGTCTGGACGCTGCTCAACGCTTATGAGCGCGGCACATCAGGATTTGAGGATGGCGCTGCGAATATTCCGGAATCCGGCAACGGGCTGAACGATCTTCTGGATGAGGCCCGCTACAATCTCGACTATATGCTGAGCATGCAGGCTCCAGCGGGCGCCCAAGCGGCCATTGTCCGCGGCAACATGGATGGCCAGTGGCAACCGGACTCGCCGAAGATGGCCGATGTCTCCGGCATGGTTCATCACAAATCCGGCAATATAGAATGGCCTGCCATGCCGGTCATGCCTCATCACAATACCGGGGCGCGGGCGCTGTTCGCGCCATCCACGGCGGCGACCTTGCATGTCGCAGCCGTTGGCGCTCAGTGCGCTCGCGTGTTCCGGGGCGTTGATGATGCGTATGCAGATAAGTGCCTGACCGCGGCGAAGCGGGCTTATGCGGCGGCCCAGCGCGTGCCGGACGCTTATGCCTACAACAATTTCCCTGGCACAGGGCCTTACGGGTCAACGGACATTCGTGACGAGTTCTACTGGGCCGCCGCTGAAATGTATGTCTCGACCGGCGAGGCGGCCTATGCCGAAGACCTGAAGACCTATCAGGGGCAGTTGGATCAATGGCCTGTCAGCGGTCTCAAGGAACCCAATTGGGGGGCCACGAAGGGGCTCGGCATTTTGTCCCTGGCCCGGTTCGCGCCAGATGAGACCTTGAAGCAGGAAGCTGCCGCGGGTGTGCAGCAGACGGCGGACGCCTATCTCGCCCAGATCCGGTTCGAAGGCTACCAGATCCCGATCAATCGCGGTATCTGGCCATGGGGCTCGATCGGCACATTGGCCAATCGCGGCCTGATCCTCGGCACGGCGTATGATATGTCGGGCGATGTGAAATATCGTGACGGTGCGCTCGACCTGCTCGACTACATCCTCGGCCGCAATCCGCGCGACATCTCCTATGTCTCCGGCCAAGGCGAGAATGCCTTCAAGGCACCGCACCACCGTCATTGGGCTGGTGCCCAGTACAAGGGCTTCCCTTTGCCGCCTCCGGGCGCCGTGGCGGGCGGACCGAACAACACTGATCCGGCCGGTCCGGCCTCAAGAGCCATCATCGATCAATGCGATGGCCATGCCCAGATATGCTATATAGACCATGTTGATGCGTATGAGCTGAACGAGGTGGCGATCAACTGGCAGGCAGCGACGTTCTGGCTGGCCGCATGGGCCGATGATATCGACCGGGCCGACTAGGCTCTAGTCTTCGAAGACGCCAATGACCGGGACATGGTCTGATGGTTTGTCCAGTTCGCGGGCCTTGCGATAGATCTCCACCGATTGGAGCCTGTCGCAAGCTTGCGGCGAGCAGAGCAAATGGTCGATCCGGATGCCGTGATCCTTCTTGAAGGCGCCGCCCTGATAATCCCAGAATGTGTACTGATGTGCTCGTCCATCAGTCAGTTCAAAAGAATCTGCCAGGCCGAGATATTTCAATTTCCGGAATTCTGAGCGGGTCTGGGGCAGGGCGAGCGCGTCATTCTGCCAGACGGTTTCGTCCCAGCAATCTTCCGGCGTGGGGATGCAATTATAGTCGCCGTACAGCACGAACGCCTCGTCCTGCTTGAGCAGGTTGCGCGCATGCTGTTCCAGCGCGTCCATCCATTCCATCTTGTAGTCGTATTTCGGACCGGGGGCCGGATTGCCATTCGGCAGGTACAGACCGCCCACGCGTATTGGGGTTTCGCTGAGCACGAGTGCCTCGATATAGCGCGCCTGATCGTCCTCGATCGTCGGCAGGCCCTTGGTGACATCCTCGATCTCGTGCTTGGAGAGGAGGGCGACGCCATTATAGCTTTTCTGGCCCAGTACGGCACAGTTCCAGCCGCGTTCCTCCAGTTCCAGATAGGGAAACGCGTCGGTTTCGCACTTGATTTCCTGAAGGCAGACGACGTCGCAATTGATGGCGTCGAGAACTTCCAACACTGTGGGAAGCCGTGCCTTGATCGAGTTGACATTCCATGTGGCGATACGCATGGCTGTTCTTTAGCAGCTTCGTTCCATTGTTCCAGCGTGAGCTGCTGTATATATTCAGGGAATTCTTCGAGGAGAGAGGCATGTCGCCAAGCTGGATTCAATTGCTGATCGTTGTGGTCGTTGCGCTCCTCCTGTTCGGTGGTCGTGGCCGGATTTCTTCCATCATGGGCGACATGGCCAAGGGCATCGGGGCCTTCCGCAAGGGCCTGAAGGACGAGGAAGAGACCAAATCCGTCGACAATGACGACATGGTCAACGTCACCCCCCAAAAAGACGAGACGAAGGCCTCGTCATAAGCTGCCGAGTGGAGGGCGCTTAGCATGCTGCCCGGAATCGGGTTTTCCGAGCTCTTGCTGTTGGGCCTTGCGGCGCTGATTATTGTCGGCCCGAAGGACCTGCCCATGATGATGCGCCGGGTCGGCCAGTTCGTCGGCAAGGGCCGCGCCATGGCGCGTGAATTCCAGGCCGCGTTCGAGGATATTGCCCGCCAGAGCGAACTCGACGAACTCCGCAAGGAAATCGAGGATCTCAAGAAAGACAACACGATGAAGAAGGCGCAGGACGATCTGACGGCCTTTGAAGCAGACGTGAACTCCGCGGTCATGGAGAAGCATCCCTCGCCCAAGCCTGCCGCGCCAAAGCCTGACACCGCCCCTGAGTCCAAGCCCGAGACAGACACCCAGCCGGCCGCGCCGAAACCGGGGGATGATGCCGCGTGAATACCGTACCGCCAAAGGATGAACAGCCGGACTTCACCGATGATGAAGTCGAGTCCAGCCGGGCCCCGCTGCTGGAGCATCTGGTGGAGCTGCGCGCGCGCCTTATCAAGGCGCTGCTGGCGCTGTCGGTGGCCTCGATTGTCTGCTTCTTCTTTGCCGAGCCAATCTATGACTTCCTGCTCGCGCCATTTGCCCGCGTGGCCGAAGGCATTCGCGGCGCGCCGCTGGAGCTGATCTTTACCGGTCCGATGGAATTCTTCTTCGCCAAGCTGAAACTGGCCGTGTTTGCAGGCATCTTCCTGTCCTTCCCGGTCGTTGCCTGGCAGGTCTACCAGTTCGTGGCACCGGGTCTCTACAAGAGCGAGCGGGGCGCGTTCTGGCCGTATCTGGTCTTTGCGCCGCTATTGTTCACGCTGGGCGCGGCCTTTGTCTATTTCCTGATGCTGCCCATGCTGGCGCGCTTCTCGATCTCTCAGGAGAATATCGAGAGCTCCGTGGCGAGCATCAAGCTGCTGCCACGCGTTTCGGAATATCTCTCGCTGGTGATGGCGTTGATGCTGGCCTTCGGCCTGTCGTTCCAGTTGCCTGTGATCCTCAGCCTGCTGGGGCGGATCGGCATTGTGTCGTCAGATGCGCTCGCCAAGGGGCGGAAATATGCCATTGTCGGCATTCTCTGCTTTGCGGCCTTCTTCACGCCGCCGGACGTGATTTCGCAGATCCTGCTGACGGTGCCGGTCCTGATGCTCTACGAAATCTCCATTTGGTGCGTCAAACTGATCGAGAAGAAGCAGGCCGAAGAGGATGCTGCGAGGGAGTAAGAAATCGCACGGCGATTTCCCCGAGCAGTCCCAAGCGCTTGCGCAGGGCGCGGCCCCAAGGTCTGATTCCCAAAATGACTAAGCATATCCCCCGGTTGCAGGCTGGCCCGGCGCGGATTAGAGCAATGACCGACTGATCAGACAGGACCACGCACATGTTCGACATCCGCGCCATCCGCGAAAACCCCGAGGCTTTCCGCGCCGCCTGGAACCGGAAGAAGCCGGAGCTTGGCAATGTTGTGGACGATATTCACGCTCATGACGCGGCCCTGCGCACGGCTGTGACCGACAAGCAGGAAGCGGAAAAGCTGCGCAACGAGACCTCCAAACTGATCGGCCGGGCCAAGGCTTCCGGCGATGAGGCGGAGTTCGAGCGCCTGCGCAAGATCGTGGCCGACGCCAAGGACACGATCGAGGCCGCCGGCGAGCAGGAAGAAGCTGCTCGCAAGCTGCTCGACGATCTGCTCTATGGCCTGCCGAATATCCCGCTGGATGAAGTGCCCGAGGGCCAGGACGAAGATGGCAATGTCGAGCAGGGCCGCTGGGGCGATCCCAAATCCTATGATTTCGAGGTGAAAGACCACGCCGATCTCGGCGAAGCCCTCGGCATGATGGATTTCGAGACGGCCGCCAAGATGAGCGGCGCGCGTTTTGTGCTGCTCAAGGGCAAGCTGGCCCGGCTGGAACGCGCGCTGGCCGCCTTCATGCTGGACGTGCAGACCGAAGAGCATGGGTATACGGAATGCTCGCCGCCGCTGCTGGTCAAAGATCAGACGCTCGTGGGCACAGGGCAGTTGCCGAAGTTCGACGAAGACTTGTTCAAAGTCACGGGTATCGATTCAAAAACCATGGCATACCTGATTGATCGGTATGGTGCGAAGCACGCCGAAATTTTGGCTGAAGTAGAGAAACTCGAGTCGAAATTTTACCTCATCCCCACCGCCGAAGTTCCGCTGACGAACATTGTCTGCGACGGCATCCTCGAGCCCGGCGAACTGCCCAAACGCTTCACCGCGCACACGCCCTGCTTCCGCTCGGAAGCTGGCAGCGCAGGGCGCGACACGAAAGGCATGATCCGCCTGCACCAGTTCAACAAGGTTGAGATGGTCTCTGTCGTCGCGAATGAGGAAGACGGGCTGGCCGAACTGGAACGCATGACCGAATGCGCCGAGGCCATCCTGAAAAAGCTCGACCTGCCATTTCGCCGGATGCTGCTCTGCGCGGGCGACATGGGGGCAGGGGCGCGCAAGACCTATGACCTCGAAGTCTGGCTGCCGAGCCAGGACACCTATCGCGAGATCAGCTCATGCTCCTATTGCGGTGACTATCAGGCGCGTCGCATGAGCGCGCGCTACCGCTCGGAAGCCGGCGCGAAACCGGAATTCGTCCACACGCTGAACGGCTCCGGCCTCGCGGTGGGCCGTACGCTGGTCGCGATCCTCGAGAACTACCAGAACGAAGACGGCTCCATCACCGTCCCGGAAGCCCTGCGCGGATACATGGGCGGGCTTGAGGTGATTTCGGCATGAGAATCCTGCTGACGAATGATGATGGCATCAACGCGCCGGGCCTTGCGGTGCTGGAAGACATTGCGCGGGAAATCTCCGACGATGTCTGGATCGCCGCGCCGGAAGAAGAACAGTCCGGCAAGGGCCGCGCCATTTCGCTGACCCATCCGATCCGCACGCGCGAAGTGGGCGACAAGGCCTGGGCCGTGGCGGGCACGCCGTCTGACTGCGTGCTGCTGGCGACGCACAACCTCATGCCGGAAAAGCCGGACCTTGTGCTGTCCGGTGTCAATCGTGGCCAGAACATTGCCGAAGACACCAGCTTCTCGGGAACCATCGCGGCGGCGCTGTTCGGTATGCAGCTCGGCATTCCGTCCATCGCGCTCAGCCAGTCGCAGAGCTTCCGCGAGCGCGGCTCCCTGCCGTGGGACACCGCCCGCGCCTGGGGCAGCAAGGCAATCAAGCCGCTGATCGAGCATGGCTGGCCCGGCGACGCGGTGATGAACGTGAACTTCCCGGACGTCGACCCGGAAGACGTGAAGGGGATCCAGATCACCCGTCAGGGCTTCCGCGACGAATCGATCATCCATACCGACCGCCGCGAAGATCTGCGCGGCAACGATTATTACTGGGTCGGGTACAAGGGCAAACTCTCCAAACCGGATGAGGGCACCGATCTGCGCGCCATCTATGACGGCTATGTCTCCATCTCCCCGCTTCATGTGGACTTGACGCATGAAGTATTCCTCCGGACGCTGCGGGAGTTATGGAAGAACTGATCGTCGACCCGTTCCGTGCTGCCCGACTTGTCCTGCGCCTGCGCCAGGAAGGGGTCACGGATGATGGGGTGCTCCGGGCGATGGAAACCGTCGATCGCGGCGCCTTTGTGGACGATCCGGCACTGAAGGAGCTTGCCTTCGCTGATTGCGTGCTGCCGATCCCGTGCGGCCAGATCATTCCGCGCCCTGTGGCGACCGGACAATTGCTTCAGGCCCTTGGCCTCGGTCGCCAGCGTGAGGCGCGTCTCCTGCTCATCGGCATGGGGGCCGGATATACGGGCGCGCTGGCAGGCCGGCTCGCCGCCGATGTGTTTGGTGTGGAGCGCTATGACCGGCTGACGGATCATGCGCGCCAGCGAATCGTGAAACTCGGGCTCGATAATGTCGCCGTGCGTCATGGCGACGGCCTGCTCGGCTGGCCGGAGCGCGGGCCCTATGACCGCATCCTGCTTACGGGCCTGGTGGACGAAGTGCCGCAAGTCCTGTTCGACCAGCTTCGGGCCGGCGGATCGGTCATCGCCCCGATGATGCATGAAGGCCGGCAACAGATCGCCCGTATGATGGCGGATGGCGCGACTGAATGGCTCGGCCTGTGCCATGATCTGCCGCCCCTGACCGCGGGGCGCTCTGCGGCGCTCTAGGCTGACTTGTTTCATCTGCAGGGCTTGTTTGCCAATGTCCCTGCCCACAGCTATAGGAGCATCACATTTTCAGGGGTCTATGGGAGATAACCAAATGCTGACCAGACTAGCCACGCTGACGACAGCCGCTGCTGTTGTAACACTGCCAGCTCTGGCGCAGGCCGCGCCGAGCGCTTCAGGCCCCAGCATCATGAGCCAGGTGCTCCTGTTCCTGCCGCTGATCCTGATCTTCTACTTCCTGCTGATCCGTCCGCAGCAACAGCGTTCGAAGAAGCACAAGGCCCTGATCGAGAACATCAAGAAGGGCGACACGATCGTCACCTCCGGCGGTATCGTCGGCAAAGTCACCAAGCCCGGTGACGAGGAACTCACGGTCGAACTGGCCGAAGGCGTGCGCGTGCAGATCATCAAGCAGATGGTGATCGACGTCCGTGGCAAGAACCAGCCGGTTGCCGCCAACGATTAAGGGCCTGCAGGGCCCGCTTGCGGCCCTTCGGATGACAAGGATTCCCGCATGCTTCAATTTCCACCCTGGAAGGTTGCGCTCGTTCTCCTGACATTGGCATGGGGCGTCGTGATGGCGCTGCCAAATGTCGTGAACATGGACGACGCGCCGGGCTTCATGCCCAAGAAAGGCGTCAATCTGGGGCTCGACCTTCAGGGCGGCGTCTACCTGATGATGGAAATCGATCCGGACGAGGTGATTGCCAACCGTCTGGAAGTGTTTGCCGGGGATGTGCGCAGCGCACTCACCAATGTCTCGCCGTCCGAACGCATCGGCCATCTGCCGGACGTCAAGGGTCGCCAACTGGAAATCACGCTGACGCGTCCTGACGCCGAGGGCAATTTTCCGATGGACGAAGCCCTGCGGCGCATCCGCAAGCTGAACGGCAATGTGGAAGGCGCCATTGGCGGCGCGAAAACCTACGACATCGAACAACGCGGCAATGATCGCATCATCGTGACCGTTCCGGCGGCCTCGGAAGAAGCGCTGATGAAGGACGCGCTCGGCAAGACGATGACCATTGTCCGCCGCCGTGTCGATCCGGATGGTGTCTCCGAAATCGCCATCACGCCGCAGGGCAATGACCGCATTATCCTTGAAGCGCCCGGCGAACCTGACCCGCAGCGCCTGAAGGATCTGCTCAGCCGTGACGGCAAGATGACCTTCAACCTCGTGGATGACAGCCCGTCTGCCATTACCTCGGCGCAGGCCGGCGTGCCACGCGCAGGCTACCGCCTGCTGGAAGGCCCTGAGACCGGGCCGCTTCTCGTGCGCAACATTCCAGAAGTGACGGGCGCCGATATCGCCAATGCCGCGCAAGGCTTCGACGAAGGCAACCGGCCTCAGATCAATTTCCGCCTGAACAGCAATGGCGCGCGGAAATTCTATGAGACCACCCGCAACAATTCCGGCAAGCCCTTCGCCATCGTGCTGGACGATGTGATCATGTCCGCCCCCCGCATCAATGAGCCGATCCCCGGCGGCAACGTCCGCATCACCGGCTCGTTCACGCAGGAAGAGGCCCAGGATCTCGCTGCCATCATCGAGGCCGGTGAAATGCCCGCCAAGGTTCAGTTCCTCGACCAGCGCACCGTCAGTGCGACGCTGGGGCATGATTCCATTCGCGCCGGCACACGCGCCTCCATGATCGGTCTCGCGCTTGTCGCGATCTTCATGATCATTGCCTATGGGCTGATGGGCGGCTTCGCTGTCGGGTCGCTCGCGGCCAACATCGTGCTGATCCTTGGTGCATTGTCCGGCCTTGGTGCCACGCTGACCCTGCCGGGCATTGCAGGCATCATCCTGACCATCGGTATGGCGGTGGATGCCAACGTGCTTGTCTTCGAGCGTATCCGCGAGGAGCAACGCAATGGGCGCTCTCCGATGACGGCGGTACAAGCCGGTTACGAGCGCGCCTTCTCGACCATTCTTGACGCCAACGTCACCACGCTGATCGCGGCCATCATCCTTTACCTTCTGGGCTCCGGTCCGGTGAAAGGTTTCGCTGTGACCCTTGCCATCGGTATCGTCACATCGGTGTTCACCGCCTTCGTCGTGACCCGCTGGTTCACGGTCATGTGGCTGAAAACCTTCCGTCCCAAGAAGCTCGCGGTCTAGGCCCGGGAGGAGATACGATATGCTACTCAAATTCTGGCCCCAGAAGACCAATCTGAGCTTCATGAACCTTCGCCTGTTCGGCGCGGTCGTGTCGTCGCTGCTGATTGCTGCGTCGGTGTTCTTCCTTTCCACCCGTGGCCTCAATTTCGGCGTCGACTTTGCCGGCGGCACCGTGATGGAGCTGGAGCAGACGGACACGGTCACCGTTGAGGCCGTGCGTCAGGCCATGCCGCTCAATGCGGATGTGAACAGCGCGGTCGGGACAGATGCGCGCAGCATCGTCGTGGTGAAATATGGTGAAGCGGATGCGTCCGTGCTTGGCGAAGCCTTTCAGGCCTTGCCAGCCAGCGAGCAGGCGGAGCGCGCCACCGGCGCGACCAATGAATTGGTAACGGGTACGCTGAAAGAGACCCTGGGCATCACCGATGACCAGATCCTTCGCAACGATTCCGTCGGCCCGAAAGTCTCGCAGGAGCTGTTTCGCGACGGGATCACGGCGCTGGTCGCCGCGCTGGTCCTGATGCTGGTCTATATCTGGTTCCGGTTCGAATGGCAGTTCTCGATCGGCGCCGTGGCGGCGCTCGCGCATGACGTGATCATCACGCTCGGCGTGTTTGCCTTCCTGCAGATGGAGTTCAACCTGACCACCATTGCGGCCCTGCTGACGATCATTGGTTACTCGATGAACGACACGGTTGTGGTGTTCGACCGCGTGCGGGAAGAGAAGCGCAAATACAAGAAGATGCCCGACAAGGAGGTCATCGACCTCGCCCTGAATGGCACGCTGTCGCGTACCTTGCTGACATCTGGCACGACCCTGCTGGCCCTGTTGGCCATCTTCTTTCTTGGTGGGCCTGTCCTGCGCGGGATGAGCTTTGCGCTGATCTGGGGTGTGTTGATCGGGACGTATTCGTCCATCTTCATCGCCTCGACCATCGTTCTGGCGCTGGGCATGGACCTCAACAAGAAGCCACTGGAAGACGTTCAGGGCTTTCAGGGCTGAGCGACGGCCTCGACCTAGCTGTCGAGGACTATGACCTTGTCCATTAGGGCGTCGATGGCCTTTTTCGGCGTATCGCTGTGGACCAGGGATGCGCGGAAGGATTCCGGCGTGAACTTGCCGTCGATGATATGTTCCATCAGTTCGAAGAAGGGTGACCAGAAACCGTCTTCGTCAAGGAATGCCATCGGCTTGGCGTGAAGGCCGAGCCGCGCCCAGGACAGGATCTCGACAGCTTCTTCCAGGGTGCCAATGCCGCCCGGCAGCACGATGAAGGCGTCAGACTCCTCATACATCATCTGCTTGCGTGTATGCATGTCATCGACGATGCGATGCTCGACGTCCTCATAGATGCGTTCCTTGCTGAGCAGGAAGCGCGGCATGATTCCGAGGACATCTCCCGCCGCTTCATGCGCTGCGCGGGCGCAGGCGCCCATCAGGCCAACGCCGCCGCCGCCATAGACCAGACGGATGTCACGTTTCGCGAGGTCCCGGCCGAGTTCCTCTGCCAGCTTGATATAGCCCGGCAGGACATCATCGGACGCGCCGCAATAAACGCAGATGGACTTGATTTTCGTCATGCGGATTTCGCCTTTCTAGCTTGCCTCCCTCGGGAGCATCGTGTGCCCTATATGAGGGCTTCCAATTACTCCACCAGTGACAATTTCAGGATGTTTCGCGGTCCAGCGCAACATGCAGGGTTTGCTGATCTGTCATTTTGTTACCATATGCGGGCGATGACGAATCCCCACACCGCCGCCGCAGACCATGACAAGATCGAGAGCGCCGATGGCGGGATCGGTGTTTCCATCCTGCGTATCCTGAAGCTCCTGGCGCGGCCGGAGCTGTCCAAATGGCGGCCAATCATGGTGATCGCCATTCTGGTGACGCTCGCTGCATCCGTTCTGGAAGTTGTCTCGCCCCTGTTGCTGGGCCACGCGATCAACCGCGCTGTCCCCGAAGGCGGGGAAGCCGCAGCCTTTGGTGCGGCGGCCTATTGGCTGGCAGTCGGCATCGGGGTGCGTTTTCTTGCAGCGGCGCTGCCTCAGGCGCGGGACTGGCTGTTCTCGCCGGTCAGCCAGGATGCGCAACGCATCGCCAGCGTGGATGCCTTTGGCCATGCCCAGTCGCTGTCATTGAATTTCCACCAGACCCGGCGCACCGGCGCGCTGAACCGCGTGATCGAACGCGGCGCGAGCGCCATCGACTATCTGATCCGGTTCCTGGCCTTCAATATCGGTCCGACCTTCGTGCGGCTGGTGCTCGCCTCCATCGCGCTGGGCGTGGCGTATGATTATCGCCTGTCCCTGATCGCGGTCCAGACGATCATCATCTATGTCATTGCGACGGTCATCATCACGGAATGGCGCGTGCGCCAGCGCCGCCGCATGAATGAGGCCGACACGCATTTCCGGGCTACATCGGTGGACATCCTGACCAATTTCGAGACGGTGAAATCCTTCGCTGCCGAACGCCGCGAGACCGGCCGCTTCAATGATGCCATGCGCAATTACAACCATCGCTACGTCGATGCCGTGCGGTCCATGTATGTGCTGAACGCGACGCAGGCCGTGGTCATGAATGCCGGCTTGCTGGCGGTGCTCGTCCTGTCCGCGTGGAACGTCATTCAGGGCACGATGCGCATCGGCGACCTGACGGCCGTGATGCTGATGCTCCTGTCGCTCTATGCGCCGCTGAACATCCTCGGTTGGGCCTGGCGCGAGATCAAGCAGGGCGCGGTGGACCTCGAAAAGCTCTACGGGCTGCTCTCCATGAAAACCGAAGTGGCCGATGCGCCGGATGCCATGCCGCTCTCGAAGCCCACTGGTCATGTCGAGTTCCGCAATGTCGGCTTCAACCATGAGGGACGGGCCGTCGGCGTGCAGGATGTCAGCTTTGATCTGTTGCCCGGCCGCAAGATCGCCTTCGTGGGCACATCCGGCGCGGGCAAGTCAACGCTGCTCAAGCTCCTGTTCCGCTTCTATGATGTCGATCAGGGCAGCGTGCTGGTCGATGGGCAGGATGTGAGATCGCTGACACAGGAATCCCTTCGCAAGGCGCTGGGGTTGGTGCCTCAGGATGTCGTCCTGTTCAACGACACGATCCGGTCCAACATCGCTTACGCTCGTCCTGATGCGAGTGATGAAGAGCTGCGCGATGCTGCGCGCCGGGCGCAATTGCTCGATTTCATCGAATCGCTTCCCGAAGGCTGGACGACCCGCGTGGGAGAGCGCGGGCTGAAACTCTCCGGTGGGGAAAAACAGCGGGTAGGGATCGCGCGCGTGATCCTGGCTGATCCCGCCATTCTCGTGCTTGATGAGGCAACGTCCGCGCTCGACAGTGCAACGGAAGAGGCTGTGCAGGACGCGCTTGAAGATGCCTCTGAGGGCCGTACCACCCTCATGGTGGCGCACCGCTTGTCGACGGTGAAATCCGCCGACGAGATCATCGTCCTTGAGGCCGGTCGGATCATCGAACGCGGAACGCATGCAGACTTGCTGGCAAAAGGCGGCAAATATGCTGATATGTGGGAAAGGCAGGCCAAGAGCGCGGAGATTGCGCTCGCGGCGGAATAGAGAAAGCTGGCGGGCATGACAGAAGACCTTGAGCGTAAAACGACCCCCTGGTTGACGGGCGGACTGGATTGGGAAGGCGTCGCAGCGGCGCTGGCCTGTCTTCTGGTTGGCCTGTTGTTGAGCTGGGTCTGGGATCCCCTGTTCTGGGTCGGCTTTGCGGCCATGATCGCCGCGCTGATGGCCGCGCGCTGGTCTAACCGGGTCGCGCCTGATCTCGCCAATGGCATAGTGGCACCCTGTGATGGCGTTGTCGTCTCGGTGACCCGTACGGATGCGCCCGGTGAGATGCGGATGACGGATTTGGCGACGACCCGTATCCGGATTTCCTCATCTCCTGCCGCCACCAACCGGCTCTACGCGCCGATTGCCGGCAGTCTTGAGAGCCTCATCACGGAAGACGGCGAGCATTCTGTCCCATTTGCCATGCGGCCCGACGCAGACGGGCTGGCGGTCTCATATTTGTTGTTCGAGAGCCGGGCCCAGCAGGTCGGGGTCCGGATCGCCACTGGCGGTCTGGGACCGCGTCAGGAACTGGAAGCTGAAACAGGCGATATCATGCGCCTTGGACGTGTTTTCGGAAAGCGGCGGCTCGGCGGCTGGTGCGATGTCTACGTCCCGGCCAATGCAGGCCAACTGATCTGGCCGGGGCAGACCCTCGTCGGCGGCGAGACGGTTCTGGGCCGGCTCAAATCCGGGATGGATGAAGAAGACGCCTTCGAAAGCATGTCAGGCGAGGCGGGTGAGCTTCCGCTCGGCGTCACCGAAGACGACGAGGTAGAAGAGGATGATTATCCGGAGCCCGATGAGGCCGACACACCGGATGATCCGGCCGTCATGCTTGCGCGTCTCAAGGAAGCCACCAAGAACAAGCCGGAAGACTAGTCTTCCTGTGGCGGCGCGCCGCGATTCATCCAGGCGAAGATGGGTTTGAACGGAATGATCCAGCCGATTCCCGCAAACACATAGAACAGCATCATCGCCCATTTGGGCCAGGTCGAGACCATTGGCGCGACAGAGCCGACCATGATGATCCAGCAGACCATGAAGCTCAGCAGGATAAGGCTGGCGACGATTTTCTTGGTCGGATAGCTCATGGATCGGTCTCTCAGCTGCACATGCGACTTTGCCGCATCTTGCACGGGCGTCTGCTTGGATCATGTATCGCGCATGAGTGAAACGTCAAAAATCAGCCCGCCCGCAATCTGGATCCGTCGCTGGCTTATCCTTGTCGGCCTGATGGTCTATGCCATGATCCTGATAGGCGGGGCGACACGCCTGACCGATTCCGGCCTGTCCATTACCGAATGGAATCCCGTCAGCGGGGCTTTGCCGCCGCTCTCTGAAAGCGCCTGGCAGGTGGAGTTTGCGAAGTACCAGCAGACCGCTGAATACCAGTTCGTGAATAAGGGCATGTCACTGGCCGAATTCCAGAAGATTTTCTGGTGGGAATGGGGGCATCGATTCTTTGGCCGCATGATCGGGCTTGTCGCTGTTGCGGGGTTCGCCATCTTCGCTATTCGCCGCTGGCTGACGAAGCGTCTGACCTGGCATCTGGTTGCGCTGATCGGTCTTGGCGGCCTGCAAGGGGCCATTGGCTGGTGGATGGTTGCGAGCGGCATTGGCGAAACGACACGCGTTGATGTCGCGCCGTACCGGCTGATGACGCATTTCATGATTGCCTTGCTCATCATCGCCTATGTTACCTGGCTCTGGCACGATCTGGGCGCAAAAGCGCGGCCAGCGGTGCCGAACCTTGTCCCGACCGTGGCCGTACTCCTTCTGATAGCGATTTTCCTCCAGATGGCAGCCGGGGCACTGGTCGCCGGTCTTGATGCGGGTCGGTCCTACAATGACTGGCCGCTGATGGCCGGGGAACTCGTCCCCTCGCACTATCTGGAAGACGGGCTGGGTGTGCGGAGCCTGTTTGAAGGACGCGCCGCAACGCAATTCAACCACCGTCTTCTGGCATACCTGATCTGGGCGGGATCGCTGGCGTCAGCATGGGCGTTCAGGCGCACGCCGCTCCGCCAGGATTTCCGCTGGCTCGCCATACTCGTCACCCTGCAGGCCGTATGGGGAATCCTCACTCTGGTGCATGCCGCCCCGATGAACCTTGCTTTGGTTCATCAGGGTCTTGGCGTGATTGTGACTTTGGCAGCGATGAGGCTGGTCTGGCGGTCGCGGGGGCGTGCCTAGCGCGAGCCTGCCAGCGTAAGCGCGCTCGGATCGACGAAAACCGCCTGATGCTGGTCGGGGCCGGTTTCGCCCGCAATCACGATCACACCGCCGGGATAGCCGCCATTCATCATCGTGCCCATGGCGGCCATGGCATCGGGCGTGTCTGGTGCGATGACGGTGATTCCATCGCGCACGCTGACATCCTTGTTTGTCATGCCGAGATCGGTTGAGACCTGAAGGCCGCTGCCATCCTCTATAGAGAGCAGGGCATCGAAGTCCCCACGGGACAGCGAGGCGGCACTGGTTGCGCGCGGGGAGGCGACCAGCGTGTCACTCGTATAGGCGCATGATTTGATGCCGAAATCGGTGAAGGTCGATTCGCCGGCATCCCAAGAGAACTCGCCATTCTCTTCCCGGACAATGCCGGTCTGGAGCACACGGTCATTGGTCGAGGTCCAGTAGGCAAGCCGCATGATGCCGCTGACACGCAGCGGGCCTGAGCACACGCCCACAACCGAACTTGTATCCGGGACAGGCAAGTCGACCTGTGCCGGGGCAAGCAGGCCTTCTCCATAGAGATATGCCTTCAACTGGCCCTCACGGGTGATTCCGGGGAAAATCGTGACCGTGCTGCCCGCAAGGGTGGCGCTTTGGCCGCTGGCGAGGTCAGTCAGCCGGAAATTGGCCGGTTCGCCGAGAATCTCCCCATTCATGTTGAATAATTGCAGGCCGCCGCGCTCATAAGCGATTGCCAGCAGGCCTCCGAGGCCGCCAGACAGCGCCACAGCGTTGACTTTGCCTTGAAGCGGGCGGGTCGACCACACGGCCGGAAGCTCCACGCCTGCAGCAATTTCAGGGGCTGCCGCCTGCTCTTCGGGGGCTTCGGCTTTCTTCGAGCATCCAACTGCTGTAAAAAGCAGGGTGAGGCCAAGCCCTGCGTTGACAACCGGGGAAGTGGCGCTTAAACGCCAGCGCTTGAATTGCATTCCATGAACTCCGAAAGCGAGAGGCTCTTAGTAGAGCGATGAAAACCTATAACGCACCAGCCAACGTAGAGCACAACTGGGTCGTGATCGACGCGACCGATGTCGTCGTCGGACGCCTTGCTTCATATGTCGCCAAGCGCCTGCGCGGCAAGCACCGTGCTGACTTTACACCCCATATCGATACGGGCGATCACGTCGTCATTATCAATGCCGACAAGGTGAAATTCACCGGTCGCAAGATGACGGACAAAGTGTACTACCGCCACACCGGTTATCCGGGCGGCATCAAGTCCACGACGCCGGAAAAAATCCTCAACGGTCGTTTCCCTGAGCGCGCGCTTGAACTCGCCGTGAAGCGGATGATGCCGAAAGAAAGCCCGCTGGCCCGCAAGCAGTTCTCGAAACTGCACGTCTATGGCGGCGCGGATCACCCACACGAGGCCCAGAAGCCCGACGCTGTCGACTTCAAAGCCATGAACCGCAAGAACATCAAGGCGGCCTGATCAACATGACTGACACTGCAAACTCCCTCCAGGATCTTGGCGCCATGTCCGGCGCAACGGAAGCTGAAGCTCCGGCCGCCCCTATTGAGCCGAAGATCGACGCTCAGGGCCGCGCCTATGGCACCGGCCGCCGGAAAGAGGCTGTCGCCCGCGTCTGGATCAAGCCGGGTACCGGCAAGATCACGATCAATGGCCGTGACCAGGAACAGTATTTTGCGCGCCCTGTGCTGCGCATGGTGATTGCCCAGCCGCTGGTCGAAGCCGGCCGCGAAGGCGAGTTTGATATCATCGCAACCGTGAAGGGCTCCGGCCTCTCCGGTCAGGCAGGCGCTGTGCGTCACGGCCTGTCGCGCGCCCTCGTCAATTACGAGCCGGGCCTGCGCGCTGTCCTCAAACCGTTCGGCTTCATGACCCGCGACCCGCGCGTCGTCGAGCGGAAGAAGTATGGCCGTGCAAAAGCACGCCGCAGCTTCCAGTTCTCGAAGCGCTAGGCCGCACACCGAATACGATTATTCAGGCGGGCGCTTCGGAGACGGAGCGCCCGTTTTATTTTGTCCGGAATTTGGAACACACTCGCTATGCTGCCCAAGGTATTCATCGATGGCGAAGCCGGGACGACCGGCCTTCAGATTGCCGAGCGCCTGCGGGCCCGTGCCGATCTCGAACTGGTGTCGATCGATCCGGACAAGCGCAAGGACAATGCCGAGCGCGCGCGCCTGATGAATGCCTCCGATGCAGTCATTCTGTGCCTGCCGGATGAGGCGGCGCGGCTCGGTGTGTCGCTCGTCACCAATCCGAACACGGTAATCATTGATGCCTCCACCGCGCATCGCGTAGCCAATGGCTGGACCTATGGTTTCCCAGAGATGGACAAGGGCCAGCGCGCGGCGATCCAGGCCTCACGGCGCATTTCCAATCCGGGCTGTTATCCAACCGGCGTGATCGCACTCCTGCGTCCGCTCGTGTCAAAATGGCTCGTGCCGACCTCGTGGCCCGTCGTGGTCTCGGCCGTCTCAGGATATACAGGGGGCGGCAAGGCCATGATCGCGGAGTTCGAGGACGCTGCGTCAGGGACCTATTCGGAAGACAATCACCGGATCTATGCGCTTGGACAGAAACACAAGCATCCGCCCGAGATGAAGAAATTCTCCCGGCTGGAACACATGCCGGTTTTCATGCCGTCTGTAGGGCGGTACGCACAGGGCATGATCGTTGAGATTGGCCTGCCGCTGTGGGCGATCCCCGGCAAGCCGCGTCGCGCACAGATCCATGCGGCACTGGCGGCCGCCTATCAGGGTGAGCGTTTCGTGAATGTCCCATCCTTGGCTGACAGCGATTCATTGAAAGGCGTCGAGCCGGAAGCCTGCAACGGGACGAACCGGATCGATCTGTTCGTGTTCGGCTCGGATGAAGAGGCGCGCCTGGTGGCGCGGTTCGACAATCTCGGCAAGGGCGCATCCGGCGCGGCTGTCCAGAACCTCAACATCGCTCTCGGTCTTGATGAGGATGCCGGCCTGACGGGCTGACCTCAGTCGAGCTTGATATCTTCCAGACGTATCCTGGCATAAGTGCCCGGCGCGGCGCCGAGGCCCATATCCTTCGGCTGCTTCGCAACACCCTTGCGGCCGGATTTCGGGCGTAGCCAGTCCCACCAGGTCGGCCACCAGGAGCCTGCATGCTCCTCGGCCCCTTCGAGCCATTCCTCGCCGGTGGAGGGCAGGGCACCATCATTGGTCCAGTGGCAATACTTGCCCGAATCCGGATGGTTCACGACGCCGGCAATATGGCCTGAGGCGGCGAGGATGAAGTTCGTCTTGCCGCCGAACACTTTGGCAGTGCGATAGACGCTTTCCATCGGGCAAATGTGATCGTCGCGGCTGGCCTGCACCATGACCGGGATATCGACCTGTTTCAGGTCAACGGTTTCACCGAGCACCTTGAACTTGCCACGCGCGAGCTTGTTCTCGGCGTAGCAGTCTTTCAGATATTTCCGGTGTACCTTTCCGGGAATGTTGGTCTGATCCGCATTCCAGTAGAGCAAGTCGAACGGGCGCGGTTCCTTGCCCAGCATGTACTGGTCGATGACGTAGCGCCAGACGAGGTCGATCGGGCGAAGCCAGTTGAACGTTTCGTACATCATCGAGCCGGGCATGATGCCGTCATTCTCCTCGATGATGGAGTCGATATAGGCGCGGCCATTGTCGTCGGTGAAGACTTTCAGGTCTCCTGCCAGGCTGAAATCAGACTGCGAGGCAAAGAAGGTCACGGATTTGATGCGGTCGTCGCCGGTCGCCGCCATATGGCCGAGCGCGGAGGAGAGCAGGGTGCCACCAATGCAATAGCCGACCGCGTTGAGACCTTTCTGGCCGGTGGCCTGAAGCGTGGCCTCAACGGCGGCATAGACGCCCTTCTTTACATAATCGTTCCAGGTGTAGTCACGCGTGACTTCATCTGCTGAACGCCAGGATACGACGAAGACCGACAGGCCCTTGTCGAGCAACCAGCGGATCATCGAATTCTCCTCGCGCAAATCGAGGATGTAAAATTTGTTGATCCAGGGCGGGAAGATCAGCAACGGACGGGAATACGTCTGCTCGCCGGGTGGCTTGTACTGGATCAGCTCGATGAGGTCGTTCCGGAACACAACTTCGCCGGGCGCGGTCGCGATATTCTTGCCGAGCTTGAACGGGGTCTCGTCGGTCTGAGTGATATAGAGCTTGCCCTTGCCTTTTTTGACATCATCGCGGGCCATGCGAATGCCGGCCAGCACGCTTTCGCCGCCGCTTTCGAAAAAATTGCGCAGGGCTTGCGGATTGCTACCGAGATGATTGGTCGGCGCGAGACTGTCCGCCAGTTGCTGGCTGAAGAATTTTGCACGCAGATGAAGATTGTCCGGCAGGTCGTCCTTCACATGGTCGGCCAGGCCCATCAGCCATTTGGCGTTGAGGTCATAGGCCTTGCGGATGAACTTGAAGCCGGGATTGCGATCCCATTCCGGATCGGAAAACCGTTTGTCCCTGACCGCACTGACGGCGCCCGTCATGCCCTCCAGTGCCATTTCCTGCCAGAGCTCCATCCAGCCCTGCATGAGCTGCATGTTGGCGTTCATCAACGCAGCGGGGTTCTTCGCAAAGCCCTGGCCCACGGCGCGGAAGGCTTCGCCCACACCCATGGGGTCGCCGTTCGAGACGGTGCCGAGGGGGCCTGATCCTGACAGCACATCTAGCAACAGGGCGTGAGACTCTGTATTGGCAAGCGCCAGCGTGGTCAGCAGGGACTGCATTTGCACGGGGTTTTGCTGGGCGAGAATCTCGGCGAGCAGTGGCTGGCTGTCTTTATTGTTCTTGCGGTCAACCATTCGTCCCAATATCGCCTTGTTTAGCCGCCTCTAACTATTCTACTGAATAATTGTGATTTAATGAGTTTAACCATGAAAAACACGGCGATTCCCCTCATAAGTGTGTGCTGTCTGCTATTGGCAGCATGTACGGGGTCGTTTTCAAAGGTCCGGACCGCCATCGATCAGGCGCCGGACTGGTATGATGCGCGCCGTGTAGAAATCCGTGGCGAAGGATATCCTGAGTTCATCGACGTTCCGGTCATTGCCGAAGGGGCGACGCCCGGACAGACTCTCCAATCATCGAAATCACGCGGAGCGGAGCTGCGTGCGATATTTGCGGACAGCGCGCGAGCGGTTCCGCCCGCAAATATCGCTGCCGAGATAGAGGATCTCCAAGAGACCGTCCGGCGCGAATTTGCGGGCTTTGAGGCCAGCTCCGACTTCCTGACGGATGAGGAGATCGCGGCCATCCGATCCGCTTTCGATGTTCCACGAGTTACGAGGGGCCTCCGGGCCGCCAGCAGATGAATACAGATTTCCACAAGATCCGCCGACTACCCCCTTACGTCTTTGAGCAGGTGAACCGCACCAAGGCGGCCCTGCGTGCGCAGGGCGCGGACATTATCGATCTCGGCATGGGCAATCCCGACATGCCGACGCCCGAACACATTGTCGACAAGCTGTGCGAAACCGCGCGCCGTCCGGATGTGAACGGTTATTCCGCCTCACGCGGCATCAAGGGCCTGCGCCGCGCCGTGACCAATTACTACCAGCGCCGCTTCGATGTATCGCTCGACATGGACCGCGAAGTCATCGTGACGCTCGGGTCGAAGGAAGGTTTTGCGAACCTCGCCCAGGCCATTTCTGCACCGGGGGATGTCATCCTGTCGCCGGACCCGTCCTACCCGCTTCATTCCTTCGGCTTCATCATTGCCGGGGCGTCCATCCGCAGTGTGCCCGCGCACACGCCGGAAGAATACCTCTCCAATCTCGGCAAGGCTGTGAAGTATTGCGTGCCGCCCCCGACAGCGATGGTGCTGTGCTTCCCGTCGAACCCGACGGCCGAAGTGTGCGATCTCGACTTCTACAAGGAAGCCGTGAAGTTCGCACGCAAGCATGACCTGATCGTCCTTTCGGATCTCGCCTACAACGAAATCTATTTTGATGAGCCCACGCCCTCGATCCTTCAGGTGGAGGGCGCGAAGGACATTGCGGTTGAATTCACCACTATGTCGAAGACCTATTCCATGGCTGGCTGGCGAATCGGTTTCGTGGCCGGCAATGAGAAACTGGTTGGCGCGCTGGGCCGTGTGAAATCCTATCTCGACTACGGCGCCTACACGCCGATCCAGGTCGCGGCCGCCGCCGCGCTGGACGGCCCACAGGATTGCGTCGACGAATTCCGCCAGACCTATCGGTCGCGTCGGGACGTGCTGGTCGAGAGCTTCACCCGCGCGGGCTGGCCCATTCCATCCCCGAAAGCCTCGATGTTTGCCTGGGCGCCAATTCCGGAACCGCTCAAGGACATGGGCAGCCTCGAGTTCTCGCTGCAGCTGATCAATGAGGCGCATGTGGCCGTCGCACCGGGTGCGGGCTTCGGTGAGCAGGGCGACGGGCATGTCCGCATCGCGCTGGTCGAGAATGAGCAACGTATACGACAGGCTGCGCGCAATATCCGAAAATTCCTGCAGGCCCGCGGGATCAAGGATATCCAGCCCGCCGCGGCAGAGTAGCGCGCGCCCTCGACGCGTACGTCCAAACCCGCTATGCGCTGCCCCTGAAAGTCAGACACTCAAGCTGAGAGGGTAACCAATTGGGGCCGTTGAGAATAGGTATTGCGGGTTTGGGCCACGTCGGATGTGGTCTCATCGAACTGGTTGAGCGGCAGGAGCGCCTGCGCATTCCAGGACGGATTGAGATTGCTGGCGTAAGTGCCCGCAGCCAGTCTCGCAACCGGCCCGTCGACACCAGCAAATATCGCTGGTTCGACGACGCTGCGACCCTGGCCGAGGACCCGGATGTCGACGTCTTCATAGAATTGATCGGCGGCTCTGACGGCCCGGCGAAATTCGCGGTCGAGGAAGCCCTCAAAGCCGGCAAGCCGGTCGTCACGGCCAACAAGGCGTTGATGGCCAAGCACGGCATGGCGCTGGCCAAGCTGGCCGAAGAGAAACAGGTTGACCTGCTGTTTGAAGCGGCCGTTGCCGGCGGCATCCCGGTCGTGCGCGTGTTGCGCGACAGTCTGGCAGGCGTCGAGATCAAGCGCGTCGCGGGCATCCTGAACGGAACTTGCAACTTCCTGACGACCGAAATGCTCGCCACAGGCCGCGCCTATGACGAGGTGCTCTCCGAGGCCCAGAAGCTGGGTTATGCCGAGGCGGACCCGACGCTGGACGTGTCCGGCATGGATGCGGCGCACAAGGCCGCCATTCTTTCTGCCATTGCTTTCTCAGCGGACCTCGACTTCTCAAAGGTGGAAGTCTCCGGCGTGGACGGGATCGAGCTGCTCGATCTGCGTCTGGCCGACCGGCTCGGCTTGCGCATCAAATTGATTGCCGAAGGCGTCCTGACCGATGACGGGGTTGTGTGTCGGGTTGAGCCGATGGCGTTGCCTATCGCGCACCCGCTGGCTCGCATTGACGGGTCCCTGAACACGGTTCGCATCGAAGGGGACCCGGTGGGTGCCGTGACGCTGACAGGCCCCGGCGCTGGCGCCGGCCCCACCGCGAGCGCCGTGATGGGGGATGTCGCAAAGCTGTTCCGTCCGGCGATCCGCCCGGCCTTCGGGCGCGCAGAGCACCATATGGCACGACCATTTACGACCGGGCGCAAGGATGAGGTGGCCCAGTTCTTCCTGCGGGTGCGACTGGCCGACAAGCCGGGCGCGCTGGCCGCACTTTCAGAGTCTCTCGCTGCCGAGGGCGTGTCCGTCGACAAGCTGCTTCAGGATTCAGCAGATGATACCGGTGCGAGCCCGATTGCGATTGTCACACACCGGTGCGAACGGTCAAATATGGACGCGGCCTTGGCGCGATTGGAAAAATTTGCAATTGCTGTTGATCCGCCGCGCCTGATCAGGATCGAGTCGGCAAGCTAATTGCTTTAGTCTGGCGCAGAGCCTTTAAGTTTTGCGCGTTCGGAGAATTGAGAATTCATGAAAAATAGCGTTCTGACGCCCAGCCTCGCCGATTCCATGGTCCGTGTTACGGAGTCTGCTGCCATCGCGGCTGCCAAACTGGTTGGTCGCGGAGATGAAAAGAAAGCCGATGCTGCCGCAGTTGATGCGATGCGCACGGCGTTCAACGAAGTTGATTTCCAGGGCCGGGTCGTCATCGGCGAAGGTGAGCGCGATGAAGCGCCCATGCTGTATATTGGCGAGGAAGTCGGTACCGGCAAAGGCGCTGAAATCGACATTGCGCTCGATCCGCTGGAAGGCACGACCCTCACCGCCAAAGCCATGGCAAATGCGCTCGCGGTTCTGGCTATCGCGCCGCGCGGCGGCCTGCTGTATGCGCCAGACACATATATGGACAAGATTGCCGTGGGACCGGGATATCCGGAAGGCATCATCAGTCTAGATTCAACGCCAGCCGAGAACATTCAGGCGCTCGCCAAGCACAAGGGCGTGGATGTCACCGACATGACCGCCTGCGTATTGGATCGCCCGCGCCATGAGGGGATCATCGAGAGCCTGCGTTCGGTTGGCGCCCGCGTTGCCCTGATCACGGATGGTGACGTGGCCGGTGTGATCGCCACCACGAACCCGCACACCGGCATCGATCTCTATGTCGGTCAGGGCGGCGCCCCGGAAGGCGTGCTCGCAGCGGCAGCCTTGAAGTGCGTCGGTGGCCAGATGCTCGGACGTCTCGTGTTCCGCAATGATGACGAACGCAAGCGCGCCGAGAAAACTGGCATCACCGATTTCGGCCGCACCTACGCGCTTAATGAACTGGCCTCTGGGGAAACGGTATTCTGTGCCACCGGTGTGACGGATGGATCCATGTTGAGCGGTGTGAAGTCTTCCGATGGCCGCGTGCATACGCATACGCTCGTGATGACGTCGATCGACGGCATGGTCCGCTATGTGCGGTCTGACCGGAAGGTCTGAGCCGGCCGTTTCCCGTGACAGCGCAGATGCGTTAGAATCTCCGGGAAGCGATTCCCGGAGACCTCATGGCTGATCCTGCCCTCAAGCAAGACAATACGCTGTTCGACGTGCAGAGATCGGCCACCGGCCGGTTCTGGACGCTTGCATCCGTGGACGAGGCCCTGGTGCGCCGCCTCCAGCCCAGTGTGGGTGGATCGGACTTGCTGGCCCGGCTGCTGGCCACACGTGACGTGACCCCGGAAGAGGCTCCTTCCTATCTGTCTCCCACACTTCGGGAGACATTCCCGGACCCCTCCAGCTTTGCCGACATGGACAAGGCGGCGGAAATTGTCCTCGACGCCATCCTTGAGAAGAAGCGCGTCACGGTCTTTGCAGATTACGATGTCGACGGCGGCACCAGCTCCGCTATCCTGGCGCGATACTTCCGGGCATGGGGCGAAGACCTCGGCCTCTACGTGCCGGATCGGCTGGAGGAGGGCTACGGCCCGTCGCCTGCCGCGTTCCGGCACCTGAAGGAGAAGGGCGCCGAACTCGTCATCACGGTGGATTGTGGCGCGGCGGCTGTCAGCGCGCTGGAAGAGGCCGAGACGATCGGTCTGCCCATCGTCGTGATTGATCACCATTTGATGGCCGGGCACCATCCACCTGCAGCAGCGCTCGTCAATCCGAACCGGCCGGACTGTAATTCCGGATGCGGACATCTTGCTGCGGCAGGCGTCGTGTTTGTGTTTGCGGCGGCGCTGAACCGTCTGTCGCGGGAGCGCGGCATCGCGCCGCCAGAGGGCCTGCCGGACATCATGTCCTTCCTGGACTTGGCGGCGCTCGGAACCTTGTGCGACATGTCTCCCTTGCGCGGCGTGAACCGCGCCTTTGTCAGGCAGGGGCTCAGCATTCTGTCGCACGGCCAGAATGAAGGCTTGCGCGCACTGGCGGAAGTCTCCGGTATCAGCAAGGTCGACAGCGTCTATCACGCGACGTTCATGCTCGGTCCCCGCCTCAATGCGGGCGGGCGGGTCGGTGATCCATGGATTGCCGCAAAACTTCTGGCTACGGATGACCGTGCCGAAGCGATTGCCCTCGCAGAACGCCTGCATGCGCTCAATGATGAGCGCAAGGCTGTCGAAGCGGCGATCCTCGATCAGGCGACCGCACAGGCCGAACAGGCCCTGCAGCGTAATCCGGATCGCGGTATCCTGGTCGCGGGTGGTGAAGGCTGGCATCCCGGCGTAATCGGCATTGTGGCCGGCCGCCTGAAGGAACGGTTCCACCTGCCCTGCATCGTGATTGGCTGGGGGCAGGGGCTGGGGCCCGTCGCCAAGGGGTCCGGCCGGTCGGTGACGGGGGTGAATATTGGCGACGCGATTGCCGCCGCTGCGCGCGAAGGAATCATTCTCTCCGGCGGAGGCCATGCCATGGCGGGCGGACTGAGCCTCGAACCCGACCAGATCCCCGCCTTCGATGAGTGGATGGTCAGCCATATGGCGCAGTTTACGGCGGAGCGGGCCGCGGCGCTGGAACTGCCGGTGGATGCGGTCCTGTCGCCGGGCGCGGCGTCTCCGGCGCTGGTGGACCAGATCGCCGGTATCGGGCCGTTTGGGGTCGGGTCTCCCGAGCCTGTCTTTGCGCTGCAATCCGTGCACGTCACCGGCGTTCGACAAGTGGGCGCGAACCATTTGAAGTTCACGGCCGAGGATTCCAGCGGCCGTCTGGATTGCATTGCCTGGCGCAGCGCCGACCAGCCTCTCGGGGAGGTGATCCGCCCGAATGCGCGGCTGCATGTGATTGGAAAATTGAAAGCGGATGAGTGGAATGGCCGACGCCGGGTGCAACTGGATGTAAGTGATGCAGCTGAAGCATGATTTATCTGCAGAAACCCCGTTTAAACCGCTTTACGAGTCCAAGATGAGCAGCTATATCGCCTGTCTTCGAGCCGGTGCGGTCCCTTCGTCTATCGGTTAGGACGCCAGGTTTTCAACCTGGAAAGAGGGGTTCGATTCCCCTAGGGACTGCCAACTTCTCTCCACATTGCCGCGCTAAGCCTGTGCATGGCAGCAGAAAGACATTCTTAGATGTGATGATCGCGTGACAAGCGCGTTAACACATTTTAGGTTGCCTGATTGGGGAATATGGGTTGATGACGAGAATAGCCGCCAAACCAGAATCAGAGCCTGCGCAGATGGAAGATGCCGTGCGGGTCATCGGTCATGTGAAATGGTTCGATAGCGCCAAGGGCTATGGATTCATCGTCGCTGAGTCGACATCTGATGCTGGCCTGACCGGTGATGTGATGCTCCATGTGACCTGCTTGCGTGGCTATGGCGAATCCTACGCCGACGAAGGCGCTCGCATTGTTTGTGATGCGGTGAAGGGCGATCGCGGCTGGCAAACCGCCAACATCATCGAGATGGAACGGCCCCGCGCGGCCCTCGCCCAGGAAAAGGGCCTTGAGCGCGACTATGAGCCGGTGACGCTGAAATGGTTCAATCGCACCCGCGGTTACGGCTTTGTCCAGCGCGATGGCGACGACACCGATATCTTCGTCCATGCGGTCGTGCTGCGCAAAGCCGGCTATGAAGATATCGAGCCTGGCACCGATCTGGATGTCTGCATCGAGACCGGTTCAAAAGGCGAGCATGTCAGCCACATTAAACGCGGGTAAGCAGCAGCCAAGACAGCTTGCCGCCTTGCGGGCACCCGTCTAAACAAGCCGTATGATACGTTTCATCGCTTCTGCTTTCACATCGCTCGCCCTGTTCCTGCCAGTGGCTTTTGCCCAACTGGAAACTGGCCCTCTCACGATCCTGTCGGGAGAGGCCGAGCACAGCTTCACCGTCGAATTGGCGAACGATCCGGAAGAAGTCCAGATGGGCCTCATGAACCGGGAAGAACTGGCAGCGGACGCTGGCATGCTGTTCGATTTCGGCCAGCCGCGCGAAGCCAATATGTGGATGAAGAACACGCTGATCTCGCTGGACATGCTGTTCATTGATCCTGATGGCAAAGTGCTGGCGATTGCCCGCGAAGCCGTTCCGAGATCGCTGCGCCGCATCAATCCTGGCGTGCCGGTCAAGGCCGTGCTGGAACTGGCAGGGGGCCGCGCCGCCGAACTGGGCATCGAGCCGGGCGACACGGTGCATCACGACATCTTCGGAAATCTGGGTGAGTGAGGCGGACAAGCCGCTGAAACCACCTCCGCCGGGATTTGCCCCAACGCCATCCCGCGGGAAATTCACCCTACATAATGGTCCGACTTTCCGCGCTTCCGCGTCCGGGGACGTGCGCACCGGCATGTGGGTGCTGGACCGTCACTGCAATGGCATGGGCTTCCTGCATGGCGGGATGACCTGCGCCTTCTCCGACAGCGCGCTCGCCTGGGCCGTCTGGAGCGCCACCGGCAAGATGTCGGTGACGTTGAAGCTAACCATGGAGTTCATGGACATCGTCCGGGAAGGCAGCTGGCTGGAGGCGCATCCGCATGTTACTCTGATAGACGGTGACCATGTTCACGTAACAGCGAGGCTGGTGAAGGAAGATGGGGGCATTGCAGCACGCGCCGACGCGATATTCAGGACCTTGCGTCGCAAAGCCTGAGCCGCTGACCCTGCGTCAGACAAGCGCGCGTCAGCGCGTCCGCTTTATGGATGTCGCGAATTATATTAGGGGAATCGCATATACAATCCGGAGCGGGTCTCATGGAATTTGATGCACTTATCCTGTCGCGGCTACAATTTGCCTTTGTTGTTGCGTTCCACATTCTGTTTCCAGCCTTCACCATCGGTCTCGCGGCCTTTCTGGCAGTTTGCGAGGGGCTCTGGCTGAAGACCGGCAAGGAAGTCTTCAAGCGGCTTTACCTGCACTGGGTGAAGATCTTCGCGCTCGCATTTGCGATGGGCGTCGTGTCCGGCGTCGTGATGAGCTACCAGTTCGGGACCAATTGGAGCCTGTTCTCCGAGATCACCGGCAGCGTCATGGGCCCCATGCTGGCCTATGAAGTGCTGACGGCCTTCTTCCTCGAAGCGACTTTTCTCGGTGTCATGCTGTTTGGTTGGCAGAAAGTTGGCCGCAAGCTCCATTTTGTTGCGACCTGCGCCGTCGCAATCGGAACCACGATTTCTGCCTTCTGGATTCTGGCTGCGAACAGCTGGATGCAGACGCCGGCCGGGTTCGCGATTGATGCCGAGACCGGAAATTTTTACGCGACCAGCTGGATCGAGGCGATCTTCAATCCGAGCCTTCCAAGCCGCCTCTCCCACATGCTGCTGGCGGCCTATACGACTACTGCGGCCGTCATCCTGGCCGCAGGCGCCTGGCAAATTCTCAAGGGCCGGATCACCGAACCGACAAAATGGCAGATCCGTATGGCCTCCGGAACGCTCGCCATATTGCTGCCCATCCAGATCATGGTCGGCCACTGGTCTGGCGAGGTGGCTCACAAATACCAGCCAGCAAAGATTGCTGTCGTGGAAGGCTGGTGCGAGACCAAGGATCTGCAAGGCACCGTCTTGATTGCCTGGCCGGATGATTCCGAATGTGGACATGCTGGCATCACGGTTCCGGGAACCAGCACGTTCTTGTTTGCCGGACTTGAAGAGGGTGAAATGCTCCACGGGATTGATCATTATCCCGAGTCAGAACGGCCACCGATATGGCTCGTCTTCTATTCCTTCCGGATCATGGTTGCATCAGGGCTCGGCATGTTGGCCATGGGTCTGTGGGGCAGCTTCCTGTGGTGGCGCAAGAAGCTGGATGAGCCGGGCCTGTTCCACATGGCCGCCGTGCCAGCAGGCGCATTTGGCTTCCTCGCTGTTGTAACCGGCTGGATCACGGCTGAGGTGGGGCGACAGCCTTACACTGTCTATGGGCACCTTCGAACAGTCGACAGCTTGTCGCCGGTCTCGGCCGGGCAGGTTGCCACGTCACTGCTCGTCTTCATGGTCGTCTATGCCATCATCTTCACCGCCGGGGTGGTCTACATGGCCCGCATTGCAACGCGCGGCTTCGACGACACGCCGCCGGATCCGGCGAGCCGTGAGCGTCGTCCACCCGGCACGCCCATGGGGGCGGTCGATGAAAAGGCCGAGACTTCAGACGATATAGTTGCGGTGGAATAGGAGGCATTCATGGCTATCGACCTTCCTTTTATCTGGGCCCTGATCCTCGCCATTGGCGTGATGATGTATGTCCTGCTCGATGGATTTGACCTCGGCGTGGGCATGTTCACGGCGTTCGCCGAGTCCGAAGAAGAACGCAATATGATGACCGCCACGGTGGAGCCCGTCTGGGACGGTAACGAGACATGGCTGATCATTGGCGGGGGTGGCCTGTTTGCAGCGTTCCCGACGGCCTACGCGATCATCATGCCGGCCTTCTACCTGCCCGTCCTCATCATGCTGGCAGCCCTTATTTTCCGGGGAGTAGCGTTCGAATTCCGGCACAAGGCAGTGCGGCGGCCCACAAGATTATTCTGGAATGGCGCTTTCTATGGCGGTTCATTCACCGCCGCCTTTTCGCAGGGCATCATGCTGGGCGGCATGGTGCAGGGCATCCGGGTCGAGGGCGGCGCTTTCGCTGGTGGCGCGTTCGACTGGCTGACGCCGTTCACCCTGCTCACCGGCATTTCCGTCGTGATTGGCTACCTCCTGCTGGGGGCATGCTGGCTGGTTCTCAAGACCGAGGATGATCTGCATAACAAGGCCCGCAAATGGGGGCGCATGGCACTGGCGGGCGTAGCGATCTGCTTCCTCGCGGTCAGCTTCGCGACGTTGTCAGTCGACGCATCCATCGGCGACCGCTGGGGCTTTTCCATGACCCAGATCAACCCCGCGCGGTTCCTGCCCCTCGCGCCCGTCCCGCTCGCGGGAATGGCACTTGTTGTCTGGCTCTGGCGCGACCTGTCCATGAAACCGGACGCGGTGGGCACTGCGCCGGATTGGCGTCCCTACCTGCTCGCAGCGGGGATTTTTCTTAGCGGTTATATCGGCCTCGGTGTGAGCCTCTATCCATTCATCGTGCCCTATGAAATCTCCATTACGGAGGCTGCCGCCCGGGACAATGCCCTCGTCCTGATGCTGGTGGGCGCGGTCATCATGCTGCCGATCATCCTGGCGTACACGGCCTATGTCTACAGCCTGTTCTGGGGCAAGGTGAAACCGGGCGATGGATACCATGCGCATTGATCCGGTCCAGCCAGGAGGCGACGATCAGGAGGCGCCGCTGGGAAAGCGCCTCCTCTGGTTCTTTGGCATCGCCCTTGTGTCCATGCTGGTCGTGGCGGTGGTTGCCTACACGCTGAGAGGCCTGCTGCTTATTGGCTGAGCCCAAGCTTGTCGAGCGCGAAGGCCCTGATCGATTTGTAGTCGGCCTTGCCATTCGGTGCGCGGCCAAGATCGTCCTTGAACAGGATGGATTTGGGCGCCTTGTAGCGTGCGATCCGGCTCTGCACGAAGCCTCGTAACTCATCTTCGGTCACGTCTGAATCGGTCGAGACCACGGCTGTGACCGCGTTGCCCCATTTCTCGTCGGGTATGCCGACCACAAGGGCATCCTTGACCGAGGCGTGCTCCTTGAGCGCTTCCTCGACCTCTTCCGGATAGACTTTCTCACCGGCGGTGTTGATGCAGTTCGATCCACGACCGAGCAGCGTAATCGTGCCGTCCTCTTCCACGGTGCACCAGTCGCCCGGTATGGCATAGCGGACGCCATTGATCGTCTTGAACGTCTTGGCCGTTTTCTCTTCATCCTTGTAATATCCGAGCGGGACGGCGCCGCCGCGTGCGATGATGCCGGCTTCACCACTGCCCGGAACGATCTCGCGATCATCTTCGGAAAACACCTTGCAGTTCGGGCCGATCTCGAATTTGGATGTCTGGGTGCCGCCTTCCGCGGTGGTCGTGGACGATCCAAATCCGACGGCCTCAGAGGAGCCGAAACTGTCCATCATCGCGGCTTGGGGCATGTGGTGCAGCAAGCCTTGTTTCACTTCCGCGCTCCACATGACACCAGATGACACAATGGTCTGAACCGAGCTGACATCCCACCGGCCGGAGTTCTCTTCAAGTGCCTTGAGCATTGGTTTTCCGAAAGCATCGCCGACAATCGCCATGCTGGTGACGCCATGTTCAGAGACCGTGTCCCACAAATTTTCCGGATCGAAACTGCTGTTCTGTTCCAGCGTGATGATGGCCCCGCCACCGAGCAGGGCACCCATTGCCGTGAACAGGCCTGTGCCATGCATCAGGGGGCAGGCGGGTACCTGGCGTGCGGTCCGGCCCATCAATTGAACGGCCATCTTGTATTCTTCCATCGTGGAGGGATAAGGCAGGCCCGCTTTTTCAGCGCCTTCCCTGGAAGCTTGCCGCCAGACGGCCTGTGACCACATTACGCCCTTTGGCATGCCAGTTGTGCCGCCCGTATATAGGAAGAACAAATCTTCTTGTGACCGGTCGATGCCAAGAGGAGACGGATCACCTTCGGCGGCGAGCCGGTCATAGTCTACCGCCCAGTCGGGCACGTCTCCGCCACCAATCTGGACCCAGGCTTTCACCTTCGGCAGACGACCGCGCACAAGCTCGACCTGGTCGAGGAACTGCACGTCATAGAAGACAACCGCCGCATCTGAATTGTCGAAAATGTAGAAGAGTTCGTCTGCGAGGTAGCGGTAATTGACGTTCACATGCGTGAAGCGGCCTTTGAAGCAGGCGGCCAAGGCTTCGGTGTATTCCGGTTGGTTGCGCAGGTAGAAGCCTGCCTTGTCGCCGGTCTCGATCCCCATTTCGCGCAGGTTCCGTGCCAGCCTGTTCGAGCGGGCCGTGAAGTCTGGCCAATAGGTGCGTCGCTCCCCGTGCGCGAGGGCCAGGTCGTCCGGACCGAGCATCTCGCCCACAGCATCGAGCATGTCGCCGAAATTCATTTCCCGAGCAGATGCCACTTTGTTTCTCTCCCATTTATGTTTTCGGCAATCCTAAGCAGTTGCCGCTGCGGTAGAGAAGCTGGAATCGAACGTGCTGGAGGGTTCATTTCGCGCAAAAAAAGAGGCAGCACCGAAGTGCTGCCTCTCGCATTCTGGCTTTGAGGGCCGGGCTCAGAAGCCCATGCCACCCATTCCGCCCATGCCGCCGCCCATGTCAGGCATGCCGCCGCCGGCACCTTCCTTCTTGGGGGCTTCTGCAATTGCGGCTTCGGTCGTGATCAGCAGGCCAGCGACAGAAGATGCGTTCTGCAAGGCAGAGCGCACAACTTTCACCGGATCGATCACACCCATGGCAACGAGGTCACCATATTCTTCGGTCTGGGCGTTGAAGCCGAAGCCCTTGCCCTTGCCGCGACGGATCTGGTCGACAACGACCGAGCCTTCGACGCCGGCGTTTTCAGCGATCTGGCGAACCGGAGCTTCCAGAGCCTTGCGCACGATGTCGATACCGGCTTGCTCGTCAGCATTCAGGCCTTTGACATCGATATTGCCTGCAGCCGCGAGAAGCGCCGTACCACCACCGGGGACGATGCCTTCTTCAACAGCGGCACGCGTGGCGTTCAGGGCGTCATCGACGCGATCCTTGCGCTCTTTCACTTCCACTTCAGTGGCGCCGCCAACCTTGATGACAGCTACGCCGCCAGCCAGTTTGGCGAGACGCTCCTGGAGCTTCTCCTTGTCGTAGTCGGAAGACGTGTCTTCGATCTGCTTGCGGATCTGGGACACGCGCGCTTCGAGGTCTTTCTTGGCGCCAGCGCCGTCCACGATGGTCGTGTCATCTTTCGTGATGGCGACTTTCTTCGCGGTGCCGAGCATGTCCATGGAGACGTTTTCGAGCTTGATGCCGAGATCTTCGGAGATGACCTGGCCGCCGGTGAGGACAGCGATGTCCTGCAGCATGGCCTTGCGGCGATCGCCGAAGCCAGGAGCTTTCACAGCAGCGATCTTCAGGCCGCCGCGCAGCTTGTTGACCACGAGCGTTGCGAGGGCTTCACCGTCGACATCTTCAGCGATGATCAGGAGCGGCTTCTGGCTCTGAACAACGTTTTCGAGGATCGGCAGCATTGGCTGCAGGGAAGACAGCTTGCTTTCGTGCAGCAGGATGAACGGGTCTTCGAGTTCCGCGATCATCTTGTCCGGGTTGGTGATGAAGTATGGCGACAGGTAGCCACGATCGAACTGCATGCCTTCGACGACGTCGAGTTCGGTTTCGAGCGACTTGGCTTCTTCAACCGTGATGACGCCTTCATTGCCGACTTTCGCCATGGCTTCAGCGATCATCGCGCCAACTTCGGTGTCGCCGTTTGCGGAGATCGTGCCGACCTGGGCAATCTCTTCGTTCGACTTCACTTTCTTGGAGTGATGAGCGAGGTCTTTCACGACTTCGGCGGATGCCTTGTCGATGCCGCGCTTCAGATCCATGGGGTTCATGCCGGCAGCAACGCGCTTCAGGCCTTCGCGAACGATGGCTTGGGCGAGAACCGTTGCGGTCGTGGTGCCGTCGCCGGCAACATCGTTGGCCTTGGAAGCCACTTCGCGCAGCATCTGTGCGCCCATGTTTTCCAGCTTGTCTTCAAGCTCGATCTCTTTTGCGACGGTGACGCCGTCCTTCGTGGTGCGCGGGGCGCCGAAGGATTTCTCGATGACGACGTTACGGCCTTTTGGGCCGAGCGTGACTTTAACGGCGTTGGCAAGCGTATCGACGCCCTTCAGCATCCGCTCGCGGGCCTCTGCGCCGAAAACTACGTGTTTGGCTGACATTATAGATTACCTCTGTTGAGAATTCTGTCTGATGAAAAGCGAAAGGGTGGGGGCTTAGCCCTCCAGGACACCCATGATGTCGCTCTCTTTCATGATGAGCACTTCTTCGCCGTCGACGGTCACTTCCGTGCCGGACCATTTGCCGAAGAGCACGCGATCGCCGACTTTGACGTCGAGCGCAACGCGCTCATTGTCGTCACCAATGGCACCGGCGCCGACAGCGACGATTTCGCCTTCCTGCGGCTTTTCCTTTGCGGTGTCGGGAATGATGATCCCGCCCTTGGTTTTCTCTTCTTCCTTGACGCGGCGCACGACGACACGGTCGTGCAGGGGACGAAGTTTCATTGGATTTAGCCCTCTTGTCTCATTGACGAGTTCAATTGAAAAATGGTCGCTAGCGGGTCGAATGGCGGGGCGCTTTAGCACTCGCCCACATCGACTGCTAACGATGATGGGGAGTTAAGAGCAGTGACTGACAGCGTCAACCACGACGTTGCGAAATATTTGTAACTTCAGCGGCGGTGGATTGAGCCTGCGGCGCCGGAAATACTTTCTCGAAGAACCTGAGCGTCCTTCAGGCGTCAGGAGCATGACTGGCGCACCATCTCCAGGGCGTCAAGATTCTCCGCGCGGCGGGCTCGTTTCCAAAAGATGAACGGCTGAACGTCAATATACCTCAATCGATTGACGGTAAAATATACTTCCTGTGGAACAACATACGCAGAAACGGGAGATACACGTGCAGGGTAAATTCGAAGATGTGGTCGAATCCATGACCTTCTTCGCCTTTGTGGCGATCACAGCGCTTTGCCTGTGCTTTACCTTTTCTGTCATCGTCTACTCCATGGGCTTTCCCTCCAACCCGCACAATTTCATTGTTGCGAATCTGTTCATTGCCGCCTGTGTGGCCATTCCGACAGCGGCGATTGCCGCCCAGCATGAATACAAGATGCGCATATACCAGCGTACGCTGGAGGACATGGCCTCGACCGATGCGCTGACCGGCCTGCTCAATCGCAAATTCTTCAAGCAGTTCGCCTGCGAGGAACTTGCCCGTATGAGCCGGACTGAAATGACGTCCGCTGTAGCCCTCTTCGATATTGATTACTTCAAGGCGGTGAACGACCAGCACGGTCATGCCGCCGGTGACCGCGTGCTGCGGGAGATCGCAGCCGTAGCTTATTCCGAACTTCGAGGGCCTTTTGATCGTCTCGGTCGCTGGGGGGGTGAGGAATTCGTCATCCTGCTCAGCAATGTCGACCTCGAAAAGGCTCAAAGCGTCTGTGACCGTCTGCGCTCATCTATCGAGAACCATGTCGTCATTGTGGACGGCAAGCCGGTTAGCGTTACAGCCAGCTTCGGTCTAGCCATGTTGCCGCCGAATTCAGACTTCGACGGCATGCTCGAATTGGCAGACACGGCGCTTTACGAATCCAAGGCCAAGGGGCGCAATTGCGTGACCGCGGTTCGGGAACTCAATCTCGCTGCCGCTTGATACGAATCTGTCGGGTCCGTAGGCTTTATGCCTGAGGGGGACACGACATGCCGGACTTTAATCCGCAAAAACTGACAGACACATTGGCGGGGGCGCCCTCCCTCGATACTCTCGCCACGCGCCGGGTAGAATTTGCGCATGCGCCCCGCGTCTGGTCGGATGTGCTGAAGCCGGAACTGGCCCAGCGCGAAATCGAGCGCAAAGCCGCTATTCGACAGGCCATTACCCGAACCATTATCGGCGCGAGTCTCCCGATCTTCGTCGCGACACTGCTGGCCATCTCGACCCTGGTTCTGGTCGATTTCATGTTTCCGACCCTCATCTTTATTGTATTCGTCTGCGCCGCGATTGTGTCGGCTACGGCCTGGGTGAAGGTTTTCACGATGAAATCCCAGACCAAGCAATTGGTCCTCACAGCGGCCTGCGAGCCATTCGGGTTCACCTATGATACGCTGCATCCCGACTTCTCCGGTGTTGAAGACCTGAAGTCTCTGGCCGCTCGGGCCGGAGAAATCAGCAACGCCTATGCTGGTAAAACCAGCTCTACGCACAAGATACCGTTCGGCGTAATCAGCGTCGGCTCCATGGAAGGCGTGCCCGCTCCGACCCCAGCCTATGACGTTCTGAAAACTGCCAAACTCCTTCCGGGGCATTCCCGCCGAAAATTCGAGGACCTGATCGCTGGGGAGCGCGCCGGAACACAATTTGCGCTGGTCGAGGCGAAGCTGGATACGGGGGGCAAGAACAGCACGACTGTGTTTCAGGGCATACTGGTGCATGTCGAGTATCCCGAGCGTTTCTTCGGGCGCACCGTGATGGCGCGGTCGCGCTGGTGGAAACGGGGCAAGCATTCTTCCGACCTCAAGAAAGTGGACCTGATCTCCCGCGAACTCGAGGATGCGTTCACCGTATACTCGACCGATCAGGTCGAGGCCCGCGCCTTGTTGTCTCCGGACCGTATGGAGCGTTTGATCGCACTGGAGCGGCACTTCTCCGGCGGCAAGCTGCGCGGCATTTTTGAAGACGGTCACATGACGCTGGCGCTCGAAGCGGAGAACCAGTTCGAAGCCGGCTCGATCTTCAAGCCGTTGGTGGATGCCCGTCGCTATGCGTCAGCCCTGGTTGAACTCGGTCTGGTTTGCGACCTGATCGACGGTTTCCTGACGCGTGACTGGGTCAAGGGGCGACTCTAGCGGACGTCGAACTTGTCGGTCTTCCGGTCGCCGAGCATCATGCGTTGTTCAAGCCGTCGTCTCAGCGTGGCGTAATAGGCTTCAAGGAATGCCGTGTGTGTTTCACCGGGTTGCATGTGCCAGCCGATCTTTTGCCGGATGCGCAGGGCGACCTGCGCCTTCACGTCCTGGGTAGATTGGCGAAGCACATCTTCGAGCACGTGCAATTCGTGGATCCCATAGGCCTCGGCCTGCTTGGGGGTAAACGCATAGCGCCCATTAGCCACTGACCCGGTCGCGGACGAGATATCGCCCATCAGCTTGGTCTTCGGGTTCTTGATTACCCATGTGCCGGCAATCAGATCGCCGACACGCATCTTGTCCCGATTGAAGATGGGAAAGAGTAGGAAGATGCCTGACCAGACGAGGCCGAGCAGCGCCATCCAGCCGGTTACCTGGTCTCCCCCCATCATCAGGAACTGGAAAGGCAAGCCGACTTCGATCTCCCGGATGAAATTGCGGGCAAGAACGGAATTGGCGGTAAGGCGTCCCCCGTTGCGGGAGGTGACCCGAATGCCCAGCGCGCGTTTGCCAGGTGTGGCGGCCTTGGTGCCGAGTTCGAAGAATATGTAATAGAAATTGCGGACGAAGAAAAAGAAGACGAGCCACAGCGCCCACGCGATGTTGGCACTGCCAGGGTCCATCGCCCGCATGACAAATCCCAAGCCCAGCCCTGTGGCAATCACAATGGCCCATTGAATGGCGACATCGATCAGGAAGGCGCCCGCGCGCTCTGCGGCGGTTGCGAGTTTCAACTGGATTGCGGCGCCTTCAGGCGTCACCAGTTGGCGAGCCAGTTTCGAGCGACGTTCCTCTTCCTGCATACGCGCACGGCGGCGGCGTGCGGCCTCGACATTCGCAACGTTCACCGCGCTTGGCGCTAGGGGAACAGTCGAGTTCATACCGGGCCTGCCCGTCTGGGCAGATAGAAATAGGCGCACCAGAGACCGAGAATGGTGAAGGCCACGGCATAACGGATGGCGTCGCTGTTGATCAGCTGCCGGCCGAAGCCTTCGAGCAGGGCGGCAATGATGAGCATGATGACGCATCCCATGGCGATGCTGGCCGCTCTCTGCCCAGCATGACGCGCCGAATTCAGCCGGGTCATCTGGCCGGGAAACGCCACTGCGCCCCCGATGACGAATCCGGCCGCGCCTGCCAGCACAATGGCGAACAGCTCCGTCGTCCCGTGGATCATCAGCCAGCCGGTGAATTCATAGCCGAGACCCTTGTTCCAGAACACGGCATGGAGCGAGCCCATCATCACGCCATTATAGAGCAGCAACCAGGCTGTCGGGATGCCGAATGCAAATCCGAGGGCGAAGGCAAACAGGGAGATCTGGGCGTTATTGTTAAAGAGAAAGCTGGCGAAAGAGGTCAGCTGGCCATCGCTGATCTCTCCTTCGTCGGTATAGATGGTTGTTCGCAAATATTCGACCGAGGCATCCGGATTGCGCCCGTCCCAGAAATTCTGGCCATGAAAGGTCCAGAACCATTCCATGTCCTGCATGCAGAGAAAGAAAGCGAGCGCCCAGCCACCAAACAGGAACAGAGCCGCCAGCAGGGTGGGGCCGGCGGCCGACGCGACACAGGCCGGCCAGTCGCGGCGAAGAAAGTCCATCATGCGTTCGCCAATTGATGTGCGGGCGCCATAGACGAAGAAATATGCTCGCGTGCACAGGCTTTCGAGATAGGCGATGACGTTCTGGTCGAGCGAGATGGAGCGCGCCACGGAGAGGGACGAGACCGCCTGACGGTACAGCCGGGGCAGCGCCGTCATGTCCTCATCACTGAGTGCTTTCACGCCGGAATTCTCCGCCCGCGTCAGGATCAGGTCCAGCTTGCGCCAGTCGGTCTCGCGTTCTTCGCGAAAACGATAGGATTTGAGAAGGTCGCTCACAGCATGTCCCTCTGCTTGATCTGGAGATAGCGGGAGATCAGTTCCGCGCCGAATTGTTCTGGTCGCGTCTCTACGACGTGAACCCCCATGCGCTGGAGCCGCAGGAGCACGGTGTCGCGTTCCGCCATCAGGGTGTCCGCGATCACTGCGCGGGTCACATCTTCCGTAGTTTCCGGTGGCGCGTCCACCATCTCGGTAAGAGATTGGTCTTCGAAGGTCGCGAAGATGACGAGATGCCGGTCGGTCAGGCGTTTGACGTTCTCCAGCATCAGTTCGGCCGAGATGGTGTCGACAAAATCGGAGAAAATGATGATCAGGCTGCGGCGCTCGAGCTTGCCGGCGAGTGAGGAGAGCGCCAGCGTGAAATTGGCTTCTTCTGAGGAATAATCGAGCTGGGCGGCCAGATCCTGCGCTTTGGTGAAGCTGCGCTGGCCGGCCATGAAGCCGCTCATCAGGCCGGGCTTGGCATCAAAGCCATAGATCATGGCCCGGTCACCGCTCCTCAGGGAGACGAAGGACAGGAGCAGCCCGGCATTGATCGCGCGGTCGATCTTGGGCACGCCCCCCAATGGCTCGCTCATCAGGCGGCCGGTATCGAAGGCAAAGACAATATTATGGTTGCGCTCGGTCCGGAATTCCTTGGCGAGCAGATTGCGATGGCGCGCGGAATGTTTCCAGTCGATGGCGCGGCGGTCCATTCCGGTAGTGAATTCGCGCAAGGCATCAAATTCACTGCCATCGCCTCGGTCGATCTGTGTCTTTATCCCGAAGTCCGCATCGCGGGAGTAGAGCCGGATGGCTTCGTCCTTCACCCAGCGGATATTGGGCGTGATTGGAATATCGCGCTCCAGCGACTGGACATGCCTCTTCTGGGTGAGGCCGAGCGGGCCACGCCAACGGCTCCACAATTTGACCAGCCGACCAAGCCCGCGGCGTTTTGGAGTCAGGCTCAATGAGTAGGCCCGTGTCCGGTCCTGCCAGCCTCTCAGGCCGATGGCGGGAATGGTTTCGAGGAGTGTGTTCACTTCAAGCAGGATTTCGATCCGCCGGGGCGTCGGGCCGCTGTCAAAACGCAATGTCAGGTCGGCTGGGTCAGACCCTCCCACATAGAGCAGGGCTGGCGCATCGACAGCCACATGATACGCGCGCAGGGAAGCGGCAAGCACAGCGTCCACGACGATCAGCCCGGCGATTCCCCCGATCCAGCCAGCGGATATGATCCACAGCTCCGGGCGTAGCAAGGCTATGGCCACCATGAGGGGCACGCCGAGCAGCATCAGGAAGATGGCGCGGGGGGTGGGCGATATCACCGGGGCGCAGCCGTCTGCTCAATAATTGCGGCGAGGGTCTCGTCCGTGGTCTTGCCCTCGATCTCGGCCGCCGGCGATAGCAGGACGCGGTGACGGAGTGCCGGCAGGGCCAGCAGCTTCACATCGTCCGGGATGACAAAGTCGCGTCCGTCGAGGGCGGCGCGGGCGCGGGCGGCGGTGGCCAGCGCGGCGGCCGCGCGCGGCGAGGCGCCGGTCTCCAGGGCTGGAGACGTGCGGGTCGCGCGAATGATGTCGACGATGTAAGCGATGATATCATCCTGAAGCCGGGCCTCAGCGACGGAATCGACCGCCTCGCTGAGTTCCTCGGCCGAGACCACCGCTTCGATCCCGAACGCCTCCGCGGTCTTCATGCCGGTGCGCGTGCCGTGCTGGGAGACGATTGCAAGTTCTTCTTCCCGGCTCGGATAGTCGAGCGTGTGCTTGAAGAGGAAGCGATCGAGCTGGGCTTCGGGCAGGGGATAAGTCCCTTGCTGTTCGATCGGGTTCTGGGTGGCGATCACGGTGAACCGGTCATTCAGCCTGTATGTCTCGCCATCAATGGTGACCTTTCGTTCCTGCATCGCTTCAAGCAGGGCAGCCTGGGTCTTGGGCGGGGTGCGGTTGATTTCATCCGCCAGCAGCAGGTCGGTAAAGATAGGGCCTTTGGTCAGCGCGAACTGATTGGTCTGGAAGTTGAACAAATTGGTTCCCAGAACATCACCTGGCATCAGGTCCGGTGTGAACTGGATGCGTCCGAAGTCCAGTGAAATGGATCGTGCAAAGCATTGTGCCAGCAGTGTCTTCGCTGTTCCGGGTGGGCCTTCCAGGAGGACATGGCCAGAGGAGAAGATCGCAGTCAGCAGGATATCCACCGTGGTGTCCTGCCCGACGACCGCCTTACGCACTTCATTGCGAATCCGGTCCGCCAGCGCCTTGATGTCATTTACGTTCATTCATGGATCTCCCGATAATTCCCTTGCGCCAGCGAAACAGCTCCCGCGCCTTGTTCATGAGGTCTTCGCGGTTTGCCGCAGGACCGCGCAGACCAGATGCCATGTCCGTGAAGCGCTTGCCGGACTCTTCATCCGGGCCCAGCCTGTCAAACAGGGCGATCAGTTGTGCTTCGCTCAATGTCTTGGGGGCGCCGATCTCGCGGGAAACGCGGCGGCGGATCATGTGGAGATAACCGGGTGCCATACGGGTCTCACGGCGTGCCAGGGTAATCAGGCCTGCGGAGTTGTCCGCGAGGGCCTGTTTTCCGAACGCAATAGCGCGGCCTTCCTGCAGCGGCGGGCCAAACCGGATCAAGGCTGCCCAGCCCAGCAAGAAGGCGGCGGCAAGCGCCGTCAGCGTTGCGCCGAGGAAGGGAATATCGAACACCATCTGCAACAGGTTTTCCGAGCGGACAAAGCCGTGCAGCGTGGCATCGAAGATGATGGGTTCATCTTCATTGTGTCTCAGGTAATCCATCATCATGACTGCAAATCGAGCGTTCTCTATGCGGGCCAGACCAAACGTATTGATCATGTCGGGGTCGGAGAGGATGTACATGCCGGCCTCGGGCGCCCAAGCTAGCAATGCGTCGTTTCCGGCACTGGCAATTGGCTCCAGGCCACTTCCGCGTAAGACCTGCATCTTGACGTCTGGCCGCAGGGCCATCGGTCCGAACGGCGTGTCCATGGCTTCCGGCACATCGATGCGTCCGATCTCGGCCTTGACCTCCAACGCTTCGAGCAGGTCATTCAGGGAGCGCGCATTCGTGAAACGCGTGTCCTTCTGGCGTGTCTTGTTGAGGGGGTCGGGCATGCCGGTCCATTTGGGCAGGACCAGCAGGGTTGTGCGGCCGGATTCAAAGTCTTCCAGCGCCTTGGCAGCCCCCCAAGGTGGCAGCGTGACGACCAGCACGCCCCAATCAGCCTCTTCGAGCGTGCGCTCGAGCCGGGAGATTTCAACGGGGTAGCCCTGGTCTTCGAGCAATTGGACGAACCCATTGTAGCCCAATGCCGATGTCGAGAAGGGATGGGCGCCAGCCACATCCCGGTCCCGCAATTCCGGAGCCCAGCCTGCAAGCACCATGATGGCGCCAAACGAAAACAGGGCGACCGCCAACAGGATGCCGACAATCTTGCCGCTGAAGGGGGAGTCGGTGTGCGACCGTTCGCTCATGACCATTCCCCACCAAAGGCGAAATCCTCATAAGATGCCCGGGCGGTTTGCCATCCGGCCTGGTCCACATCCCGCCCGCCAAAGAAGCTGCGCTCAACGATGGCGATGATCGGCCCGAGAGCGGTCCGCGCACGATCCGGCAGGAAGCCGAGCCTACCGATTTCACGCGCGGTCAGCGAGCGCGGGACGCCGGTCTCGACACGGGTCTGAATGTCCTCGATGGACCGGAAGAGCAGAAGATGAACGGCCTCGGCAAATTTTCCGGCGTGGGCGAGCGCATCGGCCTCTTCCAGCAACGAGCGTGCGACGGAGGCTTCGGGCCGGAAATCCGGGATGACGTCGTCCCCGGACTTGTCAGATTTGCTTTCATTTCTGCCAAACCTGACCCGAAGCGCTTCCCCGAAGAGAAAATACAGAAAGCCTAGGACAACAGCGACTATCGCGGCATAGAAAGTGAGTTGGAGGAGCGGGCCCAGATGCGCCAAAAATGCCAGCAGGCTCCTCAGCCAGTTTGGTGGCGGTGACGGCGGGTCGAATTGGAGGGGGTCGGCTTCCGGCCGCTCGAGTTGGAGGTTCGATTTTCTCAGATAGTCCCGGTGGGCCTGTTCGAGGGCGCCCAGATCCGTTTCGATGGAGGCCTCGCGCTCCCAGTCGTTCGTGTCGGGGATATCGATCGGCGGTTCGATCGAGACGTCGCCATATTCGCCATCGGACTGCGCCCCTGCCGAAAGCGTGAGACAGGCTGCGATCAGCAAGGCGGCGCTCAGGCGTCCCGGCAGGCTCAATGACTGTCTCCTTCATGGCAGCGGCCCCATCCACCGCCTTGACCCCTTCGACTATTTCAGAGGTTGCAGACAGCTTCAACGGCCTATTGCGAAGTGCCTGCATCCAGCCGATATAGCCCGCTCAAGGCACAGATGAGGCAGAACATGGACAAGGCGGCACGCTACAAGGAACTGAAGGCGGAGATAGAAAGCGTGGTCGCGGGTGAGACGTCGGTCACAGCACGCTATGCGACGGCGTCCTGCATCCTGTCACAGGCCTTCGCGCCGCGGTTTTTCTGGACTGGTTTCTATGTTGTTGATCCGCTGAAGGATCAGGAATTGGTGGTCGGGCCGTACCAGGGAACGCTCGGCTGCCTGCGTATTCCGTTCGGCAAGGGCGTATGCGGGCATGTCGCGGCGACGCGAGAGCCGATCATCGTCTCTGACGTGCATGAATTTCCCGGCCATATCGCCTGTGACTCGGCCAGCAATTCGGAAGTGGTTGTGCCGGTGTTTGACGGTGACGGTAATCTGGCGGCTGTGCTGGATGTCGATTCAACCGAACTGGACGCATTTGATCCCGTGGACCAGGCCGGCCTACTGGCTATTTGCGAAACCCTCCTCACCGCCTAGGCCTGCAGCCGTCGACAGAAGGGCGGTGTTTTCGATCAGTTCAAACGGCGTCTTCGAGTGCTTGATCGCGTCGATCCGCAGATTGAGATTGTCTTCGAGGATATCGAGCTTGCGAGCCCGTAGGCCGCTGATGCGTTTGATTTCATGGTCAAACTCGAGCCAGATGTCGGCGGTCGGATCATAGGCCGGCCAATCTGGCAGGCCCTTGCCATTCGGGTCACCCGTTTTGGCGAAATTGGTCCAATAGGACACCATGCGCTCAGTCAGGGTTTCGTCATCACTCGTGGTCGGCAGGAAACCATTGTGGCTGGCGAAGACGAATGGGATTTCGGCCCCGTGGTGTGCGCCGAGCGTTTGTGACTTTCCGGGGGGCGTCCGGCTGAACTGGTAGAGCCAGGTGGGTTCACCAGCGGCCACATTGGCTTTGGCAAGAAAGCGCGTATGGACGCCGAACCAGTCATCGCCCAGCATTTTTTCTGCACCCCGATCCCAGGTTTCAAGTGACGTCATGCCATAAAGGGCCTGCAAGGCCTTGGAAGAGTTCACGCCGAAGACGCCTTCCAACATGGCTTCGCGTTGGTCGAGTGAGCCGGAAATGTTCGGCAGCAGGGCTGTCGGCGATTTTCTGTCAGCATAGAAGATCGTGCCTTCGTCCGCATTGTAGCCGGCCAGGATAGGCACCCGGTTGGCGCCCCCATCCCGGATAGCTTCGCCGATAGGTAGGGGCAGGACATCGCCGTCCACGGTCGGGAGGAAATATTTCACCAGATCCTGACGGACGAGGACCCGGTCAATGATGGCGCCGGACGGGATGGCGCGCAGCCGGTCGGCCGTGGCGGTCCCACCGGCAAGGGTCGACAGGAACTCAACGCCGACTTCCTCGGAACTCTGCACGTTCGGAAGGGCAGAGTGCGAGAGATGGAGCGCGTTGTAGCTGCTGACGCCGCTCTGCAAGATGGCTTTGTCGTAAAGGCCGTCTGCCAAGGGCGTCACCATCAGCTCACTGACGGATTGCGCGCCGGCGCTTTCTCCGAAGACCGTGACATTGTTCGGATCGCCGCCAAAGCGGGCGATATTCATCTGTACCCAGTGCAATGCGGCGATCTGGTCCAGCAGGCCGTAATTGCCGGAGGTCCCGGCTTCTTCGGTCAGGGCGGGGTGCGCGAGGTAGCCGAATGGTCCAAGCCGGTAATTGATCGTCACCAGCACGACGCCGTTTTCGACGAGCCCATTCGCCTGGTAGAAGCTCTGCGAGCCTGCGCCGGTTTGGTGCGAGCCGCCATGGATCCAGACCATTACAGGTTTGAGGCGCGGCTTGCCGCGATTGGCGGTGCGGACGTTCAGGAACAGGCAGTCCTCAGCTTCCAGCGGGTCAGGCTGGGCAGCGAGATATTGCTTGGCGGCGATACGTTTCCACCAAGGCAGGCCATTGCCATCGATAATGCGATCAACCACTTGGTCCATATGCCCGCGCGGTTGCAGGCATTGCGGGCCGAACTCACGCGCATCGCGCGTGATCGCGCCCCATTGTGGCGGCGCGGTGGGCGCGGCCCAGCGACGCGCACTGGCATAGGGAATGCCGTTGAAAACCTGGATTTCAGGATTGTCCGGATCGATACCGCCCTGGATCTCGCCCTGATCGATCCGCAGAGGTTCGGTCAACGCCATAGGCGGCTCGGGCTGGTTCAGACGGAACCACCCCCAAGTGCCAAGGCCCAGAAGGGCAAAGAAAAGAACGATACTCAATCGCTTCATGAAACGAGACCCCTGCTCGTTGAGAGCAAACGCTATACCACTTGTCCGCGAAAGTCACTTCCGCAAGGTCAAACCGGACCTATCTCTCGTAGTGCATTTTCCGTAGACATTACAAGGTCTTCACTGGGCTCGATTCCACATGCCAATCGAATGAATCCATCTGTGACCTGATCGCCCCACCTCACACGGCATTCGGCAGACGTATGCACTCCGCCAAAGCTGGTCGCCGGGACGATTAGAGCGCTGTTACTTATGAATTTTTCTGCGGATTCGCGGTCCTTTAGCGTAAAGCTGACAATAGGGCCGAAATCCCGCATCTGGCGAGCGGCGACCGCATGGCTCGCGTCGCGCGGGAGGCCAGGATACCGGACCGACTGAACAGAGGGGTGGGATGACAGGAAATTTGCCAGAGTCAGCGCATTCTGGTTTGCCCGCGAAACGCGCAATTCCAGCGTTTCGAGACCGCGATGCAGCAGGTAGGCGTCAAATGGACTGACGATTGCTCCCCCCAATCGGCGGTAACCGCGCACCTTGTTCATCAGCGAAGTGTCCCGACTTGCGACATGTCCACATAGGACATCCGAATGGCCCGCCATTGCCTTGGTGTCGGCCATCAGGACAATGTCGGCTCCCAGATCCAGGGGCTGCTGGCAGAGCGGGGTAGCCGTCGTGTTGTCGGCAACCAGCAAGGCACCGGCGGATTTGGCCCGGTCGGCGACGGCGGCGATGTCACACACATCCAGGCCCGGATTGGACGGCGTCTCGATCATCACGAGCCGGCAACCTGCCATGTTGGCCTTGGCCATGTCAGCGGTAGGGCATGTCTCGACGAGGACGCCCCGAGGCACGAAATGTTCGTTCAGCAGAGCCCGCACATTGTAGTACCCGTCTGCATGGACGAGCACTTTGTCGCCTGGACGCAGCACGGTGTGGAAGACGGCCGCAATCGCTGCCATGCCGGAGGGGAAGAGAACGGTCTCGGCGTTTTCCAGCAGGCCGATTTCAGCTTCGACAGTCTCCACGGTGGGGTTGCCATTGCGGCCATAGAAATGGCTGCCATCGGGGTCACCCGGCAGAAGGAAGGTCGTACTTGCCATGATGGGAAGCGAGATCGGATCGCCTTTGGACAGGCTTCGGGCGCGATGGTGCAGCAGTTCTGAAACGGCAGACGGTTTCTTCGTCACTCTGGGATTCCTCATGATGGGATTCGCGCAGACTTTGCGTCGAACCGGTCTTCAAGGAAACTGCAAACCTGTCCCGGTCCGAGATCTGTAGCAGCTCAGACTTTTTCGCCGTTCAGCCAGAGGGGCCGGGTCACGATCAATTCCTGACAGAGCAAGCCAGCCTCGCGGTGGCGGGACATGGATTTGTAGTCGGCATGGTTCAGCGTGGCGATGAACGCCTTTCGGCTGGGGAAGTGATTGACGAGCACACCATCCCAATCGCCTTGGCCGATGAAGTAGCGCTCTGTGGTCGCCAGCAAGGTCGTGGTTCCGCCGACTTCGGCGGCTGCCTTGGTGAAGGCTTCCGAATAGCGGATGTAGGCGTCTGTCCCGCTGATCATCTCGCCATATTCGGGATCCTCCGGCTGATACTCTGCCTTCACGCGGAATTTCAGCAAATTTACCTGCGCGATGGGCCCATCATAAGGATCATCTCGCAACGCTCTGAACTGGTCGGCGGTAGGCTGGAAGGCTGGCATGGGCGGCTCCTCATGGTCGTTTCTCAGGATGTTTCCCGAAATACCGCTCAGTGTAAAACAGTGCCGCCGCGTGAAGCCCGTGTTGGGCGTCGAGAGATTCATAGGCAAGGAAGTCTTCGTAGCGCATCTCCACCACTTCGATTTCTTCATTGGGGTCCAGCGATTGGACATGTGTCTTCTGGCAGCCTGTCGCGAGAAAATAGTGGATCTGGTTGTCTTGGATCGCGGGGTTGGGGTAGCAACTGCCGACCGGGATCATTTCCTCGGACGAATAGCCGGTCTCTTCCCGCAATTCGCGGCGGGCCGCCACCTCCGGATCGGTTTCGCCGGGATCCAGGACACCGCCGGGTACGCCTAGTAATACGATTTCGCCCGCATGCCTGTACTCTCGAATCAACACGATGTTTCCCTCATCCGTGATAGGGATGATCGTGGCCCAATCGGTGAATTCCAGCACGTGATAGGCCGGGACCACATGCCCATCCTCTCGCTGGCACCGGTCGGTTCTGACAGAGAGGAACTTGTCCTTGAAGGTCTGGCGGCTCTCGAGGATTTTCCAGGGTTTGATCATGGCGTCTGTCTTTTCAATATTCGGTTCAGGAAAGACATACGCGTTTGCATGAGGTGGCGTTGCAACGCCTCTCCGCGAATGCCATGGCGCTGGCCGGGATAAGTCATCAGGTCGAACGGCTTGCCCAGTTCCTGCAGTTTCGCCATCACCCGTGTCGCATTGTCGAAAGTGACATTGTCATCAGCCATGCCGTGGAGGAGGAGGAGGGGGGACGAGAGGTTTTCCAGATAGGGGAACACGCTGGAGGCTTCATAGCCGCCCGCATTGGTCTGCGGTGTGCCCATGTAACGCTCCGTGTAGAATGTATCGTATAGGCTCCAGTCCGCAACAGCCGCCCCCGCCACGGCAGCCGCGAACGTTCCGGCGGGTGCCTGCAGGATGGTCATCAGGGTCATGTACCCGCCATAGGACCAGCCCTGAATGGCGATCCTGTTTGCGTCCACGAAGGATTGGGCCTTTAGCCAGTCCACGCCTTTCATCTGATCGCTCACTTCATGCAGGCCAGTCCGATGATGGATCACATCCTCGAATTGCTTGCCGCGATTCCATGTGCCGCGATTGTCGAGCCGGAATACGAGATAGCCCTGCCGCGCAAGATACTGGTCAGACAGGCTTCCCCAGCTTTTCGTAACGGTCTGGACGTGTGGCCCGCCATAGACTTCGATGATGGCAGGGTAGCGTTTCGCTGGATCGAAGCCGGGAGGTTTCAAGAGCGAATAGTGAAGCGTCTGGCCGTCATCTGCTGTCAGTGTGCCGAAGTCTGGCGTGGCGTGGTCGGCCAGGAATGGATGATAGGGATGGTCTTCATTAAGGGTGTTCTCCTCAATCCATGCGATCAGCGTGCCGTCTTTTGAATAGAGGCCGGTTTGCGACGGTTGGTCCGGAGAAGACGAGGTGCCGACAAAAGACTTTCCGTCCGGTGCCATGGTGATGGACCAGACCCGTCCGAGGGCCGTAATGCGGTCGATCCTAACATCGTCCGGAGCCGTCAGGGAGGCCATCTGTGCGCGGTAGAGGTGACGTTCCAGCGGAGTGTCACGAAAGCCGGTAAACAATATTTCGGCTTCATCGGCGTTCACGTGTTGGATGGCATCGACGACCCAGTCGCCGCCAATCAGGGGCTTGGGATGATTTGTCGATGGCGGCAGGCGGCTGATCTGGCGATACCCTTTCGACTCTTCCGTGACGATGACCCCTTGGGGGCCTAGGCTTTCGAAGTCCGAGGACAGATTAATCCAGTGCGGCTGTTCATCCAGTTTGGCGACTGTTGCCTCATACAGCCGCAAGCCCTTGTTGGCGGGATGGAACACCATGAACTGGACCATTTCCAGTTGTGTCTGCGCGCGGTTGACCCGTTGTACGAACAGGCTGTCTTCGGTCCAGTTCACGCGCGCCAGATATTGGTCGGTCGCGTGGCCCCAATCTTTGCGCCGCCAGGCAATCTCGGTCACGATGCCGGTGTCTACCTCCAGAACAAACAGATCGACGATGGCGTTGGGCCGGCCCGCGCGCGGATAGCGCTGTTCAATGACCGCCACATCGTCGGCGGAGATGTCGAAACGCGGTACGATATCGACGGGACTTTCATCTACGCGGGTATAGGCGAGATATTTGTCGTCGGGGCTCCACCAATAGCCGGTATATCGGCTCATCTCTTCCTGAGCGACGAATTCGGCAACGCCATATGATAGGGCATTGGCAAGATCGGCCTGGGGCGACAGGCGTTTTTCCGCGCCCGTCGCCACGTCAATTATCCAGAGCGCACCATCCCGGATGAAGCTTGCATAGGTGCCTCGGGGAGAGATGCGCGCATCATAGTCGAAAGCGTCACTGTCAGTGAGCTGGCGCGTCTGCGGACCGTCAGCCGTCAAGGTAACCAGATGCAGGTTCCCACCGAGCGGCACCAGAATCGTGCTCGCTGTTCCCCAAGAATAGTCGAGGATGCCGGTCTTGCCAGCGGTGCGCTTGCGTTCGCGTAGGGCCTTTTCCTCTTCTGACAGGACAATGTCGTCCGGCTCGAGCAATCGGGAGTCCACGAGCAAGGAGGGGAGGCCGGTCTCAACCTCGAATTGCCAGAGATCATAGCGTTGCTGATCTTCCGGTTTGGCCTTTAAGAATGTCACGCGCCTGCCATCGGGCGCGTATTTGATGCCCAGTGGCGGGGCTCCAGCCAGGGATGGCGACGCAAACAGGCGTTCCAGAGTCAATTCTGTCATGGAGGGAAGGGGGTCCTCGGGAAATAAGTGCAATCGTTTGAAGTTTTTCGCTTCGGTGTGTATTTGCCTGTCAGGAATGCAGATTCAGCGAATACTGCAAGGTCGGGCTGTCACCCCAAGTAAACAGTCGTTTCAACTTTTGTGCGGCAAAAACTGCCAAAACACGCTATGCAGGCAGCGGTTTATGCATATCGTACGGACATGGCGGAAGGGGATGTTCTGTTCGAACAAGCGGTCGCCTTGCTACTGGATAGCGAGGGCGGAGAGAGCTTGATGAAATCTGCGGCGCTGATGCGTCGGGCTGCGGATTCCGGACACGCTGCAGCTGCAAACAATTTCGGTGCGATGCTTCATCATGGTCGCGGGGTCCATCAGGATTTCGCCGCCGCGAGAGCCTATTACGCCCAAGCGGCCGAGGCGGGTCTGGCACCGGCCATGTTCAATCTGGGGTTCATGAAACTGCGCGCACTGGGCGGTGAAAAAAACGAAATCGATGCCCGCCGACTCTTTGAGCAAGCTGCACATCTCGGCGAGGTCAATGCAATGACCTATCTCGGCGTCATGATGATGACCGGGGCAGGGGGACCGAAGGAATTCGAGACCGCGCAATCCTGGTGGGACAAGGGCGCTGAGCTGGGCGACAATCGCTGCGCGTTCAATCTCGGGATCGCCCATGCTGGCGGACATGGCCAGGACCAGCCGGACTTCGTGCAGGCATGGCGCTGGTTCAGTCGCGCCCAGGACATGGGCAATCGCAGTGCCGAGACGGAGCTTGAGAGACTTGCCAGTGTCCTGACAGAAGATGAGCGCAAGCGGATCGAAGGCTGATCACCGGTCGCCAGACCGATGTTCAGTCGGTTGATTGCGCTTGCCCGCTTGATTTTCCCCCGCGCGCGCGCGAGTACAACGCGTCTCATACCCGTTTATACAGGAATACCCGCCATGGCCGGTCCCCAAATCGTTTTCCAAATGCAAGGCCTGACCAAGGCCTATCCCGGTGGGAAGAAGGTGTTCGAAAACATTCACCTGAATTTCCTGCCGGATGCCAAGATTGGTGTCGTTGGGGTAAACGGATCAGGTAAGTCGACCCTGCTGCGGATCATGGCTGGCGAAGACAAGGATTTTCAGGGCGAAGCCTGGGCCGCCGACGGTGTGAAAGTCGGCTACCTTCCTCAGGAGCCGAAGCTGGACCCCGCGCTGACCGTTTTCGAAAATGTTGCTAGTAAATGCCCTGAAAAGCAGATGCTCGACGAGTTCAACGCCATCTCGGAAAAGTTGGGCGAGGACTATTCCGACGAACTGATGGAGCAGATGACTGCGTTACAGGAGCAGATCGACGCAGCCGATGCCTGGGACATTGATTCCAAGATCGATATGGCCCTGACCGCGCTCGGCTGTCCGGACAATGATGCCGATGTCTCCGCGTTGTCAGGCGGTGAAGTTCGCCGCGTTGCAATCTGCCAGCTGCTTCTGTCGAAGCCTGACATGATCCTCATGGATGAACCGACCAACCACCTCGACGCCGAGACCGTCGCCTGGCTGCAAAATTATCTGATCAACTTTCCGGGATGCGTCATCCTCGTCACTCACGACCGTTACTTCCTAGACGACATCACCAGTTGGATTCTCGAACTCGATCGGGGCCGCGGCGTGCCTTTCCAGGGCAACTATTCCGGCTGGGTCGAGCAGAAGGCCAAGCGAATGGAGCAGGAGGCGCGCGAAGAAACCGGGCGCAAACGCACGCTTGCGAAGGAATTGGAATGGGTTCGGTCCGGCCAGAAGGCACGTCAGGCGAAATCCAAGGCACGTATCAATGCCTATGAGGAAATGGCCTCGCAGGCAGAGCGGGAAAAGGTGATGACTGCGCAGATACGTATCCCCCCTGGTCCCCGCCTCGGCGGCGTGGTTCTGGAGGCGGAACACCTGCGCAAGGCTTTCGGCGACAACCTCCTGATCGAAGACCTTGACTTCAAACTGCCGCCCGGCGGCATCGTCGGCGTCATCGGTCCGAACGGTGCGGGTAAGTCGACCCTGTTCAAGATGATCCTGGGGCAGGAAGAACCGGATGAAGGTACCTTGCGCGTCGGCGAAACGGTCAAGATCGGCTATGTCGACCAGAGCCGCGACAAGCTGGATTCGGACAAGAATGTCTGGGAGGAAATCTCGGGCGGGACGGATGTGATCGACCTTGGCGGCGTGGAAGTCATGTCGCGGGCCTATGTGGGTGCCTTCAACTTCAAAGGCACCGATCAGCAGAAAAAGGTTGGCCTATTGTCAGGCGGTGAGCGTAATCGCGTCCATCTCGCCAAGATGTTGAAGGGTAGCCATAACTTGCTGCTGCTCGATGAGCCGACCAACGATCTTGATGTGGAAACGCTTCAGGCGCTCGAAGAGGGCCTCGACAATTTCCCCGGCTGCGCCGTAATCATCTCGCATGATCGCTGGTTCCTTGACCGCATGGCGACCCATATTTTGGCCTTCGAAGGGAATTCCCATGTCGAATGGTTCGAGGGCGACTTTTCCTCCTACCTCGAAGACAAGAAGCGCCGTCTTGGCGAAGATGCCGTCAATCCCAAGCGACTGAAATTCAAGAAGTTCGCTCGCTAGCGAATTTTGAGAGACGGCCCGTTATTCGACGGGCCGTTTTTCGTCGAGCAGATCTTCTTCGCCGGTCGCAGCGCGTTCCTCGGCGACGATCTGGGTGAGATGGCTGTCCGGCCTCACATCGGCTGCATCCCGCGCCTCTACAGTTTCCTTCGGACGCGATGGTGTCGCGCCCGCCTCAGCGGTACTCGCCGCAGCAGGCTGTGAGGTTCCTGTATCGAACCGCAGGCGGTAGATAGGCTCCGGCAAGGTAAAGCCCTTCTGCTCAAGCACATCCTTGGTGGCGCTGATCGCAAGTCCGCGCGCCTTGCCGAAATTGGAGTTTCGCTGGTCCACCCATCCCATGAAACGCAGGACAATATTCGAATCTCCCACGGTTTGAATATAGGATTCCGGATCGGGCTGTTCGAGCACGTAGGGCAAGGATTTCAACGTATCCAGGCCGAGCTGCATGGCGGCAACGGGATTGTCATTTGCGTCAACGCCCAAATCAAATTCAAAACGGCGTTCCGGATTGCGCGTATAATTCAGGATGACGGCCTTGAAGACCGTCGAATTCGGAATGCGCAAATGGTTGCCATTGAGCGTCATCAGGACGGTCGAGCGAGATGTCAGCCGCACCACGATGCCTTCATGCTCATCGATCACTACATGTTCGTTTGCCCGGAAAGGCTGACGAATGCTCAGCATGATGGAGGAAATGTAGTTCTCCAGCGTGTCCCGCACGGCAAAGCCGAGGGCCAGACCGATCACGCCCGCGCCTCCCAGCACCGTGCCCAGTAACGTAGTTGCCCCCATCACATTCATCGCCACGATCAGGCCGACCACCACCGCGATGATCCGGCTGGCGCCAGCGACCAGGTCCGACAGGAAGGAGTTGGGCATGATCCGCCGCCAGAAACCCCTCCATGATGCCAGCAGGTGCCCTAGGAATGAAATGACGAGAAAGACCGTTAAGGCGACAGCCAGCAAAGGCATTGACCGAATAATCTGATTTACCCGGGTGGACGTTGTTTCGAGTATCGGGCTGACATTGTCTTCCACGCCCACTGCCTGCTCGATCTGGTTCTGGATAGTAACCACACCCTCAATCCGCAGTGCGATCTGTTCGGCACGCTCAGCCGCGGCAGCGTTCGCGGTGGCCCCCCCCAATGTGACGACTCCGTTCCGAACACTTGCGCTGATGCCGTTCAACTCGTCCACTTCTGTGAAGATCGTCTGGATTCGATCCTCGATCTGGTCGTCGCTAGATGTCGCAGGAGGTGTGGCCGCGATCACGCTGGAGGGCGCCGAAGGTGACGCTTCGCGACTTTGGGACATGGCGGAGGTCGCAGATGTGCTCGCGACGAGCGTCAGGATCACCGCCCGCAATATCACGGCAACGAAATTAAGAAGGGAATGCGGACAGGCGGGCATCTCGAGATTCAACCCGCGACCCTCAAGGGAGTTCCCAAAACGGACTTCGCAGCGAAGATAGCCGTTTCGTTTCGATCATCGCTCGACTATTGGGCAGGCGGTTGAACGAAATCTGGAACAACCTTGAATATTGTTAATGTTCGCTAACAAGTTACTTGAATCTGCTTGCGGCGTAGTCGATAAGCTCTTTAGCGTTTGAAGAGGGGGGCAAAGATGCCTTCTTGAGTATTATAAAAGACGAATACGTATCGTTTTTTTGGGGGACGACCGATTATGACCCGTTTGGAGATATCTCAAGGGAAATCCTCGCCTGATGCAATTGTCATCGGTGCAATGCGGGCGGGGACGACAGCCCTATATCGCGTTTTTCTGGAATGCGGACTGGTTGCTGTTCCCGAATGCAAGGAAACCGATTTCTATCTGAGTCAATCAAACTATTCTCGCGGGACGAATTGGTATCGCAAACAGTTTCGCAATTCGGCTTTGCCTTGGGTCGACTTCTGCCCAAATTACACCAAGCGGGACATGTTCCCGGGTGCGGCGGCGCGGACCTTTGAAAACGCCCCCAATGCCAAGCTGATATTCATCGCCAGGGACCCGGTGGCACGCGCGGAATCTCAGTATAAGCACACATATATGCATTCCGCGTCATTGCCGGCGCCCTCGGAAGTGTTCGATACGAGTGAGGGCGAGCACATCCTCATGGTCAGCAAGTATGCTTATCAACTCGAACCGTATTATGAATATTGGTCTAAGGACGATATTCTGATTGTCGATTTTAACAATCTGCTCAATCAGTCATCCGCCGTAATGAAGAGGATTGGTCAGCATATTGGACTTTCCCCCTCGGCCATCGACAGCCTTGGCAGTTTACCGATCGCGAATACCGGGGAAGATCTGCGCAAAATGCCCAGATGGTGGGGCCAGATGCGCGATACTGCGATCGGCCGGTATGTCCGCACCCATAGCCCTCGGGTTCTGATCGATTCCATGCGGTCTGCGGTGAAGACCGACAAGGCAGTCCCTGTTCCAGAGTTCGACGACAAGCTTCGCTCGGTCCTTGCGAAGAAGCTGAAATCGGATGCCGTCCGGTTCCGCGAACTTACAGGAAAGCCGTTTCGCGGTTGGAGTGTATGAGGTTCGTTCAATAAAAAGCCCTCGGCCATTCCATGGACGAGGGCTTGGGTTTCATATGGAGGGGCGGCCTAGGTCCGCTTTTCCGCTTCCAGATTCCGCTTCATGCTTTCGATCTTGTTGATCAGCGCTTCAGCTGACCCATTCGAACGATCAAGCAGGGCCAGAAATTGTGCGCGTTGCTCAATTGCGAGCCAGATCAGATTTCCATCCAAATTGAGCGCGACGTCGACAACCTGGTATTTGCCGTCGCGGGTCAGGACGCGCCAGCGGACATCCATGTCCTTGCCGTCCTGGCGCTTGATGACCGTATTCACGATGGAATCCGTAGCCGACCGGTCGACTGAATCCTTCACAATGACCGCTTCGCCGCGATACGCGTCGAGTTCGTTTTCATAAACGGCGAGGGCGTATTCCCTGAATACTTTCCGGTACCGGGCAAGTTCGTCTTCCGTAAACCGGCGGGCATATTTGCCAATGGCAAAGTTTGACACCGCTGTCATGTCGGTGAACTCGTCCATATAAGTATTGAATTTTTCGGTGCGCTCTTCTGCATCCAGGGACGGATCATTCAAGGATGCCAGCACTTCGCTGGCGTTTTCCTGAACATAGGCTTCCGTCTTCACGTCTGCGAAGCTGTTTGGGGCAATCATCAGCATTGCGGCACCGGCAATTGCTAAATGTCGGTATTGGCGTTTCACATTTTCGCTCCTGTTGATGGTCACGCCCCCGGACCTATTCTTCAAATTCGTCAAAATCAGGGAGATCGTCGTACGCTTCTTCCTCATTTATGCGACCATTACGGATTTCGGCCTGACGCTGGGATGAATAAATCCGGCGCAAGGCAATATATGGTTCGGGCTGCGCGTTCAGCTGTTTGATTTCGTCATCCAGCGCGACCCGGGCATTCAGCCCTCCCAGAACGCTCCGACCGATCGCGATATGATCGTCGAGGTCCGGATTGTTGTCGAATTCGGTCCAGGTGAGCGGATCCAGCGCGCGGTCGATGCCGGATCCGAACAGGTCACGCGGCGTGGTAGGCCCCACAAGGGGCAAAACGAGAAATGGGCCGCTGTCCACACCCCAAACGGCGAGAGTCTGGCCGAAATCTTCAGCGTGTTTCTCCATGCCATTGTAGCCAGCCACATCCCACAGGCCAGCGACGCCGACTGTCGTGTTGACGAGGAAGCGGGCAAATGTGTCGCCGGCGCGGTCGCCCTCGCCTTGCAGCACGTCGTTCACGAAAATGACTGGAGACTTCAGATTATGAAGAAAATCTCCCACGCGATCACGTCCGAATTCGGGGGTAACTGTCTCATAGACGTTCGCCGCAGGTCCCAAGGCATACTTGTCCACACCTGTATTGAACGCGAACATCTGTCGATTGAAGCCTTCATAGGGGTCCTGAATCGTGCCCGGTTCGGCGTTCTGTGTGGATGCACAGGCTCCTAGCCCTATGGCGAGAACCGCAGCAAAGATTCGCTGTGTCATGTGTTGATAACCCCGTTGTGGAGACCGGTAGATGGTGGCTAAGCGAAAGTGCTTCAACTCTCAATCTTACCCCAAACATACATAGGTGATATTTCTGTAAAGCTGTGTTGCAAAAACGTATAAATCGATGTTTATATCATTAAATGACCTTGCAGCTTTCATCCATGATCGAATGCCTCCGCGCAGCGGGAGAGCCTACGCGCTTGAGAGTGCTGGCCCTGTTGCGTCAGCGGGATTTGTCGGTCGGAGAATTGGTCCAGGTTCTGGAGCAATCCCAGCCACGCCTGTCACACCATCTAAAGGCGCTGACCGCCGCGGGTCTGGTGGAGCGCTTGCCTGAAGGCTCCTTTGTCTTCTATCGCGCATCGACAGCTAAGTCCGGCAAAACCTTTCTCGACTCCCTGTTCGCGCAAATGGACAGCACTGAACCGGATTTTTCCCGCGATGCTGAGCGCCTTGATGAAGTAAGCGCTGCGCGGGCCGAATCCGCTGAGGCCTATTTTTCAAACATTGCCGGCACCTGGGACCGGCTGCGGTCCCTGCATTATCCCAATGATTTGATTGAAAGCGCACTTCTGGAGTTGGCTGGAACGGGCCCGTTTGACCGTGTGCTCGATTTTGGCACCGGGACGGGTCGCATGTTGAGCCTGTTTGCGCCGATGGCTGCTGAGGCCGAGGGAATCGACCTGAGCCACCACATGCTGACGGTTGCCCGGTCGAATCTTGAACAGCAAGGCGTACAAGGCGCGCGAGTCCGGCAGGGCAATGTCACGGCGGTGCCGTTCGACAATGATTGCGCTGATGTCGTAATTATCCATCAAGTCCTTCATTATATGGATGCACCAAACCGGGCGGTCGCTGAGGCGAGCCGTGTTCTGAAGCCGGGCGGCCAGCTCCTGATCGTGGATTTTGCGCCGCACAATTTGGAATTTCTTCGCGCCGAGCACGGCCATCACCGATTGGGCATGTCGCACGACGCCATGAAAGCCTGGACGTCTGACGTTGGACTAGATCTTTTGGAGCCAAGATCCTTCGCGCCGCCCGAAGGCGCTCAGGATGGCCTCACCGTAAATATCTGGAAGGCCGTCAAGCCCGCCAAATCCCTGGAGAATGTCGCATGAGCCCGCTCTCATCCCCTCGTCAGGCTGGTGCGCCGTCTGTCTCGTTTGAATTTTTCCCACCGAAATCAGAGGCCATGGCCATCCGGCTATGGGAGACAGTCGAGCGTCTCGAACCGATGGCGCCGAACTTCGTGTCTGTTACCTATGGCGCCGGTGGGTCCACGCGGGAAAGAACCCATGACACGGTCAGGCGTATCGCGCAGCAGACGCATTTGCGGCCTGCAGGGCATTTGACCTGTGTTGGCGCGACCAAGAATGAGGTGTTGTCGGTTGCCGAGGATTACTGGCAGGCGGGCGTGAAGCACATCGTGGCGCTACGAGGCGATCCTCCGACCGGCATGGGGGAGGTGTTTGAACAGCACCCTGGCGGTTTCCGCGATTCCATTGACCTGATCGAAGGCATTCGCGAGCATCGCCCGGACCTTGGCAAATGCTTCGAGATTTCCGTGTCCTGCTATCCGGAGCTCCATCCAGAAAGCCGGGGCTGGGACGCCGAGATCGCATTTCTCAAAGCCAAGCAGGATGCAGGCGCCGACCGGGCGATCACGCAATTCTTCTTCGAGCCGGAAATCTACTTGAACTTTCTTGAAAAGGCGCGGGCAGGAGGTGTGACCATGCCAATCGTGCCAGGCATCATGCTGCAACCCAACTTCAACGGGCTTAAGCGTATCTCGAAACTGTGTGGAGCCTCGCTGCCCAATTGGTTGCACGAGCTCTATGAAGGGCTTGATGAGGACAATGAGACGCGCGAGCTGGTGACGGCCAATGTCGCCGCAGACCTGTGTCGGAAACTGTCCGATGAGGGGGTGTCCGATTTCCATTTCTACACGCTGAACCGGGCAGGGCTGGCATTGTCCACATGTCGCCTGCTCGGCCTTAAACCCAATCCGGCAGAGGCGGCCTGAGCCATGACCAGACAAGATCGCATCAATGCGCTGAAAGCGGCAGCGAAAGAGCGTATCCTCATTCTCGACGGCTCGTGGGGCGTGATGATCCAGCGCCGGGACCTGGAAGAAGCTGACTATCGCGGGGATCGCTTTAGCGAGTCTGCCTATCCCGGCCAGATGAAGGGCAATAATGACATTCTCTGCCTGACGCGGCCGGATATCGTGACCGACCTTCATAATGCCTATTATGGTGCGGGCGCCGATATTTCCGAGACGAACACGTTCAGCGCGACAATCATCGCACAGGATGATTACAGGCTGGACCCGCAATCGGTTTGGGACATCAACCTTGAGGGCGCGAAGCTCGGCCGGGCAACAGCGGACGCCTGGACGGCAAAGACGCCGGACAAGCCGCGATTCCTTGCCGGCTCCATCGGGCCACTCAACAAGATGTTGTCCATGTCGTCTGATGTGAACGATCCGGGCGCGCGGTCTGTGACCTTTGATGAGGTCTATGAAGCCTATCGCCAGCAAGTCCGGGCGCTGAACGAGGGCGGGGTTGATCTTTACCTGATCGAGACAATCACGGACACGCTGAACTGCAAGGCCGCGATCAAGGCGATCATGGACCTCGAAGAAGAGGGCATGGACAGGCTGCCGATCTGGATTTCCGGTACGATTACCGACCGGTCTGGCCGCACATTGTCCGGCCAGACGGTCGAGGCATTCTGGAACTCTGTGCGCCACGCGAAGCCATTCGCGATCGGGTTCAATTGTGCGCTCGGCGCAGACCTGATGCGCCCGCATATCGCGGCCTTGTCGCGCGTGGCCGATACGCTGGTTGCAGCCTATCCGAATGCCGGCCTGCCAAATGAGATGGGCCAATATGACGAGCAGCCGGAAGAGACCTCCAATTCGGTCGGTAGTTGGGCAAAAGATGGCCTCGTCAATATCCTTGGCGGTTGCTGTGGGACGACGCCGGAGCATATCGCCGCCATCGCAAAGGCCGTCGACCGGATAAAGCCGCGTGATCCGGCGCCAAGCAAACACACGATGCGTCTGTCCGGACTCGAACCATTTGAGGTGACTTCGTGACGAGCAAGTCGGTTGAGGCCGGTGACCTCTTCGTCTTTTACGGCTTGCTGAAACAGGGAGCTGCTGGGCAACCGGCAGGCCTGCTGCTGGACTATGCGGGCACATTTGGCACGCCTTGCCGGTTCCGTGCGCGCATGGTCGACCTTGGGGGCTTTCCAGGTGTCATAGCGGGCGACCAGCTGTGCCATGGTATCCGCTGGAAGCTCAGAGACATATCCATCATGCCAGATATGGACGCCTTCGAGGACGTAACGGATGATCCGGCAACCAGCCTGTATCTCCGCAAGCAAATTCCCCTGATGGATGACATCGGGGCCGAGTCGGGCGAAACCGCCTGGATATATTGGTACAACCGGCCTGTAGACGGGTTTACGTCTGTGGCCGATGGCAACTGGCCCCTTGAGGCCGGGAAAACGAGAAAATGACAGTTTCAGCTTCCCAATCCTTTGTGAACATTGGTGAACGGACCAATGTGACCGGATCCGCACGGTTCCGGAAAATGATCACCGAAGGCCGCTACGCAGACGCCGTTGAGGTCGCGCGCCAGCAGGTCGAGAGTGGTGCGCAGGTCATCGACGTCAACATGGACGAAGGCATGCTGGATGGCGTGGAAGCCATGCGGATTTTTCTGAACCTTATCGTGGCCGAACCGGACATTGCCCGTGTGCCGGTCATGATCGACTCTTCCAAATGGGAGGTGATCGAAGCGGGCCTGAAATGCGTTCAAGGCAAGGCCATCGTCAATTCAATATCCATGAAGGAAGGCGAAGAGACATTCCGCAAGCAAGCGCGAGCCTGCCTTGCTTATGGCGCGGCCGTTGTGGTGATGGCGTTTGATGAGGTTGGTCAGGCTGATACCAAGGAGCGCAAGGTCGAGATATGTCAGCGCGCTTTCCGTATCCTGACGGAAGATGTGGGCTTTCCAGCAGAAGACATCATCTTCGATCCGAACGTGTTTGCCGTTGCCACCGGCATTGAGGAACATAATAATTACGCCGTGGACTTTATTGAGGCGACGCGTGTGATCCGACGGACGTGCCCGGGCTGCCATATCTCCGGCGGCCTTTCGAATGTCTCGTTCAGCTTCCGGGGCAATGAGCCTGTCCGCCGGGCCATGCATTCGGTCTTTCTCTATCATGCCATTCCGGCGGGTATGGATATGGGGATCGTGAATGCCGGACAGCTCGACATCTATGACGATATCAAGCCGGATCTGCGCGAGCGCGTCGAAGACGTCATCCTGAACCGTCGCGAGGATGCGACCGAACGGCTGATCGAGATAGCGGAAGGCTTCAAGGGTCAGAAGGGCAAAACGACCGAGAAGGATCTGTCCTGGCGCGAAGCGTCCGTCGCGAAGCGCCTTGAATACGCGCTCGTGCACGGCATCACCGAATATATCGATGCGGACACCGAAGAAGCGCGTCAGTCGGTCGAGCGCCCGCTACACGTCATCGAAGGCCCGTTGATGGACGGCATGAACGTTGTCGGCGACCTGTTCGGGTCCGGCAAGATGTTCTTGCCGCAAGTGGTGAAATCCGCGCGCGTCATGAAGCAGGCCGTGGCATGGCTCGAACCTTACATGGAAGAGGAAAAGCAACGCCTCGGCACGGTGGATGTGTCCAATGGCAAGGTGCTGATGGCTACCGTAAAGGGGGATGTACATGACATTGGCAAGAATATCGTCGGCGTCGTGTTGGCCTGTAACGGATATGACATTCTTGATCTGGGCGTCATGGTCGCGGCTGAAACTATTCTGGACACCGCCCAAAAGGAAAACGTTGATATCATTGGTCTCTCGGGACTGATCACACCTAGCCTGGATGAGATGGTCTATGTGGCCTCGGAAATGGAGCGGCGCGGCATGAAGCAGCCGCTGCTGATTGGCGGCGCCACGACCAGTCCGGCCCACACGGCTGTAAAGATCGACCCGGTAATCCGGACTGCGCCAGTCGTGCATGTGTCGGATGCCAGCCGCGCGGTCGGCGTGGTCAGCACATTGCTCAGTGAAGATGACAAACCTAACTTCGTCACACAGACCAAGGCGCGCTATGAGCGGATGCGCGAAGCCCGTGCCGGTGGTCCGCCCAAGCCGCGCCTGCCGATCGCACAGGCGCGGGACGCGGGGCTCAAACTGGATTGGGAAAACTACACGCCGCCACAGCCAACATTTGAAGGTGTACGGACATTCGAGGATTTCGACCTCGCGACGCTGGCGCGCTACATTGACTGGACTCCCTATTTTTCCGCATGGGACCTCGCGGGACAGTACCCCAAGATTCTTGAGGACAAGATTGTTGGCGAAGCGGCCACCGGCCTGTGGAATGATACGCAAGGCATGCTGCAACAACTGATCGGCGAGGTTTGGCTGAAACCGAAGGCGGTTGTCGGATTCTGGCGGGCGAATTCTGATGGCGACGACATTCGCCTCGACAATGGTGACGTGTTCCACACGCTGCGCCAGCAAATGGTGAAAGACAATTCCCGCGCCAACTTCGCCATGTCTGACTTTGTTGCACCAGAAGGCGACGATTGGGTTGGCGGTTTCTGCGTGACGTCAGGTCCGCAGGCTGAGGAGATCGCCCAAACATTTGCCAAGAAGGGCGACGATTATTCCTCCATCATGGTGAAGGCGCTGGCCGACCGGTTTGCCGAGGCCATGGCCGAATACATGCATGAACGCGTTCGCAAGGAACTCTGGGCCTATGCGCCGGACGAGGATCTCTCCAATGCTGAACTGATCAAGGAAAAGTATCAGGGGATCCGCCCCGCACCAGGCTATCCCAGCCAGCCGGAGCATACGGAAAAGGAAACCCTGTTTCGCTTGCTTGAGCCGGAGGAGCGTATCGGTGTGTCACTTACCAGCAGCTTTGCGATGACCCCGGCGGCCAGTGTCTCCGGTCTCTATTTGGCCCATCCTGACAGCGTTTATTTCGCCGTCGGACGGATCGAGAAGGATCAGGTTGAGGACTATGCCCGGCGCAAGGGATGGGATGTTCGCAAAGCAGAACGCTGGCTCGCGCCAATCCTCAATTATGACCCGTTTGCGGTCAGCTAATCCGTGAGATACGGCACGGGTTCGAAAGTTGGAGGCTGGGCGTCTCCGACGCAAAGTGGCGTAGCCAGTAATTGTGCCTGATCCAGAAATAAAGATGATCCGGCCGCCGGGCTCCGCGAACTCAATGACGTTGGAGAAGATTTCAGCATTGCGCGCGAACCAGCCATAATTGAGCGTTGCGTCCGCATGGTCGTCCGCAATGCGAGGCGACAGCCGATCTGAACAATCTCGTTGCGATCTTTGGACAAGTCGGCAGGCGTGAACTCACCAAACGTGTAATCGCGCGCGCTCTCGGTATGGCGCGACTTCTCGATTGCGATCGCGGTCGGGTGGAATTCCAGGAACCGCTTGGCCAAATCCTCCAGTTCAGCCTGACGCGTCGTGGCCAGAACGTCGTTTGCATCCATGTTCACAACGTCGAGGCCCGGATTGTCGAAGTGATGGGTGCCCAGCAAGATGATCTGAGTCGGGGCTACCTATTTCGGAGGCAGCTCAGATTGAGCCGTGGGCACTTGCACAGGCCGACACCAGGAACAGGGTCAGGAAGGGGCGTTTCATGTCGTTACGCTCCTCTTTCCTGAAAGGATGCGCCGACTCAGCCGATTGGATGTGGGTGGGTGAAATTTCCGTGTATCGGGTGGTGCAGGCATTCCTCGGCTGGAATAGTCTGCGGGACTCGTATAGGGGTATGTCAACCTTGTCATCGGGAGGGCGGAATGACTGGAAATCGACTGATTGGTGAGAACGCGAAAATTGTCGCAACACTCGGCCCGGGCAGCCGCTCGGCGAAAGAAGTGCTCGCGCTGGCCTATGCGGGGGTAGACGTTTTCCGCCTGAACTTCAGCCATGGCGAGCACAGCGCGCACAAGGATGCATTGGACGCCGTGCGTGCCGCAGAAAAGGAAACGGGCCGCCCGCTGGCCACGCTGGGAGACTTGCAAGGCCCCAAGGTTCGCGTGGGCTCGCTGCCCGGCGGTGAGCTGCGGCTGCGTTACCAGAAGGAATACGCTGTCGTTGCAGCGGAGACGACTGAAGCGGAAGACACGATTCCGGTCCCCCACACAGAAATTGTTGAAATCCTGGAAGAAGGGGATGTCATCCTCGTTGATGACGGCAAGCTGATGTTCACGGTGACACGGGCGGGCGATAACCCGATGGTGCGCGCCGACGTGCCGGGCAAGCTGACAGACAAAAAGGGATTTACGGTTCGCGGCAAGGCGCTGCCTGTGCGGGCGCTCACTGAAAAGGATCGCGCCGATCTGGACTATGCGCTCGAGATCGGAGTCGATCTGGTCGCGCTCTCTTTCGTGCAGACGGTCGAGGACATCGAAGAAGTGAAAGCGATCATTGCCGGGCGGGCACCGCTGATTGCCAAACTCGAAAAGCCAGCCGCGATTGCGAATCTGGAACCTATCGTCGCCGCAGCTGACGCCGTGATGGTGGCGCGGGGGGATCTCGGTGTCGAATACGCGCCTGAAGATGTTCCCGTGATCCAGCGCCGGATTATCCGGTGTGCCCGTGCGCTCGGACGGCCGGTCATTGTGGCCACTCAGATGCTGGAATCCATGATCGAGAACGCGGCGCCGACGCGCGCCGAAGCCTCCGACGTGGCCACGGCCATCTATCAGGGAGCGGATGCGGTCATGTTGTCAGGCGAAACCGCTGTCGGCCGCCACCCGGCTACAACGGTATCCATTATGTCTCGCATCATTCGCGCGACTGAAGGCGCTGAAGACTATCGCCGGTCGCTGGAGCAATTCTCCGGAGACACGCCCGCGCAAACGGCGATTGATGTGGTTGCCGAGACGGCGCAAGGCATGGCCGAAGCCGAAGGCGCCACTGCGCTGGCCTTGCGTACTGGCGCGTTCGATCGTCTCGCCCGGTTTGCCCGTGTGCGGGGCAGTGCACCGATCCTGTACGGATCACTGGATGATCAGCGCCTGCGCACAGCCTGCCTGCTCTGGGGCGTTCACCCGCAGAGACTGAATGCCGGAGCAGATTACTGGTACCGCGACCTGATGGATGCTGCCGGACTCGATGGGCGCGTCGCCTATGCCCGATGGGCAGGGGACACTGAGCGGTTTGCGTGGGAAGTGGGCGTCGGCAAAGGCCTGAACGGTGAGAAGATTACCGGCGTATGATCAGCTGGCTCTGCTTGAATTCATAGGAGTAGAGTTCTCCCAGATAGGTCATGCCCAGCAGGGATTGCTCCAAGCCGTCCTTCAGGATCATGGCGCTGACCTGCTCGACCTCGACCTGACCGATCCGGATATTGTCCAGCGTCACGGCGGCGCCATAAGTGATGCCGCCTGCCGTGCGGATTTCCCAACGATAGTCCAGCGACTCTGGCTTGAGGCCTATCCGCTGTGCGTCGCGATAGGTCAGCGCAACCGTGCTGGCGCCAGTATCAACCATGAATTTCACGGCTGTCCCTTGGACTTCGGCGCGCGTCCAGTAATGGCCGTCGGCCTCGCGATCAATGATGGCGGCGTCGGCATAGTTTACGGAGGTGCGCTTTTTGACCGGCGCGGGTGCGGGATCCGGCTGCATGGTGGCCAGTTCCGCCTGGTGTTGTTCCAGCCGAGGCACAAGAAACAAGACAACGGTCGCCGAAATCAGGATGGCTGCACCAAGTCCGGACACAAGGGTTCGTTCTACGGACATGGCTTTTCCTAGCGTTTACCGAGCAATTCAAGCCGGGCGATGCGTTCCGGCAATTCGGCAATCACCTTGTCCCGCCCCTCCGGCCCAAGCTTCATCCACCCCCCGATTTCCTTGAGCGAGCGTCCGCATCCAAGGCACAGGCCTGTAGAGGCGTCTACAGCGCACACTTTGATACAAGGGGATTTTATGGCTTGAGTGGTCATCAATATAGGTTAGTCAGCAGATCAGTGTTCGCAAACATATCTCATGAACAGGGTAACAAAACCTTGTCGCAGGGAACACGCATTCTCTGCTATAAGATGAAATCGATTTCAAATGGATAGGAGCAATCTGCTTTGAGTGAGCCGGCCCACGAAATGTCTCCCCTGGAAGACGCACGTTCCCTGATCCGGGCTTCCGTCGATCTGGACCCTGCGCCTGGCCAGAAAGTACGTGCCGCATTGCTCGAAATGGGCCGCGAGGGCGATTTCGGTCGTCTGGGTGAGGCGGCAGAATGGTTGGCCAATTGGCAACATCGCTTCCCGCCGCGCATCGAGAATCCCGTCCTGGCGGTATTTGCGAGTGCGCACGGGCTCCAGTCGGAAGGCGTTTCCCTGTCCAGCCAGCAAGACACACGTGCGCATGTCGATGCCCTGCGGGAAGGCACGGCACCGCTTTCGGCCATTGCCACACAGGCTGGCGCGGCGATCCGCGTGTTTGATCTTGCCATTGACCAACCGACGCCCAGCATTGCGGAAGGCCCCGCAATGACTGAGCGCGAATGTGCGGCGACAATCGCTTACGGGTTCGAGGCTACGGAGGATAAGCCGGACTTGCTCGCTCTGGCTGTATCAGGGGCAGGAGTAGGCACGGCCGCAGCAGCGATTGCCTGCGCCTTGTATGGCGGCGCGCCTGATTACTGGGTCCGGCCCGACAATCAATCCACGGCTGACCTCGTTGAGCGACGGGTCGATGTCGTGTCGCGTGCCTTGACCCTTCACCGCGGACATTTGTCCGATCCGCTGCAAGTGCTCAGGTTTCTTGGCGGGCGTGAACTTGCCGCCTGCGTAGGCGCGATCATTGCAGCGCGCCATCAGGGCATACCCGTTGTTCTGGACGGATTTGCCACGACAATTGCCGCTGCGGTCGTGCATTCGGTCGACCCGAAAGCCATCAGCCATTGTATCGCCTCGCATGTAACGCGCCGACCGGCGCATGAAGCAGCCGTTGAGCGTTTGGGCCTTCAGCCGCTCCTCCAATTGGAGTTCCAGACGGGTGGAGGGCTGGGTTCCGCTACGGCAATTGGCTTGCTCAAGACCGCCTGTGCCCCTTTCATTGCTGAGCCTGCAGAGGGAAAAGCGACCTGACGCGACGAGAACCTGACGTTTACGCGCACGTCACCTTGCCTTTAGCCAAAAATGGCGGAATTAGAGGGGATAAGTACGATGCGCATCAAGCGCACAGTGAGGAGCCGTCATGAATCTCGATTTTTCGCCGGAAGAAATTGCCTTCCGCAATGAGGTCCGCGAATTCATTCGCGAAAACTACCCCAAGGAATTGGAAGGTATGGGAACGCGTGAGGATCTCACGCGCGAACAATTCCTCGCTTGGCACAAAGTGCTCGGTAAAAAGGGATGGTCTACCCCGGCATGGCCCGAGAAGTATGGCGGTACTGGCTGGACCTCCACCCAGCGCTACATCTGGTCCGAAGAGAATGCTCGCGTTGATGCGCTGATGCCGCTGCCGTTCGGCGTGGCAATGGTTGCTCCGGTTATCTACACGTTCGGCAGTGAAGAGCAGAAACAACGGCATCTGCCAGGCATTCAGTCCGGCGACGTATGGTGGTGCCAGGGCTATTCCGAGCCAGGCGCCGGTTCCGACCTGGCCAGCGTGAAGACAACGGCTGTACGCGACGGCGATCATTATGTGATCAATGGCCAGAAGACCTGGACCACGCTGGCGCAACATGCCGATTGGGGGTTCTTCCTCTGCCGCACGGATCCGAACGCGAAAAAACCACAAGAAGGTATCAGCTTCATCCTGGTCGACATGAAGACGCCAGGCATCGAAGTGAAACCGATCAAGTTGATCGACGGCACGCATGAAGTGAACGAGACATGGCTGACGGACGTGCGCGTTCCGGTCGAAAACCTCGTTGGTAAGGAAAACGAGGGCTGGACCTACGCGAAGTTCCTGCTGGCGCACGAACGCTCCGGCATTGCTGGGGTGGCCCGCTCCAAGCGGGGCGTTGAGCGCCTGCGCACGATCGCATCGGAGGAACTGGTGGACGGCAAGCCGCTCATCGAGAGCCAGGACTTCGCACGCAAGATCAGCCAGTTGGAAATCGACCTGACCGCGCTCGAGTTCACTGAACTCCGCACCTTGGCGTCCGAAGCGGCTGGCAAGGGACCTGGGCCGGAAAGTTCGATCCTCAAGGTGAAGGGCACCGAAATTCAGCAGCGCCTGACCGAACTCACGCTAGAAGCCGTCGGAAACTATGGCGCGCCTTATGGCTACGGCATGGAGAATGCCGGAAATGAAGGATTTGGCGTGGGGCCTGATCATGCGAACTTCGCCGCTGAAACGTATTTCAACATGCGCAAGACATCGATTTACGGTGGGTCCAACGAGATCCAGCGCAACATTATTTCAAAGATGATCCTCGGCCTTTAAGGCGCACGAGGCAGGGAGGATAGAAGATGGACTTCAATTTCACCGAAGAGCAGAGCATGATCCGCGACAGCCTCTCCAGGCTGATCCGGGAACAGTATGATTTCGACACACGCCGCAAGGTGGTCGAATCCGAATCTGGCTGGCGCCCTGAAATGTGGGCCCAATTCGCAGAGCTGGGCCTGCTGATGGCGCCGTTCAGCGAAGAGGATGGCGGCCTCGGCGGCGGTCCGATCGACGCAATGGTCGTGATGGAAGAGTTCGGAAAAGGGCTCGTCGTTGAGCCCTACGTGCCGAGCGTCGTGTGCGGTGGCGGTTTCCTGAAGCGCGGCAACGACGCACAGAAGGAAGAGTATCTCAGCGGCGTCATGTCGGGTGAGACGATCTTCGCCTTTGCGTATGCAGAGCCGCGCGGCCGGTACAATCTGGCTGACCTTGAGACCACCGCCAAGAAGGACGGTGCAGGCTTCGTCCTTAACGGACACAAGGCTGTCGTCATCGGCGCGCCATGGGCGACCCATTTTATCGTGACGGCCCGCACGTCTGGTGATCGTCGTGACAGCAAGGGCGTCTCAGTCTTTGTCGTCGCCAAGGATGCACAGGGTGTCAGCACCCGAGATTACCCAACGGTTGATGGTCGCCGCGCATCGGAAGTGTACTTCGAGAACGTGTCGGTTGGCGCGGAATCCGTCATCGGCGAAGTCGACAATGGTCTTCCGCTGATCGAAATCGTGACCGATGAAGCCATTGCCGCCATCTGCGCGGAAGCCTGCGGTGCCATGAAGGTGGCGCATACAATGACCGTGGAGTATTCGCGCCAGCGCAAGCAGTTCGGTGTTCCGATCGGCAAGTTCCAGGTGCTGCAGCACCGCATGGTCGACATGTTCATGGAGCATGAGCAATCGATCTCCATGACCTACATGGCCACGCTGAAGATTGACGAGGACGAGGTTACGCGCAAGAAGGCCGCCTCAGCTGCCAAGGTGCGCATCGGCCAGGCGGGACGCTTCGTCGGCCAGGAGGCTATCCAGATTCATGGCGGCATGGGCATGACGGACGAATTGGCTGTCGGACACTATTTCAAGCGACTGACCATGATCGATTCCGAGTTCGGCAATGTCGACCATCACCTGAAGCGGTACACCGCCTTGACGGAGATGGATCTTCCGGCAGCAGCAGAATAGGTTGCGGAGTCCAGTAACTGGGCAGTCTGAATACTGACGCCGAGGGCTATTTAATAATTAATATTCGCCGGATTTAGCCCGGCAACGAGGCCCGAGACGCACTTGCAGCGTTTCGGGCCTTTTCTTGTGTCTTGATATATTAGGAGATATTGCGGGTATACGCGCGTCAAAACGGAGCTGCGGTTAAAGCTCCCCCTCAATTCGCTCTAATTTGCCCGACTTTGATTACTTGACTGACATCGTATTCCCCTATGAAGCCCTCACTCTTTGTTAGAAAAGTGGTATGGGTCTTGCTTTGGGACCTTTGGTAAAGATGCCGGTTCGAGCAGCCGGATAACATAATCCAGGGAAGAGGTGGAAATGTTGTATACTAAGCGGGTGAGCCTTGCTGGAGTCGCGACGGGCGCTCTGATCACGGCGATGTCTGGAGCTGCCTACGCTCAGTCGAGTGATTACTACAGCCGGGACAAATACGAAGCGGTCAAGGACCGCCAGCAGCCGGAATATGATCCCGAGCCCATCCGGCTTGGCGCATTTACGGTAAATTCCAGTCTGTTTGCCGGCCTTGGCTATACCAGCAACGCGCTGGGCACGGCTGAGAATGAGGAATCCGACGTTATTGCCCGCATCGGCGCAGACGTTGCGGCGCGCACCAATTGGAGCGTCCATGAAGTTTCCGCCTCCGTCTCGGTCAGCCGTGACGAGTATCAGGATTTCAGCGACCAGTCGGCCAATGAGGTCAGCACACAGCTGCGAGGCCGTCTGGATGTAACGCGCGAAGTCGCCCTTGGCGGAGCGGTTTTCTACCAGCAATCCACCGATCAGCGGTCCGATCCGTCCAACACGTCTGGATTGGGCGAGCCGATTGAGTTCACCCGCACCGGTGTCGAACTCAGCGCGAATTATACGAATGACCGTATTCGCTGGACAAACTCTGCTACCTTTGCGGAAGTCGATTATGATGACACCGTGACGCTTGGCGGCGCTCCGATCGATCAGGATTTCCGCGACCGGTCCGATACCTCGTTCAATTCTCGTCTCAGCTATGCCATCTCGCCGAACGTGGCCGTCTTTGGCCAAGGCGTTATCCAACAACGCGAATACGACAACACGCTCCTCGTCGACGGAGCGGAGCGGTCCCGGGATTCAGATTCCTACACCGTCTACGGTGGTGTCGACTTCGAGTTGAACTCGCTGATCCGCGGTGATGTGGCTGTTGGTTTTCTTTCCGAAGAGAAGGATGACGATTTCTACGAGGACACCGATGGTTTGGCTGTAGACGCGAATGTCGAATGGTTCCCGACCCGCCTGACCACGGTCAGCTTTAAGGGATCCCGACGGACGGTTGATAGCGGCATCCGCACCAGCGCCAGTTCCATCCAGACAACTCTGGGAGCCCGCGTTGATCACGAACTGTATCGGAACATTATCCTGTCAGGTTACGGCGAACTCACCAGCTATGAGTATGATGAGACCGACCGGGATGACGATGTGACCGAGTTCGGTGTGGTCGGGACTTACAAGATGAACAAGCGGGTCCATCTGGACGCGTTTGCACGTCGCGTGGATCGTGACCGGAGCGGCGAGGCGATTTTCGGAGACGAGAGCTTCTCTGCCAACCTGGTTGGTGTCTCCATCCGCATCTATCCGTAACCTGAACATAGGCGACCGGTCTCTTGCCCGGTCGCCTTCAACCTGCCAACCCCAATCAGCGGTATAGTATCTTGACCAAGACATTCAGTTTTGAACTCCCGTCCCAGGTTCCCGCAGAAGCGGAGACTGAAGACAATAATATGCCGACAGATCTGAAGTCTCTGCTGGGGGCAGTGTATCGACGTTTCTGGCTGATCGCGCTGAGCTTTCTGGCGGTCTTCACGTTGGTGGCCTATTCGACGTTCAACCAGACGCCGCTCTACCAATCGAGTTCGGTTGTTCAGCTTGATACTGAACAGCAAAACGTGATCGATCTTGGCAGCGTTCTCAGCGGCCTCGCGGTCAGCACGGCGGTGATCGACACCGAAGTGATGATCATGAAGTCGAAATCGCTCCTGACCAAGGTTGCGGTCAAGCAGAAGCTCACTGAGGATCCGGAGTTCAACTGGACCCTGCGTGAGCGCAAACCCAGCGCGCTGGGTAAGGCGAAGAACCAGGTCAAGTCGCTCATCGGAATGGACACGCGTCAGGTTGACCCGTTTGAAGGCATGAGCGTAGACGAGCGCGAAAGCGCAATCCTCGATAGCGTGGTGGATACGCTGATGGGGCGCGTCGGCGTCTCACGGGTCGGCACGACCTATTTGATCAATGTCCAGGTCACGAGCACATCTCCCGAAACCGCAGCCCGTCTCGCCAATGCCATTGCCGACCAATATCGCGTGCAACAGCTTGAGACCAAGCTGGATGCCACACGACGGGCCACGGAATGGCTGTCGGATCGCGTGTTCGCCCTGCGTGAGGAAGTCGAAGAAAAAGAAAACCGTGTTGCCAAGTTCATTGCCGACAATGATATGGAAACGGCTATGGGCAACACGCTCACCGAGCAGAACATTGCCTATCTGACCACGCAGAAAACTCAGTCTGAAGTCGAGCTCAACCGGGTGCGGTCGCGCTATGACAGCATGCAGCGCCAGATCAACAGCGGCGCTGGCGTCGACGGAATCTCGGAAGTTCTGGAATCTCCACTGATCACCAGCCTGAAGCAGCAGCTTTCCACTATCCGCGGTCGCGTGGGCGATCTTGAAACTCGCTTGGGTCCACAGCATCCCGAACTGATCGGCGCGCGGGCAGAGCAGGCAGATATCGAACGCCAGATCGAAAACGAGATGAATCGCATCGCCACCAACCTCGAGAACGAGGTGCGCGTTCGTCAGGATCAGGTGGGGCGGCTCCAATCCCAGATCAACAATTCGAATTCGAAGCTGCGTGGCAACAGTCTCGCCATGGTTCGCTTGCGCGAGCTTGAGCGCGACGCTGAAACAAGCCGCGTCTTGTATGAGGAATTCATCTCCCGGTCGAAGGAAACCCGCGAACAGGATGGCCTTGTCCAGCCCGACGCCGTTATTCTCTCGAAAGCCTCCGTTCCAAAATACCCCAGTTCACCTCGCACAATGCTGAACCTGCTTATCGGGGCAGTGCTGGGCGGCCTGTTGGGCGGTGGGCTCGCCATCATGGCCGAAATGTTCGACATGAAGATTTCGTCTTCGGAAGACATCGAAAAGAAGCTTGCCCAGAACGCGCTCGGAACGGTCCCGCTGATCCGGACCACCAACGCGCTTGGCTTCTCGCACACCAATCCCGCAGATTACCTGATCGAGAATCCCTTGTCGGCATTTGCCGAGAGTATCCGTTACCTTCGCGCAGCGATTGCCTTCTCTGATCTCGACAGCGAAACCAAGACGGTGGCAATCACCTCGTCCTTGCCGGATGAAGGCAAGACCAGCCTGACCCTGGCGCTCGGTCGCATGTCGGCTATGTCCGGCGCACGCACGCTGGTCATTGATGGGGACTTCCGACGCCGCCAGCTGACAGACGCGGCCGGGCTGAAACCGGAAATCGGCTTCATCGAATATTTGTTTGGCGCGGGTCAGCTTTCCGATGCGATCTCCAAGGATCCGAAGAGCATGCTGGACATCCTGCCGCTGTCGCTGACTGGCCACACGCCACATGACGTGTTCGGAACCCGCGCCTTTGATGATCTTCTTGTTCGCTTACGCTCCATGTACGATCTGATCCTGATCGATACAGGCCCGCTCCTGCTGATGGCGGAGGCGCGGGTCGTTGCTGGCAAGACCGACAAGGCCATCCTCGTCGTACGCTGGCGTCACACGAACCGCTCGGCTGCCCGTCAATCGCTGGCGCTCCTGAGATCCTTCAAGGCAGACCTGCTGGGCGTTACGCTCAACATGGTGAACCTCAACCGTCGTCGCCATTACAGCGACCCAGGTGCCGGTTACGATGCCTACCGCAAGTATTACCAGATGGAGACGAAGCCTTCTCTGTTCGGCTTCATGCGTCGGAATTCGAACAAGCCAAAGAAGGGTGAAATCCGCCCGACGGCGATTCAGACGCCGCCGAGCCTCGCCGAGCACAGCACCGAGTCTCCTGAAAAGATTGACGCTAACTGAGGCGTGAGCCGGAACGGCCATGGAAATGGTCGTTCCGCTCACCCCGAATTGGATCGAGCGATGACGACGATTGCTTTTTTCGGACATGATGCGGCAGATGCCGCCGTGCGCCGACGGGTGAAATCGTTCACCGGCGATGGCATGCGTGTGATCGGCTTCATGATGCGTCGCCGGGATGTGTCTCCTGAATGGCAGAATGTCGACCTCGGCATGACGAGGGATGGCGCTTTCTTTCACCGGATCAAGCAGATTTTCGCCGGCGCGCGGAAGGCGGCCGCGCAGAGGGACTTGCTGGAACAGGCTGACGTCATCTATGCGCGGAATCTCGATATGTTGGCTTGCGCCTTTCTGGCCAAACGTCACACCGGCCTGAAGACACCGGTCATCTATGAGAGCCTTGACGTTCATCGCCTGCTGACGCGCGGCGATTTTGTGGGCCGGACCTTTCGCGGCCTTGAGCGATCTCTGCTCAAACGGACCCGGGCCCTCGTCGTCAGCTCACCGGGATTCCTCAAGAACCACTTCGAACGTCACTACTTAGGCGATTTCACGGCGTATGTGGTTGAGAACCGTTTGAGTGCGGACAGTGATTTCGGTCCGAGGCCAAATATTGTCGAGCCGTCGACTGCTCCAGCAGACCGGAAACTCGTCCTGGGCTGGGTCGGCATGTTGCGCTGCCAACGGTCACTGGACCTGTTATGTGAGCTCGCCGACGCATTTCCGGACTCGTTGGAAATTCGCTTGCACGGCATTCCCGCCCGCACAGAGATTCCCGTCTTCGAACCGGAAATTGACCGTCGTCCCAACATGACCTTCTTCGGAAAATTCCGGTCACCGGAAGATCTTGCAGATATTTACGGGTCGCTGGACCTGGTCTGGGCAGGCGACTTCATGGAAGCAGGCTATAATTCGGTCTGGCTGTTACCGAACCGTATTTATGAGGGCGGCTATTACGCGACCCCATCAATTGCGCCTGCGGACACCGAAACTGCCGCATGGATCCAGAGGAATGATTGCGGTTTCGTAATTTCTGAACCTCTGGAGCAATCGCTTGCAAACCTGGTCGGACGTCTATTGCAGGAGCGGCGCGAGATTACTGCGTTTTCCGCGCGCCTCGCCAGCCTTCCGGAAGAGCTCTTCGTGCAGCCGGCGGGTTTCATGCGGAGCGTAATCTCCAGCAGCCTTCGCCACGAGGTCGCGGCATGAATATAGTGAGCCGCATACCAACGGATCGCGATTCCTCTCTCGTCATGGCGAAGGTCTATGAAGAGCCGAGGAAGATTCCCTATTGGGAGCAGGCGCTGATCTCTCTCTGGTTCCTTAACTCCTTTGTGCCATTGCCGCTCGAGACACCGCTGCGTTACCTGATGGTCTTGTGGTTCCTGTGGCTGTTTGCCTTGCACAAGGAGCAAGTCATCCCGATCGTGCTGAAGGCGTGGCCGCTCTTCCTGCTACCGATCTTCGGCCTCATATCTGTTCTATGGTCCCCCTATATGGGGGCAGCACTTCGAAGTGGGGCTCTGTATCTCCTGACCCCTCTTGTCGCGATCATCATCATTACGCGATTTGATATCTCGACCATCCTCAGATGCATGTTCTTCGCGGGCGTGATGGCTATCATCGTCTGTGTGCCGTTTTACGATACGATGCCGCGTGGCGGGCCATATCCCCAGAAGAACTATTTCGCCCAACAGATGTTGTTCGTGGCACTGCTCAGTTTCATGACTTTGCTGAACGAGAAATCCTGGCCGTGGACCCGATTTTTGGCCGCCTTGATTTTCCCAATCGCCCTGATCTTCATGTTGCGAGCGCCGTCTGCTACCGCGTTGGTCTTTGCGGGGGTTGGTATTCTTGGCCTGTTTGCGGTCAAGTTCGTTTGGGTGGCGATCAGCAAAGTGCGCCATCTCCGGGCAATCATCTTCATTCTGGGTGCGAGTGTCATTTTGTCTGGCGCTATGATCGTGCTCAATCAGACCAACCAATCATATTTGACGGACTTCCTCGGTGCGCTCGGAAAGGATACGACCTTGACCGGCCGAACGCATATCTGGGCAGCCGGGCGACTGGCTGCCGAGGAGAACCCCATCATCGGGTTGGGGCTGGAGGGGTTCTGGAACCCCGCAAATGGTGCTGCACAGTCCATCAATGAACTGGACTTCAAACCCTACGGAACGAAATTGACCTTCCATAATGCCTATCTCGAAGTGCGCGTACACCTCGGCTACATTGGGCTCGGTCTGTACCTTCTGCTGTGGACGTGGTGCGGCTATCGCTTGTTCCGACAGTTCTTCAAGGAATCATCCCTGGAAATGTCGGCCTTGCTGGTGTTTGGCGCGATCGTGTTCATTTCCACATTCACTGAATCGTTCGCTTGGGCGAGCTTCAACACCCCGCTCAACCTGCTCTATCTAGGAGCACTGGCTACCCTGTCGCCCATTCGGCGAACTTATATTGGCAAAGCGCCAGTGTTTGTGAATTCGAATGCTGGATACGCCAAGGCGTGATCAGTGGGTTGCCTGAACGGCGGAGTTGATCAGAGCAGGGCGGTGATGAAGAGGATAATGCCAGCCCAAAGGGATGCGCTCAGTCCGACAATCAGCACAATGCGCAGCCACACAGGCCATTTGGCAAAATTTTCGATGTCGGCACTAGACGTGTTCCGATAGTCCCGGATCACGCCGGTTTCAGTAGCCAGCTTAATCATGGACTGGGTCCTTACAAGGGACGGATTCACCTCATTCATGGAATGCATATAGAGGTCGAAACCTTAAGACCGATTTAAAAGGGATGGCGCATTCAGCCTTTGTTCATCCACCATATTCATCGGTGAATCAGGCGAGAATGTGCGAATTTCGTGGTATTTACTTAGAGCTCAGTTTGCGTATTGCTGTCTGCGTCACCTGAGTGATGACGTGAATCGAAGCTGGCAGGGAATACCCGAACGCGGAAAGCATCAAGCGTGGGTTCTTATCGCGCACACCATCAATTATCGACCACATGGCGGCCTCCTTTTCTGAGTATGCACAATGCTTCTGTAGTGCTTTTCGGGCCTCCGGATGAATTCCCTCGCGTCTGGACATTTCTCGGGAAATTTTCGCCAGTTGACGATGATCGCGTCCATTTTGTGAATGCGAAGCGGATCCCGCTCGCTGCACCAGATAGTACCCGCAAGGGTCGACCAGCCAAGCCTTGGCGCCGTCGAGAAGCGTTCGAGTGTACAATTCAAAATCTTCACCGAACCGCAAGTCTTCACGATAGGGCTGCAAGCCTGAAGATAGTCGCGTACGATTGATCACCGGCTTGAGAAAGCCGAGTTCGGACCGTGGTGTGTCCACATCAAAACACCGATTAGCAAAGAACGCAGCGGACAGTTCGACGTGTCCTTCAGGTTTCTCTGGCCAAAGAGTCCGTTCAACTTTGGTTGGAGTGTCCTCTCGACTGATCAGCAGGTTATCCGCGACCCAGACAAGATTGCTTTCTCTGGCCACATTCATGAGTTTCATTATGCGATCAGGAGCGATGAAATCGTCACTATCTAATGGTGTAAACCAGCCTGCGTTGGACTGCGCCAATGCTGTGTTTCTAGCTGCAGATGGCCCCTGATTCTGGTCTTGGCGGAGAGCGGTCAGGTGGGCATGCGCTCCTGCCAGACGAGTGGCGATTTCGAAGCCGTCATCCGTTGAGCAATCATCTACCACGATGACTTCAAGGTCGAAACCCTCTGGCAGTTTCTGTTGCAGAGCACTTGTGATTGCGCGTTCGATATTTGCGGCATCATTAAATAGGGGAATGATGATCGCGATTTTATGTGGATCGAAACCAGCCGACATGCGTCACCTCCTACATTCCGGTTGCTCAGTTCGGAAACTACCTGGGTCGGTCTTTCCCGAGGAGGCCGGCGTTGCGGATACAGCACTGATCGCGAGATCTTTCTTACCCGATGCCAAATAGAACAACGCCTTGGCTCGCCGATAAGTAGTCCGTGGAGAGACCGCGATGAGAACCAGCGGGTATACGATCGCTCCCAACACAACCAGGATTAGAAGCTCTTGGAGACCCTCATATTTGGCAGGCAAGTGAGTAGAGGCGAAATACACTGATAGAGCCATGATTATAGAAGCGAACAGCGCGGACGAGCCCGCAAAGACCTGTTGCTTGACTTCGAAGCCAACCACTTTCTGGACAGCAAGTGCGCCAAGCACCCATCCGAACATTTTCTGTGCCCAGACCAGCCACATGACTGCTTCGAGACTGTGGCCTGCCGCCATGGGCAAGAACACCATCGGCAGAAGGCACAGGAGTGAGATTTTCAGGACTAGGTCAGGCCGACCGACGCCCTTCAGGACACCGGCATCGAACGTCGCCGTAGGGCGGCGAAGGCCGATGAGGAGTGAAATCTGGATGGCGGCAATGGCAGGAATCCATTTGTCGCCGAATACAATCGGAACAGCGGCAGGGGCGATTGCGACGGCGCCCAGGAAGGCCGGGTATGCGATGAAGGTTGCGACGGTCATGGCGCCACGCAGCATCTTGTGAAGCATTTCACGATTGTTCTGGGAGATCGCGGCGAAGGGCAATGCGATCGCGCCAAACGGTGAGATTAACGCAGTGCCCGCCTGATCCTGGACCCGCAAGGCCAAGTTGAACATGCCCAACGCAGCTGGACCTAGAAAAATGCCGACTACCGCGCGAGGGATGTTCATCTCCAGAACAGTCGTAAGACGGATTCCAATGGATGCTATGTTGAAGGCCGCAAGGTCCTTGAAGTCCCTCAGCGAGAATTTGAAGGACGGTAGCCACCTGTCAAACCAGCAAAACGCCACCATCCTGACCGCACGCCGGGACAGTTCCATGAGGATGAGGGCCCATGCGCTCTGAAGAACAATGGCGAGTATGATACCGACGGCAGCGCCAATCACAGTGCCGACGACGTCCACCATCGCAACTTTTTTAAACGCCAGCCGTCGCTGCAAGTGTCCGGCTGGAACCGTCACCGCCGCGCTAAGAAACAGACCAAGAGACATGACCCAGAGATAGGGAGCGAAGTTTTCCTGGCCGAAGAATGCCCCGATGTAAGGCGCTCCAAAAAAGATGGCGATGGAGAAAACCATTGCGAATAACATGGACAGGACGAAAACGGAGTTGGAATGTCCCTCGCTGAGGTCTTTTCTCTGAATCAGGGAATCGCCCATGCTGTTGCAGGCAATCGCCTCTGGCAGCGCCAGAGTGACAATGACAAAGCCGTAGATTCCGAAATCGACTGGGTCGAGCAGTCGTGCAAGAACGACCAGAGACAGCATGCTCCCCACCAGGTTTGCCCAGCTGCCGACTGCACTCCAGGCAGCAGCCTTACCGGCGGACTTCATCAATCCCTGTGTCATTTATCGATCTCTTCTGGGGCCAGTGTGGCCATAGTTACAGCTGCTCATGTCAATATGCGAGAGATCGTATGCAGAGCTCAGCTACACGGTGCCGGGCAACATCTCTGGTGACCAGGGAGCGTCGCCTTTTGCCCAGAGATCTTCGAGATAATTCTTGTCTCTCAGGGTATCCATAGGTTGCCAGAATCCGAAGTGACGATACGCATTGAGCTTATTGTCATCGACGAGACGTTCCAGAGGGTCGCGCTCCCAAATCGTTTCGGGCCCATCGATGTAGTCGAATACAGCTGGCTCGCAGACAAAGAAGCCGCCATTGATCACATTGCCATCTTCGGCTGCCTTCTCGCGGAAGGATCGCACCGCGCCAGTATGGGAGTCGAGACTCAGTCCGCCAAAGCGGCCTGGCTGTACCACAGCAGTCAGCGTGGCATGGGCACCAGATGCATCATGCTTCTGGATCAGTTCAGAAATGTTCACATTTGACACGCCATCGCCATAGGTTACGCAAAAGCGCTCTTCACCAATATAGGGGCGCGCCGCTTTAATCCGGCCGCCTGTCATGGTGTTCAAGCCGGTATCAACCACGGTGACGTTCCAGTCCTCCGCTTCCGTCTCGTGGAAATCTACCTTTCCAGATCGCAGATTCATGGTGAAATCCGAACGGGTGTTTCGATAATTCAGGAAGTAATTTCTAATGTAATCAGACTTGTATCCAGCGCAGATGACAAAATCCTTCAAACCATGCGCCGCATATTGGCGCATAATGTGCCAGAGGATCGGATTGCCCCCAATTTCAACCATCGGCTTGGGGCGAATGGTTGTCTCTTCGCTGATGCGTGTCCCGAAACCGCCAGCCAGCAATACAACTTTCATCAGAAACTTCCCGGATATTTGATGTGAAACTCGCTCTAAACTTAGCAAGAAGCGCGCCAGTAATATTTAGAAGGGCGCGCCCCTAAATGTTGAAACGGATTCTTGAATAGACCCAAAAGTAGCGCATTGCCTTACTGAGTTCGGCCCCCTCAATCGCGTTACGAATTCGCCATTGCAGACCTGAGGCTAACGCCTGTCGAATTGTGAGGCCTGCGGGGCCAGCTGTGTCGAGTTTTGAAAATTCCGCTAGCGGAAAAGAGCGGTTCAAGATTTCGTCGCATCCGTATTTTGACGAAAATGCGCGTTTGAGAGTGACCACCTCATCCTCGACTAGCTTGTTGGAACTGAGGCTCGCTGCAACACGGAAATCTGCCAAGGCGAGGTCCCAAAGTTTCTTTCTGGCCAAGATGACACCCCGTTGCATGAGCGCGCGTCGCTGATCTTCTGGGGAGGCGATACGCTGCTTGCCAGGCAAGTATTCGTTCAAGGGCATGTCATTATGAAGCTGTTGAAAGATCGTTTGATCATAGTCGATCCACTTCTGGTCTCTCTGCGCGGCGGAGAAGCTGCTGTCTTTTGTTCCACGGATCCCGTCATGCTGGCGTTGGTAGAAGACGATGTCGTCGGTTCCCACGCTTTTGGTGGTCCGTGCAAGCCGAATGAGAAATTCATAGTCCTGAGAGCGGATCAGTTCTTCGTTTAACGGCCCGACTTCTTCGACCACCGAGCGGCGGACAATCATGCCAGGTTGGTGAACGAAAAAATCTTCGAGAGTGCGAACGAGCAATTCGTCTGCTGAGCACGTCGTCCAATAGCCGGTGCCAAGATCCGTAAACTTTCCAGCTGCGTCCTTGGTAAAACGGGTATGCCGGCCGTAGGCGAAACCCGCTTGTGGATCCCGGTCGAGAGCCCCAACGAGTGTTTCCATGGCATCTGCCTTTACAAGGTCGTCGTCATCAACGATCCAAATCAAGGGGTGTTGGCAGTGCGAAAAGGCAAGATTGATGGAATGTGCCTTGCCCCGGTTGGCTTCTTTTTCAATCACACGGACATGGGTGCCGTAGCTTGCGAGAAGTTCCAGCGTGTCGTCTGGAGAGCAGTCATCAACAACGATGATTTCGGCAGGCTGTGTAGTCTGGGAAAGAAGGGAATCCAGCGTCTCTTTCAGCAAGCTCGAACGATTAAACGTTGGGACAATAACAGAAACTCCGTTGCTCATCTTAGCCTCTTGAGGGTTCCGCCTTTTTCGGTGTCTCAGGCTTTCGGAGGGCCGACCGGCAAATCTGTTCCAACTGGTCATTCAATATGCGTGAATTGAATTTATTTTCTATGACCATTCGCGCATTTCGCGCCAATTTTGATGCAAGCTTTGGATCGCGTGCCAAAGTCAGGATGTGTTCAGAAATCTCGTCGACATTACGCTCTTCCGCCAGCAAGCCCGATACCCCGTGTTCAATAAGCTCAGGAATGCCGCTGTGGTACGTCGAAATGACACAGACACCGCTCGCCATGGCCTCCATAAGGGACAGGGGGATACCTTCCATATCTCCATCTGACGATACGACGCTCGGCAGGATCAATGCGTCGGATCGGTCGAGGGCGCGGGCAATGTCTTGGTGCGGCATTGACCCGGAAAATGTCACGTGATCTTCGAGCCCAAGTTCGGAGACGAGTTGGACGAGCGACGGTTCAAGTGGACCAGAGCCGATGAGTTCGAACTGTATGCGGATGCCAGGTTCAGTTTCCAGCGCCTTTGCGATTCCCCTGATGGCATATTCCAAGCCTTTCTTCTCGACGAAGCGGCACACCGTGACGAGCCGCAGAGGCTCGCCCTGTGTGCGCGCCCGCGGTGCGAAGGTGAACTCGTCCACATTCACGCCCATCCGGTGGATCGTGATGTTGGCAGGGTTCGCACCAAATTCCAGAAGGCGCCGTTGCCAGAATTCACTGACAGGGAGCAGACGTTCGTTAGATTCAATCAGATCGTCATAGGGGTGGTATCCATTCGCGAGCAACGCACGCGACATGTCATCTCCGTGGAAGATTGTGAGGATATTCGGACGCATCTTTAGGCGTTTGGAGCTGTCGTGCATCTGAGCTCCAAACCAACCAAAATTGCATACGATCACATCATTGTTTCGGCAAAAGGCCTTCTCCTTCCGAACTGTCAGGTATTTGCGAACACGGTAGGGAAGGTTCGAGCGGAGGTGTTCTAGAAGGACTTGAGAGGGACGCGTATATTGCACATCGTGCAATCCGGCGGGAATGTAGCTGACCTCGTCAATTCCTGCCCTTTGGTCCGCCAGAATGGAGACCTGGTGGCCGCGTTCGACCATGCCTTTGATCTGACTCAGAATAAAGGTTTCGGACAGCTTGGGAAAAGTGCCGACGCGAAACCCAATCTTCAGAGGATGCGAATTAGGATTGCCTGAATCGTAAGCCATTCAACGGTCCAATATAAGTTCTAGTTTGGCCATCCGGACCAATAGTGACGAAACCCCAACCTGATGAGAAGCCAATCGAGCCAAGCATCGGCATACGTTGTCAGATGAGTAGGGCCGCGCTTCTGCTCAAGTGCCGAAAAATGGCGTGCTGCTGCTTCTTGCCCATACTCTTTCTTCCACCGAAGGGCCTTTCGGAAATAATGCCGACAATAGCGCGTGGAAACTTGTTTAAACTCTTTCTCGGACAGGACATCTGGTCCGTGCTCGTACAAGGTGTTTAGCCAGTCCACAAAATGAGTGTTCTTCTTGACAATGGTGGCGGCGGTTTGGGATCCATCGTGAATGCGTACCCAGCCCAGTCGCTCGTGGACCATCCCAAACTTCCCGCGCTTGAGAATAGCCAGCACGGATTCGAAGTCCGCGCCGGTAAAGCGGTCATCATAGACGGGGTTTCTCCAATCCATGACATCGCGCCGCATCAGCATGTGAACGGCGAAGAAGCCCATCTTGTTAAGGAAGAACCGGCGGACGACCTCATTCCCGTCCATTATCGTAAGGTCTTCCGGCCACACGAAAGGGACTGGGTCGTCATTCTTGGAAACATTCGTGCCTACGAGAAGAACATCATCGTCGAGTTCAGCCACTTCAACCATTTTTTGGGTGCATGTTTCACTCATCGTGTCGTCTGCACACAGTAGGCGAACATATTTTGCATCGTCTGGAGCCAGATTCATGGCTGTGTTCCAGTTGGAATATAGCGGTAATACTTCTTCATTGCGGTGCAGAATAATTGGAACGTTTCGGGCATGGTAGCCGGCGAGAAGTTCTGCCGTTCCATCCGTGCTGCAATTATCCAGAATGACATGCACAAGATTCGGGTAATCTTGATCCTGAACGTTATCGAGCGTCTCACGCAGAAATTCTACGCCATTGTAGACAGGTGTGATGATGGCAACCTTCGGAAGCAGGTTTTTGGGCGTTGCTACTGAATTCGTCATAGTCTGAAACCAATATATGATTTTGCGCTGATGAGCCGGACATGCTTTCGAGATGTCGACCGTCTGAAGCTATCCATTTCCCGTGGCGTGCAGGTAGTAGACCTTCAGCTTGAGCTGTGCCCGGCGAATGGTTTTCTTGAGCCAATGATAAACTGGCATCTCGAAATATTTTTGAGTGAAATGAGCTGCGACCAGCACGATCAGGATGACTATGACCATTTTCAAGGCCAGAGGGGTGGTTGCAGGAAGGATCATGTCCGTGGTGACCTGGATTGGTCGATGCAACAAATAGATTGAAAATGAGATGGTTCCCAAGTGGCTGATCTTCTGAACGAGTTTGCTGCCTAGTCCCGTTTCAAACGCACATGCGAATACGGTGCCGAAGAAAACAGGAAGGAGCAGGAAGTCGATACTCGACTGAATATATGGGAGCCAGAGACTGACAGCGAAGAGGGCCAACAAGATAGGTGTTGCAATACTCAAGGCGTGTTTGAAAGTTGATGACTGAGAGGCATGGAATCGTGTGTAGAGCTTGTAGATGAGAACACCTGCAAGAAATGACGCTATTCCTCGAACCATCCCCGCGCTGACGAAGGGAGCAAGAGTTTGGATATGTCCGTCCATGTGGCCCAGCGTGAAATACAAAACGGCATAGCAACTGGCAGAGACTGCCAGGATTATGCCGTTTAACATCCTTGGAGCTATTTGGCCGAGAAACCTTGCGCCGACTACCATTGTGGCTGCGACAAGAATATTAACCCAGAACTCGACTGAAATGGACCATGATGGCGAATTGAATGTAAATTTCTCAGGGCCTAATCCGACATAATGAAGCATCAGGCCGTGAAGTGCGAGCGCCGATTTATCAATATAGCTGTCCTTCACAATGTATATGAGTACAAAGATGACCAATGTCGCCAGATGCAGCGGATACAATCTAGCAAATCTAGCTTGAGAGAAACTCCAAAACGAAAATTCCGGATCTCGGAAATATGCATGCATCAGGACGAAGCCTGACAAAACGAGGAAGAAATCCACGGCCAGATAGGTATTGAAGCTGCCGTTGATTTCCGGAAAATGCAAAATCATGATGGCAAAGGCCGCATAGCCACGAAGGCTGTCCAAAAGAATAAATCTCTTGGACGGCGGTGTGCTGATCTCCGTATTATCCCCCACCTTAAGAACCTCCTCGTGCCAAGTTTTCAACCGTTCTCGATCTGTAAAATACTGTCTCTTGATGGTTGGCCATGGCAAGGTTTTCCTCGGCTGCTTCGTCTAGAGAGCTTCATCTGCCTCGCGGGGTGTTTACCCCTGACGCGAGTGCTTCGAAATCACGCGATTGCGTCATCCCAACTCCAATATAGGTCCTCGGTCAGCAGTCCCGCTTTCTTGTTCTTGGTCAACATTTTGAGGCGAGTGTATGGATCGGCCTGGAAGACTTCAGGGGTCATGTCGATCGCTTTGAAGACGCGGTGCATTTGAGCGGCACCTTTTTCAGCGGTCCACTGGCATTCAAAGTCGGGCATGAGTTTGCGAATCTTGTCAAAGTTCACCTTGTACGACCTATTATCTGCAGAGGGAGCCCCAACAGTAAGGGTGCAGTCGGGAAATTCTGCAGCGACGATTTTGGCTATATCGATAACGCGGTAGTTCTGCTCCGTAGAGCCTACATTCATCCGTTGGCCGGCAATCTTGTCCTGATCTGCGTTCAGAGCACAATACACTGCCTGGCACATGTCTAGAGCGTGGACGAGGGGACGCCAGGGTTTGCCGTCGGACAGAAGTTTTATTTCCTTTGTTGTCCAGGCAAGCCCACACAGATCATTTAGCACAATATCAAAACGTTGCCGCGGGCTGGCACCATAGGCCGTCGCGTTGCGCATGAAGCATGTGGTGAAGTCTTTGTCGTTCATTGGAGTGAGGTCGTTTTCAACACGAACCTTGCACTCAGCATAAGCAGTCTGAGGATTCACTTCGCTTGTCTCATCCAGGATCTCGTCATTCTTGCCCACGCCGTAGACAGAACAAGAGGACATGTAGACAAACCGTTTCACTCCAGCCTTGCGTGCTTCGTTCGCCAAGCGGACCGATCCGGCGTGGTTGATCTGGAACGTCAATTCAGGATTTTGTTGACCGAGCGGATCATTCGAAAGTTCGGCCAAATGTGCGACAGCATCGAACCCTTTTAGGTCTTCCGCAGTGACATTGCGAATGTCTTTCGTGACAATTTGGGGGCGGGGGCCGGTCATTGGGTATAGCCAGCCCTCACGATAGAAACCGGTGTCGAGGCCCACAGCGTCAATGCCTCTGCTCATCAGATATGGACCGAGGAGAGCGCCAATATAGCCGTCCGCACCAGTAAACAATACACGCATTTTGTGTCCCCTAGAATGATCAAATGACTGGTCTCGTCAAAAGTGTTTCGATCTGACCCAGACGCCATATCGCGCCCGTAATGGTTGAGTGGTGCCAGCCAAGTAGCAATTTCCGGGCCGCAAAGAAAACAAAATACCAATTAGCTCGCGCGTTTTTTTGAGCTATTGAGCGATCATGGAAGCAGGTTTTGAAATTGAATGCGTTGTGATCGGCGCTGGCGTTGTGGGGCTGGCCTGTGCACGTGCGCTCGCCCTGGCGGGCCACGAAGTTTTAGTGATTGAAAAAGCTGATGATGTCGGGACTGTGACGAGTTCCCGAAATTCGGAGGTTATTCACGCTGGTATCTATTATCCCGAAAATTCAGTGAAGGCTGACGCCTGTGTGAGGGGCCGAATAGAACTCTACGATTATCTTGAGGCCCGCTCGCTTCCCCATAGAAAATGCGGCAAGTTGATCGCTGCAACCAGCGGGGCACAGGCGAACGAACTGGAACGCATTGCGGCCCATGCCTGGAAGAACGGCGTCGACGATCTTGAAATGATTGATGGAGACGCCGCACTCAAGTTGGAGCCGGCCCTGAATGTGACGAGTGCTCTTGTGTCGCCATCAACCGGGATTTTGGACAGCCACGCCTATATGGTCAGCCTGCTAGGAGATGCCGAAGACAATGGTGCCGTTGTAGCCTACAGGACAGAGGTGATCTCGGGAGAGGTCTTATCGGATGGCAGGTGCCGCCTGATTTGTGGCGGAGCCGAACGGACCGTCCTCACAACACGCTATCTGGTGAACTCGGCCGGGCTGGATGCGCCTAAGATCGCGCGCCAATTGGAGGGCTACCCGGCGAAGCTGGTGCCCGAGGCTTTTCTGGCGAAGGGAAACTATTTCGCGTTGACTGGCTCTACGCCCTTCTCAAGGCTGATCTATCCAGTGCCGGAGCCCGGCGGGCTGGGTGTACATTTGACATTGGACATGAGCGGGCAGGCACGGTTTGGGCCGGATGTTGAATGGATCGAGGCAATTGAATATGTCGTCGATCCCCGTCGTGCCAACAAGTTTTACGATGCTATTCGGGCTTATTGGCCGGACTTGCCAGACAACTCTCTTGTTCCGGCCTATTCCGGCATACGCCCGAAAATTACCGGGCCGGGCCAGCCGAATGCGGACTTTCGCATCCTTGGACCAGAAGACCATGGCGTCGAAGGGCAGGTGCACCTGTTCGGAATTGAGAGTCCGGGGCTGACGGCAAGCCTGGCAATCGCCGAGCGGGTCACCCGTCTGCTGGGCTAGGCCTCCACGGCGTAATTCATAACCATATTGGCGGCGCGTTCGCCGGAAATGAAGCTCTCGTCAGTCCAGATATAGGCCCAGTCACCATACCGTCCGCAATAGGCGACGCCGACATCCTTCAGGAAATCATGAACCACTTTCAGGCATTTTGGTCGATCATGATCGAAAATGACGTTGCCCCACGGAGCGTATAGGGTGGACGTGTGGATAATTTCTTCCCGGTCCTGAATGTATCCGATTTTCATCAGATTCTGGATCGTGGGTTCGATCAGGTCTTCGAGTGTGCCCGCCATAGGCTTCCACTTATCAGAAAAATAGATCTCTGCCTGAATGGCGCCACAGCCTTCCGGAGCGACGTGTGGGGAGAACATGTGCGGGAAGGACAGGCGTGAGAATGGAATCTCGGCGTCGTAGAAATAGGTCCAATGACAATCGGAGATGTCTGCCCGGTTCAGCCCGATATTGATCAGGGCAACCTGGCTGCAAGACAAAAGCGCTGCGGCCTCACGAACTTCTGCCGGAGCGTCCTTGATCAGCGGGATCAGGGCAGGCAGCGGAATGGACGAGATGACTTTTTCATACGGCGCTTTTCCGCCATGGGAGAAAGTAAGCACCTTTTCCTTCGTATCGATTTCGGTCACTCGGTGATTCAGGTGGACTTCCGAACGCTGTGCGAACATGTCCAGATAGGAGACGAAGCCGCCATTGGTCGGGTACCGGAAGTCAGGGATATAGTGAACGTCCTGAGTGTCCCTATCGAGTGCACCATGCAGGACTTCGTCTAGATCCGGCTGGTAAAGGCGTGGGCCGAGCCAATCGGTTGTGAGGTTCTTGGCCTCGGTCGTATGATACTTTTTCGTGTACTCGCCTGGGAAGGTATCGCCGAATGTCGGGCCGAATGCAGCGTGGAGCCAGTCTTGGTAATTACGAATTTCGCCATACTCGTTGTTCTGGGCGTGAACGAAATCCTTTATGCAGTCGACGATAAGCTGGCGGGGCAGGCCGGCAAGGTTCACCTGTGCGGGGTGCTTGATCCAGTGCCCCTTCCAGTAATTGTTCACCCGGGATGGAAACGCCTGGAAGTCCTGCCCGACGCTTTCGGCGAACAGAGTCTTGATCCGGTCGTTCTTGGTAAAAGAGATGTGTGGGCCTTCATCGAAGACGAACCCGTCATTGTAGTCAAAGCTTGCCGTATGGCCGCCGATATGATCACGGGCCTCGTAGATAACCGGCTTGACGCCTTGAGAGTGCAATTGGTGGGCAGCGCCAAAACCTGCGCAGCCCGCCCCCAGAATGCGAACGCCGCTTTCGGCTAGATTGCCTTCACTCATCAGTGTCTCCGTGTCTTGTCATTGGCGCGAAACTGCTTTGCTTCGATCATTGGCGACGCGCATAGGGCGCGGAAGTTTCAATACGATGAAATCCGAGGAAAAAGATTGTTAATCTCGGAATGCCATTTGCAAGCTGTGTACCGAAATCCAACTTTCGCACAACACTATCAGGGGATAGTTATGAAATTCATCGAGACGCCGCTCAAGGGCGCTTATGTGGTGGAACAGGAGCCATTCTCGGATGCCCGCGGGTACTTTGCGCGCGCTTACTGCAGCGATGAGCTCGCCAGCGTTGGTGCCACATATGACTTTGTCCAGGCGAACATGTCCGGAAACGTGTCGGCGGGAACGCTCCGAGGTCTACACTATCAGGATGAAACAGCCCCAGAAGCGAAACTTCTACGGTGTATCAACGGAGCCATCTATGATGTGATCGTCGACATGCGGCCCGACTCAAAAACCCGATACAAATGGTTTGGGATTGAACTGACCGCCGAGAACCGCAAGGCCATTCTGGTGCCACCCTTGTTCGCGCACGCTTACCTTTCCCTGACGGACGGCGCCGAGGTGTTTTATCAGACGTCACATGCCTACGCGCCTGGCACAGAGCGGGGTGTGCGTTGGGATGACCCGGGTATAGGCATCAAATGGCCGGCTCCCGTCACTGATGTTTCAGACAAGGACCGCAACTGGCCTGATATCGAAATATGAGGCAGCGGTTCCAACCGGGAAAGCAAACCATGAATCAAAAAATAATCGTAACCGGTGGAACTGGCTTCATTGGCCAGCACACTGTTGTGGACCTGTTGGAGCGGGGCCACGAAGTTATCGTCCCCACCAGCCGCAAGGGGGATCATCAGATCGAAGGGGCGACCTATATCCTGTGCGATCTGACAGACCCCTCTGCCATGAAGGACCTGGTTGAAGAGGTCAGAGCGGACACGCTCGTGCACATAGCCTGGCGTGCAGCAATTAGCGGCCTGTGGGGGGCTCCCGAAAACACAACCTGGCTTCAAGCCAGTCTCGCTTTGGGCCGTGCGTTTCTTGACGCCGGTGGCAAACGAATTGCGCTCTGCGGATCTTGTGGAGAATATGACTGGACTTCCGGCATGTGCATCGAGGATGTCACTCCGCTTCGCCCAAATACGATTTACGGTGCATCAAAGGTTTCCGTGATGCATGGCCTGACCGCGATGTGCGAAGTTGCTGGCGCAAGCCTTGTGACGGGGCGTCCATTTTTCATCTACGGACCACGAGAACATGAAAGCCGCCTGACGGCCTATGTGATCAAATCACTTCTGAACGGCAAAGATGCCGAATGCTCGCACGGTATGCAGCTGCGAGATTACAGCCATGTCGCCGATGTCGGCCGGGGGATGTCAGCCCTGGCGGTCAGCGATCTGACCGGCGAATACAATATCGGGTCAGGAGAGGCGGTGCGCGTGAAGGATGTCATCCTCGAAATTGCCAAAGAAGTTGGCAGACCTGACCTTGTGAAGATCGGTGCGAGAGCTGCGCCTGCATTTGAGCCAGCCTTGATTGTTGCGGATATGTCGAAAACGCGCGCGTCGGAATTGGACTGGGAACCTCGCTTCACGCTTGAAAGCGGTGTAGCCGACACGATCACCTGGTTCCGGCAATATGGTTGATACTTGTTCACCCAATAAACTAAAAAGCCGGAGATGCGTCTCCGGCTTTTTCTTTTCTGCGTTGTTTGCGGGTGTTTGTGTTTAGCTTCAGAGCTACTTTTAGATCTGGCTGATCTCTAACGTGCACCCTTGGAGTTCACGACGGCCGGTACGGTGAGCAGCAGGATTTTCACATCCGTCAGGAAGGTTCTGGTGCGCGCGTACTCAACATCCATGGCGACGCGGGTCTCGTAGGAGGTATCGCTACGGCCGCGCACTTGCCACAGACCAGTAAGACCCGGACGCACGGCGCAGTAATGCTTGTAGTGCTCGCCATACTTCGAGATTTCACTTTCCACAATTGGGCGCGGTCCGACCAGGGACATGTCACCGCGGATCACGTTCAGAAGCTGTGGTAGCTCGTCAATGGAGCTCTTGCGAATGAATTGGCCGAGTGATGTGATCCGGGGGTCGCGGGTCAATTTCTGTGTTGCGGCCCACTCCCGGCGGGCTTCGGGATCTGTTGCCAGAAGCTGTTGCAGGCGTTCACCGGCGTCGGGAACCATGGAGCGGAGCTTGTAGCAGGGGAACGGCGTGCCATTCTTGCCCTGACGCATCTGCTTGAAAATGGCTGGACCACCATCCTGGAGGCGGATAAAAAGTGCGATGGTCAGGATCAGCGGGGCAGTGAAGAGCAGAATACAAGATGCCACGAACACGTCGAAGGCGCGCTTGGCAATCTGCTCCGCATTCGAATTATCAGAGCTGTGTCGCAGGGATGCGTACGTAGCCATCTCCACCTTGCGTGACTCTTTTGAAAGTCTCAAACCCATATTCGTCCCCTAGAATCTACACTCTTGCGTCGGGTTTACTGCCTCACCCAGCGCAATTCCTAACGAGCCGTTAACTCGAAAGGGCTGTTGGATGTTTATTTCTTTCAGGGAGGTTTGCAATCTCTGTACCGCGAAATATTAAAATAATTAACCGTCAGAGACTAATTTCGCGTGGCTGGGGAAAGTAAAGCGCAAATAATCGAGCATTCTGTACACAAAATTGGCATGTTCGAGGCAATTTTTGCCTCTTGTGTCAGGAGTGACCGATTTTTGGACAGTCGCGTGCCAAGCCGGTACAGGCGAAAATGAAAAAAGGGCGGCCTGTTCGGGCCGCCCTTTCATCGATTCGATTGGGAATTCGGGTTTAGAAGATGCGCTCGCCGATACGGATCGTGTCGCCAGGTTTCACGGCCGTGTTGGTATCCAGCGTATAGGTTTCTTCAGATCCGCTATCGACGCTCTTGACGAAAACGACCTTCTTGTTGGCGCGATAGGTGAAGCCGCCCGCAGCCGCGACCGCGTTCAGGACGGTCAGGCCGGAATTGTAGGGGTACTCGCCCGGAGATCCGACTTCGCCAAGAATGTAATAGGGCCGGTAGTTGATCACTTCTGCGCTGACGCGCGGGTTCAGGATGTAATCGCCATCAAGCGTCTCGACGATCTTTGTCTCGAGTTGGGGAGTCGTCAGGCCCAGGGCCTCGATCTGGCCGACCAGGGGGAGAGAGATAGCGCCGGAGCCGTCGACATCGAATTCGCCGGAGAGGTCCGGATGACCAAAGACGGTCACACGCAGGCGATCCCCATTACCAAGGACGTAGGCCGGCGCGATACGTTGCTCGTAACTGGTGTCTGGCGCATCCGACCGCTGGATGGCCGTGCCAGCCTGACAGGCTGACACAATCAGGAAAGCACCAGCCATCAAGGCCGTGCAGATTGAGCGAAAAGTCATCATGTCCCCATATTCTCCGTTGTTGGGCGAAACTGGCCGCCGTGTAAGATGATCCCTAAACAGGACTCGTTTCCAGAAAGCTGACATCGGTCTTGAAAAGCCTGGCAGCCGACAGACGACCGCTGATGAAGGCGCCGGTGTCGAGACCAATGCGACGATTGTCGCGGAACACGCCTTCAGCCGGCGTATGGCCGTGAACCACCATGTGATCGAATTCCTTTGTGTCATCGAGGAACTCATCCCGGATCCAGAGCAGGTCGCGTGCCGATTGCTGCTCCAGCGGAACATCAGGCCGCATGCCGGCATGAACGAACAAATAGTCCCCGGCCACGTGATAGGATTGGAGGGAATTGTAGAATTCGAAGTGTTCCTTCGGCAGCCTTTCGCGAAAGCCCATCCAGACTTTTTCCCAGGCCTTCTTGGCCGCTGTCATGGCCTCGTGTGAAGTCAGGCTGGTGCGCGTGTTCGGCGGTTGGAACCCATAGGAATAGAGCGTCTCACCGCCACCATACCGAACCCATTGCTTGCCGAAATTGGCATCGCTCAGAAACCGAAGCAGCGCTTCTTCATGGTTTCCCATCAGGAACACGGTTTCGAAGTTCTTAAGGCGATCACTGATCAGGACATCGATCACGTCGCGCGATTGCAGGCCGCGATCAATATAGTCGCCCAGAAAAACCAGTGTCCGTTTTGTGCCCGCAGGAAGCGTTTCGCTATCCTGTTCAATCTGTTCGAGGAGCCGTTCCAGCAAGTCACGGCGTCCATGAATATCACCGATCGCATACAGGCACTCACCTTCCGGGGCTTCAGTGACGCGCGTTGCGGCCTGGACCGGCGCCTGCCGCATGGGGGTGTCCACTTGCGGACCAGTGGAATCAAAGCCCTTCCGCATCCGCGCGCGCAGAGACGTCGTCGAGCGGGTCAACTGGCCCAGTCTCGCGATGAAAGACTTCTGGATTTGCTGCGTCAACTTGGACATGGAGGCTCTGTAATTAATGACTCATTTATAGTGTTTTTTGACGGAAAACCAAAGGTAAGGCGCGTTTGTCGCTTTTTGGGAAAAACGTCTCGCGCAGAAAACCGGCCGCCCAGCTCATATGCATTGTGCCGGATGCGAGCCCTGCGAACAGGCCGCAGGACGAATTTTTCCAGATCGCGACGCCAATTGAAGCAGCCCCCAGAACGCCCAGATAGCCTGCCGGCAGGATAAGAGCTGGCCAGAAAAGGGGCGAAACAAGAAGACCAAACAGGCTGGCGAGCAGGGCGAGGATCGGAATTACCTGACGCAATTTCAGCGTATGACGATGCTTGCGAGCCGTACGGGCGCGGCCCTTTCCATAATTGAAATACTGTTTTGCCAGAGACCGGACGCTGCCGCGCGGCACGTATTGGATACGAATATCGGCGTCGAGGAAAATCCGGCCTCCCGCCTGGACGACCCGTTTGTCGTATTCGGCATCCTCATTGTGAGAGAAGGTCTCGTCATATCCGCCGATCATCTTGAACACAGCTAGGTCAAATCCGGCATGATGGCCGTGATCGACAAAGGCAGACTTTCGCCCGCCCCTATGGGCGGATCCGCCTGATCCAAGGGGCGTATCCACGACCCAGGCATTGGCGCGCTCGAAACAGGTTTTGCCTACAGCGTCCATCGGCACGACCACCGAGGCGGCATGCGTTGTTTCCAGCGCGTCCGCGACATCGATGATGAAATTGCGGGGATAAATGGAGTGGGCGTCACACCGGATCAGGAATTGGGTTTCCTCGCTGGAATGCTGGGTCGCGGCGAGATTCAATGCGGCCGATTGCAAGCGCTTCGGATTATGTAACACGCGTAAATTCGGGAACTCACCCTTCAGGCTTTCGACGATCGCAACGGTCCCGTCCGTGCTGCCGCCATCTGCAATGGTCAGTGGCACCTGGCGCAGGCGTTCGTCGCCGTCCATCAGGGACCGAATGCACGCCTCGATGTGGCGTTCTTCATTCAGCGTCGGAATGACCGCCAACACTGTCTGTGCCGGCGCTTCCCTGACCAGTCGTCCTGCGTTTCTTTCCATTACATCGCCAAGCATTTGGGCCTCTGAAGTATTTGTCCTCCCTCAGGGAGCAAAAAGCATTCCATTTTTACGATGGAATGAAGTCGCACAGCTGAAAGTATGATGAATGCGCAAATATTCCCCTCCCTTACGTTAATCTTGCCGTCCGCTGCGAACCTCCTATGGATAGGTATAAACACATAGGAGGAAGCTGCCATGATCGGTGTTATCGCGAAGCTGACCATACAGGACGGCAAGGAAGATCAGTTCGAGCAAGTCGCCAAGGACTTGATGGCGAAAGTGAAGGCCAATGAACCTGGGTGCCTGACCTATCAGCTCTACAAGTCCAAGAAGGAGGCGCACACTTATATCTTCATGGAGCAGTATGCGAGCCAGGCCGACCTCGAAGCACACGGTAAAACCGACTACTTCAAGGCGGCCGGACCGGGCCTCGGAGCCTGCCTCGCCGGTGCGCCGGAAATCTCCTACTTTGACAGCATAGACTGACCCGAGGCGACCATGGATCTCTCGTTTACCAAGGAAGACCTTGAATTCCAGCAGGAAGTCAGGGACTGGATCGCCGAAGCCTACACGCCCGAATTGCGCGCGAAGATGGCCATGTCGAAGAATGGCTATCTCGACAAGGAGGGGCAAGTAGAGTGGCAGAAGCGACTCTACGAAAAGGGGTGGGTCGCGCCCAACTGGCCAGAGAAATATGGTGGTCCCGGCCTGTCTCCGTCAGAGCGCTACATTCTCAATATGGAGCTGTCCGCAGCGGGGACGCCCACCGTCAGCCCGATGGGCATATCCATGGTGGCGCCGGTTCTCATGGCCTTCGGGTCGGAAGAGCAGAAGGCGAAGTACCTGCCGCCCATTCTCCGGTCCGATGTCTGGTGGTGCCAGGGCTATTCCGAGCCGGGCGCAGGATCGGATCTGGCTTCGCTCCAGATGAGCGCGGTCCCCGATGGTGATGATTATGTGCTGAATGGTTCCAAGATCTGGACCACGCATGCCCAATGGGCGGACATGATCTTCTGTCTGGTGCGGACCTCCAAGGAAGGCAAGACGCAGGAAGGGATCAGCTTCATCGTATTCCCGATGACGACGCCCGGAATCACAATCTCCGCGCTTCCCACCCTCGACGGCCCGTTGGAAGGCCAGCAGGAAATCAATCAGGTCTTCTTCGAGAATGTCCGTGTTCCGATTGCCGAGGCCCTGGTAGGCGAGGAGAACAAGGGGTGGACCTATGCGAAATACCTGCTCCAGTTCGAGCGGGGCAATGCCTATGCGCCGGGTCTCCGGAACATGCTGCGCAAGGCGCGCAAGATCGCGAGCCTTGAGCAGTCAGAGGGTGAGGCGCTCATCCGCGACCATGATTTCTCCCGCAAGCTGGCCAATATGGAAATCAAGATCGACAGCCTGGACGCGACCGAGCAGCGGATTTTCTCTGCCTTGTCGGCCGGGCAGGCGGTCGGGCCTGAGAGCTCCATGCTGAAATGCGAGGGCTCTGATACGCAACAAGCCATCACCGAACTGATCCTCGAGGCCACGGGGTCGTATGCGGCGCCGTTCATCAAGGACAGTTTCGCGGTTGCGCGGGCCGGGGCGAATGCCGACCTGCCGATGCCGCAATATGCGGTTCCGGTGGCGCCGAGCTATTTCAACTACCGCAAGACATCGATTTATGCCGGGTCGAATGAGATCCAGCGTAATATCATGGCGAAGATGGTGCTTGGTCTTTGACGGACATGGCGGCAGTTTCCAGAAGCGCCGCCCAAACGCCGGGCCTGTTCACGCGACTGGCTTATGGTGTGGGCGGCGCAGCCGGCGGCATCAAGAACAATGGCTTCGATTACGTCCTCCTGCTGTTCTATAGTCAGGTGCTCGGCCTATCGGCGGTTCTGGTCGCCGCGGCGATGTGGATCGCGTTATTGTTCGATGCCGTGTCAGATCCGGTTGTTGGCTACTGGTCTGACAATCTGCGAACGAAATGGGGGCGGCGGCATCCCTTGATGTATGTCGCGATGGCACCCGTCGCCATCGCCTATTTCTTTGTCTGGAACCCGCCCTCGGACCTGACCGAGATGGGGCTGTTCAGTTGGCTGCTTACGCTCACAGTATCCGTCCGTCTCATGTACACCCTGTTCGAGGTTCCGAGCACCGCGCTCGCGGCTGAGCTGTCGCAGGATTATGATGCGCGCACATCGCTCATGTCCTTTCGGTACTTTTTTGCCTGGGTAGGAGGGCTCACGGTTCAGGTCGTCCTGTTCATGTTCTTGCTGAAGCCGAGCGAGGGAGACCCCTCCGGCTTCTTCCATCTGCCCGGCTGGCATAGCTATGGACTGATCGGAGCCTCATGCATCTTCATGGCCGTGTTGATCACGTCACTGGGGACGCACAGGCACATTCCTCATCTGAAAGCGCCGCCGAGCCCGCGCAAGCTTACCCCGGTCAAAGTCATTGGCGAAATCTGGGAAACCGTTTCGAACCCGTCCTTCCGGGCCTTGTTCCTGGCGACTCTGTTTGGCCTGTTGGCCACCGGCGTCTCAGCCACCCTGAACCAGTACATTAATGGCTTTTTCTGGGAGTTCACCAGCAAGCAAATCTCGGGACTTACCGCAGCCGTCTACCTGTCTTCCATTCTGGCGCTGGTTCTGGCCCCGTTGGCGGGGCGTATGTTCGGGAAGAAGAAAGCCGCTATCGCTATAGGATTGCTGGCCTTCACTATTGCGCCCGCTCCCGTAATCGCCCGCCAGTTCGGACTGTTGCCTCCAAACGGTACAGAAGCGCTCTACATGATCGTTCTGAGTGTGACGGTCGTCGATCTGGCTCTGATCATTGCCTACCAGATGCTGGCTGCGTCTATGGTTGCCGACATCGTGGAAGAAAACGAACTCGCCACCGGGCGACGTTCGGAAGGCATATATTTCGCCGGGATCAGCTTCATGCGGAAGCTTGCTCAAGGTGTAGGCGTCTTGAGCGCATCATTCATCCTCGCTGCGGCGGCAATAACCCCCGGAATGCGATCTGCCGAAGCAAGTGAGCAGGCGGTTCGAACGCTTGGGTGGGGCTATGCCCTGACTCTTCTGTCCTTGTGGATGGTCATGATCCTTTGCATCAGTTTCTACCGGATCAGTCGCGAGGATCATGAAAGGAACCTTCGCGAACTCGCCTCACGGGATACATCGGAGCCAACCCCCTGAAAAAACTCACTGATTTGTCATGATTGAAGGAATTGCGTCCCGCTTCACGCCGCAATAGAGCCATACTCATGATCCATACACTCCGCATGACAAAACACGTTTCGAAGTTCCTGGTGATCGCCGGGCTTTCGGTTCTGGCCCTGCTTGTCGTGGCGTTCATGCCGCTCTTCGCTCACGCCCAACGCTTGCCGCAGTCACAGGCGGAAATCGACCTCAGCTTTGCCCCGCTTGTAAGAGAAGCCTCGCCCGCAGTGGTCAACGTCTTCACTGAGCGCATGGTCGCCAACCGCGTGTCCCCGATGGAGCAATTGTTCTTCGGCGATGCGATTCCGAAGCAACGCCGGCAAAACTCGCTCGGGTCCGGTGTGATCGTCGGATCGGATGGCGTCATCGTGACCAACAATCATGTTATTGACGGGGCCGACACGTTCCGTGTGGTTCTCAGCGACCGCCGGGAATATCCGGCCGAACTCGTGCTTGCGGATGAGCGGACGGACCTTGCCGTCCTGAAGATCGACACGGAGGGCGCTGTCCTGCCGATTCTGCCCTATGCAGACACGCGCGCCGCGGAAGTGGGTGATCTCGTCCTCGCCATTGGCAATCCCTTTGGCGTCGGCCAGACAGTGACCAGCGGGATTATTTCCGCAACGGCCCGCACCGATGTCGGCATTTCAGATTATGCCTTCTTTCTTCAGACGGACGCGGCAGTAAATCCGGGCAATTCCGGTGGCGCGCTCGTGAACACGAAAGGCGAGCTGGTTGGCGTCAACACCGCGATCTTCTCCCGGTCTGGCGGGTCCAACGGAATCGGCTTTGCCATTCCGGCCGAGATGGTGAAGCGCGTCGTCGATGCCGCGATGAATGAGGGCACGTTTGTGCGCCCCTGGCTCGGGCTGGCGGCGCAATCGGTCAGTTATGACATTGCCAAGGCGCAGGGGCTGGACCGTCCCGTCGGTGTCATGGTGACGGAAGTCTATGATGATGGCCCGGCCGACCGGTCCGGCCTGCGCCGGGGCGATCTCGTCACGGCAATTGATGGCCGCGAAGTGTTCGACGAAAAAGGTCTGAAATTTCTCGCCGCTGTTCGCAGCCCAGGAGACGAAGCCTTCCTGACCGTCTTGAGAGGCGGCAAGACCCAGAATATTGGAGTTACGGTTGAGCCGCCTCCGGGGGCGCGCGAAGCCGATATTGTCCTGCTTGACGGGCGTACCGCTTTTTCAGGCGCCCGGGTCGTGGAGTTGTCGCCGCGTCTTGCGGAAGAAAACGGGCTCGACCCCTTCCAGAAAGGCTCAGGTATCTACGTTCATTCCGTGATGCGTCGTTCGATCGCCCGCAATTTCTTCCGGCCTGGCGATATTGTCCGATCTGTAAACGGAGTGCAGACCAAGACTGTGGATGAACTGAAATCCGCCCTCTCGGCTGGGAAAGAAAGCAGCTGGGATATCGAGATAGAGCGCAATGGCCGCGTCGTTCGGGGAACCGTCAGACTTTAGGCTTTTGCTCTATTCTGCCGCTACTTGGGAGGCCGAGTTGGCGGTGCCTTTGAACATGTCCATCATGATGCTGTAGGCGTTTTCCAGGGGCAGCTTGTTAGTATGGCGAGTCGCGCTGCCGTCCGCAGTTTGCACCCAAAAGGCGCCGTCACGGCTGTGCTGGGAATTGTTTACCTGGCCCACCAGCATGAAGAGATCATCGAATACCTTGCGATCACCGGTGCGCGCATTGGTGATCTCGAAGCCTGGCTCGGTTTTCGAAATCAGACCACACCAAAACATGATCCGGTTAGCGGTTCGACGCCACTCCATGATCGTCTTGCCATTTGACTGCAACGCTTCAAGCGTGGCCTCGGCTTCAATCGCAGCGTCCTCGGAGGTGAAGGTTGCCCAGGCTTGATGGGTCATGACAGGCTCGAAGCTGGCGGGTTGCGGGCCGCCAGCCCACGCGAACAGGTCTTTGAAACTATGGGCGCGATAGACGAATTTGCCGCCAATATGCTCGTAGCGCGTATTGGCTTCCTGGCTGAGAGCGGTGGCCAGAACAATCCGGCCAGTCGGTCCGACCATGTTGAACGCCTTGCCGATGATAGAATCCATATGTCGGTATGAATCCTCAATTGCGTTGCCGTAATTCTGCATTTCCGTGTCAGAGGGTTTCACCTGGTACACATCAGGTTGCATGTGTCGCCAGTAGCGATGTTGGAGATAGGCGGTGGAGTTGGCGAAATAGGTCGCAAAGCGCGGGCGTCGTTTGGACCATGTATTCTCGAAGACGTCCCACATCAGCAGGTCGAGAACGAGCGCGCGTCGCCACTTCCGGTCACCTGAGGAAGTTTTCTCTCCGGCAATCTGGTTCACTGCCTTGGTGATGGTGTGGAGTGACAAGCCATGGCCCAGCATGAACTTCATGAAGTTCATGGCGTCGGCGCGGGTCGGCCTGGCATTGGGATTGGTGTGTTCCGCAACATGGAAGCTGATGAATTTGTGAAATGCCGCGTAAGCGGGGGCGCTCGGGCTAACCCCGGCGGACCAAGGATCTGGAACCAGGAATACGGTGTCCTTATGGGCGGTGTCGGCATTCATGGACCCGAACACGATGCTGTCTATACCTTCTTCGGCCAGCGCATCCCAGACCCGCGGTGTCTGGATCAGATGACCTTCGTCGAGTTCTGTTGCGCCATGTACGCTTTCGGTCTGTCCGGTGTGGAAGGTCGGCCATTGCACCCAAGGCTCAAGAGTTGGGTCGTCGGTATGTGTGACGTACACATCAGAACTGTCATGCAACGTCTTGAAATTTGGCAGCTCGCCAGCTGCCATCATGCGATCAAGGATGGGAGGGCAGAGCTCATTCAGTTCAAGAACCAGAACGGGGCCGTTTTTCGTGTCTGAAAACATGACAAATATACCCTTGGAGGCCGACGCTTTCTGCGTATGTGCAAATCATAAGGCATGAATTACGTCACAAGTCGATTATCCGTGCAGTCGGCATTTGAACTCGGTGGCCCGGGGCATGGTTCTCGGGCATTTTTGCTTGGATGACAGGCGTTTAACTCTCTTGTCGGGGATGCAGGATAACCGGCAATTGCTCGTATCCGAGCACGAAATTGGACAGGACGCGTGTCGGCTCGCCGGTCACTTCGACCCGGTCGAACCGGTTCAGGATCTCTTCCCATAGGATGCGGAGCTGCATTTCAGCAACGCGATTGCCCATGCACCGGTGAATGCCGAAGCCGAAGGACAGGTGACGGCGGGCATTTTCCCGGTCGATACGGAAGGCATCCGGATCTTCGATCACCTCTTCATCGCGATTGCCGGAGGCGTACCACATCACCACCTTGTCGCCCTTGCGGATCGTCTGGCCACCAAGTTTGGTGTCCTCGGTTGCAATGCGTCGCATATGCGCCAGAGGTGTCTGATAGCGGATGATTTCCGAGACCATGTTCGGCACCAGGGATGGGTCCGCGCGCAGCTTGTCATATTCTTCCGGGAACTGGTTCAGGAAGTAGACACCGCCGGAGATCGAGTTGCGCGTTGTGTCATTGCCGCCGACGATAAGCAGCATCAAATTGCCGAGCAGCTCGATCGGATTATCCGCCATATCCTTGGTGTCCTCGCCATGGGCCAGGAGGGAAATGAAATCGAACTTGCGGGGCTGGGCGGCACGTTCGCGCCATAGTTGGGTGAAATAAGCGACGCATTCGTTCAAATGCTTCATCCGCCATTCCATGTCTGTACCGACAATGCCGACAGCGTCGCTGGTTGTTGCAACATCTGACCAGAAGGGCAGGAGATGACGGTCTTCGAAGGGGAAGTCGAACAGCGTTGCCAGCATCTGAGTGGTCAGTTCTATTGAGACCTTGTCGACCCAGTTGAATTCCTCGCCGACTGGCAAACTGTCCAGGATGGCGCAAACTCGCTGACGGATCAGGTCTTCCAGCTCTGACAGCTGGGTAGGGGCGACGGCCGGTTGGGCCACCTTGCGCTGGATGTCATGCAGCGGCGGGTCCATTGCAATGAACATGGGCGGCTGGAAATTGTCGCTCGGATCGCCGATCACGATGCTCGGTTCGGACGAGAAGGCTTTGTGATTGGAGTCGACCGCAATGATGTCATGATACTTCGTGACGGACCAATACGCGCCTACCGAACTTTCCGGGCAGTAGTGGACAGGCGCTTCCTTGCGCAATCGCCGGAAATACTCACCTTGCATATTGTTCTGGAAAATCTCTGCTTTCGAAACATCGAAAGTCTCCAGTGGCAGGCTCCAGGGATCTGGGACCGTGCCTTTCGCCTCATACTCTGTATCGGCCATGCTTTCCTCCCGGTTTTTCTTTGCACAATACGTGTGAAAAGGGCGGGCGGCTAGCGGTCAGGCGGCGCCAATTGTTGTGCGGTGCAACAGACGATCATGGCCAGGATACCCGCCAGTCGCCATGTGGAGCAGACAACGATTGTCCCACATGACCAGCATGTTTTCCTGCCATGCTTGGCGGTACTGGAATTCAGGACGGGTCTGCCAGCGGTAGAGTTCAGTGAGCAATTCCCACCCATCTTCCGGCGTCATGCCGTCAAATCCCGTTATGTAGCCTGCTGTGCCGAACACGCTTTCACGACCAGTCTCAGGATGGACGCGAATGATGTCGTGCAGGTGTACAGCTTCAGCTTCGGACGAGGCGATGATCGTCATGCTGCGGCCGTTTGCCATGTCGCTGTCCCCATACATGCCGCCTGGAGCATAGGCGTTTTTGGCCGAATGTATTGCCTTCCGGCCTTCCAGCTTCCCGCGTAACCCGGCCGGCATCTGTTCGAGCGCCAGATACTGATTGGCAAACAGCGTGTCGCCTCCCTGCGGCGGAATGGTAATGCCGAACAGGCAGGTTCCGCTTGGGGGCTCGGGCTGGAAACTCCAATCGGTGTGCCAGCTTTCAGCGAAGATCGGTGCGGTCTCTTCGGCCGCGCGCTGAACTGCGATGATGTGCTCATGGCCGGGAATGGGCGCGATGAACGGATCGTCGCCAAAAGGTCCGAAATACAAGGTGAAGCGCTCGAGGTCTGCGTCGCTCATCTCCTGGTCCGGAAAGGACAGGACCTGATGGTCCAGCCAGGCGGCGCGAATATCCGCAATGGTCTCGGCATCAAGTGGGGCGGTCAAGTCAACGCCGCGAATTTCAGCGCCGCACGCCTGTCCCGATGGTGTGATCTCCAGTGTCATTTTGTGTCTCCTCCACTTGGCACCTTATCACGCCCTGCAATCACGCCTAGAACGGGCCCATGAACGATCTTTTCTCTGCCTCCGGCCTCTCTGAAGGTGCCCCTCAGCCATTGGCTGATCGGTTGCGCCCGCAAACCCTCTCCGATGTGGTCGGGCAGGATCACCTGCTCGGACCCGACGGTCCGTTGCGGCGCATGCTGGAGGCAGGGCGGCTGTCCTCCATTATCTTCTGGGGGCCGCCCGGCGTGGGGAAGACAACGATTGCGCGGCTCCTCGCGAGTGAAACGGACCTCGAATTCGAAGCCATTAGCGCCATCTTTTCAGGCGTGAAGGATTTGCGCGCGGCCTTTGAGCGGGCCGAGGCGCGTCGATCGACGGGGAAGGGCACCTTGCTGTTCGTTGACGAGATTCACCGGTTCAACAAAGCGCAACAGGACGGTTTCCTGCCATTCGTGGAAGGTGGGATCGTAACGCTGGTTGGGGCCACCACCGAAAACCCCAGCTTCGAGATCAATGGCGCCCTCCTGTCGCGCTGCCAGGTCATGGTGCTGAGACGGCTCGATGAGGGCGGACTTGGCCTGCTGATCGACCGGGCCGAGACCATGGAGGGGCAGATGCTGCCCGTGGTGCCTGCGGCGCGCGCGGCGCTGATCGACATGGCCGACGGGGACGGGCGCTACCTTCTGAACCTTGTTGAACAGGTCTACACCTTCGCAGGGAAAGGGGAGCCCCTGTCGGTAGAAGCCATGTCGGCCGCTCTACAGAAGCGAGCCCCAGCCTACGACAAGTCGGGCGAGGGTCATTATAATCTCATTTCGGCACTCCATAAGTCTGTGCGCGGGTCAGATCCGGATGCGGCGATGTACTGGTTCGCCCGGATGCTGGAGGGCGGGGAAGACCCGCGGTTTCTCGCGCGCCGACTGGTCGTGATGGCCAGCGAGGATATTGGGCTTGCTGACCCCACGGCCATGATGGTCGCAGGCGAAGCGGCGCGGGCGTACGAGCGCCTTGGCGAACCTGAGGGGTTGATCCCCCTGGCGCATTGCGTCGTGCACCTCGCGACAGCGCCCAAATCGAACGCATCCTACATGGCGCTGAAGAAGGCGCGTGCGGCCGCACGTGAGACCGGCAGCCTGATGCCGCCCAAATCGATCCTCAATGCCCCCACCGGCATGATGAAGGACCAGGGCTATGGCGATGGATACATCTACGATCATGATACGGAGGAAGGCGTCTCCGGGCAGAATTATTTTCCGGACGACATGGAGCGCCCCGTCTTCTACGAACCAAAAGGACATGGCCGGGAGCGCGCTGTCATGGAGCGCATGAAATATGTCGCGGAAATTCGAAACCGGAACCGACGCTGATTCATGAGAAACCGTCCGCTCCCCGACATCAGTTTGGAAGACCGCGCTTATGCGCAGGGTCTCGTTATATATGAGGACAGTCAGGTCATCGTATTCGATAAGCCCTCCGGGCTTGCCGTTCAGGGCGGAGGCGGGGTGTCCCAATCACTGGATGACTTGCTCGTCGCGTTTGCGAAATCGAATGGCAAGAAGCCGCGTCTGGTCCATCGGCTCGACCGGGGCACGTCCGGTGTCATCATTGTCGCGCGAACCAAGCCGGCGGCGGCCTTCCTGTCAGATGAGTTCGCCTCCCGTCGCGCCAGCAAAACCTATCTCGCGATTGCCAGCGGCCGCTTGCCCGAGAGTGATGCGGGCGTCTTCGACCAGCCACTTGTGAAGGTTGAAGAAGGTGGGCGGCCACGCATGTTGATCGCCAAGGCGGGGCGCAAGGGTTGTCAGGACGCGGTCACGCGCTGGCGTATCCTGTCGCGCCAGAACGACCATGCTGTATTCGAGCTGAAACCGGAGACCGGACGGACGCACCAGATCCGTGCCCATTTGATGGGGGTCGGGTGCCCAATCATGGGAGATCATCTGTACGGATCAGGCGCGCGCTCGGCCGATCGGCTGATGCTTCATGCGCGATCGCTGGAGATTGCGCTCCCCGACCAGGGACGGCAGACATTCAGGGTGCCCGTGCCCACCGCCTTTGCTGAATGGGCGGCACAGCTCGGACTTCAACTACCGGAGTAGACCGGCAAAGAAAAAGGCCCTCCGTCCCCAGAGGGCCTCGATCAATCCAAAGGTAACAGAGGCTATCTCTCGCGGAAGCGGGGAATGACAGCTTGGGTCTGGCCGGAATTCACGGCCTCTACCGCTGCCAGCTGTTCCATGAGGGACTGCACGTGCTGGTCACCGGCAAGACGGTTCAGCATGATGGCTGCTTCCGCGCCCTCGGCCGACACGCCGAACAGGTTTTCGAGGGCTTCAAGGCCTGTTGGGCGATGCGGATAGTAGACCAGTCGCGGCGTCACATCGGCGTCGATGTCGGCCAGTTCCTTGGCTTTCTCGATAGCGTCGATGAATGTGCCAAGCTCATCGACCAGACCCACTTCGAGCGCATCTTCGCCGCTCCAGATACGGCCACGCGCGATCTCGTGCACTTCGTCATACGTCATGCCACGGCCGTCTGCGACGATGCCGAGGAAACGGTCATAGCCGCGTTTGAGCGTGTCTTTGACCGCGGCTTCCTGCGTTTCCGTGAACGTGTCTGCGCCATAGGCATCGGCGAACTCACCGCCAACGCTCACCCGGTCAAAGGTGATGCCGAGCTTGTTAAGGCCGCCTTCCACCGCGAACTTGCCGCCATAGATGCCGATCGAGCCGGTGATGGTGGCGCGGTTGGCCATGATATAGTCAGCACCAGCCGAGACATAATACCCGCCGGACGCGGCGAGCGAGCCCATGGATACGATGACCGGCTTGCCATCAGCCTGCACACGTTCGATGGCATTCCAGATCTGGTCGGCCGCAACGGGCGAGCCACCGGGGCTGTCGACACGGAAAATGATGGCCTTGACCTTGTCATTCTTGCCGGCGTCGAGAATGGCGCGGGCAATATTGTCCGACGCAAAGCCGGGCGGCGAGGAGAAGGGCGAGTCGCCTTCTCCGCCGCCGGTGACAACAGCGCCTTCACCACCGACGACCGCGATTTGCGGTGCGCGCAGGCTTGGGGATGGCGCGCTGTAGAAAGCGAGGTCGACAAGTTCTGCGTCATCGCCGGCGCGTTCAAGTGCTGCCGTCGAGGCTTCTTCCGGATACCCGGTCTTGTCGAGCAGCTTCAGCAAGATAGCCTTCTCAGCCGGGATCGGTCCGCTTTCAAGGGCGGTGCGAACAGCATCCGTGTTGAGCCCCCGGTCTGCCGCCATGTCACCCAGGGCGGTGGTCCAGACGGAGTCCGCCAGCGTTGCGAGGGCTTCCTTGTGAGGCTCGGTATAGCCGGTCTTGTTGTAGGAGTTCGGGGCGTTCTTGTATTCGTAGAACGGGTAGATTTCCGGGGTTACATCGATCTTGTCGAACAGGCCCTTGAAGAACTCTGTTTCGAACGTCAGTCCCGGGACGACCAGGTCGGAGCCCGGCTGCATCCAGATTTCGTCGGCGGCAGAAATCGACCAATAGGCTGACGGGCCGCGAACGCCGAGGGTTCCTTGCGAATGCGCAATGACAAACTTGCCTTGGTCACGGAAGCTCTGGATCGCCTGGCGCAATTCCTCTGCACGTGCGCTGCCGGTTCCGATAAAGGCGCCCCGGATGAACAGGCCTTTCACATGGTCATCGGTCTCGGCTGCCTTGAGCTTCGTCAGCAAGTCGATGAAGCCTGGCGTGCCGGACAGCGCGGCAAATCCGCCTGTAGGTGCCTGATCCGAGAACTCCGTATTCAGGTCCAGAGAGAGGACAACAGAGTCCGGGCGCTCAGGTTTTGAGCTTGATGCCCCAACAATGAGCAGCATGAGAAAAGAAAACATCAGGAAGATGAAAATGAACATGGCGGCGAGGGCGCCAGCCATGGAGAGGAAAAAGGTCTTCATTTATGAGCGGTCTCCATGCACACGGTCTGGGAGTCGTGTCTTTCTGTATTTCGATATTGCCGATTATCGATAAAATGTAAAGGTGAGCATATCAGCATGGGTGAAAATCTGGCGGATCGTCCCATTCCCTGCACAAATCCACTGCAAAGGATGAGATCGGGTGTTGCCAGCAACCGCAAGAGTGGCTATCTCGGCGCCTTCATTGGGGTGTCGCCAAGTGGTAAGGCACCGGTTTTTGGTATCGGCATTCCCAGGTTCGAATCCTGGCACCCCAGCCATCGTCTTCCAGATCGCCGACCATGCGGGAAGACAACGCGAGACAAAAATTGATCGTCACTGTATCACGCCGGTTGCCAAGGGGCGTGCGACCGATATTTTCCTTACTGAATCGTAAAGCATCTTATTGATCCCCGAATTCAGGGTTGTTAGCCTTAGGGATCAAAAGTAAGGGCGTTGCGTACCCGGCGTCTGAGTGGCAAAGGGTATAACCAGAGAGCGGCCCACGCTCCAAAGCTCAGGGGAGAGGTCGGGCGTCTCTACGCCTTTCGGCTTCCGTTTATACTACCAGGCCAATTGTGTGTGTGGCCATGGCATTGAAACCGGGACGTCCTCATGAGCAGGGCGCCTGACTGTCGATTTTTACGCGCAATTCCTGCGCGACCGTTTGGAGAGTGAGAGGCAAACCTCATGAAGAAACTTCTGTCACCAGCTCGCGGCGTTCTCGCCGCTGCGCTGATTGCGGGCTTGGCCATGCCGGCCCAGGCCCAGCTGCGCGAAGCACTGAATACCGGCGAGCAGGCCACCCGGCGCGCCGAACAGGTTCAGGAGCAGATCAACCAGTTGGACGACCAGCGCACCGACATGGTGCGAGAATACCGTACCCTGCTTCAGCGCCGTGACGCCGCTGACCTGTACGCCAAGCAGCAAGAGCTTGTTGTCCAGAGTCAGGAAGAAGAGATCGAGTCCCTGACCGAACAGCTCGGGTCGATCGACGACATCACCGCTCAGACGGTTCCGATGCTTCTCGGCATGATCGAAGATCTCAAGGGCTTCGTTGCCGCGGATCTTCCTTTCAAGCAGGAAGAGCGCCAGACCCGCCTCGACGGCCTCGACGCTGTCATGGAAACCGCGAACGTCACGCCAGCTGAACAGTATCGCCTGATCATGGACGCCTACCAGGCTGAAATGGAATATGGCCGCACGATCAGCACTTGGCAGGAAGAGATCACCATCGGCGGCAACCCGACGACGGTCGACATGTTCCTGTATGGCCGCGTGGCGCTCGTCTATGCTGCACCGAACGGCTCTGCCGCTCGCTACAACCGCAACACCGGTGAGTGGGAATCGATCAAGGGCGGCTACGTCGCTGATATCGACAAGGCGATCCGCGTTGCTCAGGCAAAAGCCCAGCAAGACGTTCTGTTCGCTCCGGTTCAGAAGTTCTCCGTCGAGTAATCGGCAGGCACCAGAGAATTAAGAGGTAATATAGATGTTGAAGTTCAATTCCTCGCTGAAGGCTCTCGGTGCAGCTACGCTGCTCGGCCTCGGCTCAATCGCGGTGTCCGCTCCGGCCACTGCTCAATCACTCCAGGATGTTCTCGCCAAAGTGCGTCAGGACTCCAACCAGATGTCTGCGGAAGACCAGCAGCGTCTGCGTGAATTCCAGGCAGACACCGCTGCCCAGTCCCAGAAGATGTCTGATGCTCGCGGCGCCCTTGCTGCAGCAGAAGCTCGCGGCCGGGCACTGAGCGCACAGTTCGACGCCAACGAGGCCACCCTTGCCGATCTGGAAGCCCAGGTTTCCGAACAGGCTGGTGACTTCCAGGAGCTGCTTGGTCAGTTCCGTTCGGCAGCCGGCGAAACCATGCCGGAAATCGCGAACTCCTTCGCAAACTTTGATTATCAGGGCCGCGTTGAAGGCATTGCCGAAATCGCTGAAGCCCGCACGCTTCCGAACCGCGCTCAGCTTGAGCGTCTTCCGAAAGCGATGATCCAGGAAATGATCGCCCAGTCGGAAGTGAAAAGCTTCACGGCGACGGTCGATGGCATTGGTGCAGACGCATCGAACGCTGAAGCCGAACTGATGCGTGTTGGCGTGTTCACCGCCGCCACTGTCGACGGCACGGACTTCGTCGAAGTCCGCAAGAAGGACAATGGCGAGACCTTCCTTCAGGTCTTCGAAAAACAGCCTTCCGGCGCCTTCGCATCTTCGATGAATAGCCTGATCAAGGCCGGCCCGGATCAAATCGTCCGCGCTCCGGTCGACCCGTCCAAGGGTAACCTGTTCGGCATTCTCGGCGACCTGCCGGAATTCGGCGATCGCCTGAAGCAGGGCGGTCCTGTTGGTGCTGTCATCATGGCACTGCTGGCTGTTGGCCTGCTGCTCGGTCTCTACAAGATGTTCACGCTCTTCACGATGGGCGGAGCCATGCGCAAGACGGCGAAAACCCGTCAGGCTGGCGACGGCAACCCGCTGGCTCGCGTGTTCGAAGCCTACGAGCAGAACAAGCAGAACGACATCGAGACGCTGGAACTCAAGCTGGACGAACAGATCCTTCGCGAGAGCCCACGCATCGAGCGTTTCAACGACATCATCAAAGTGCTTGCTGCTGTTGCACCACTGCTCGGCCTGCTCGGTACCGTTATCGGTATGATCATCACCTTTACGTCGATCACCATCTACGGTGCTGGCGATCCGAAGCTGATGGCCGGTGGTATCTCCGTTGCCCTTATGACGACCGTGTTTGGTCTCGTGGCGGCTATCCCGCTTCTCCTGGTCCATGCAGTCGTGTCCGCAATGGCACGCGGCAACCAGCAGATGCTTGACGAGCAGGCTGCTGGCCTGGTCGCCGAGAAAGCGGAATCCACGCGCGGGGCGATGGCGTAAGCCATCCCCCTCGTACACCCGAGGAGTAACCCGATATGGGTTTTGCAGACTTACAGGCTTTCCTCGATCGTGGCGGTCCAGTGTTGCTGGTCATTATGCTTGCAACATTCTTCATGTGGGGCCTGATTTTGGAACGCGTGTTCTATTTCAGGTTCGCACATAAGCAGGTCGCTGCCGATGCGATTGCGGAGTGGCGTTCGCGCTCCGACCGGAAATCCACACTCGCGCACTGGGTAAAAGACAAGCTGGTCTCCGAAGTCCGCATGAAAGCGGAACAGAATGTCCAGCTGACCAAGGCAATGGTGGCGCTCGCGCCACTGCTCGGCCTGCTGGGCACCGTGACCGGGATGGTTGCTGTGTTCGACATCATGGCGATCACCAGCGGTGCAGACGCAAAGGCCATGTCGGCCGGCGTGTCCCGCGCCACGATCCCAACGATGGCAGGCATGGTCGCCTCGCTCTCAGGCATTCTATTCACGTCCGGTATGGACCGCCGCGTTAACCGCTCGGTCCAGCAGGTCGAAGATGCGATGGAGATTAGCTGATGCGAGGACGTACACACAGAGCACCTGAAGAGGCGAATGTTGACCTCACGCCCATGTTGGACGTGGTCTTCATCCTGCTCATCTTCTTTATCGTGACTTCGACCTTCGCCCAGGAAGAGACGATCGGCATCGAGCCGCCGCCTCCACCGGCACCAGACCAGGAACAGCAACAACAGGTTCCCGCGATCCTGATCTATGTTGATGAATCCAATCTGATCACGGTGAATGGTCGCGTGACCGACATTGGATCCGTCCGCGCGAACATTGAGCGTGTTCGGGCCGAGAACCCGGAAAGTCAGGTGGTTATCCAGGCTCATCCGAAGTCGAGAAATGGCGTAATCGTCCTTATCCGGGACGCCGCCTATAACGCTGGCTACACGACAGGGGTTAACCTTGTCCTGTCGCAGGCAGAGTAGAGGAGCACCGCATGGCACGCAGAAAACGCCAATCGATGGCCGGCGGTGGAGGGGCTGAGGACGATGTAAACCTCACCCCGATGCTGGATGTGGTTTTCATCCTGCTCATCTTCTTCATCGTCACGGCACAGTTCATCAAGGAGCCGGGCGTCGATATCGTCCGTCCTGAAGTGGACAACAAGGCAGTGGCAAAGCCGCTTGCCATTCTCGTGGCGATCAACGCTGACAGCCAGATCTATATCGACAAGAAGGAGGTCGCCCCAGAGGAAGTGTCCTTTACGCTGAAACAGATGCGTGAAGACAATCCTCGTGGTAAGATCGTCATTCAGGCCGATGTAGCATCGGAAGCCGAGGTCCTCGTGGACCTGATGGAAACCATCAACAAGATCGACGGTGCCACGGTGATCGATGTGTCGGCGAAGAGAGATTAGGAGATAAGTCATATGCTAAATAATCCTTTTCTTCGTCTTCTGATTGCGCTCGGTATCGCTATTCCGATCGTGTACGCACTTTTCATGCTGATGAGCTATCTCATCAGCGTGAAGGAAGTGAAGCTCGATCAGAGTCAGCAACGGGTGTTGTCGGCAATCACGCCGCAGCAGCAGGATACGGATGTGCGGGTTCGCCAGCGTTCCAAGCCCAAGCGGATCGACTCTGCTCAGAAGCCACCACCTCCGCCAAAAGTCTCGGCCACCAAGTCCCAGATCAATTTGCCCACCCCTCGTATTGAGGGCGCTGCGCCGACAGATCTGAACCTTGGCCGCATGAACTCCCTGGCGATCGACCCCGTTGCGATCTCTGATCGTGACGCCCAGCCGATCCGTCCGCCCACCCCGTCCTACCCGCAACGCGCGGCAGAGCGTGGTACGGAAGGGAGCTGTGATGTGCGCTTCGACGTGGATACGCGTGGTCGTCCGTACAATATCACCGCGACTTGCACGGACAGTGTCTTCAAGCGGGAAGCCGAGCGGGCGGTCAGCAAGGTGGAGTTCGCACCGAAGATCATTCGCGGCAAAGCGGCTGAACGTCGGAACGTGGTCTATCCGCTGGAATTCAAACTGGCTGACTAAGGTCGGGTTTGATCTCAAGATTTGAAAAGGGCGCTCCTCGGAGCGCCCTTTCTTTGTTGGGGGAATATTCGAGAGGAAACTTGCCATGACGCAAGCGTAATGATATAAAGTAACAAAGTAGGAGGTCGAGAAATGCCATTGCGTGTACACTCAGTCCCTGGAAGCATCCTATTCGTTGACGGCGGTAGAGCGCCAACGATCTCCCTCAAATCGGACCCGGGCCGATTAGCCATGGCAGCGCTTCCTGCGGCGGCAATTACGGCGGGCCTGTTTGCACTCATGAATGTTCTGATCCATGTCGAGGAAATCCGTCTCGACCCCGTCCCGCAGCGTATATGGGGGCCCATCGTTTTTGACGCAGATTTGATATCCGAGCCAACCCTGCCAGATCATCTCCTTCCTAAGCAGATCGAAGTCATAACTCCGCCACCTCCGCCCAAAGTACAAATGACGAAGGGCGAGGTGGGTTTGCCTCCCATCATGGATGTCGGGCAGGTGCCTACCCGCACACCCATTGGTAGCCTTGGCTCCATCATGACGAGCGCGAGTCCCATGATTGACCGCACCCCCGTTCCGGTTCGCCCGCCCATACCTACCTATCCGCGTCCGATGGCGGCGGGAAATATGGAAGGGGAGTGCCTTGTCAAATTTAACCTTACCGCGCGTGGAAATCCATTCGACGTTTCGGCCGAGTGCACGCCTTCGGGTTTCGAATCGGAGGCCCGCAGGGCGGTTGAAAAAGCGGAATTCCTGCCCCGGATTCTGGAGGGGCGTGCCATCGAAACGCGCGGCTTGAGCTACCCGCTCGAATTCCGCCTCAATGAGGAGTGATAATCATTAAAACTCTGTAGTACATCGTTGACGCACCGTGCCCATTGCACCCATATTCGGCACGAAACGTAACAGATTTACACTTGGGCGACGCGCACGCAGAAAAAGCCTCATAAAGCGCGCGGAAGTCCTTGATCCAGCCGGTCAATTCCGGTTGAAAGAGCTGAACCCCGCGGTCCCTGCGGACAGGAGAGGAATTATGGGATTTAAAGCTACCCTGAAAGGTGCCGTTCTCGCCGGCATGATGGCAGCATTCGGTGCCGGTGCCGCTATGGCGCAGGCCGCATGTGAAGAGACGCAGTTCTCCTCCAAGACCGGTGAAGTCTATCTCAAGGCTGAACAGGCTGCGATGCAGAACAAGGATTTCAACACGGCAGCCCAGGCTCTCGGCCAGCTGAAGTCGATGGAACTGAACTGCTACGAAGAAGGCGCAGTCCTGAAACTGTCAGCCTATATCAATATTGAGCGCGGAGATCGCCAAGGCGCTGTCCGTGACCTCATGTCGGCGCTTGAGAAGGGCTATATCCCTGAAAAGGATGCTGCCCAGACCTATTACAACATTGCCCAGATCCACTTGCAGGATGAGAATGTCGAGAAGGCACTCGAGTTCATGAAAAAGTGGCAGCAGGCTGGCGGAAAGCCTGACCGGCAGCAGAAGTGGCAGCTGGCTGTGCTTTACCAGCGCGTTGACGATTTCAAGACGTCCATCAAATGGGCCGAAGAAGTCAAGCGCGACGATGGCAGCAATTACAAGCAGGAAGTCTATGACCTGCTGATCTATCTTTATAATTCGGTCGACGACAAAGCGAAGCTCGCCTCCATTCTGGAAGAGGTTCTGGTCCGCAACCCGACTGAGCGCAAATATTGGGACGCCATTGCGGGGAACTATTTTGCTGCGAACGAAGAGCGCAAGGCCTTCGAAGTTCAGAAGGCCATGTATCTGGCCGGACTTCTGACGAAGGAAGAGGAGCTGATGCGTGTCGTCAACTTCTACAACCGGTTCAACGCGCCCTACCACGCCGCCCAGATTCTCGAAAAAGAGATGAATGCTGGCCGGGTCAGCAAATCCCTGAAGAACCTCGAATTGCTGGCGAACCTCTATCAGGTCGCGCGCGAGCATGAGAAAGCCATTCCGGTGATCAAGCAAGCTGCCAGCGCTGGTGGTGGCGGGCCGATGCTCGAGCGTCTTGGTCGTTCCTATGCTGACCTCCAGCAGTGGGAAGAAACCGAGGATGCCCTTCAGCAGGCGTTGAAAGCTGGCGGTCTCAAAGATCGTGCGACTGCTTATGTCATGATCGGCCAGTCTCGCTATGAGCGCGATGATCGTTCCGGGGCACGCGAGGCTTTCCGTCAGGCAGGCAACCGTGCCGGTCGCAGCTGGCTGCAATTCATGGACTCCGAGGAAGCCACCGCCGACGCGCTGGTCTGTTTCGAAGTTCAGTCCGCCTATCTCAACGTCGAGAACGAAGCCAAGATCTGTAAGCGTCTTGAAGTGCTCGGTGAAGACAATGTGCCGGAAAGCTGCAAAACGGTCCCTGAGCGTCTGCAGGCTGCGCAGGAGAAGTTCAACAGCACGCCGGAATGTCGCGCACAGCGGTCCTAGCGTCTGATAAAGACCCAATGAAAAACCCCGGCCAGTGTGCCGGGGTTTTTTGATTCACGAATAGGCGCTCAGCACATCATCCACAGCGCGTTCAAGATCCTTGAGCGTTGCAACATGGTTCATTGTTGAGCAGTAGGGACGGTAGCGCGGGATTTCGCTGTCGCCCGTGCCCCATGCGGCCAATGGCTCGGGGTTCAACCAGATGGTCCGTTTTGCACGGGCGGAAAAATCGCGGAACAAGTCTGTTCTCGGATCGTCATAGTTCGAGCGGCCATCACCAAGCACGATGATGGTCGTGCGCCGATCAATCAGGGATTCATGATTGGTCTTGAGATCGGACCAAGCCTGACCGTAGTCCGTCGATCCCATGCCGGCCACCCGCAGGATAATATCCATGGCGTGTTCGAACGGGTTATCTTCCAGGATGTCGTCAACGTCGACCAGCTTGTTGGAGAAGGCGAAGGCGTGCATGTCCGGCACCACGTCCTTCATCGACCAGAGCAGGAGGAGCAGGAAGCGAACATAGCGCGCCACCGATCCGGAGACATCGCAGATCACGACGATCTTGGGACGTTCGCGCCTTTTCTGACGCCAGACCACATTGAACGGCACGCCATCAACACCTGCATTTGCGCGCATGGTGCGCCGGACGTCCAACTGGCCACGGTTTTTCTTCCGCCGGCGCCGTGAGTGCTTCACTGCCAGCCGCTTTGCGATCCGGGCGACCAGCACCTTCATGCGCGCCATGTCGCTCAGCTCAATCGCCGATAATTTCTTGTTCTCGGCAAAGTCATTGCGGAACTGTTCAGTTTCACCCTTGCCGAAGATGTCGTAGCTGCGCTGCACACGCTCACGGGCGCGAAGGGTCAGGTCGCGGCGCATTTCGATCAAGCGTTCGGCTTCTGCTTCGCCCTCCTCGCTGCGCTCCTGGAAAGCCTGCATCAGGCGCTCCTGCAGCTTTTCGCCGCCCATCTGCTTGACCATTTGCTGGGCAAAATAGGCGACCTGTGTCGAGAAGCGAATATCGTCAGCATCAACGGCGTCGGCCGCGCGCTCCAAGGCGGCTGCGATGGCGGCCTCGTCGCCGGATTCCATCAGCTCCACCGGGTCAATGTCTGTGTACGGGGCATCGGATCCGGGATCACTTTGTGTATCAGAGCTCTTTCCACCGGGAATGTCCCGCGTCGCAAAGTAGGCTTCGAACAATTCGTCGAACGTCACCACTTCGTCTGGCGACTTCGCCAGTGTGCAGCGCAGGGCATCCTTCAGGAAATTGCGGTCAGCATAGCCGGTCACCGAGACCGCGCGGGCCGCGTCCAGCGCTTCACCCGTCGACACCCGCACGTCTGATGCGCGCAGGGCCCGGATAAAGCTGGTAATCTGACGGTCCATGCCTGCCTCGGATCAGCGTGCCATCTGCCCCGGATAGGCAGGCTTGCCGCTGGTCGCTTCGCGCACGAGTTTCGGCACATCTCCTGACACGGCCGCAATATCGCTCTCATGCTTCAGCAGCACGTTCAGCGTATCGCGCACAAAGACCTCGTCGAGCGCATTCGCGTGAAGCAGCAGCAGGGTCTTTGCCCAATCAACGGTTTCGGCAATCGAGGGGCGTTTCTTGATGTCCATGTCGCGCACGGACTGAACAAAGCCGACCATTTGGTTCAGGAGATCCTCTGAAATGCCTTCCACGCGCGCCTGCACGATGCGCTGTTCGCGCTTATGGTCCGGGAAGCCGATATGAAGATGCAGGCAGCGCCGCTTCAACGCATCGCCCAGCTCTCGCACATTGTTCGAGGTCAGAATGACAATAGGGGGCACATTCGCCTTGATCGTGCCGATCTCCGGCACGGTCACCTGATAGTCTGACAGGACTTCCAGCAGAAAGGCTTCGAACTCCTCATCCGACTTGTCGATCTCATCAACCAGCAGCACGCTGCCGGCAGACTGACGCATGGCGGTCAGCAGGGGGCGGGATTCGAGGAATTGTTCGGAGAAGAACAAATCCTCAAATGAGCCGAGTTTGGCGAGTGAGGATTCGAGTGATTTCTCGTCACCAACCACCTCGTTCAACTTTTCCTTCAGTAGCTGGGTATAGAGCAGCTGCTTGCCATACTTCCATTCGTAGAGGGCCTTGCCCTCATCGAGGCCTTCATAGCACTGCAAGCGTAGCAGCGGCACATCGAGCCAGCGCGACAGGGAGGCGGCGAGATCGGTCTTGCCGACGCCCGCAGGCCCTTCAATAAGGATCGGTTTACGTAGGCCAAGCGCCAGGAAAACAGCGGTCGAAATCTGCTGCGTCGAGATATATCCGACGGATTCAAGGCCTGACGTAATCGCTTCGATCGACGTCATGGGCTCATAGCCGGTAGGGATTGTCTTGGTCATCCCTCAAAGGGGTAGGGCGGCGAATAGGGACTGGCAAGACGTCTCGCTGGGGTAGGGCGTACGAGCCTACGTAGTGTCACGGGTTATTCCTGCTCGTTTATCCGGCTTAGACTGCATCAAATGCATGGGAGACTGAGATGAGTGATACGACCCCTTCATTGGTCCGGGAGGCCGTTGGCGTATTCGAGTCGGAAGAAGCGTTACAGGTAGCCATCGACGACCTCCTGACCCACGGATTTGATCGTGCCGAGATTTCCCTGCTGGCCGCCTCTGAAAGCGTTGAGCAAAAGCTTGGCCACGCCTACCGGAAAGTTGCTGAAGTCGAGGATGATATTTCTGCGCCCCGGATTGCCTATGTCGCAGAAGAGGATGTCGGGGCTGCTGAAGGGGCGGTGATTGGCGGATTGATCTATGTCGGCGCGCTCGCTGGCATGATCCCGGTTGTCGCGTCTGGCGGCGCATTGGCGGCGGCCTTGGCGGGGCTGGTCATTGGCGGTGGAGGTGGAGCGGCGCTCGGGACAGTTCTGGCGCGTCTGATCGGCAAGGAACATGGTGAATATGTTGCCGACCAGATCGAGCATGGCGGGCTCGCTCTATGGGTGCGGACCTGGAATACAGGGGATGAACGCCGCGCCGCGGAGATACTGAAGGTCCATTCCGGGAAAGATGTGCACCTGCATGGCCTGCCTGACCACGGCTATGTTCCTGATACATCAGTCCTGACCGTCGGCGTGGATGTCGAACAATCGACGCAGATCGTGGATGATGGCAGCGGGGTGTTCTACGTCTCGGGCAAGATGTTCTCGGACCGAGACTCCGCGCAAGCCTATCTCGATCGTCAGACCTATCTTGATACGCTTTATCACTCGACCCAGACGCTCGACTTTGACCTTGACGATGCGCTGCTGGATCCGGCCACCACATTCCATTCGGTCAAGGAGCTGATGAATTTGTCTTGTCCGGATCCGGTGAAACGCGAATTGCTGCGCCGGTGGGCCTATGACGTAAAGACGCTGGAAGTGGCGGATGATGAAGGCATGACGGGTCCGACGTCTGCAGATTTGCTTCAGGAGATCGAAAGCGCCTTCGCACGGCTGCACCCCGCAGGCTAAATTGCGCGAGCGCCCGGTGCCCTGAGGGGTTCGACACTGTAGGGGCGACGCGCTAGGGATTTTCCCATGCCCGTCGCGCGGATTCTCTTTCCCTTGCCGTTACCCGAACCGTTCGATTATGCGGTGCCGGAAGGGCTGGATGTGCGCGAAGGCTCCTATGTTGCGGCGCCGCTTGGCAAGTATGAGCGGCTGGGTGTGGTGCTGGAGTTGCTTCCGGACAGCGCAGGCGAAGGGCGGAAACTCAAGGAGGTTTCCGAAGTCTATCCGACGCCGCCCATGACCGCTGCCATGCGGGACTTCATCCACTGGGCCGCGCGCTACACGGTCTCGCATCCGGGGCATGTCCTCGGTATGGCGCTCCGATCGCGCGGCGGGCTGACGCCCTCACCAACGGAGACTGTATACGCGCTCACAGGCGAAGCGGTCCCGCGGGTGACTGAAGCTCGCACGAAACTGATTGAGGCAGCGAAGCAGCTTGGTCCGCAGAGCGCATCCACGCTCGCAGAGGCGGCAGGGGTATCGTCCGGCGTCGTGAAGGGGCTCGCGACCGCCGGCGTGTTACGGGCGGAATCCATGCCGACGGATCTGCCGTTTGATACCCCATATCCCGACCTGCCGGGTGCGACCCTGACAGATGAGCAGGCTGAGGCGGCTGAGGCGCTCACGCAGGCCGTCTCCACCCGTACGTTTTCCACCTTCCTGATCGACGGTGTGACCGGTTCAGGCAAGACCGAGGTCTATTTCGAGGCCATTGCGGAAGCCTTGCGTACCGATCCAGAGGCGCAAATCCTCGTTCTCCTGCCGGAGATCGCGCTGACGCAGGCCATTCTCTCGCGTTTCGAAGCGAGATTTGGTGCCAAGCCCGCGCCTTGGCATTCCGGCCTGTCCGACAAGGAGCGTCGCCGGACTTGGCGGGAAGTCGCTCATGGCCGCGCGCGCATTGTGATCGGGGCCCGGTCTGCGCTTTTCCTGCCATTCCACAGCCTCAAGCTCATCATCATCGATGAAGAGCATGATGGCAGCTACAAGCAGGAAGACGGCGTCACCTATCATGCGCGTGACATGGCGGTGATGCGGGCGAAGCTTGAAGGTGCCATCGTCGTCCTGGCCTCTGCGACGCCGGCGCTTGAAACGATTGTGAACGCAGAGACCGGTCGCTACCAACGCCTGCAACTCTCTGCGCGACCGGGCGCCTCCCGCTTGCCGGATGTGGACCTTGTCGATCTGCGCCGCGCGCCGCCCGAGCGCAATCACTGGCTATCGCCTCATTTGATTCACGCCATGCAGGAGACGCTGGCGGCCGGGGAGCAGACCCTTCTGTTCCTGAACCGGCGGGGCTATGCGCCTCTGGTCATCTGCAAGAGTTGCGGCGAACGATTGAAAACGCCTGGCACCGAGAACTGGCTGACCGAGCACCGCTATACGGGGCGGCTCGTCTGCCATGTGACCGGCTATTCCATTCCAAAGCCCAAGACCTGCCCGCATTGCGGTGCGGCTGATTCCCTGATGGGGGTGGGGCCGGGGGTCGAACGTGTGGCAGAAGAGGTGCGGACCCTGATGCCGGACGCGCGAATCGAAATCTTCTCATCGGATACTGCCCAGGGCGGTGAGGCGACTCGCGGCATCGTTGACCGCATGGAACAGGGCGAGATTGATGTCCTCATAGGCACTCAGATTGTCGCCAAGGGCCACAATTTCCCGAATCTCACCCTTGTGGGGGTGGTCGATGCCGACAGCGGCATGAAAGGCGGCGACCTTCGCGCGGGGGAACGAACCTATCAATTGCTCAGCCAGGTGGCTGGCCGGGCAGGCCGGGCCGAACGTCCCGGCAGGGCGTTGGTGCAGACCTATGCACCCGACAATCCCGCCATGATGGCGCTCGCGGACAATAATCGTGACGGCTTCCTGCAAATCGAACGGGATGTGCGCGCGGAGCTCGGCCTGCCGCCTTTCGGGCGTCTTGCTGCGATGATTTTGTCGGCGCCCTCGGCCCAGCTCGTGGACGAGATCGCGCTGCAAATCATACAGCAGGCACCGAATGGCGAGGGGATCGAAGTGTTCGGGCCTGCACCGGCACCGATTGCCGTATTGAGAGGGCGTCACAGGCGGCGATTCCTGGTGAAATCACCCAAGAACATTGATCTTTCGGCCTATATGACGGCATGGATAGCGCGACTGAAGCTGCCAAATGCGGTAAGGATGTCGGTCGACATCGATCCTTACTCATTCCTGTAGGCCCGTGGTTTTGCAGTGAATGCCATTTCGCCGCATAGATAGCTTCTTTGGCTGTGTTGTCAGGCTGAAAGACTGATGCTAAGCGGCGCACAGTTTGTATGGGCGCGTGCCGCAAGGTGCGCTGCCTTGCTTTGTATTTTCGGTCGATTTGGCCGACTCAACCATGGACGACAGAACCTTGGCTGCATCTAAAGTGACACAAGCGAGCGAAGCTGCTCGGCGCTATGCCAGCGCCCTCTTCGACCTTGCTCAGGACAAGGGCGAACTCGCCGAGGTCCACAAGGATTTTCAGGCTTTTGCAAAGCTGCCGCAGCAGTCCAGGGATTTGACGACGCTGCTCGGCTCCCCGGCCTTCTCGGCGGATGAGAAAGTCGCCGGTCTGTCTGGAGTAATGAAGAAGGCTGGCTTTTCGGGCCTCCTCGCAAATTTCGTGGGCGTGATGGCCCGCAATGGCCGCTCCCAGGATATTCTGGGCGCTCAGGTCGCCTTTGACGAATTGTACGCGAAACAGCGCGGCGTGAAGCGCGCAGTTGTCCGCACCGCAAAGGAAATGTCTGGCGCCGAGCGCCAGCGCATCGAATCAATCCTCGCCAAGGCCGTTGGCGGCGAGGTCGAATTGTCCAGCGAGGTTGATCCCTCGCTGATCGGCGGCATCCAGCTGCGCATCGGCTCTCAGCTCGTTGACGCAAGTCTTGCCGCCAAACTGGATCGCATGAACACCGCCATGAAGGGAGCATGAGTAGCTCGATGGACATCTCACCAGCAGAAATTTCGGGCATCCTGAAATCGCAGATCGAAAACTTCGGCGTAGAAGCTGAAGTTTCCGATGTCGGTCAGGTTCTGTCAGTTGGCGACGGTATCGCCCGCATCTACGGTCTCGACAGCGTACAGGCTGGCGAGATGGTTGAATTCGACGGCGGCATCAAAGGTATGGCGCTGAACCTGGAAAGCGACAATGTCGGCGTCGTGATCTTCGGCGACGACCGCTCGATCAAGGAAGGCGACACCGTCAAGCGTCTTGACGAGATCGTTGCTGCTCCGGTTGGCAAGGGCCTGCTTGGCCGCGTCGTGAACCCGCTGGGCGAGCCGATCGATGGCAAAGGCCCGCTGACTGACGTAGCCGAACGCTCCCGCGTGGACGTAAAAGCTCCCGGCATCATTCCTCGGAAATCCGTGCACGAACCCATGATGACGGGCATCAAGGCCATCGACGCCATGATCCCGGTTGGCCGCGGCCAGCGCGAACTCGTCATTGGTGACCGCCAGACCGGCAAGACCGCTGTCTGCATCGACACCATCCTGAACCAGAAGCCGACCAATGACGCCGCCAAGAGCGACAGCGAAAAGCTGTTCTGTGTCTATGTCGCTATCGGCCAGAAGCGCTCTACTGTGGCCCAGGTCGTCAAGACGCTCGAAGAGCGCGGCGCCCTCGACTACACAATCGTCGTCTCCGCAACGGCTTCCGAGCCGGCTCCGCTCCAGTACCTCGCACCGTTCACCGGCTGCGCGATGGGCGAGTGGTTCCGCGACAATGGCATGCACGCCCTGATCATCTATGATGATCTGTCCAAGCAGGCTGTGGCTTACCGCCAGATGTCCCTGCTGCTGCGTCGTCCTCCGGGCCGCGAAGCCTATCCGGGTGACGTGTTCTATCTCCATAGCCGCCTGCTTGAGCGCGCCGCCAAAATGGGCGATGCGGCTGGCAACGGCTCCCTGACGGCCCTGCCGATCATTGAAACCCAGGCCAACGACGTGTCGGCCTACATCCCGACCAACGTGATCTCGATCACTGATGGCCAGATCTTCCTTGAGACGGACCTGTTCTACCAGGGTATCCGCCCGGCTGTGAACGTCGGCCTGTCGGTGTCCCGTGTGGGCTCCGCGGCTCAGACCAAGGCCATGAAGAAAGTTGCCGGCTCGATGAAGGGGGAACTCGCCCAGTATCGCGAGATGGCCGCCTTTGCGAAATTCGGCTCCGACCTCGACGCCGCAACCCAGCGCCTGCTGAACCGTGGTGCGCGTCTGACCGAACTCCTGAAGCAGCCGCAATATTCACCGCTGCTGATGGAAGAGCAGGTCGTCGTGATCTACGCCGGTACGCGCGGCTATCTCGACAAGGTCGATCTGAAGGAAGTCACCCGCTATGAGAAAGAGCTGCTGGCTCATATTCGTGGCGCCAAGGCTGATCTCCTTAAGAAAATCCGCGAAGAGAAAGCCCTCACGGACGATATCGAAGCTGAGATCAAGAAGACCCTCGACGATTTCACGGCGAAATTCGCCTGATATCGCCCGCAGATTGAGAACGAAGAACCAGAAGGCCTGACATGCCCAGCTTGAAGGACCTCAAGAACCGGATCAGCAGCGTGAAATCCACGCGGAAGATCACGAAGGCCATGCAGATGGTCGCGGCAGCGAAGCTGAAGCGTGCGCAAGACGCCGCGACAGCTGCGCGGCCCTATGCCGAACGCATGGCCTCGGTTCTGGCCAACCTCTCAGCGTCGGCTGGCGCGGGCGGACCAAAACTCCTGACCGGGACCGGCGAAGACAAGACCCATCTGATCGTCGTCCTGACGGCAGAGCGCGGCCTTGCCGGCGGGTTCAACACCTACGTTGTGAAGCTTGCCAAACAAAAGATTGGTGAGCTGCGCGCCGAAGGCAAAACCGTAAAAATTCTTACGGTCGGCAAGAAGGGCCGCGAACAGCTGTCCCGCGACTATGGTGATATGTTCATTGACCATATCGACCTGTCCGGCGTGAAGGGGGGCAACTTTTCCGAGTCCGCCATCAGCATTGGCAAGATGCTGACCCGCCAGTTTGAAGACGGCGAGTTCGATGTGGCGACACTGGTTTACTCCCAGTTCGTCAACGTGCTCAGCCAGCTGCCAACGGCCCAGCAACTGATCCCGGCGTCTGCGCCCGCAGATGCGGAAACGGTCGATCTCGGCAATGCGCTCTACATCTATGAGCCATCCGAAGAGGCGATCCTGGAAACCCTTCTGCCGCGCTACATCAATACGCAGATCCTGTCTGCGATCCTTGAAAGCGCCGCCGGCGAGCAAGCCAGCCGCATGACTGCGATGGACAACGCCACCAACAATGCCGGCGAGATGATCGACTCGCTGTCGCTGCAATACAACCGTGCCCGCCAGGCCCAGATCACCAAGGAGCTGATCGAGATCATCTCCGGTGCTGAGGCACTCTAAATGGCCAAGACTGTATCCATATACCCGCTCCAAAGGAGACGACCCGCATGAGCACTCCCGCAAACGCTAAAGGCCGCGTGTCCCAGGTTATCGGTGCTGTTGTCGACGTCGAATTCGACGGCGAACTGCCCGCCATCCTCAACGCGCTTGAAACCGATAACAATGGCAACCGCCTCCTGCTTGAGGTTGCGCAACACCTCGGCCAGAACACGGTCCGGACCATCGCAATGGACTCCTCCGAGGGGCTCGTGCGCGGGCAGGCCGTCGCCGATACCGGTTCGCCAATCATGGTTCCGGTTGGACCGGCCACGCTTGGCCGCATCATGAACGTCATCGGCGAGCCGATCGACGAACGCGGCGCGGTTGATACTGAAATGCGCCGTCCGATCCACGCGGCTGCTCCTGACTTCGTCGACCAGTCGACCGAATCCGAAGTGCTCGTCACGGGCATCAAGGTCGTCGACCTGCTTTGCCCATATGTGAAGGGCGGCAAGATCGGCCTGTTCGGCGGTGCCGGCGTCGGCAAGACCGTTCTGATCATGGAGCTGATCAACAATATCGCCAAACTGTTCGGCGGCTACTCTGTGTTCGCGGGTGTCGGTGAGCGGACTCGTGAGGGTAACGATCTCTACCACGAGATGATCGAATCCAAGGTTATCAACCTTGAAGGCGAGAGCCGCATCGCGCTCGTCTACGGCCAGATGAACGAGCCTCCGGGTGCCCGTGCCCGCGTCGCCCTGACCGGTCTCGCCCAGGCAGAATACTTCCGTGATGAAGAAGGCAAAGACGTCCTGTTCTTCGTCGACAACATCTTCCGCTTCACGCAGGCTGGTGCCGAGGTGTCCGCACTTCTCGGTCGTATTCCGTCCGCTGTGGGTTACCAGCCTACGCTGGCAACCGACATGGGGGGGCTTCAGGAGCGCATTACCTCCACGAACAAGGGATCGATCACGTCGGTTCAGGCTGTCTACGTGCCGGCCGATGACCTTACCGACCCGGCTCCGGCGACGTCATTTGCTCACCTTGATGCGACGACGGTTCTGAACCGTTCGATCGCCGAAAAAGGCATCTACCCCGCTGTGGACCCGCTGGACTCCACCAGCCGTATTCTTGACCCGATGATTGTTGGCGAAGAGCACTACAACGTTGCGCGCGGCGTGCAGGAAATCCTGCAGCGCTACAAGGAATTGCAGGACATCATCGCCATCCTCGGCATGGATGAACTGTCGGAAGAAGACAAACTGGCCGTGGCACGCGCCCGTAAGGTCGAGCGCTTCCTGTCCCAGCCCTTCGACGTGGCTGAGGTCTTCACCGGCTCCCCGGGCGTTCAGGTGAAACTGGAAGACACGATCAAGGCATTCAAAGGCCTGATCGCGGGTGAGTATGACCACCTTCCGGAGCAGTCCTTCTACATGGTCGGCAACATCGAAGAGGCGAAAGCCAAAGCTGAAAAGATGCTGGCTGACGCCTAAGCGATAACGGACAGGGACGAATGGCCAACAAACTCCACTTCTCACTCGTGTCACCCGCCAGAGAGCTTTTCTCCGGCGAGGTGGACCACGTGATTGCCCCCGGCTCGGAAGGTGAGTTCGGCGTGCTCGCAAACCATGCTCCGTTCATGACGACGCTGAAGAATGGCGTTGTGCGCGTGCTCGAAGGCAATGACGTCAAGATGCGTATCTTTGTACGCGGCGGCTTTGCCGACGTGACGCCGGATGGCCTGACCATCCTGGCTGAAGAGGCCCGGATGCTGGACAAGCTGAAGGTCGAAGACGTTCAGAAGGAGCTCGACGAGACGCTCCGGAAAATCCAGTCCCTCGACAAGGGCGACAGCGCGAAGATCACGCTGCAGGAGCATTTCGACTATCTCGAAAGCCTCAAGGCCGCGATGGTCCACTAGGGCTGACACATGCGTCGCACTAACAAAAACGCCGCCCCAAAAGGGCGGCGTTTTTCGTTTCGTTTCGTTTCGTTTCGTTTCGTTTCGTTTCGTTTCGTTTCGTTTCGTTTCG
>CAJXOF010000006.1 GCA_913057945.1 uncultured Hyphomonadaceae bacterium | reverse complement strand
TGTATAAGAGACAGCCCCGAAACCCCGCCCGCTGCATCGCCTGCGGCAGAAGCCCCGGCTGATACTGCGGCAACGCCTGCAGCGGTGCCGAGTGAGGCTGTCGAAGCCGCTGCTGACGCGGTATCGCCCTTCGCGGCTCTGCCGGCTCCCTACAATACGGCCGACTATGCGCGCGGCCGTCGCACCTGGAAACTCTGCCAGTCCTGCCACATCACGGCTGAAGGCGGCGGCAATCTGGTTGGTCCGAACCTGCACGGCCTGTTTGGCCGCGAGGCCGGCACGCTGGAGGGCTTTGCCTATTCGCCCGCGCTGCAGGAAGCCGACTTCATCTGGACGCCAGACAAGGTCGATCACTGGCTGGAAAATCCGCGCACCTTCCTGCCAGGCAACCGCATGACGTTTGCGGGCGTCCGCAAGCCGGACGACCGAATTGCCGTGATTGCGTACCTGATGAGCGAAACGGGTTATGAGGCCGAAGACGGTCCGGCAGAATAGGCCCGCGCCCTAGCGCCGGAGAATGAGCGCGAGCAGCACGGCATGCTCGTCGAACTCTCCGGCGAATTCCTCGCGGTAGCCGATGGCCAGATCTGCCCAGTCGAAATGATAGCCCAGCTTGGTCTCGTACTTGTTTGAGTCCGATGTCTCATTGCCGCGCTCGATCCAGAGCTGCTGGCTGATGAAAAAATCCTGCCAGATATCGACGCCATAGCCGAACTCCGCGCGCTGGCGAACGCAGCCATCCTCATGGCGGATCGCTACCGCGTCCGCGAAAACATAGAAATTGCGCCCGCCCCGCAGACCCGACAGGCCGCCACTGAGGCGCGCTTCGGCGCCCCAGCCATTACAGCCGAATACGCCGGCCAGCGAGCTGCCATGCACCAGCCCGCCTTCAATCCCCATGGCCCAGCCCTTGTGGGAGACGAGTTGTCGCCGCAGCGTAGCGCGCCAGAATTCCTTGTTGAACTGGCTGCCGACCTCATAGGCCACGGCTTCAGACTTTGCGGTGACGGTCCAGTCCGGCGCGACGCCATACTCTCCATAGAGTTCGACCCGGTTGCCGCGGACGCCTTCCAGTGCTTCCTCGGTGATCTTGGCCTCTGCATACCAGCCCCCGGACGTCTGCGCCCAGGGCCCCGCCGAGGCCGGACCGGCCACAGCCAGTCCCAATGCAAAGATCCCCAATCCCCTCATCGACGGAAAACCTAGAGAAGAAATCTGGGGTTGAAAACAAATTTCTCTCCCGCGTGCAGGCCAACCCACCCGGTGCGCCATATGAAAAAGCCCCCGCCAGAGTGGACGGGGGCTTTTGCCATATCGAAGATATGCGGCGCGCTTAGAGGCGGAACCGGATCTGGTCGGACCAGAAGCGCTCCAGGCGCGAAATGGTCTTGTTCAGTTGCGACAGGTCATCCGGACGCACGCTGGCAGTTGGCTCAAGAGCGCCGGCCTGTTTCTCGAAGAGGGCCTCGACCCGCTTGCGCACCTTCAGCCCACGCTCGGTCAGGCTGAGCGTCACGGTACGCTTGTCATCCTCGGAACGCGTCTGGATCAGATAGCCGCCTTCCTGGAGCTTCTTGACGTTGTAGGAGAGGCTGGTGCCAGCAAAGGCGCCACGGGCCCGCAGAACAGATGCCGGGGCTTCGCCTTCGCCAATCTCGTAAAGAAGGAGCGCCTGGACGCCTGTCAGCGACCGCTCGCCACCGCGCTCCAGATCGTCCTTCACAACATCATGAAGACGACGGTGCGCCTGCTCAAGCAAAGACAAAGACTTCAGGAAAGACTCGCCCAACGAATTGTTCGCAGTTTCCTGCGTTTCTGCAATCATCATATTCACCACCACTCAACTATTCACTCAACTTTTGTTGTAGTTTGAGTAGAAATACACGAGCATTCCTAATGAATTGATAAGCATGCCCTTTTCACAAGAGTAGAAGGTTAATATTCGCGCGAATACATTAACCGTTACTATTCCGCAATGAGTTGGAGGCCTGTATTGGCTGCAAGCCTGCCAGTGCAACGGGTTCAGGAGATGCGAGGGCACTTGCTTCAGGCACGCGCAAGGCCGGGCCCGCCCAAGAGCGGCCAAAAAACAGTTTTCAAAGTGTAAACACGCTAGCGACCGAGACTTTTTCAGAAGTATTCAGATGCTCGCAGAAGATATCCGCAGGTCGTTGAGGGGTCGGATACTTCAGTCCTTTAAACTCAACTCGTCACCCCCCAATGGATCGAAATACTTGGCGACGTCAGCATCGCTGACACCTTCCAAAGTGGCAGGGTTCCATTTGGGATCATTGTCTTTGTCTATGATGACGGCGCGCACACCTTCAAGGAAGTCATGGCTCTGCACCTTGCGCCAGCCGATGCGGTATTCCATCCGCATATTGTCCTCAAAACTGTCGAGCTTCCCGCCTTCACGTACCTGGCGCAAAGCCACCTTCACCGTCTCCGGAGACTTGGTGCGGATCGTGGCGGCCTGTTCTGCCGCCCACTCATCGCCCGAGGCCTCCAGCGCGGCCACGATCTCTTCGGCTGTGTCTTTCGCAAAGCAGGCATCAATGATGTCGCGATGCACCTCGAAACTGCCCGCTGGCACAGGGTGGGTCATGCCGCGCAATATCTCGTTCAGCATCTCGGCCGCACCGACCGAAAAATCCGCGCTCTCCACCTGCTTCTTCAAATTCGGCACGAGTTCCGAAGGCAGGAAATGTGTCGCCACCCTGGCCGCCGCCACGTCCACGCCCTTGAGGCGCGCGCCGGTCAGCGCCAGCCAGGTGCCGAGATAGCCGGACAGGCGCGGCAGGAACCAGCCGCCCCCGACATCCGGGAACAAGCCAATACCCGTCTCCGGCATGGCGAACAGGGTCCGCTCGGTGGCGATACGGTGGGAGCCATGCACCGACAGGCCCACGCCGCCCCCCATGGTGACCCCGTCCATGATCGCCAGCACCGGCTTGGGAAAAGTCTTCAGCGCGGCATTCATGCGATATTCGACATTGAAGAAGGCCCGCGCTTCCTGCGCATCGCCCGCGCCGCTTTCGGCCAGCATGCGAATATCGCCCCCCGCGCAAAAGCCGCGCGTCTCTTCTTCATGGTCGATCATGACGAGGTGGACCGTCGGATCGCCTGCCCAGCGCTCCAGCGCCGCCAGGATGGTCTCGCACATCGGTGCATTCAGCGCATGCAGCGCCTTTGGCCGGGTCAGCGTGATGCGTCCCACGCCCCGGTGGACCTGGACCGATACCTCATTTGACATGTTCTATCCCTTTGTCTCCAGCGTCATGCGCCGGTCGTTTTCTGTTTCACATACCTACAGGGGGCGCGGCGCCGATCAAGCCCGGCGCGCGGTCGGGAAGTGACGCCCGAATCTGGACCCTTGGCCTGCGAGGCGACGAAGCCCCCTCACCGCCCCTCTAGCGCGGTAACAGAGCCGTGTCGCAATGCCAGCAGGCTTCGGCGCTGTTGGCGCCGATCGGGCTGCCCGGCGGGATCTCCACGTCTGGCGCCGATGGCACAAGCGGCGGGGATGGCCGATCGAGATGAGCGGTGATCCGGCGCGACAGCTCATCCCGCACGGCCACATCAACCGGGTCGGCGCGCCGCGAGCGGGACACGATCCGGCGCGACAGGGCGCTGAGATAGGCATTGGTCTGCGTCACCGTCTCCGGCGTGGCGTCTGCATTGGCGGCAAGATCAATCAGGGTCGACACGTAGCGCATCTGTTCCCGGCGCAGGATGCCGGCCTGACGCGGCGTCTCCGCCTCGCCGAACAGGGCGTCTTCCACCTCACGCAGGACATCACCATAGCTGAGCGCATTCCGATTACGGCGCTCGGTCTCGATCAGGCGTGCGACGCGCTGCGGGTGCAGCAAGGCAGCTAGGGTCTGCGAGGCGGCGGTATCGGCGGCGGTGAGCAGGTCGAACATGGCTCCGGTCTCACCAGCAAAATATTCGGCACCTGCCCCGGCCCCTCGGAACGTGACCAGAGGCGGCGTCAACAGGTCGAGCGTCCGGTCCGGCAGATCGAGCGCCGCCGGGTCCAACGTTGCCACGAGAGCGCTGAGCGCGCCGCGCTGCTGATCGGCCGGCACAGGCGAACCACCAACATTCGTGTCGCCCGCTTCGGCATAATGGAAGTCATAGCCGCCAATCATCTTGGCCGCCGCGTTCACCTGATAGCGATGATAGAGATAGACCGGCACGATCACCGCCCGCAGGCGCGAAGTCGGCTCGCCAGTCTGCAGGGCGTCGAGGCCAAAGCGATCAAGCGCCACCTTCCGCACCCGCATCACATCCAGCAAGGCCGCGACCGGATCGGCGCCATTGTCCCAAACGCTGGAATAAGGATGCGCCGTGCCAACGCCCCGCCCCTGCGGATCGTCCACGTAGCGGAGCCCGCTGGCCCAGGCCGATTCCAGCAATTCATCCCCTGCCGCATCTTCATCTGTGCCGTCTGGATATTGCCGATAGAGCCACATGGCGGAGACCTTGTCCCACGCGCCGATGCCGGTGTCATAGGCAGCGGAGAAATCGAGATTGCCATCCTGCCCGACCCAGACGAGCGGGGCGGGATAATCCATCACAGAAGCCCGGTCATTCGAGGAGGCCGCGAAATTGTGGGCAAAGCCCAGCGTGTGGCCAACTTCATGTGCTGCCAATTGGCGAATGCGCGACAAGGCAATCTCGACCGGGTCATCCGCCGCGCCTGTGCCGGTCTTCGACGCGCCCGCCAGCCCCTCGAAGATCATCCGGTCCTGACGCACGCGCTGACTGCCGAGAATGACATTGGCTTTCAGCATTTCGCCCGTACGCGGATCGGTCAGCCCGCCGCCATAGGACCAGCCCCGCGTCTGGCGGTGCACCCATTGGATCACATTGTAGCGCACATCCAGCGGATGCGCGCCGTCGGGCAGGACTTCGACGCGATAGGAGTCCGGGAAGCCTGCGGCAGCAAAGGCGTCGGCCCACCAGGACGCGCCTTCGATCAGGGCGTCCCGAATTTCCGCCGGTGCGCCGGAATCCACATAGAAGACAATGGGCTTTTTCGCCGGGCTGCTCGCCGCGGATGGGTCCTGTTTCTCAAGCCGGAAGCGACGCGCGAAGGCCTGCCCCACCTGCCCGCTCAGCGGCGCCGAGAAATCATAGAAGCCGACATCAATCGCCCCGCTGCGGGGATCGAATTTGCGCGGCGTGTAGCCATCATCCGGCAAGCGCACGAGCGAGATATGCTGCACCAGCGTCACCGAGCGCGCATCCGCCGCCGTCGCAGACACTTCCGATTTCGGCTCATCGCTCGTCAGCGTCAGGAAGGCATCGAACTCGACATTGTCAGGAAAGGCGAGCGCGGCCGCCACGTCCGGCATCGAGAGGCCATCTGAGAGCTGGTAGACGCCGCCTTTCGGATGTTCCTTCAGCGCTGCCCGCACGCCCAGCGCATCGCGCGTCAGATAGCTCGACATATCCACGAGCACTTCGCCGTCTGGCCCCGTGCCGAGGATTTCGCCGGACCAGATAAAGCTGCGGGCAAAAGAATCCCGCACGGCTTTGCGCTCCAGCGGATTGTCGGCGCTGGCGCGATAGGTCCAGTTCTCGATTTCCGCGACCATCTTGTCGCCCACCTTGCGGAAGGCAACAATCTCGCCGCCATTGGCGAGGCCGCGATCAAGGCCGATCGGATTGGAGCCTAGGCCCGCCGTCAGTCCTGTCGCCTGGATGGCACGCAGCGAGACGCTCTCCTCATCCGGTTTCGGGAAGGCCGCGAGGATACGCCCACCCTCGGCATCGAGATAGAGATCGACAAAGCCGTCCTTGTGGGTGAGCGCCCCGGTCTCCTCGGCCCAATCCCCAGACTGCGCCCAAGCCAGTGGCAGGACAAACGCCGCCACCAACGTCAAAACCAGACTCTTCATTCCCCGCACAGGCACACCTCTTCCGATCAGCTGAAACACAGCCGCACGGTGCCGCAGATCGGAGTGCGGTTCAAATGGTTTCCGGGGGCAAATGCTTCATGCCCGCAGGCATGGCGCATTATCCGTCACAGGTCTGCGTGCTGCGCATGATGCCGACCTCTTTGACCTTGCCGCCTTTGTTGTCCACTTCGAAATAGATGTCGCTGTAATCGTACACCGTGACATCGTTTTCCGTGACAACGCATTTCGGCTTTCCATAGGCGCCGCGCGCGAGGATCTGCTCGGCGCCACTGCCCACGCCGATTTCGGTGCGATAGCGCGGGTCGCGCGCAATGATCCAGTAGACCGCATCATCGGCCGCCACGACGAGGCCATCATAGGAATATGTGGTGGCCCGCGTACCGGGGATCGGGGTGGTCATCTGGGGTGCGCCCTTCGCCGCGAACAATTCGAACAAGGTCATGCCGAGTTCGACATCGCCGACCCTGTCGCCCCGCACGATGAGATTGTCATTCAGGTCGGGCGGGCTACTGGCGCAGGCTCCCATGACAATGAGCGCAAAACCTATCGACAGCTTACGGACCATTTTCATCACGGGCCCTCCTATTCACCAGAACTCTACAAGAGCCCTAGATCACAGCATACGAGACCATATGTCGAGGCGCGGACAGTAAAAAACTGTCCCTGTACGCTCAAAACAGGCATAATTATCCGTAATGTTCGGAAATCAGGCAGATTTTCCAAGGCCAGCTCTGCGCCCCCGGAGCCGCCTAATCCTTCAGCATGTCCCGCGAGATGATCACGCGCATGATCTCGTTCGTACCTTCGAGGATCTGGTGCACACGCAAATCCCGCACGATCCGCTCCACGCCATAATCGGCCAGATAGCCATATCCGCCATGGATCTGCAGCGCGTCATTGGCCACCTTGAACGCCGTGTCCGTGACGAAGCGCTTCGCCATCGCGCACCAGCGCGTCGCATCCGGCGTTTTCCCGTCCAGCCGACCAGCAGCTTCATACAGCATCACCCGCGCGGCCTGCAGCTCGGTCTCCATGTCGGCCAGCTTGAACGCCGTATTCTGGAAAGTGGCAATCGCCTTGCCGAACTGTTCGCGCTCTTTCGCGTAGGCCACCGCCTTGTCGAGCGCGAGTTGCGCGCCGCCAAGAGCACACGCCGCAATGTTCAGGCGCCCGCCATCCAGCCCCGCCATCGCAAAGCGGAAGCCGTGGCCCTCCTCGCCGATCCGGTTTGCCGCCGGCACACGCACGCCGTCCAGGATGACCTGCCGCGTCGGCTGGCTTTTCCAGCCCATCTTGCGTTCATTCGCACCAAAGCTGAGGCCCGGCGTATCCTTTTCGATGATGAAGGCGGAGACGCCCTTGGCGCCGTCATCGGAGGTGCGTGCCATCAGGACATAGACGTCAGACGTGCCCGCGCCGGAGATGAACTGTTTCGTGCCGGTGATGACATAGTCGTCGCCATCCTTCACCGCCCGCGTCTTCAGGCTGGCCGCATCCGACCCCGCGCCCGGCTCCGTCAGGCAGTAGGAAGCAATCAGATCCATAGAGGTCAGGCGCGGCAGCCAGGCCTGGCGCTGGTCGTCCGCCCCGAACGTGTCGATCATCCAGCTCGCCATGTTGTGGATGGAAATAAACGCCGCCGTGGAGACGTCGCCATAGGAGAGTTGTTCGAAGATCAGCGCCGCATCGGTCCGGGTCAGCGCGCTGCCGCCGACATCCTCACGGACATAAATGCCTGCAAAGCCAAGCTCGGCGGCCTGCTTGATCACATCGACGGGGAAATGGCTGTCGCGGTCCCATTCTTCCGAATGTGGCAGCAATTGCGCCTCGGCAAACTTGCGGGCCATATCCCGGATCATCAATTGTTCTTCGGAAAACAAAGCACTCATTGTTAATTTCCCGTTTTTTCGCGTAAGAGGTTGTGATGGGAATCGATTGGGCAGCGCGCAATGTCAATGCAACAAGCCACCTCACCTTACGGAATTGAGGGTGCAGACGCGTCTGAAGTCGGCCTGCTGGCCGAGGTGGATCGCGCCGCCAGCGCGCTGTTTGTTCCTACCGGCCTCCTGTCTGACGAAGCCCTGAAAGATCATGTCCCGGTCGACATCCTGGCCAGCGCCGCCGAGAATGGCGACCTGTTCACGGCCCGGTTGGATTCTGGCACAGCCGTTGGCTTTGCGCTGGTCTCCCTGCGCGGCGGCACGCTCTATCTGGACCAGATCAGCGTTCATCCGGACCACGGCCAGCGCGGCATCGGCGCAGACCTGCTGATCCGGGTCATTGACGAGGCCAAGCGCCGGAAGCTGCGGCGCGTGACCCTCTCCACATTCCGGGATCTGCCGTGGAATGGGCCTTTCTACGCCAAGCATGGCTTCCGCGAGATCAAGCGCGGTGACATGGCCGACTGGATGCTGGCGCTTGAGCGCATCCAGGCCGAGGAACTGGACGTTTCGAAGCGCTGCTTCATGGTGCGTAAAATTGGCTGGTTGTAGCCATCCCGGTTTTGGACCAATGAGGCTCACATGACCCAATTCCCCCAAGCCTTCCCCGCCATCCGCATGCGCCGCCTGCGCCAGGCCCCCTGGGTCCGCTCGCTTGTCGGCGAGAACGTGCTCACACCGGCTGATTTGATCTGGGCCGTCTTCGTCCATGATGGCGACGACCGCATGCCCGTCGGCAGCCTGCCCGGCATCGACCGGCTGAGCGTCAAGGATGCCGCCAAGGCCGCCGTGCGAGCCCGGGAACTTGGCATCCCGGCCATCGCGCTGTTTCCCTACATTGGCGCAGACGGAAAGGACGAGACGGGCTCCGGCGCGCTCGACCCGGACGGGCTCGTGCCACGCGCCCTGAAGGCAATGAAGAATGCCGCGCCAGAGGTGGGCCTCATCACCGATGTCGCCCTCGACGCCTATACGACCCACGGCCATGACGGCCTGCTGGATGAAGACGGCACTATTCCGAATGATGCGACCACGGAGAAACTGGTCCAACAGGCGCTCGTCCATGTCGGTGCAGGCGCCGATGTCGTCGCCCCGTCAGACATGATGGATGGCCGGATCGGCGCAATCCGCTCCGCCTTCGAGGACGAGGGCTTCACCAACCAGATGATCCTCGCCTATGCCGCCAAATATGCCAGCGGCTTTTACGGCCCCTATCGCGATGCCATCGGCTCGGCCGCCGCGCTCAAGGGCGACAAGAAAACCTACCAGCAGGACCCGGCCAATTCAGACGAAGCCCTGCGTGAGGTCGCGCTCGACCTGGCCGAAGGCGCAGACATGGTGATGGTCAAGCCCGGCCTTCCGTATCTGGACATTGTCCAGCGCGTCAGCTCCACGTTTGGCGTGCCGACCATCGCCTACCAGGTCTCCGGCGAATACGCCCAGATCAAGGCCGCCGCCCAGAATGGCTGGATCGACGGCGACCGCGTGATGATGGAAAGCCTGATGTGCTTCAAACGCGCCGGCGCAAGCGGCATCATCACCTATTTCGCGGAAGAGGCAGCGGAGAAGCTGGGCTGAATATATCTACTTCCAGAATACAGTATGCCACAGGGTCCAGCCCGTCAGGACGCGGCCCCCTCGAACAGCGCACTGATGTTCTTGATCTCGCGCTGCATATGCTGCCGGAACAGCATGACGCGTTTCGTGCTTCGCAGATCCCGGTGATAGAGCAACCATAATCCAAGCTCGTGCTGTTTTTCAGGTTCCCGAAACCTGACCAGGGAGGGCTCGCTGTCTCCCATGAAGCAAGGCAGGTACCCAACCCCCAGCCCCTCTCTCAAGGCTGCGGCCGTTAGCGACGTGTCATCGACGCAGAAGGAATGATCGAGTTCCGGCCTCGCCTGTTCCGTCCAGCTCCTGTGATATTCGCAGCAATCGACGCCCAGCCATTTCTCTGGCACGCGCCCGGCCGCGAGCGCCGCGCAATAGTCGGTTGAGCCGTACACCGCAGAAGCGACCGTCGCCAGCCGCGTCCCGATCAATGTCTCGCCGGGATTGTTCGTCTGCCTCAGCGCCACATCGGCGTCCCGTTCCGCCAGCCGTACGGAATCATTGGTCACCTCGACCCGCAGGTCGATGTTCGGATAAGCAGCACTGAACCCGGCGAATAGCGGCATCAGCACTGACGAGGCCATATTGGCGATTGCCGTGACACGGAGCTCTCCCGAAGCCTCCTCGCTCTGCCCGGCGCTCGCCGCTTCGAAGGACAGGAATTCCCGTTCAATCCTTGTGGCGGACTCCTTCAAGGCCTCGCCTGCCCCGGTCAGCACATAGCCCGTCGCCTTGCGCTCGACCAAGGGCGTGGCAAGGTCCTTTTCCAGCGCATGGATGCGCCGCGAGACGGTCGAATGCTGCACGCCCAGCCGTTTGGCAGCGCCGCTGAAAGAGCCTTCGCGGGCCAGGGCGAGAAACATCCGCGCATCGTCCCATTGCATCCCGCCTGTCCTCCCGCGTGCATTTTTGCAAACCCGCTGTCGATTTTTCCCGGATTTCCACGACCGTGCGCGAATGCAACCCAATTGGCAACCAGACACGCAAACCCGGCCGGGTCCGAACAATCCGTGGCCCGCATTGAAAACAGAGTGAAACACAGGAGTCTCAAGCATGACCGTATCCCTTTACGACCGCCTCGGCGGCTATGACGCCATCGCGCTATTTGCCGGCGAACTTATCGGCCAGGCACAGGCCGACAGCCTGCTCGGGCGCTTCTGGGCCAATCGCGGGACAGACAGGAACGCCCGGGATCTGCAGATGCTGGTCGACTATCTCGTCCGGGAGACCGGCGGCCAGATGTACTATACCGGACGAGGCATGGCGCTGGCCCATGCGGGTATGGACATCACCAACGCGGACTGGACCCGGTTTCTGGAAATTGTCGTCAGTGTCGCCGGAGAACTCGGCGTAGGAGCAACCGAAGGCGGAGAGGTCATGGCATTTCTGGATACCCACAAGCATGACATTGTCACCCAGGCATGATTGGCACACTGTCGGGTCAGAGCGTCCAGAGGGAAAGACACAGAATGACCGAGAAATCCGATCCCGTCGAAGGCGGCTGCACATGCGGCCATGTCCGCTACACGGTCTTGTCCAAGCCCATGATCGTGCATTGTTGCCATTGCCGCTGGTGCCAGCGGCAAACGGGTTCGGCCTTCGCGCTGAACGCATTGATCGAAGCCGACCGCGTGCAAGTTCTGACAGGGGAGATCGAGGCACTCATCGTCGCATCCCCGAGCGGCAAAGGCCAGATCATCGCGCGCTGCCCGAAATGCCGCGTCGCGGTCTGGAGCCATTACCACATGTCCGGCTTGAGAGAGCGCATCCACTTCATCCGCGTCGGCACGCTCGACACTCCTGACCTGATGCCGCCCGATGTCCACATCTATACGTGCTCCAAACAGCCCTGGGTGCGCCTTCCGGAAGACGCGAAAATCGCTGACCGATTTTACCAATATGAGGACATCTGGTCCCCGGATGACCTCACCCGCAGGACAGCCCTGTTCAACGCCGCAGGCATTGCGAACCCGTGAATCCGGAATAAAGGCCCCTGACGATCAGCGGTCAGACGACAGCCGCTCCAGGTTCGCCATCAGCATCTGTAGCGTCAGTTCCCGCGCGCGTTCCGGGGGTTTGCCGATCAGGCGGCCGAGGGTCGGGCCGAACAGGCCGACGCCGACGGCCAGCGTGACGCTCAGCAGGATGATGTCCTCGGCCACATCCGCCGGCACGCCGGCATTGCCCATCTTCTTCTGCGCGACTTCCTGAACCACTTCGCGCACCACGGTCAGCCGGCTCGTCTCGTCGGTCAGTTCCAGCCAGGCGGCCAGCCGCGCGGCGCCGCGGGTCTCGAACGCGTCGAACAGTGTCTTCAGCCCGGCCGTCCGCACTTCCAGGGGCGCATCGGCCGGAATCTCGACCGACAGGATATTCTCGACCAGGTCCGCGATCATCCGCTCCATGAGCGCCTGCTGGACCGCGTCGATGGAGCCGAAATGGTGCAGGACGGTCGCATTCGCCACGCCCGCCCGCTTGGCGACATCGGCCAGCCGCAGCGATTGCGGGCCCTGTTCTACCAGCAGGTCTTCCGCCGCTGACAGGATGTTGGCGCGCGACTCTTCCGGCGTGCGACGGATTCGGGGCGAATTCTTGTTTTCCGTTATTGACATTTTTGTCAGTAACCCCAATTGTGGCTTCAAGACGATTGCTAATTCTGTTCCTGAAGGCACTAAACATAATGACAAGCAAACGCACACCCGACGGCATCACAATTCTGCCGCGCGACCTCCATTTCGACATGGCCGCCGCAGATAAAGGCCCCTGGCTTGATGGGGACCCCGTCGCCACCGCCATTTTCAACGCCATGTCGCTCACTTTCCCGGAGGGCGAGCGCATGTTCATGGATGCCGTGAAGGCTTATCGCAGCGAAGTGTCCGGCAAGCTCGCCGCAGACGTGAAGGATTTCATCACGCAGGAAGCCATCCATTCGCGCGAACATCACCTGCTCAACAACAAGATCGACCGCGAGAAATACCCAGTCGCGGAGATCGAAGCCGCGATCATGGAGAAGATCACTTTTGGCCGGTCCGGCGGACCGTTCCGTATGCTGCTGGCCACGATCTGCCTTGAGCATTTCACCGCGATGATGGCCGATCTCATGTTCGGTTTCGAGGTGGACGGTGTCCCGATCTTCAGCAAGACCGATCCGGCGCTGGAACACCTCTGGCGCTGGCACGCGATGGAAGAGACCGAACACAAGGCCGTCGCCTATGACGTCTTCCTGGAGGCCACGAAAGGCTGGCCCGCCATCAAGCGCTATTTCCGGCGCAGCCTGTCCATGCTGCTGATCACGAAACACTTCACCGCCAATATTGCGACCTATGCCGCCATGTTGCTGGAGGCCGATGGCTATAGCCGCAAGGATGCCGACCGCGCCGTGAAGGAATTCCTCTGGAAGAAGCCGTCCCTGTTCGGCAAGGGCTGGAAGACCTGGCTGTCCTGGTTCAAGCCCGGCTTCCACCCGTGGGACCATGACAATCGCCATGCGATGGATGACTGGAAAGCCGAATTCACGCCGGTTGCCGCCGAATAGGCTGGCCCACTTTTGACCTAAGAAGAGGGCGTCCTGGCAGGGACGCCCTCTTTTGCTTCCAAGGCCTCACTCTGCCTCGACGACCCGGTATAGCGCCTTCAATTCGGCCGACGGGGCAAAGCCGGGCTCGGCCGCCAGCGCCTTATCCAGATAATCATAGGCCGCTGCATACTGGCCGAGATCATGATGCGCGAGCGCGAGATTGTGGTAGAGGCGCGATTGCAATTCCGGCGCAGAGATATCCGCCGAGGACAGCACCTGCACAGCCTTTTCCGGTTGCCCGGCATCGACATAGACCCCGCCGCAGCTGATGATCGTGCCCGGAACGGCCTGTCCGGACGCCAGCGCCGCTTCGCAATCGGACACCGCCTCTGCGAGTTTCCCGGCTCGCCGGTACAGGATCGCGCGATTGGTCAGCACAGCCATGCGAACCCCTTGATCCGTCTCGGGATCTTCCAGCGCTTCGCTGCAGGCCTGAAGGCCGTCGCGGGATGCCTGCCCTGTGCGCTCCGCCGCCTCTGCACAGGCTTCAGCCGGGGGCGGCGTAAAGTACAGTTTACGGATATACGTGCCGGCTGGGTCTGCAGCCGCTGGCGTACTCGCAAGGACCAGCGCAGCAGCCAGCCCCGCAAGCCCTCTGTTCAGGATGTTTGACCATTTCATTGTGACGCGCTCCTCAAGTGGCGTTTCAATGCCTCATAGGTAGGGGATTGCGCTGCCCGGCAGAATTGGCAATAATGCCATTATATGGTCGATTTTCGCCAATCTGGGAGCCACCCCATGACGGACCGGAATACCCCCGCGCGCCACCTTATTGTCGCTCTCGCCTATGAAGGCCTCTGGCCACTTGAATTCGGCATCGCGGCTGAAATCTTCGGCTGGCCCCGGCCGGAACTGGAGGACCGCTGGTATGATTTCCGCGTGGCCTGTCCGGCGCAATCGGCTCAGGCTGTTGGCGGATTTTCGATCTCGTCACCGTATGGACTCGACAGTCTGAGCGAGGCGGACACGATCATCATTCCCGGCTGGCAGAACATTATTGAGCCCCCACCGGAGGAGATGCTGGAGGCCATCCGGGCAGCCCACGCACGCGGCGCACGATTGCTCTCCTACTGCACGGGCGCGTTCGTCTTCGCCCATGCCGGCCTGCTGGATGGCCAACAGGCCACCACGCATTGGCGCTACCTTCCCTTGCTGAAAGAGCTGTTTCCCAAAATCGAGATCATCGATGACGTGCTCTATGTGGACAATGGCAACATCGTCACCGCCGCCGGCAGCAGCTCGGCCATCGATGCCAGCCTTCATGTCATCCGCAAGGATCATGGCTCCGGCGTGGCCAACAAGATTGCGCGCAGCCTCGTCACCCCGCCGCATCGCGATGGCGGCCAGTCCCAATATGTCGAGGCGCCAGTGCAGGAACGGCCCGGCAAATCCGTCGCCGCCGTGCTGGACTGGGCCCGCGAAATGCTGGACCAGCCGCTGACCATTGCGTGCTTTGCCCGCCAGGCTGGCATGAGCGAGCGGACCTTCCTGCGCCGATTCCGGGAAGGCACTGGCACCACGCCCCTGAAATGGCTGCGCCGCGAGCGGGTCTTCCGGGCGATGCAGCTGCTGGAATCAACCCCGCTCGACATCACCGATGTCGCCCTGCAAAGCGGGTTTGCCTCGACTGAGACCTTCCGCACCGCCTTCCGCCAGATCGCCTGCACCTCGCCGCACGCCTATCGCAAACGGTTCGAGGCGATCGACGCCTGAGCGCGGGGCTTGCCCTGACGCGTGAGGCTTGGAAGGAAGGGGCATGACCAAGCTCCTGATCGTCTATCATTCCCGCACCGGCGGCACCCGCCAGATGGCTGAAGCCGCAACGAAGGCGGCGGGCAAGGAAACTGAAGCCGTTCTGAAACGCGCCGAAGACACAGGCCCGGAAGACCTGCTCGCCGCGACGGGCTATCTGTTCGCCGCACCGGAAAACCTCGCTGCGCTATCGGGCGCAATGAAGGAATTCTTCGACCGCTGCTACTATCCGGTCCTCGGCAAGATCGAGGGTCGGCCCTACAGCCTGATGATCTGCGCCGGGTCGGATGGCGAGAATGCGGCGCGCCAGGCGGCCCGCATTGCCACAGGCTGGCGCCTCAAACAGGTGCAGCCGCCGCTCATCATCTGCACACACGCTCAAACGGAAGCAGAGATCCTCGCAGAAAAGACGATCCCGGAAAGCGACCTCGCCAAATGCCGCGAACTTGGCGCCGCCCTCGGCGCGGGCATCGAGATGGGGGTATTCTGACTCCCTCTCTCCCAGTCCGTGTCCGCGCTCTCCCCCCTGCCAGCCGCACAACCCGTTGAAATCACTGGCATTCAAAAAACCTTATCCCACCCCCTCCGTGCCCGGCTTATAATGCCGGTCATGACAGATCCACGTCACGCCCGTTACTATGCTTTTGTCTGGCCGCTCTTCTGGCCCTGGCTCTGGCTGAATCTGCGCCGGCTTGAAGCCTGGCAGCGGGAAACCGGGCGCACCGTTTTGCTACGCATCGACCGCTTCGGAAATCTCTCCATCGACGCGATGGCGGATGCACCGGCTCCGCACCGCTACCGCTACACGGCGCCAGCGGTCCCGGCCTGGGAGTGCCCATCGCGCTGGAGCGACCTGCCAGCCACGATCCCCACCGGCCTTCAGACGCTTGCAAAATGTTCTGCGGCGCCAGCTCCACAGGCGAAAGCCGCGACCGTCTCAGGATCCGCACCTGTCGCTCCCGATACATCCTGATACGGATGGCCCATCCGAATTCAGACCCATCCACCCGGAAGGCCGCTGCCTCGCCGGCCCTTCCTGCTGCCCGAAACGAAAAACGGCGGACACCCATCGGGGTATCCGCCGTTTCCAACTTGAGATCTGCCAGAGGCTAGGCGGCTTCGCCGATCTTCACCAGTTCGATGTTGAAGGTCAGGTCTTCGCCTGCCAGCGGGTGGTTGGCGTCCAGCGTGACCGAACTCTCTTCAACAGCAGCCACGGTCACCGGCACAACTTGCCCGTCCTGTGTCTGCATCTGCAGGCGCGTGCCGACTTCCAGCGGAATTTCTGCAGGAATGTCGTTGCGCGGCACATCCTGGCGCATGGCCGGGTTCATCTGGCCGTAAGCATCGTCGCAGGCGACATTGACGGTCTTCTTGTCGCCAACGGTCATGCCCGGAATGGCAGAGTCGAGGCCTGGAATGATCTGGCCGGATCCAACTTGGAAGGACAGCGGCTCGCGGCCTTCGGAACTGTCGAATGTGGTGCCGTCATTCAGGGTGCCGGTGTAATGGATGTGTACGGTATCGCCCGTTTTCACTTGCGTCATGGTCTCTCTCCAATCGTCGCGGGTGGAATTTCAGAGGCCGCATCGCGCGCACGGGTACTCTGTCGAATTAGGGCCATACCTAGGGTTTCTCAGGCAGATGTAAACCCGCCCAACGGGACTCCGCTCAGGTGAAGCGCCTTACGGCGTGCGAAAACGGCCTAATCGGGCCAAGTCTCGTAATTGGCTGTCACGTAGGTAACGCCGTCTTCGACAATCTCGCGCAGCACATCCATGTCGATATCGGCGAGCTTGTTGATGTAGAGACAACTCTTGCCGATCTTGTGCTTGCCGAGCCGGGCGAGCTTGTCGCTCAGGTCGCGATAGCCCGGCATGATGTACAGGACGAGATTGGCCTTGCGCGGTGAAAAGCCGGTTATCAGCATGTCGCCTTCGCGGCCACTGTCATATTTGTAGTGGTAGCGGCCATATCCGATCAGGCTCGCCCCCCACATTTCCGGTTGGTAGCCGGTGACCTCCTCGAACCAGCCGAGCAGCACGTCGCCATCCGCGCGGCGCCGGTCATGCTCCACTTGGGCGATGAAGTCGGCCGGCGACACCTTGGTCGGCGTGGTCTTGCTGTCCGATGTCGCCATGCGCGTCTCCCGTGCCGGGAGCCTAGCCGACCGACACTTCTGCGCCAAGGTCCAGCCAGAGGATCAGCGCCGTGGCGGCCGCCAGCAACAGGACGGACAGCACGGCATTGATCCAGACCGCCCGGTCGGCATTCTTCTGGTCGATCCAGGCGCGTGGCCTTATCTTCCGTAGCCGGAACACGATCAGGGCCGCCAGAACCAGGGCCACCACGTTGAGCGACAAGAGCAGGCCGGCGCGCATGGCAAGCGTCCAGTACCCCGCCCCCACGAACAGGCCGAGCGCCGCCCCTGGCGGCAGCAATGCTGCAGCGACCATCACGCCGACCAGCGCCGAGGCCTGCGCCCGCGTCAGCGACAAGGCCGCCGCGCCGCCAGCGGCCATGGCCAGGGCCAGCCCGTCCAGACGCACTTCAGCGCGCGACATCAATTCGCGGCTTTCCAGATCGATGTGCAGGAAGAAGGACAGGACCCACGCGCTGACCAGCGCAATCCCGATCCCGGACGCCAGCGTCACCGAGGCCCGCTTCAGCAGTTTGAAATCACCCAGCGCAGCGCCCATCGAGAAGCCGAGCACCGGCCCCAGCAGCGGCGCAATCACCATCGCCCCGATAACTGCGGCAATCCCGTCCGAATTCAGGCCGATCGCCGCCACGATGGTCGACAGCACGACCATGATGATGAAATCACGGTCGAGCCGCGCGCCGGTCGAGACGTCGGAATAGATTTCCTCGCGCGTGGCCTGGGCCTGTTTCTCGGCCTTCTGGTCAGTCGCTTCTTCGATGTTCGGTGCAGTCGCCTCAACCGGCAGCACGGTGATGCGATAATCATTGCAGGTTTCCAGCGCCGTCTGGATATTGTCCATCAGGGCCTGGCCGCTGCCTTCGCGCATGAAGACCGAGATCAGCTTGCGGTCCTGCCGCTCTGTATCCTGAACATAATAGTCGATGGGGTCAGCCGCCTTGACGGCCCGGATGACAAGATCAAACCGCGCGTCACTCGGCAGGTGAACTTCCAGCAGGCGCATCCCGGTCTAGTCCCGCTTCAGCCGGGCGATCAGGCTGGACGTATCCCAGCGCTTGCCGCCCATGGCCTGCACGTCGGCATAATACTGGTCCACCGTCGCCGTCAGCGGCAGGCTGGCGCCATTCTCACGCGCGGCCTCCAGCGTGATGCGGAGATCCTTGCGCATCCAGTCGACGGCAAAGCCATGATCGAACTTGCCTTCGACCATCGTCTTCCAGCGATTTTCCATCTGCCAGCTCTGGGCCGCGCCGCCACTGATCGCCGCGATCACCTTCTCGGCGTCGAGCCCGGCCTTCTCGGCAAAATGCAGGCCTTCCGACAGGCCCTGAACGATGCCGGCGATACAGATCTGGTTGACCGATTTGGCCAGCTGCCCCGCGCCACTCTCGCCGATCAGGGTCATGTTCTTGCCATAGGCCGCCATGACGGGCTCAGCCGATTTGAACGCCTTCTCCTCGCCGCCGCACATGATGGTCAGCTTGCCATTGACCGCGCCGGCCTCGCCGCCGCTGATCGGGGCATCCAGAAAGCGCGCGCCCTTCACCCGGCAGCGCTCATCCAGCTCCTGCGCCAGTCCAGCCGAGGCCGTCGTGTGATCGACCACGATCATGCCCGCGCCGAGGCTCGGCTCCAGCTGCTCGAACACTTCGCGCACATCCGGGTCGTCGCCGAGGCACAGAAACACATATTCGGCGCCGAAGGCCGCTGCCGCCGGGTCCTTCGCGACCTCGCCCTTGTGCTGGGCGGTCCATTCCCGGCTCTTGGCCTCCGTCCGGTTCCAGACGGTGACCTGATGGCCCTTCGCCGCCAGATGTCCCGCCATGTGGAAGCCCATCACCCCCAGGCCAAGAAACGCCGTTTTCACCATATTGTATCGCTCCTGAGTTGAAAGCATTTGCCATTACGTCGGTAGACGTTCGGACTGTGTATCGACATTACTAGATGGCCGAAGGGGGAAGACAAGGATGTTGAAGCTAATTGGACAAGGACCGGAGTCGGTCTGCAGAGCTGCCTCAAACTTGGGCATTCATTGCGATCAGCCAATTCTAGTTGTCAATGTTTGGAATCTCATCCTGAGCATCCTCCTCGGGATAATTGCCTTTCTGATCGTCCGCTTCGTATTGAGCTACAAGGGGCTCGAAAACCACAATAAAGTATTTGAGATGGAAGTACCGGCCGGGGCTTTGTCGGACAAACGGCGGATGCGCCTGAATCCGTACACTATGGCAAAGCTGGTGGGAGAAAAGGGATACGACCAGCTGGGATATCGTGAGGCAGGAACGAAGCTGAATGAAGCCCACGGTGAAAGCTATTTCGTTGTTCAGTTCCAAGAAGGTGGCAACAATATTTGCCGGACTGAAGTGCGATTGAAGGCGGCATGGTTCCACCAAGATCCCAATGAAGTCCGTGTCGATGCGGAGACACTCACCAAATTGAAAATCGGGTCGGCGAGCAAAAGCGATGACGGAACCAGCGACCGCGTCGGAGTGGACGGCCAATTCGATATTTTTGCACGGGAAGTCCGATGGTGGGATGTGCGCCACTGGCTTTTCCACCCGAACCGGGAAATCCGATATGCGCTCTATGTGGCGCTCTTCGCGGCAACGCTCGAGTATTCTTCTCCCATTCTCGAATTGGTGGCCCAGATGCTGAAGGTGCCCAGCACTTAGGCCTGTCCCCAGTTCAGTAAAATTTCACGCAAATCCAAACGTTTGGCCTCAACGCACATAAACCAAGCCTTGGTATAAGCACGGTTCCTGTCAGAATGAAGGAACACGTAGCGCATGGCGATTGCCACCACCAATTTGCAACGCTTTCCGGGCAGAAGGCCTGGCGCGCCCCGTCGCAAGATGGGGACATGGAAGATGGCCTATGCCGATTTCCTGACCGCGCTGATGGCCTTTTTCCTGATGTTGTGGCTGGTCAGTGGCGTGTCCCCGGAATCCCGCACGGTGATTGCCGACTATTTCACAGGCGACAACAGCTCTACCGCCACGTCTGGTCCGCTGGTCGAAATCCGCCAGACAGAGACCTTCCGCCTATACGAGACGCTGCGTACAGATGAAGCGCTCAGCGCGGCAGGCGACAATCTTCAACTGGTGCAGGAAGCCGATGGCATCCGCATCAACCTGATCGACACAGAGGACCGCCCTCTGTTTGCCCTCGATAGCGGCGCATTGACCGATGCCGGCGCGGATCTGACCCGTCAATTGGGCCTTGCCATGTCAGGCCTGGCCGAACCCCTGACCATCGAAGGACACACCGATGCCTTCGCCACGCATGATTCGAAACGCACCAATTGGGACATCTCATCAGAGCGCGCAAACGCTGCTCGTCGCATCCTGGTCGCAGCTGGCGTTTCCCCTGCTCGTGTACGCGCTGTAACAGGATTGGCCGACACCCAGCCCCTCAATCCGGGCGAGCCCCACTTGTCAGCCAATCGCCGGATAAGCATATTGCTTCATTCTGACGGCTAGTCCTTTTTTTGGCGTGCCGGGGCGTGCTGATGAACCGGAGCCATAATGCTATCTGAATTCGTCCAAACCTGGCCGATGTGGGCGAGCCTCGCCATCGTTTGCGCGGCGATCACATTCTACATGCTCGACCGCTGGTCGATGGAGTTCGTGTCGGTTTGCGTCATTGCAGGCCTGTTGCTGGTCTTCATCATCCCCGGTGCGCGAGACGTCGATGGCAATGCGATCAGCGCGGCTGACCTGCTGTCCGGCTTCGGCAACCCCGCGCTCATCACCATCATGGCGCTGCTCGTGGTGGGACAGGGCCTGTTCCAGACGGGCGCGCTTGAAGGACCGACCAAGGCCCTGCTGGCCGGATATGACAAGCGGCCAGTCACCACGCTGCTGCTCGCCTTCCTCGGCGTCTTCGTGACCAGCGCCTTCGTCAACAATACGCCCATCGTGATCATGTTCCTGCCGGTGATGACCGCCATCGCCATGCGCATGAACGCGCCGCAATCCCGCCTGATGATGCCGCTGAGCTTTGCGTCCATCTTTGCCGGCATGACGACGCTGATCGGGACATCGACCAACCTCCTCGCGGCCGAATCCTATAACCGGATCACCGGCGAGCAGCTCGGCTTCTTCGACCAGACCCCGATGGGCCTGATCCTCGCCGCGGCCGGCCTGCTTTATATCCTGATCTTTTCCCGCTTCCTGCTGCCGCACCGGCGCGGCCTTTCCGATGACATTGTCCAGCCCTCCGGCAAGCAATTCGTCGCCCAGATCGAAGTGACCCACGGCCACTTCCTGCTCGGCAAGAAGCCGGTCGCCGGCATGTTTGCCGACCTGCCCGACATGACGGTGCGGATGATCCAGCGGGGCGAACGGGCCTTCCTGCCGCCCTATGAGGATATCAGCCTGCAGGCCGGAGACCTCGTCATCATCGCCGCAACCCGCGCCGCACTCCAGAACGTGCTGGCACGACAGCCGGACTTCCTGCAGCAGGTCTGGCAGGCCTCCGGCGCAGACCTTGAAGATTCCTCGCGTCCCGGCACGCTGGCCCTGACCGAAGCCGTGATCGCGCCCGGCTCGCGCATGGTCGGCCGGACCGTCGAAATGCTCGGCTTCCGCCGCCTGACCCGCGCGGTGACGCTCGGCATCCAGCGCCGCAGCCGCATGATCCGCACCAAGCTCGGCGAAATCCGGCTGGAATCCGGTGACACGCTTCTGCTCTGCGGTCCGGTCGAAGCCTTTCGGGAACTGCGCTCCAGCCGCGACCTGATCCTGCTGGAATGGTCCCAGACCGAAATCCCGCTGACCACAAAGGCCCTGGCCGCCCGCGTGATCGCCATTTCCATGGTCATCCTTGCCGCAACGGGCCTGCTGTCCATCCTGCACGCCTCGGTTCTGGCCGCCGTCGCCATGCTGATCGCCGGATGCCTGAACACGCGGCAGGCCAGCCGGTCGCTGGATTTGCGCATCTTCCTCGTCATCGGTGCCGCGCTGGCCATGGGCATGGCGCTGGAAAAGACCGGCGCAGCCGCCCAGATCGCCCATGCCGTGGTCAATCTCGCCTCGCCCTATGGCACGCTGGCCGTTCTCTCGGCGATCTTCCTGGCGGTCGCCTTGCTGACCAACCTTCTTTCCAATGCGGCCACGGCCATCCTGTTCTCGCCGATTGCCCTGTCTGCCGCAGCGGAGCTGAAAGTCGAGGACCCGCTGCCCTTCCTTCTGGCCGTGATCTATGGCGCCAATTGCTGCTTCGCGACGCCGATTGCCTACCAGACCAACATGCTGGTCATGGGCCCCGGACACTACAAATTCGGGGATTTCATGAAGTTCGGGGGGCCGCTCGTCATAATACTTTGGATCGTATTTACGATATTCGCCCCTTGGCGGTTCGATTTGTAAGTGTATCGTCGCAGATATGAAGTTCACCGACTCCCAGATCCTGCCCCCCGGGCTTGAGCGTTCGCTACGGTTCTACGTAACGAATCCGAGCCCATGCCCGTACCTGCCGGGCAAGAAGGAGCGGAAAGCGTTTACCAATCTGGCTATCGGGGAAGCGGATCTCGTCCACAATTCCTTGAGCCAGGCCGGGTTCCGGCGCAGCCAGACGATCGCGTATCGCCCGGCCTGCCCGCGCTGCAATGCCTGCCGCAGCGTGCGCGTGCCGACGCGGGATTTCGAACTGTCGCGCAATGACCGGCGCACCCTGAACCGCAATGCGTCACTGATGCGCCGCCCGGTCGAGGCCCAGCCGAGCCGTGAACAGTACCGGCTGCTCAAATCCTATGTGAAGACCCGCCATGACGGCGCGGGCATGTCCGACATGTCCTACCGGGACTACAGCGCCATGGTCGGCGGCAGCCCGGTGCAGAGCCTGATCTTCGAATATCGCGACGGACCGGACGAGGATTCGCCCCTGGTCGCCGCCTCGATCACGGATGTGCTGCGCGATGGCTTCTCGATGGTCTACACCTTCTTTGATCCTGAGCTCACTTCGCGCGGGCTGGGACATTACCTGATCCTCGATCACATCCTGCACGCGCAGGATCTGGGCCTGCCGCACGTGTATCTTGGCTATTGGGTAAAGGGCAGCCAGAAGATGGACTACAAGCGGCGCTACAAGCCGCTGGAAGTGCTCGATGGCGACGTGTGGCGTCCGCTGAGTGACGACGAATGACACGATTTAGCCTGTAACCCGGCCGGGAGTTCGGGGAGGCACGGGGAGAACAGATGATCCATAGACGAAACCTGCTGGGAGCAGGCGCGCTCGGCCTTGCCGGGGCCGCAGCCGCCTTTGCCAATCCCGAAAAGGCGGCAGACCTTGCCGCGCCTTCCATTGCGCGCAATCGCCGCCGCTTCAACATGGTCACCACCTGGCCCAAGGGCCTGCCGGGTCTTGGCGAAGCGGCCGAACGCGTTGCGCAACGTATCCAGCAGATGTCTGACGGCCTGATGGAAGTGAAGGTCTATGCGGCTGGTGAACTTGTCCCGCCCTTCGAATGCTTCGATGCCGTCTCGAATGGCTCGGCCGACATGTATCATGGCGCCGAATATTACTGGACGGCCAAGTCCAGCGCCTATCCCTTCTTCACCGCCGTGCCCTTCGGCATGACCGCGCAGGAGATCATGGGCTGGATCGATTTCGGCGGTGGCCAGAAATTGTGGGACGAATTGTCGGCCCAGTTCGGTATCAAATCCATTCAGGCCGCCAATACCGGCCACCAGATGGGCGGCTGGTTCCGCAAGGAAATCAACACGCTGGACGATCTTGTCGGCCTCAAGATGCGCATTCCGGGCCAGGGCGGCGATGTGCTGCGCGCGCTCGGCGGGTCGTCGGTCGCCTTGCCCGGCGGTGAGATCTACCAATCCCTCCAGACCGGCGCGATCGACGCCACCGAGTGGGTCGGTCCGTGGAATGACTATTATCTCGGCTTCTACCGGGAAGCGCCCTATTACTATGGGCCGGGGTTCCACGAGCCGGGTGCCAGTCTTGCCGTCGGCATGAACCTCCGCGTCTGGGAGGGGCTCACCCCCGGCGAGCAAGCCATCATCAAGGCCGCGTGCGAGAGTGTGAACCACAGCTCGCTCGGCGAATTCACCTATCAGAACGCCATCCACCTGGACCTGCTCAAACGCGAGCATGGCGTCCAGATGCGCAGCTACCCGGACGAGGTCGTCAGCCGCATGGCAGAGGCGGCCTGGGATGTCCGCGCGGCCTCCGGCAGGGATGGCATCGAAAAGCGCATCTATGAGAGCTTCGAGGCGTCCCTGAAACTGATGCGCGGCTGGGCCGACGTGTCCGAAGGGCCGTATTACGCCGCCCGCAATTCGAACAAATAGGCCGGGGGCGGGCTGGATATGTCACCGGAAATCTTCCTCGCCCTTGGCGGATGGCTGAAATGGCTGGGCCTGGGCCTGTCGCCGCTGCTCGTACTGCCGCTGGTCATCACGATCTGGCCCGAACCGGTCGAGCGGATTGCCACATGGCTGATCGCGCGCATCGACGCCCTTTCCAGCTGGGCCCTGGGCGGGGCCATTGCCAGCGCCATCATCCTGGTCGGCGCGCAATTGCTGGTCGTGCTGCTACGCTACGCCTTTGGCCTCTCCTTCACCTGGCTGAACGAGATCGTGATCTATGCCTTCGCGGCCATGTTCATGCTCGGCTCGGCCTCGGCGCTGCGCGATGATGCGCATGTCCGGGTCGACATCCTGCGGCCCCGCTTCGGTGCGCGCGGGCGCAACTGGGTTGAACTTGCCGGCATCTATCTCTTCCTGTTCCCGATCTGCATCCGCTTGCTGGCGATGACCGAACAGGGGCTTGCGCGCAGTTGGGCGCTGTTCGAGGGCTCGCGCGAATCCGATGGCCTGCCCCTGCTCTTCCTGTTCAAGACGCTGTTGCCAGCCTTTGCCGTGTTGATGCTGGCGCAGGGCTTGTCGGAAGCGCTGAAGGCCGCCCTGCGCCTGAACGGCAAGCTGGACGAGATGCCCGAAGAAGAGCCGCATGGGGGCGTGCATGGAGCTTGAGGTCATCCTTGCCATATCCATGTTCGTCTGCGCCGTGCTGGCGCTGCTGGCGGGCTATCAGGTCGCCCTGACGCTGGGCGGCGGCGCATTGCTGTTCGCGCTGGTCGGAATCGGCATCGGCGTGTTCGACGAGGCCTTCCTCAGGAACCTGCCCAGCCGCATCCTTGGCGGCTCCATCATGCAGAACCAGACGCTGATCGCGGTGCCACTGTTCGTGCTGATGGGTGTCATCCTGGAGCGCTCGCGCGTCGCCGAAGATCTGCTCCACATCGCCAGCCGCCTGCTCGGCAAGGTACGCGGCGGGCTCGGCTATGCCGTCGTGCTGGTGGGCGCGCTTCTGGCCGCCTCGACCGGCATTGTCGGCGCGACGGTCATCACCATGACGCTGATCGCGCTGCCCACCATGATCCGGCAAGGCTACGACCCGCGCCTTGCCACCGGCACGATTGCCGCCTCGGGCACGCTGGGCCAGATCATCCCGCCCTCCATTGTCCTGATCCTGCTCGCGGATGCGATCTCGAACGCTGCCAGCCAGGCGAGCCAGGCGACCGGGTCTGCAGGCTCATTCGTCGTGTCGGTCGGAGACCTGTTCGCAGGCGCGCTGATCCCCGGCTTCCTGCTGGTGGGCCTGTATCTCGGCTGGATCGCGCTGACGGCTATCCGCCACCCGGAACGCTGCCCACCCGTACAGGATGATGGCAGTCCGCCGCTGACAATCAAGGAAGTCGCCTTCGGCCTTGGGGCGCCGCTCCTGCTGATCGTGGCGGTGCTCGGTGCAATCCTTGGCGGGGTAGCCCCGCCAACCGAAGCGGCCGCCATTGGCGTCGCCGGCGCGGTCCTGCTAGCGGGCCTGCGCCTTGCCGATGACGATCATGAGCGCCGCGTCACATGGCTGCTCATGGCAGGCCTCGGCAGCGTCATCGCCATCATCCTGCTCCGGAACCTGTTCGACCTGCGCACTGGCGTCGCCACGATTGGCCGCGCAAACGAGATCGGCATCCTCCTGACGATCCTCGCCTCGGTCGTCTTCTTTGCCGGGGTCGCCACCGGGCTTGTCGTGTTGCGCCGGATGCGCCAGCTGATGCCGGCCCTGAAGAGTGCGACGCAGATCACCAGCATGGTGTTCCTCATCCTGATCGGCGCGTCGCTGTTCAGCCTCGTCTTTCGCGGCTATGGCGGCGATGACATCGTGGCGGACATTCTGCACTCGATGCCGGGCGGCAAATGGGGCGCGCTGATCATGACCATGATCGTCATGTTCGTCCTCGGCTTCTTCCTCGACTTCATCGAGATCGTCTTCGTGGTCGTGCCGCTGGTGGCCCCGCCGCTGATCATCCTCGGCTTTGACCCGGTCTGGCTGGCCATTCTGATGGCTCTCAACCTGCAGACCAGCTTCCTGACCCCGCCCTTCGGCTTTGCGCTGTTCTACCTGCGCGGCGCAGCCCCGGCGAGCATCAAGACGCTGCAAATCTGGCAAGGCGCAGTCCCGTTTATCGTGCTGCAGCTCTTGCTGATCGGGCTGGTTGCGGCAATTCCTGCCTTGGCAACCTGGCTGCCGGCAGTTACCGCCCGTTAGCATGGGACAAGACATCGATCCGTTTCGCGCGATTTCGGTCAGCAAGCGCGCGCATGATTTGAAGGCCGAAGGCCGCCGCATCCTGCATATGGAGTTCGGCCAGCCCTCAACGCCCGCGCCGAAGGGTGCCATCGCCCGCGCGCATGACGTGCTGGACACCGACCCGATGGGCTATTGGGAAAGCCGTCCGCTCAAGGAGCGCATCTGCCGGCACTACAAGGACGAGTATGGCGTGGACCTGACGCCGGGCCGTGTGACCCTGACCTGCGGCGCCTCGCCTGCTCTCGTACTGGCACTCTCCACGGCGTTCAGCCCCGGCGACCGGATCGCCCTCGCCCGGCCCGGTTATGTGGCCTATCGCAACACGTTGCGCGCGCTCAATCTGGACCCCGTGGAAATCGCCTGTGGCGCAGACGTGCGCTACCAGCTGACGGCCGCCGCACTGGACGCCATCGACCCGGCCCCGGCGGGCGTCATCATCGCAAGTCCCGCCAATCCGACCGGCACGATCATCCCCGAGGATGACCTCGCGGCGATCGCCGCCGTGGCCAGGGCGAAAAATATCCGCATCATTTCGGACGAGATCTATCACGGCCTCAGCTATGGGCCGGACATCCGGTCCATGCTGGAATTCGATCCGGATGCATACATCGTGAACTCGTTCTCGAAATATTTCTCCATGCCGGCCTGGCGGCTTGGCTGGCTGATCTCCCCGAAGGAGGGCGCCGCGCGGACCAGCGCCTATGTTGGAAACCTGTTCCTGACGCCGCCATCCCTGTCCCAGCATGCCGGCCTCGTGGCGATGGACAGCGCGGAGGAATTGGACGGCCATGTCGAGGTCTATCGCCGTAATCGCGAACTCATGCTGGAAGCCCTGCCACGTCTCGGGCTTGAAAAGATCGCGCCGCCAGATGGGGCATTCTACATCTATGCCGACATCTCGAAGTACACCGATGACAGCCTGGCCTTCTGCCTGAAGCTGCTCGAAGACACCGGCATCGCCACCGCGCCGGGCGTCGATTTCGACCCGGTCGAAGGCCATCGCTTCATGCGGTTCTCGTTTGCGCTGTCAACGCCCCAGATCGAAGAGGCGCTCAGCCTGCTGGAACCCTGGTTCGCGGCTCAGCCGCAATCATAGTCGGCCACTGCGCCGCCATCTGCGCTGCGCTCCAGGGATACGAAATTGCAGCCCTCCGGTGCAGCAGCCCTGGCGGCCTCGACCAGCGCGTCTTCGGTCGGGGCTTCAGCCACACCGAACGTGCCATCGGTCTTGACGGAGAATTTCAACTTGAAGCCCTGCCCCTCGGCCGGTGAGGCGAAGAAGCTGTAGCCACCGCCCGCAACCGTGCGGTCTGGCAGGCCACTCCAGGTGGACGCGCTCCACCCGGCAGAATTTGCGGCGCAAGCCCCAAGGACAAGCGCCGCACTGATCGTAAGATATTTCATGGTCCCACCTCCTGATCCGGAGGCGGCAGTGTAGCCTAGAATTTGACTTCTGGAACCGTGGACAGGGCCTCGCGGCCTTCGACGCCGACATCGAAGAATTCGCGGCCTTCAAAATTGAACATGCCGGCCACGATGGAGCCGGGGAATTGCTCGCGGGAGGTGTTGTAGTCCTGAACCGCGGAATTGTAGAAACGGCGCGCCGCGGCCAGCTTGTCTTCGATGGACGACAGCTCCGACTGAAGCTGCAGGAAGTTCGTATTCGCCTTGAGGTCCGGGTAGGCTTCGGCCAGCGCGAACAGCTTGCCGAGCGAGGCGGTCAACATGCCTTCGGCCTGAGACATTTCACCGGGCGTGCTGGCGGCCTGCGCGGCATTGCGCGCCGTGATGACCGCATTCAGCGTTTCCTTCTCGTGAGAGGCATAGCCTTTCACGGTCTCGACGAGGTTCGGGATCAGATTCTGGCGCTGTTTCAGCTGGACATCCACGTCGGCAAAGGCCTGGTTGACCCGCTGGCGCTTCATCACAAGGCCGTTGTAGATCAGGATGACAAAGCCGACGATCGCGACAATTGCGGCCAGAATGACTAGAATGGGGCTCATCGGGCGTCCCTCCATAAGAACCAGATGTAAAAGAGGTATCCGCGCCCGGCGCCAAGCGCAAGGGACCGCCCCCTCGCCCGCACCTGCCAGACTTGACCTGCCCAAGGATATATCGCCTCCTTCATCGACACTCCGGAGAAACGAGATGGCCTCACCCTTTCCACTCGGCGAACATCATTATAGCCACCGTATTGGCTGGCTGCGCGCAACGGTGCTTGGCGCAAATGACGGCATTCTCTCAACTGCCAGCCTAGTGATCGGGGTCGCCTCTGCCGAAGCGTCTATGGGCGCAGTTCTGACCGCTGGCCTGGCCGGGCTGGTCGCCGGGGCCATGTCGATGGCAGCAGGAGAATATGTTTCCGTGTCGTCGCAGGCAGACACCGAAAAGGCCGATCTCGACATCGAACGCGCCGCCCTGCGCGACCATCCCGAAGCCGAGCTGATCGAGTTGGCCCACATCTACATCAATCGCGGGGTCGAAAAGGACACCGCCTATGAGGTGGCCCGCCAGTTGATGGAAAAGGATCCGCTGGAGGCCCATGCGCGTGACGAACTCGGCATCAATGAGATCGTGACCGCCCGCCCCGTCCAAGCGGCGATCAGTTCAGCGGTCAGCTTTTCGGCAGGCGCCGTATTGCCCCTGCTAGCGGCCTTGTTCGCGCCGATGCACCTCATCACACCAGTAGTCGCAATCGTCTCCCTGCTCGCCCTCGTCCTGCTGGGCATGGCCTCAGCCAAGGCAGGCGGCGCGGCCAAGACGAAGGCGATAGTGAGGATCGTCTTCTGGGGCGCAGCAGCGATGCTGGTGACGGGCCTGATCGGCGCTGCCTTCGGCACGGTCGTATAGGTAATTCCACGCACCTATCCCAAGGCACCGCTTTACAAATCCATTCAATTCATTAGCTGCTAGAAAGGGGAGAGTGCACACAGCCATGCATAGAAGATGCTCATGACGGATTCAGGCCAACTTGCAAGAATGATCTCGGACGCGCGCCGCGTGATGGTTTTCACCGGCGCAGGCATCTCGACCGAAAGCGGTATCCCCGATTTCCGCAGTCCCGGCGGTGTGTGGAGCAAGATGTCTCCCATCTATTTCCAGGACTTCGTGGCCTCCCGCGACGCCCGGCGGGAATCCTGGCGGCGTGTCTTCAATCGCACCGAAGGCTGGACCGGCGCCAAGCCGAATGTCGGCCATTATGCCATTTCCGATCTTGTGAAGCGCGGCAAGGTTTCTTCCGTAGTCACACAGAATGTCGACAATTTGCATCAGGATTCCGGCGTGCCGGATGACAAGGTGATCGAAATCCACGGTAATGCGAGCTATGCCAAATGCCTGCAATGCGGCAAGCGCTACGAATTCGAGACTCTGAAGCCTCGCTGGGAACAGGATGAGGATCTCACCTGCATCTTCTGCACGGGCTTGCTCAAGAATGCGACGGTCTCGTTCGGCCAGTCCATGCCCGAAGACAAGATGCTGCGCGCCAGCGAAGAAGCGCTGCTGTGTGACCTCGTGATCGTGCTCGGCTCGTCGCTTGTGGTCTACCCCGCCTCGGCCATTCCGATGGAAGCCAAGCGCAATGGCGCGCGCATGGCGATCATCAATCGTGAACCGACCGATCAGGACCCGTTCGCCGACCTCGTCCTGCATACCGAGATCGGCTCGCTGATGAACGACACGATGGCGCTGTTGGACAAGTAACCGGTGGACCTTGTCCCGGTGACCACATCAACAATTCTGGTGCTGCTTGCCACCCTGATGGGTCTGGGCCTCCTTCTCCTGCCCAGACTGCGTACCTGGTCCGGCTGGCGCGCCACCGTCACACCGCTGGCGTCCATCATAGGCAGCGGCTTCCTGGTGCTCGGCCCCATCCTGGATGATTCCTATGGCAAGCATGCGCCCCTGGTCATGCTGGGATTGTGCGGGGTCGCTTACGCCTTCGGATATGCGATCCGGGTCAATATAGCCCGGATTGCCAGTCAGCAGCCCCGCAGCCGGGCAGAGACCTGGATGGAACATGCGGCGTCCTGGGCATTGGCTTTCGCCTATTGCATTTCAGTCGCCTACTACCTCAACCTGTTTGGAGCCTTCGGACTATCCCTCTCGGGACTGAGCAATCCGCTCTACCCGAAAATCCTGACAAGCTGCGTCCTGCTCTTCATCGTGAGTTCCGGCATGCTCGGAGGCTTCTCGACCATGGAGAAGATGGAGCAATTTGCCGTCAGCCTGAAACTCGCGATCATCGCCGGCCTGCTGGTCGGACTGGGGCTCTACTTCCGTGAGCAGGCCGCATCCGGCGCACTGGTTGCAAACCCCATGACCGACACAGGCTGGCACGGGGTGGCGGTAGCGTTCGGCCTGATCGTGACGGTCCAGGGGTTTGAAACCTCACGCTACCTGTCGGACGAGTATGATGCGCGGCTGCGGATCAGGTCCATGCGGTGGGCGCAGATCATTTCGGCTATCATCTACATGATCTATGTGAGCCTGCTGTCCTACATCTTTCCGCCCGAGCAGCTCGCCCTGGAGGAAACAGCCATCGTGGACATGATGAAGATTGTCGCGCCGGTCCTGCCTCCCTTGCTGGTCGCCGCAGCCCTCAGTGCACAGTTCAGCGCCGCCGTCGCAGACGCGAGCGGCGCGGGCGGGCTCGCGCAGGAAGTTTCCAGAGGCCGGATCAACCCGAAACAGACTTATCTGATACTCGGCATCATCGGCGCATTGTTGACCTGGGGTGCAGATGTCTTCCAGATCATCGCGTATGCCTCTAAGGCGTTCGCAATCTACTATGCCATTCAATCGGCAATCGCCCTGACCGGCGACTGGAAAAAGGCGGGAGGCCTGACTTGGCGTTCGCCTGTCTTCGCGACACTGATCGGGCTCGCGGTCCTGATCGTCCTGTTCGGACGATCCGTCGAAGGGAATGGTGCCTGACCGGGTGAGCAGATACCCAGTCGGCTTTCGATCAGAAATTGAATTTCGTCCCCTCTCTCAACGGGATCGAAACCTTCATCTCTCATTGTACGGGCTATCCAATAGCCATGCCGGGAGGCTCGGAATGCGCAATATTGTGCTGGTAACAACCCTTCTTTTCGCATCGGCTTGCGGCAATGCAGGTGGGGCGTCGATAGCTCCCTCCACACCCTTGGTCGTCGTGAATGGGCAGGCCCCGGTAACCTATGGTCAGGTCACCACAGGCACACCACCCCTCAGCACGTCCACTCTTCCGGCCCAACCGGAAATCCTTCGCACCAATACATCCTGCCGCACGCCCACGGCCAGCGCCAATGCCCGCGCGGCCTATGTCTACACCTATGGCGGCGGTGTCCGTACGCCGATGCATCATGTCAGTATCAAGGATACGCCAGAGGCCGCTGCCGAACGCGACCAGAAACGCCGCGAGGCCGCCAGCAAGCTGAAGGCGCAGACAAAACCCATGTCCCAGAAAGCCATGCGCAAAGAGGCCATGGCCTTCGCGGAGGGGAATACCGTTGAATCGTCCCGGCAAATCTATGTGCTTGTCACTGAAACTGATGCCCCGGTCTTCCTGTATCTGGCCTCCTACGATTCCGTCCTCTGGAACATTCAGCGCGCGCCGGGCGTCACGATCGACGGTATCGTGGTCAACTCCTATGATGCCGGCGTAATTGCCAATGGCGTCGAGGCAGACCGGACGGCCTTCATCTCCTTCGCCAATTCCCCCAACAAGACATGCTATGTCGGCGGCAAAGGCCGCGCCGTGCCGGTGGAAGAGCGGGTCGCGGCGGCCCGGAAACTGAACCCGTCGATCGACTTGCGCACCCGCAAAGAGCAATGGGACGAGGAATATCGCGACACGCGCCGGTTCTTCCGGACCAATGTAAGGTCACTGATCGGCAAGCATCCGGAATGGATCCTGAACGACGCCCGCAAGGGTTCATTCCAGGCGGTGCTCGTGGGCTCGGCCCCGGCCGAACCATTCCAGGCCCAGCCAATCGGCCGTCTCCAGATGCCGTCCCACATAATCCCCTATTGGGGTACGCGGTAGAACGCTTTCAAACACTCTGGACTGGATTCTGTAACCTAGCCGCTGAACGTTCCGCCCTTCGGGAAGCCTTTCGGAACGGTCTTGCCAGCCTGTGAACGCTTGCCGATCCACTCTTCCCATTCCGGGAAGGCGCGGTGGCGACCGCCCGTCATGACAATCAGGCCGTCGCGCTTGTCGAAGGTCATCAGGTCCTTGAGCTTGAACTTGCCGCTATAGGATTGCAGCTTGTTGCCCTTGCCGCGCGCCATTTCGGGCAGTTCGTCCAGCGGGAAGATCAGCAGTTTCCTATTTGATCCGACCACGGCCAGCATGTCGCCCTCGACCGGGACACATATGTTGAGTTCACCCTTGCCGGTATTGACCGCCTGCTTGCCCGCCTTGCGATTGGACTCCAGTTCCTTCTCCTCGACCACGAAGCCATAGCCCTCGCTGGAGGCGACAACACGCTTGCGGTCCGGTTCGAAACGGAACATGGCAACAATGTCGACACTGTCTTCCAGATCGATGGACAGGCGGATCGGCTCGCCATGCCCCCGACCGCCCGGCAGCTTGTCGGCCGGCAGGGTGAAGGCCCGGCCATCGGACGCCATCAGGATAATCTTGTCCGTACTCATCACTTCTTCGGACAGGTAAAGTTCGTCACCATCCTTGAATTTTGCCGTTTCCGGATCGAGCCCGTGTCCCTTCATGCCGCGTATCCAGCCCTGCTGGGACAGTACGATGGTCAGCGGCTCTTTCGGACGGGAGGCTTCCAGCGCGGCCGCAAGGTCAACGTCTGCGGCTTCGCCGAAGGTCGCGCGACGGCGGCCAAGTTCGGAGCCCGGATCAAAAGCTTCGCGAGCCTCTTTCAGCTCCTTGGAGACCTTGCTCCACTGACGGCGTGTTGACCCGATCAGCTTGTTGAGTTCTTCGCGCTCTGCGCTGAGCCGGTCATGCTCACCGCGAATTTCCATCTCTTCCAGCTTGCGCAAGGCCCGCAAACGGAGATTGAGGATCGCTTCGGCCTGAATGTCGGTCAAATTGAACGTCGACATCAGGACGGCTTTCGGCTCGTCCTCATAGCGGATGATCCGGATCACTTCATCAATGTTGAGATAAGCGATCAGATAGCCGTCGAGCAGGTGCAGGCGCTTCTCGATCTTGTCGAGGCGGAACTCGGCCCGGCGGACAACCACCTCGCGGCGATGCTCCAGATAGGCCTGCAACACGTCCTTCAGGCCCATGACCTGCGGCGCGCCCTTGTGCAATACGTTCATGTTCAGGCTGAAGCGCGTCTCCAGGTCACAGACCTTGTAGAGGCTTTCCATCAGGACTTCCGGCTCGACCGTTTTCGAGCGGGGGACCAGGACCAGCCGGACATCCTCGGCGCTCTCATCGCGCACATCGTCGAGCAGGGGCAGTTTCTTCGCTTCGATCAGTTCGCCCAGCTTTTCGAGCAGGCGCGATTTCTGGACCTGATACGGGATTTCGGTGACGATGATCTGATAGGTGCCCCGGCCGGTATCCTCGACCTCCCAGCGCGCCCGCATGCGGAAGCTGCCGCGGCCGGTTTCATAGGCCTGAAGCATGGCTTCCTTGGTTTCGACAATGATGCCGCCCGTCGGGAAGTCCGGCCCCTGGACGAAATCCATCAACTCTTCAGTTGTCGCCTTCGGCTTCTCGATCAGCAGCCGGGCCGCATCGATCAGTTCGGCAGCGTTGTGCGGCGGAATGGACGTCGCCATGCCGACCGCGATACCGCTGGCACCATTGGCGAGCAAATTCGGGAACCCGGCCGGCAGCACGACCGGCTCTTCGTCATTCTCGGCGTAATTGGCGCGGAAATCGACGGCGTTCTCGTTCAAGCCTTCCAGCAGCAGTTCAGCTGCCACCGTCATCCGCGCTTCCGTATAGCGATAGGCAGCTGCGCTATCGCCATCGATGTTGCCGAAATTGCCCTGGCCATCGACCAGTGGATAGCGAACGGTAAAATCCTGTGCGAGGCGGACCAGCGTGTCATAGATCGAGCTGTCGCCATGTGGGTGGAAATTACCCATCACGTCGCCAACGATCTTGGCGCATTTGCGATAGCCGCCCTCGGGGTCAAGCTTCAGAACGCGCATGCCATACAGGATACGGCGCTGGACGGGCTTCAGGCCGTCACGCACATCCGGCAGGGCGCGGGACGTAATCGTCGAGAGCGCATAGGCGAGATAGCGCTTGGAGAGCGCCTCGCTCATCGGCTCGTTGATGATCCGGTCTTCCGGCGTCCCGTCAATCAAATCGGACATTCTGGCCTCTTTGCAGTTCGTGCCACATTCTGGTGCAGGCCCTTGATTAAAGTCAGCGACTCAAGGGCCGGAGCACGTTAACACAAACGTCGCTTTGGTTAAGGAAAGGAAAAGGGCACAGCTGCTGATGAATGCAATCCGGGCATGGATCCTGTTGCTAAGCCTGCCTGCGCTGGTGCTGCTGGCCTTTGTCTGGCTGGCCCCGCCGCGCCACAATCCCTTTGCGCCGGTTGATCTGACCGAAACGCCCGGCATCGGCACCTGGCACAAGCTGACCCGCGCCAAGAAGAACCGCGAAGTCTGTTTCACTGCGCTGGACGAGGCCGGGGTGCTCTACACGCCGCTGGAAGACCAGGACATGCAGGCCGGATGCGGCCTGTATGACGCGCTGACACTGGACCAGACGATGACTCCCTATTCCGCCACCCTGCGCATGACCTGTGGTGAGGCCGCCGCCCTCTATACGTGGGAGCGGCATGTCGCCCGGCCGGCTGCTGTGGACATTCTCGGCTCTCCCATCGCGCGGATCGAAACCTATGGCAGTTTTTCCTGCCGCAACATTGCCGGAACGGGCCGCATGTCACAGCACGGGCTTGGCAATGCCATCGACGTGTCAGGCTTTCGTCTGGAGGATGGCCGCCTGATCAGCGTGAAGACGCATTGGGATGCGGGCGGGCCTGAACAGAAATTCCTGCGACGGCTTCACAAGGGCGCGTGCGAGCTGTTCTCGGTGACTTTGGGGCCGGAATACAATGCCGCCCATGCCGATCATCTTCATCTCGACATGGGCGGGGGGAAAGTGTGCCGCTGACTAGCACCGCAATGGGCTAGTCAATGCATTTGAAGCCGTCTTCATTGACTTCTTTCACACGGCCTTCGCCGCCGCAGACGCGGAGCGCGGTTTCAGTGTTTTCGTAGATGGCGTCACGGCCTTCTTCATCAGCATCGATGTGTACACAGCCAGCCAGTGACAGCATGGCGACGGCAGTAACGGCAAAAACAGTTTTCTTCATGGCATCAGCCTTTTCGTTTGCACGGAACGCCCCAGTCCTCGCCGGCTACCTAGCACGCCGGAAAATGAACGGCTTCTGAATATGACAGCCCTTGTGCGCGTAATCTCGCCGCGCGACAGTCAGCGCCACAAGAGGGAAGGAAAAAGAATGAAATTGTACAATTCCGTAGGCCCGAACCCGCACGTGGTTCGCATGTTCATGGCGGAACGCGGCATCGACCTGCCCAAGGAGGACGTCGACCTGATGGCCGGAGAAAACCGGCAGGCGCCATATACGACCAAGAACCCGGCTGGCCAACTGCCCGCCCTTGAGCTCGATGATGGCAGCATCCTGACGGAGATCACGGCCATTTGCGAGTATCTGGACGAAACCCAGCCCGGTGACCGCCTGATGGGAGACACACCGGAAGCACGCGCCCAGAACCGCCGCTGGACACGGTGGGTGGACCTCAAGATCGTGGAACCGCTGACCACGGCTTTCCGCGCCGCCGAGGGCCTGCCCATGTTCCAGGACCGGATGCGCTGCCTGCCGGAAGCTGCTGATGGCCTGAAAGCCTGCGCGCAGGATGGACTCGTCTTCCTGGACGAACAGATGGCTGACGGCCGGGAGTTTGTGGCAGGCAAGGCCTTCGGCCTGGCTGACATACTGCTGTTCTGTTTCCTGGCCTTCGGCAATCAGGTTGGCCAGCCCCTCAACCCCGACCTGAAGCATATCGGGACCTGGTTTGCCCGTGTCAGCCAACGCCCAAGCGTCAGCGCTTAGCCCCGCTTCTGGATGCGGCCGACCAGCCGCATCCGCTCCGGCGGGACACCGCGATTGAGACCGCCGAACAACCGCTCTTCCAGGAAGTAACCGGTCAGCTTCAGGCCGTCCTCGATATCCACTGGCGCGACATGGGCCGTGGATTCGACGAGGAATTGCGGCAGGCGCAGCAGGCGGTCGACATATTCCTCTGCCTCTGAGCCCCGCACGGCCCGGCCTGTCTTCGGCGACACATGGGTGAGACCGTCATTCGCGCCGCTGAGCGCGCATTCATCGAGATCGAGTCCGAAGCCGAGCGCCGAGAGCAGGCCAAGTTCCCAGCGCACATAGAGCGCAGGCCAGATTTCCTGTGCCTCGATCTGGTCGAGCAGGAGCTCTGTCGCCTCGAACAGGGCAGACCCTGCAGCGTCGCCTTCATCCAGCCCGCCGCGCAGGATGGCCGTGACGGCGGAAATGGCGGCGAGGGCCGCCGCATCGTCCAGCACACGCGCGGCCCGCTCGCGGCTGGCTTCGGCCACATCAAACCGGCCGAGCGCGTCTTCGAGACGCCCCGTCCAGCTGAGGGACACAGAATTTCCGGCTTCGTATTGCGCGCGGCGCTTGCGGGAGGAGCCGCCATAGACGAGGCCAGACCGACGACCACGCGTGCGGGTCAGAACGTCGAGGATGAGGCCACCTTCTCCAAAGCGGCGTGCGCCCAGGATTATGCCGTCATCCGACCAGTTCAAACATCAAACTCCAGGCCGAGTCCCTGGTAACTCTCGCGGCGTTCCTGCCAGCGTTCATCCACCTTCACGAACAGGAAGAGATGGACCTTGCGGCCGAGCATTTCAGAAAGTTCTTCCCGAGCCTTTCGGCCGACATCCTTGATCGCCGCGCCGCCCTTGCCGAGCACCATGGATTTGTGATTTTCGCGGCCGACGACCACGACTTGCTGCACACGGACGGAGCCGTCTTTTTTCTCTTCCCAGGCTTCGGTCTCGACCATCAGCTGGTAGGGCAATTCCTGATGCAGGCGCAGCATCAGTTTCTCGCGCGTCACTTCGGCAGCAAGCAGGCGCATCGGCAAGTCTGCAATCTGGTCCGGCGGATAGAGCGCCGGGCTTTCAGGCATTCTTTTTGCGAGCGCCTTTTCCAGCGCTTCGACGCCTTCGCCATTTTCGGCGGAGATCATGAAGACCTCCTCATAGACGCCTGTTTCGTTCAACTCCGCAATGATCGGCAGGACCTGGTCATGCGGGAACAGATCGATCTTGTTCAAGGCGAGCAGGGCCTTGCGCCCGCTCTGCTTCAACTGCTCGATCACGCGGCGATCATCTTCCAGAGACTTTTTCTGCGCGCCATCGACCCGGTTCTCGCGTTCGGCCACCCAGGCCGAGGCGTCGATCAGATGGACGATGGCGTCCGCATCATCTGCGCCGCTCCAGGCCGCCTTGACCATCGCACGGTCTAGCCGACGCTTGGCTGCGAAGATACCGGGCGTGTCGACCAGCACGATCTGCGTGCCGTCCACCTGCGCCACGCCGCGCACCGGAAAGCGCGTCGTCTGCACCTTGTGCGTGACGATGGCCACCTTGGTTCCGACCAGGCGATTGGTCAGCGTGGACTTGCCCGCATTCGGCGCGCCGATAATGGCGGCAAATCCAGCATGGGTGATGGGGGTGTCTGTCATGGGGTTCCGGTCAGGCTTTCTAGGAGAAGGGCGGCAGCATTACGCTCAGCATCGCGCTTTGACGAGCCCGCGGCAACAGCGGCGCCCCGGTCGGCCACTTTGACCTCAACTTCATAAGTGGGCTCGTGGTCGGGGCCGGACCGGCTGAGCACGTCATAATCCGGCAGTGGCAGGCCTTGTCCCTGCGCCCATTCCTGCAGCAGCGTCTTGGGGTCCTTGGTCTGGGCCGGGGCCGCCTCGAATTGCGGCGCCCAGCCTTTCTCAATGAATTTCCGGGCCGTCGACAGGCCGGCATCCTGATAGATTGCGCCGATAATGGCTTCGCACGCATCGCCCAATGTGGATTCGCGCTCGCGCCCGCCGGAAGCGATCTCACCATCCGACATGATGAGGAATTGGGAGATCCCGAGATAGCGCATGGCCTCTGCACACGCGCCCTTGCGGACGAAACTGTTCAGGCGCGGCGCAAGATCGCCTTCGCTCTCCATGCGACGGCGGTCGATCAGGCGCTCCGCGATCACGAGATTGAGCACCCGGTCGCCGAGGAATTCGAGCCGCTGGTTCGACAGTCTCACCGAGTCCGCCGACGCAACAGCGCTCGGATGCGTCAGGGCACGGATCAGCATTTCAGGGTTCTTGAACTTATGGCCGAGAATGGATTCCAGCGTCTTGATATCCGCTTCGGTCAGCGAGGGCTGGCTGCTCTTTCCCTTCGCCCGCAGGCGGGTGCGCTTGGGTCGCGGCGAATTCATGCCGGTCTCACTGGCAAGGCTTCGATGATGACGTGAGCCTCGGCCCAGGGATAATCGTCGGTGATGGTGAGATGGATGACGGCTTCGTGGCCATCCGGCATCAGGGTCGCGAGTCGCTCTGCCGCCCCACCGGTCAACGCCAGGGTCGGCTTGCCCGTCGGCAGGTTGATAACGCCCAGATGTTTCCAGTGCACGCCGCGCCGGGGTACGCCTGTGCCCAGCGCCTTGGCGCAGGCTTCCTTGGCCGCAAACCGCTTGGCATAGGTTTCGGCCGTCAGGCGACGGCGACGCGCCAGCGCGATCTCCACATCGGTAAAGACACGCTTCTCGAACCGCTCGCCAAAGCGAGCGAGGGTCTTTTGCACGCGTTCGATGTTGCAGAGATCATTTCCGATACCGATGATCATGCGCGCGCCTCATCCATCAGGCGGCGCATTTCCTTGATCGCCGCATTGAGCCCGATAAAGATCGCCTCACCCATCAGGAAGTGCCCGATGTTCAGTTCGGCGAGTTCTTTGATCGCCGCAACAGGCGCCACATTCTCAAATGTCAGGCCGTGACCGGCATGGGGTTCGACCCCCCGCTTGCGCGCTTCGACCGCAGCAATCTTCAGCCGCTCCAGTTCCGGCGCAGCCGCCTCAGCGCCGCCTTCGATCCAAAGCTCGGCATACTTGCCGGTATGGAGCTCTACTACGGGGGCCTGAAGCACTTCAGCGACGGCAATCTGAACCGGGTCCGGCTCGATAAACAGCGACACCCGCGCGCCGGACTCATTGAGACGGCGAACGACTGGCGCAATTTGATTGTGCATTCCGGCGACGTCCAGGCCGCCCTCCGTCGTACGCTCCTCACGTTTTTCCGGCACGATACAGGCCGCATGCGGACGGAACTTGCAGGCAATCTCCGTCATTTCTTCGGTGGCCGCCATTTCGAGATTGATGGGCAGGCTGGAGGCCGCGCGAATGGCTTCGAGGTCGCCATCGCGAATATGGCGGCGGTCTTCACGCAGATGGATCGTGATACCGTCTGCGCCCGCTTCAGCCGCAATCTGCGCCGCGCGCATGGGGTCGGGATGGTCTCCGCCCCGCGCATTGCGGATCGTGGCAACGTGATCGATGTTCACGCCAAGGCGGATCGGGTCTGCCATCAGGCAAGGCCCCGCGACCCGGGTTTTACGGCTTCCATCGCGGCCAGGTCGGGCGGCAGATCGTTCGGATCGTAATCCGGGAAGTCCACAGCCGCGAGAGAAACCAGTTTGCAGCCGACATCCGCGCGGCCATTCGAACGGTCAATGATGCAGGCGCCGCCCACAACGTCGCCCGGAAGCGCTTCGAGCGCCTCGACGGTTTCCCGGAATGAAAGGCCCGTAGTCACAATGTCTTCGGCAATCAGCACACGCTCGCCCTCGGCAATCGAAAAGCCCCGGCGGAACTGGAGTTGGCCATCAACGCGTTCGGCAAAGATCGACCGAGCGCCCAGTTGGCGCGCCAATTCGTAGCCGGGAATGATCCCGCCCACAGCCGGACCGGCCACGACATCAATCTTGCCGAAGTCTGCGGTGAGCTTTTCCGCCAGCGCCTTGCACAGCTTTTCCGACAGGTCAGGCTGGGAAAAGACGAGCGCCTTCTGGAGGAAGACCGGGCTGCGGCGGCCAGACGACAGAATGAAGTGACCTTCCAGCAAAGCCCCGGCCTCGCGGAATACATTCAACACATCATCATTCGTCATTTTCGCCCTCCTGGTCGCGCACAGCTCTGTCGACCACCGCGATCGACCGGAGCGCGGCCAGTATCTGCGTCAGGCGCTTGAGGTCTTCAACCTCAATTTCCATGAGAATTTCCGTGAAGTCCTCATGACGATCCACAGTGTGGATGCTGGTGATGTTGCCGCTGGCCTGGGCCACGGCAGCGCAGAGCTTGGCCAGCACACCCCGTTCGTTCGAGGCATTGATGCGGATGCGACCAATGGCGACCGCGCCGGTGCGGGCCAGCTCTGTCCAGCGAAGGTCGACCCAAAGCTCGGGCTTGTCATCATATTCGGCCAGTTTCGGACAACTGGCGACATGAACCACGATGCCTTTGCCAGGTTCGTGCACACCCATGATCCGGTCGCCCGGCAGCGGGCAACAGCAATTTCCGAGATGCAGCGTCACGCCCGGCGACAGATCGGCGCCGGAGACCATTAGCGGCGTGTGCTCACTGTCCATGCGCACCTTGGACGGGTCGCTTTCGCGTTCCGGCCGGTAGCCGGGAAAGGCCGCCAGAATCACATCATTCGACGAAATCCGGCCGCGGCCCAGCGCTTCGGCCATGTCTTCCATGTTTTCGAACCCGGCGAGCCGCGCCGTATGGTTCATCTTCACATCGACCGGATCGATGCCCGCCCGGCGCAGGGCCATGTTGATCAGGCCCTGGCCAAGGCGCCGGAACTCGGTCGTTTCCTTCTCGCGTACCAGCTTGCGCATTGCTGAACGAGCGCGGCCCGTGATCGCCAGCGCCTCCCAACCATGAATGGCGTGAGGCGCCTTGCCCCGGATGATATCCACCACGTCGCCATTCTTGAGCGGGCGGCGCAGCGGCTTGACCTCACCATTGATCTTGGCGCCGACACATGTGTCGCCCACTGCCGAGTGGACCGCATAGGCAAAGTCGAGCGGCATGGCGCCCGCTGGCAGGATGATCAGCTTGCCCTTTGGAGTGAACGCGAAGACGTGTTCGCGGTACATTTCCAGCTTGGCGTGCTCCATGAACTCGCTCGGATCGCCGCCATCCTGAAGAAGTTCTGCAAACGCCTCCAGATTGGCGGATGGGTCAAGGCCAGCGGCGCGTGCGGAGTCGATGTCGAAGCCATAGGAGCGGTTCTTGTAGCCCCAATGTGCGGCCACGCCGAATTCTGCGGTCCGGTCCATCTCTTCCGTGCGGATCTGGAGTTCGACGCGCCGATTGCCGGAGGCCCGCACGGTCGTGTGGAGGCTCGCATAGCCGTTCGGCTTCGGCACGGAGATGTAGTCGCGGAAACGGTCAGGAATACAGGCCCAGAGCGTGTGAACCTCTCCCAGCACCCGGTAACAATCCTCGACAGTCTCGACAATCACGCGGAAGGCAAACAGGTCAGCCACATCGCGGAAGGAAATCGATTTCTTCTCAAGCTTCCGCCACAGGGAATAAGGCTGTTTCCGGCGGCCCTTTACGCGGCAAGGAATGCCGGAGACGTCCATCAATTGCTCAAGATCGCCCCGGATACGTTCGAGATCGTCAGCATTTTCGAGTGCCAGTTCTTCCTGGCGGTAAAGAATGGCACGGCGCGCTTCGGGATTGAGCTCCTGGAAGGCCAAATCCTCCATCTCGGCGGCGATCTGGTAGAGCCCCACACGCCGCGCGAGTGGGCCATAGATATCCATCGTCTCACGGGCTGTCCGCTCCCGGCTGGAAGCCTTCTTGCGGAAATGCAGCGTGCGCATGTTGTGAAGCCGGTCGGCCAGCTTCACGAGCAGGACGCGGATGTCGCTCGTTGTTGCGAGAATGAATTTCTGGAAGTTCTCCGCCTGCGCCAGCTCCTTGGAGCTGTATTCCAGTTGGTCGAGCTTGGTGACTCCATCGACCAGTTCAGCAACGTCGGCGCCGAAGCGCACCTCGACATCGCCAATATCAATCTCGGTATCTTCAACCACATCATGCAGCAGGCCAGCGACAATGGTGATTTCGTCCAGCTTGACGTCGGCGAGCAGGCTCGCGACCTCTACGGGATGCGAATAGTACGCATCGCCAGAGTCGCGCTTCTGTTCGCCATGATGCTTTTTCGCAAAATCGTAGGCGGCGCCCAGCAGTTCGGATTTCACCCGTGGGTGATAGGCCCGAACTTTTGAAATCAGCTGTTCTCGGGTGAGCACCTCACGCGGCGCGGGCTTTTCCGCAGCCGGTCGCTCTGTGCCAGCTGTGTCGCCAGCCCCTTCATCCGTCGCGGAAAGGGTGCTGCCGTCCATCTGGCCTCCTACAGCCGGTCGTCCCGTCCGGACTCCAGCTCAGCCTGATAGGCGCGCATGACGTCTTCTTCGGTGGCCGCAGGTGCGGATTCCAGAGCCACGCGGTCGGCTTCGCGCTCGTTCTCTTCGCCCGGACGAATGTCCTGCAGGTTGGAGATGAGGGCTTCCTTGACCACTTTCAGATCGATCGACTCGTCAGCAATCTCGCGCAGCGAAACAACCGGATCCTTGTCATTGTCGCGGTCCACGGTGATCGGCGAACCTTCGCGGATCATGCGGGAACGGTGTGCGGCAAGCAGGACGAGCTCGAAACGATTCGGGACCTTTTCGACGCAATCTTCGACAGTAACGCGGGCCATGAGCAGATAATCTCCTTTGGACCGCCCCTTATATGCAGCGCAGCACGCCGGCGCAACCCAGCGATTGCCGTAGAATGCAGGACATTTTAGCCCCCTTGGCAGCGCGGAAAACGCCGTTACGCTGACCTCTTACCCCAGCCGGAGGCCAATTCCCATGTTCCGCACTGTTGCCATCTCGTCCCTCGCCCTCGCGCTCGCTGCCTGCGGGAACGGAAATGACGCCCCTGAAACGCCCCAAACCCTGACCTCTGACACAGGCGCCGGCACCTCCGAGACGACGGAAACCCCGGCCGCGCCGGCGGAAGTTGGACCTGCGTCCGCAGAGGCGGCAAACCTGCCTCAGGCTGATGCCGAGTTGATCGAGATCTACAAGCAGCTGCACGCCAATCCGGAACTCTCCTTCAAGGAAGCGAAATCCGCCGCCCTGATGGCGTCCGAACTGGAAAATCTCGGCTTTGATGTCACCACCGGCATCGGGCAGGACTGGGTCGTCGCAAAGGCGATGAAGGATGTCGGCGCCGTAAAGGATGGCGTGGGCGGACACGGCGTGGTCGGCGTGTTGCGCAATGGCGATGGCCCGACACTCATGATCCGCGCTGACATGGACGCCCTGCCCGTGCCTGACCAGACCGGCTTTCCGTTCGCCTCTGAAGTCAGGTCCACCACATGGACCGGCGTCGAGAGCCCGGTCATGCACGCCTGTGGTCACGACATCCACATGACCAGCTGGATCGGTACGGCGCGCGCGCTCGTCGCCCGCAAGGATGAGTGGAGCGGCACGCTCGTCATGATCGCCCAGCCCGCCGAAGAGATCGGCCTTGGCGCCCAGGCCATGCTGGCCGACGGGCTCTACAGCCGCTTCCCGCAGCCCGACTACAATCTCGCCCTGCACGTTTCCGCCTCCGCGCCCGCGGGCACAATCGTCTACACCAAGGGCTATGCCATGGCGAATGTCGACAGCGTGGACATCACGGTCAAAGGTGTTGGCGGGCATGGTGCCTACCCGCACACCACGCGCGACCCGGTGCTGATCGGATCGCACATCGTCGTCGCCCTGCAGAGCCTCGTATCCCGCAATACGAACCCGCAGGATTCCGCCGTGGTCACGGTCGGCTCGTTCAAGGCCGGCGCCAAGCACAACATAATTTCGGACGAAGCCACGCTGCTCCTGACCGTGCGGTCCTACGATGATGCGACCCGCAAGATGCTGCTCGACGGCATCAAACGCATCGCCAAGGCGCAGGCCGAAGCCTTCGGCGCGCCGGAGCCCGAAATCAAGGTTGAACAGGACTATACGCCATCCCTGTTCAACAATGCCGACCTTGCGGACAAGGCAATGACCGCGATTGCCGACACAATCGGCAAGGACAATGTCAAGGAAGTCCCTCCGGTGATGGGCGGCGAGGATTTCAGCCAGTTCGGCCGGACCGACGAGAACATTCCGGGCCTCCTGTTCTGGGTCGGCGCGGTGGAGCCGTCGCGCTATGAAGCGTCCCAGGACAGCTCCCTGCCCCTGCCTTCGCTGCACTCGCCCTTCTTCGCCCCCGACTACGACCCCACCATCGCCACCGGCGTCGAAGCCATGACCGCCGCAGCGCTGGAACTGTTCGACGAGGGCTGAGGCGGTTTCTCGAAAATTGGCTTGCCTGATCTTTTCACAGGCGTTACATCCCTTTTGCTCAGAGTGCGCATAAGCTTCAAGTTTCTGTCGTACGAGCAACCTGAATCCCTGACGTTTGGAGGCCAGTCCCCTTGAAGCGCCAGATTTTGGACCTATATTATACTCAGATCGAGCATAAGTCGGTCTGCGAAGGAGGAAAACATGGCACGTCTCATTGATTCAGGCCCCGGCTGTCCCACCCCGACCCCGCTGCGCGGCGCATCTGCTGCTGAAGCGCGTGGTCTTTCCTATGATGACGCCGTGAAGGCGGAGACGGACGCGCTTTACCCGCTCGTTCAGGATTTCATCACGCCGATGGAATGGCCCGCAATTGCCCCCCTCGTGGCGGCGATCAATCGTCTCAAGAAAGAGAAGAACGCGGTCATCCTCGCGCACAATTACATGACGCCGGACATTTTCCAGCTTGTGGGCGATTTCCGCGGGGACAGCCTCCAGTTGGCCCGTGAAGCCGCCAATGTGGACGCCGACATCATCGTGCAGGCCGGCGTGCATTTCATGGCCGAGACCTCCAAGATCCTCGCGCCGGAGAAGACAGTGCTTATCCCTGATACGCGCGCAGGCTGTTCGCTGGCCGCCTCGATCACCGGCGCCGATGTGCGCCTGATCAAGGAGAAATTCCCGAACTACCCGATCGTGACCTATGTGAACTGTACCGCTGAGGTGAAGGCCGAATGCCATATCACCTGCACCAGTTCCAATGCAGCGCAAGTTGTTGAAGCCATTGCCGCGGAATGGAACACCGACACGGTAATCCTCGTGCCGGACCAGTACCTTGCCAAAAACGTGGCCGCCCAGACAGGCATCCGCGTCATGACCTGGCCGGGCGCGTGTGAAGTGCACGAGATGTTCAGCGCCGATGATGTCGAGCAATTGCGCGAGGCCCATCCGGGCGTGGTCATCCTGGCGCACCCGGAATGCCCGCCGGACGTGCTGGAAGCAGCCGACTTTGCCGGCTCGACCTCCGCACTCGCCAATTATGTGGCCGAGGAAAGCCCGAACAAGGTAGTCCTGCTGACGGAATGCTCGATGAGCGACAATGTTGCCTCGGCCAATCCGGGTGTGAACTTCATCCGTCCGTGCAATCTCTGTCCGCACATGAAGCGCATCACGCTGGAAAACATCTATGACTGCCTGGTCACGGGTGAATATGAGGTGCTCATTCCCGAGGATGTCCGCATCCGTGCCAAACAGGCTCTGGATGCGATGATGGCCCTGCCGAAAATGGCCAAACCGCTCGCCTTCAAGACCGGTTTGAAGCCACTTGAGATCGAAATGGTCGTCTAGCAGCCAGACAGGTTGTGCAAACGCGGGGGAGCGGCGTAATGTGTCTTTGGGCGCAAGGAGAGGTAGGATGGTCCGAGGCAAATTCGGTCTCGCGGCAATGGCGATTGCTGGCCTGTTGGCCTGCGCACCCGCCCATGCCGACAGCAAAGTTGAAGGAGACCCTTCGGATGTCCTCGGCACCTGGAGCTTCCAGACAAAACCCTATCGCAATGGGGAGTGCATGATGTCCGGCACCATGTACCTCTCTCCGCACCCGGAAGAAAGTCAGTATAGCTGCGAGCTTACCGCCGTTGAAGTCTGCTCCATGTGGGGCCGGTCTGTCGTGCGGCAGTCCTGCAAGGCGCGCCGCTTCGGCGACCAGATTTCGATCCGCTCGCAGATCGAGGAAATGCTGGAAACCAAGGTCGAAGGCCTGATCTATGTGCCGGACAATTTCACGCTGACCATCCAGTCGGCGGACCGGATGTTTGGCGCGCTGGTATCCGCCGTAACCGCGCCGGCGGAATTCCGCCGCGCGAATGACGGCATCTCCTGATCCGTGAGCGCCTCCATTCCGCAAACCCTGACGGCCAGTGGGCCAGTCGATGATGACGTTCTGATCGTAGGCGCTGGCCTTGCTGGCCTGTTCCTCGCGCTGCAACTGGCACCGCGCCCCTGCACCGTCATCTCCCCGGCCCCGCTTGGCCAGGCCGCATCCTCTGCATGGGCACAGGGTGGCCTCGCCGCTGCCATGCATCCCCTGGACAGCCCCGAACAACATGCCGCTGACACGGTCGCAGCAGGTGCAGGGCTCGTCGATCCGATCATCGCCCGCCTCATCGCCGAGGAAGGCCCTGCCCGGGTCCGCGACCTTGTGGCGCTGGGCGTTCCGTTTGACCGCACGCCCGATGGTGCGCTTGCCCTGTCGCTGGAAGCGGCGCATTCGCACCCACGTGTCGCACGTGTGGCCGGAGATCTGGCGGGCAAGGCCATCATGGACGCCCTGGTCGCAGCCGTCGCTGCTGCCCCGCATATCACCGTCATTGAAGGCGTCCGCGCCACCGGCCTGATGCAGGACGCCAATCTGCAAGTGGCCGGCGTCATTTTGCGGGACACAGCGGGCACACTCTCCACACGGACGGCACGGGAAACCGTGTTGTGCACCGGCGGGTCCGGTGGCCTGTTTCAGGTCACGACCAATCCGCCTGAAGCGCGCGGCGATGCCGTCGCCATGGCATGGGAAGCCGGCGCGCTGATTGCCGATCTCGAATTCGTCCAGTTCCACCCAACCGCCATCGACATTGGCCGTGACCCGGCGCCGCTGGCGACTGAAGCCCTGCGCGGCGAAGGCGCGACGCTGCACAATCGCGACGGCACAGCCTTCATGGCCGCCTATCATGATCTGGCAGAGCTGGCGCCGCGCGATGAGGTTGCCCGCGCAGTCCATACTGAACGCCTATCGGGCCGCGGCGCCTTCCTCGATTGCCGCAAGGCCGTGGGTGAACATTTTCCTGATCATTTCCCGACCGTCTACGGCACATGCATGTCCGCCGGGATTGACCCACGCATAGAGATGATCCCTGTCGCTCCGGCGGCCCACTACCATATGGGCGGCATCGTTCCGGATTTCTGGGGCCGCAGCAGCCTGGATGGATTGTCCGTCTGCGGCGAATGCACCTCGACCGGCGTTCATGGCGCCAATCGGCTCGCCTCGAACTCGCTGCTGGAAGCCGTCGTGTTCGCGCATCGCATTGCGACCCGCCTGCGCGATGCCGAGCTCGCCACGCCCGACGCCTCGACCGGTCATGTGCCCGGAGCTCTGCCCGTCCCGGCTTTGCAGGAGCTGCGTGGAGCCATGTCCGAACGCTGCGGGGTTGTTCGTGATGCCGCCGGCATGACCGGCGTGCTCGACCTGATCGACCGCCTGCAGACGACACATGGCGCAGCGCGCGCGCTGACCACGGCCAGACTGATTGTCCAGGCCGCACTCAATCGCAAGGAAAGTCGCGGCGGTCACTTCCGGTCCGATTATCCAGACATGATCGCGCCGGAACGCCAGTTCCTGCTGAGAGATTTTGAGGAGACCGCCCGCATATGAGCCTGATCCCGCCGCCCCTGCCCGCCATCATCCTCGACCCGATCGTCCGCTTGGCCTTGACCGAAGACCTCGGCCGTGCGGGAGACCTCACGACGGACGCTACGATTGCGCCGGAGACACAGCTCAGCGTTGTTATTGCCGCGCGCCAGCCGGGCGTCATCGCGGGCCTCGACGTCGCCGCCCACGCGCTCACCCTGATCGACCCGTCCGTCAAGCTGGACATCCAGATGGGCGATGGCGCAGCCGTGAAACCGGGTGATGTTGTAGCGCGCCTTGATGGCAGCGCCCGCTCGATCCTGACGGCCGAACGCACCATGCTCAATTTCATCGGCCGACTCTCCGCTGTTGCGACGATGACAAATAATTATGTGGAGAAGATTTCCCACACATCCGCGACAATTGTGTGCACACGGAAAACGACGCCCGGCCACCGTGCGCTGGAGAAGCGCGCCGTGCGTTGCGGCGGCGGCACCGCGCATCGCTACGGCCTGGATGATGCCATTCTTATCAAGGACAATCACATTGCCGCCTGTGACGGTTCCGTCGCGCTCGCCCTGGAGCGGGCCAAGGCCTATGCCGGTCACCTCCGCATGATCGAGATCGAGGTCGATACGCTCGACCAGTTCGAGGAAGCGCTGAAACATGGCCCGCACGCCATCCTGCTCGACAACATGACCCCGGACACGCTGCGCCGCGCCGTAGAGATAAATCAGGGCCGCGTGACACTCGAAGCCTCTGGCGGGGTCAATCTGGATACCGTAGCGGCAATTGCCGAGACGGGCGTGGACTTCATCTCCGTGGGCGCCTTGACGCATTCCGCTCCCAATCTTGACGTGGGCATGGATGTCGTCTGACACTGCTGGAAAGGGCGACCAGTCCCTGACAGCAAGAGGAAATGCCCATGACCCGAGCGGGCGGACGAAAGAGTATCTTCATCACAGGCGCAGCCTCCGGTATCGGCGCCGAGACAGCACGCCATTTTTCAAAGCGCGGCTGGTTTTGCGGCCTCTATGACGTAAACACCGAAGGCCTCGACGGCGTCGAAGCAGAAATAGGCGCGTCCAATTGCATGAAGGCGAAGCTCGATGTCCGCAGCCGCGAAGACTGGGCCGCCGCCACGAAGGGTTTTGGCGAAGCCACCGAAGGCGCGATGAATGTGCTCTTCAATAATGCCGGCATTGGCCGTCATGGCTGGTTCGAGGACATTACAGGCGAAGACAATGACGCGATCATCGACATCAACGTCAAAGGCGTGGTCAACGGGGTGCAGGCTTCCCTACCCTTGCTCAAGGCCACTTCGGGCGCGCGCGTCGTAAACACGGCGTCGACAGCCGGCGTGGTCGGATCCCCGCAGCTGGCAGTCTATTCGGCCACCAAGTTTGCCGTACGGGGCTTGACGGAAGCGCTCGACGCCGAATTCCGCGATCTCGACATTCGGGTCACCAGCCTGATGCCCTGGTTCGTTGAAACGCCGATTCTCGAAATGGGTGATCGCGAGGGGTCCAATCACAAGATGTCGGATCAGCTGCGCGAGAATGGCATGAATGTGTACCCGGTCTCAATGGCCGCGGAACGCGCTTGGGATGCCGCTCATGGAAAAGATACGCACTATATGGTGGGCAAGGATGCGGAGCGGGCGCGTTTCATGGCCCGCTGGTTGCCGGGGGCGATCCGCAAGCGTGTGCGAGAGGGCGTACCCTCCCGCGACTAGGACGCTAGTTCATGGCGCCGGCGGCTGAAGCAGAGCTTTTCACCGCCGCCTGCGTCACCTGGGCCGCCGTATAGGCAGACACATCAGATGATTTGCGCACCGTGTTGAATTTCGGCGCGCCATTGGTGATCGTGCGGGTCGACGTGGTCACCGAGGCGGGCGACAGGGTCGGTGCCGGGGCGTTCATGGCCACTTTCTCGACCTTGGCGTCATCGGTCGTCTTGATGACAGACGTGGCCGCCGCATTCACATCGGCCTCTGCCGCAGCTGTGATGACACGCTCGCGCTTGCGATTGTAGTTCTGGCGGACCTGGGCCCACTCGGCGCCCCGCGGGAAGCGGTAGAAGATGTGCAGGCCGATCTTGTCGGTCTTGATCAGGCCGGCGCTCCAGATCGGGTCCACATAGGTGGCATGATAGTGCGTCGCGCCGCCGGTCCGCTCCTCATTGAGGTTCATCAGGACGTGTGCAGCAACCTTCTGGGCAGTGTCCCAGTTGCGGCCGCGTGGTGCGCGGGTGAGGGCACCGTCACAGGTGAAGGTGAACTGGCAACCCGTGGTGCGCGTCGCCCCCTGGAAAACAACGTCGCAGACGCTGTCAGGATAGCGGTGGTCGCGGACCCGGTTTGCGATGACTTCGGCGACGGCCATCTTGCCGCCCAGCGATTCCGTCCCGGCCTCGTAATAGATCGCCTGGGACAGGCACTGCGCTTCGGCATTAATCTTTTCAGCACGCTTGATGTGTTCCGGACGGAACGAAACCAGCGATGAAAGCGCTGCACCATCACGGTCGCGCATCGCATAGCGGCTCATGGAAGAATCGGTGTCGCGCTTCAGCGTGTACTCGACGGTACGGATCCACGGCGTGTCCAGCAGGCTGGGCGTCATGGGATCTGCGCGCACAGTCACGCCGCCGTCCTCGATCGAGGCCAGGCGTACCGCTTCCGCGTGGAAATCAGCTTCGGCGCGCTTCTCCATCTGGAGTTCGCCGATCAGGGGCAGAGTTACAGTCGCTGCGACGGCACAGACCGCAATGGTCGCACCGCGAATGACAATATCTCTTTGCTCTTCATTCGTCATAGCCATCCACCAACGCTTGAGCTGCTCTTGGAGCCCACGCATTGGCGATAGAGTCGCCCTTCGTGGTTGAAGAACTCTTAACATCACCGCTCCCCAATCCCCCGGCAGACGATATATTCCGTCATATGAAACCCGGGTGTTGTTGGTTTGACTTAATAGGATGAGACCCTTTCAGGCCCCGATTGGACTTGGATATCCATCTCTCAGGGTACCTAGCAAGAAGCTGGCCAGATATGTGAGTGACTTTTCTGTCAGACTAGATGAGCCCCGGTTTTCAGATTTAAACCGTTACATAAGGAGAAAGCGGACAAGCCCCTGTAATACAGTGGAATATTTCTGCAAATTTCGTGAAACTTTTCGCACTGCACAAAAATGGGTGTTGCGCGAACGCAACACCCAAATCCTGCCCGATTCGGCGGTGACTTGTGTCTCTATCTGGCTTTCAGGGCGGCGTGTGCCGCTGCGAGACGCGCGATTGGCACACGGTAGGGAGAGCAGGACACATAATCGAGTCCCGTCAGGTGACAAAAGTTAATCGAAGCGGGGTCTCCGCCATGCTCTCCGCAGATTCCGAGCTTGATTCCGGGGCGGGAATTGCGCCCGCGCTCAGCAGCCATTTTGACCAATTCGCCCACGCCGACCTGATCGAGCGTAACAAACGGGTCCTTTTCGTAGATGCCTTTGTCTTCATAGGCTTTCAGGAACCGGCCGGCATCGTCGCGAGAAATCCCCAGCGTCGTTTGCGTCAAATCGTTGGTTCCGAAGGAGAAGAAGGCCGCCGATTTCGCGATTTCTCCAGCTTGCAGCGCAGCGCGCGGCAGCTCGATCATCGTGCCGACCATATAGTCCAGCGTGACGCCGGTTTCGGAGAAGACCGACTTGGCCACCTCGTCGACGACCGCTTTGAGGATCGCCAGTTCCTTGTGGGTGGCGACCAGCGGGATCATCACTTCCGGGATTGGCTTGCGACCGGTTTCCTTTGAAACATTAACAGCGGCCTCGAAAATCGCGCGGGCCTGCATCTCGTAGATTTCCGGATAGGTGATACCGAGACGGCAGCCGCGATGGCCCAGCATGGGATTGCTCTCATGCAGTTCGGCGGCGCGGCGGCGCAACTCGTCGGCGCTCACGCCGGAAGCTTTGGCCACCTCGTCCATGTCCGCATCGGTATGCGGCAGGAATTCGTGCAATGGCGGATCCAGGAGGCGGATTGTGGCCGGGCGGTCTTCGAGGATGCGGAAGATTTCCTCGAAATCGCTGCGCTGCATTGGCAGCAGCTTGTCGAGCGCGGCGCGGCGACCGATCTCGCTATCCGCGAGGATCATGGCACGCACTTCGGGAATGCGCTCTTCCTCGAAAAACATGTGTTCGGTGCGGCAGAGGCCGATCCCTTCGGCGCCAAAATCTACAGCGGTCCGGGTGTCCAGCGGCGTTTCCGCATTGGCCCGCACCTTCAGGCTGCGCACCTTGTCGGCCCAGCCCATCAACAGGCCGAAATCACCCGACAAATCAGGCTGGCGCATCTCGACGGCGCCCATCATCACCTGGCCGGTCGCGCCGTCGACGGTGATGACATCACCCTTCTTGATCTCGCGACCCATAACGCGGAATACGCCCGTCTTGTAGTCGATCTGCAGACCACCGGCGCCGCAGACGCACGGACGCCCCATGCCGCGCGCCACAACGGCGGCGTGGCTGGTCATGCCGCCACGCGCCGTCACGATGGCGCGGGAGGCGTGCATGCCCTTGATGTCTTCAGGGCTGGTCTCGATGCGGACAAGAATCACATCCTCGCCCTTTTCGGCCATCGCCCAGGCGTCTTCTGACTCGAACACGACCTTGCCGACCGCCGCGCCGGGGCTGGCGGGCAGGCCCATGACGATCACGTCGCGCTCGGCATCGTCGGAAATGGTCGGGTGCAATAGCTGGTCGAGCTGTGACGGCTCAAGACGCAGAATCGCCTCTTCTTCCGTCACCAGACCTTCGCGGGCCATATCGACCGCGATCTTGAGCGCCGCCGCGGCCGTCCGCTTTCCGGTCCGGGTCTGCAGCATGTAGAGACGGCCATCCTCGACCGTGAACTCAAGGTCCTGCATGTCCTTGTAGTGTTGTTCCAGGGCGTTCGCGACGTCGCGCAGCTGGGTATAGACTTCCGGCATCGACTCTTCGAGCGGCGCATCGGTGGAGCCCAGCGTGTCGGCGCGCTCCCGCGAGATCGGCGCCGGTGTGCGGATGCCCGCCACAACGTCTTCGCCCTGCGCGTTGATCAGGTATTCGCCATAGAAAACCGGGTCGCCATTCGACGGGTCGCGCGTGAACGCCACGCCCGTGGCAGACGTCTCGCCGAGATTACCGAACACCATGGCTTGCACGTTGACGGCCGTGCCCCATTCCTCGGGAATGTCGTTCAGCTTGCGATAGGTGATCGCGCGATCATTCATCCACGAACCGAACACGGCCGTGATGGCGCCCCAGAGCTGCTCCTTCGGATCGTCCGGGAATGGACGGCCAAGATTGTGCTGAACAGCAGATTTGTAGAGCGTGATGATCTTCTTCCAGTCATCAGCCGTCATCTCGGTGTCGAGATCATAGCCCTGCCGGTCCTTGTAATCGTCCAGGATGTGCTCGAATTCGTCATGGCTGATGTTCAGCACGACATTGGAATACATCTGGATGAAGCGGCGATAGGAATCATAGGCGAAGCGCTCGCCGGCCTTCTTGGCGAGGCCAGCGGCAGCCGTCTCGTTCAGGCCAAGGTTCAGGACCGTATCCATCATGCCCGGCATCGAGGCGCGCGCGCCGGAGCGCACTGAGACGAGCAGCGGGTTTTCCGGGTCTCCGAAGCCCTTGCCGGTTTCCTTCTCCACCGCTTCCAGCGCGGCATCGACCTGCGCTTCCAGCGCCGCCGGATACTGGCGCTCCAATTCGTAATACGCCGTGCATACGGCGGTCGTCAGCGTGAATCCCGGTGGCACCGGCAGGCCCAATTTGGCCATTTCAGCGAGGTTCGCGCCCTTGCCGCCAAGAAGATTTTTCATTGAGGCGTCGCCGTCCGCGCTGCCGCCTCCAAAAGCATACACCCAGGTTTCGTCTGCTGGTTTCAGTGCCGCTTCACCCATGAATTCTGCCTTCCGATACATATCTCGAATCCCCCGTGCTTACGCGGGGCGAATTGCAATTCCTATGCTGCATTGCAGCGCCATTGGCCAGTGTCCGAAAGGGCACGCGCCGGGTGACAACGTTGTTCGTGACACATTGGCGCGTTCCCGTGCAGACGGGCCGTTTCAGTCTGACACAGGGACGCCGGGGCGCTCTGACCTGTATCAGCCATCAATGCGGGAAAAATCCGCTACGCGGTGAAGCGTTCCACGAATTTTTGTGAGTAGCGCCAGGCGATTCGCGCGCACGGCGGAATCCTCGTCATTGACCATGACGGCTTCGAAGAAATCATCCACCGGACCGCGCAATTTGGCGAGTTCGGCCATGGCGGCGGTGAAGTCCTCGGATTTGAGCGGGCCTTCGATGGCGGCTTCGACATCGGACAAGGCTTTCGCGAGGGCCTTTTCCTCGGCAGGGCCCTTGGCGGTGAGCGCGTCATTGACGGAGAGGTCAGCAGGCAGATCGCCCTTCTTCTCCTCGGCCTTCAGGATGTTCGCCGCGCGCTTGTAACCTGCGAGCAGGTTTGCGCCGTCTTCGGTATCAAGGAACGCTCCGAGCGCCTCGACGCGGCGCGTAATCAGGACAAGATCATCCTCGCCAAGCGCGAAGACCGCGTCGATCAGGTCATGGCGTTGACCTTCATCGCGGAGGTGCTGTTTCAGGCGGTCGGCGAAGAAGGAAAGCAGGTCTGCTCCGTAGTCTTCCCATGAGCCGCCTACAAACCCTTTGCCTTCTATATGTTCTGCAAGGCCGAAATCAGCTTTGCCACCAACTTCTCGTAAACTGAAACGAGCGTCACTCCCCAACACGATCCGCACCACACCCAGTGCGGCACGTCTCAACGCAAACGGGTCCTTCGAACCGGTCGGCTTCTCATCAATCGCCCAGAATCCAACCAGCGTATCCAACTTGTCGGCAAGCGCGACGGCGATGCCGACTGGGTCGGTCGGCACGGAGTCGCTCGGGCCTTGCGGCTTGTAATGATCGCGGATGGCGTCAGCGACAGCGTCGGGCTCGCCCGCTTCCAGCGCGTAGTAGCGACCCATCACGCCCTGCAATTCCGGGAATTCGCCGACCATTTCTGAGACGAGGTCTGCCTTGGCGAGGCGCGCGGCGCGTTCGGCAAGTTCCGGATCGGCGCCCACTTTCGGGGCCAGTTCGCGGGCGAGCGCCGCGACGCGCTCTACCTTGTCGCCCAGGCTGCCAAGCTCGGCCTTGAAAGCGATGGTCGAGAGTTTCTCGGCCATGTCTTCCAGGGGCGTCGCCTTGTCCTTCTCCCAGAAGAAGCGGCCATCATCTAGCCGCGCCGACAGGACGCGCGAATTGCCCTCGGCCAGCTTCTTGCCGCCATCGGTCGCCTCGATATTCGCCACAAGGATGAAGTTCGGCGCGAGCTTTCCGGCCTTCTTGTCGTTCACGGCGAAGTATTTCTGGTGCGTCCGCATGGAAAGCTGGATCACTTCCGGCGGCAGCGCCAGGAAGGCCGGGTCCATGTCGCCGAGCACGACGACCGGCCATTCGGCGAGGCCAACGACCTCTTCGAGCAAGCCCTTGTCTTCGATCCATTCAAGGCCCGCATCCACGCAGACTTTTTCGATGCCGGCGAGGATCACCTCGCGCCGCGCATCGCGCGTCAGCTTCACATGGCCTGCGCCGCTAAGCTGGCTCTCATAATCCTTGCGGGAGGTAACCTTGAACGGACCGCGGCCATGCACGCGGTGGCCTTCGGTCTCGTCACCGCTGGAAATGCCATCCACTTCGAATGGCACCACTTTCCCATCCAGCACACAGACAATCCGCTGCAGCGGGCGCACCCAGCGCAGCTCCCCAGTGCCCCAGCGCATGCTCTTGGGCCAATGGAAACCGCGAATGATGGCTGGCACGGCCTCTGCGATGATATCGGTCGCGTCGCGGCCCGGCGTCTCGATTACGGCAACGTAGAAGTCGCCCTTCTTCGGGTCGGAGCGCACTTCGGCCTGGCTGATATCGCTCAGCCCTGCGCCGCGCAGGAAGCCCTCGACCGCCTTGTCTGGCGCACCGACCTTCGGGCCCTTGCGCTCTTCCTTCACATCGGCGGAGCGCTCCGACAGCCCGTCCACGAATACGGCCAGGCGGCGCGGGCCGGAGGCGGTTTCCAGCTTCGACCAGCTCAGTCCCGCCTCGCCCAGCGCCTTTTCCAGCGCAGTCCCGAGATCGCTCTCGGCCTTCGCCTGCATACGCGCGGGGATTTCCTCTGAAAAGAGTTCGAGAATCAGGTCTGCCATGAAGGGGTCCAGCCAGTAATTACAAGCCTGCACGGCATACTCGCGCAGGCGGCGGGGTCAAGCGCTGGACGTGCAGATGGGGCGCTTAGTCAGCCTCAAAGCTGAGCTGCCAGAGCTGCACGGCGCCGCCCTTCATGGACACGACCAGCCTCTTGCCGTCCGGCGCAAACTCGATCCAGTTCGCCCCGAACATGCTCAAATCCTGCACCCCGGCCAGAAAGGCCCCGGTCTCGGCATCCCAGATCCTGCCGGACAGGTCCATCGCGCTGGTGGCCACGAATTCCCCGTCCGCACTGAAGGCCGCATTCCAGAGCGGGGCGTCATGGCCAGTCAATTCCAGAACCTCGCCACCCGCGCTCCAAATGCGGGCCACCTTGTCGGCAGAGGCAACAAGGATGCGCTCTCCATCAGGGCTGAAAGTGGCATAGGTGGCTGGCACAGCACTGGACTCGACCATGCGGAGTTGCTCGCCCGTCTCGGCATTCCAGAGGCGCACAGTGCCATCATTTGACGCCGTGACGATCCGGCTTGCATCAAAATTGAACCGCGCGGAACGGACTGCACCGGAATGCCCCGTCAGGCGCAGCATCTCCTCGCCCGTGCGTGAGTCCCAGATACGTGCTGTTTCGTCATAGGAGGCGGTAATCACCCGATCCCCGAAAGGGCTGTATTCAGCGTAAGAAACGACATCCTGATGCCCGTCGAGCACCAGCCGCACCTCGCCGCCGATTGCAGACCAGATGCGCGCTGTGCCGTCTTCCGATGCCGTGATCAGCCGTTCCTCATCCGGGCTGAAGCGAACCGTCAGCACCGGCGCCGTGTGCCCTTTGAACTCGGTTGTCTCCCCGAACAAATCCGCGCTCATGCCGACGATCCAGAGACGTGCCGTGTTATCCGCCGACGCACTCGCTACGAACCGGCCGCTTGGGCTGTAATCGACCCCATAGACCTCGTCGCTATGGCCGTTCAGGTCTCCAAAATGGGAGACGTCCTTCAGCTTCAGACGCGTACGGGCGCAGGGTGGATTCGCGAGATTGCGGCGCGCCACATCAGCGAACTTTCCATTGGGATAATGCTCCAGATGCCGCGCATATTTGGTGCACGGGTCGACAGCCGTATAGCCGGCGCTGGAGATTTCGACCCAGTCAGTGGTTTCCTGATCCATACCGGTCTCCACACGGCACGCCCCGGCAAAGCAATAATCCAGCGAGACGTCAGAATAGATCGCCGGACGTTGCTCATGATTGATCGAGGAGGCCAGTGTCGCAACTTCGGTGCGCGTCTCGTCCACACTGCGCAGCAACGGGTTGGCCGGATCGCTGAGGCGCGGCAACAGGCTGCGCGTGAACACCGAATAGGGCGACTCGTCCTCCGGCCCCAGCCGGTCGAGCGCCTTCTGGCGGGTGCCCGCCGCATAGACGACCAGGGTGCCCGGCACGATCTCCAGCCGCGACAGGCCACGCGTCACACTGCGCGTTCCGGTGTCGAAGGGATTGTCCCGGCAGGCATCCACGATGGCGAACAACAGGCCCGGCTTGCGCGCCTTGATCTCGGCCAGCACATCATTCGACAGCGACACGGTCTGGCGTCTCAGCGCGAATTCGGAGGATTCGAGCGGTGCATCGGTCAAAGCCAGGAAATTGTCCGCGCCATCCGACCAGCCATGTCCGGAAAAGATGAAAGCGACCTCGTCGCCCGGCTCGATGGATTGGAGGAAGCCGTCCAGCGCCTCAAGAAACTCAATCGTGCCCGGATCGATCAGGCGGGTGACTTCAAAGCCCAGCGCATCCCCAAATGCCTCGGAATAGCCGGTGGCGTCCCCGGTCGTCTTCTGCAGGTCTGGCAATTGTTCATAGTCGCCGACACCGACAATCAGGGCGCGCTTGGTCTTCGCGTCCGCGCCGAGCGCAAGACAGAGGGCCACAAGGCAGACGAGTATCCAGCGTAACATGACGTGTCCTCCCACACCGGTAAGGTTACCCTTACGGTGCGGAATAACCAAATCTGTCAGGGGTCGAAGCTAGGCTTGCGCCTCTTCCTGCTCTGCCCATTGCGCCGCCGCGCCGCGGGCAAGGTCCCGCACGCGGGCAATATAGGCTTGGCGCTCGGTCGGGCTGATGGCCCCACGCGCGTCGATCAGGTTGAAGGTGTGCGATGCCTTCAGCGCATAGTCATAGGCCGGCAAAGGTTTGCCGGCATCGCGCAGGGCGCTCGACTGGTTTTCGCAATCGGCAAACCAGCGCTTCAGCATCTCGACATCGGAATGCTCGAAATTGAAGGCGGACTGTTGTCTCTCGTTTTCGAGGAATACGTCGCCATAGCTCAACGGCACCGCGCTGTCCGGATCGTTGAACGGCAGGTCGTAGACATTGTCGACACCGAACACATACATGGCGAGTCGTTCGAGGCCGTAGGTCAGTTCGCCCGATACCGGGAACACGTCGAGCCCGCCGACCTGCTGGAAATAGGTGTACTGGCTGACTTCCATCCCGTCGCACCAGACTTCCCAGCCAAGGCCCCAGGCCCCGACGGTCGGATTCTCCCAATCATCCTCGACAAAGCGGATGTCGTGAACGGTCGGATCGATACCAATGGCATAGAGGCTTTCAAGGTAGAGGTCCTGCAGATTGTCCGGGTTCGGCTTCAGGATGACCTGGAACTGGTAGTAATGGCCGAGCCGGTTCGGATTCTCGCCATAACGCGCATCCTTCGGGCGGCGCGACGGCTGGACATAGGCCGCCCGCCAGTTCTTAGGCCCCAGCGCCCGCAGCACAGTGGCCGGGTGCAGCGTTCCAGCGCCGACTTCCATGTCATAGGGCTGGAGGATCGCGCATCCCTTGTCGGCCCAATAGGCCTGGAGCGTCAGGATGAGGTCCTGAAAGGATTTCGGTTTGGCGTGTGCCTTGGGTGCGGTCATGGCTCGGATCCGGATATCGATTGCGTGCCGGGTTACAGCCGCGCGCAAGGCGAGGCAAGCACGGGAATGCGATCAGAAAGACCCGCGCGAATCTTCATGGTCATTCGATCCGGCACCGCGCCCGGTGACCTTGCGATAGAAACCGCCATGACCGAGCATCGCCAGGACCAGACCGATAAACAGGAAGCCAAAGAACAAAAAGCCGAACATGGCCAACTCCTTTTCTGCGCCCTACCCTAATCGCGATCCTAGACTGAAATTGTGGCAATTCCCAGAAAAACCGGACTACCAGTTGATGGCCTCGCCATCCCGAATCGCGTTGAGCTCCGGGCTGGCCTGTCCCTCTACTGTATGAGTGAGAAGCGGTGCCAGCAAATGCACCTGCCCGCGCTTCAGCCCCTTGCGCCCACGCACCAATACCCGGCGGGCCTCTTCGCCATGCCTGGATGCAATCGGCAAGACAGTGATCTCCCCTGTGAGCCGATCCAGAACAGACAGAATCCGGGCGAGTTCAGCGGCGCGATGGATGATAACGATAGGCGCGCGGGGCCGGGCCGCAAAGGCCATCGCCTTGATCCAGCCATCCAGGCTAAGCGATTCGAGGTAAGCCCCTGTTTTCTCTGCGCCCGGCGCCGAAATCCGGCCAGGTTCGAAATAGGGCGGATTGGCAAAGACAACGTCGAACCGGTTTTCCTTGTCGCGCACCCATTCGGCGGCATTGCCCGTTTCCACACAGACCCGGTCTTCGAACTGGTTGGACGAGACAGATTGCTGCGCAAGGCTGGTCATGCCCTCATCGATATCGACGCCTGTCACACGCATCTGTGACAGGCGGAATGCCGCCGTCAAAAGCGCGGCGCCACATCCGCACCCGATCTCAAGCGCGTCTCCGCCCGGTTTTTCCGGCAGCGCAGCAGCCAGCATCAGCGAATCCGTGCTGGCCCTGAATCCCTTTTCGGGTTGGAACAGTGTAACCCGTCCCTGGTAGAGCGTGTCTTCCGTAATCCCGCCCACTAGCCGCGTTCGACTTCTGAGAGCGCCGTTTCGGCCGCTTGCAGAAGCTCTTCTGGCACCATGACGCGCCTCGGGAACGCCCCGATATTGCCTTCCACAGCCGAGATATGCTGGTCGGCAATAAAATATTTGAGACCAGCTTCCTGTAGCAGATGCTCGATATAGCTCAGTTTGACGAGATCGTTGGTCCGGAAGACTTCCTTCATTCGGTCACCGTTCCTCGCAGATTGATGTCGACCGAACGGGCATCATACACCGCCGGACGGTCGGGCTTGGCACCCTTGCCAGTCATGATTTCGAGGACTTCCGTCACCGCGCCGCTGGTGCTCCCGCCGATAGGAATGCCGATCCCTACGCCAACACCGACACTGCTGCTGCGGCCATACGAGCCGGAGGACCCGCCAATCGAGACACTGGAGCCGCCGCTGCGGCCCTCTTCGGACTGGTCCGTAAAGCTGCTGGTGATCTCAAACCAGTCGGAGCCTTCCTGCAGGGTTAGTTCGGCTGCCCGGAGCAGCGCCCGGTCGCGCGCACGGGAGGGGTCGGAATCCGTATAGGAGACCTGGTAGCGTCCGGTTTCGATCTGCTGGCTGGAATAGCCCATGGCTCCGGATTTTGAGGCTGGCCCATAGGCGGCGTTCGACGCGCACGCAGCAAGCAGGCTGGCGGCAATCAGGATTGCATATGGCTTCATGTGGGAACCTTTCCTTGTTGGAGTATTCTCAACGATCCAATTGACTATATGTTTCGCATACCGAGCGAGGTTTCGCCACAACACATCGCCGTCAGATGCGTCGGGGTGCCACGGCGCGCTTGATGCGAACTCATCCTAAGACTATTTCCCATTTCGTCAGAGAAATGATGGGAGCCAGTAACAACGTGACCCTTTCGCCAAAACCAAGAGGCAAAGAGGCCGTCGGTTCCATCGTGGATCGAATGCAGGCGCTTGTGGCCAAAGACCTCGGTGAAGTCGAAACTTTGCTGGCCACCCGCGCAGCGAGCCCGATTTCCGTGATCCCGGACCTATCGGGCTATATCGTTTCGGCAGGCGGTAAGCGGCTCAGGCCCCTGATCACGCTGATTTCCGCCCATGCAGTCGGAGAGCCCAACAAGGCCACTCATGCCCTCGCGGCGGCCGTGGAATTCATTCACACGGCCACCCTGCTGCACGATGATGTGGTCGATGAGAGCGATTTGCGTCGCGGAAAGCCCGCCGCAAAAGCGATCTGGGGCAACAAGGCCTCGATTCTGGTCGGGGATTTTCTGTTTGCGCGCGCCTTCAACCTGCTGGTCGAAACCAACAGTCTCGAAATCCTGAATCGGCTGGCAACAGCCTCAACAGTCATTGCCGAGGGCGAAGTTCGCCAATTGGCAGCGATGCAGGCCCGTGACCTGCCCACCGAGGACTATCTGGCCATCATCGAGGCCAAGACTGGCGCGCTGTTCGAAGCTGCTGCGGAAACCGGCGCCATGTCGGTCGGCGGTGACCGCCACGCGCATGCCCTCGCCACCTATGGCAAGAATCTCGGCCTTGCCTTCCAGATCATCGACGATGTGCTGGATTATGGCGGCACCACATCCGTCATCGGCAAGTCCGTCGGCGACGATTTCCGCGAGTGCAAGATCACATTGCCGATCATCATCGCGAAACGTCGCGGCTCAGATGAGGACCGTCTGTTCTGGGATCGGGCCATGAACCCGGAAACCCAGCAGGACGCAGACCTCGCTCATGCGGTTCACCTGATCCGCGCCACCGGGGCCGCCGAAGCGACCGTACAGGAAGCCGAGGCCTATGCTGCGCTCGCCAAGGGGGCACTTAGAACGCTTGATGAATCGCCTTATCGCCGCGCCCTTGAAGAGCTGACAGATTTCTGTGTGAGCCGAGCCTACTGAGCGCGAAAGCGCTCCAGCGACCAGAAAGCTGTCCCGATGGCCGCAAGCGCAAGCAGCGTAACCAGTTGCAGGGCAGGAAAGACATTCGTCTGTTCCGCCGACTCTGCGGCGCCGAACAGGGTGACCACCCCCATGATGGCGCAGATCAGCGTCATGCTCCACCAGAATGCCGCCACACCAACATGGCCCCACCCCCGCGCGATCAGCCGCTGATAGGCATGGTCGGTATGCGCCTGTAACAGATTGCGTCCCTTCAAGCTGCGCCAGGCCAGGGTCAGCAAGACATCGATCAGGAATGGCAGCGCCAGCGTTAGGCCCAAAAGAGCAGCGCGAACGCCATCCATACCCTCGCCCAGATGGTAGACCGCCATCAGGCCAAACAATCCGCCAGCGCCAAGGGAGCCGCAATCGCCGGCATAAAGCACGCCGCGCATGTTCCAGACGAGAAAGCCCAGCACGGCACCAAACATGGCGAACTGCGTGACCATGGCGAACTCGCCGGCCGGATCCCGCACGCAATTGCCAAAGCAGAGCATCAGCACCGCAAAAAGCGGGAACAGCCCCAGATACATGATCGCCACCGATCCCATGGCCAGGCCATTCGCCCCGTCCATGAAATTGACGGCATTGGTGATCACGATCAGCCAGGCGATCACGGCCAGTCCGATCAGCCACCCGTTTGCCCCGCCAGACATGAAAAACGGAATCGCGGCGACGAGCGCCCAGCCACATAGCAGCACAAGCTTGAGGAGCGCCGACAAGCCAAGCCAGTCATCGAGAAACCCGATCACCCAGGGCGTGAGGACGAGCGCCACCACGAACAGGAACTGGCCGGCCCCCATCCCGTTGAGGGGCGCGGGGTCGGACAAGAGCGCAAACGCGGCAAGCGTCATCAGGATTGCACCGAGGATGCCGATGCCGCCCGTTCGGGGCACTGGTACCTTCTGCTGCTTGCGGCCGCCATCCGGAGCGTCGAGCAGGGGCACGCGGCGCATGAGCGTGCAGAGCACAAAGGAGATCAGGGCCGAACCAGCGATCAAATATAGAATTGTCACGGCGCATCCCCCAAACTTGTTGCGCGAATCCACCATGACGGGTGCGCGCGTTCAAAGGCCCTCGCGGCGGAGCGGGCGGCTTCAATCGTTTCAAACAGCGCAAAACAAGTGGCGCCCGAACCGCTCATTCGCGCAAGTCGGGCACCCGGTGTCACGGTCAGGGCGTCCAGCACGTCCCGAATTTCCGGAACGAGCCGGATTGCCGGCGGTTCAAGATCGTTGCGCTGGTCCTTCAGCCATTCGATTACCTCTGCGGGCGAGGGCAAATCAGGCACGGTCTCAAGCGCGGCAAAACCGGCTCCTCCGCCCCCCTCATCGAAGGCGCGGAAGACAGGTCCCGTAGGGCAATCGAGGCCCGGATTGACCAGCATGGCAGGCAGTCGGGGCAGGCCCGTCTGGGCGCGGACAATTTCGCCTTCGCCCTGCATCAGGGCAGTGCGCCCTGCCAGCGCGACGGGCACGTCTCCTCCGAGGGGCGCCGCCACCTGGCTGACCAGATCGCGGTCCAATGACCAAAGCTCCTGCAGGACCCGCAAAGCCGCGCCAGCGTCAGCCGAGCCGCCTCCGATTCCTGCCGCGACCGGCAAATGCTTGTCGAGTGTGAGGGTGGCGCCGAGTGCCCTGCCCTCCTTGGTGCAGAGAGCACGGGCCGCACGAAGCACCAGATTATCGTCACCGGCATCCAAATGGCCGGCGCATGGGCCAGCAATATCGAGCGTCAGCGTATCAGCCGGTTCCACAGAAACACGGTCGGCCGCGTCCGGGCCTGCAAACATGACGAGAGAGTCGAGCGGGTGTCGGCCATTCTCCTGAACGGCGCCAACATGCAGGAACAGATTGACCTTGGCAGGTGCGAGGGATGTCAGCATCTCAGATCGCCATACCCGGCTAGGGGCGGACTGGCTTGGGAAGCTGGACGCCCGCGTCGGACTCCGCCTGTTTCACCAGCGGGATGCTTGGTCCGGCCACCAATTTCGCTTCGATTCGGTCACGCTCCCCATCTGTAGGGTCGAGGGTCAGGGAACGCCGCCACTGGAACCGTGCTTCCAGCTTGCGGCCGGTCTGCCAATAGGCATCCCCCAGATGATCGTTCACGACCGGGTCACCGGGTTCCAGCTCCACCGCCCGTTCGAGGTGTTCGGTCGCCTGCTCATAATTGCCAAGGCGGTAGTGCGCCCAGCCGAGACTGTCGATGATATACCCGGCATTCGGCTCCATCTCGGCTGCTCGCCGGATCATGTCCATGGCCAAATCCAGATGCTCTCCGCGATCTACATAGGAATAGCCGACATAGTTCAGTAATGACGCATCGTCCGGCTCCAGGGTCAACGCCTTGAGCAGGTCGCGTTCGCCGTCCGCCCAATCGCCGAGTTCGCCGCGGGATACGCCGCGCGCAAAGAACAGTCGCCAGTCTTCGCGGTTATAGCGCGCATCCTCTCGAATGATCTGGTCCAGCAATTCCGCGGCCTGAGCCTGCCGGCCCACGGTGCGATACAAATCGGCCAGTTGCACTTTCAGGCCCCGGTCAGGTGAATGGTCCAGCGCCTCGGCCGCCACGGCCAGCGCCGACTGGCTGCGCCCACTGCGCTGCAACGCCCAGGCGATCTGGCCGCGGGATGTAGCATAGAAGGCCGACGTGTCCGGAATGCGCGCGAGCACGGAGATGGCTTCGTCCCAGCGTTCGGCATTCGACAGCGATTGCGCCCAGAGCGACCGGGCGACGTGGAGGTCTGAATCCAGGGCCAGGGCCAGAACGAAATAGACTGCCGACACGTCATCATCAGTCTGGCTCATCAGGGCGGCGGCGGGAACATAGACCGCCAATGCCGCCCCCTCATCCGGGTTCAGCCGCCGGACCTTGATCCTTTCGCCCGCTTCTATCGCTTTGCGCAGGCGCGCAATGGAGGCGTTGTGGCCAACAGTTTCGTCGAAAGTGTTGAGAATTTCGAGCGCCTCGGCGCGCTGGCCACGAGACGCCAGGAGCTGCGCATGCGCCTCAACGCCAACCGCGAGGCGTGCCCCGGATTCCCAAAGCGTGTTGAAGACCGACAGCGCCGTGTCATCATTACCGGCGGACATCTCGATCAGGCCCATCATGTAGAGGGTTGCGCTGTCCAGTCGCGGATCGCCTGACAAGCCATCCTCAAGATAGCGCACCGCCGCATCAGTTCCCTGCGTATCGACGACACGCCAGGCCGAGAGGCCCCGCGCAATCATCCGGTTGAACGGGCCAAACCGGGTCTGTTCCAGCATCGGACGGGCGTCGTCGTCCCGGCCTACCCTCAGGGCCTCGACCGCCAGGGTCAATCGAACCAGGGCCGCTTCGCTGCCGAGCGCATTTGCACGCTGGGCAAGTCGGACCCCTTCCCGATAATCGCCGGACAGAAGCGAAGCGAACAGGGCGCGATCAGCTATGCCCGATTTCTCCGGTGCCGTGTCGATCGCCAGGGCATAGTGCTCTGCGGCCTTCTGTGGGTCGTTGGTCATCGCGGCGAAGCGGGCGATCAGGAAATCGCTATAGGCTTCGGCCTCTGTCGGACGTCCATTGTGGATAAGTGACGGGTCGAGATGGCGCAGCCCCCCGCTGTTTGAGCAGGAAGCTGTAAGCGCCAGAAGTGACGACACCACAATGCAACGCAACAAGATCATAAGGCCAACTTCTCAGTATCGGTGCGCTGCCGCAAGGGATTTCCCCCGCTCTACCCCTGCCCCGCCAGCAGGATGTCCTGCTTGTCGAAGAACCGGTCGATCCCGCGCTTGACGGCCGACATGGCCTTGCGCAGGTCGCGGTCCGATTGCAAGCGCCGGGCATCGGCGCGATTGGTCACGAAGCCCATCTCCAACAGGACAGCCGGGACATCCGGCGCGAGCAGGACGTAGAAGCCTGCCTCACGATGCGTATTGCGAAGGACGGGGCCGGACTTTTCCAGTTCCGGCAACAGCATCTCCGCAAACTCGGACGAGTGCGTTTTGGTTTCACGTTTCACGAGGTCTTCGAGAATGCTGCTGACGCGCTGGGGTGCACCATCCTCAAGCGGGATACGCCAATTGTTGCGGTTGGCTTCCTTGTCGATCCGGCGTTCGCCATTGGCACTGATCGTGTAGACTGACGCGCCCGCCACTTCGCGATTGCCCGCCGCATCGGCATGCAGGGAAATGAACAGGTCGGCGCCCCAGTCACGCGCCATGCTGACGCGCACTTCATGGTCAACATAGACGTCGGTGTCGCGAGTCAGGCGCACTGTATAGCGTGGATCGACCTCAATTATCTTTTTCAGCGCCAATGCCGCACGCAGTGTGATGTCCTTTTCCATCCCCCCGGTGATTGCCGAGGCACCCGGATCCTTGCCGCCATGACCGGCATCGATGACGACTGTATAGGACTGACCAGAGAGGCGATGGGACGCGGGAAGCGGCGCATCGGGACGCAGCGAGGCAAGTTCAATGGCGAGTTCTTCCTTGCGTTGCTTGGCCTGGTAGGTGGCCAACTTGCGCATATCCTTCTTCGCCGCGCTGCTGAATCGGGCTTCGGAGACGGTCTGCAAGTCAATGATGACGCGGTAGGAGGGCTCGTTGCCTGCGGGTGGCAGGGACAGGACACGGGCAACCATCAGGGGGTGCTCAAGCGCGAAGCTGAGCGCGCCTTCGGACAAGGCCCATGTGGCCACGCCACCGCCGCCATCGCCCACTGCCGGGGTTACCGGCCCCTGAATCGGCAGCACGAGACTGCGCGCGTCGCCCGATTCGGCGAGGAAGGCGCGGCCCTCCTGCTCTGAATCTGCCCAGACCGTGATTCGGGTCGGTTCTCCATTGCCCACCACTTGCACGCGGCTGATATCCGCCGAGGCGGCAAAACCCGCGCAGAGACAGGGGATTACAAGGCAAAGAAGGCGTATAAAAGTCATCAGAACTCATGTATTCCGGATTCGAGGGTTTTCCCTACCAGACCGAATATTAACCCAGCATTGACCACAGGATACGTATTACACAGCCTCAGCGCCCTTTTTGGTCTTTTCTTAACGGTCAAAATTGGGCAGTATCGTCCGGTAGCTGCCAATCAGGCCTACCAAGCAAGTTTCCCAACGTCGCGACAGCGATCCCGGCTTCACCGAAAAGGCAAGCGGGCGCCGCGCTCCGGAAAGCAGAGAAGATGTACGCGGGTACAGTAGTCAAAACCGATTTTCCTGTACTGCCCATGGGGCAGTCGGGTCGGCGTGACCGTATCCTCCCCCTAAATTTACAGACCGGCCTTGCGGCTGGCTCGAGGTGCGTTGACGCATCCACAGCCGCCGCGCCGGCTCATAAGGTTCCTTTACATGAGCAAACTCATGCTAATCGACGCCTCGCATACGGAAGAGACCCGTGTTGCGATCGTCAACAATGGTCAGGTCGACGACTTTGACTTTGAAACAACTGGCAACGAACAACTCCGCGGAAACATCTACCTTGCAAAGGTAACGCGCGTAGAGCCTTCCCTGCAGGCAGCCTTCGTTGAGTATGGCGGCAATCGCCACGGTTTCCTGGCGTTCAGCGAAATCCACCCCGACTATTACCAGCTGCCAGCGGAAGACCGCGAAGCGCTGCTGAAAGAAGCGGCCGAAGAAGCCGCTGCCCAGATCGAAGACGAAGATGATGAGGACGGCGATGGCGCCGACCTCGACGACATCGATGAAGCTGACAATGACGCGGACGACGAGGATTCTGATGAGTCCGAAGATTCCTCTGAGGAAAATGGCGGTGGAGCCAAGGCCGCCTCTACGCCGCGCCGCAAGAAGTCCAGCCGGGCATCGATCTCCAAGCGCTACAAGATCCAGGAAGTCATCCGTCGCCGCCAGGTGATGCTGGTTCAGGTCGTCAAGGAAGAACGTGGCAACAAGGGCGCCGCCCTCACCACCTATCTCTCCCTCGCCGGCCGCTATTCAGTCCTGATGCCCAACACGCCGCGCGGCGGGGGCATCTCCCGCAAGATCGTCAATGGCGCCGACCGCAAGCGCCTGAAATCCATTGTCTCCGAACTGGATGTGCCGGATGGCATGGGCCTGATCGTGCGGACCGCTGGTGCCAAGCGCACCAAGGCCGAGATCAAGCGCGACTATGAGTACCTCTCCAAGCTGTGGGAAAACATTGTCGAGAAGACGCTGACATCCGAAGCGCCGATGCTGATCAATGCCGAGGGCGGGCTCGTCCACCGGGCCATGCGAGACATGTTCGACAAGGATATCGAGGAAGTCCTTGTCCATGGCGAGGACGCCTATCGGGAGGCCAAGGATCTCGCCAAGCTGATCATGCCGAGCCAATCCAAGAAGGTTCAGCAATGGAAGGAAGAAGATCCGCTCTTCGTGGCGGAAGCCGTCGAGCAGCAGCTCGATTCCATCTACTCCCCGACCGTCCAGCTGAAATCCGGCGGCTATCTCGTCATAAACCAGACTGAAGCCCTGGTCGCGATTGACGTGAACTCCGGCAAATCGACCCGCGAGCGCAATATCGAGCAGACCGCCTTGCGCACAAACCTGGAAGCGGCTGAAGAAGCCTGCCGCCAGATGCGCCTTCGTGATCTGGCAGGTCTTATCGTGATCGATTTCATCGACATGGATGAGAACAAGAACAATCGCGCCGTCGAGAAGAAGCTGAAGGACCACCTCAAGGTGGACCGCGCCCGCGTCCAGCACGGTCGCATCTCGCAGTTCGGCCTGATGGAAATCTCCCGCCAGCGTCGCCGTCAGGGCGTGCTGCAGGCAACTTCCGATCCGTGCGAAGCGTGTAACGGCACCGGCCGTCGCCGCTCGATCCCGTCGGCTGCGCTGCAGCTGATCCGGGCCATCGAGGCGCGCGCCTCCATGGGTGGACTGAAAGCCATCTCCGTGAAGGCTCCAACCGATGTCGCGCTCTATTTGCTGAACAACAAGCGGGAAGCCCTGGTCGAAGTCGAGCGGATGGCTGGCTTTGCCGTCTCCATCCACTCTTCCGAAGACATGCTTCCGGGCGACTTCGTGATCGATGCCGAGCGTGACCCGAACGGCAAGCCGAAGAAGCGCAAGCCCCCCCGCTCGCTCGCCAAGCCAAGCAAGCAAATTGTCAGCGATGACGAGGATGAAGACGACGAGAGCGAAGACGACACCACCGCCGAAGCGTCCTCCGAACAAGACGAAGACTCCACTGGCACCCGCCGCAAGCGCCGCCGGCGCCGGGGCGGGCGTGGCCGGAAACAGGAAGCAGCCGAGTCGCAGGATGACGAAGCCAAGCTTGACGGCGAGGATGCCGATGAAGACAGCGACGACAGCGCCGAAGCCACATCAGACACCGACGACGACTCAGAGGATGGCGCCCCTCGCAAGCGCCGCCGCCGGGGCCGTCGCGGAGGTCGTCGGCGGCGCCGGTCTTCAGACACCCGCACCGAGGCAGCCGATGGAGCGCCAGCAGATGGCGGTGCCTATCTGGACGGCCTCGCTGCGAGTGCTCCGGAAATGCTGGACGATATTCCGCCGAGCGAAGCCAAGGTAAGCGAAGAACCCGCTGTGGAAGACGCGCCGGCCAAGGCACAGATTGAAGAGGCCGCTCCGTCTGAGGCCGACACGGAAGATGCCGCAGCCGACAGCGAAGAGAAGCCAGCCAAGCCGAAGCGCCCCCGCCGCTCACGTGCCAGGAAAAAGGACGCAGATGTGGCCGCTGACACCAGCGGTGAGGATGACGCCAGTGAAGCGGCCAAGACCAAGCCTGCGCCAGAAGCTGAGCCGGTCGTTGAAGCCGAACCAGAACCTGTGGCCGAGACGCCTGCGGCGAAACCAAAGCCCGAGCCAGAGGCCGAACCCGCCATGGCCGAACAGGCTGCGCCCGAACCAGCTCCTGAGCCTGCAGCCAAGCCGGCCAAGAAAGCAGAGCCCAAACGCTCCGGCTGGTGGTCCCGCGCCAAGCGCTAGGCAATCAGACAACTGAAGAAAAAAGGGCCGGAGCATCGCTGCTCCGGCCCTTTCGTAATTCGACCTCACAATATGTGAGTGATTGAAACTCTATTCGGTAACAAGCGTGGTGAACTGGGGGTCGGCTACCGCCTTGCCAATGAGTTCCTGTACCGCCGGCGTGAAAGCATCGATCACGTTCTGGCAAGCTTTGAGCGCCGAATAGCTCGTTTTAAAGCTGTAGTCCGTAGAGACTTCGTAGCCCTCAGGCGCGACTTCGGACGACAGATTGAGACCAATCTTCCAAGACCCGGTACCAAATGAATTGAAATCAAGCTGTGTGATTTCGCCATTAATGGTGGTTCCCTCGGTTTGGTCATAGACACCAGCAGCAAAGAGTTCGTCACGCATCGCGCCTTCAATAAAAGCCACCGGGGCTTTTCCGGGCGCCACTTCCAAAGCGCCGAGCGCCCGGCAAGTCATTTCGCCTTCGACATCCTCTGCGGTGGTAAACTCAGCCAACTGGACCTTCTGCTCATCACCTTTCAGAGCAGACTGAAACGCCATGATGTTGGCAGTCGACGGTGTATACGGACGGCTAGACGTTGTCTCGCACGCGCCAAGCGTTAGCACGGCCACAGCGACCGCAACATATTTCAGCATGGAATCCTCCCCATTTTCCCCGCGATCTTTAATGATCGCGAGAACACATTTCCCGCATTGGTTGCCAGGGTCAACAACAAAAAAAGACCGATCGTGAAACAATCACGACCGGTCCTTCAATGTTCGCTTGAGATGCGAAAATATTCGGCGACAAATATTTACGCCGCAGCTTTCTCGGCTTTACCGGCTGGTGGGAAGCGGTCGTAGAAGCCTTCGCCCTTGGATGCCATGTCGCGGAGCAGATCGCCCGGACGGAACCGGTCGCCATACTTGTCCGCGAGCTTGTCGGCCTCGGCGACGAATTCCTTGATGCCCCAGATCAGGTCGATGTAGGAGCAGCAGCCGCCAGTATACGGCGCAAAGCCCCAGGCGAGGATCGAGCCGATGTCGGCATCGCGTGCATCGGTGATAACACCCTCTTCGAAGCAACGGGCCACTTCTACGGCCTGACGGATCAGGAAGCGGTTGGTCAGCTCTTTCTTGAGATCCGGCGGGCATTCATCCACCTTCACTTCAAGCTGCGTGTTCAGGTCTGGCCAGAGGCGTTCCGGCTTGCCCTTTTCATTGTAGTCGTAGAAGCCCTTGCCGGCCTTGCGGCCCACACGCTCCTGGTCTTCCACGAGCCAGGCGAGGAACTGCGTCCGGTCATCCGTCTGCAGATCGATGCCGGCGGCCTCGGCGGTTGCCCGCGTCACCTTCAGTGCGGTGTCGAGACCGACCGAGTCAGAAACTTCCAGTGGGCCCATCGGCATGCCGGACTGACGGCCGACATTCTCGATGATCGCCGGCTTGATGCCTTCGGCCAGCATTTCCATGCCTTCGCGCGTATAGGTGCCGAAGCAGCGCGAGGTGTAGAAGCCGCGGCTGTCATTGACGGCAATCGGCGTCTTGCGGATGGCCAGCACATAGTCGACCGCCTTGGCAAGCGTCGCTTCGCTGGTCTTTTCACCGCTGATGATCTCAACGAGCCCCATGCGCTCGACCGGCGAGAAGAAGTGGATGCCGATGAAGTTCTCTGGGCGCGTAGATGCTTCTGCGAGACCCGTGATCGGCAACGTGGACGTGTTCGAGCCAAAGACCGCATCAGTGTCGAGCACGGCTTCTGCCATCTTGGTAATCTGGGCTTTCAGTTCGACATTTTCGAACACGGCCTCGATGACCAGGTCGGCACCTTTGACGTCGTCATAATTGTCCGTCGTTGTGATCAGGTCGAGCAAGGCGTCGCCCTTCTCTTGCGTGGACTTGCCACGCGAGACGGCCTTCTCGACGAGACGGCGGGAATAATCCTTGCCCTTCTCGGCATTCTCTTTCGAAACATCGACGAGCACGGTCGGGATACCAGCCTTGGCCTGGACATAGGCAATGCCTGCGCCCATCAGGCCTGCGCCGACGACAGCGATCTTCTTGAACTCCGTCTTCGGATGACCGGCCGGGCGGTTACCGCCTTTGGACAATTCCTGCATCGACAGGAACAGGGACCGGATCATGGCTTTCGCTTCCGGGCGCTGCTGCGTGTTGATGAAGTAGCGCGTCTCGATCCGGAGACCGGCATCAATCGGCACCTGAATGCCTTCATAGATGCAGGACAGGATGTTCTTCTGGGCCGGATAGTTGCCATAGGTCTTGGCCATCAGCATGGCGTTGGACATGGTCGCGACCTGACCTGCGCCGGGGCTGCGATGGACGACGCCGCCCGGAACCTTGAAGCCTTTTTCATCCCAGGGCGCTTGCGCCTTCGGATTGGCCTTGACCCAGGCCTTCGCCTTGTCGACCGTTTCGGACGACGGAGCGAGTTCCTGGACGACGCCCATCGTGAGCGCCTTCTCGGCATTGAAGCTTTCGCCTTGCAAGATCAGCGGCAGAGCAGCCTGAACGCCGATCAGGCGTGGCAGGCGCTGGGTGCCGCCAGCGCCGGGCAGGAGACCGATCTTGGCTTCCGGCAGGCCGAATTGCAGCTTGGGATTGTCATTCGCCGCGACGCGGTAATGACAGGCCAGCGCCACTTCGAGACCGCCGCCAAGGGCAAGGCCGTTCAGCGCAACGGCCACCGGCTTGCCGCAGGTTTCCAGTTCGCGCAGCGTCTTGTTGAGAGAGAAGCCGCGATCGAATTGCGCCTTCTTCAGCTCGGCTTCGGACATGTCCGCAGGGGACTTTCCGGCGCCAGCGCTCTGGTTCATTTCGCCAAGGTCCGCCCCGGCGCAGAAACCGCTTGGCTTGCCCGACGAGATCACCAGGCCCTTGATAGCGTCATTGGACGCGACTTCCTTGGAGATCGCGATGATATCAGCGACAGCTTTTGCCGTCAGCGTGTTCATGCTGCGGCCCGGCACGTCAAAGACTGCGTGCGCAATGCCGTCACCATCGACGTCCCAACCGAATGTTTCGAGTTCCATATCGTGTATTCCGTTCGTCTGTGTCTTGATTAAACGCGTTCGATGATCGTGGCGGTGCCCATGCCGGCGCCGACGCAAAGGGTGACAAGAGCAGTTTCCTTACCGGAGCGCTCCAGTTCATCGACCATCGTGCCGAGGATCATGCCGCCGGTCGCGCCGAGCGGGTGGCCCATAGCGATGGCGCCGCCATTCACGTTCATCTTTTCATGCGGGATGTTGAGGTTCTGCATCATCAGCAGGACGACCGATGCAAAGGCTTCATTCAGTTCGTAAAGGTCGATGTCACTTGCTTCCATGCCGGCCTTTTTGAGCACCTTCTGGGATACATAGGTCGGGCCGGTCAGCATGATGCCCGGCTCGGAGCCGATGGACGCCATGGCGCGGATGCGTGCACGTGGCTTGAGGCCGAACTTCTCGCCCATTTCCTTCGAACCAAACAGGACCGCCGAAGCGCCATCCACGATACCGGACGAGTTACCGGCATGGTGGACATGGTTGATGGCTTCGAGTTCAGGATAGCGCTGCTTGATGACTTCATCGAAGCCCATGGCACCCATGCCAGCGAAGGAGGGGTTCAGCGCGGCGAGCGACTGCATGTCGGCGTCCGGGCGCATGTGCTCGTCATGAGCCAGCTGGATGCCGCCCATCTGGTCTTTCACCGGAACGATGGATTTGGCAAAGCGGCCTTCTTTCCAGGCCGTTGCAGCGCGCTTCTGGCTCTCGACGGCAAAGGCGTCGACGTCATCACGGGAGAAGCCATACTTGGTGGCGATCGTGTCAGCGCCAATGCCCTGCGGGGCGAAGTATGTCTTGAGGGCGACTTGCGGGTCGGAAGACCACGCGCCACCAGACGCGCCCATTGGCACGCGGCTCATGCTTTCAACACCGCCGCCGATAGCCATGTCGGCCTCGCCGGTCATGACCTTGGACGCGGCCATGTTGCAAGCTTCGAGGCCGGAGGCGCAGAAGCGGTCAACCTGGACGCCTGCGGTCGTTTCAGCGTAGTCGGCATTCAGCACGGCGACGCGCGCGATGTCTGCACCCTGCTCGCCCACCGGGCTAACGCAGCCGAGGACAACATCGTCCACTTTGGACGTGTCGAGTTCATTCCGGTCACGGATGGCTTGCAGGACTTGGGTCGCTAGGCTGAGCGCGGTGATTTCGTGCAGCGATCCGCTTTTCTTGCCTTTACCGCGGGGCGTACGCACCGCGTCGTAGATATAGGCTTCAGTCATTGGAGAGGCTCCTTCTAAAACGTAAAATCAGGTTGCCGGTTTCAATACCGGATTGAGGGTCAGGCTCGCGGTGGAACGGGCAGCTTCCTTGCCACGGGAATCAAACAGTTCGGCTTCCGCGAACAACATGGCGCGGCCGACATTCCTTAAACGCGCCGTAACTTCGATGACGCCCTTGCGGACAGGGCGTAAAAAGTGGGTATGCAAATCAACCGTCGAAGGCAGCTTCGTCTTGCCCGCTTTCATCCCGGCGAGCATGCCAATCGTATCATCCATCATGGCGACAAGATAGCCGCCCTGGATGACGCCCGTCGGATTGCAGAACTCCGGGCGGCCCTCAAAGCGCACCCGGGTTGTCAGCGTTTTCATGTCGAGTGCCAGGAGTTCAAAGCCAAGCGATGTCGAGGACGGGCTCGGCTTCGGGAAGACATCACGAATGAGATGACTGTCAGGCATTGGAAACTAGAGCGTCCTCGCGATCAGCATTTTCATGACTTCGTTGGCGCCGCCATAGATACGCTGAACGCGCGCATCTGCATACATCTGTGCGATCGGATACTCATCCATATAGCCGAAGCCGCCATGCAGCTGGAGGCACTCGTCGATGATCTTGCACTGGAGATCAGAGATCCAGTATTTCGACATGGACGCGGTGGCGGCGTCGAGTTCTTCCTTGAGCAGGCGCTCCGTACAGTGATCGGCAAACACCTTGGCGACGGTCGCTTCGGTCTTGCATTCGGCCAGCTTGAACTGGGTGTTCTGGAAATCGAAGATCGTCCCGCCGAACGCCTTGCGGCCTTTCACATATTCGACGGTTTCGTGGATCGCCCGCTCGATCATGCCGACGCCCTGCAGACCGATGATGTGGCGCTCCTGCGGCAGTTTCTGCATCAGCTGGATGAAGCCTTTGCCCTCGACTTCGCCAAGCAAATTGGATGCCGGTACGCGCACATCGTCAAAGAACAGCTCGGATGTGTCAGCGGCATGCTGACCGACCTTTTCAAGGTTACGGCCACGGCGGAAACCTTCCACCTTGTCAGTCTCGACAATGGCAATTGAAATGCCCTTGGCGCCCTGGGTCGGATCCGTCTTCACGCAAACGAGGATCAGGTTTGCGGTCTGGCCATTCGAGATGAAGGTCTTCGAGCCGTTGATGACATATTCGTCGCCATCACGCTTGGCCGTCGTCTTCATGCCCTGCAGGTCGGAGCCGGCGCCCGGCTCGGTCATCGCAATCGCGGTGACGAGATCGCCGGAACAGATTCCCGGCAGCCAGCGGCGCTTCTGCTCCTCAGTGCCATAGGCCACAATGTAAGGGGCGATGATCGCATTGTGCAGCGTGATGCCAAACCCGTCGACACCCTTCCATTGCTGCTGCTCGATGATGATCGCTTCATGGCGGAAGTCGCCGCCCGCGCCGCCATACTCTTCCGGCACGGAGGCGCCGAGCAGGCCCATCTCGCCAGCCTTTTTCCAGATTTCCATTGGGACGATGCCGTCCTTGCGCCATTGAGGCACGTGCGGCACACATTCCTTCTCGAAGAACTGGCCGACGGCATCCGAGAAAATTTCGAGCTCTTCATCCTGGCGCCAAGCGGCCTTCGGGACATCTAGGGGACTGGTCTGCATACTTCTTCCTCCGCTTAAGCGCGGCTTGTGGTTACCGCTTACGTTCACGTAAACATGTAACGACGGACATGGCGAATTCCCAGCCCTCTCCCAACGTCAAAACGCCGGGAATCGTATGAAATTTTTGTGTGATAGCGCGTACGCCCTGCTCAGAGCGCGCGCGCCATCCAAATTCACATCATGGCGACCTAGAATGCCTCAGCCGGCAAGGCCATCATGGATTTCGCACCTGTCTTCACCTTGGCGAGATGCGCCGCGCCATCCGGCACCATCCGGTCCACGAAATAATAGCCGGTCGTCAGCTTCTCGTCATAGAAGGGGTCACCTTCCGACGTCTTGTCCAGCGCCACCTTGGCCATCTTTGCCCACATGAATGCGAGTCCCGTCAGGCCGAACAGGTGGAGATAGTCGTGGCTGGATGCGCCGGCATTGTTGAAATCGGTCATGCCGTTCTGCATCAGCCAGGTCGTGGCTTCCTGCAACTGCCCCTTCAGCGTCGACAGGCCTTCGACAAACGGGTCCATGTCGGCATTGCCTTCAACAGAGCTGATGAATTCATCGACTTCCCCGAAGAAGCTGAACACGGCGCGGCCGCCATTGGAGGCCAGCTTGCGGCCGACCAGGTCGAGCGCCTGAACACCGTTTGTACCTTCATAGATCAGGGTAATGCGGCAATCGCGAACGATCTGCTCAAGGCCCCACTCGCGCGTGAAGCCAGACCCACCATGAAGCTGAAGTGCCTGATTGGCTTTTTCAAAGCCCATATGGGTCAGATAGGCTTTGATGACCGGCGTCAGCAGGGCCATGTAGTCACCGGCCTTTTCCCGAACCTTCTCGTCCGGGGATTTATGCTGCAGGTCGCCCTGGAACGCGGTCCAGTAGGTCAATGCACGTGCGCCTTCCAGGAAGGCCTTCTGGTCCATCAACATGCGGCGCACGTCCGGATGCACGATGATCGGGTCGGCAGGCTTCTCCGGTGCTTTCGGTCCGGTCAGGGAGCGGCCCTGAAGACGGTCTTTCGCGAAATCGACCGCATTCTGGTAGGCGATGACCGCTTGCGAGAGCCCTTGCAGGCCGACGCCGAGGCGCGCTTCATTCATCATGACGAACATGGTGCGCATGCCCTTGTGCTCTTCGCCGACCAGCCAGCCGGTGGCGCCGTCATAGTTCATGACGCAGGTCGCGTTGCCGTGAATGCCCATCTTCTCTTCAAGGCCACCACAGGAACAGGCATTGCGCTCGCCGAGTGAGCCATCGTCGCCCACCATGTATTTCGGCACGACGAACAGGGACACGCCCTTGATGCCTTCCGGCGCGCCTTCGATACGCGCCAGCACGAGGTGGATGATGTTTTCAGTGAGGTCCTGCTCGCCGCCGGAAATCCAGATCTTCTGTCCGGTGATCTTGTAGGTGCCATCGCCCTGCGGCACGGCCTTGGTCTTCATCAGGCCGAGATCGGTGCCGCATTGCGGCTCGGTGAGGTTCATTGTGCCGGCCCATTCGGCCGAAGCCATTTTCGGACCATACTTTGCCTTCAACTCGTCAGAGCCCCCCGCCATCAGCGCCTGGAACGCGCCATGCGTCAGGCCGGGATACATGCCGAAGGCCATGTTGGCGGAAGACACCATCTCGGTCCAGGCGATGTTGACGACATGCGGCAGGCCCTGCCCACCCATGGACGGATCGGCCGACAGGAGCGGCCAGCCATTTTCCACCAGCTGCTTATAGGCATCCGGAAAGCCGTCCGGCGTCTTCACGCTGGCATCGTCATTGCGAACACAGCCCTGCTGGTCGCCGACAGCGTTCAGCGGGAACAGAACCTCCTTGGCAAACTTGCCACCCTCTTCGAGGATCGCATTAACAAGGTCCGGCGTGGCCTCTTCGAAGCCTGGCAAGTTTGAGTAGTTCTGAATCTGCAGCAATTCCTGCAGGATGAATTGCATGTCGCGGATTGGCGCGTCGTAACGGGGCATCTTGTACTTCCTGTCAATCAAGCGTCAAAATCGCAGAGACCTGCGGCGCGCTCGTCTAAATGAATTTGCCCCACCTTAGCATTTGCTAGGTGGGGCACAATTTGGGGCAACGCAGATCAGACTTCGTCGAGCTGTCTGCGGGCAATCTCGTCATACGCCGCAAGCTGTCGCTTGTTCTCGTCAGATGGGCCGGTATTGGCGATCTGGGTTTCCAGCCAGGAGATGCCCTTGCGCAATTCTGTCAGAGCGGTGTCGATATCGCCCCTCTGGATTTCAAGTTCTTTCACCTGCTTGCGGAACTTGTCGAGCGACATCCGCATCTGGGCACGCTGGCCATCATCCAGCACGTAGAGGTCGAGAATTTCGCGGATATCCGCAAGCGGCAGGCCGAGACGCTTCAGCCTGACGATAATTGTCAGCCGCGCGCGATCCCGGTTGGAATAGACGCGCGTCATCCCGTCACGAGCGGGATGCAGCATGTCCTTGTCTTCGTAGAAACGCAGCGCCCGCGGCGTCACACCGAACTCGCGAGCAAGCTCGGAAATTGTGTAGGTGCGGGAGTCCGCAGCGGAAATCTTGGAGAGCTTGTTGGTCATCATTCGACAAATCTAAATCACGGCTTACGCGAACGTCAACGTAAACTTTTTCCGAGATAGCGAATTTTCTCCACTCCTTCATGTAGAGTTACCAGATCCGGGGCTTTTCTTTACCTTTAACCTGCCCTTAATGCGGTGCCTGTCATCACCGATTCTGAATCTGAACGTTTTTGCCCCGAAGATTAATAATCACGGGCAAATTGAGCGCTATTAGGAGAGTGGGGATGAGCCAGACGGGGCCCTGGAGCGTCAAAGGAATTGACCAGCGCGCGCGTGATGCCGCGCGCGAGGCGGCGCATGCCGAAGGCATTACCCTAGGGGAATATCTGAACCGGCTGTTGATGTCCGTGGAAGCGCCACGGCCCAATGAGGTGGCCTATCCCTTTGAGAATCGCCGACCGACTCCGAACGCCGCCAATGACACACTCGACAAGCTGACCCGCCGCATCGAAGCGACCGAAGCCCGCTCCACGCTCGCCATCACCGGCATGGATCACACCATTCTTGGTCTGGTCGCCCGACTGGAAGACGCCGAGCAGAATTCCGCTGCAATTTCCGGGCATGTGGAAGGCCTGATCGAAGAACTGCAGGAGACGCACTCGGCCCTCCAGTCGAAGGTGCAGAAGCTGGAAGCTGACGACTCCTCGCGGGAAAACCTCGAAGCATTGAAATCTCTCGAACAGGCGCTGGGCAAGCTTGCCAGCCATGTATTCGAGGAAAGTGAACTTGCACAAAATGAAACCCAGGCCATCAAGGGCCGGGTGGAAACCGGGTTCGCCGACCTCACCGACCGCGTCGAAAGCATGGAAGTGAAGGTCGAGCATACGCTCTCCGATGCCGCCTCCCGCGTCGAACGCGCTGTAGATCAGGCCGAATTGCGCGCCGAAGGCACCGCACGCGAACTGGCTGACCGGCTATCGAACCTCGAAACGCATGTGAACCTTCGTCTCTCCGGCGTAGACAAGACCGATGAGCGTCTGGCTGGCGTCGAGACCCGTGTGGCGCAGTCGATGGAACGCGTGGAAGACACGCTGACGCGAACGCAGGACCGCCTCAACCGCGCAGAGACCACCACGGACGCGGCCCTGCTCAGCCTTGAATCCACTTTCAACAATCTCGACGCAAAGATCGAAACCCTGTCGAAGACCGTCGAGCCTGATCTGGCCGACCGCCTGCGAGCAGAATTCGAGTCGCGCTTTGAAGAAATCATGTCGACCGTGCGCAGCACCGTCGACACCGCCCGCGCAGAGCTGGCCGAGGAGATTGCGCGCGCCGCGACGGGCACCAGCGAGGAAACTGTCGCAGACCTGAAATCAGGGCTCGACGATGTCCGTGAAAAGCTCACGGCCGGAGAAGACCGCCAGACACAGGACATGGACAAGGTCTCCTCGGAAATTGAACGTATCGGGGACTTGGTTGGCAGCCGGATGGAAGACTTCGGGGCAAATCTGGACAAGCGTGTGAACGCCAGCGAGCAACGCAGCGCAGAAGCCATTTCCCAAATTGGCGATCAGGTCGCCACCGTTGCAAGCCGCCTCCAGGCGCGCCAGGACAAGGCGCTTCAAACACTCGCAGGCGAGATCGACGAGAACCGCAAGCGGGCGGACCTGAAACTGTCCGAAGCTCTGTCAGGCATCTCGGAACGTCTCGAAGAAGTCCAGACCCAGACCGCCATGTCCCTGTCTCCCATCCAGAAGGCAATGGCATCTCTCGCCACCCGCCTGGAAATGCTGGAAGACACGGCTGCGCCATTCGAGTCCGCAAAAACGGAACCGAAAGATCTGGCAACAATGGAAGCGATCAATGAGACTGATCGTCTGCTGGAGGAATTCCAGGAGGACGATAACTCTTCTGATTTCCTGGCTGACGAATATGATGCGGAATTCGAGCCAGGCCTGCCGCAGGACTCAGCCACTGCAGACGGCAGCGAAACTTTCCTGGCCGACTGGACCGAAACGGATGAGCCGGCTGAGGTTGAGATCGAGGTTGAAACGGACGCCGAACCTCAGTCCAAGGCCTATGAGGAAGACTACGGTCTCGCCAGCGATGATTTGGACGCCGATTCTGGCCTGGATAATGCGGAAGACGATTTCTACGACGCATTTTCCGACACCGAGGATGACGAGATGGCCGTCGCTCTGGACCCTATGGCCGGCCTTGACGATTACGAGGACAGCCGGACCGAAGCACGGGAGTCGGATATCTTCGAGGAGGATGAATTCGACACAGATACCGACACGGCTGAAGAGGTCAGCGCCCTGACGGAGACCGAGGATGTGGCCGAGAGTGCCCCCGAGCCCGAAGAACCTGCGGCGAATTACATAGACATGGCCCGTCGCGCCGCCATTGCGGCCTCTTCCGGTCGCAAGGACACAAACCTCAGTGCCGGAACGTCGACCGACCGCGCTGACAAAGGGGCCCGCCTCGGCGGAAACGGAAAGCTCCCGCTCTATGCTGCGGCCTCTGCCGTGGTGATCACGGGCGCTGCGGTAGGCGGATATCTCTATCTTCGCGGCAAGCAGGCACCTGCGGCGATCGCAGAGGTCGCGGCGCCAGCCGACATGGCGGCAGTCAGCGTCGCGGAAGCCGATATGCCGCAAACAAACGATGCGGCAATAACTGAAGATGCATTACTGTTTGAAGAGGCTGGGGCAGTCCCGTTCGAAACCGAGACCGGTGTCTCGGATCCCGAATTGGTAGAACCTGCAGCCGAAACCGAAGCCTCCATCGAGTTGGTTGAGCCCACGCCGGTCCTTGCGAGTGCGCGCGTCGAACCTGCAAAGACTTTTGCCCCCATCCCTCCCGTGGGCAAATTGGCGAACGCGGCCGCGACCGGAAATGGCATTGCGCAGTTCCAACTGGCCCAGCAGCAACTTGCCGATGGCAATCTCAAGGGGGGCGCCGCCTTGATGCGCGAGAGCGCGGACAAGGGCCTGCCTATCGCTCAGTACACGTTATCGAAACTACATGAAAAAGGCACGGGCGTGCCGAAAGACCTGACCCTTGCGCGGGACTGGACCGAGAAAGCCGCGCGTGGCGGCAATGTGAAGGCGATGCATGACCTTGCTGTCTTCATGGCCGAAGGCGAAGGTGGCGACCAGACCTATGCTGGCGCCGTGGAATGGTTTCGCAAGGGCGCCGAGTTCGGCATCGTCGACAGCCAGTACAATCTGGGCGTGCTGTACGAGCAGGGTCTGGGCATCAGCCCGAACCTGACCGAAGCGCTCTACTGGTTCATGATCGCTGCGAAGAATGGAGATGCCGGCGCACCCGCTAAGGTGATGGAGCTCTCCCAACGGGTTTCCCAGGAAGCCGTGAACCACGCCCGGTTCCAGTCGGAAGACTGGCGCCCCTCCCGCGCAAATGCCGCTGCAAACGGCCGGTTCGGCGCGCAGGCCTGGGATCTCGGAAATCCAGCCCAGGTCAGGGCGACGCAATTGGCACTAACAGCACTGGGCTACAACATCGGTTCAGCTGACGGCGCGCTCGGCCCCGATACAGCCACCGCCATCCGTGACTACCAGAGCAATCAGTCTCTGGCGGTGACGGGGTCCATCACGCCCGAACTGATCGAAAACCTGAACGCCCGCGCCCAGCAATAGGACGCGTCTTCCTTACGGCCGCGTATAGGCATGGGGCCGTTCGGATTCGTCGAGGTTGAGATAGCGGTCCCGCAGACGGGTCTGGCGGGATTCCATTGACTGCTGCTCACCATCAATGATGACGGCAACAGGACTGGACACGATTTCCAGCGGATCACCATCCCACGCCACCACATCAGCATGAGCCCCTGGCGCGAGGCGACCAAAGCCGGTGAGACCAAAAATGTCTGCTGGCGCACTGGTCAGCGCGATCATCGCGTCATCGAAGGACAGGCCATTGGCCACGGCATTGCCGGCCAACTGTGTCGCGAGGCGCGCCTGATGGCTACCATCGCCCACATTCGCGATGGCAAAGATCGCGCCCGCTTCGGCCAGTCGGGCTGCATTCTCCGACGTGGCCGCCAGTTTCTCAAAAGAGGCCGGTAAATTGGAGAACGCATCAATGATGACGGGAGTGCCCGTTTCAGCCAGCCGCGGGGCCACGCGCCACGCCTCGTCCGCGCCAACGATCACAAATTTCAGCGACGGCTCATCCTCTGCCAGGTCCATGATGGCGTTGAGATCGCTGGCGCGACTCGCCTGGACAAGGATCAGCTGCTGGCCGCGCGCGGCTGGCGCCAGGGCCTGTGCGTCGACCCGGTTCAGCACGGCACCGTCATTCTGGGTGATGTAGCGCGCAGGATAGCTGCGCGCATCATCCAGCGCAGCGCGAAGCAGCGTCATGGCCGACTGACGCGAGCCCCCGGCGAGGCCGGCCCCCGCTTCACCCAGCTTGATGAAGGCGAAGACTTTTTCGTCCAGTTCGGTATCCAGGTCGCCACTTGCATCCGCCACAAAACCCTGTCCGGCAAACAGCGAGTTTCCGGTGTCCGGGGCCACGACCAAACGGGTGAACCCTTCGATGCGGGTGACATCAATCGCGGTCGCATCCGGATTGAAGCCATCGGCGGCATTCAGCGCGGCTGAGAAGCCAGACATCGCCGCAGCTGTGTCATTGGTCGAATCCTCGGCGTCGACTTCCACCAGACCTGTCTGGGAGAAGGCGGCGATCAGGCCTGGGGTGACCCACGCCGCCGTAATCTCCGTCGCGCCGTCCGGCACTTCTGTGCCAGAGCCGCCAACCGAAACGATCCGGTCGTCTTCGATGACGACAATTCCGTTTTCGATCACGCCCTGCGCGGTACCGGTCCAAACTGTTTCACCGCGAATAACGAATGTTTCGGCGAGCGCAGGCGCGGTTGCGAGCCCCAAGGCGGCAACGCTTGTGAGTAGTGTGCGGATCATTTCCGGTCTCCTTCACCAGGCTGGCCGATTTCAAAGTCCATGACAGGATTGGTTTCAGGATGGTCGCGATCAAACATCAGCGCGCCGTCGATGAAGACCTGGTCGGCCTTGGAGTAAACGCTGAACGGGTCCCCGGACCAAATGACGACATCCGCCATCTTGCCAGGTTTCAGGCTGCCGGTCCGGTCGTCAATGCCGAGCGATTTGGCCGGGTTCAGGGACAGCCAGGTCCAGGCGACCTCTTTCGGAATGTCGATCCCGACCTTCTTGCCATCAGACCAGGCCTTTGCGGCTTCCTGATTGAGACGCTGGATGCCAACTTCGCTATCGGAATGGACAATGGCACAGGCGCCAGCCTTGTGGACCATCGGGATGTTTTCCCGGATCCCGTCATAGGCTTCCATCTTGAAGCCCCACCAATCGGCCCACATTGACGAACAGGCGCCATATTCGGCCAGCTTGTCGGCAATCTTGTAGCTTTCGACGGCATGGTGGAAGGCGGTGACCTTGTAGCCAAACTCCTTCGACATATCCATGATTTGCGCCATCTCGTCGGCACGGTAGCAATGCATGTGCACGAGGATATCGCCGTTCAGGACCCCGGCCAGCGTATCGAGTTCGAGATCGCGCGTTGGCGGGTCGCCGCCTTCGCTTTCGAACTTTTCCCATTTGCTCTTGTATTCGGCTGCGCGGATCCAGGCCTGCCGATAGCCGGCAACATTGCCCATCCGCGAATACGGAGCCCCGCCCGGAAACCCGCCATTGCCATAGCCATAGACGCGCTTGGGGTTCTCCCCGCAGGCCATTTTCAGCGTGTAGGGCGCGTCAGGAAACTTCATGCCCTGAACCGTCCGGCTGGGCACGTTCTTCAGGATCACGCCCCGTCCGCCAAATAGATTGGCACTTCCGGGAAGCACTTGCAGGGAGGTGATGCCGCCAGCGATGGCGCGGGTGAAGCCCGGATCCTGCGGCCACACGCCATGCTCGGACCAGACTTCCGCCGTGACAGGTCCGGAAATTTCATTGCCATCCCCATGCGCGGTGACACCGGGCGAAGGATAGACACCGAGATGGCTGTGATTGTCGATGATGCCGGGCGTGACCCAGCGGCCTGTGGCGTCAATGGTCTCGGCCTCGTCCGGCGCTTCGATGTCGGCACCGAGGGCAACGATCTTGCCATCCTGCAACAGCAGGCTGCCATCCTCGATCAGATTGCCTTCACCATCCAGAATGGTGGCATTCGTGATCAGGACCGGCGCGTTCGGAAAGGGCGTATAGGTAGAGGGATAAGGATTGCGGTCGAACGCCTCGTCCGCCGATGCCGTCTTCTTGGCATCGTCACCTCCGCCGCACGCCGAAAGCATCAAGGCTGCCGCGCAGGCAGCCGCCACCCCAAATAATGTCCGCATCTTCTGTCGCCCCGTGTCCGCAGATAGGTCCCGGCATACTGCTGACATTTCCCGGCGCTTCAAGGCCTGATCCGGAAACAGACGTGAATTTCTTCCAGACCCGCCACATCTGCGGCAATTTGCTTCTACGTATCCGGTTTGAAAGGGTCTTTCTTATCCCGGCCAAAGACAAGCCGCATGAGCCAATTAGGGGCAAAGCGCTCGACGCGAGGATGCCGGGCCAGCACGCTCTCCATCCAGCGCCGGCCCCACATAGCATTGCGGCCAAGCAGCACGACCCCCACAATGGCGATCGGCAGGCCCACCGGAATGATTGGCGTCACGAACGCAATCGGAATGGCTACGACGATCATGATCAGGCCGGTCAGCGCCAGGATCTGGCGGAACGCTACGTTCACGCCATTGCGCAGCCCGGCCGCGGACTTTGACGTCTCGCTCTGATCGCTTGGCGTGGGGGTTTCATCGTCGGCCATGATGCTGAATATGGTGAAATATTAGGGCGCCGCCAGTTCTATCGGCAGGATGTGGTCAAAGTCTGGTGTCTGCGTTACCTGATTGCTACAAAATGCGAATTCTTGCTGTCATGCGCGGCAACTTGGCGAGAGGACGGCATGAAACTTCAGTCCATCCAAATCCTGCGCGGCATGGCGGCATTGCTGGTCGTTATCTACCATATTCGCGCGATGGAAATTCTGGCCATTGGAAAGAATGACCTGCAGGAGCTTCCCCTCCTGAATGGCTTCATTTCGAACGGCTATGCCGGTGTGGACCTGTTCTTTGTGATCTCAGGCTTCATCATGGTCTATGTGACCGAGGGCATGAAACCCGGCATCCGGTCCAGCCTCGATTTCCTGTTCGCCCGCGTCACCCGGATCTATCCGCTCTGGTGGATTTTCGCGGGCGTCATGACGCTGATGTTCTTCGTGTACAATGATTTCGGCCTCGGCGAGGGCTGGCAACGTGTCAGCCAGGGCCAGCCCCTAATCCCGTACCTGATCAAATCCTTCCTGCTCGTGCCACAAAATGCCCATCCCGTGCTGGGAGTTGGCTGGACGTTGGTGCATGAGATCTACTTCTATGTCGCCTTCACCTTCCTGCTCCTGCTGCCCCGGCGCACCTGGCTATGGGTGCTGCTCGCATGGGGCGGCGCCATTGCCGGCGGGACCCTGATCGGTTTCACCGAACCTTTCGGCGCGGACTACCGGGCGCTGATTTTCTATCCCATGACGATGGAATTCATCATGGGCGCCGTGGTCGGCCTGCTGGTCAGTTCCGGCGTCGCATGGCGCAGCGGAGCGGTTACGATGGTGGCCGTGCTCTGGATGACGGCGTCTCTCGGCTTGCAGGGCCTTGATGATGCAGATCTGATGATGTGGGGCCGCGTCTTCTGGTTCGGCCTGCCCTGCACACTGCTGGTTTACGGGTTCGCCACGCTTGAGCTGAGGCACCGGCAAGCCTGGCTTGTCCCGGCTGGCGCAGGCGCCTTGGTCGCCGGGCTGATCGGACTCGGCTACAATCTGCTCGACACGGCCCCCTGGGGCGCACGCTCGGCCGCGACCCTCATGTCGATCATAGTCGGCGGCATGGCGATGGCAGCAGTGTTCTGGGGCGGCTGGCTGGGCGGGCAAGCCATGCCGGCGCGGATCCGGGCCATGAAGCCCGGCCTGGCACGCATCTACCGGGGCCTTGCACGTGTCGGCGACTGGTCATTCTCGCTCTATTTGTGTCATCCGATCCTGCTGGCGCCCATCCGGCTCGGATTCGCAGAGCTGGCGAAGATCCCTGTTCTGGCGCCGGTCTTCCAGACGGGACATGCAGGGCCACTCGACAATATCGTGCTCTACATCGTGGCACTGGCAACCTGCCTGATCGTCGCCGCGCTGACCTATCGCTTCATCGAGCGCCCAATGATTGTCGGTTTCGCCAAGGCGCGGGCCGCCATTTTCCGGCGCGAGCGACCAAAGCCGCTCGGCCAGGTTGCGCCCTGATCCCTATTCCGCCGCGACGGAACTCGTTTCTGGCGGCGTCCATTTGAGCACAGGCTTGCGCGCTGCTTGCGTCTCATCGAGCCGGCGCATCGGGGCGAGATAGGGCGCGCCCTTCATCGCTTCATCGCCTTGCGCCGCACGCCGGGCAATCGATTCCAGCGAGTCACAGAAGCGATCCAGCTCAGCCTTCGATTCCGACTCGGTCGGCTCGATCAGCATCGCCCCATGCACGACCAGCGGGAAGTACATGGTCATCGGGTGGTAGCCCTCGTCAATCAGCGACTTGGCAATGTCGATGGTCTCGATCCCGTCTGCGGTGAACGCGTCCGAGAACAGCGCCTCATGCATGCAATAGCCATCGAAGGCTGGGGTCATGACGGATTTCAGGCGTGCCTGGATATAGTTGGCGTTCAACACTGCATCTTCAGAGGCCTGCTTCAGGCCGTCTGCGCCGTGGCTGAGCATATAGGTCAGTGCCCGGACGAACATGCCCATCTGGCCGTGGAAGGCCACCATGCGCCCGAAGCTCTCGCTGGCGTCGCCTTCCATGTCCTCGACGAGGCGGAAGACGCCGTCTTCATCTTTCACAACGAAGGGCACGGGTGCGTACGGCGCGAGCGCGTCTGACAACACAGTCGGGCCAGAGCCCGGTCCGCCGCCGCCATGCGGGGTGGAGAAGGTCTTGTGGAGATTGATGTGCATCGCATCGACGCCGAGGTCGCCGGGGCGAACCCGGCCAACAATGGCATTGAAGTTCGCGCCGTCGCAGTAGAAATAGCCGCCCGCCGCGTGGATCAGGTCGGCGATCTCCTTGATGTCGGTCTCGAACAGACCGCACGTGTTCGGATTGGTCAGCATGATGCCAGCAATATCGTCAGACTTTTCGAGCTTGGCTTTCAGCTCGTCCATGTTCACGCGGCCGTGAGCATTGGCCTTGATCTCGTCCACGATGAAGCCGCACTGGACGGCGGTCGCCGGATTCGTTCCGTGGGCGGACGCGGGCACCAGAACGCGCTTGCGGGTCTCGGCCTGACCGCGTGCGACCAACGCCTGACGGATCGCCATCATTCCGCAGAACTCGCCATGCGCACCCGCCTTGGGGCTCATTGCGACGGCGGGCATGCCCGTCAGCGTCTTCAACCAGGTCGCCAATTCGTCGATCAGCTCCAGCGCGCCCTGTACGGTCGCCTGGGGTTGCAGCGGGTGGATATCCGCAAAGCCGGGCAAACGCGCGAGCTTCTCGTTGAGGCGGGGATTATGTTTCATCGTGCAGCTGCCCAGCGGGAACAGGCCAAGGTCGATGGCATAGTTCTTCTGGCTGAGGCGCATGTAATGGCGCACAGTCTGCGGTTCGGACAGGCCCGGCAGGCCGGTCGGCTGGCTCCGCGCGACGCCGCCGAGACGGCCGGTGCGGTTTGTCGGCTTGGGCAGGTCAACGCCGGTCGTCTCCGCGGTGCCAACCTCGAAGATCAGACCCTCGGCCTGCAACAGGCCACGGGAACCGGACACGGTGTCCACGGACTGGTTTGTCGATTGGGCGGGAGATGTCGGGCGGCCTTGGGTATTCATGGTCATCAGACGATCTCCTTCAGGGCGGCGGCGTAGGCGGCGATGTCGTCGGCCGTCGTGCATTCGGTGGCGGCGCAGAGAATCACGTCCCCCATATGCTCCTCGGGGAACAGGCGGCTGGCGCGGACGCCGCCGACGACGCCGGCCTCATCCAGCATGGCGAGCACAGCTTCGGCATCCATCGGCGTGCGGAACGCAAATTCATTGAAGAAACGCGGCGTCAGGATTTCAACGCCCGGCACCGCTTCCAGCGCATCGGCGAGGTCGCAGGCCGCTTCATGGTTCAGCAACGCCATCTGTTCAAGCCCCTTCCCGCCCAGCAACGTCATGTGGGCAGTGAAGGCCAACGCACAGAGGCCGGAATTGGTGCAGATGTTCGAGGTCGCCTTGTCACGGCGAATATGCTGTTCCCGCGTCGAGAGCGTCAGCACGAAACCGCGATTGCCGTCGGCATCCACCGTCTCGCCGCACAGGCGGCCCGGCATCTGGCGCACCAGTTTCTGGGTACAAGCGAACAGGCCGACATAGGGGCCGCCAAAATTGAGGCCGTTACCGATGGACTGGCCCTCGCCGACGGCGATGTCCGCGCCCATCTCACCCGGAGGCGTGACGAGGCCGAGCGAGACCGCTTCGGTGAAGACGGAGACGAGCAGCGCGCCCTTTTCATGGGCAGCATCAGCCGACTTCGAAAGGTCCGTCACCGTGCCGAAAATGTTCGGGCTCTGGCCAATGACACAAGCGGTCTGGTCGTCTACCGCATCGGCCAGCGCATTCTCGCCATCCACGGCTGCGGGCAGCTGGACCACTTCGAACCCTTGCGCCTCGCACACCATTTTGGTGGCGGCGGCATAGTGCGGGTGAAGACCGCCCGACAGGATCACCTTCTTCCGGCGCGTCACCCGCGTCGCCATGATCGCCGCCTCGGCGCAGGCCGTGGAGCCGTCATACATGGAGGCGTTCGCCACATCCATCGCGGTCATGGCCGCGACCTGGGTCTGGAATTCGAACAGGGTCTGCAGCGTGCCCTGTGCGATCTCTGGCTGGTAGGGCGTATACGTCGTCAGGAATTCCGACCGCTGGATCACCATATCGACCGTAGCCGGAACATGATGCTTGTAGGCGCCCGCCCCGACAAAGAATGGACCGGACGAGGCCGAGCGGTTCTTTGCTGCGAGATTCGTCATGTAGCGCTCGACAGCGAGTTCCCCCTGATGGTCCGGCAGGCCCTCGATCGTGCGGCCCAGGCGCGCGGCTTCCGGAACGTCCGTGAAAAAATCTTCGACAGACCCGGCGCCAATAGTCGCCAGCATTTCTGCGCGGTCTTTCGGGGACAGGGGGAGGTATCTCATATTTGCTACTCCGTCAGAGTCTCGGTGGCCTTACAGGCCCTCGCAGAATGCCTTGTAGGCGTCTTCGTCCATCAGGCTGGCGATCTCTGCGCCATCCTTGATTTCCAGCACGCAAAACCAGCCATTCTCGCGCGGGGACTCGTTCACGGTTTCCGGCTTGTCGGCGAGCGCAGGGTTCACTTCGACCACTTTGCCGCTGATCGGTGCATAGACATCGGAGGCAGCCTTCACGCTCTCGACCACAGCCATATCGTCGCCGGTCGAGAACTCCACGCCGACTTCCGGCAGTTCGACGAACACAATGTCGCCCAGCTGGTTTTCGGCGTAGTGGGTGATGCCCACAGTGGCGAGGTCATTATGGACGGTGACCCATTCATGATCCTTCGTGAAGAACGTGGTCGGCTGGGTGTAGCGGGTCATGAGGGACACTCCTATCGCTTGTAATTGTGAGGAACGAATGGAAGCGAGACCACTTCCGCCGGGCGCGCCTTGCCGCGCACCATGAGATCGATTTTGGTGCCGGGCTCCGCGAGATCGCGGCGCACATAGCCCATGGCCACCGGATGATCGACACTGGGGCCAAAGCCGCCGGACGTGACAATACCAACCGCCTCACCGTCAATTTCGATGGCAGTGCCTTCGCGGGCCGGCGCGCGTTCCAGCGGGCGAATGCCGACGCGGGTTTCTGCGGGGCCATCTGTGAGCGCCTTGAGGATACGCTCCGCCCCCGGAAAGTCCCCCCGTTCACGGCGTTTCTTCTGGATCACCCAGGCAAGGTCGGCTTCGACCGGGTCGCGGCTCGTGTCCATGTCATGCCCGTAGAGGCAGAGACCGGCTTCGAGGCGCAGCGAGTCGCGCGCGCCAAGGCCAATCGGCTTCACGCGGTCGTCCGTCAGCATTTCCCTGACCAGCGGCAGGCCGGCCTCAGATGAGACGAGCACTTCAAACCCGTCCTCGCCCGTATAGCCACAGCGGGACACGATGCAGCGTGAACCATTCAGCTCGAACGGCATGTGACGCATGAATTTCAGCTCTTCGCAGCCGGGAAAGAAGTCGCTCATCACATCGGCGGCTTTCGGCCCCTGCAGGGCGAACAGGATACGGTCATCGGCGCGCGTCAGCACGGCCTTGCCCTCGAAGCTCCGCTCAAAGAGCGCCCAGTCGGCATCTTTCACCGCGCCGTTGACGACGATGTAGAGCGAGCCCTGCGCCTCTTCGCCAATCGGGCGCGTGATGATCAGGTCATCAAGGATGCCGCCCTCTTCATTGAGCAGCACGGTCAGGCGCGCCTGGCCTTCCTTGAGGCCCGCAATGTCGGACGGCACCAGCGTCTCGACCAGCGCAGCAATCTCGGCATGCGCGTCATCGCCGCCGCCAATGCCATCAGCCAGCGACAGGAAGCATGGCCCCATATGGGAGACATCGAACAGGCCGGCCTCGGTACGAGTCCAGAGATGCTCGTCCTTCACGCCCATCGGATACTGGACCGGCATTTCATAGCCGGCGAACGGCACAAGCTTCGCGCCCAGCTCTTCGTGCAAGGCATGGAGCGGCGTGCGCTTCAAATTCTCTGTCGTCGTGTCGGCCATGACGCCCTTTCCAAAGGAGACGGGGCAGCCTCAAGCTGCGCATCGTCGCCCCCGCTGTCCTGGGCGCCTGAGAGATTCCGCCCGGCATGCGGGCTTGCTCCTTCGGCGAGACGGCACCATCAGCCCGTCTCTTTCCAGCGTGTTGTCTCTCTCCCGGTCCATTTGCCTGAGCGTTTCCGGGGCGGTTGCGCCTTCGGCGGCGGGGTTGGATACCCGCTCTCTCCCGGGAGGAGTTCGTCTATGCGAGTCGAACTAGCGCGGATTCTGATGGCCAGCAAGCAGAGAGTCAGCATCGTCCTGCCCGTTCCGGTCCCCTGCCCGCCGATCAGGCATGTGGCACCGTATCAGGCTTCCGAGGGCTTGCGCCCGAACCAGCCCTGGATCATCGACCAGGCATTGCGGGAGCCCGACATCGTCTGCTCGGCTGCCCAGGCCGCGCGCGAAGTGAGCCCTCCGCAGCGCTTCAGGAGGTCGGTCGCCACCGAGCCGGATTCCTTCTTCACCCGCGCCAGCGCCTCGGCGGAGATCGAGCGGGCCTGCCGCGCCGACCAACCCTCAAAGGCCCGGCACCGTCGCTTGGCAAGATAGCCCATTTTCAGCGTCAGCATCGCATTCACGGCGCCGTCCATGACCGGCCCGGCGATCAAGCCGCCCATGCGCCCCAACAGCCCGCCAATGACATCCCCCGTCATGTCGGTGACATCCTCCAATGCGCGGCTGACCACAACGATGGCCGCGACGTCTCGCAGAATCAGCAATGTGCCGCCCAGATGCGGCCGGCCGAAATAGATCTGGGAAATCTTGGCGATCAGATTGGCATTGCGCCACAGCACAACGAAGGCATCCACCGTGCCGTTCATGGAGAAGGCTGTGGCCACGCCGACGCCCACGGCCTCCGCATGGATCAGCTTGTCCACCCTGGCGTCGAGCTTCTTCAGGTGGATCTCGATATGGCGTTTCTGAAAGGCTTCGAGGTCTGCCGCGACCGTGGCGGCCTCCGTCATGTCCGCCGCCGCAAACTGGGCCAGCAAAGCGCGCCCGGCCACCATGCCTTCCTCGATCGACACCACTTCCTCGACCAGGAGCGGATTGCGCTTCAGCATGGCGAGGTATTTGAGATCATATTTCAGGCGCTGGGACAGGAGCGATATGTCGGGGTTTTCAATATCGAAGGGCGTATGAGGCGGTTTTGCCGCGACCGGCATGGACAGGAAGGAGGCCAGCGGCCGCCCGACGAGGACAATCAGCAAACCCGCCAGCAACAGGATGAAAGCGTATCCAAGCACGGGATGCACATCATCAAACATCCGGTAGAACAGGAAGCCCTGCCCGATCACGGTCAGGAAGGCGAGCGTCAGCAACGCCGCGCCGGACCATTTGATGACTTTCCACGCCTTGGACCATTGGGAGGCAAACTCCCAGTTCGATGAAGCGCCCGGCCCGGCTTCCGCTGACACGGGAAGGTTCTTGGCCATGTCCATTCTCCTCTACAAATCTCGTTAAAGAAAATCCTAGAGGCAAAGTAGCAGGAGCGACACTCCCACATGCGCGAGGCTGGAAGGATGCGCCAAACCGCGCATGCCCATTTCGCCTGAGCGGCCCGCGATTAATTGGGCTTTAGGGGTTTTCGGCTATGACGCCCCCAGATCGACGGCTTTGGCGGATATGTGACCATGCTCACAAATACTCAGGCGCGCGCGAAGAAGAACGGATACGCGGTGTTTTCGCGCAATTCCCTGTTGTTCGTGCTTTTTGCGGTCGTGATCCCGAATTTGCTGTTCCTTCTCACAGCGCCGTTCTACATCGCGTCGCGGCTGATCTCACCCTTTCTGTATCTTGCCGCGGGTATTGTCGGGCTGTTCCTGCCCGCGCGGCTGACCTTTCTTCTATTCTTTGGTGCAGCGGTCGTGGACGTAACCCTGATCGTCATGATCGCCTTCCACCTGCCTCTGGATGTTGCGCTGAATTCGCTGCAATATTCAGCCTCGATCAATCCAACGGCATCGCTGCTCTATGTTTCCATCGCGGTGATTGTCACGGCGACGTCGGCGCTATCCGCGTATCTGATCAGCCGCCACCGTGCCAGCCTGCGCGAAGCTTCTCTGGTGCCGGCTCTCTTGGTCGCCGCCGCACTCTCCTGCGCCGACCTGGCCTGGACGCAGCCTTATTTCCGAAAACCCGATGTGGCGTTCGACAGCGCGCGTGTGCAGACGGGTATGAGCGCAGATGCGATCATTGGCGGCGGTTCCAACATGTTGATCGTCATGGTCGAGGGGTTGGGCGCCTTCTCCGATCCGGAGGAACGCGACGCGTTGAAATCAATGCTGACGCAGAATCTGCCTCAGGGACGCTACGTGATTGAGGCTGGGCAGACATATTATTCCGGATCCACCACCGGTGCCGCTGCGCGGGAATTGTGCAATCGCTGGGGCGACTATATCGACTACCTTACCGGCACGCCGACCGGTGACTGCCTGCCTAACAAGCTTGCCGCCGCCGGCTATGAGACCATTGCGTTTCACGGTTTCGGCACGGACATGTTCCAGCGTGACAAATGGTACCCGGACATCGGCTTCCAGAAACTGGAATTCCTGGGACAGCTCGAAGTCGAGCAGCCTGAACACTTCGTCAGACGATGCGGCAGCGTATTCAATGGACTCTGCGACGCCGATGTCGGAGAAGCCGTCCATGCCGCGCTCAAGGCCGAGCCGGAGACGCCGAAATTCATCTATTGGTTAACACTGAACAGCCACATCCCGTTCGTGAAGAACGAGGATGATCCAATGGCGTGCCGCTCGGAAACGCCCAGAATCCACAATAAGACAGTTTGTGAATTGTCAAATCTGTGGTCGATCGTGTTCGAACAGGTAAGTGAGATTGCCGCCGATCCGGAGCTTGCGCCAACGGACATTCTCATCGTCGGCGACCATCACACCCCCTTATGGGAACGTGCAGCCAAGGACGGGTTCGAACTCGGCAAGGTAGACTGGATCCTGTTGCGTCACCGCGAGTGACACACCGGGAATACGGGTCGGCCCAGTCACCTCACTGATCCTTGAACAAAAGATCGACCAGCGCACGGGCAGCCTATCTACATGCGTTCCGGAATGCGGATGCCCAGAATGTCGAGGCCGGTTTCGAGTTGCTTGAGCACGGCGGCCGACAGGGCAAGGCGGCTGGCGCGGAGGCCAGGGTCTTCTTCCGAGGCAATTGGCAGCGCGGCATAGAAAGCGCTGAAGCCCTGCGCGAGATTATAGACATGCTCGCAGAGAATGTGCGGCATGCGCTTCTCACGGGCCTGCAGCAGCGTCGCGGCGAAGCCATCCAGCTGCAGCACGAGCGCACGCTCGGCGTCATGGCCGATCCTGATTTCGCCCGCCTTGTGCCCAGCCTCTTCTGCCTTGCGCAGGACCGATTTGATCCGCACCGCCGCATAGAGCAAATATGGCCCGGTCTTGCCTTCGAAGCTGGTGAAGCGGTCGAGATCAAAGACGTAATTGCTGGTGCGCGTGTTGTGCAGGTCGGAGAAGCGCAGTGCAGCCAGCGCCACCTTGGCGGCCACGTCGCGGCGCTCGTCATCGGACATGTCTTCCGGCAGCTTTCCGGCCTCAGCGATCTTCTTCTGGGCTTCCTCGAAGGCCATTGCGTTGAGGTCTGCCAGCCGCAGCACGCCGCCTTCGCGGGTCTTGAACGGCTTGCCGTCCGGTCCGTTCACCGTGCCGAAGCCGATATGCTCCATATGGCCTTCATCGATCAGGCCGAGCAGTTCGGCAGCGCGGAACACCTGTTCGAAATGGAGCGCCTGACGCTGGTCCACGACATAGAGCATCAGCTCCGGCACCGGGTCCATATGCTCCATCCGGTCCTCGATCGTGGCGAGGTCGGTGGTGTGATAACCCGTGCCGCCGCGGCTGTTGACCAGCATGATCGGCGGCATGTCCTTCTTGTCGCTCTCGCGCTCGATACGAACGATGACGGCGCCGCCATCCTCTTCGGAGAGGCCCGCTTCCTTGAATTTCTCGACAAGGCCCGGGATCAGGTGATCGACATCGCTTTCGCCCTTCCACAGGTCGAAATGCACGTTCAGGAATTCATAATCGATCTTGAGTGCGGCGACCGAGACATTGATGAAGTGGCGCAGCAAGGCGCGATAGCCGGCGCGGCCTGCTTGCAGCTCAGCGACGGCTTTCTGGCTGCGCTCATTGCGTGCCGGGTCGGCCTTGGCCTTGTTGCTGGCGGCCGGGTAGAGGCGCGCAAGGTCTTCAATCGTGACCGGCGGCTCTTCAGGATACGGGCCTTCATAAACGGCGTCGAAATAGATCAGGTCCGGCTGCTCGTCATGGAGTTCCGTCACGAGATGGCCCATCTGGAGCCCCCAATCGCCCAGATGTGTGTCGCCCGTCACCTTGTCGCCGAGGAAGCGGAGCAGACGCACCAGCGTATCGCCGATCACGGCGGACCGCAGATGTCCGACATGCATGGGCTTGGCCACGTTCGGGCCGCCGAAATCGATCACGGTGACCTTCGGATCGGTTGCCAGTTCGCCGCCCGCCATATCGTCCGACAGGATGCCTGCGGCGCGCGCCGACATGGCCGCGTCGGAGACGCGGATATTGATGAAGCCAGGCCCCGCGACTTCCGCCGACAGCACCATTGGGTGGTCCTTCAGCGCTCCGGCGATCTCGCCGGCAACCTCGCGCGGATTCTTGCCGGCGGATTTCGCCGCGCCCATCGCGCCATTGCATTGGAAGTCCGCAAATTCAGGCTTGTCGGAGCGGCGCACGGCGCCCCATTTCGACTCCAGCCCCATGGCTTCAAAGGCGGCGCTGGCGGCCACCGACAGATCATTGATCAGGCTGGCCATTGCTTACTGCCCGGCATCCATGCGGAAACGCTTACCCAGACGGTTGAACTCAAGCTGTTCTTCGGTCAGGTCAAAGCCCACGACGACTTCAAAATTGGTGCCCGAAATCGACTCATCAACGCGCGGGATTTCAATCGTGCCGATGACTTCCGTTTTACCGGTCAGTTTCTGGCCCTGGAAATTGGCTTCGGTGTTGAAGTATTTCTTGGCCAATACCTTGCCGTTCCGGCGCGTGACCGCGACGTAATAGGGATATGTATGGGCATTGGAATCTGCCGCTGCCCCCTTGCCAAAGGCAAAGTCGATTTCGACTTCAGCTTCCAGCGGATTGTCCCCGACATAGCGGCAGAACAAGCGCACATCGATCACTTCACCCGTGTATTCGATGTTGGAATAAAGCTCGCCGCCGCCATCAAATTCGACATAACGCGACGAATCATAGAGGGCACCGACGGGCGGGCACGGACCCGCATTCTGGCGCGTGTCGAAACTGTCCGCGAGCTTTCCGGCACCACAGCCAGTGAGAATGACCGCGGCGAGAAGTGGGGCATATTTGATCATGCGTCGGCGTGTCCTTCTTGGCCTGATGCAAAGGCCTGTCCATCTGTTGCTGCAGATGTGTTAAAGGCCCAGACGTCTCGGCGCAACGCCCACAGGCAGGAAGTAGGACGAAATGAACGACAGCCAGCCTCTTGTGATCCGACTTGCCGCGCCGCGCGGGTTCTGCGCCGGCGTCGATCGGGCAATCCAGATCGTCGAGGAAGCGCTCGAAAAATGGGGCGCGCCGGTCTATGTGCGCCACGAAATCGTTCACAATGCGCATGTGGTCAGCCGACTTGAGGCGCTTGGCGCTATCTTTGTCGAGGAACTGGACGAGTGCCCGGAAGACCGTCCGGTCATTTTCTCGGCCCACGGTGTGCCTAAATCTGTGCCCGCCGAGGCCCAGCGCCGGAACATGATCTTCGTCGATGCCACCTGCCCGCTCGTCTCCAAAGTGCATGTCGAGGCCGAGCGCCACCATCGCGAGGGTCGCGAAATCGTGCTGATCGGCCATGCCGGACACCCTGAAGTGATTGGCACGATGGGCCAGTTGCCGGGCGATACGATCACCCTGATCGAGACGGTGCAAGATGTCGCGACCTTCGAACCGAAGGATCCAGGCAATGTCGCCTTCGTCACCCAGACCACGCTATCAGTGGATGATACGGCTGGCATCGTGGCGGCGCTGCAGGCGCGGTTTCCGGGCATTTCCAGCCCCCACAAGGAAGACATCTGCTACGCGACCACGAACCGTCAGGACGCCGTGAAATCGCTGGCGCCGGGAGCCGACCTCGTGCTCGTGATTGGCGCCAAGACGAGTTCCAACTCCGTCCGCCTGGTCGAAGTCGCCAAGCGGGCTGGCGCAGCACGCGCCGAACTGATCGCCAGCGCCGAGAGTATTGACTGGTCCTGGCTGGATGGCGTTTCGACGCTGGGCCTGACGGCTGGCGCGAGCGCGCCGGAAGATCTGGTGCAGGGCGTGATTGATGCCTGCAGCGAAAAGTTCGACGTGTCTGTCGAGCGCGTGGAAACGGCACGTGAGACCGTGACCTTCAAACTGCCGCGCATTCTTGCGGAGTAAGCGGGTCAGGCCCTGACCGGCCTGTGCTTCGTCCAGAAGCTCAGCCAGAACAGCAGTCCCGTCAGGATAAATGGCCCGCCCAGCATCAGGTTGACCCAAACCGGATTGCTGAGCAGGAAAACGGGCATCAGCCCCGCCGCCACGAACAGCGACCCACCAATCCGCTCAAAATTCCACGCCAGCACGAGCAATCCTACCAGCACGAAGTTCGGAATCATGTGGATCAGGAAGCCGAGCAATGTCTGGTGCCACGGCGCGTCCACGCTGAACACATCCAGTGCGAACAGCGACAGCAACAGGATGCCGAGGATTCCCAGCACACGCGGCGCATAATGGATGATCGTGCCCATACATGCCCCCCTCTGTCAGGCTTCACCACGAGCGTTCATGGTTTTGCGCGGACATGCCTTGGCCTGGATCAAACCGCAGCCGGTATTTCCGAAGATGTGCGCGCCGCCATGCTGGTGTCGAAACTGGTATGAAACCGCGTGATCTGGCATAAGGCGGCGCATGACCTACACTGTTGCTGCCTTCTACAAATTCTTTTCCTTTCCGGACTTTGAGGCCCGCCGGGCCGCGCTGGCGGAGACGCTCTGCGGCGCGGGCGTAAAGGGCACGGTGCTGCTCGCCTCTGAAGGCGTGAACGGCACGATTGCCGGGACAGCCGAAGGCATCGAGACCGCGCTGGCCACTTTGCGCGCCCTGCCGGGTGCAGCGGACCTCGAAGCCAAGTTCTCTGAAACCGATGAGATGCCTTTCCTCCGCCTGAAAGTGCGGCTGAAAAAGGAAATCGTGACCATGGGCATACCGGGCACCGACCCGAATGCGCTGGTCGGCACCTATGTCGAGCCGACCGCGTGGAACGATTTGATCAGCGACCCGGACACCGTTCTGATCGATACGCGCAATGATTATGAATATTCCATCGGTACGTTCGAAGGCGCGATCGACCCGGAAACGAAGACCTTCCGCGAATTTCCCGACTGGTTCCGCGCGTTCCGCGAGAGACTGGCCGTCGAAGGCCGCACGCCCAAGGTCGCCATGTTCTGCACCGGCGGCATCCGCTGTGAGAAAGCGACGAGCTTCGTGAAGGCCGAAGGTATCGAGGACGTGTTCCACCTCAAGGGCGGCATCCTGAAATATCTTGAGACCGTGCCGGAAACCCAGAGCAAATGGCGCGGCGAATGTTTCGTCTTCGACGAGCGCGTCTCGGTCCGCCATGATCTGTCTCCCGGCAATTATGACATGTGCCATGCCTGCAAGCGACCGATCACCGATGAGGACAAGGCCAGAGCGGCCTATGTGCCCGGCGTTTCCTGCCCGCACTGCATCGACGAAATGAGCGACGAACAGCGCGCCCGCTTTGCCGAACGCCAGAAACAGATCGACCTCGCCCGCCAGCGCGGCGCCGAGCATATGGGCCCGGAGGCACGCCGGAGCGAAGACGCGTGAACGCGCCCGAACATCTGCTCTACACATTCCGGCGCTGCCCCTATGCCATGCGGGGCCGGATGGGGCTGTCGATGGCCGGACTTCCGGTCCGCCTCCGCGAAGTCATACTACGCGACAAGCCTGCCGACATGCTGGCCGCGAGCCCGAAGGGCACTGTGCCGGTTCTTGTGACCTCCTCTGGCGATATCGTGGACGAAAGCCTCGACGTGATGCGCTGGGCGCTGGCGCAGAATGACCCGGAAGGCTGGCTGACGGCAGACCCGGAAACAACGGACATGCTGATCTCCCGCAATGACGGCCCGTTCAAGCGCGCGCTGGACCGCTATAAATACCCCAATCGCTATTCCGACGAAGATCTCGCGCCCGGCGCGGCGCGGGCGGCGGGGCTGGAGATATTTGAGGATTTGAATGCGCGCATCGAGGCACAGGGCGGCCAGCTGGTACGGCCGACGCGCAGCCTTGCGGATATCGCCATCTTTCCCTTCATTCGCCAGTTCGCGCACACCGACATGGACTGGTTCCTGGCGCAGGATCTGTCAGCGCTCCAATCCTGGCTGGACGGCCACAAGCAGAGCGCCTTGTTCAAGCGTGTGATGGCGAAATATGCGCAATGGGCACCCGGCGAAGACGAGCCATTTCTGCCCGCTGCGGCGTGATGCCACGACCTTCAGATCGCCCTCTTGAAAAATCTGCGCGCGGGCGTAAAAGCCCCGTTCTTCGGCGCGGAGTGTAGCTCAGCCTGGTAGAGCACTGTCTTCGGGAGGCAGGGGCCGGAGGTTCGAATCCTCTCACTCCGACCATTTTTCGCCAGTGCGCCTACGGCGCAAAAAATGCCCGACGCGAAAGCAAGGGCTCTTAGCCAGTTTGCCTCACGGGACTCGCTACCTCACCTTGCTGTCCCCGGCCCGTTCCGTCCCGATGTCTTCCAGATGATATGGCGTGGTCTGGTACATCTGGTTGATCCAGTTCCCGAACAGAAGGAAGGCGTGCGACCGCCAGCGGTTCTTCGGCGCCCGGCTGGGATCATCCTCTGGGAAGTAATTGGCTGGCACCGCGATCTTCCGCCCGGCGGCCACATCGCGGCGATACTCGGTCTCCAGCGAGGTGGAGTCGTATTCGATGTGATTGAAGATATAGAGCCGGTTGCCGCGCGCCTCCTGCAACAGGCAGAGCCCCGTCTCATCGCTCTCCATCAGCACGTTGAGCCCGCTGCCCTCCGGCAGGTCCTCGCGGCGCACTTCTGTCCAGCGCGACACCGAGATCGAGAAATCATCCGAGAACCCCGTCAGGAAAGGCGAGTCCGGCTTGCGATTGTGATGGCGATAAACGCCGAACGCCTTCTCTTCGAGGATGTGTTTGGGCACGCCATGGAAATGCCGGATGGCCGCCATCGCGCCCCAGCAGATGAAGAAGCTGGAATGAACATGGGTTTCGGTCCAGTCGAGAATCTCCTTCAGTTCTTCCCAATAGGACACGTCTTCATAGGGCAGTTTCTCGACCGGCGCGCCAGTGATGATGAAGCCATCAAACTTGCGGTCCTTCACTTCGTCCCAGGTATGGTAGAAGGAGATCAGATGGTCTTCCGGCGTGTTGCGGGCAACGTGGCTGCCAATGCGGACCAGCGTCAGTTCGACCTGCAACGGCGTCGCGCCGACGAGCCGCGCGATCTGGGACTCGGTCTCGATCTTGTTGGGCATCAGATTGAGCAATGCGATCCGCATGGGGCGGATATCCTGGCGCGTCGCGATGGATTCATCGAGCACCTGCACGCCTTCACGCACGAGCAGTTCGCGCGCGGGCAATCCGTCAGGAATTCGAATGGGCATAGGCTCTACTCCGCTACCAGTTTCGGCCAGTCGGAATCTTGCTGTGAGCGTGTTCGGATTTCCCGCGCAGCCTTTTAGCAAGTTGTTTAACGTGGCTGCAAGCCGACCGACCAAATCACCACGGGGCTCCTACATAGGCGCCCCGCAGCGTGAGTCAATTGTCCGATGCCCGGAAGTCAGCCCGCAATCGCGGCGCGGACCGCGGCGAGGGCCTCTTCGGCCTTGTCAGTATCCGGGCCGCCCGCCTGGGCCATGTCCGGCCGTCCGCCGCCGCCCTTGCCGCCCAGCGCTTCGCTGGCCGCCTTGACCAGATCGACCGCCGAATAGGTGTCGGTAAGATCCTTGGTGACGCCCACAGCGACTCCGGCCTTGCCATCGGCCACGCCGACAAAGGCCACGATGCCGGAACCGATCTGGGCCTTGGCCTCATCGACCAGCGTGCGCAATTCCTTGCCGCCCACGCCTTCGGCGATGCGCGCCATCAGCTTCACGCCATTGATCTCTTCCGGACCAGCGGGTGCTGCGCCGCCCCCGCCCATGGCGAGCTTGCGCTTGGCATCGGCCAGTTCCTTTTCCAGAGACCGGCGCTCCTCACCGAGTGCAGCGACGCGGCGCGAAACATCCTTGAGCGGAACTTTCAGGCTTTCTGCAAGGTCGGCAGCGATCTGTGCGCGGCCCTTGAGATAGGCCAGCGCCTCGGCGCCGGTGGCCGCCTCGATACGGCGGACCCCGGCGGATACGCCGCCTTCGGACGTGATCACGAAGACCCCGATATCGCCGGTGCGTTCGACGTGCGTGCCCCCGCACAGTTCGACCGAGTACCGTCGCCCATCTCCCGCGCCCATGGACAGCACACGGACTTCCTCGCCATATTTTTCTCCGAACAGGGCCAGGGCGCCCGCCTCGATGGCCTTGTCTGGCGAGGTGACCTGAATACCGGTCGGGTGGTTCTCGCGGATCTGGGCGTTGACCTCATCCTCGACGGCTTCGAGTTCGGCCTGTGTCATCGGGCCATTATGAGAGAAGTCGAAGCGGAACCGGGCGGCCTCGACCAGCGACCCCTTTTGCGTGACGTGCTCGCCGAGCACCTTGCGCAGCGCCGCATGCATGATGTGCGTGGCCGAATGATTGGCCATGATGGCGCGGCGGCGGCCGGCATCGACGTGCAGGCTGGCCGTGTCGCCAAGCTTTACCTCGCCGGAAACAAGTTCACCAATATGGACATGCAGGTCGCCGGCGCGTTTCTGGACGTCGCGCACGATGAAGCGCGCGCCGCCATCGAAGACGATCTCGCCGTGGTCGCCAGCCTGGCCACCGGATTCGGCGTAGAAAGGCGTTGCATCGAAGACGAGTTCTGCCGGGCCGGCAGACAGGGTGTCGACACGCGCCCCGCCGGACGCGATGGCGACCAGCTTGCCCTTGCCTTCCGTGCCGTCATAGCCGGTAAACTTCGTGGCGCCTGCATCATCGCGCACGCGGAACCAGATATCGTCCGTTGCCTGATCTCCGGACGAGAAGCCGGCAGCACGGCTATCCTGGCGCTGTTGCTCAAGGGCCGTCTCGAACCCCTCCACATCGACGCTCATGTCGCGGCCACGCAGGATGTCCTGCGTCAAATCGAGCGGGAAGCCATATGTGTCGGACAGTTTGAACGCGACATCGCCGGGCAGCGCATCACCGGCTTTCATGGCGGCGGTTTCCTTGTCGAGCAGAGACAGGCCATTGCCTAGCGTGCGCTGGAAGCGGCCCTCTTCCTGTTCGAGCGCGGATTCGATGGCGGCCTTGGCGCGGCCCAGTTCCGGATAGGCCTTGCCCATTTCCGTGATCAGCGCGGGGGCCAGCTTGTACATCAGCGGCTCACGCGCGCCGAGCAGGTGGCCGTGGCGCATCGCGCGGCGCATGATGCGGCGCAGGACATAGCCGCGGCCCTCATTCGACGGCAGGATGCCATCGGCAATCAGGAATGCCGACGTACGCAGGTGATCTGCAATGACGCGGAAGGAGGCGAGCTGGTCGCCCGCAGCCTTCGCGCCGTAGAGGTCTTCTTCTGCCGCAATCAGCGATTTGAACAAATCGATGTCGTAATTGTTGTGAACGCCCTGCAGGACGGCCGAAATCCGCTCCAGCCCCATGCCGGTATCGATCGAGGGCTTGGGGAGGTTCTTGCGCGTGCCGTCGGCCTGCTGGTCAAACTGCATGAAAACGAGGTTCCAGATCTCGATGAACCGGTCGCCATCCTCGTCCGGGCTGCCGGGAGGGCCTCCGGGAACGCTTTCGCCATGATCGTAGAAGATTTCCGAGCATGGGCCGCACGGGCCGGTATCGCCCATGGACCAGAAATTGTCCGACGTGCCGATCCGGATGATCCGGGAATCGTCGAGGCCGGCGATCTTTTTCCACAGCGCTGCGGCTTCATCGTCTTCGGCATAGACCGTGACGAGCAGCTTTTTCGGATCGAGCGCGAATTCCTTTGTGCACAGCTCCCAGCCGAATTCGATGGCCTCTTCCTTGAAATAGTCGCCGAAGGAAAAATTCCCCAGCATTTCAAAGAAGGTGTGGTGGCGGGCCGTGTAGCCAACATTGTCGAGGTCGTTGTGCTTGCCGCCAGCGCGCACGCATTTCTGCGACGTGGTGGCGCGGGGCGCCGGTGGGGTCTCGGCGCCAGTGAAGATGTTCTTGAACGGCACCATGCCGGCATTCACGAACAGAAGGGTCGGGTCGTTCTGCGGCACCAAGGGCGCTGACGCCTGACGCAAATGCCCCCGCTTCTCGAAGAAGGAGAGGAAGGTTTCGCGAATCTCGTTTACGCCGGTCATGGGCAGCTCTGTGTCCTTGCGATCAGTGTTACGGCCGAGTCGATCGGCACGAATATTACACCGGCGATATAAAGGTCCCTTTGCGGCACGCCAAGCGGGGTGCGCCACAAAGGGACAGTTCTGTTGAGAGAGAGATGGGATTTCCGGCCCTGAAACGCAGGTTTCAGGGCCGGATCAGGATCAGATCAAGGTCTGAGGAAGATTTGGCGATCAGCCTTCGACGGCGTCCGGCAGATCGTCATCCTGTTCGGATTCCATGCCGGCATTCAGCAATTCATCCGCCAGCAGGCCTGCATTGCGCCGGATCGCATCTTCGATCTCGTCGGCAATGGCCGGGTTTTCCTTCAGGAAATTCCGGGTCTTCTCGCGGCCCTGACCCATGCGCTCTCCCTTGTAGGAATACCAGGAGCCGGCTTTTTCGACGACTTCGGCCTTCACGCCGAGATCAATGAGTTCACCCGTCTTGGAAATGCCTTCGCCATAAAGAATGTCGAATTCGACCTGGCGGAAGGGCGGCGCGACCTTGTTCTTGACGACTTTGACGCGCGTCTGGTTGCCGATCACTTCATCCCGGTCCTTGATCGCGCCAATGCGACGGATGTCGAGACGGACAGAAGAGTAGAATTTCAGGGCGTTCCCGCCGGTCGTGGTTTCCGGGCTGCCGAACATGACGCCGATCTTCATCCGGATCTGGTTGATGAAAATGACCATGCATTTGGACTTGGAGATCGATCCGGTCAGCTTGCGCAGCGCCTGGCTCATCAGGCGGGCCTGCAGGCCCGGCAGCGAATCGCCCATCTCGCCTTCAAGTTCGGCGCGAGGCGTGAGAGCCGCCACCGAGTCGATGACGAGCAGGTCGACCGCGCCGGAGCGCACCAGCGTGTCGGCGATTTCAAGCGCCTGTTCACCAGTGTCCGGCTGGGAGATCAGCAGATCATCCAGATCAACACCCAGCTTGCCGGCATAGAGGGGATCCAGCGCATGTTCGGCGTCGATGAAGGCACAGACGCCGCCATTCTTCTGGGCCTCTGCCACGCTGTGCAGCGCCAGGGTCGTCTTACCCGAGCTTTCCGGGCCGTAGATTTCGATGATGCGGCCCTTGGGCAGGCCGCCAATGCCGAGCGCGATGTCAAGACCGAGCGAACCGGTGGGCACCGCTTCGACATCCATGACCTTCTTGTCGCCGAGCCGCATGACCGAGCCCTTGCCAAAGGACCGCTCAATATTGCCCAAAGCTGTTTCAAGAGCTTTCTGCTTGTCCACGCCTGATTCCTTGTCCACGAGTTGTAGCGCCGCTTTGGCCATGAGTCGTCTCCTTAGGTCTACCATGGGGCCGCATTTGGCAAGGCCCCCGTTTGCCTTTGCTGAGTCGGATGTACCATATTTGTTCCGCGGAACAAAGGGGAAACTTTCTGCACGCTACATCTTTTCTTTTCGCTGCGTTTCAGGCATGATCGCGCATATGCTTGACCGATCCAGCCGCCCCACCGGCGAAGCCCGCCTTCGCTATCTCGACGCCGACATCGAAATGATCGCGCCGGGAGACTATGTCACCTGCGCCGTCACCGGCCGGAAGATTCCGCTACAGGGCCTGCGCTATTGGAGCGTGGACCTGCAGGAAGCCTATTGGGATGCCGACGCGGCGAGCCAGCGCATGGCCAAGGCCGGCAGCTGATGCGGCGCGTCTGGCTTGCTGGCCTCTCCGCACTTGTCGTGGCCTGCGCTGCGGCTGAGTCTCCGGCCCCCACCCCTGCGCCCATTCCTGAAACTGAGCCCACACCATATCCTGCCCCGGAACCTGTTGCGGAGGTGCCTGCCGAATCGGCTGCGCCGGACTGTGGCGGTATGCTGGTGCAGGGCGGGCTGGTGATCTGTTCCGCCGAGCCGGGCAGCCATTTCACGGTGGCCGGCACGAAGCTGACCGTCAGCGAGACGGGCACGGCGCAGTTCGGGCTCAGCACACGCGCGCCGAGCGTGGTCGGCTGGACACATGACAGCGGCGCCTTTGGCGACCTGCAGATTGCCGAGCGCCAGGATGAGTATCGCGAGCTGACCGGGCTCGATTGCGACAAGGTGGATGCCCGCTCGCCGGAGCAGAAAGCCCATGCCTCGCGCAGCTGGGTGAAGAAGCAGGATGCGTTTGCGAGCTTCAATCCCGGCCCCGGCGCGCTGGAGGGGTTCGTGAAGCCTGCGGACGCCCCGGCCTCGTCGCCGTTCGGGCCGACGCGGAAATATAGCGGCGTCTCGAAAGTCACCGGCGAGTCGTGCGAGAGCACATCGGTGCATCGCGGCTATGACATGGCCGCGCCGGTGGGTACCGAGGTCCGCGCACCTGCGCCGGGCGTGGTGATCCTGGCCGATCCGGACCTCTATTATGAAGGCGGCACGGTCTTCCTCGACCATGGGCATGGCCTCGTCTCGGTGTTCATGCACCTCTCGGCCGTCGATGTGGCGGCGGGCGATGAAGTGGGCACCGGCGACCTGCTGGCCAGGACCGGAAACTCCGGCCGCACGACCGGGCCGCACCTGCACTGGGCGGTGAAGTGGCGCAATCCGGAGGCGAGCAGCCGGGACGGCGATTTCTATATCGACCCGGCCCTGTTACTGAAGCTGCAGGCCGCGCCTTAATCGTAAATGATGAATCAAGGTTAGTGCGCGGTTTCCCGCATACCGGCAATTGCGGCGGTTCCGGAAACGCGGCTTTCACACGTGTGGCGCATAACTCCCTTGTGACGCGAATACACACCCCTCTCCCGGATTCGCGCCACGCCCCCCGGGTCTGCAGAACCTGTAATATCTGCAGCACACCGAACCCAAATGGGCGGTACCCATCAACTGCACCCCGCCGCCCATGGCTCCGCTCGCCCTTAGCCCCTCCCAAGGCGCGGGTGGGCGGAGATTGCAGCCTCCCTCACATTGCCGAATTTTAACCTTTCGCCGCCCCGGTCAGGCCGGGGCCGGACGCCCTTCGGGCCGGTCCGGCGGGTGATAGGCGGCCTCATCGGCCCAATGGCAGAAGTGCCAGAAATCCTTTAGCTTTCTCTGCAGCGGATCGCGCTTCAGCCGGTCTTTTGCATAGCCCGGCGGGCGACCCGTGCGCAGCGGATGCGTGCGCCCGCGCGTGCCGGCCTGCATCAGCGCGAGCCGCCGCGCCTGCCAGCGCGCCATGCGGGTCGCCTCGGCGGCCGGATCGGCGCAGCTGGTGGCGAGCCGTTCCAGCCGGGCGAGCAAGGGCGCGGGATCGAGCGTTTCGGGCGGGTCTTCGGGCTCTGGCGCGCGGGGCATGCCCAGCATCCAGATCGAGGGCCGGGCCCCGTATGGTGCCGCCTGTGTCTCGGGCGGCACCAGCGGCGGGAAATAGAGGGTCAGCGTGTCGGCCAGCGCGATCCGGCGCGGTGCAGGCCGTGCCAGGGCGTTGCAGGCGGTGTCATCCTGTTTCAGCGCGTTGCAGACCGTTTCATTCCGTTTCACCCTGTTCCAATCCGTTTCACGCGGGCCCGGCGCGGTCCAGCTGAGGTCCAGCTCCAACGACATCAGATAGAGCATGCGGCGCACCAGCGATTCCAGGGCGCGCAGTGTGCGGAGCGATGCGTAATAGAGTGCGCGCGGCACGGCGCCGTCGGTTGGCGCGGTGAGCGCGCCGCGCACCTCCTCCATCAGCCCGGCCACAAAAGGCCAGCCCGTTTCTAGCGCGCGTTTGATGAGGGAGTCTCGGTCGAACATGCAAGCAAGCATACGGCAGGGCTCAGAGGGGTGGGATAAGATTTATTTTGTTCGTCTGATAAGACTATTGTTTTCGGATGAGGCCGAGGGTTCTCCCATGGCCGACTGGGCAGTGCGTCACAAATACTCTGTATAGAGTACGGCGTGTAAAATGATGCACCCGCACAATTCAGATAGTGATACTTTATATGAGCCATGGCCGCGTAGAGCCAATTGGAACAATAAAGAACGCGAGAAGACAGAATTTCGAGTTCCGTAGCAGCCAAGTGGTAGACCACGGAATTCTTATCTCCACGTTCGGTAACGATGGATACGTGAGGTTCAGCTATCGCGGGATTGAGTTCGCAATGCCCGTGACACAGATCATCTCTGACTGTTTGTATCGATTTGACATCTGTCCTCCACTTCGAAAAATCTGATACAATCTTCTGCTCACTGTCCAAGAAGGAAAATATTCTCTGAAGTCGCGCTAGCTTATTTCTGGTTCGTTTGTCGTATGTTCTAACTGAATCAGGAAGAGAGTTTCCCAAACCTGTCGCCTCTGCACATTCGATAAGGCGTTCCGCGACACTGGTGAAACTAGTATCTAGAGACGAGAAGCGCACAACCAGTTTCCCGACAGCCGCAAAGCAATCATGCTCGTCCCGAACATCGTACTCCACAATGCCACTCCTCAAGCTGGCCCAAGCCGCCCCCTAACAACCACGAACCTAATTCAATCACCTCATAATTAGACGAATACGGTCAGCAAAGTCTAACAGAGTTTGGCGGGTCTTGACCCGCCCTACGGGGGTTTTGGTTTTTGTAGGGCGGGTTAGCGGAGCGTAACCCGCCATTATCCAGGTCTCCATGCTTTTCCATAGTCGCGTTTGAAGCGGTGCCATGTCGAGAAGGGCCATTTGTCCGCATCATCGACATAGCCGTGCTTCACCGGATTGTGGTGAATGTAATTTACGTGCGCCTCATAATCCTTTTCATCCCGGATCGCATGTTCCCAAAACCTCTGTTGCCAGATATTCCGTTCACCTTTCCGGCCCTCACCCTTGATGGTCTCCGGCAGGCGTTTGGTGAACCCTGCCTTGATGAGGCGTATGCGGGTTGAATAATCGTGGTCACCTTCCGGCAAGGTCATCATGAAATGCGTATGGTCCGGCAGCACAACCGCAGCGGGCGTCTCGAACGGACGACGTGCGCGCACGTCTCGCCAGCTTTGGCGGAGCGCATCAATATTTGCCGTCAGCACATCCGAGGTGCGGTTCTTGAGCGTGACCGTGAAGAAGAAGGTGCCACCCGGAATATAGAGACGTCTATAATCCGGCATCGCGTTTCTCCTTGGTGCCTGTGTTTGGCGGGTCTTGACCCGCCCTACGGGACGAGCACCGTCGCGCCGGTTGTCGTGCCGCTTTCGATGGCTTCGTGGGCCTTGGCGGCTTCGGAGAGGGGGAAGCGCTGGCCGATGTCGGCTTTGATCGTGCCGGATTTCAGGGCGCTGAAGAGGAGGCCGGCGCCGCGGGCGAGGCTGTCCGCATCCGGAATATAGCTGAACAGGATGGGCCGGACCATGACCAGCGAGCCGCCCTGTGCAAGGCGGCCGGGCGGGATCGGGTCGACCGGGCCGGAGGCGTTGCCATAGGTGACGAACCAGCCGCGCGGACGCAGGCTGCTGAGGCTTTCCTGGGCGCTGATCTTGCCGACACTGTCATAGGCGACATCGACCCCGCGCCCGCCGGTCAGTTCCTTCACCTTGGCCGCGACGCCTTCATAGCCGACAATCACATCTGACGCGCCGAGGGCTTTCGCTTTCTCGGCCTTGGCCTCGGTCGAGGTGACGGCGATGACCCGCGCGCCGAGGCTGGCCGCCCACGGCACGAGCAGGCTGCCGACGCCGCCGACCGGCGCCCAGACGAGAATGGTCTCGCCGGCCTGCAGCGGGCGCACTTCGAACAGCAGCGCCCAAGCGGTCAGGCCCTTGAGCAGGACGGCGGCGGCATCCTGAGGCAGGATCTCGTCCGGCAGGAGGATCATGCGGTCGGCCGGGCCAGTGAAATGCGTCGTATAGGTGCCGCTGCCCAGATAGGCGACCTTGTCGCCGGGCTTCAGATGGGTGACGCCCTCGCCGACTTCCTGCACGGCGCCGGCGCCTTCCTGGCCGGGCGTGAAGGGGAATTTCACGGGGTAGAGCCCGGTGCGGTGATAGGTGTCGATGAAATTGAGGCCCGCCGCGCTCTGGCGCACGGTCACTTCACCGGGGCCGGGCTTGCGGGGGATAAAGTCTTCGACCTTGAGCACGTCTGGCCCGCCGGTCTCGTGCATCTGGATGCGGTATGGCTGTGTCATGTGTGCAGTAGAAGCGCGGAGCGCGCTGGAGCGCAAGAGCGACTCGCGTTTTGGTTGGCCGATGGCGAAACTTGAGATCATCATGGCCGGCGTGGATGAGGCCGGGCGCGGGCCCTGGGCGGGGCCGGTGACGGCGGGCGCGGTGATCCTCGACCCGGCGCGGCCGATTGAAGGCCTGACCGATTCCAAGAAGCTGTCCGAGGCAAGGCGCGACGCACTGGCGCCGATGATCCGGGCGCGGGCGGCGGCATGGAGCGTGGCCCATGCAAGCCCGGAAGAGATCGACCGGCTGAACATTCGTCAGGCGACGTTCCTGGCCATGGAGCGGGCCGTGGCGGGGCTGGGCCTCGCGCCGGGGCACATATTGGTGGATGGCAACGCCCTGCCCGCGGGCTTTCCCTGCGCGGCGACGGCCATCGTGAAGGGCGACCTGACCGAGCCCGCCATTTCCGCCGCCTCGATCCTCGCCAAGACGGTGCGCGACGCGCTGATGAAGGAGATGGATCTGGCCTTCCCGACCTATGGCTTTGCCCGCCACAAGGGCTATGGCACGGCGGCCCATGCCGAAGCGCTGATGGCGCACGGGCCCTGCGCGCACCACAGGATGAGCTTTGCGCCGGTCAAGCGGGCCATGGCCCGAGCCTGAAGTCGGGTCCGATTCCAAACCCGGACCCCTGCCCTCCTCCCAAGGCCGGAACTTAACCATTTGGGCAGATCGGGAAGGATTTCTCCCCCTCAGGCCCCCGAAACCGCCACATTTTAACGGCTGATTAACCGTAGCAAGAGAGCTTCGCGCCAATCTGGAGGGCATGAGGACATGTGGATATTGTTCGGGTGGCATACCTGGTGGGGCGAGTCGGGACGGCCCTATCGTTTCAAGATCACGCTGACGCCGAAGGGCCTGCCGAGTGAGGGCGGGATCTATGTCTTCGTGCAGCGCCGCTTCGTCTTCTTCCTGTTCCCGCTCTATATCGGCAAGGCCGCGAACTTCAAAAGCCGCCTGATCGGACATGAGCGCTGGTGGGAAGCCTGGTGGAAGCGCGGCGCGACCGAGCGGCATGTGCTGGTTATCAAGAAGCCCGCCGACCGGGCGCGGGTCGAGGAAGACCTGATCCGCCGCTACCAGCCGCGCATGAACGACATATTGATCCCGCGCAGCAACAATGATGCACCGAACAACAAGCGCCTGCGCTTCTGGTGGAGCATCAAGCGCTTCTTCCGCGTACCGTTCTTCGGCTAGGCCATCGCCCCAAGGCGTTTCTGCGGCCAGGTCTTTGCGTCTGCGCCGGGCCATGAGATATGGCGTCCATGGCAGATGATATTTCCCCCTTTTCCGCGGCCCCGCCCCTGTTTGCGGATGCGCCCTCCGGGGTCAGCTTCAAGAAGCTGCGCAAGCGGCTGGTGCGCGGCGCGCTGAAGGCGATCGACGATTACAAGATGGTCGACCGGCGGGCCGTGGATGCCGGCGAGAAACCTCGCCCGAAATGGCTGGTCTGCCTGTCCGGCGGCAAGGATTCCTATGGCCTGCTGGCGGTGCTGCTGGATTTGCAATGGCAGGGCGCGCTGCCGGTGGACCTCGTGGCCTGCAATCTGGACCAGGGCCAGCCGGGCTTTCCGAAACATGTCCTGCCGGACTGGCTGGAGAGCGTCGGCGTCAGATACCGGATCGAAACCGAGGACACCTATTCCATCGTGACGGAAAAGGTCGAGGCGGGGCGGACCTATTGCTCGATGTGCTCGCGCCTGCGCCGGGGCATTCTCTACCGCATCGCGCGGGAAGAGGGCTGCGACGCCATCGTGCTCGGCCATCACCGTGATGATGCGCTGGAAACCTTCATGATGAATTTCGTGCATGGCGGACGCATGGCCGCGATGCCGCCGAAATTGCTGAATGATGAGGGCGACGTGTTCGTGCTCCGCCCGCTGATCACCGCCGCCGAGGACGATCTGGCCAAGTTCGCCACGGCGATGGAATTCCCGATCATCCCGTGCAACCTCTGCGGCAGCCAGGACGGTCTGCAGCGCGTGGCGATGAAACAGATGCTGGACGAATGGGAACGCAAGAAGCCCGGCGTACGGCAAGTGATGGCGCATGCGCTGGCTACGGTGCGGCCAAGCCATTTGCACGATCCGCGCGTGTTCGACTTTGCGGGCCTCGAGATCGGCGGCACTGGCGAAGACGACCCGAACGTACCGTTTTAAGCAGCCCTAATTCTTCGAATTCACGAACAGGAGCACCACACCGCTGGAGATGGCGTACTGGAAAGCGCCTCCCTGGGCCGCGCCGCCAAGCGGCGTTTGCCACATCTGAAAGTAGGCTCCGCCAATCACCATGAACAGGCCGAACCAGACCAGCAGGGCCATGACGCAGCCCATCAGGCCCCATGTCTTGGCCGCGTCGAAGACCTCTGGCGAAGCCGCACGCGCCCGAAACATGTCGAAGGCGCCTTTAAAGGAACACGCGGCGACCAGAAGCTCTCCGAGAATGATTACCCATAGGACAATCATGATCAGGGCGGGTGATGTTACCGCCGGGCCGAAAGCATTCGGATACGCCTCGTTGCCCGCCATTGGCAATACGCCCTGCACGAAACTGGTGGCCGCCTCGAAGTTCACGATATTGTTGAGCGCATAGAACAGGCCCTGCAGCCCGACGAACACGATCAGGATGATCTTGGAAATGCGTATCATGGCGTCCTCCCTACCAAGACGAACAAGCTACATGATTTTCCGGCTTTTCCTACCGGGAACAAAAAAGGGCGGCCCGCGAGCCGCCCTTTTCCCGATATTGCATATGGCCTGAGCCTATTTCCGCCAGACCGACGCGAGCGAAGCGTCTTCTTCGCCGCCCTGGTATTTGCGGATTTCGGCGCGGCCGACGACCATGTGGTGCACTTCGTCCGGGCCATCGGCCAGGCGCAGCGTACGCTGTTGGGTGTACATGCCAGCCAGCGGCGTCCATTGCGACACACCGGCGGCGCCGTGCATCTGGATCGCCTGGTCGATGATCTCGCACACGCGTTCCGGCACCATCGCCTTGATCATGGAAATCCAGACGCGGGCTTCCTTGTTGCCGAGGACGTCCATGGCCTTGGCGGCCTTGAGCACCATCATGCGCATGGCTTCGATGTCGATGCGGGCGCGCGAGATGATCTCTGTGTTGCCGCCGAGCTTGACCAGCGGACGACCGAAGGCTTCGCGGTTGATGCCGCGACGGACCATCAGGTCGAGCGCCTTCTCAGCGGCGCCGAGCGACCGCATGCAGTGATGAATGCGGCCAGGCCCGAGACGGAGCTGGGAAATCTCGAAGCCACGGCCTTCGCCGAGCAACATGTTTTCCTTCGGCACACGTACATTCTCGAAGCGGATATGCATGTGGCCGTGCGGGGCATCGGGATCGCCGAAGACGTGCATTGGGCCGAGAATGGTCACGCCCGGATGCGGCAGCGGCACCAGGATCTGGCTCTGCTGCTTGTTCGGCGCGGCGTCGGGGCTGGTCTTGACCATGGTGATCATGATCTTGCAGCGCGGGTCACCGGCACCGGAGATGTAGAATTTCTCGCCATTGATGACCCATTCATCGCCTTCGAGCACGGCGCTCATGGAGACGTTCTTGGCATCAGACGATGGTAGGGCCGGCTCGGTCATGGCAAAGGCCGAGCGGATCTTGCCTTCCAGCAACGGCTTCAACCAGCGCTCTTTCTGCTCGGGTGTGCCGACGCGCTCCAGAACTTCCATATTGCCGGTGTCCGGCGCGGAACAGTTCATGGATTCAGAGGCCAGCGGGTTCTTGCCGAGCTCTGCTGCGATGTAGGCATAGTCGAGGTTCTTCAGGCCTTCGCCGGTTTCCGCGTCCGGCAGGAAGAAGTTCCAGAGGCCCTGCTTCTTGGCTTCGTCCTTTGCCTTTTCCAGCGCTTCCAGCTGGCCGGGGGCGTAGGACCAGATGTCGGTCTTGCCTTCGCCAAGGCGATGGAATTCCTCGCTCATGGGATTCACGACATCCTTGATGAAGCTCTTCACATGCTCGTAAAGCGGCACGGCTCCATCTGACATGCGCAGATCATTGAGCTCGTTTTGTGTGTCCATGGACACTTCGGTATCCGCCATTTGGGGGTCTCCTCTCAGACTTTCTTGTTGGGGGAATGGTAGGCCTTGCGGCAACGGCACCGCAAATTGTTTCTTTGAAATGTTTTGTGTCGCGCATGTGTGGGCGCGCGCGCGATTTGGCGTTTTCCCACAAACCGGTCTAGGCCAGCGCCATGACCTCGCTCGCTGCGTCCATCATTCTGGTGACCGTACTGGCCACAAGCTTCCTGTCCGGCATTTTCGGCATGGCGGGCGGTGTCATCTTCATGGGTGTGCTGACCGCGCTGGTGCCGGTGGCCACGGCCATGATCATTCATGGCGCGGTCCAGATGGTGTCGAATGGCTACAGGGCTTTTCTCTGGCGCGCGCATATCGACTGGACCATCTTCCGCCGCTACGCGATTGGCTCCGCCGCAGCGGTCCTGCTGTTGTTCGCGCTGAGCTGGCGCCCGGACAAGCAGATGGTTTACCTGATGCTGGGACTGGTGACGCTGCTGGTCTGGCTGCCGAAATCCATTGCGGATCTCGATATCCAGAAGCCCTTCCAGGCCGAAGGCGCGGGCTTTGTCGTTCAGGCGCTCAACACGGTTGCGGGCGTCGCCGGCCCGCTGATGGATCAGTTCTTCGTGCATACGGAGATGCACCGCCACGAGATTGTCGCGACCAAGGCCGTGACGCAGGTTCTGGCGCATTTCGTGAAGATCATTTTCTGGAGCGTGCCGGTCATCATGGCGACAGGCACACAGGCATTGCCGCCAGCCTGGCTGATCCTTGCGGCGGCGCCGCTGTCCATGCTGGGTACGACGCTGGGCGGCAAGGTGCTCGACCGGATGAGCGATGTGAACTTCAAGCGAGGCATGAAGTATCTCGTCACGGCGGTCGGCGCAGTCATGCTGGTGCGCGCGGCAGGCTGGCTCTAGGGCCGCTGCGCACAGGTCTCTGGTTTTCGGAGGCGTCAGCGCCGCGCTCATTCATATTCCTCTATTCTGAGCTTGAGACTAGCGCGCTCTCGATCATTCGGGAAATTTATTATATGAAGCCCACACATCACCAATTGTGATGAATTGGAGCGCATATGAACCTCAGATCGCTGGACCTGAACCTGCTGCCCGTGCTGGAGGCCGTCTATACCGAGCGCAGCCTGACGCGGGCGAGCGAGTTCCTGCACATCACCCAACCGGCGGTCAGCAATGCGCTGGCCCGGCTGCGCACCCATTTCGAGGACCCGCTTTTTGTGCGCGAAGGGCGCGGCGTGAAGCCGACCGCCATGGCTGAAGCGCTGATGCCCGCCGTGCGCGACGCGCTGGACCGGCTGCGCGCGGGGCTGGAGCCGCGCTCGGTGTTCGAGCCTTCCCGGTCGACCCGGGTGTTCAATATCTCGGCCCGCGACGCCGGGGCGTTCATGATTGCCCCACGACTCGCGCGGCGTCTGCAGGACGTTGCGCCCGGTGTGCGCATTTCCTGGACCCAGTTGAACCGGGGCGCGATCTCGACCGAACTCGCCTCCGGCCGGCTGGACCTCGCCATAGATGTGCCCGGCATTCGCGGGACGGACCTTGAGCGCGAGCCGCTGATGACAACGCCTTATGTCTGTGTCGTGGCCAAAGACCATCCTGCGGCGCAGGAACCCCTGACCTTTGAGACATTCATCGCGCTGCGCCATGTGGTCGTCTCCAGCCGCCGCGAGGGCCGGTCCTATGTCGAGGAAGTGGCGCGTTCGCACGGGGCCCGCATTACGCCGGTGATGCGCCTGCCGCATTACATGCCTGCGCTCGAAATTGTGCGGCATACAGACCTTGCGCTGACCGTGCCGGCCCTGCTGACCCAATCACCCGGACTGGTGGCGCATGAATTGCCCGGCGTGTTCCCGCAGCTCGACAGCGAACTCTACTGGCGCCGGGAAAATTCCGAGGATGCGGCCCTGTCCTGGCTGCGGGCCCTCATTCTCGACGCGGCCGCGGGTTTGGACACGCCGAGCGGCTAAGACTTGCATCTCGGCAAGCATGGCTGTAGCAGATGCGTGTCACTTGGGGAGTAGCCAGCCGGTCGCCAGACCGGGCCTCCGCGTCAACATACTCGGCCAGCAGGCCGTGGCGCGAAGGGAACGGGCAACCGTTCGGGCGAGACCAATGACGCCGCTTTCCTGCTCGGGCCGGGCACGGAATGGTGGTGTCATTGCGTCAGATTTGCCCGGCCTGGAGACTGTCTTTCATGGAAGCCCTGTTCACCTCCACACTCGTGGTCGCCCTCGCTGAAATCGGCGACAAGACACAATTGCTGGCCATCCTGCTGGCCGTTCAGTTCCGTCGGCCCCTGGCGGTCGTCGCGGGCATCTTTGCGGCGACCATCGCAAACCATTTCCTTGCCGCGCTCGTCGGCTCGCAGGCGGCGGCTTTCCTGGAGGGCGACTGGTTTCGCTACCTGATCGCCATCTCTTTCATCCTGATGGCGGCGTGGACCCTCATCCCGGACAAGCTCGACGAGGATGAACGCCCGCGTCTGCGCGACGGCGCCTTCCTGACGACACTTGTTGCCTTCTTCCTCGTGGAGATGGGCGACAAGACCCAGATCGCGACCATCGCGCTGGGCGCGCAATTCGGGAATGTGATTCTCGTGACGCTGGGCACGACGCTCGGCATGATGCTGGCCAATGTGCCGGCGGTGTATTTTGGCGAGGCGGTCATCCGGCGTGTGCCGTTGCCGGTGGTGCGGCGGATTGCGGCGCTGTTGTTTCTGGTCATCGGGCTTTGGCTGCTCGCAGAAACGGCCGGCTGGATCTGACACCGATCACCGTGCGGTGCGGTGGTATTCCTCGTCGCGCTCGGCGGCCAGGCGGTCGCGAATGGTTTCGTCATTATAGCCGAATTCCGACAGGGTCCGGCCCGCCATCTGCAGGCCGGATTCGATGGCGTCCGGAATCACTTCCTTGGCCCCGGCATCGATCAGGCGCTGGGCGTGCTCATGATCGCGGGCGCGGGCGATGATCGGCACGTCGGGGCGCAGCTTGTGGAACGCCTTCACCATCGCCTCGGCGGCGGTCACGTCATCCACGGTCACGATGAACATCATCGCACCATCGGCGCCGGCGCTGTGCAGGATTTCCGGGCGGGCCGCATCGCCGAGATAGGCACGCCAGCCGGCATTGCGGGCATGAGAGACATTGAAGGCGCTGCGCTCAAGCGCAACAATCTCCGCCTCTTCGGCGGCGAGGATACGCGCCACCGCCTGACCGACGCGGCCAAAGCCGGCAATGATGACATGGCCTTCAAGCGCGGAGAAATCCTCCTCCAGCGTTTGAATGGGTTCCGGGCCCGTTAGCCGGTCGGACAGGTAATTGCCGATCTTCCCCAGCACCGGGATCAACAACATCGAGAGGCCGGCAATCGCCGCCATGAGCCCCGCTGGCTCCGGCGCGAGTGCCCCGACCGCTGTCGCCGCCGCGATCACGACGAAGGCAAACTCCCCGGCAGGCGCGAGCAGGAAGGTCGCTTCGACGGACATGGGCGTCGGGCCCGCAAACAGCCGCAGGGCGCCAAAGCCGATCACCAGTTTCAGGACAAGCAGTGCGACGAGCCCGCTCAGGATCACCCAGGGCTGGGACAGGATGGAGGGCAGGTCCAGGCTCATGCCGACGGTCATGAAGAACAGGCCGAGCAGGATGCCCTTGAAGGGCTCAAGGTCCACTTCGGTCTGGTGCTTGAACTCGGTCTCGCCCAGCAGGAGCCCAGCAAGGAAGGCGCCGAGGGCGAGCGACAGACCCGCCGTTGCTGTGATCGCGGCGGCGCCAACCACGGTCAGTAGGGTCAGCGCCATCAGGAAGTCACGCCCGCCAGCTGCGGCGGCGAGGCGGAACATGCGGCGCAGGCCGAACCGCCCGATGACGAAGATGACGATGATGGCGATCACGCCATTGACCAGCGCCTCCAGCAGAACCGTGCTGAGGTTCGTGCCCGCCTCGATATTGACGAAGCCGACAAAGATCAGGATCGGCGCGACGAGGATGTCCTGGAACAGGAGCACGCTGAGCGCGGCGCGGCCGACGGGCTGGGCCGCCTGTTTCTGCTCGATCAGCAATTGCATCACGATGGCGGTGGATGAGAGGGCGAGGGCAAGGCCGCAGATGATGGCGGCCTCTGCGGGCAGGCCGATCTGCCAGGCGATGAGCCCGATGACGAGCGCGCTGATCGCTGCCTGCAGGCCGCCCGCACCGAACACGGCACGCCTCAGCCCCCAGAGTTTCTCAAACGAGAATTCGAGCCCCAGAAGGAACAGGAGGAACAGCACGCCGAGTTCAGCGAACGGGGCCGCTGCCTCGGGTTCTGAAATGGAGAAGTATTCGAGAAAGGGATGGCTATGGGCGAGCGAACCCAGCGCGTAGGGCCCCAACGCAATACCGGACAGCATGAAGCCGACGACGGCCGGCAATTTCAGATAACGGAATACCGGGACGACCACGCCTGCTGCAAACAGGAAGACGATCGCGTCCTTGATCAGAATCTCGTGTCCCGGTTCTGCCATGCCCCTCTCAGTCTTGCCCCACTCGATATGGCCTCAGCTGCGCCGGGCCTTGAAGAAATCCTTCAGCAGCGCGCTGGCTGTCTCGCCTGCTGCCTCGTCCTGTTCGACCTCCGGCCGCCAGTGACAGGTCGGCTGCTGGAAGAAGCGCGCCCCGTGGATCACCGCGCCGCCCTTCGGATCACAGGCAGCAAAGACGAGCTTGCCGATCCGCGCAAGGCTGATCGCGCCGGCGCACATCGCGCACGGCTCCAGTGTCACATAGAGGTGCAGACCGGTCAGCCGGTAATTTCCCCTAGCTTCAGCCGCAGCGCGCAGGGCGACGATTTCGGCATGCGCGGTCGGGTCGTGCCCGGCAATCGGGCCATTTGCGCCCTCGGCCACGATCTTGCCGGTCTCCGGATCGACGATCACGGCGCCGACGGGCACTTCGCCTGCTTCAGCAGCGACGCGGGCCAGTTCAAGCGCGCGGTCCATCGGTTCAGCAAGAATTGTCATGTGGATGGGATCGCCTTACACGGGCGCAAAGTAAAGGGATTGCCTGTCGAATGCGTATCATTGCCGGAGAGCACAAGGGGCGCGCCATTGCGGCGCCGAAGGGACAGGGCACGCGGCCCACGGGAGACCGCGCGCGCGAGTCTATCTTCAATATGCTGGCCCATGCCGACTGGGCGCCCGAAATTGACGGCGCGCGGGTGATCGATCTGTTTGCGGGCTCCGGCGCGCTGGGGCTGGAAGCGATGAGCCGGGGCGCTGCCTTCTGCCTGTTTGTCGAGACCGATCATGGCGCGCGCGGCGCGATCCGCGACAATATCGAGACATTGGGCCTCTTCGGAAACACACGGCTGCACCGGCGGTCGGCCACCGACCTGGGCGACAAACCCGCCAGTGCCGGCGCGCCCTTCACGCTCGCCTTCCTCGATCCGCCCTACAACAAGAGTCTCGTCGAACCCGCGCTTGCGGGTCTCGTGTCTGGCAAATGGCTCATCGACGATGCGCTGGCCGTCGTCGAGACAGGGGTCGACGAGACGATCACGCCGAAGGGCTGGGAGACCGTGGAGACGCGCGACTATGGCGCGGCGCGGATCTGGTTCCTGAAACGGGCTTAGCCTTCGAAGAATTCCTGGCGCAGATCCAGGGTGGTCTGGTTCGTCCCGATCATGTCACCGCATTCGGCCAGCCATTTCTCGGCGGCCCCGCGGCCAATGTCACGCAACTTGGTGAGGAAGTCCCAACTCGTATCGAATTTAGTCCTTAGGCTGAATTCCAGCAGATCCTGCCCGCCCTTGATCGCGTGGATATTCAGACGACGGTATTTCTTCAGCATTGGCTCCTTCAGCATGCCATCATCGAGCAGGCGCTGGACGAAGGCGATAGCTCGGAGCTCCCCGATCAGGGCCGCGTTGAAGCTGATCTCGTTCATCCGGTCCTGGATCTCGCCGGCCCGTTTCGGGATGCCATCGCGGCGGATCGGGTTGAGCATGACCAGCAAGACGTCACGCGGGGCGCCTGAATAGATCAGGGGGAAGAGGCTCGGATTGCCCATGAAGCCGCCATCCCAATAGGCCTCGCCATCGATCTCGACCGCCTGGAAGGTCTGCGGCAGGCAGGCCGAAGCGAGCACCGTATCGATGGAAATGTCGCCATCGCTGAAGACGGTCACATGGCCGGACTGGACGTTTGTGGCCGAGAGGTAAAGCTTGATGCCGGAGGCGTCGACTTTCGAAAAGTCGATCACGTCGTCAACCACGTCGCGCAAGGGGTTCATGTTGAACGGGTTGAGGTCATACGGGCTGGCCAGGCTTTGCAGGGCGCTGGCATAGGCGAAGACAATGGGGCTGAGCGCGCCATAGGGCGCCGAGTTACGGCCAGACCGCGAGATGCCGTGCCAGAGGGCTTCCAGCGTGTCCTTTGCGCCCTGCATCCCGTTTTCGGCCATACCGGCCGAAAAGGCGACCGCATTCATGGCCCCGGCAGAGGTGGCGGAAATGGCTGAAATTTCGAGGTCTTTCTCTTCAACCAGCCGGTCCAGCACGCCCCATGTGTAGGCGCCATGCGCACCGCCGCCCTGGAGGGCGAGGCTGAGTTCCCGCTGCTTCTGCTTTGCCATGGCGGTTTTCCTGTTGTCCGGACTGAGATTTCACAATGCAGGCGTGGTCTTAATGAGACCTCACCACAGGCGTATGACGCCTGCTGCGCCCGCACCACGACTGGGTCGGACTAAATTGGGCCAGCCTGTCGATTTTGGTCGATATTGGCACATAGCTTGCGATAAAAGCTGCGTAACCAAGCAGGATGAACAGGTAAGCCGCTGTGCCTTATGAGATTCCGTCAAAGCCCGTGATCTCCGTCATCATGGCCAACTATAATTGCGAAGCCTTCCTGGCGAGCGCAATTCAGTCTGTGCTGACCCAAACGACTCCCGCACTTGAACTGATCCTTGTCGATGACGGGTCCAGCGACCGCAGCGTTGAGATTGCACAGGCAATCGCCGAAAAGGATGCCCGTCTGAAAGTGTTCAGCGGCACACGCTATGGCGGCCCAGCGCCGGTGCGCAACCATGCGCTGAACCAGGCCAAGGGCGACTGGATTGCCATTGTGGACAGCGATGACCTGATCCGTCCGGACCGGCTGGAGCGGATGCTGAATGCGGCCGAGGATACGGGCGCCGACATCCTGATCGACAATCTTGCCGTGTTCCAGTCTGACGGCCCAGCCAACATCTTCACCATGTTCGAGGGCGATCTGCGTGACCGTCCTGCCCGGATCATGGAGAGCGAATACATCAAGGCCAACATGCTGTACGGGCGAGGCAGCAAGCTCGGCTATGCCAAGCCGCTGATCCGCTTCAGCGCGTTGGAAGCCAATTCGCTCCGCTACAATGAGACCATGCGGATCGGCGAGGATTACGACCTGATCGTGCGGCTCCTGTCGACCGGCGCGCGGATGATGAGCATTCCGGACGTCATGTATTTCTATCGCAAGCACGGCAATTCCATTTCGCATCGCCTGGATGCGGTGGCCCTCGACGCGCTGGAACGCACCGCCAGCGAAGCGCTGCGCCAGCCGACCCCGCACGCCGAAGTGACCGCTGCCCATGCCGCCCGCCTGAAATCGATCCGGCGCGCGGTCGTGTTCGACAAGATCGTGACGGCGTTGAAGCGCAAGGACATGGTGGGCGCCGCCCGGCTGGTCGGAACCGACCCATCGGTCATTCCGCTGCTCCGGATGCCGCTGATCTACCGAATCCAGCAGCGCACCGGCAATCCGCTCGCCCGTTCAGATGGCGAGCTTGAGGCGGAACTGGCCGGCCTGCGCGCGCTCTGCGAAGCCTGACCATGGAGGATCCTGTTCCCCAGCGGGCGGTGCCAGCCGTAGGAACGGTTTGCTTCAAGGGCGATGATGTCCTGCTGATCCAGCGCGGCACCAAGCCTTTGCAAGGCGACTGGTCCCTGCCCGGCGGACGGATCGAATTCGGGGAACGGGCCGAGGATGCGGCGCTGAGAGAACTCTTCGAGGAGACCGGAGTTACTGCCCGGATCATCGGGCTCGTTGATGTGGTGGACGCGATCTTCACGTCTCGCCAGACAGGCTCGGTCACCCGCCACTATGTATTGTTCGACTATGTCGCGCTCTGGGTGTCGGGCGACCCTGTGGCAGGCGATGACGCCGCCCACGCCGAATGGATTGGCCCGGACCGGCTGGCCCACCTGCCGCTCTGGGACGAGACGCGCCGCATCATCGCCGACGCGCGGCTTCAGGCGCACGGGACCGAATGAGGCTTGACCGCCGCTACGTCACCCGCTTGATCTGCAGCCCAATCATAAACGTCGCGGAGGACACCTAATGACATATGCCCCATTCAATCTGGCCGGAAAGGTCTGCGTCATCACCGGCGGAAACAAGGGAATCGGCCTCGGCATGGCGGAAGCGCTGGCCGCGTCCAATGCCGACGTCGTGATCTGGGGCCGCAAGACGGATGACAATGCCGCCGCCCTGAAAAAGCTCGAAGGCCTGGGCACAGGGAGAGCCGCCGCGAAACAGGTAGACGTGGCCGAAGAAGACCAGATCGTGAAGGCCATGGCCGAGACCGAAGAGGAATTCGGACGGATCGACACCTGCATCGCAAATGCCGGCGTTGGACGGGGCGCGACCAATTTTCACGAGATGACGCTGGAAACCTGGCAGTTCAATCAGCGCATCAATTCCGAAGGTGCCTTCCTGACCTTGCGCGAGGCCGCCAAATCCATGGTCAAACGGGCCAAGGCAGGTGATCCAGGCGGTTCGCTGGTCGGGACAGCCTCCCTGGCAGCCTTGTCCGGCGCGGCCCGTAACCAGGCCTATGGCCACACCAAGGGCGGGCTGATTGCGATGATGAATGCCATCGCCGTCGAGTATGGCCGCTATCAAATTCGGGCAAACTCCGTCCTGCCCGGCTGGATCGCCACGGATATGACCGAAGGCGGCCAGGACAGCGAGGTGTTCAACAGCAAGGTGATCTCCCGCGTGCCGATCCGCCGGTGGGGCGAGCCGAAAGATTTCGGCGGCATCGCAGTCTATCTCGCCTCCGACGCCTCAAGCTTCCATTCCGGCGACACGCTGCTGATCGACGGGGCGTACCAGAAATTCTGATCGATATCGCAGAGACAAAAAAAGGGCTGCCCGAGGGCAGCCCTTTCCGTATCTGGAGAGACCAGACCGATTATTCGTTCGGCTCGTCCGCAGCATCGTCAGCAGCATCTTCAACATCGTCAGTGGCTTCTTCCATTGCGTCGCCTGCGTCGTCTGCAGCTTCTTCAATGTTGTCGCCAGCTTCGTTGAGTGCGTCGCCTGCATCGTCAACAGCGTCTTCCATTGCATCACCTGCGTCGTCCGCAGCTTCTTCAATGGATTCCGCAGCCGTCGTATCTTCAGGCGCCGTGGTTTCTTCTGCAGCGCACGCAGCGAGAACAAGCGCAGCGGCACCGATAATCAGGAGTTGTTTCATACTTTCTTCCCCTACTTCAGGTCAAAGATGACCGGGCACAGGTTTACCATCTGCCGCCCATGACGCAAAGATGGTTTCAGCTGATGATCTGGCGCAGCATTTTTAGCGCAAATCAGGCTCATTTCGCCGAATTCGCGCTCTAACGGCGCATTTTTGGGGTCGAACGGGCATTTATTCATCATCTGGTGTCGCCGTGACGTCGATTTCCGATTCGTCGGGGCAAACCTCTTCAACCTCGCTTTCCTCGCGGATCTCGCCGGAATCGAAGGGTTTCACCGAATCGTCTGCCGAGAGCGCAACATAGCCCCCCATGCACTCCGATGGCCCGGCCACAGCCTGTTCCTGTTCACTTGTTGCCGCGCACCCCACCAGCACGAGGATGCCCGCCACACTCAAAAAGACCTGTCTCATATCGTCCTCCCTTTGACGCTGTTCAGCAGATTAGGGTTGCTCGATCAAACCGCCTTGCGTTGACGCAAGGACGGCAATTTACGGTCACGGCAGACACTTAAAAATCAGGGAGACGCCATCATGGCTTTGCAGACCGACCTCACGAAAATGCTGAACACCGAACATCCTATCATGCTCGCGGGCATGGGCGGCGTATCCTATGCCGAGGTTTGCGCGGCCATGTGTAATGCGGGGGGCTATGGCGTTCTGGGCATGGCCGGCACGACGCCGGATTTCATTGAAGGCCAGATGAAGCGCGTGCGCGAGCTGACCGACCGACCCTTCGGCGTCGATCTTCTGGCCGCCAGCCCGGAAAGCCTCGAAGAAAGCGTCGATGTCATCATCAATAATGGCGCTGACAGTTTCATCGCAGGTCTCGGAGTCCCGATGCCGATCATGGAACGCCTGAAAAAGGCGAATGTGAAAGTCATGGTCGTTGGCGGTGCGGTAAAGCACGCGATCAAGGCCGAACAGGCCGGCTGTGATGCCGTCATCCTGCAGGGCGGCGAAGGCGGCGGGCATACGGGCCTTGTCGGCACAATGCCCCTGGTGGCGCAAGCCGTGGAAGCGGTGAACATTCCGGTCATCGCGGCCGGCGGCATCTATGATGGCCGGGGCCTCGCGGCGGCGCTCGCTCTTGGGGCCTGCGGCGTCTGGATGGGCACACGCTTCATTGCCTCCACCGAGGCGCATGCCGCACAGATGTACAAGGACACAGTTGTCGGCGCCGGCGACACGGATACGACCCGGACGCGCTGCTATTCCGGCAAGCCGATGCGCTGTCGCACCAATGAATACATCAAGGATTGGGAAGGCCGCCCGCAGGACATCCAGCCCTTCCCCTACCAGGCAATCCATTCCACCAAGACTGGCGTGATCGGCGGTATTGGTGGCATCACCGACGAAGCCAAGCTCAACCCGGACGATTCCTGCTTCGCCATGGGCCAGTCGGCTGGCGGCGTGAAAGAGGTCAAGCCGGTGGCCGAGATCGTGGCAGACATCATGCGTGATGCCGAAGCGGCCATCGACCGGATCTCAGGAATGAAAGCGCCTGTGAATGCCTGACACGGGCATCCGCCTCTCGCAGATGGAGGGCGTGACCCAGGTCCGTCTGGACCGGCCCCCGGTCAACGCCCTCGACCTGCCCACAATCAACGCGGTCCGGTCTGCGTTCGAGACGGCGGATTCCTCTGCCCCGATAATTCTGACCGGAACCGGCAAGGCTTTCTCGGCCGGCGTCGATACGCGGGCGTTCGGCGCCTATTCCGGCGCGGAGAAGGCCGACATGATCCGTGCCATAACCCGGATGGTGTCCGCGATTGTCAGCTACCCCGCACCCATCATTGCAGCCGTGAATGGTCATGCCTTGGGAGGCGGCTTCGTCCTGATGCTGTGTGCGGATTTACGTGTGGTGACGGATGACACTGACGCCAAGTTCGGCCTAACCGAAGCGCGCGCTGGTGTCCCCTTCCCGGCAGGCCCCCTGGAGGTGATCCGGCACGAGGTCTCCTCCGGCTTGCTCAGACGGCTGACGCTGAGTAGCGAAATCGTAAGGGCCTCGGCGCTCATGTCGGAAGGGTTGGCGGATCAATTGGCATCGCCTGACCAGTTGCAATCTTCTGCTATACAGGCTGCTCAGGATCTGGCGAGCCAACCGGCTTTCGTCGTGGTGAAACGCCAGATTCGCGGAAATCTCCAGAAACAGCTGAAAGCCCTTGCCGCCTCCGGCAAGGACCCTCTGGCCGATCAGTTTTCCACGTCTGGCTAGATTATTCCGAGGCGCTGGCGGGTGTCAGCCGGATCAGGCGTCCGCCTTCCTTGTCTTCCAGCACATAGAGCGCGCCGTCTGGCCCCTGCTCCACTTCGCGGATTCGCTTGCCCCATTCGTAACGCTCGGCCTCCACGGCGACCGGCTCCGTCTGGCCCGAGCTGGGCGACTGACCGAGATTGTCCGTGGGCTGGGTTTCGAAAGAGACCCGGATAAGCGCCTGGGAAGACAAGCCGCCGATAAAGGCATTGCCCTGCCAGTCACTGAACATGTCGCCATCATAGAAAACCAGCCCAGCGGGGCTAATAACCGGGTTCCAGGCAATCGCCGGATCCTCGAAGATCGGATTGCTTTCATGCGTCGGGATTGGCTTGCCGCTGTAATGGTCCCCTTCGGAGACTTCGGGATAGCCATAATTCTCCGACCTGACGATGAGGTTCAACTCGTCCCCACCCTTCGGCCCCATCTCGACCACCCAGAGCTGGTCCTTACCGTCAAATGCAAGGCCGAGCGGATTGCGATGGCCGAGCGTCCAGACCTGGTCCGCAACGGCGCCATTCCCATAAAATGGATTGTCTTCGGGCACAGAGCCGTCCTGGTTGATGCGGATGACCTTGCCGAGATTCATGGCCATGTTCTGGGCGGGGGTGAATTTCTGGCGCTCACCCGACGAGATGAAAAGGTGGCCATCCGGCGCGATGGCAAGACGATGTCCATAATGACCATTGCCCTTCACCTTTGGCGTCTGACGCCAGATCACGTCACGGCTTTCCAGAGCGCCGCCCGTCTCGGTCAGCGTCAGCGTGGCCCGCTCGACAGCGGCCCCACTCAAATCATTATCGTTCGCATCGCGCTCGACATAGGAGAGGAAGACCGTGCCATTCGACGCAAAATCCGGATGAATGATGATGTCGCCGAGACCGCCCTGGCCCATCGCGGTCACGGCGGGCACATTTGAAATTTCTCCGAGCTTCTTGCCGGACGCATCCAGCAGCCAGAGATTGCCGTCCTTCTCCGACACCAGCGCACGTCCATCCGGCAGGAAGGTCATGGCCCAGGCGCTGTCAAAGGTTTCGAGCGGCGTGGCAGTGAGCTCCGTCCCCTGCGTGCCTGTTACGTTCATGGATTGCGGCGTCGCGGCTTCATGATGCTCGGCGCTTGCACAGCCGATCAGCATGAAAGCGGCGCTGCCGCTCATGAGGGAGCGCAGGATGAGTGACGACATTGGGAATTCCTCCGGTGGCAGATATATGCCAGCCAAAACGCGCCGCCAGGCTGTGGGTTCCCATTGGTCAGTCGGCGAAGGTCTCCCGCGGCACCACATGCCTCAATGGTTCATTGGCGAGATAACGCTGGAGGTTATCGAGAAAGGTTTCGTCTGCGCGGATGTAGGTGGCTGCCGTTGCGGCGCTGTCATGCGGCGTGACGGCAACATTGGCATGACGCCAGAGCGGGCTGTCCTTGGGGAGGGGCTCCTCCGCCGTGACGTCCAGGGCCGCAAAGGCCGGGCGACCTGCATCGAGCGCGGCCAGCAGCGCAACCTCGTCCACCAAGGGCCCGCGCCCCAGATTCATCAGGAGCGCATCGGGCCGCATGGCACCCAGAAACTCCGCATCGACCATCCCGGCCGTTTCATCCGTCAGCGGAAGACTAAGCAGGACAATGTCGGCTTGCGCCAACTCACTCTTCACCAGCGCCATTGGCACAATGTGATCGGCGCCTTCTGCCGGGCCGGGAGACCGCCGCGCGCCAGTGACATGGCCGCCGAGCAGCTGGACCCGCTTACCGACCGCAGAGCCAATCGATCCGAAACCCACGATGAGCCAGCGCGAGTCCATCATCTCCCGCATCTCCACACGCTCCCACCTGCCGTCCGCCTGCTGGGCGCGGTGCTGGGGCCCGTATTTCAGGAAGTCGAAAGCCTGCCACATGGCCCATTCGGCCATGGCCTCCGACTGGGTGTGGTTGGTCGTATAGATTCGGGAAATCCTGCCGACAGAAATCAGCGCCGCATTATCCAGCCCGGCCGCAGAAGACTGGAACCAGTCAATGCCCCCGGTCTTGAGTACGGTGATCATGAAATCGCGCGTATGCTTGCCAAACCAGACATCGGTATTCCCGAACACGATGTCCGGCTTGATGTCATGAACCACGGTCCCGTCCCCGGCATGGGAGAACAGGCCGTCCTCATCCATGACAATGAACTCGATCTCATGTTGAAGGCCCTTGAGCCTTTCACGAATGCGCGCAAAAGTCGTCGCATGAAGCAAACAGGTTTTCATGCTCTCCTGCTTAGCGCGCTGCTGTTCTGTGGCGCAAGCTCGGCGCAGTCGGGAATTCCGATTCGCGGCCCCGATTACTTCCGCGATGCCTCCGATCTGGCGGCGACGCTGGGCGCGGCGCATGCCATTCGCGTGAAATGCAATGGTCGCGATGACCAGTATTGGCGGCGCTATATGTCCGACATGCTGAAATATGAGGCCCCCAATCGCGGGGCGGTGCGCAGTTCCCTTGTCGATGCCTTCAATGAGGCCTTCACAAGCGCTGGGCGCCTCTACCAGACCTGTGACAATCGCGCGATCGAGGCCGAGGCCGATTTCGCCGTGAAGGGCCAGGAGATCGCCACGCGCATGGCGACCCATTATTTCCCGCAGCCGCCGGAGCGCAAAGACTAGGCGTCGCCGCTGACCCGGCTGATATTCTCGAGCAGGAAACGCGGCCCCGTGCCGAGGCTCCGCGCGCGGTCCTCCGGATTGTAGAGCGCGCATTTCTTCAAGGAGAGGCACCCGCACCCGATGCAGCCATCGAGCTTGTCGCGGGTGCGCTCCATCAAGGCGATGCGTTCATCCAGCATGGTACGAAACGCCTTGCTGATCCGGCCCCAGTCCGCCTTGGTCGGCGTCCGGCGTTCCGGCAAGGACGAGAGAAGCGACGCAATTTCCTCGATGGTCAGGCCGATCTGCTGTGCAATCAGGATGAAGGACAGGCGGCGAATGTCCGAGCGCAGGAAGACGCGCTGACCGCCGGAGGAGCGCTCCGGATGGACCAGCCCCCGCCCCTCGTAAAACCGGATCGCCGAGACCGATAGCCCGGTCCGCGCCGCCACATCTCCGATTGCCAGACCCTTCTGAACGGCCATCAAAAATCTCCCATTTCGCGCTTGACCTCAACTTAAGGTGAGGAATTACGACAGCCTTATCAGAGATTTGATGAAGACGAAATGGAGTTGAAAACAATGAGTATTGCCAAATTCGAACATGTGAACGTCACAGTGAGTGATCCGAAGAAAACCGCGTCCATGCTGACCCAATTGTTTGGCTGGAAAGTGCGGTGGGAAGGCCCATCCAAATATGATGGCTATACGGTGCATGTCGGCACCGATGAGGATTATCTCGCCCTCTATGCCCTGCCCCAGCAGGAGCGCCCGGATGAGGAAAGCTATTACCGGACCGGGGCGGTCAATCATTTCGGTATCCTGGTGGATGACCTTGATGCGATCGAGAAGAAGGTTCTTGAGGCTGGCTATCGCACCCACAGCCACCAGACCTATGACCCTGGCAGCCGGTTCTACTTCCACGACCATGACGATATCGAATGGGAGGTAGTCAGCTATGCTTGAGGGACTGATCCACTCCTATCTCGACACCGTGGGCCGGGCATGGCAACCACGCGATGCGTTTGTGCACCCTCGCTGGGACTCGCTTCTGCCCCGAAGCGCGCTAAGCTCTCCGCAAATGAGGACAGGAGAGGCAGATGAGATCCATTCAGGCAATCGCCGCAACAGCGCTGGCTATCGGATTGCACGCGTGCGCTACACCGCCAGCACAGGATGAAACGCAAATAGACGCCACCGCCAAGGTCACGCAGAAGAAAGTGGTCCGGATATCCATTGAAAAGGATGCCGAGGCGACTACTCCGGGACCGGGAGACCGGATGATCACCGGCCGGGACCTTGGCACGCGCTCCTCAGTGGTGGCCCCGAACGGCGCGGCCGCCACGGCCCATCCGCTGGCGACACAGACCGCACTGGACGTCTTGAAGGCCGGCGGGTCGGCAGTCGATGCCGCCATCGCGGCAAATGCGATGCTCGGCCTCGTCGAGCCGACCGGGAATGGCATTGGCGGCGATTTGTTCGCGATTGTCTGGGATCCGGAAACCGAGCAGCTCTACGGCTACAATGGCTCCGGGCGCTCGCCGAAGGGCGCGACCCTGGAGGATATCCAGGCCAAGGCCGACGAATTCATGGACGGCGAGGAAATCCCGCCCTTCGGCGCTGCGCCTGTGACGGTGCCCGGCACGGTCGATGGCTGGTTTGCGCTGCATGCCAAATTCGGCAAGCGGCCGATGAATTTGAACCTCGCACCAGCGATCCGCTATGCCCGCGAAGGCGCGCCGATCCCGGAAGTGATCTCCTATTATTGGAGCTTCGGCCCGAAGCGCTTCGAGCCTGCCTTCGAGAGCGGCATGCTGGAAGAGTATGACAATGCCAAGGCAACCTATTTCTCGCCCGCCCCGCACGAAGGCAGCCTGTTCCGCAATCCGGACCTCGCCGACACGCTGGAGCGCATAGGCACCAACGGCCGGGACGAATTCTATTCCGGCGAAACGGCCCACATCATGGGCGACTATTTCGAGCGGATCGGCGGCTTCCTGCGCTATGAGGATTTCGCCACCCATACCGGCGAATGGGTCGAGCCGATCTGCGTGACCTATCGCGGCGACTACAAGGTCTGCGAATTGCCGCCGAACACGCAAGGCATCGCCGCGCTGCAGATGCTGCAGATGCTCGAACGGTTCGATCTGCGCGAGATGGGGTTCGGGTCCGCCGACAGCATCATGGCGCAGGTGGAGGCGAAACGGCTGGCGTTTGCGGATCGGGCGCGAGGCTATGCCGATCCGGCCTTCAATGATTACATTTACGAAGAGCTTGTTAATCCGGCCTATGCGCAACTGAAATCCGCGAGGATTCAACTGGACCAAGCGAATACCGACATTGCCTCCGGTCCTTTCTACCTACCGTCAGAGACAGGGTTAGAGGCGGCTCGTACAATGACGGAAGAAGCGATAAAGGACGCGGAGCGCAAGCTCCAAGACGGCGACACGACCTATCTCACGGTCACCGACAAGGACGGCATGATGGTCTCGCTGATCCAGTCGAACTATCGTGGCATGGGCTCGGGCCTCGTCGCCGACGGACTCGGCTTCATGTTCCAGGATCGCGGCCAGCTGTTCAGCCTCGACCCGGCCCACCCGAACGTGTTCGAGCCCGGCAAGCGGCCGTTCCACACGATCATCCCGGCCTTTGCCTTCAAGAAGGACATGCCCGGCTGTCAGGTCCGCGCCGAACCGATCGAGCAAGCCTGCCCGTTCGAGCCTTGGCTGAGCTTCGGCCTCATGGGTGGCGGCATGCAGCCCCAAGGCCATGTGCAGGTGATCCTGAACCTCGTCGATTTCGATATGGGCCTGCAGGAGGCCGGCGATGCCGCGCGCTGGGAACATGTCGGCGGCTGCGAGCCAACCGATGACCTCAATGGCGATGCCTGCGAAACCGACATGGGCGTGGTGCAATTGGAAAGCGGCATCCCGCCGGAAACCCGCGCCAAACTCGAAGCGCGCGGCCACGCGGTCGAGTGCTGCAAGGCCAATGCAGGCGGCTATCAGGCCATCATGCGCGACTTCAACACCGGCGCCTGGATCGCCGCCACCGAAATGCGCAAGGATGGCAGCGCGGATGGGTACTGATGATCTCCCCTCTCCCTTGAGGGAGAGGGGCCGGGGGTGAGGGAGCGCGGAGCCGATGACACATGACTTGTCCACGCCGCGCGCCCGTCGCCTCAGACAGGACGCCAACGCCCCTGAACAGGTAGCCTGGCAGGCCTTGCGCCAGCTTCGCAAGCAGGGCTTTCCGGTCCGCCGTCAGCACCCGATCAATGGCTACATAGTCGATTTTGCCATCACGAAAGCCCGGCTGATCATCGAGATTGATGGCGGCATCCACAAACTGCCAGAGGTTCAGGCACGCGATGCCGTCCGTGAGCAGGCATTGCGTGGACTTGGCTGGGATTTCCTGCGAGTTCCTTCGTCAGATGCCTTTGATGCTGACCATCTCATGCGCCTCGTTCAGGAGAGATTAGGACTTTGACTTTGCCCAAGCGCCCCCTCACCCCTGCCCCTCTCCCCGGCGGGGAGAGGGGTATTCCACCCGAAGCCCCCGCTAATTGCCCGCTCTGCCCGCGCCTTGTGGCGTATCGCGAGGAGGTCGCGGCGAAGGAGCCGGACTGGTTCAATGGAGCTGTGCCGAGCTTTGGGCCGGACGATGCGGAATTGCTGATCGTCGGTCTTGCGCCCGGCGTGACGGGGGCCAACCGCACTGGCCGGCCGTTTACCGGCGACTGGGCCGGCGACCTGCTCTATGCGACGATTGACAAGTTCGGCTACTCGACCGGCACCTATCAGGCGCGGCCGGATGACGGGCTGAAGCTGAAGCGGGCCATGATCACCAATGCCGTGCGCTGTGTGCCGCCGCAGAACAAGCCGGTCGGCGCCGAAATCAACCAGTGTCGCCCCTTTCTCACCGCGCGAATCGCCGCGCTGCCAAAGCTGAAAGCGATGATCTGCCTCGGCAAGATTTCCCATGATTCCACCGTGCGGACGCTCGGCTTGAAGCTGAAGGATTACCCGTTCGGCCACGGCACACACTATGATGTGGAGTTCGAGGGACGCCCGCTGGCGCTGATCTCATCCTACCATTGCAGCCGGTACAACACGAACACCCGCCGGCTGACACCGGAGATGTTCGAGGATGTGTTTGCGATGGCAAAAGCCGTGACCGGCTAGCCCTCTTTCAGGATCCGCGCCTTCTGGCGTTGCCAGTCGCGCTTGGCCTCGACGTCGCGTTTGTCATGGCTCTTGCGGCCTGTGGCGAGGCCGATGAGGATCTTGGCGATGCCGCGCTCGTTGAAATAGAGTTTCAGCGGCACGATGGTGCGCCCAGCCCGGTCGACGGACTGGGTGAGCTTTGCCAGTTCGCGTTTGGACACGAGCAGCTTCCGCTTGCGCTTCGGCTCATGATTGAACCGGTTGGCCGCATTGTAGATCGGGATGTCCGCATTGATCAGGTAGAGGCCGCCATCTTCCGGGCTGACATAGGCTTCGGCGATGTTGGCCTTGCCCTGGCGCAGGGATTTCACCTCTGACCCGACCAGCATGATGCCAGCCTCCAGCGTGTCCTCCACCGCGTAATCACGGCGGGAGCGGCGGTTCTCCGCGACCAGCCCATCCGAGCGGCCCTTGGTCTGGTTTTTCTTCGACATCGCCCTGATTTAAGCGCTCAGGCCCGCAAGCGCCATGGCTTGGTCGATTTCAGCCCGTTTTTCTGCACCTGGGCTGGTGATCGGCAGGCGCACCTCGTCAGCGCAGAAGCCGAGCCGGGACAGGGCATATTTCGCCGGTCCGGGCGATGGCGAGCAGAACATGGCCTTGTGCAGCGCAATCAGCTTGCGCTCGATAGCGCGGGCCTCGTCGAGGTTTCCAGCATGGAAAGCCTTGTGCATGTCAGCGCACGCTTCCGGCATGACGTTCGCGGTGACCGAAATGCAGCCCATGCCGCCCATGGCAAGATGGCCGAGGGCGCTCGGATCATCGCCTGACAGCTGGACGAATTGCGTGCCTTCGGGGATCGCGGCGGCGTGCTGGCTGACGCGGTCCATGTCGCCGGTCGCATCCTTGATGCCGACAATATTCGGCAGCTGGGCGAGGCGTGCGACTGTATCCGGCGCGAGATCGACGACTGTGCGACCCGGCACATTGTACAGCAGGATCGGCAGCGCGACAGCATCATTGATGGCGCGGAAATGGGCCTCAAGGCCCTCTTGATTGGGATTGTTGTAATAGGGGCAAACCACCAGCGCGGCGTCAGCGCCGACGGTCTTGGCATGCTCGACCAATTCGATCGCCTCATCTGTAGCGTTGGCCCCGGCCCCGGCAATCACGGGCACGCGGCCTTTGGTAATTTCCACGCATAGTGTTACGACATCCTTATGCTCTTGCGTGGAGAGTGTGGACGTCTCGCCCGTAGTGCCGACCGGCACGAGCGCGCTGGAGCCGCCCGCAATCTGGCGCTCTACCAGCGCCGCAAAAGCGTCCCGGTCAACGGCACCATTCTTGAAGGGTGTGACGAGCGCTGGGATTGAGCCATGGAACATCGTAAATTTGCCGCGATTCAGGTGTTGTTTGGTTTGATCGAGTATGAATCGTCAATGCCTTCTCACGCTTTGGCCAAGAAATAAACTCTGGTGAACCGTTTCATGATGCGACCCCTTGCCGTTCTTGCTTCCCTTGCCGCCTTGTCACAGGCCGCTGCAGCCACCGCCATGCCGGAGGCGCCGAGCCTGAAGCCTGTACGCCCTTACGTGTCTTCCGTAACCGATTCCCGCAATGCGGAGATCCTGCACAAGGCCCTGCGCGCGGCGGACCGCTATGACTGGCCCACAGTGGCGCATTTGCAGACGCAGGCATCTGATGCCGATGTGCGCAATCTCATCATGTGGATTCGCGCGAGCCGCGGCGTTCCGGGCATGAATTTCTCGGAAGTTTCCTATGCGCTGGACAAGCTGGAAGACTGGCCGAAGCGGACCTCCATGCGCCGCCGGGCCGAGGAAATCATCGGGGACTCTTCCTTCAGCCACAAGGAACGCATCGACTGGCTGACCGAATCCGGCCCGATCACGGGCGCAGGCAAGATCGCGCTGGCCAACAGCTGGCGCGCGATTGGCGAGCCGGGAAAGGCGCTGGAAGCCGTTCGCGACGCCTGGCACAACAATTCGCTTGAACGTGAGGTGGAGCAACAGGTGCTTTCCACCTATGGCAAGCAGCTGACGCAGGACGATCACCGGGCCCGTGTCGAATTCCTGCTCTGGACCAACCAGCGCACCGCCGCCTCGAAACTGAAATACCTGCTGACCGCCGACTATCGCAAACTGGTCGACGCCCGTATCGCGCTCGCCGCGCGGTCGCGCAATGTCGACGCGCTGGTGGATGCGGTGCCGAGCCATTTGCAGGACAATCCGGGCCTGCTCTATGAGCGCGCCAGATGGCGGCGCCAGAAACTGCGGAACCAGGATGTGGCGACCCCTTTGCTGACCGGGATCGATGGAAGCAAGATTCCTGAAGCGGGCCGGTCCCGGCTCTGGGACGAGCGGAATATTGCCATCCGGACAGATTTGAAGGAAGGCAACTGGTCCCGCGCCTATCAGCTGGCCGCACCTCACGGTATGGATGGCGGCAGTGATTTTGCCGAAGCCGAATGGGTCTCCGGCTGGATTGCGCTGCGCCTGAAGAATGATGCGGACCGCAGCCTGCAACATTTCGAGACCATGGCCGATGGCGTCTCCACGCCGATCAGCCTTGCCCGCGGCAAGTATTGGGCCGGGCGGGCCCGCGATGCGCTGGGCCAGCCGGATGCAGCGCGCACCGATTACTCGGCCGCCGCCGAGCACAAATTCACCTATTATGGACAGCTCGCCGCCGAGCGGCTGGACGACAAGAAACTCTCCTTCCCGAAAACGGCCGAACCGACGGCTGAACAGATCGAAGCGTTTGAATCCCGCCCGATGGTCCAGGCTCTCCGCCTGCTCGGGGAAAGCGGTGAGGAACGCCTGTTCCGCGAATTCGCCTATCACCTCGACGATCTGCTGGAGACCGAGTCCGAATATCTGTTGCTCGCCCGCATTGCGGCGGAATACCAGGTGCCGGATGTCGGTGTACGCGGTGCGAAAGCCGGCCTCGCCAAGGGTATTGTCTCGACCGATGCCGCCTATCCGGTGGTTGCTTATCCGCTGCTGCGTGAGCCGCAGGTGGAGCGCCCATTGATGCTGGCCCTGTCACGGCAGGAAAGCGAAATGAACCCGAACGCGATCAGCCATGTCGGTGCGCGCGGCCTGATGCAGTTCATGCCAGCCACCGCCCGCAACGAAGCGCGGCTGCGCGGCCTGCCTTACCGCACCTCGTGGCTAACGGATGATCCGGGCTACAACATGACACTGGGCGGCCAGCATCTCGACACGCTGCTCTCGCGTTTCAATGGCAGCTACATCATGACGGCCGCCGCCTATAATGCCGGCCCGAGCCGTCCGCGTCAGTGGATCGAGGATTATGGCGATCCGCGCACCGGACAGGTCGATCCGATCGACTGGGTGGAATTCATTCCGTTCTCGGAAACCCGCAACTATGTCCAGCGCGTGCTCGAAAACACGCAGGTCTACCGCCACCGCCTCAGCGGAGAGCCGGTTGATATCGAGATTGAGGAAGACCTCGACCGCGGGCGGGAATAGCGTCTATCGCGCCGGAACGTGCGCCGCGATGAGCTGAGGCCCATCGGCGGCGAAGGCGCGCTCCAATGCGGCATCGAACTCTTCTGCAGTCGTTGCATTCACCGCGGGGACGCCCTGCGCCTCTGACAGTTTGACCCAATCGATTTCCGGATGGCCGAGGCCGAGCAGTTCCTGCGCAGCTGGCCCCGGATTGCCAGCGCCCGTGCGCGCCAGTTCGATATTCAGGATACGGTAGGAATGGTTGACGAAGACCACGGTGACCACGTTCGCGTCTTCACGCGCCATGCTCCAGAGCGCCTGATTGGTATACATGCCCGCGCCGTCGCCAGTGATGCAGAGTGTCTTGCGGTCCGGCGCAGCGAGCGATGCGCCGAGCGCCAGCGGCATGCCCTGCCCGATTGCGCCGCCCGTCAGCATCATCCAGTCATGCGGCCGCGCGCGCTGGGTCATCAGGAAGCTCGGCAGGCCATTGGAGACCCCATCATCCGAGACAAAACTGCCCTCCGGCATGTGGCGCGCGATGGATGCACCAATGGTCGCCGCGTTGAGGCCGCCGGTGGGCGCGCCGGGCAGGTCCAGCTCAGCCACCGGGGCGGCTTCCTTCCCGCCGAGCGCATCGGCGAGCGCTTCAAGGATTGCAGCGCTGTCAGTATCTGGGCCGCCCATCATCATGGGCACGCAGCCTTCCGGCACGAGCACGCTCGGCTTGCCGGGATAGGCGAAGAAGGCCACCGGCACCTGCGTGCCTGCAATCAGCATCAGGTCTGTGCCTTCCAGGTCCGACATAGCGCCTTCGGCAAAGTATTGCATCCGGTCTGGAATAAACCGCCCCGCACCCCGCGCCTGTCGCGGGAAGAACGTGTCGGTCAGCACGCGCACACCAGCGGCTTTCACGCGCGCGGCCTGCGCGAGGCCCGCTTCGGTCAGCGCGGTTCCGTTGATGATGATGATTGGCTTGCTAGCAGATTTGACGGCAGCTGCGGCGGCCTCAATAGCAATCGTATCTGGTTGGCGCAGGGAGGGACGTGGGCGCGTGACACCTGGCTTCCCGCCTTCGAGCCAGGCCGTGTCGGCCGGAAGGATCAGGGAGACCGGGCCGGGTTCAGGCCCAAAGCTCGCCTCCCATGCCTGCGCGGCGAGATCGCCGGCTTGCCCGACCTTGTCGGCGGATTTGATCCAGCGGGAGTTCGGCCCGGCCATGCCGATGACGTCAGAGGCCAGCGGCGCGTCATAGCGCTGATGCGGCACGGCATGGTCCCCGATCACATTGATCATCGGCGTCCAGGCCCGGCGGGCATTGTGGATATTTGCGCCACCATTGAGATAGCCTGCGCCGAGGTGCAGCAGAGTCATGGCCGGCGTCCCGGTCACACGCGCATGACCGTCGGCGGCGCCCGTCGCAACGCCCTCGAACAGGCAGAGCGTCGACTTGATGCGCGGCTCATGGTCGAGCGCGGTGACAAGATGCATTTCCGATGTGCCGGGATTGGCGAAACACGCCGTCACGCCATGATCGGCCAGCGTGGATACGAGCGCCTCGGCGCCGGTCATGGACTGGGTTGGCTGGTCTGTCATCCGGGTTCCCTTTGAGATTCTTGTTCGTGTTCGGTATCGTGCGCTATAGGATCAGCAGATTCGCAGGCGTCTCGCCCGTTTCGGCAAACAGCGTGTCGACCTGATCCTGCCGGAGCTCCTGTGTGCGTGACTGGTTGATATAGCCTTTTTCCGTAATCTCGCCATTATCCGCCAACGGAGGATAGGTTTGCAGCAGCACACGAGCGACGCGCGCAGACACATTCGGATGCGCCTTGTTGTGCAGGGCGAGGCCCTCGCGAATTTTCTCGTGTATGGCCGGGTGCGCCACGAGTTGGTCCAGCGGCAAGTCTTCTCCGACCAGCCGGCGGCACCACGCCTCGTTGAGGAAACCGAGGAGACGGACATCATTCTTGTTGAGGCCGCAGACCACAGCGTCGGACAGCGCACCACCGGTGGCTGCCACGGCTTGTACTCGTACCGTGCCGGCCGATACCCACGTGCCATTAGCGAGCTTGAATTCTTCAGCCGTGCGTCCGTCAAAGGCGAGGCCGCGCTGAGGATTGCCGGGATCAACGAACTTCACCGCATCGCCCAGCTTGTAGAAGCCCTCCTCGTCAAAGGCTTCGGCCGTCTTGGCGTCGTTGCGGAAATAGCCCGGCGTAACGTTTACGCCCTTGACCCGCAGCTCCATCTTCTGGGCATTCGGCACCATCTTGAACGTGTTGCCTGGCAGGGGCAGTCCGATCAGGCCCATCCGGTCATTCGGCCAATGGACGTTTGACGCCGTGGGCGCGGTCTCGGTCGCGCCATAGCCTGCCGACAGGGAAATCCGTTCCCCGGTGATGCGCACGGCAACCGCCTGAATACGCTCATAAATGTCCTGTCCCATGGACGCGCCGCCATAGGCCATGCAGACGAGCCGCTTGAAGAAAACCTCTGCCAGCTGATCATGGCGTTCGAGTTCGGTCGCAAGCGCGGCCCATGCCGCCGGCACGGTCGTGTGCTGGGTGGTAGAGACTTCTTTCAGGTTTCGCAGCATTTCCGGCAGGCGCGCGGGCGTTGGCGCGCCCTGGTCAATGTAGAGCGTGCCGCCCCAGTCGAGCATGTTGTGCAGGATGGAGTGCGCGCCATAGGTGTGGCTCCAGGGCAGGAAATTGCACATCACCTGCGTGCCACCCGTCAGCTCATCAAGCCGCTCCTCGTCCCAGACCGACCGGATCATCCTGGCATTGGACGCGACCATGCCATGCAGATTGATCACAGCCTTGGGCTCGCCGGTAGAGCCGGAGGTCATCATGTATTTCGCCACCGTGTCCGGCGTGAGACGGGCATAAGCCTCATCGACCGCTGAAGTCGGCGACCGCATGAACTGTTCGAAACGGACCGCGTCGCAGCGCGCAGGCGCGTTCCCGCCATGGATGACGAGGCGGCCTTCGAGATCCAGCCCATCCAGCGCGCGCTGATAGTCTGCCCCATCCTCGACATAGATGAATTTCGGCTGGGTCAGGCCATCAATGTATTTGAGGCGTCCAAGGTCTTCGCTGAGCAGCGCATAGGCCGGCGTTACGGGTACGGCCGGGCTGCCCGCCCACATGGCGGCATACATGATCAGGGCGTTGGCAATGGAGTTTTTCGAGAGGATCATCAGCGGCGCATCCTGCCCGGCGCCTGCGTCGAGGAAGCCCTGCGCGAGCCGACGCACGGCATCGAGCCCCGCCGCATAGGTGATCGTGTTCCAGCCTTCAGTAGCCGGGTTCTCCGGGTCGCGTTCCGCCAGCCACACCGTGTCCGGCCGATGCTCGGCCCAATGGACGAGCGCCCCCAGCATGTGCGGTGGGCAGGCTTTCAGCGGCTGACCATTGTCGAGATAGATCGTGCCGTCGGACCTCCGGTCGACCTCCAGCTTCAGCGGCAGGTAAGGTACTTCCCGGAAGGGTATGTCCGACGTGTCAGGCATGGTGCGCGTGTTTCTTCCCGTGTATTTTTTTCTTTCCGGCTCAGTCGAAGCCGCCTGTGGGAATATGGATCACTTCTCCGCAATGCTTGCAATGCACGGCGTCGCGTTCGTGTAGTCGCAGGCCGCATTCCTCGCACTCCTGTTCGACCTTGTCCCGCGGGTCCACGATCGTGCGGAGCAGCTGCAGGAAGAGGGTCAGGCCCAATCCCATCACGATGATCGCCAGCAGCCGACCGCCGGGACCGACCATCAAGACATCCCCATAGCCGGTCGTCGTCAGGCTGGTGACGGTGAAATAGAGCGCGTCGATATAGGTGTGGATGCCGTCATTGATGCCGACTTGGGTGGAATAGACGAGCGCGGCCATGATGAACACAAACACGAGCAGATTGGTCACCTTGTCGATGACCCGTTCGTGCCGCTGGAAGAAGGGCGTGATCACTTTCACCCGCTTGATGAAGGTGAACGCGCGAATGGCCCGGACCGCTCGGAGCACGCGGAGGAACGCAAAATTCGACACCAGCAGCGGCGCGAACATGGTGACCACGACGACAAGGTCGGCAATGTTGATCGGGCGCATCACGAAGTTCCAGCGATGCCGGGCGATATAGAACCGCGCCACGAGATCCGCCGCGATCACACCGCCGATGACGTAATCAATGGCCACATGGGTGCGATCGCGCTGGTCAAAGGGCGCCCAGAGGAAATAGCCGATGGTGATGAAGTCGAAGGCCAGCATCGCCCAGCGGAACAGGAACGGCCAACGCCCATGCCCCTCGTACAGCCAGAACAGCGTTCGGTTCAGCCCCTTGCGTTCGTGTTTCATGGCCCCTGCTCCAATACCGCAATGGCCCGCTCCAGATTCGCGCGGGCCGTATCCTCCCATTCTCTATGGGCGCGCGGTGTGAAGTAAAGCCGCTCACGGCTGAGGAGGCCCTTCAGGATCGCTCCACGCGCAGCCCGGAAAGCATCTGCTGGCACGGCGGCCGTTTCTGCGCGGATCGCCCGCTCATAACGGTCATAGACCGGTGCGGGCGCGCCCAGGATCGACAGGTCGAGATCAAGAAACAAGCCTAGGTCGGCGGTGTCTTGGATGTTCAGGCCGGGCGGCACAACATGGTCTGCCGTTGCACGGATCATCGTCGCAGCGAAGGCCGCATCTTCGGGCGTCAGGTGCCCGGCCGCGTCGCGCTCAAGCAATTGCGCGCTCTGTTCTTCATTGTCCTGCGCCAACGGATCATAGACTGCATCGTGCCAGTAGAGCGCCCACAGGACCGGCTCTGGACGGTGGAACTGGTCTTCCCGGCGGCGGAAATACTCCAGCAGTGTCTCGACATGCGCCCAGTCATGATAGTGACGCTGCGGCTCCGCATAGCGCGTGCGCAGGCCTTCCAAAAGGCATGCGGGGATCACTTCGGATTAGCTCCTATGCCGCGAGATAGGGCTGTCACCAGCAGGTCTACATTCGCCTCCGCCACCTGTCGTGTTTCCGCTGCTTCAAGAATGCCATTCACCGCATCAATCATCATGGCAGAAAAGGCGGTGGCTTTCTTCTTGTCGATACCCCCGGACCGGACGATACCCACCAAGAGGGCAGAGAAACGGTCATTTGCTGAGAGGACTCGCCCGCCGCACACCCTGTTCTTCTCGTCGATCAGCTCTCGTCCGAAAGCCCCATCGTGCAACAAATCGTAGACCCATTCACATCGCGCATGCATGACGTTTCGCAAGCGCACGTGCCACGCTTCGGGAAGGTTGGCGGCTGAAACTACGGCTTCCGTGGCCCGGCTGTTTATCCGTTCGCTAAGCGCTCGGAAGACGGCCTCCTTGGTTTCAAAATGATTGTAGAGTGCCGTCCGGGATATGCCGGCCGCTTTTGCGATATCCGACATGGAGGTTTTCGCAAAGCCATGCGTACGAAACTGGGCCAGCGCACCATCTAGCAATTGATCAGAAGTCTGGGACATAATGAACTTTACAGTATGAACCTAAAGTGTAAACATTGCTCATGCGCAAAATCAAACCTCTTCTTCTGACACGTCTCACAGCACATACGCATCAACCCATTGATTCGGTGTTCACTTTCATTGCCAATCACGAGAACTACAAGCGGTGGTATCCGGGCGTCGTATCAGTGACCTCCGTCGATGACATGCCCCATGGTGTTGTTGGCAAGACCTATTGCGAAACGCTTCAGATGCCGGGCGGTCGTCTACAGAACATTCAGATCGTCACCATTGCCAGTACGCCGCCGCACCGATTTGTAACCCAGGGAGACTTCGCCCCTCTGCTGCCTCAGATGACATTCGAACTGTCTTCGTCAGAGGGTGGCGGGACCGACGTAATGTGGATGTTTCACAGCCGCCACACATCGCCCGTCCGACGGCTCGTCGCACGGCTGATTTTCCGCCCGATCCTCAGACGCCAGGCCACTCATGCAATGGCGACTCTCACTCGACTGCTCGAACAGATCGCGGCTTAGAGCTCGGTCGGCTCCAGCGTCTCGTTGAAGCGAACCGGCAGTCCGCCGCCCTTCTTGACGATCTCGCCGTCGCGCATGACGAAGCCGCCGCGGATGATGGTGGCGACCGGCCAGCCGGTTGCCTCGAAGCCATCATAGGGTGTCCAGCCGCATTTCGACTTCGACCATTCTTCCGTGATGGTTTCTTTTCGTTTCAGATCGACCACCGTAAAGTCGGCATGATAGCCCTCCGCAATCCGGCCTTTGTCTGCGAGGCCGAAGACACGTTGCGGCCCGGCGCTGGTCAGTTCGACAAAGCGCTGGAGCGTCAGCCTGCCATTGTTCACATGGGTCAGCATGACCGGCACCATCGTCTGCACGCCCGGCATGCCGGACGGAGACGCCGGATAGGGACGCTCTTTTTCCTCGCGCGTGTGAGGCGCATGATCGGTGGCCAGCACATCGACAATACCCGCATTCAGGGCACGCCACAGGGCATCCTGATGGCGCTGTTCGCGCACGGGCGGGTTCTGCTGGGCAAAGCCCTTGAGGCGCTCGTAACATTCCGGCGCCGCGAGGGTCAGGTGGTTGGGCAACACTTCGACGCTGGCCAGATCCTTTGCGTCCCGCAGCAGCTCCATCTCCTCGGCGGTCGAGATATGCAGCACATGAATGCGCTTGCCCGTCTTGCGCGCGAGGCGCAGCAGGCGGCGCGTGGAACTGACGGCGGCTTCAACGTCTCGCACAATGATATGGCTCTGCCAGTCGCCTTGCACGGCCAGGCTGCGACGCTCTTCGAGGCGGTATTCGTCTTCGGAGTGGAAAGCCGCGCGGCGCTTGATCGCGCGCAGGACGGCTTCCACGCCTTCATCATCCTTGATCAGGAGGTCTCCGGTGGAGGCCCCCATGAAAACCTTCACACCGCAGCACCCGAGCATTTTTTCCATCTCGGGCAAAAGGTCGATATTCTCATGCGTCGCGCCGGCATAGAAAGCGTGGTCGACATCCATCCGCCCCTTGGCGCGGGCCAGTTTGTCGGTCAGGGCGTCCGGCGTCGTCGTGGAGGGATTGGTGTTCGGCATCTCGAACACGGCAACGACCCCGCCAAGCGCCGCTGAACGCGCTTCCGTCTCGAGATCGGCCTTGTACTCCAGACCCGGCTCGCGGAAGTGGACCTGGCTGTCGATGACACCCGGCAGGATATGCAGTCCGGTCGCGTCATAAATCTCGCCGGCATCCACACCGGTCAGGTCGCCAATATGGGCAATACGTTCGCCGATCACGCCGACATCGGTTTGGGTCATGCCGCCGGGGGATACGACGGTGCCGCCTTTAAGGATCAGATCATAGGTCATGACAGATGGGGTGTGACTCCCGGGGAGCTAAGTCAAGGGTGTTCGGTACAGGCAAATGGCGACGCTCCCTTGAGATGGGGCAAAACCATACCTACAAGAAGTAGATGAAACGCATTCTTCCAAATCGCGCCATTATCCGCCTGACCGGACCGGACATGCTGCACCTTCTCGGACGCACCGTGACCCATTCGGTCGACAATTGGCAAACCGGCGAGATGAGGTATGGCGCTCTCCTGACGCCGCAAGGCAAGGTGATCGCGGATTATCTCGCCATGCTGGCACTGGAAAACATCTATATCGATGTCCATGCCGATGCCGCGGACGATCTGGAAAAGCGCCTGAAGATGTTCAGGATGCGCAATGACGTGACGATTGACCGGCTCACCGAGGATGTCGTGACCGAAGGCAGCTGGATCGACGTCCGCTCGCCGCAATTGCCGCATCGTGCGATTACGCCGGTTGGCGTCTCCGGGATCGAAATGCCGGCCGAGGAATGGCATGCCGCGCGTATCGCGGCCGGCGTTCCGGAATGGGGCGCAGATTATGGCGCGGCAGAGGTTTTCCCGACCGATATCAACATGGATATGATGCACGGCATCGACTACAAGAAGGGCTGTTTTGTCGGTCAGGAAGTGGCGAGCCGCATGAAGCGCAAGGGCAAGATTCGCAAGCGCACCGCGAAAGTTTTCGGCGACGCGCTGGAAGTCGGCACGGACATTCTAGGGGAGGCCCCGATTGGCGCGATCACCAGTGTGGCGGGAACGTCGGGCCTCGCCCTGATCCGCACTGACCGCCTGGCCAAGGCTGAACAGGATGGCAAATCCTTCACCTGCAATGGCGCGCCGGTCTCATTTGACCTGACCGATTGGCAACGCGCCGAAATCGACGCACATCTGGCGGAACCTGCCCATGACTGAGACCTTTCCCTGCGCCTGGGCCCCACTCACTGACGAACTCTACCGGGATTATCACGACACCGAATGGGGCGTGCCCGAGCGCGACGGACGCGCGCTCTGGGAAAAGCTGCAACTGGACGGCATGCAGGCCGGACTCGCCTGGATCACCATCCTGCGGAAACGCGACAGCATTCGTGAGGAGTTCGACGAGTTCGATCCTGAAAAGATCGCACGTTGGACACCCGCCCGCGTGGCGAAAGCGCTGAAAAATCCCGGTATCATCCGCAGCCCGAAAAAGGTCGAGGCCGTCATCGGCAACGCACAGGCCTATCTCGCCATGGAAGAGGCTGGTGAAGGATTTGCGGACTATTGCTGGCGGGCCGTCCGCGGGAAACCGATTGTGAACCATTGGGGCCATTTCCGGGATGCGCCGACCCAGACCAATTGGTCAGCAGCCATGTCCAAGGATCTGAAGAAACGCGGGTTCAAATTCGTTGGCCCAACCATTGTCTACGCATGGGCGCAGGCGGTTGGCATGGTCAACGACCATGATGTAACCTGTCCCAGACACACCGCCGTTCAGGAGACCTGATCCATGAAGACGCGTTTGATTGCCACTGCCCTGATTGCGCTGCCCATTCTGGTCGCATGCGCCTCGTCTTCTGCCGACCAGGCCAACCGCGCCGAGGCCTGGAGCCGGTGCCGCACGGCCCCAAATCCCGAAACGCGTGATCGGTGCATCGAGACCGAGATCGCTCTGCTGGAGGCCCGTGCAGCGCGCGAAGCCGCCTCCCGCGCCGAACGCGACCGTGAGGCCGAAGAACGCCAGGCCACCCTGGAGGCCCAGGGCATTTCGCCGGAAGATGCACGCCAAACTACCGATTCCGGCCTGCATTTGCCGGACGAGTGATACAGCACCAGGCCCTTGCCAAACCGGATAAGTCGACCAACACTGCCCGGAAAGCTAAACCTTTGTAGACTCAAACAGAATTGGTCCGCAGATCGGCGGTTCTGGAATAGAGGGCAGTATGAACACACCCGTCATTTCGGCGACAGGACTCTGGACGCCGCCTAACTCCATTTCCAATGAGGAATTGGTCAACAGCTACAACATGTGGGCTGATATCTGGAACCGCGAGCGCGGCGCTGACATCAGCGCAGGTGTGATCGAGCCGAAGACGCACTCCTCAGTCGAATTCATCGAGAAGGCTTCCGGCATCAAGTCGCGCTATGTGATCGACAAGACCGGCATCCTCGACCCGGACATCATGGCCCCGCGCATTGCCGAACGTCCGAATGACCGTATCTCCGTTCTGGCCGAGATTGCCGTCCATGCCGCGCGCGACGCGCTGGAACGGTCCGGCCGCAAGGCTGAAGACATCGACGCCGTGATCTGCGCCGCGTCCAACATGCAGCGCGCCTATCCGGCGATGGCAGTTGAAGTGCAGCATGCGCTTGGCTGTGGCGGGTTCGCCTTTGACATGAACGTCGCCTGCTCGTCCGCCACATTTGGCATCCAGACGGCGGCGGACTTCATCCGGTCGGGCAGCGCAAAATCGGTGCTGATGGTCAATCCGGAAATCTGTTCCGGCCATCTGAACTTCACAGACCGCGACAGCCACTTCATCTTTGGGGATGTTGCCACGGCCGTCCTCGTCGAAGAGGAAAGCATCGCGCCGGTCGGTCACTGGAAAATCCTCGGCACCAAGCTGAAGACCCAGTTCTCGAACAATATCCGCAACAATTTCGGATTCCTGAACCGCGCCGCGCCGGAAGGCATAGACGCACCGGACAAGCTGTTCGTCCAGGAAGGCCGCAAAGTGTTCAAGGAAGTCGTGCCGATGGTGGCGAACATGATCGCCGAGCACATGCAAGAACTGGATATCAAGCCGGAAGGCCTGCGCCGCATGTGGCTGCACCAGGCCAATGCCAACATGAACCGTTTGATCTCGTCCAAGGTTCTTGGGCGTGAAGCGACAGATGATGAAAGCCCGACCGTGCTCGACACGTATGCAAACACGTCGTCAGCCGGTTCGATCATCGCTTTCCACAAGAATTCCGGTGACTTCAAACATGGCCAGCGTGGCCTGATCTGCTCTTTCGGTGCCGGCTATTCTGCGGGAACGGTATTTGTCGAGAAAGCGGCCTGAGACGGCCGGGGTCCGGACTAGTCGTCCAGATCGTCCATGAACATGTCGCCCCAGAGGATTTCCTTGCTGGCGCGGACGGCTTCAATAACGACAATGCTGCACCCGATCAGCAGGACGCCGAACGCAATGGCCTGGGTAGATACAACACTCGTCAAAGAATCCAGCATGGTCACCTCTTGTTTGGGTTGGCCGCGAATTCGTGAGCGCGGCCCTTGTTCACCCACCCCTTTTGCCCGAAACGCCTTAACAGCGCATTTGCCAATCAGGGCGAAAAGGGGACGAGTTCGTAACCGGAATGCCCTCGTTTCTTTACCCCTATTACAAATGCCTTAAAGAAGGTGGTGATGACGTCCCGCGTGAAGCAATCTGTTAAGGCCCCGCGTGTCTGGCAACGCATGTTGTCCGGCCGCCGACTCGATCTGGCGAATCCTTCACCCATGGATGTGGAAATCGAGGATATTGCCCACGGGCTTGCCCGCGTCGCCCGGTGGAACGGCCAGACTCGCGGGGAACATGCATTCTCAGTGGCCGAACATTCCGTTCTGGTAGAAAAAATCTGCCGGACCTTGCAACCGGACCTTACCCCGCAGCAGAGCCTGACAGCCCTGCTGCATGACAGTCCGGAATATGTGATCGGAGACATGATCTCGCCCTTCAAGGCTTTGCTCGGCGAAGGCTACAAGACGATCGAGGCCCGGCTGCAGGAAGCGATCCATATCCGCTTCGGCCTTGCCCCCATCACGCCGCAGCGACTGAAGCGCCTGATCAAGAAGGCCGACCTGATCTGTGCCTGGAACGAAGCTATCCAACTGGCCGGTTTCTCCGAGGACGAAGCAAACAAATTGTTCGGCAAGCCGCCCGAAGATACCAAATTGCGGTTGAAGCCGAAATCGGTCACAGATGCCCAGGCAGCTTTCCTGAAACGTTATGCCCAGATCAACAAGCAGATAGAGCCCATCGCATGACCCAGTCATCGCCACTGCTGATTGGCCTGTCCGCCGTGATGGTTGCCGTGGAGACAGACGCGCCGCGTGTGCTCGTCACCCAGCGCGAAACCGGGGAAGACGCCCTGCCGTTTGGTGTGTTTGACCCGGACCGTCACCGCACCTTCGACCTGTCGCTGCGCGGCTGGGTCCGCGAACAGACCGGCTTCGAACTCGGCTATGTCGAACAGCTCTACACATTCGGTGACAAGGATCGCGAGACGCCCGAAGCAACCCTCGCTGGCGCGGCGCCGAATGCGCGCGTCATTTCCGTTGGCTATCTCGCCCTCACCCCAGACGCCCGTCCGGCCGGAGACTCCTTCGAAGCGCGTTGGCAGTCCTGGTACAGATATTTTCCGTGGGAAGATCATCGCAACGGACGGCCCGCCCTCATCGATGCTCATATTGCGCCCCGCCTGATGACGTGGGCCGCCGGAAATGAACGCCGGCTGGAACGCGCCCGCGCCGCCTTTGCGCTGGATGGCATTCGCTGGATCGAGGAACGCGTGCTGGACCGTTACGAATTGCTCTATGAAGCCGGGCTTGTGATCGAGTGTGCCCGCGATGCCGGACTTCCCGAACCGGATGTGCGCCTCGGCGAGCCCATGGCCTCAGATCACCGCCGTATTCTGGCGACGGCGATCTCGCGTCTGCGCGGCAAGATCAAGTATCGCCCGGTTGTCTTTGAACTGATGCCAGACCGGTTCACGCTCTCCTCGCTGCAGCGGGCGGTCGAAGGCATTCTCGGCCTGTCCCTGCACACCCAGAACTTCCGGCGCGCGCTGGACAAGACCGGCTTTGTTGTCGGGACGGGCGCGATGGAGACCAGCACCGGCGGCCGCCCGGCGGAGCTTTACAGCTACAACCGGGAGAGCGCCTTTGATGCGGCGACCACCGGCCTGTCCGCCCCCCGAAAGACGGCGGACTAGGCCAGCAGCTTATTCGAGCCCTTCGGGCTGGCCCACCACAATGTAACTGAACCGGTCCGGCTGCAGGAATTCTGTGGCCACCCGATTCACGTCTTCCAGTGTGACGGCTTCGATCAGGGCATTACGCCGGTCAAAATAGTCCACGCCCAGATCATCCTGGCGTACGCTCATCATCTGGCTGGCGATCTTGGCGTTCGAATCGAAGGCCAGGGGATAGGAGCCGGTGAGATAGGCCTTCGCATCGGCCAGTTCCTCTGCGGTGACACCCTGTTCCGCGATCAGCGCGGTCTCGGCCTTGAGCGCGTCAATGAAGTCACCGACGCTTTCATTCTTGGTTTGGCCACTGCCGCCCCAATTCTGGTACTTCTCGTCAAAGGACAGCCAGGAATAGACGCCATAGGTCAGGCCCTTCTGGACCCGCAGCGATTCCATCAGCCGACTGCCGAAGCCTCCGCCGCCATACGTGTAGTTCAGCACATAGGCCGTGAAGAAATCAGGATCTTCGCGCTTAAGGCCCGGCGCGAGAAAGCGCACCAGGCTTTGCGGCTGCGGAAGGTCCACAATGACCGGCTGGAAGATTTTGTCCATTGTAAAGCTGATCTCCGGCGTTTCCGGCAATTCGCTACTCTCCGGCAGGTTAGCGGCGATCTCGTCGATCATCGGAGCCAGCTCTTCGGGCGTAACCGCACCGACCGCCGTTACGATCAGGCTGTCCTTGACCATCAGCTTGCGCATGTGTGCCCTGGCGAGCTCTGGGGTCAGACCTGCAATGCTCTCGGCAGATTTTTCCCGGGCATAGGGATGGTCGGGATAGAGCGCCTGTGCCTCGGCCCGTCCCGCCAGATAGCCCGCATTGGTCTCGCGTGTGTTCAGCGACACTTCCTGCTCACGCAGGAAGCGGGCGAAGGGCCCGTCATCGAAACGCGGTGCTTCAAAGGACAGCGCCACAAGATCCATCGCTTCATTCGCATTGTCGGTGAGCATCGAGGCCGAGCATGACGTCCAGTCACTGGACGCGCTGCAGCCGAAACTCATGTTGAGCTCTTCCATCCGCGTCTGGAAAGCGAGCGAGTCGAGATCGCCAGCGCCTTCATTCATGTGATAGGTCACCGCGTCGGCAAGGCCTTCCAGCCCCTCCGGGTCGGCCGCTTCGCCACCTTCCCATGCCATGGCCACGGACAGGATCGGAATGGAGGGTTCGGAAACCAGCCAGACCGAGACCCCGCCCGGCGTGGTGAATTGCTGGATTTCCGCAAAATCGCCTTCATGCACGACGACGTCCAGCCCGCTGTCTTCAACGGTTGCTTCAACAAGCGACGGCTCGGTGACGACTGCCGTATCATCCTGCAGGCTGTCGACCGACGCGCAGGCCGTCATCCCAAGACCGAGGGCGGCGCCAATGATGAGGTCAAAAGGTTTCATCTCAGGAGTCTCCCTCTGCAGGCAGCAAATGTGCTTCAATATAGTGCCGGTCGGTGCCGAAGACTTCGCGGACGGCCGCGATGGCCTGGTCGGTCGTGATAGCGCGCATGGCCTCCGGATAGTCCAGTACATCATCGACCGAGCCGCCAAGGGCGAGCGTCGAGCCAAATGTATTGGCCATGTTGGACTGGCTGTCGCGGGCATAGATCGCCTGGGCCGCCAGCTTGTTGCGGGCGCGCTCCACTTCGGCGTCGGTAAAGCCTTCTTCGAGCACCTTCTCCACTTCGGCCATGACGGCCGCTTCAAGGTCTTCCAGTGCGACACCCGGTGCCGGGCTGGCCGTGATCAAGGCCGGGCCTTCATCGTGCAGCGTGGTCCATGCAAAAGTGTTGGCGCTGATCGCGACCTGCTGATCCTCGACCAGCGATTGGTAGAGCCGGCTGGTCATGCCGCCGCCGAGCACTTCGAGGCCGACATCCAGCGCATAGGAAAGCTCACGGTCGCGGGTCTCGGACGTACCGGAATAATACCGGCTCCAGCTGGGCTGGCGTACCTTCGGGTCTGAATAGACCAGTTCCTGGGTTTCGGTCAGTGGCGGCACGGACGCCCATTTGCGTTCGCCATGAGCCGTGCCGGTCGGCGCGATCACGCCATAATGCTCCTCAGCCAGTATGCGCACTTCTTCCGGTGTCACATCCCCGGCAACGACGAGGATCGCATTCTCCGGGCTGTAATACTCCTTGTAGAAGGCCATGCCGTCTGCCGGCGTCAGGGCGGCAACTTCGTCCATGTTGCCGATGACCGTAATCTCGTAGGGATGCCCCTTCCAGAGTTCAGACAGGACCATTTCCTGCAGGATCACCCCGGGATTGTTGTCGATGCGCTGGCGACGCTCTTCCTTGACCACATCCCGCTCGGAAATGAACGGACCGTTCGGATCATCATTGATGATGAGGTCGGTCATGCGCTCGGCTTCGAGCCCCATCATCGTGCCGAGCTGGTCCTTGGCGACGCGCTCGTAATAGGCGGTATAGTCCCAGCTGGTGAAAGCGTTGCTGACCCCACCATTGCGCGAGACAATGTTATCGAACTCACCGGGGGCAAGATCGTCGGTTTCCTTGAACATGACATGTTCGAAAAGGTGCGCGATGCCGGACTTGCCTTCGGCCTCGTCGACTGCGCCAACCTTGTACCAGACCATATGCGTCACGACCGGCGCGCGATGGTCGGGCACGACCACGACTTCCATACCATTGTCGAGATTGAAGACAGTCGGGGCCCAGGCGCTGTCATCTGCGACGGCACTGGACGTGAAAACCGAGAGTGCCAAAAGCCCCCCGGTAAGCATCCGTTTCATGGGCTTTGTTCCTCTCAGGTGTTCGACTGACGCATAATGGGTAGGGCTATCACGTTCCCGGCAGCTTGATGCGCGGGGCATCGCTGGACTGCTCGATCACGACCGGCACGCCGCCTGTGGCATTATCGGTCGCCACACCTTCGGCGGTTTCCTCGTCGTCCGCGCGCCAGAACAGGATGCGGTCGGCAATGCTGGTCGACTTGCGGATCGTCTTGGTCTCTTCATAGTCGACCTGCGTGCGGATAACCGGATCCACGGCATTCGCGCCGGCCGCAGCCACAAGGGCCTTTTCGGACGCGCTGGCATTGCGGCCAATCGTGGCGCCAAAGGCGGCGGTCACTTCGGTGCGCGAGCCATCCAGTTCCGGTGGCAGGGCGCCACCGGCTTGCGGTGGGCGCAGCTTGTAATTCGGCGGAACTGTCAGCGGAGCCATGGTGACGACGCGGAACTCGTCCGGGGTGCGAGACCCGCTGCTGGAAGACGTACAGGCCGTCGAGGCGGCCAGTGCAGCGCCTGCGGCCAGAAGGATAATCTGTTTTTTCATATCAGGGCGTCCTCGCCATCACGATTAAAAATACTCAGGACTGTTTCTTAGCCTGTTTCCGGCCCGACAGTAAGAACTGGTCAACAAACAGCAAGACCGCGCCGACACTAATTGCAGCATCAGCCACGTTGAAGATCCATGGGAAATACAGGTCCCCGGCATTGATGAAGTCCACCACGGCGCCAAACCGCACCCGGTCAATCAGATTGCCGAAGGCTCCTCCGACAACCATGCCCAGTGACAGTTTCAGCAGCCAATGGTCGGCATAGCGCACAAGCCAGTACAGGAAGCCAAGCGCGATCACCAGCATCACCAGCGCGAGCAGCCAGCGTCCGATGCCATCGGACTGGAGCAGGCCATAGCTCATGCCCCGGTTCCAGACCATGGTCAGGTCGATCGGCCCCGACACGGGGATATGCCCACAGCCCCGACGCGTTTCCAGGCAGGTCATGGCGTTGAACCGCGGTTCACTCAGAACCAGCCATTTGGACCATTGGTCCACCAGTACGAATACCGGAATGAGCGCCACGGCCCAGTAATTGGAAAGTTTCAATTTCATCCCGCGCAGATTGCAGCTTCAGGAAGTCGGATCAAGCGATTCTGAGCACTCATCCGGCGACCTTGTCCCAGGCTTTCACGGTCAGGGCATCGCGCGGCGTGATGTCAGGGAAAGCCGGGTCGGCGACGGCCGGGTCGAAATACTTCCAGCTGCGCCGGCATTTGATGCCGTCCGCTTTTTCCGGGTAGACCGTGACACCATCGGTATCGTCCAGCGTGAATCCGCCGCCATTGCCGTTGGATGTGTGGATCAGCTCGGCGCCGGAGGTGATAAAGATATCGGCGGCGTTCTCGCCCTTGAAAGCCTCGATCAGGGCCTCGTCGGCGATATGGACCTTTGGTGCAGCTTCAAGCGATGCCCCGATCCGCTTCTCGCGGCGCTCGACTTCCAGCGCGCCGGTGACGACGCGGCGAACCGTGAAGATCTTGGCCCAGCGCGCGGCGAGCGCCTCATCCTTCCAGCCGTCCGGGGTTGCCGGGAATTGCAGGAGATGGACGGAGTCCGCGCGATCACTGATGTGGCTTTCGAGGAAGGCCTCTTCCGTGGTGAACGGCATGATGGGCGCGAGCCAGGTCAGCAGGCGTTCCAGCACAGCAGCCATCACCGTGCGTGCTGCGCGCCGGCGATTGCCATAGGTTGCGGTCGCGTCGTCCCAGGCTGACTGGGTCTCGAAGCGCGGGTCGCAATAGAGGCTGTCCTTGCGGATGTCGAAATAGACCGCCGACAGGTCGACGCCGCAGAAATTGATCAGCAGCGCCATGATGCGCTTGAAGTCATAGACGTCATACGCGGCGCGGATCTGGCCATCGAGTTCGGCGAGGCGATGCAGGACCCAGCGCTCCAGGCTTGGCATATCTTCGCGCGGAAGCGCCTCGGCATCGGTCCATCCATCGAGCGCACCAAGCATGTAGCGCACCGTGTTGCGCAGCTTGCGATAGGTCTCGACCGAGCCCTTGATGATCTCGTCGGAGATGCGGAGGTCTTCGGTATAGTCACCGGACGCGGTCCAGATGCGCAGGATCTCGATCCCGTATTGCTTCTGGATCTGCTCGGGTTCGATCGTGTTGCCGATCGATTTTGACATCTTCTTGCCGTCCGCATCGACGATGAAGCCGTGCGTCAGGACCTGTTTGTAAGGCGCCATGCCACGCGTTGCGCAGCATTCCAACAAGGATGACTGGAACCAGCCGCGATGCTGGTCGGAGCCTTCCATATAGAGGTCCGCCTGCCCGGTCTCCGGGTCGATGATGCCGCGCTCGCGTAGCGCGAAGGCGTGCGTCGTGCCGCTATCGAACCAGACGTCGAGCACGTCCGTGACCTTGTCCCACGCGTTTGCAGACAAACCCTGCGGCGACAGGAAGTCGTCCGCAGGCGTATCGAACCAGGCTTCGACCCCGCCCTGGGCAATGGCAGCCCGGATGGCAGCGTTCAGCTGTTCAGCCTGATCGGCAGGTAGCGCAGCTGTATGCGGCTGGCCGTCCTTGTTGACGAAGATGGTGATTGGCACGCCCCAATTGCGTTGGCGGCTGATCAGCCAGTCCGGACGCCCTTCAACCATGCTCTGCAGGCGGTTGCGGCCAGCGACCGGGAAGAATTCCGTGTCTTCAATCGCCTTCAGCGCATTCTCGCGCAGAGACTTGCCGTTCGGGCCGGGCTTGTCCATCGAGATGAACCATTGCGGCGTCGCACGGCGGATGACCGGCGCCTTGGACCGCCAGGAATGCGCATCGCGGATCGTCGTGATACCGCGCGCAAGCAGGTTCCCGCTCTCTGCCAGCAGTTTGATGACTTCGGGGTTCGCCTTGCCCGGCTCCCCGCGCTTCTTGCCAGAGGTCCGGATGATGTCGAGGCCTTGCAGCGCTTCGGGAAGGTCTGGATGCTGATAGGCGCCATCCGGGTTCACGATATCGCGAATGTCGGAGGCCTTGCGGCCAGAGGCGACCCAGACATTGAAGTCATCCTCACCATGCGCAGGTGCCGTATGTACAAACCCCGTACCCGCATCGTCGGTGACATGGTCACCCGCGAGCATCGGAATGTCGTGCTGGAAGAAAGGGTCCAGTCCGGCCAGCGGATGAGTCAGCGAACCCAGTGAGGCCGGATCCACGTCTCCGACCCGCTTGAAGGCTGTAACCTTGGCAGCATCGAGCACGTCCTGCGCAAGCTTGTCCGCGAGGATCAGCTTGTCGCCTGCGGCCGCATACGGAGGAAAGCCGAGTTCCTCCTCGCTCATCACGGTTTCGACCTCGAAGAGGCCGTAGGAAATGTCCGTGCTGTAGGAGATCGCCTGGTTGGCCGGGATTGTCCAAGGCGTCGTGGTCCAGATGACCAGCTTCGCACCATCATCGCGAGATGGAATGCCGAACTTCACCCAGATCACCGGCACCTTGCGATCATGGTATTCCACTTCCGCTTCGGCGAGGGCCGTGCGTTCCACCGGGCTCCACATGATCGGCTTGGCGCCGCGCACCAGCGTACCGCCCATCGCCATGCGCAGGAATTCGCCGACGATAGAGGCTTCGCTCTCGAACTTCATGGTGAGATAGGGATTGTCCCATTCCCCCTCGATGCCGAGCGCACGGAATTCGGCTTTCTGAACGTCGACCCATTTGCCGGCATAGGCACGACAGGCGGCGCGGAAGTCTCCCGGTGCCACATCATCCTTGGTCTTGCCCTTGGAGCGGAACTCTTCTTCCACCTTCCATTCAATCGGCAGGCCGTGACAGTCCCAACCCGGCAGGTAGGCCGCGTCATGGCCGGTCATCTGGTGCGAGCGCACGATGATGTCCTTGACGATCTTGTTCATCGCCGTGCCGAGGTGGATGTGGCCGTTCGCGTATGGCGGGCCGTCATGCAGGATCCAGGGCTTGGCGCCGCGTGCTTTCGCATCGGCGCGCAGCTTTTCATAGAGTTTCAATTCGTCCCAGCGCTGGATCCAGTCTGGCTCACGTTTCGGCAGGCCGCCGCGCATCGGGAATTCGGTGGCGGGCAGGAACAGCGTGTCGCGATAATCGCGGTCGGTCAGGGAATCAGTCATGTCGGGCCTATGGCAGTTTTGGCGTGTTGTACGGAAATGCCGGGCAATGGCCACGGCTTTTTTCATGCGTTCAGAGCATGGGCTCCCGGCTTCGCGGCCCCGGAAACCGGGTCAGCGCGCAGCCGGGCGGCTAATTCGAATGAAACATGTCCGTGCCATGCCGTTTCCGTAGCAGGCGCGGCTTAACGAGTCACTATTTCCACTCAGCCTCAGCTTCGGCCCCAGGCAAATGGGCGAGACGCTCCGACACCTTGCCGCAGAGCATCCGGAAGACGGTGGCATTCTCCAGCAGATTGTCCCAACTGATGCCATAGTCGAGGATCACGTAGCGGGACACGCGAACCTTCTGGGTATCAGATTTGTAGAGGGAGATGGCGGGATAGTCCCGGTCGATGCCGGAAATCACGTCACTGCTCGCGCTGGAGCCATAGACCGCCATCATTTCGAGCCCCCGGCAATCCGTGCCGTCAGGCCCTGCGCAGACCGCGTAGGCGCCAAAGGTCAGGCCGTCATCGAATTGGCCAAATACGAATGGGGCGCCTTCGCCGGTGCGACCGGCTGCAACGAATTGCGCCCCCATTTCGTCCAGCAGGAACCGCAAATCATCCATTGTGATCGATTGAATTATCTGGATCGGCTTGATCTCGGCCGGTTCAACTGGATCGGGCTGGCCGAACGCAGGTGGCGCCAAAGCCAGAACCAGTCCGGCACTCAGTAACCGTGTCAACATGGTCGTCCCTCTAACCAGTGCATCAGTTGCTTACGAATGGATTATGGCGGCGAATTGACAATAACCTGAATTAATCAGGACGCCTTCAACCGCTTTTTCGCCTCTATTACGTCCTTCCCCATCTGGACCACCATCAGGTCCAAACTGTCAAACATCAGTTCCGGCCGCAGATAGGACAGCATCTGCACCTCCATCCAGCGGCCATAGATATCCCCCACGAAATCAAAGATGTGTGCTTCGAGGAGCGGATCACGCAGCCCCGTGGTGGGGGTGCGCCCGAAATTGGCAACGCCCGGCATCCAGTCACCGGTCCGGTCGATGCGCACCTTTACGGCATAAACCCCGTATTTCGGGTGGATCAATTCGCCGAGATTGGTATTGGCCGTCGGATAGCCAAACTTGCGGCCATTCTGTTCGCCTTTCAGCACTGGGCCATCTGCGATCCAGGGGGCGCCAAGAATTGCGGCCGCCGCTTCCGGTTCCCCGGCTCTCAGCGCCTGTCTTATCGCCGTGGAAGATGCCTTTTCATCTTCGTTCTGGACTTCTTCGACAATCGTGACGCCAAAGCCAAGCGCGCGCCCGAGGCTCGCCAATCGCTGGGCATGACCCATACGCCCGCGACCGAAACGGAAATCGAACCCGACCGAGACATGGCTGACACCCAGCCCGTCCACCAGCACCTGCCGGACGAATTCCTCATCTGTCTTGGACGCCATCTCGCCATTGAAAGGCAATTCGAAAACAGACTCGGCCCCCTCTGCCAGGATCGTCGCATTGCGACGCTCAGGCCGAAAAATCCGGAAAGGCGGGTCCATTGGCCTGAAATAGGCATGCGGAGGCGGCTCGAACGTCGCCACCGAGAAGGTTCCTCCCCCCGCCTCACGGGCAGCCGCTATCACTGCCTTGTGGCCCGCATGCAGGCCGTCGAAATTGCCAAGGGCAATCGACGCGCCACGCGCAGAGTCCGGCAAGCCGCGATAGTCAGCGAAAATTCCCATCAATCCCCCCGGCGCGGTGCCACCACTTCGGCTTCCCCGGTGATGACGCGTTTGCCATCGACCGTGCAATCCACCTTCAGGGTCACGCGGTTGCCGCGTTCTTTCTTCTCGGAAACTTCGGCACGCACGGTGACCTCATCGCCAATGTGTACCGGGCGTTTGAAGCGCATCGACAGACCAATAAAGATCGCGCCCGGACCTGGCAGATTGTTGCCGAGGATGCCGGAAATGTAGCTTGCGGTCAGCGCGCCGTGCGCAATGCGCTTGCCGAAGATCGTCTTGGCGGCAAATTCGTCGGACATGTGCAGCGGATTGAAGTCGCCTGAGACTTCCGCAAAGCGCTGAATATCGTCTTCCGTGATCACGTGCACAGTCTCATGAGACATGCCGATATCGAGGTCTTCGTATTTATAACCGGTGAATACACTCATCCCGCTCGGGCTCCTGATTGCTTTTCGGCAGTTTCGTTACACGCTGCAGCGCAGCACGTCACCACCTGAGGCCAGTCATCGCGTAAGTCGCTTGCTCGCCATAGTCCGCCAAAAGGTCTGAAACTTCAGCCTGGAAGTCAGCTCCGTGCTCGGTCAGCCCGGTCCCGACATAGAGGCCGTCATAGCCCTGAAGGCGCGCGCCCCGCATGTCGGTGGTCGGGCTGTCGCCAATGCACAGAACGCGCGACCTGCTGGCCGTCGCAGCGTCCATGCGCGCAATAGCGAGGTCGTAGATCGTCGCATGTGGCTTGCCGGGATAGATGACTTTGCCGCCCATATCCTCATAGATTTCCGCAAGCGCCCCGGCGCACCAGTGCAACTGGCTCCCAATGCGAACCTGCTTGTCGGGATTGGCGCAGATCATTGGGATGTCGCGGTCAATACCGGGCTTGAGCTGGGCGGCATAGTTTGACGGGTGGTCGTTGAGGGAATCGGTCAGCCCCACGCACAACAGAACGTCGGCCTCCGCGGGCGCCCCGAATGTCAGGTCGAGCCCCTTGTAGAGAAACGGATCGCGTTCCCACCGGCCATTCTCCCCGATGATCCAGAACACTTTCTCCTGGCGCTTTTTCAGCTCTTCCCGCGTCGCATCCCCGGAGGAGACGCAATCATCATAGGCAGTATCCGGCACACCAAGCGGTTTGAAATAGTCGAGCACCTGCTGTTTCGGCACGGGCGCATTCGTGATCAGGCAGACCTTGCCGCCTTGCGCGCGGAAGGCCTCAAGCGCCGCGCACGCCTCGTCAAAGGCTGTCCGGCCATTGTGGATCACGCCCCAGACATCGCACAGGATGATGTCGTACTGGCCAGCGATTTCGGACAAGCCGCCCGGAAACTTCAATTCTGTCATATGATTGGACGTAGGGTGCCCCGTAGAGGCGGTCAATCGCCAAAACTGCAGGCTGAGGCGGGCAAGGGATTTAGACGCCACTGCACCGCCGTCGGGATGGCGATAGCATGCGCGAGGAAGCACCCCTTCAGACGGGTTATATGACCAAATCCATCCTCCGAAATCAGGCTCGGATCATAATTGCAGGACAGGAGGTTCGCGGCGTGCTGGTCCGGGCGTCCCATCCGCACGTCCAGGAGCATGTGGTTTGATCCGGTTGCAACCCTCACCGTATCGGCGTCAACAGGGCCAAAGTAGCACGCTTCAAGGCTGCCAGAGCTGCCATCCGCCATCAGGATACCTGGTGCCAGTTCCGGCGCGATACGCAGGTCGAGCAGGACCACGCCTTCCGTCATCATTTCGAGGGCTTCTGGCGCTTCGAACTCAACCGGACCCGGCAGGTCGGCGCTGATGTGCTGAATGGCGACGGGGTCGGCCATGGCCGGCAGGGCGATCCCCATCGCAAGCCCGATCAGAAAACACCGCTTCATGCTGACACCTCCTGTGCTGGAGCGATGACAGCCTAACATTGGGGCGAATTGAAGGTGGTTACCCTAGCCGAAATTCGACAGGCGCTGGACGAGTTCCTGCGGCGGTGCCGTCTCTTCCATCAGCGAGGACTTGATCGGACGCGGCGCGCCGAAGACATGGCCCTGGCCGTAAGGAATGTCGTACTCAAGGATTTCGACCACGCTGGCTTCGTCCTCGATCTTCTCGGCGATCATTGTGATGCCATAGCGCGAGAACACGGCGCTGACCTCTTCGCCATCGACGCGGCGATTGATCGAGGAGACAGGGCGCGGGCCGGTCGGATCGCGCAGCTGGTCCATCAGATGAGTGCCGTTCATCTTGACGAAGCGTATGCCCGCCGACTGGAGGCGTGGCAGGTCGAGCCCAAGATTGTCGGCATGATCAATGGAAAAGCGGAAGCCGAGGGCCGTCAGTTTGTCCATATTGTCCCGCATGGCGCGGGAGCGTGTTTCAAAGCGATCCGCTGTGATCTCGAAAATGACCGCGCCCGACAGATCGCGATTTTCGGTCATGAATTCGAGGAACATCGGGAAGAAGGTCGTGTCTTCGAGGGACGCCGCCGAGATGTTGCAGAAGACACCAACGCGGCGGTCGCGTTCAGCCAGCCGGCGTACGATCTGTACGCAGCGGAACAGGGTGAAATTGTCGATGATACCCATCAACTTGGCGCGGCGGGCGGCATCCAGGAATTCTGCAGGCAGCACCAGTGATCCGTCCGGACGGCGCAGGCGGGTGAACCCTTCATAGAAGGACACACGGCGCTGGGGCAGCGACACGATCGGCTGCAGGTGAAGGTCCACCCGGCCATCTTTCAGCGCATCGCGCACATCGCGCAGGACAGCATCTTCCTCAGGCGCCACAATGGCGGCACTGGTCGTCTCGGTAAGCTTGGACTCGAAGCTTTTCGACAACCGGTCGATCAGGCTTTCGAGTTGTTTCATCTCGGTCACGAGTGCGTCGCGCCGTTCGGTCAGCTCATGCTTCACCGTGGCTTCGACGGCATCCGTGCGCGCGACAACGACATCAACACGTTCCGCTGAATCCCGTACCGTGCGCTCGACCCGGTCGATGCGCTCATCAAGCTCCTTGTTGGAGCGGCCTGAAGTGGCGAGAAGGTGAATTTGGCCGAGCAAAGCCGTGACGATGCCGCCAGCCGCAATGGACATTGGCAGGCCTACATCGGTCAGCGTGAAGACGCCGTAACCGGCACCGCCTCCAATGGCTGCGTAGAGAAGGAACAGTACAAAAGTCATTACGTCAGCACCCGATACAACCCATCAATGTTAACAGCTAGGCCCAATTGGTTAACGAATTGCGAGGAATTGAAAGAATTTGTCGACCGCGGCAATCCTGTCACAGCGCCGTTGTAAACAAGCCACAATCCCATCCCGGCAAGCATGGCAGGCGTCGCGCGCGTGGACAAGGTGATTAGTGCTGGCCCGGCCGGTGCCGTGAGTTCCACCGGCGGGTCGTTTACCTCGGGATCGCCGGGCTGGGGGCGTGTCCTGAACAGATTTGAAGAGCTGTGGAAAAGCAGGCCGCTGTTAATCTTTCAGTTAACCGAGCCGTCCCGGAATACAAAAACCGGTTTGTCCATCGGCCAGTCCGATTCGCAATCCAGCACCAGGCCAGCCTCCGATACGGCGGCTTCCGGAAGGTCTGCTCCACAAGCGCCGATGAGGAGGTCATGTCCGGCATAGTCCACCTTGTAGTAGGCTCGGTCAGTGCCGGTTTCTGTCCTGGTGATGCGCAAATCGCCGGTGTCGAATACGGTCGCCACGCGCTTTCCCTCTCCGGGCAACAAAGCCAGCAGCGCCGCATCGAACCCGCCCGCAGGTCGGTCCTCGACATAGATCAGGGCATCGGACACTTCATAAGCCCGGTTCAACAGGCCGAGAAAATTGCCCGTCCCCGATGGACCAGCCACGGGAAGCGAAGATCCCCGCCCTGCCCGCCAGGCTGCATTGCGCATCTCGTCCAGACCCTCAATGTCCTCGCCGCGCAAGGACAGCAACATGACGGCCTCGGTATTCCTCAACCCTTCTTCCGTCATATCCAGCGTCATTCCGGCAGGTGCCCCGAACACGACGCGCTTACCCCCGGCCAACACAATGGCGCAGGCCCCCGGCAAATCCCGGTGTGCACACGGCAGCACGGCAAAATCCGTGGACCGTACGGGCGTGCCCGCTGTCACGGCTGCGGAATCGCCCGAGGGCGCCGGACTGCACGCGGCCAGCACGGCTGCACTCGCACCAAAGACAAGAACCCGAAAATTCATGAACGTATCCGCCCTACCCGATCCGGGTGTTTCCGGGTTCGGTTACGATTTCGTTTTCGATCATTCCCACCTGGTCAATTTCCAGCCGGACCCGGTCGCCCGCCTTCAGCCATTTCGGCGGCGTGAACGCGGCCCCGACGCCTGCGGGCGTTCCGGTGAAGATGAGGTCGCCGGGCTCCAGCGTGAAAGCGGCCGAGAGGTGGGCGATCTGGGCCGGGATGTCGTTGATCATGTCGCGGACATGACCCGTCTGGCGAAGCTCGCCATTCACATAGCTGCGTAGCTCTAGCGAAGGCAGGTCCTCAATTTCGTCGGGCGTCACGATCGCCGGGCCGAAGGGCGCATGCGTGTCGAACCCCTTGCCCATGATCATGGTCTGGCTCGCCTTCTGCCAGTCGCGCACCGAATAGTCACAGCCCACGCAAAAGCCTGCGACAATCTCCATTGCCCGCTCCGGCGGGACATGGCGCCCATGCTTGCCGATGACCACGACCAGTTCGACTTCATAGTCCAATTGGTCAGAAACCTTGGGTAGATGCACCTGGCCGAAGGGCGCATTGGCCGATGTGGCCTGCTTGTTGAACCATTTCTGCACCTTCGGAGATTTTGTATCCACAAAGCTGACACTCTCGGCGGCATGGGCAGCATAGTTCACACCGATGCCCAATATCTTGCGCGGACGCTCCACAGGCGCGAGCAGGTCCAAAGACTGCAAGGGAATTGCCGGCGCGTCCGATCCTGTAAGTTGCAGCGCATCCTGAAGCGTTACCGCCTCTGTCGGATGCACGTTGTCTCCCTCCAGGAGCCCGTAGCGCGCCCCTTTTTTTTCTGCGAACCGAACCAGCTTCATTGCGTTACTCTCCTGTCACACTTTTTCCGCAAAGGCATTGCAAGCCGTTCATGTGCCGTTGTGATGACACTTGGCAAGGGCTAGGCAGAAAGCTTGTATAGAGGATGCCAGTATGGATCTCGGCGTACGTGCTCAGGAGAGTTCGCTCAAGAATATATTCGCCCCCAGCGAACGGCTCTGCATGCCGCCCTACCAGAGAAGCTATTCCTGGGGCGAACGCGAAGCCGGCGAACTCCTGACCGATCTGCTGGATGCCGCAGAAACAGGAACGCCTCACTTTATCGGGGCCGTGGTACTGAACCGCGGGACCGAAGAAGGCCTGCTGGAGATTGTCGACGGCCAGCAGCGGCTGACCACCTTGACCATACTCCTGGCGGTCCTGCGGGATATTGAATCCGAACCCTCGAAAAGCGCAGAGATTCACGCTCTGATTGCCGACGAGGCACGGCCCATGCTGGGCGAGGCAGCCAATTGGCGCCTGCAACTGAACCATATGGACGGCCCCTTTTTCCGCCACATGATCCAGACTCCGGGCTCGACATTGAAGCTGGATGGAGAGTCCGGCGAAAGCGACAGCCAGCAACGCATGGTCCAGAATGCACGTACACTGCTGAAGCGCGTCCGCGCCCTCTCGGAAGAGGACCGCCGTTCACTGGCCGATGTCTCGATGAATCGCTGCGCACTGGTGCGCGTGGTCGTGAATGACAAGGACCAGGGGTTCAAAGTGTTCCGTGTGCTTAACACGCGCGGAAAAGAGCCCGGCGCGCACGACATCATCAAGACCGAATTGTTCCAGCGCTCGAAATTCACGACCGAAGAGGCCGCCTTCTATTCCGAACGCTGGGCCGAGCACGAAGCCGCCCTTGGCGGCAGCGCCTTTGACGATTTGCTGCGCCAGATCCGGTCGATCTATGACAAATCGTCCAAGGGCGAATTGATCACCGGATTCCTCAAGAATGTCATCCCCAAGATCACGGCACGGGGGTTCCTGGACGACGTGCTTCCGCGCTATGTCGATGCCTACAAGGTTATCACCACGGCCCGGCTGGAACACGGCACACACGCCAAACTGATCAGCGACAAGCTGAACCAGATGCGCGCCCTGGACCAGACCAGCTGGCGGGCCCCAGCCCTGAAATTCCTGGTGGAACATGGTGTGGATCACGAATCCGCGCCGGAATTCTTCGCCAAGCTGGAGCGGCTCTCCTACATCATCATGCTGGTGCTGACCGACCGCGACCAGCGCACCAAGCGCTTCAACAAGGTGAATGAGACGATCAGCTCCAACCGGACGCTATTCGGCCGCGGCAGCCCGTTCAACATTACCAAGGACGAATCCCGCCGCGCCTTTGACCGCATGCTCGGCCGGTTCGCGACCTTCGGCCAGAGACGGTCAATGGCCTTGCGGCTGAATGCGGCGCTAGATGGCGGATTCACGATCCCACCACAGTCCGACGCGACCGTCGAACATGTCCTGCCGCGCAATATCAGCGAGGACAGCCACTGGATGATCACCTGGCCGGACCCGGCAAAACGCCGCGAACAATGTGACACGCTGGGCAATTTCGTGCTGCTGACCAACAAGGTGAACCAGAAGGCCGACCGGATGGATTACCGGGCCAAGAAGGACGTCTATTTCAATGGCGGCGGCGGCCAGGATTTCGCCCTGACACGTGATCTGGTCGATCAGGAGGCCTGGACCTCCGAAGTGGTGAGAAAGCGTACCGAACGCCTCGCCGAAATCCTGATGATGGAATGGAAGCTCCTCTGAGAGGCCCTTTCCTAGCGTGACCCCTGTTCGCAGCGGACTCCTGTGGTAACGAGTCTGCAGCAAAATGCACAAGGGAGCGCCATCATGAGCCTGTTTGACCTGACTGGAAAAACCGCAATCATCACCGGATCCTCGCGTGGTATCGGCAAGGCCATTGCAGAACAGATGGCCGAACAGGGCGCGCGCGTCGTGATCTCGTCCCGCAAGCCGGGCCCGTGCCAGGACGTAGCAAAACAGTTGAACGCCAAGCATGGTGACGGCACCGCCATCGCTATCCCGGCCAACATCTCCTCCAAGGATGAGCTGAAGAATCTGGTCGAGAAGACACGGGTCGAGTTCGGACAGATCGACATTCTCGTCTGCAATGCGGCCTCGAACCCCTATTACGGCCCGCTGGAAGAGATTGATGATGAATCCTTCGAGAAGATCCTGTCCAACAACATCATTTCGAACCATTGGTTGATCCAGCTGGTCGCGCCTGAAATGAAAGAGCGCAAGGATGGCGCCATCGTGATCATCTCGTCGATCGGCGGCCTGAAGGGCTCGAACACGATCGGCGCATACAATATCTCCAAGGCTGCCGACTTCCAGCTTGCCCGTAACTACGCGCTCGAACTCGGCCCTCACAATATTCGCGTGAACTGCGTCGCGCCGGGCCTGATCAAGACGGACTTTGCCCGGGCCCTGTGGGAAAACCCGGAAATGGCTGCACGCGTTGAAAAAGGCACGCCCATGCGCCGCATTGGCGACCCGGAAGATATTGCCGGCGCCGCTGTCTTCCTCGCGTCCAAGGCGGGCGCCTACATGGCTGGCCAGATGGTAGTTGTGGACGGCGGATCCGTGATCGTCTGATCCATGCACCTGACCGACTCCCCCGAATCCGGCCCCGCCGACGAAACCAGTTTCGACACGTTTCGCCAAGTCGACATTCGCGTTGGCACCATTGTGGAGGCGGCGCCGCTTGAGGGCGCGCGCAAACCCTCCATCCGCCTGCTGATCGATTTCGGCCCCGGCGTGGGCACCAGGAAATCGTCGGCGCAGATCACCGACCATTATACGCCCGACCAGCTCATTGGGCGTCAGGTCGCAGCGGTGGTCAATTTCCCGCCGCGTCAGATCGGCAAATTCATGTCGGAAGTCCTGACGCTGGGATTTCCGGATGCGGACGACCGGATCGTCCTGTTTTCACCCGACCATCCGGTCCCCAACGGCGCGAGACTCGCATGACAGAACGTACCCTGTCCCCACAGGCAAAGACCTTCCTCAACAATCTTCAGGATGGCACGTGGCAACCTCCCCTTGGCCTCAAGAATCTCGGCATCCGTCCGGATCTCTGGCTGAAGGAATTCGACTATGGCTATACGCGCTACGAATGGCCAAACACGGGTGACCGCGACATCAGCGAAAACCGCGCCTTTGGCGGCTGGGTAGCCGGCTTCTCCGATCATATCGTCTCCATCACAATGGCGAGCGCGCTCGCCGAAGGCGAATGGTTCACCACGATGGAATTGCAGACCCGCATCCTCCGCCCCGTCGGCCACGGCCTGATCACGATTGAAGGACGGCTCGTCAGTCGCGGTCGCACGACCGGCCTCGTCGAGGCCGACTGGAAAGATGCCAATGGCCGCCTGCTGGCGCGCATCACCGCCGCCAAGGCCATCAGGACACGTGACGAGCTGGGACAGCCCGCGCTGCCGAAATAAGGCAATACAAAGACATCAGGAACCTGAGCATCAGCGACCCGTTTATAGCGTAAGCTATTGAAGGAGCTGACCATGATGAAGTCATTGAAGTATGTTGCCGCTGCTGGCGCCCTTGGCGCCGCAACCGCGCTTGCCGCGACCCCTGCGCATGCGCAACTGGGCCTTGGCGTGGGCGTGGATACAGACGTGGATGTGGGAGTAGGCGTGAAGACCTCGGATCCCCATCCGCGACACCGTCACGAAACATATGTCTATGACGGCTATGAATCCGGCCATTGGCACACGCGCCACGAAGTGAGCCGTAGCCATCGCTGGAATGCCCGTTACGAAGGTTATGACTGCTACGAATCCTTCCAGTACGCATGGGAAGATGGCGAGCGCGTGCGTTATGACACGACGTTTTGCTACAATGATCGTGGACGTAGGTTCGAGCCGGAAGGCGTACGGGCGGTCGTGAAAGTCCGCTAATCACCTAATCCATCCCTGAGAAAATCCCCGTGCCGTGTGCGCGGGGATTTTTTCATGGCAGCAACAGGCAGGCATCGCCATACGAATAGAAACGATACTCGTTCACAATGGCATGTGCATAGGCGGCCTGCATGGTCTCCGTTCCCATCAAGGCGCACACCAGCATGAACAGGCTGGAGCCCGGCAGGTGGAAATTCGTGACCAGAGCGTCCGTCGCCCGGACCGCATCCCCCGGCTTCAGGAAGATGTCAGTTGGCCCGGTCGCCGGGTGGAGCACCCCCTCCACATCAACACAGCTTTCCAGCGTGCGCATGGCCGTCGTACCGACCGGCACAATTCGGTGCCCATCGGCCCGCGCCGCATTCAGCCCTGCAGCCACTTCCGGCGTCAGGCGGCGCCATTCCTCATGCAGGCGGTTGGCTTTTAGCTGCGAAGCTTCCAGAGGCTTGAACGTGCCGAGCCCAACATGCAGCCGCACCGTTTCTCGCGCGATGCCCGCAGCATCGACTTCCGCCAGCAGGCGCGGCGTGAAATGCAGGCCCGCCGTCGGCGCGGCGACAGACGCCGCATCCTCACCGGCGAATTTCGTCTGATAGGTTTCCCGGTCGCGTGCATCGGCCGGACGCCGGCGCGCAATATAGGGTGGCAGCGGCATGGCCCCATGCGCCTCCAGCGCGGCGGTCAGCTCATCGCCCGCCAGCGAAAAGCTCAGCTCGATCTCGCCGCCTTCAGGACGATCCGTGATCTCTGCCGTGAAGCCCTCTGCGAAGATGATCGTGTCGCCTTCCTTCAGGCGTCGTCCCGGCCTCGCCAATGCGCGCCAACAATGGTCGTCCATCCGCTCAGTCAGATTCACATCACAAACGACATCCTGCCCCGCCTCATCGCGCGCAGGTCGCACGCCCTTCAGCGCAGCAGGCAGGACGCGGGTATCGTTGAACACCATGACATCGCCGGCAGCCAGGTATCGTGGCAGGTCACGCACGCTCGCATCTTCCAGCCGTCCATCGCCATGCACGACGAGGAGGCGCGCAGAATCCTGCGGCTCGACCGGGCGCAGTGCAATCAGCTGCTCCGGCAGGTCAAACTGGAATTCGGACAGGTCCATGGGGCAGTGCCTCGACCGGGATGCCCTAGTTTTCAACGACCGTCGGGACGGGCGGCAGGCTGCAGACATGCGGCCGGCCGGGTTCGGTGATCAGGCTGGCAAATAGCTCGCTATCGGTCCGCATCACCCAGGCTTCCGGGCGATTGCCCTCAGGCAGGTCAGCGGCAACAGAGGCTGATTCCAGCGTGTCGGGGTCGTGTACGACGCCATCGGTACCGTCCGGGCCTTTCTTGATCGACATGACCACATCCTGTCCGTCAATCACGCGGCCCCAGGCCGTGTATTGCTTGTCGAGGTGTTCTGTGTGGCCGCGCATCAGGAAGAATTGCGAATTGCCCGAGTTCACATCATTGCCGAGCCGCGCTGTAGAGACAACACCGGCGCAATGGGGGACCCAGCTCTCGATGGTTTCATTGCCGAGATCCTGGGCAAGCCAGAGTGGTCGCGTCGCAATGGGGAAGCCGTTGATGTAACCGTTATCTGCGTCTTCCCGATCACCGATTGCGTAGTCGAGCGGCATGTCTTCGGGATTGCGGCGGAAGGTGAATTCAGCCTCTATGTTCGGCAGGCCGGAGCCAACGCCATTGACCGCACGAATGTCGCCACCCTGCGCCATGAACCCTTCGATCACACGATGAAATTTGGTGCCCTCATAGTCGCCGGACCGGATGATCGCCGCAAACTGCTCATAATGCTTCGGCGCAACTTCGGGGAAGGCCTCGATCAGGATGCGGCCCTTGTTCGTGTTGAAAATGAAGAGTCGCTCCGGGTCGACCGCACGCCATATGGCCGGATCGGCCTTGGCCTGGTCAGCCGTGTAGGTTACCGGAGCGTCTTCCGCTGGCGCTGCGCTGTCTGGAGTGTCTGCCGTTGCTGTCAGGGCGAGGGCGGAAGCGGCGAGCGCGAAAGCGGCAAACTTCATTTTTCATACTTCTCCAGAAGAGCCCGTTTTACGTCGGGCGTTACAAACGGCGTGATATCCCCGCCCAGGCTCGCGATTTCCTTCACGAGCCGAGAGGCTACGGCCTGATGCCTAACATCGGCCATCAGAAACACGGTTTCAATGTCGGGATTCAGTTGCTCGTTCATGGCAGTCATCTGGAATTCGTATTCGAAGTCCTGTACCGCACGCAGGCCCCGCACGATGATGTGCGCTTCGCAGGCCTCGGCGAACTTCATGAGCAGGCCATGCATCGGCATGACCTTGATTTCGGCCAGTCCCGGCCCGTTCATCTTGCCGCATTCAGACCGCACCATGTCGACACGCTCCTGCAACGGGAACAGCGGTTTCTTGGCTTCATTGATCGCCACGCCAATAATCAGCGTGTCCACCAGCTTCCGGGCCCGGCCAATGATATCAAGATGGCCGTTTGTCGGCGGGTCGAAAGTTCCTGGATATAGTCCAACGCGATGCAAAAGCCTGTCCTCCCCGCCTTTCAGGTCCGTTTTTAGGCGCGGGATTACTCTCCCGCGTCTTCGGCACCATCCATAACGGTTTCAGCATCTTCCACAAGCCGTGCAACAGAAACGACGCGCTCGCCTTCGGCCGTACGCAGCACCCAGACGCCGCCCGTGGACCGGCCCGCAATGCGGATCTGCTCAACAGGCGTGCGGATCAGCTGCCCCGCATCGGTCACCAGCATGACCTGGTCGCCATCGCCCACCGTGAAGGATTGCGCGACCTGCTTGACCGGCCCTTGCTTCTTGTCGCGTCCCCAGATGTTCTGGGCGACAAGGCCTTTGCCGCCGCGCCCGGTAACCCGGTAGTCATAGGCGGACGAGCGCTTGCCCATGCCGTCATCGGCAACCGTCAGGATGAACTCCTCGGCAGCGCCCAGCTCGGCGATACGCTCAGCGCTCAACGCAGCTTCTGCGACGGCCTCATCGCCGTCATCCTCGGAAATTTCCTCTTCCTCACCGGTGGCGGCGCGCCGCATGGCGGCGGCATGCTTCAGATATCCCCGCGCCTCTTCAGAGGTCACGTTGATATGACGCAGGATGCCCATTGAAATGACCTCGTCGCCTTCGCCCAAGCGGATACCCCGGACACCGGTCGAGTTGCGGCCCGCGAAGACGCGCACATCCGGCACCGCAAAGCGGATACACTGGCCGAGCGCTGTCGTGAGCAGGATGTCATCCTTCTCCGAACAGATCTTCACCGAGACAATGCCGTCGCCCTCGTCGAGCTTCATGGCGATCTTGCCGTTGCGGTTCACGCGAATGAAATCCGACAATTTGTTGCGGCGGACGGTGCCGGTCTTGGTGGCGAACATGACGTCCAGCTCGTTGCGGGACTCGTCATCCTCAGGCAGCGGCATGACGCTTTCGATACGCTCATCGGCGGCCAGCGGGAAGATGTTGACCAGGGCCTTGCCACGCGAGTTCGGTCCGCCAATCGGCAGGCGCCAGACCTTCTCCTTGTAGACCATGCCGGCCGACGAGAAGAACAGGACTTCGGTATGCGTCGTCGCCGAGAACACGTTCACGACGAAATCCTCGTCCTTCATGTTCATGCCGGAGCGGCCCTTGCCGCCGCGATGCTGCGTCCGATAGGTCGAGAGCGGGGTGCGCTTGACGTATCCGCCATGGGTCACGGCCACGACCATGTCCTCGACCTCGATGAGGTCTTCATCTTCCATGTCGATGCCGCCAAAAGCGAATTCCGACCGGCGCGGAACAGCGAATTTCTCTTTCACTTCAGAAAGTTCGCCCTTGATGATGTCCAGCACACGCTGGCGCGAGCGCAGGATACTGAGATATTCCTCGATCTTCTCGGACAGGCCCTTGGCCTCATTGCCGATCTCGTCACGGCCGAGGCCGGTCAGGCGGGACAGTTGCAGCGCCAGGATCGCGCGAGCCTGCTCATCGGACAGATAGATGGTGTCGCTGTCGCCCTTGCGGGTGCGGCGGTCTGCGATCAGGTCGAGCAGCGGGCCCATGTCCATGATCGGCCAGGCTTTTTCGAGCAGCGCCTCACGGGCCGCGTTCGGGTCCGGCGAGTAGCGGATGATGCGAATGACTTCGTCGATATTCGCGACGGCCATCGCCAGGCCGACCAGGAGGTGGGCCCGGTCGCGGGCCTTGTTCAGCTCGTGCTTTGTCCGGCGGACGACGACTTCCTGACGGAAGGTGATGAAGCAATCGAGCACTTTACGGAGGTTCATCAACTCCGGCCGACCACCATTCAGGGCCAGCATGTTGACGCCAAAGCTCGTCTGCATCTGGCTGAAACGGAAGAGCTGGTTGAGCACGACTTCGGCGCTCGCATCCTTCTTCAGCTCGACGACGACCCGAATGCCGTTGCGGTCGGATTCGTCGCGCAAATCGGAGATGCCCTCGATCCGCTTCTCGCGCACGAGTTCCGCGATTTTCGTGATCATCGCGGCCTTGTTCACCTGATAGGGAATCTCGGTCACGATGATGGCCTGACGGCCATTCTTGGCTTCCTCGATATCGGTCTTGGCGCGCATGATGACACTGCCACGGCCCGTGGTCATCGCCTTGCGGCTGCCGGACATGCCCATGATCTGGCCGCCGGTCGGGAAATCCGGACCGGGCACGATTTCGAGCAGGGCATCTTCGTCCAGCGTCGGGTCTTCGATGATCGCCAGCGTCGCGTCGATGACTTCACCGAGATTGTGCGGCGGGATATTCGTCGCCATACCGACCGCGATGCCGCCAGCCCCGTTGACCAGCAGGTTCGGATACTGCGCCGGCAGGACAATCGGCTCTTTCTGGGACCCGTCATAATTGTCCTGGAAGTCGACCGTGTCCTTGTCGATGTCGGCGAGCAAATGGGTCGCCACTTTCGTCATCCGGCTTTCCGTGTAACGCATGGCAGCTGGCGGATCATTGTCGATCGAGCCGAAATTGCCCTGGCCGTCAACGAGGGTCGCGCCCATCGAGAAGGGCTGGGCCATGCGCACCAGCGCATCATAGATCGCGGAGTCGCCGTGCGGGTGGTAATTACCCATCACCGAACCGACGATATTGGCGGATTTCTTGTAGGGTTTGCTGGGCGTGTTACCGCCCTCATTCATCGCATAGAGAATGCGGCGGTGAACGGGCTTCAGGCCGTCGCGCACATCCGGGAGCGCTCGGCTCACGATGACGCTCATTGCATAGTCGAGATAGGAGCTTTTCAGCTCGGATTCGATGGAAATCAGCTCAATGCCGTCGGGAAGGGGCGCGCTGCCCTCGCCGCCATTCTCAGGCGTTTCCGGCTCGTCCGGCGGAGTTGTGTCGTCGCTCATGGAGAATTCGTCCTGGCTACGGTGAAATTAACGGGAATCACCTGTTCCGATACAGGATCATGTCTAGCATCCCGTCGTCATTGAAACAAATGCGACAGGGCCAAAATAGCAGTAATTACGGGCGAAAACGCCTCAATCAGGGGTCTCTGAAGGGGGCGTCATGGCCCCAATGGCCTCAAGCGCCTTCTGCACGGCGTCCCGGCGGGTTTTCAGCGCCGGATTGTCGGGGTCCATGTCCATGTTGAACGCAAAGGCATAGGTGCCGGGCGCAGCGCCGCCGGTCTGCTCCAGCCACCCCACATACCAGCCGATATCAGTCTCGCCCGGAACACTTTTCCAGCCGGTCTTGGCATGAATCGACCAGCCATCGCCCTTTTCGGCCAGCATCATCGGAAGAGCCTGCTCATAGGTGCGCGCAGAGAGCGGCAGCGTACGAGCCGACAATCTTGCCAGGAACGCCACCTGTTCGCGCGCAGAAATCTTCAGGGGACCTTTCAGCCAATAGGTCTGAATGTCCGCCTCACCGCCCGTATCGGCATTGCCATAGCCAAATCGGGCCAGCCAGTCGCCGAGTGTAGCGCTGCCGATGCGCGGGGTAATTGTCTGGTAAATCCACACGGTGGAGCGCTGGAACGCCGTCGCAAAGTCCTGGCTCTCATTCCAGCTCGGCAGGAACCGCGTCTTTCCATCCCATTCGAACGATTCCCCCGGCCCGCTGACTGCGCCGGTCTCCAAGGCAATCAGCGTGTGGGGAATCTTGGCCGTCGAAGCCGCCACGAACCGTTGGGCAGGCCGCGCGCCGCCGCTGGTCCATGTCCGGCTGTCTTCCAGCCGATACACGACGAGCGCCGCCGTATTCGGCGTCAGGGCCTCACTTGTGAGGACGGGATCGAGGTTCCCGACCGGAGGGAACGGGGAGGACTGGCAGGCACACAGCACAGCGACCAGAGCCGCCGTGAACCAATGCGCAGGATGCCAGCCCGCACGCACCATCCTAGAACGGGATCTCGTCGTCGAGATCCTGGCTGAAGCTCTCCTGCGGACCGCTCATCTGGCGCGGACCGCCGCTCTGGCCCTGATGGCCGCCGAAATCATTTCCGGACGACCGGCCACCACCTTCATTCCGGCCATCCAACATGGTCAGCGTGGAGTTGAAGCCGCGCAGCACAACTTCCGTCGTGTAGCGATCCTGGCCATCCTTGTCCTGCCATTTGCGGGTCTCGAGCTGGCCCTCGATATAGAGCTTGGAGCCCTTCTTGATATAGTTCTGGACAACGCGGACGAGACCTTCGCTGAACACCGAGACGCGGTGCCATTCGGTCTTTTCCTTGCGCTCGCCGGTATTCTTGTCTTTCCAGGTTTCGGACGTGGCGAGCGAGAAGCTGGCCACCTGACCGCCATTCTGGAACTGGCGGACTTCCGGATCCTGCCCAACATTGCCGACAAGAATGACCTTGTTCACTGATCCTGCCATGGTTCCAACTCCGCTCCGATCTGTTTCGCTTTCGATTCGAACTCGCTTTTACCCTGCAATGGCCAGCCTGTCGCCCGAAAGGGTGAGAATTCCCCTGCCTTCCACACAACCTCGCCGCCCTGCGCCCAAGCACAAAATTTGTTCTTGATTTGTTCTTATCGTTGCAGCGCCATAGAGGCAAGCCCTGATTTGCTAGCTGTGACGGAGAAGGCGTTGGCGCAATGGGGGGACGGCTTCCGCGAGCGTCTTGAGGGGCCAAGCATAGTTGAGCAGCAAATTCTGTTCCGGACCATCCTTCACGCCCAGATCATGATGGCACACACCCGGCAGGTAATAGGTGCCGAACAGCGTATCCCACAGGCTGAACATGTTCGCGAAATTCTTGCCATAGGCCTCCGGCACGTCGGCATGGTGCCAGCGGTGCAAACGCGGAGAATTGAGGATACGGTTAAGCGGCCCCCAATGATAGTCGGCATCAAGGTGCACGAAGCGATTGTAGAACGGGATGAACAAGCCAGCGAGGCCAGCCAGCACTGGCGGCAATGACATCACCGTCGCAACCATAAGGAAAGAGGAAGCCATGATCACCAGTTCGATGATATGCATACGCACGGACGTGGTATTGTTCATCACCGTGTCGGAATGATGGATCACGTGCGACGGCCAAAGCCATTTTGTGTGCATCAGGCGGTGCACCCAATAATCTGAAAAGTCAGCCAGCATTACGGCGAGCAATACCACCAGCCAAGCCGGCAGAGCCTGCCACAGCGCCGGGTCAAGCCTCCAGACGCCCCCGGAATCCACGAAATGCTGCAAAGGGCCGAGCGTCAGGACAATGACCGGCGCCAAGGCCGAATTGACCAGCATGAGCGCGGTGTTCACGCGCACACTTTCTGTCAGGCCGGATGACCAGTTCAGCGCGGCTTTGCCCTTTTTCAGGAATGCGAGCGCCGTGAAGATCAGGAAGGGCGCAACGAACAGCGGCAAGGCCACGTTCAATAATCTCTCTACCACAACCTGGATCATCCCGGCAGCGCTCCCTCAAGGTCGAAGGCTCAGGCTTACCGCCTCATGGTTGATGCCCCGCTCAGGCATTGCATGAAATTTCATATAATTTGCCGGAATCCGGGGCTTTTTCGCAGTGTTTAAGGCGGTTCTGCATTTGTTCTTGTGGAACGATCAGATTCGCGGCACACATTGTCTTGCGTAGCTTCCCAAAGCCCAAACTTTTCAAGAGAGCCCATAAATGGCCGAGTCTCCCTTCATCCGCGTGCGCGGCGCCAAGGAACACAATCTCAAGAATGTCGACGTGGATATCCCCCGCGGTGAGCTGGTCGTGATGACCGGCCTGTCGGGTTCGGGCAAATCCTCGCTCGCCTTCGACACGATCTATGCCGAGGGCCAGCGCCGCTATGTCGAAAGCCTGTCGGCCTATGCACGCCAGTTCCTGGAACTGATGCAGAAGCCGGATGTCGAGAGCATCGAGGGCCTCTCGCCCGCCATCTCGATCGAGCAGAAGACGACGAGCCGCAATCCGCGCTCGACCGTCGGGACGGTCACCGAGATCTATGACTATATGCGCCTGCTATGGGCGCGCGTCGGCATTCCCTATTCGCCGGCCACCGGCCTGCCCATCGAGAGCCAGACGGTCAGCCAGATGGTCGACCGCACCATGGATCTGCCGGAGGGCACGCGGCTCTATTTGCTCGCCCCTATCGTCCGTGGGCGGAAAGGGGAGTACCGCAAGGAATTCGCCGAGCTGCTGAAGAATGGCTACCAGCGTGTGAAGGTGGATGGCGAGTTCCACGAGCTGGAAAACCCGCCTAAGCTGGACAAGAAATACAAGCATGACATCGACGTCGTGGTTGATCGGATTGTCGTGCGCGAAGGCATGGAACAGCGCCTCGCCGAGAGTTTCGAAACGGCTATCGGCCTCGCCAATGGTATTGCCATCGGCGAATATGCGGATCTGGAAGATGGCGAGACCGATCCGAAGCGCATCACCTACAGCGCCAATTTCGCCTGCCCGGTCTCCGGCTTCACCATTCCGGAAATCGAGCCGCGCCTGTTCTCGTTCAACAATCCCTTTGGCGCCTGCCCGACCTGTGACGGTCTCGGCGAGCAGTTAAAAGTGGATGCCGGCCTGGTTGTTCCGGACAAGGATCTTGACCTGCTGAACGGCGCGATCGCGCCCTGGGCGAAGTCGACATCGCCCTACCAGACCCAGACTCTTCAGGCCCTGTCTGCGCACTACCGGTTTGACCTCAAGAAGCCCTGGAACAAACTGCCGGAGGACATCCACCAGATGATCCTGTTCGGCACGGGCGAGGAAGAAATCAATTTCGTCTATGATGACGGCATGCGCCGCTATGAGGTGAAGAAAACGTTCGAGGGCGTCCTTCCAAACCTTGAGCGTCGCTACCGAGAAACTGACAGCCAGTGGGTGCGCGACGAAATCGCAAAATTCCAGGCGGCTGCGCCCTGCCCGGCCTGTGGCGGCAAGCGCCTGAAACCGGAAGCGCTGGCGGTGAAGATCAACAGCCTCGATATTTCGGATGCCTCGGTCTTCTCGATCAAGGATGCCCACACATGGTTCGGCAAGGCCCACACCTCGCTGACCAAGCAGCAGAACGAGATTGCCGGACGCATCCTGAAGGAAATCAATGACCGGCTCGACTTCCTCAATGATGTCGGTCTCGAATATCTGACGCTCAGCCGCGCCTCGGGTACACTGTCCGGCGGTGAGAGCCAGCGCATCCGTCTGGCCAGCCAGATCGGCTCCGGCCTGACCGGCGTGCTCTACGTGCTCGACGAGCCCAGCATCGGCCTGCACCAGCGCGACAATGACCGCCTGCTGGAAACGCTGAAACGCCTGCGCGACCTTGGAAACTCCGTGATCGTCGTGGAGCATGACGAGGATGCGATCCTGACCGCCGACCATGTCATCGACATGGGGCCCGCCGCCGGTGTGCATGGCGGTCAGATCATTGCCGAGGGCACGCCCGACGAAGTGATGGCCAATCCGAAAAGCCTGACGGCGGACTATCTGAACGGGACCAAGGAAATCCCGATCCCGCCCCGCCGCCCGGTCGAGAAGGCCAAGCGCAAGGTGACTCTGAAGGGCGCCACCGGCAACAACCTGAAAAATGTCGACGCCACGATCCCGCTGGGCAGCTTCACCTGTATCACAGGCGTCTCCGGCGGCGGCAAGTCCACGCTGATCATCGAGACGCTCTACAAGGCCCTGGCCCGCAAGCTGAACGGTGCATCCAGCCCGCCGCAGCCTTACCAAAGCCTCGAAGGCCTGCAGCATCTCGACAAGGTCATCGACATTGACCAAAGCCCGATCGGCCGCACGCCGCGCTCGAACCCGGCCACCTATACCGGCGCCTTCGGCCCGATGCGCGACTGGTTTGCCGGCCTGCCGGAAGCCAAGGCACGTGGCTACGCGCCTGGCCGGTTCAGCTTCAACGTGAAGGGCGGCCGCTGCGAAGCCTGCCAGGGCGACGGTGTCATCAAGATCGAGATGCACTTCCTGCCGGACGTCTACGTCACCTGTGAAACCTGCAAGGGCAAGCGCTACAATCGCGAGACGCTGGAAGTCCTGTTCAAAGGCAAGTCCATCGCGGATGTGCTGGACATGACGGTTGAGGATGCCGCGAAATTCTTCTCCGCTGTCCCCGCCATCGCGACCAAGCTCGACACGCTGAACGAAGTCGGCCTTGGATATGTGAAGGTCGGCCAGCAAGCCACGACCCTGTCGGGTGGTGAGGCCCAGCGCGTCAAGCTCGCCAAGGAACTCTCCAAGCGCGCAACCGGCAAGACGCTCTACATTCTCGACGAGCCGACCACCGGCCTGCATTTCGAGGATGTCCGCAAACTTCTGGAAGTGCTGCACTCCCTTGTCGATACCGGCAACACGGTTGTCGTGATCGAGCACAATCTGGATGTCGTGAAGACGGCGGACTGGGTGCTGGACCTCGGGCCCGAAGGCGGCGATGGCGGCGGGGAACTGGTTGCCTTCGGCACACCGGAAGACATTGCGGCGTGTGAAGACAGCTGGACCGGCAAACACCTCGCCGAGACCTTCCGCCGGCAGGATGAACGCCGCGCCGCGCGCAACAAGCGTCTGCGGGCTGAAAGCACGAGCAAGGCAAAGCCCACCGCCAAGCCAAAAAAGGCTGCGGCCAAGGCGCCCGCGAAGACCAAAGCTGCGGCAAAGCCGAAAGCCAAGGCGCCCGCAAAAGCTGTGGCCAAGGCAGCGCCAAAAGCCAAGAGCCCGGCAAAGCGGAAATCCCGCTCGCCAAGCCCTGCCAAGTAAACGGTCGCTACGCTAGACGAAGGTTTCGTTGATCGCGTCTGTATCCGTCCAGTTCGGATCGGTCTTCGCAGCCAAGGCTGCGGGGCCACCGAACACGTGCATCATGACGCCGGCCAATCCCATATAGACCAAGCCGAAGATGATGACGGGTATGATAAAACCCGGCGATGCAAAGGCGGCAAGCACGTCGGCCGGGTCATCCGATCCGCTCTGCATGACGGGTATGAGCGACAGGACCGCGGTCACCGCGAAAACCAGATACAATACGAAGATGATCGCCATCATGATCAGCGCCAGCACAAGCCAGCTGCCGATCAGGGTCCATACCTTGCCCTTGGTAACCCGCCAGGCACTGCCGAAGCGAATTTTGCGATCCCGGATGGTCATGGCAGCGGCGGGTGAGAACCGCACGGTAACCCATATTGCGAATACCACATAGGCAAGCATGACAATCACAGCCACCGCTCCTGCGGCCATCGCTCCGTCACTGCCAGCAACCGCTCCGATGATCATGGGGACCATCATCAACACGAACATCCCGATATACAGCAGGATCATCAGGCCGATCCAGAACAGACCGACAACCAGCAGTCGGCCTTCATCTGCGCCCAGTTTCAGGCTGAAGCCTTCGGCCCGCATATAGCGACGCTGGCTTGATGCTTCAAACATCATCCAGAGCAGAATTCCGGTCACCATGGCGACCAGATAGGCGAGCGCGAACCTCCCAATATTCTTCAGCATGACCTGATCCATCATATCGGGATCTTCCATCACCACGGGATTGAACGCCGCGCCATATAGGGGCGCCATCAGATACATGCTCAGCCCCTGGACCACGATGGCGCACAGCGCATAGGCCAGCGCGAACTTCCAGAGAAACCCTTTCGGTCCCTCCGTCTTGTTGAAATGCCCCATCGCATTCCCGACTGAAAATTCCAGAGTGTTCATCAGATGCCCTCCCTCTAATTGAACGTATCCACGCGATAGGTATCGTCCACGCTGCCGCGCGGGTCATGTCGCGCGGCGAACGCGGCCGGTGCGCCGGCAACATGCATGAGCAGGCCCGACAGGAACAGGCGCGCGATCATATAGATCGCCAACGCGACGATCACCCCGCCGCTCATAAAGGCCGCAACTATGTCTTCACCGGTCTGAGCATTCTCAAAGGCCGATTCCATGGTGAACATCATCGGAAGCTGGAGCAGCTGGTCGGCGATGCTGACAATGATTCCCCCCACGATGGTGATGATGAGATACGCGCCGAGAATTGGCCAGAACCGGTCACGCGACACATTCCAGGCATCGAGGAATCGGAACTCCCGGTCCTTGATGGTCAAAGCAAAGCAGGGAGCAAGACGGGTCGCGAAGAAGACATAGATCAGGAACAGGACAAACCCCAGCCCGAACGCACCAAGGATCGGCCCGATGACACGCCTCGCGATTTCATTCTCTGATGCGCCTGCTTCAACCATGCCCACCGCGCCGAAGATTGAACTGAAAATCATGAGGACGGGCACGATGGTGAAAAGCGTCTGCATAACCGCCCAACAGAACCCGACCCCCATGATCCGCACTTCATCCCCTCCGAACCCGAGGGAAAACCGCTCGTCACGCACATAACGCCGCTGCGAGGCGGCTTCGAACATGGCCCAGATGATCCAGCTCCCCAGCGTGGCAAAGATCGCCCACCCGACCAGCGGCTGCATGGCGCCGAGAATCGCGGCGAATACGGCTTGAGGATCATCCTGTCCGACCGAGGCCTGTTCCAGCATTTCGATGGTCTGGAACACCTGCACAAAATCATCCTTGGCAAAAATCAGGATCGCAAGGCTGAAAACCGTGAACGCGCCCGCAAACGCAAGCGGAAACACCCAGAGGAAGCTTCGCGCATGCACTGCGCGGAATGCGAACATCAACGCGCCATCAAATGAAAAACGGCTTGGCATCTGGCAGAGCCCCCCCTGAACTGCTTATCAGGCGTCAGGATAGGGCGATTTATATGACAGGCGCAATCATTCGGTGGAAGTCGTCTCGGGATGCAGTTGGTGCAGGGCCGCGACCGCAAGGCCATGCCCGCCCAGCAGGAATGGCACCAGCAGGGCCATGCCGACCGCGCCCGACAGGAAGCCGCCGATGGCGCTGTCACCCCAGATATCCCGCAAATTCCAATTGATCAGCACGGCCACGGCAAACGGCAGAATGTGCGTCACCAGCGCGGCGAGACCGAGCGGCAGGGCATGCCCCTGCGTCCAGGACCAGGTGCGGAAGACCAGTGTCTCGCCCGTGGCGACGGTCGCTGCCCCGATAAGCAAGAGCCGCAGCGCCATGAAGAACAGAACGGCCGCGCCGGCAATACAGGCGAGGATGAGGACAGCACCATAGGCCGTGGGCAACATGTCGATCAGCGCCGCCTGAACCACGTCCGGCGGCGTTTCTGCGTCGATTTCAACCCGGCCCGACGCCTTGAGCAGGATTCCGGGCAGGATCAACAGGAAGAAGCCGACGAAAACGCCCACAAACAGGAAGGCAACATAGATCGCCAGATTCGCATGGGCGAGGCGCAGGCGATCGCCCGTGCGCGTCTCCAGCATGGCCCGGTAGACCACCAGCGAGAATTCGATCCCGACGACAAACACAACGAGCGCCGCAATCGCGGGCGCTGCATCCCCGATTGCGGATCCCGGCCCCACCGCAAAGGTGTAGATGCCACCTGCAACAATAAGAGCGAGCATGAGAACCAGGCTCGGCCGCGCGGCCCTCAGGGCCAACGACCATGCCTCTGCTACCAGGTCTGGAATAGAAAGCTTGCGAGTCATATCCGACTCCTTACACGCCCGTTCACGGCCTCGCCACGGGGAATCACGGCAAACGCCACCTTGACGACGCCGCCCTGGCCCCGCACATCCGCCGCATGAGCATCAAACCCATTCATATCATCGGCGGCGGCATGGCCGGATCCGAGGCCGCATGGCAGGCCGCCAATGCCGGCGTGCCCGTCATCCTGCACGAAATGCGCGGCGTCAAAGGCACCGATGCCCACCAGACCGACAAGCTGGCCGAACTGGTCTGCTCGAACTCGTTCCGTTCGGACGACCATGTGTCGAATGCCGTCGGCGTGCTGCATGAGGAAATGCGCCGGGCGAATGGCCTGATCATGCATACGGCAGCCGAGCACCAGGTGCCCGCCGGCAGCGCGCTGGCCGTGGACCGCGAGGGTTTTGCCGAGGCGGTCACCGCCAAGCTGGAAGCCCATCCGAACATCACCATCGTCCGCGAGGAAATCACGGGGCTCCCACCGGAAGACTGGGACAGCGTGATCGTGGCCACCGGACCGCTCACATCACTCAAACTGGCAGAAGCCATCCACGCCCATACCGGCGAAGATGATCTCGCTTTCTTCGACGCCATCGCCCCCATCGTCTATTTCGACTCCGTCGATATGACCAAGGCCTGGCGCCAAAGCCGATATGACAAGCCCGGCCCCGGTGGCGATACGGCGGCGTACATCAATTGCCCGCTCGACGAAGACCAGTACAACGCTTTCATCGACGCATTGATTTCGGGCGAGAAAACCGAGTTCAAGGAATGGGAAAAGAACACGCCTTACTTTGAAGGCTGCCTGCCCATCGAAGTCATGGCGGAACGCGGGCGCGAAACGCTGCGCTTCGGCCCCATGAAGCCGGTCGGCCTGACCAACCCCCATCAGCCGGACATCAAGGCGCACGCCATCGTCCAGCTGCGCCAGGACAATGCCCACGGCACGCTCTGGAACATGGTCGGCTTCCAGACCAAGCTGAAATATGGCGCCCAGACCGATATCTTCCGCATGATCCCCGGTCTCGAAAAAGCCGAGTTCGCGCGCCTTGGCGGCATCCATCGCAACACCTTCCTCAATTCGCCGAAACTGCTGGATGAGCAGCTGCGCATGAAGAGCCTGCCTCGCCTGCGCTTTGCCGGACAAGTCACGGGGGTTGAAGGCTATGTTGAAAGCGCAGGTATGGGCCTGCTTGCCGGCCGGTTCGCCGCCGCTGAGCGTCTCGGCCAGCCCTTGGCGCCCCCGCCGGAGACGACCGCACTTGGCTCTCTGATCCGCCACATCACCGGCGGCCATCTCGAAGGCAAGGCGACCTTCCAGCCAATGAACGTCAATTTCGGCCTGTTCCCGGACATCGCCGACTTCCCGAAACACGGGCCCGACGGCAAACGCCTGCGCGGCAAGGACAAGGGCCGTGCAAAGAAACGCGCGCAAGCCGTGCGCGCATTGGAAGACTTTGATTCATGGCTGTCGGCCACCAGCCTGGTTCCGGCGGAATAGACATGCGCCTCGCCGTCACAGAGCCCGGCGTGCCCGAGATCTTCCATTCGCTGCAGGGTGAGGGCGTCTCGGCCGGCAAGCCGAGCGTGTTCGTACGCCTGTCGCAATGCAATCTCCACTGCGTCTGGTGCGACACGGCCTATACTTGGAATTTTCAGGGGACGGAGTTTGCCCATCGCGACGACCTGCCGGACGCGCCGAAAAAATTCGACCGCGCCGCCGAGACCGTCGATGTATCGACCGACGCCCTGGCCGAGCAACTGACCAGCCAATCCTGTCGCCGCATCATCTTCACTGGCGGCGAGCCCCTGTTGCAACAGCGCGGTCTCGGCGAGTTGATCCAGCGCCTCAAGGCATTCGACGCAGACTTCTATATCGAGATCGAGACCAATGGCACGATCAAGCCAATCGGGCTTGCAGCGGAGCTGATCGACCAGTTTAATGTCTCCCCGAAGCTTGCCCATTCCGGCAATGCGGTCTCTATCCGGCTGAAGCCCGATGTGCTCGGCTTCTACGCCAGAGACCCGCGCGCGAACTTCAAGATTGTCGTGGCAAACCCCTCAGACCTCGAGGAAGCCCACGCACTCGTTGCCGAGTCCGGCATCCCTGCCGACCGCGTATGGCTGATGCCCGAGGGTCGGACGCCCGCCGAACTTCGCGCGCGAGAGCCCTGGCTTGCCGAGGTATGTCTTGAAGCCGGCTACAATTTCACCGACCGCCTGCACATCCACCTCTATGGCGATACACGCGGCACCTGAGCCTTACTTGGCCAGCATCCACACGGCCATCACGATCATCATCAGGTTTTCGGTCAGTGAGACGAAGCCCAGCGGCACATTGCTATCCCCACCGACACAGGCGCATTTCAAGTCCCGCTTCTCGATATAGACCGCGCGGAACACTGATACGGCGCCAATCGTGCCAATGAACAGGGCCACTGGCGCTGCGAGGAAGATCAATGCGCCCGCAATCATCAGCACGCCTGCCAGCAATTCCGCAAACGGATAGATATAGGCGTACCTGACCCATTTCCGGGCCAGCAGGTCATAGCCGAGAAACGAATTGGAAAAGCTTTCAAGATCTCGCAATTTCTGAACGGCCAAAATGCACATGCTGATCGCGATGAACCATTCCGCCGCGCGGACGGTCAGCAGGCTGCCATAGGCCGCCCAGCTGACCGCCAAAGCCATGAAAGCCGCCGACGCGAAGATGGCGATGACCGGCGTATAGGTTTTCTTGTCCTTGTCCTTTTCAAGCTGGCCGAAGAATTCCTTCAACGCGTCATACCCGCCGATCCGCTTTCCATCGATGAAGGTCTGGGGTGTCGTCTTCACATCATGTTCGCGCTTGAAGGCATCGGTCTCTTCACGGCTGGTCAGGAGATGATCGTCGACCGGATACCCTTTTCGCTTCAGCAGCGCCCGGCTCTTCAGGCCAAACGGGCAGACATGTGACGGCGTTTTCATCCGGTAGAGGCGGGCGACGGGTTTGCTGGCGGACATGGATCACTCCTTCACTGGGCAGGCACAGGGCTGGGAATGACGAACCAACGTGTAACGGCGTGACGAGTTGCGTTCCGGTCAAACCTTGCCGCTACGGATCGCCTGCAGCACGCAGAGCCGTTTCTGGATGGCGTTCGGCGTCTTGCCCTCGGTGTAGAGTTTGCGCAGGCGAAAATGCGCGATGGCTGGCCGGATCGGCTTCGGCGCAGGCGGCAGGATCGGGCCATATGCCTTGGAGTCAGAGCGGCGCGCCGCGGCAAAATAGGGCGCAACATCCCGGATCTCCTCGGCCCAGCCATGCATCGGGGTCAGCACATGCGCCGCCGTCAGCGCCAGCCAGCCTTCCGGCTCCAATGCCCGGTCCTGGGCTTCAAAGGCGGCCTGATAGCCATCAATCAGATCCTGCAGGGCGCGCGGCTTCAGCCGGCCCGCCTCGACTTCTTCCTTCAGGGCGCGGGCGACATCATGCTCGCGCACTTTACCCGCCTCGATCTCGGAAATGGCATCGCGCCACCATTGAAACCGGATCAGGCCCAGCCCTTCCTCGGAGACCACCAGCCGGACCCGCGCCAGCTCATAGGCAAGCGCATAAAGGGCCGTCAGCGCCTGCCTCTGATCGTCCTTTGCATAGCGGCTGGAAATCCAGCGGTCCTCGTCTGCGCGAAGAATCCGCTTGTCGATCGCGGCCCATTGAGATTTGGAAAGAGGGCTGGTCGGGTTTGACATGCAACCCATATGTGGGAAGACGCGTAATTAGACCAGATACTTTGCTGCAAGAAAGGACGCCCAAAATGGCATTTTCCCTCCCTGATCTCCCATATGGACGCGACGCCCTGGCGCCGCACATCTCCGAGGAGACCTTGAACTTTCACCACGGCAAGCACCACGCCGCCTATGTCAAGAATCTGAACGGCCTGATCGAGGGCACCGACCTCGAAAACGAGTCGCTCGAATCCATCATCAAGAAAGCTGCAGCCGATAGCGGCAAGGCTGGCCTGTTCAACAATGCGGCCCAGGTCTGGAACCACACCTTTTACTGGCACTGCATGAAACCTGGCGGCGGCGGCAAACCGCACGGCAAAGTGGCCGACCTGATCGATCGCGACCTGGGCGGCTACGACCAGTTCGTGAAGGATTTCAAGGCGGCTGGCGGCGGCCAGTTTGGCTCCGGCTGGGCCTGGCTGGTCTACAAGGGCGGCAAGCTCCACATCACCAAGACACCGAACGCGGAAACGCCGGTCACCGATATGGACGCAACACCCGTCCTGACCATGGATGTCTGGGAGCACGCCTACTATCTCGATTACCAGAACAGCCGTCCGAACTATATGGACGCCTTCATCGACAATCTCATCAATTGGGATTTCGTGAACCAGAATCTCGCTGACGCGGGCGCCTGATTTGGGGTAAGGTCCCCTCGTCATATGGACGAGGGGACCGCCCATGTTTTGTACACATTGCGGACAGACGCTGGGAGATGGCCACCGCTTCTGCGCACAGTGCGGAACGGCTGTTACAGACAGCGCGCTCTCCACGTCTCCGCCATCCCTCCCTCCACAGATCGTTGACTCCAGCATAGACTGGCGAAACTCGATGAATGTGGGCGAAATCATTAATCACCCGGACGTCCGCGCGCGCGTGGTACGCGTCACCGGCGCCACGCCGCAGGGCATGACCGCCGAGCAATTCTTCAAATATGCCGAACCGGTCATGGCCGCGGCCGGCGCGGGCGGCCTGCCGCTCGCCGCCATGAAGGATATTGCGATCCCGATGTATGCCAGGCTGGGCCTGAAGACGGACCGCGAACTATCACAAGGCTTCCGCAATACGTTCGGCGAAACACTTGCCGCCGTGGTGTGCTCGCTCGCCAGCCGCAGCCAGCCGATTGTCGATATTTCAGAGGCGGGTGATGGCTGCATACTCAACTCCAAAATGGCGTCTTCGGTCTGGTCCTGGGAAGGCAACATGATCATCACGCTGGAATCCCGCGACGAGGGCACGCTGCTGACAGGCACAATTACCGTTCCCGGACAGGCCTTCGACTGGGGCCGGTCCAAGCGCGTGCTGCAGAATCTGATCGACGACGTCCAGCGCTATCGCACCTGACCCGTGCGCCGTCGGGCGAAAGCTGGGTACGCCCCCTTCCATTTATCCACAATTTGGCTTATGTGCAGCGCAACACGACGCTCCGGGCATGGAATTCGCCCGGCCCGCCAAAAGCGCACTGAGGCGCTGAACGCGGGAAATTGCGGCTCTCAAGGCCGCCGGGTTAAAATCAGAAACCATTCCAGGAACCATAACATTGACTGAAGTAACATTTGCAGACCTCGGCCTTGGGCCGAACGTACTTAAGGCTGTAGAAGAGGCGGGATATACATCGCCTACGCCGATCCAGACGGAAGCTATCCCCCATATCCTCGCTGGCGGCGACGTCACGGGCATCGCCCAGACCGGCACCGGAAAGACGGCGGCTTTCGTGCTGCCGATGATCCACCGGCTGGCGCGCGGACGGGCTCGGGCCCGCATGCCGCGTTGCCTGATCCTTTGCCCGACGCGCGAACTCGCCGCGCAGGTGGCCGAGAATTTCGAGAAATACGGCAAGCACCTGAAACTCACCATGGCCCTGCTCATTGGCGGTGTCAGCTTCAAGGAGCAGGAAGGCCTGCTCCAGCGCGGCGTCGACGTGTTGATCGCGACCCCCGGACGCCTGATGGACCAGTTCGAACGCGGCAAGCTGCTGCTGATGGGCGTCGACTACCTCATCATCGACGAAGCAGACCGCATGCTCGACATGGGCTTCATTCCCGACATTGAGAAGATTGTCTCCAAGATTCCGGCCAAGCGGCAGACTCTCCTGTTCTCAGCAACATTCCCGACCGACATTCAGAGACTGGCGAAGACCTTTCAACGTGACCCGGTCAAGGTCGAAGTCGCCCGCCCGACGGACGCAGCCAAGACGATCACACAGCACGTTGTCCACATTCCGACCAATGATGCCAAAGCCAAGCGCACCGCGCTGCGCCGCGTGATCGAATCCCGCGAAGTGAAGAACGGCATCGTATTCTGTAACCGGAAGGTCGAAGTCGATATCGTGGCGGCCTCGCTGCAAAAGCATGGCCACGACGCGGCCGCCATCCATGGCGACTTGCCGCAGGCGTTCCGCACCCAAGTGCTGCAGCGTTTCCGCGACGGCGACCTGAAGCTGCTCGTTGCGTCAGATGTCGCCGCGCGCGGGCTCGACATTCCAGATGTCGGACATGTCTTCAATTATTCGCCGCCGCCCAAAGACGAGGATTACGTCCATCGGATCGGGCGGACCGGTCGCGCGGGGCGTACGGGTGAAAGCTTCACGGTTGTGTCGCCGTCAGACGAAAAATCCTGGGGCTTTGTCCTCAAGATGATCCAGCAGGATGTCGAGGACTATATGCCCGAGGGCCTGCTTGAGGAACTCGGAGACCTGCCACCGGACGAAAGTCGCAGCCGTGGCCGGAGCCGTTCGGGCGGCCGTGACGACAAATCACGCGGCGGACGTTCGCGTAGCCGTCGGCGCGACGAGAACACAGACCGTCTGGAAGAGTCCGCGCCCGCCGCGAAAACGGAAGAAAAGCCCAAGGCGAAGGCAGAGCCTAAACCTGAGCCGAAGTCCGATACAAAATCGGACGACCGCCCGGATGAAAAGCCAAAGCGCGAGCGCGCCGCGAAGCCGAAACGCGAGCGGGACCGCAAACGCAAGGATGATGACCTTGTCCTTGATCCGGCCCCTGAAAAAGTCAAAGGCTTCGGCAACGACATTCCGGCCTTCCTGAAGCGCTAATCGAAACCGCCAACAAAAGAAAAAGCCCGCCAGCATTGCTGGCGGGCTTTTTTGTATCTGACCCTCGCGCCTAGCGCTTGATGCGGCCTTTCACCTGACCGCGGAACTTGTCGCCATAGGGCGGGCGCATCATGGCAAGCAACTCACTACCTGTTTGCGTGTATACGGATTTTTTGTGGCTGAACTCCATGAAGCCGTCGCGGCCATGATAGCTGCCCATGCCGGAGGGGCCAACACCCCCAAACGGCAGGTCTTCCTGCGCGACATGGAAGATCACATCATTCACAGTCACACCGCCGGACGTCGTATTGTTCAGGACATAATCCTTCTCGGTCGCGTCCTCGCCGAAATAGTACAGGCCGAGCGGACGGTCATGTGAATTGATATAGGCCACGGCATCCTTGGTCTCGCCATAGGATTTGATCGGCAGGATCGGCCCGAAGATCTCATCCTGCATCACTTTCAGGTCATCACCTGGATTGACGATAATGTGCGGGGGGATCTTGTGATGAGGCTGCTGGGAGAAATTCTCTCCCGTCGGATTGATCTCGTGGACTTCAGCGCCCTTGTCGCGGGCCTCCTCGATATAGCTCATGATCCGGTCATAATGGCGCTGGTTCACGACGGAGGTGTAATCCTCATTGTCCTTCAGGCCGGATGGATACATTTTCTCGACGGCCTTGGTGGCGGCGCTGACGAATTCCGCCGTCTTTTCCTGAGGCACGAAGGCATAGTCCGGCGCCAGGCAGATTTGCCCCGCATTCAGCGTCTTGCCCGCCATGATCCGGTTGGCCGCCTTTTCCATGTTGGCGGACCGGCCGAGCACGACCGGACTCTTGCCGCCGAGTTCCAGCGTCAGGGGCACCAGATTGTCCGCCGCCGCCCGCATGACATGGTGCGCGATAGAGGTCGCGCCCGTGAAGACCATGTGATCGAAGGCGAGTTTCGAGAATTCGGCGCCAACATCCGGGCCACCAGTGATGACCGCCACTTCTTCCTCGTCATAATACTGAGCAAACAGCTGCTTCATCAGGTCTGACGTCGCCTCGGTGAACTCCGATGGCTTGATCATCGCGCGGTTGCCGGCGGCAAATACGCCAGCAAGCGGCGCGAAAGTCAGATTGACCGGAAAGTTCCAGGGGCTGATCACGCCGATCACGCCCTTTGGCTGGAACTGAAGCTCAGCGCGCGAGCCGAGCAAGCCGAGCGGAAATTCCGTCTTCCGCTTTTCCGGTCGCATCCACTTGGCGACATGCTTCTTCGAGAATTTCAGCGCGCCAATCGAGCCGGCAATGTCGGTCAGGGCGGACTGGTCCACGGAGCGATGTCCGAAATCCTCGCGCATCGCTTCACTCAGGGCATCCCCATGTGTGACCAGCAGGTCGATCGACTTGTCCAGCCACTCGATCCGCTTGGCGAGCGATGGAATGCCATCGCGAATATGCGCGGCTTTCTGGCGGCTCAGAATGGAACTCATGCCGGATACGGCAGCGCTATCAAGGGCCATGTGTCTCTTCCTCTGGGTCGTTTCCTCGCCGAAGTGTAGCGCGCATTGATCGTTGAACAAAATAAAAAACATTTCCGTTGGGTCAGGCGTTCACGCGGGGCGGGTGACACAATAGGGTGGCAAAAAACACCCATCGGGAGCGAACTGCATGGCCTACACAAAGATTTCCTACGAGCTGAAAGGCGACATCGCCATCATCAGCTTCAACGACCCGTCCACGCTGAATGCCTGCGGCGTCGATACCGCCCAGGAATTGCTGCACGCCTTTGAAGTCGCCGCCGATGAAGCGCGCTGCACCATCCTGACCGGCGCGGGCCGCGGTTTCTGTTCCGGCGCCAATCTCGGCCCCGGCGGGCTCAGCGTGAAGCTCAGCCATGAAGGCTCCAAGCCCGATGCCGGCCGCGCCCTGACCACCCATTACAATCCCCTGATGCAGGCCATCCGGGAACATCCGCACCCGGTCATTACCGCCGTCAACGGACCTGCTGCTGGCGTCGGCTGTTCGCTGGCCCTGGTGGGCGACATCATCGTGTGCGCCAAGAACGCCTACTTCCTGCAGGCATTCCGCCGCATTGGCCTCGTGCCGGATGGCGGATCAACCTGGCTGCTGGCCCGCACCATCGGGCGTGCACGCGCGATGGAGATGGCCCTGTTCGGCGACAAGGTTCCGGCCGAAAAGGCCATGGAATGGGGCATGATCAATCGCATCGTTGAAGACGACCAGCTGATGCCGACCGCCCTGGAAATGGCAGAAAAGCTGGCCAGCGGCCCGACCATCGCGCTATCGCTAGCCCGCGAACTGATCTGGAAAGCCTGCGAATCCGATTTCGATGAAGCGATCTATGACGAACGGCTGGCCCAGCGCACTGCGGGGCGTACGGATGATTTTAAGGAAGGTGTCAGCGCGTTCCTTCAGAAAAGACCGGCAGAATTCAAGGGAAAATGATTCGAAGGAGTTCTCTTTGGAGTTTTGGTCTCTTTTAATCATTACGAAACCGCTTTGTCATATCCCTGTCGGAATTGGACGGGGACACTTCAATGACAACAGAATACCGGTTGATTCACTTCAATTGCGCGCGCCCATTGGGCGCCTTCAATATGGAGAATGAATTCGTTCGGGTATTTATGGCGATCCTGCCGCGCATCTTCTCGGATGCGGATTCGTTTGAAGGACTCCACTGGCACACACATGGTATCCGGCGCCCCAATGGGGACTGGTACGGCATGCAACACGCCTTTCCCTATCCCGATGGTGTCGCGGCTCCCGACGTTTGCACCATGGCCGGCTGGAACTCGATCGAAACGCTGAGAGAGTTCTCGTATGGCGGCCACACACACCCGGCGGGCATGCGCCGCCTGGCCAACCAGCTTGACCGCAGCGACGGAGCGAGCTTTGTCTTGTGGTGGGCGCCACGCGGAGAACGCTTCACGATGCAGGATGGATGGAACAAATTGCAATCCCTGCGTCAGAACGGGCCGACGAAGGATGCCTTCTCGCTCGACCATCTGATCGCCAAGCCGGTGGCCGCCTGATGCTGACACGCCGCGTCGCCCTCGCCCTCCTGGCCTCTGTCACGCTCGCGGCCTGCGCCTCTTCGCCGCCGCCGGACACGCGCCAGATCTATCTCGTGCGTCACGCTGAAAAAGCCGCCGGCGATAATCCGCCCCTGACGCTGATTGGCCGGGCCCGCGCAGAAATCCTCGCAAATGAGCTGAAAGATGCCGGTCTGACGGCGATCTACTCAACCGATACGCGCCGCACGCGCGAAACGGCGGCCCCGATTGCCAGGGCGACGGGCCTCACCGTGTTGCCCTATGATTCCGGCAATCTGGAAACCTTCGCCAACATGCTCCGCGCCACGCCCGGTAACATCCTCGTTGTCGGCCATTCCAACACCACACCGCAGCTCGTCAAAGAGCTTGGCGGCAAGCCCGGCGCGCCGATTGTCGAGGCTACTGAATATGACCGGCTCTACGTTCTGACAGCAAATGGCCGGAGATTTCGGACGGAACTCCGCCGCTTCGGCGAGTAGGGCGCGTCAGGCCGGAAGCCCGAGCCGGTAGACGCCCTTGAACACATCCGGGTCCTCAACCGGCTTGCCTTTCCGATAAATCAGCACAACCCCCGCCTTGTGCAGGCGGATGGCTTCAGCGCGCACATCCTTCAGCACGCGCTGGAAGTTCGCTTCGCTTACGGCCCTTGCGGCCTGTTCGGCGCTGATCGTCTTGCCCGGCCCACAGGCCGCGGTCAGGTCCAGGATCGCCTGCCGCACGGGATTGGCTTTTTCCTCGCTCACCAGTCCACCGCCGCATAAACGAGCTGCTGCAGTTGCGGCCGGATGGGATAGGTGCCTGACGGGATCATCTGCGTCGCCTGAATGACAATCATCTCTTCTTCCGGATCGATCCAGAAGAAGGTCGAGGCGAGGCCGCCCCAGCTGAAATTGCCCAGGCTGGAAGGTTGCATCGAGGCAACCGTATCGGTCAGCACCGACCCGCCAAGCCCGAAACCATTGCCTTCCATACGCGCCTCGGAGAAGGTCTTGTCGCCCATCTCCTTGATCGTCTTGCCATCCGGCAGATGGTTCTGGCGCATGAATTCCCATGTCTTAGGGCTGATGATGCGGGCCCCATCCAGCGTACCACCGCGCATCAGCATCAGGCAGAAGCGGTGATAATCGCGTACGGTAGAGGCAAGCCCGCCGCCGGCATTCAACAGTTTGGGCCGCTTGCTGTAGAGCTTGGAGTCTTTCCCGGCCGCATCGGACATGGTGACCTCACCCGTCAGCGGATGCTTGTTGTAGCACGCCATCAGCCGGTCGATCTTGTTTTCCGGCACCCAGAAATCTGTATCTTCCATGCCCAGCGGGCCAAAAATACGTTCCCGGAAGAATTCATCCAGAGGCTGGCCAGCCACAAGTTCGACCACCGCGCCCAGAACATCGATCGAATGCCCATAGCCCCAGCGCGTACCGGGCGAGAAGGCCAGCGGCAGCTTCGCGATCCGCTGGCTCATTTCCAGCAGGGTTTCCGACGTCGTGGAAATCTTGTGCTTGCGATAGATCGCGTCCGACTCGTCCTGCATCAGGAAGCCATAGGTGATCCCGGATGTGTGCGTGAACAAATCCAGCAGCGTGATCGGCCGGTCCGGCGCGCGCGTCGTATAGTCCTCGCGATTGCCGCTGTCGAACACTTGCACGTTCTCGAATTCCGGAATGTAGCGTGCGAGTTCATGGTCGAGGCGCAGCTTGCCTTCCTCGAACAGCATCATCGCCGCCAGCGACGTGACCGGCTTGGTCATGGAGTATATCCGGAAGATCGTATGCGGACCGATTGGCTCGCCTTCGCCCAGATGCGTCGTGCCGGAATAATCCTCCAGTGCGACTTCGCCGCCGCGCGACACCAGAGTCGCCACACAGGGCAACTTGCCGGTATCAATATAGTTTTCCTTGAAGTAATGCGGAATGGCCGCCAGCCGTTCTGCATTCAGGCCCACATCATGCGGGTCGGTCAAATCGTGTTCGAACATGGTTTACAGTCTCCCCGCTTTCGCCGCCTTGGCCAATTCGCGTGCAATGATGATCTGCTGGATCTGGCTGGTGCCTTCATACAGGCGGAAGATGCGCACGTCGCGGTAGAACCGTTCGATGCCATAGTCAGACACATAGCCCGCGCCACCAAACACCTGCACCGCGCGATCAGCCACCCGGCCACACGCCTCGGTCGCGAACAGTTTCGTCGAAGAGGCGAGCAGGGTGACATCCTCGCCCGCATCGCGCCGGCGTGCGGCGTCCATGATCATGCATTCGGCCGCATAGGTCTCGGCCTGGCTGTCGGCGATCATCGCCTGGATCATCTGGTGGTTCATGATGGCCGTGCCGAATTGCTTCCGCTCCAGCGCGTAATTCACCATTTCGCGGATCAGGCGTTTCGACACGCCCGTCGCCACGGCAGAGATGTGCAGGCGGCCCTTGTCGAGCACGCTCATCGCCACTTTGAAGCCTTCGCCTTCCTTGCCGATGATGTTCTCGACCGGCACGCGGGCATCCTCGAAGATCACGTCACAAATGTGCGCGCCCTGCTGGCCCATCTTCTTTTCCGGCACGCCAACCGACACGCCCGGCGTATCACGCTCCACGACAAAGGCGGACACGCCCTTCGGCCCTGGCGTATCCGGATCGGTCCGCGCCATCACCGTGAAGAGGTCGGCCTTGTTGGCATTGGTAATGTAACGCTTGGTGCCGTTCAGCACATAGTGGTCGCCGTCGCGGATTGCTTTGGTGGTCAGGCTGCCCGCATCAGAGCCCGCTTCCGGCTCGGTCAGCGCGAAGCTCGCGATCAAATCGCCCGACGCGATGCCCGGCAGCCATTTCTCCTTCTGCGCATCGGTCCCGAACAGGACGAGCGCCTGGCTGCCAATGCCGATATTCGTGCCTGCGACACTGCGGAAGGCCGGGGAGGTCTCGCCCAGCTCCATCGCCACCAGCGCCTCGGTTTCCATGTCCAGGGCGAGGCCGCCATATTCTTCTGGCACGGCAATGCCGAACAGGCCGAGATTCTTCATCTCATCGACCACATCCTGCGGAACTTCGTCCTCATCGCCGACCTGCGCTTCGATCGGCACGCATTTCTCGGTCACGAAGCGGCGCACCTGTTCAATCAGCGCCGCGCGGATCTCGGCATCGAATGCCATGTTTTTTCCTCCGGTGATGTTCTTTCCCGCGCAATCTATGCCCCAACGGCACGCTTGTCGAAGGGTGACTGTGCGGTATCGTGCCCGAAAAACAGCAGGGAGCCGGAATGACCGTAGAAACAGTCCAATCCGGGGAGTTTGCCGGCTGGCAGACATGGCCCGACGAGCCGTTCGAGCATGACGCTGCCGGGCCGTTCTATTTCAAGACTGACGACCAGGGTCCGGTCGCGGCCTTTCGCGCCGAACACAAGCACATGAATGCCGGCGGCGTCATGCATGGCGGCTGCCTGATGGCCTTTGCCGATTTCTCCCTGTTCGCCATCGCGCATGACGGCATGGAGGGCGAATATGGCGTCACGATCGCCTTCACCTCCGAATTCCTCGATGGCGCGCTGGAAGGCGAATTCATCGAGGCGCGCGGAGAGGTGCTCCGCAAGGGCCGGTCCATTACCTTTGTGCGCGGCATCGTCACCGCCAATGGCCGCCTGGTCCTCAATTTTTCCGGTACGATCAAGAAACGAAAGAAACGCTCATGAGCCATCCGCCCTATCAGGATCTCTCCCGCTCCATCGAGGGCAAGACCGCCCTCATCACCGGCGCCGCCAGTGGCATGGGCCGGGCCACCGCGCACCTCTTTGCCCGTCAGGGCGCGAACGTCGCCGTGACAGACCTCACACAGGAAAATGTCGATGTCGTCGTGCAGGAAATCCGCGATGCAGGATTCTCCAACGTGCAGGGCTGGGCACTTGATGTCGGCGACAAGGACGCGATCAAGCGCGTCGTGGACGAGACGGCCGCACATTTCGGGGGGCTCGAAATCCTCATCAACAATGCCGGCTTCGCAAGGATGGCGGACGTTGCCGAGGAAAGCTATGAAGAGGCGTGGGCCGCCAGCATCAATGTCATGCTGACCTCCCACCAGCGCGCCATCCGCGCCGCGCTGCCCTATATGCGCAAGGCAGACTTTGGCCGCATCGTGAATATTGCGTCTACGGAGGGCCTTGGCGCCACACCGGGCAATTCACCCTATGTCGCCGCCAAGCATGGCGTGATCGGCCTGACCCGCGGTCTGGCGGTCGACCTTGGCCGCGAAGGCATCACCGTCAACGCGATCTGCCCCGGCCCGATCCATACCGGCATCACCGCCGGCATCCAGGACGAGCACAAGGAAATCTACGCCAAGCGCCGCGTGCCGCTTCGCCGTTACGGCATACCGGAAGAGGTCGCCAACATGACGCTGTCGCTCGTCCTGCCGGCGGCCAGCTTCCTGACCGGCGTGCACATCCCGGTCGATGGCGGCATGAACATCAAGAACGCCTAGCCGGGCAGACTAACCCGCGAAGCCGCGTGCCTTCATGGCGTCATACCAGCGGCCGAGATGCTCATGCTCCTTGTGCGGGGACCATTTCATCACCCGGCAGAAGCCGCAGGTGATGAACAGGGTGATGTCCGCAATCGAGAACCGGTCGGCCGTGAGGAATTCGTGGTCGGCAAGGTGGGCATCGAAGCGCTCGGCCATGCGCCGGGCGTTCTTCTCGCCCTTGGCAGCGGCCTCGGCACTCTGCGGCACTTCCAGCGGCGCCATCATCTCATGCGCATTGCGGAACCAGGTCGCGAACTGCACCATGAACATCAGCTCCACCCGGCGATCCCACATCTCGATCAGGGCCTTTTCCTTGGCGTCCGTTCCCATAAGGTTCGGCTCTGGGAAGACATCCTCGAAATAGGTACAGATCGCCCGGCTTTCGGTGATCTTGGTCCCGTCATCCAGCACCAGCGCCGGCACCTGCGCAAACGGAGACACTTCGCGATATTCCTTTGTCCGGTGCTCCTGTTTCATGATGGAGACTTCTTCCAGATCCACCGCATCCAGCTTGCCCTTGGCGCGCAGGAAAAAGACGACCCGGTCCGGGTTGGGGGCCTTCGGGCTGTGATAGAGTTTCATCGTTTCCTCCTAGAATGTTTTTTTCATGCCCAGCGTCGCGTTCAGGGGCTCGCCGGGGAAGTAGCGTTCATTGCCAAAGGCGAGATCCGCGCGGTCGGCATATTCTTCGTCGGTCAGATTCCGCACGATCAGGAAAACTTCAGCGCTATCGCTGAAGGCCCATGCGCCCCGCGCGCCCAGCACGGTGTGGCCGGGATAGGTCGTCGTGTTCGCAGGGTCCACGAAATACTCGCCGACATGATCGACATTCAGCGACAGTTTGATCGCGTCCGTCGCCTGCCAGTCCAGCGAAACATTGGCCAGCCATTCCGGTGCCGTGTCGATCTCGTTGCCATCGCGGATTGTTTCGGTGCCGGAGCCGGTGATCCGGTCGAATGTATAGGTCTGGTCTGACCAACTGGCAGAACCGGACAAGCTCAGCACTGGCGTCAGCTCCAGCGCGCCGGACGCTTCCACACCCTTGTGCTCGGTCGAGCCATCGGGAACGTTCAGACCGTCACTGTCGCGGAAGAAGAAATTGTCCTTCTCCATCCAGTAGGCAGCAAGGTCATAGACAAGCCGCCCCTCCAGCGCAGTGCCGCGCGCACCGATTTCGACACTGTCGAGCGTTTCTTCTTCCACCTGCCCGGCCACTTGCAGGCTCTGCAGCCTGTAGAGGTCTGACGCCTGCGGCGCCCGCTCGCCGCGCGCATAGTTGGCATAGAGATCAACGCCCTCGCTTACCGACCAGATAAGGCCAAGCTTCGGCGTCAGCAGGTCGAAATTATCTGTCCGGTCAGCGGGCACATTGAAGCGGCCATTGATGCCGGGGGCCAGATCGGTCGAATAATCATATTCATGGGCTTCCGCGCGCAGGCCAGCCAGCAGGTGCACTTGCTCGCTCAGTGCAAAATCCAGCTCGCCCCAGACCGCGCCCATCAGCGTGTCGACGGTGTAGTCATAATGCTTGCCCTGCGGGAACCGCGAGTCTCCGGGAAAGAAACCGAACGGATCGGGCTGGATTTCGGTCAGCCAGCCGCTTGCCATATCGACATCCGCGCCCACGCGCCATGTGAGACTGTCGGAGGCCTCCCGCTCATAGCGAGCCATCAGGCCGCCGCCGGTCGAGCCATTCTTTTCCACCCCGCCATTCGGCAGGAAGTGCTGCGCGAAGATCATCGACTGGGTATGCGCATAAGGCGTCAGGGTCAGCGTGCCGCCACTGAAGTCTCCAGACAGCCGCGCGCCTGCCCGCGCCGACCACGCATCGCGATAGGCTTCCGGGTTCGGATTGGATTTCGCAATGTCCTCATCCTTGTAGGCATCCGGCCCCTGCGCAAAGCCGGCCGTTTCCTGGTTGAGGTTTGACGCGGTCAACCAGGTCGTCGTGTCCCACGCGCCAAGCATCCAGTCGCCAACCAGTGTCAGTTTCTGCTGGTCCACGCCCGTATTGTCGCGCCAGCCTGTATCCTTTTGTAGCGACACCGCCGCCAGCCAATGCTCGCCCTCGTCCAGCGTCACATCACTGCGCCAGCGGCCGAGCGTGCCGTAGCTGCCCACCGCCTCGCTGCCGCCGCCGACTTCCGGCAGGATCACATTGACCAGTCCGTGCACGGCGTTCGAGCCATATTTCGCACTGCCCGGCCCGCGCACGACTTCGATCGCGCTCGCCACTTCATGATGCGGCTCGAACAGACTGTTGACGTTGCCAAAGGCGGGCGAGCGTACCGGCACGCCATTCTCGAGGATCAGGAAGCTGCCCTGCCCGGCCCCGCCGGTCAGCACGGGTGAGCGGATCGCGACCAGATGCTCCTGCCCGGAATTCATCTGGATGTTCACGCCGGGCAATTTGTTCAGTATTTCAGCCGGATGATCGGCCAGAGTCTCGTCGATCTCCGCAGAATCAATAACCGCCAGACTACCTGGATCAGTTTCCGTCCTGTCGCCCCAGACACTTACCGGCGCCAGACGCTCCTGCGCCTGCGCCTGCGCGGGCATGGCCGCCATGACTATCGTAATGCTCGTCGCCGCGAACAGTCCTGTCCGAAATCGTCTCATTTTCATATCCCGCACTCGTGCCAATCTCAGCCCTAAAGTCTAGGCCTGACCGTGCGGGAAGCGATCTGAAAGATCAGCCGCCCACGCCAGCGAACAGCTGGTACGGCAAGGCCCCGACCACGGCGCCCGACAGGCACGTCGCCAGCGTTCCGGCCAACAGCGTCCGCCAGGCCAGCGCCAGGAAATCATCCCGCCGCGCAGGCTCCACAATGGTCAGGCCGCCAATCAGGATGCCCATCGAGCCGAAATTCGCAAAGCCGCAAATCGCGTGCGCCGTGATGATACGTGTGCGCGGGTCCATCGCGTCCTGAGGCACTTCAGCGAGTTGCAGGAAGGCCACGAATTCGGTCAGCACCGTCTTCACGCCCATCAGCGAGCCGGATTGCGCTGCCTCGCCCATTGGCACGCCGATCATGTACATCAGCGGCGCGAAGATCCAGCCAAGGACACGCTCGATGGAGAGCGGCGCGCCCGCCACATCCGGGAACGCCCCGAGGCCCGCATTGACCAGCCAGAGCAGCGCCAGCGCCGCAATCAGCATAGTCGCAATATTCAGGACGATCTTCAGGCCATCAGAGGCGCCCGTGGAAAAGGCATCCATCGTGGAAGAATAGCTGAAATCCGGCTCCTTCATCCGCTCGGTCGCAGGCGTCGTTTCCGGGATCAGGCAGAGCGCCACGGCGACCGCTGCCGGGGCCGCCATGATCGAGGCCGTCAGCAGCTGCGCCAACGGATTGTCCATCTTGCCTTCAAGGAACGCCCCGTACACGACAAGCACACTGCCCGCGATGGTCGCAAAGCCTGCCGTCATCATGATCAGCAGCTCAGACCGGGTCATGCCCTTGATATAGGGCCGGATCAGCACCGGCGCTTCGGTCATGCCCATGAACACGTTGGCGGAAACGGCCAGCGAGGTTGCCCCGCCAAGGCCCATGGCGCGCTGGAAGATGTAGGCAAACCCATTGGTCACCCATTGCAGGATACGCCAGTGCCAGAGGATCGCCGACAAGGCGGCCACAACGATCACAATCGGCAGGATCTGGAAGAAGAACAGCGGCGGCGGAGACCCGCCCATCAGTTGGTCGGCGGCAACATTGTCCCCGACATAGCCGAACACGAAACTCGTGCCGGCGCGCGTCGCATTCTGCAGGCCATCGACCACGTCATTGGCCTTGAACAGGATCGCCCGCACGAAGGGGATGCCAAACAGGATCAGCGCAAACACGAACTGCATGATCGTCGCGCCGATGATCAGCCGGAACGGAAACAGTTTCCGTTTCTCCGAAAGCACCCAGCACACGCCATAGATCAGCGCGATGCCGAGCAAGGCCCGCGCATTGTCCCAACCCCATTCATAACCCGCGATGGAAAGCATTCGCCGCTCCCTTTCCCCAAACTGTCACATTCAGGCTTAAACGCGACAGCGGCGAAGGGAAAGCATTCTTGTGCGCTGCCCGCTGCAACCTGCTGCAACCGTGAGAAACATGGGCACAGTCCGCCACATCCTTCGACTTTGCTCAGGATGAGTCCGCCTCTCTGAAGCGCTCATGCTGAGCGAAGTCGAAGCATGGGCGCGTGTCCTGGATCAAAACCTCTCCCGACGTCCGCCTTGCGCGGCGCCCACCCGCCTGCTCAATTGGGCAACATGGAAACGCTCATCCCCATCGCGCAACAAATCGCGGACACGCTCAAGGCCCGCGGCGAGACCGTGGCCATCTCGGAATCCTCGGCTGGCGGCCTCATCTCGGCGGCGCTGCTCGCCGTGCCGGGTGCCTCATCCTATTATCGTGGGGGTGGCGTCATCTACACGCCCAAGGCATTCAAGCATCTACTCGGCCTGACGCGCGAGGATATTGGCGACATGCGCTCCTCGACCGAGCCCTATGCCCGCCTGCTCGCCAACACCATTCGCGGCAAGCTCGCCGCCGATTGGGGCCTCTGCGAGACCGGCGCCTCAGGCCCGACCGGCAATGGCTATGGCGACGCCGCCGGGCACACCTGCATTGCCGTGGTCGGCCCGAACCGGTTCGAGATCTCCACCACTTTGGAAACAGGCCTCAGCGACCGCCCGGAAAACATGCGCCTCTTCGCAAAAGAAACGCTTGAGGTCTTCCTGGCAGCGCTTGGCTGAGACCTAGCCCAGCTTGCAGACGCAGATCTTGTTGCCGTCCGGGTCGCGGAAATAGGCGCCATAGAAGGTCGGCATGCGGTTGCCCGGCTCGCCTTCACAGGTGCCGCCCATCTCAAGCGCCTTCTTGTAGGCGCGGTCGACCGTTTCGGTGTCCTTGCAGCCCAGCGCCGGCATGACGCCATTTCCGACAGAGGCCGCTTCACCATCATAAGGACCGCCAATCGCGATCATCGGCTGGCCGGGGCCGGTGCCGTAGAATTGCAGCCGGTCATTGGCGAACACGCGCTGTCCGCCCAGTTCGCCGATCACGGCGTCGTAGAATTCGAGCGCCTTGTCCTTGTTGTTCGATCCCAATGTCACGTAAGCCAGCATGATGATCCTCCCTGGATACTTTTCTCGGCTGGCCGAAACGCAATCATGGCGCGGCAATCCGCGCAAGAGGTGACGCTAGGAGCATGCTTGACGTTTACGTGAGCGTCTGGTGTGACACGGAGCAGAACAGTCAAGGAATGAGGAGTCCTCCCATGTCAGATATCCGTTTCGACGATCGCGTCGCCATTGTTACAGGTGCCGGCGGCGGTCTCGGCCGTTGCCACGCGCTGGAACTCGCCCGCCGCGGCGCCAAGGTGGTCATCAATGACCTCGGCGGCACGCTGGACGGCACGGGCGGCAATTCCGAAGCGGCCGAAGCGGTCGTCAAGGAAATCGAGGCCATGGGTGGCGAAGCCATCGCCAATGGCTCGTCCGTCTCCGACGAAGCCGGCGTCAAGAAAATGATCGACGACACGATGGCCAAATGGGGCCGGATCGACATCATCATCGCCAATGCCGGCATCCTGCGCGACAAATCCTTCTCCAAGATGACCCAGGCCGACATCGACCTCGTGATCGACGTGCACCTGCGCGGCACGTTCATGCCGGTGCACGCTGCCTGGAACATCATGAAGGAACAGAATTTCGGCCGCGTGGTCGTCACCACGTCCTCAACCGGCCTCTATGGCAATTTCGGCCAGGCCAATTATGGCGCCGCCAAGCTCGGCGTGGTCGGCATGATGAACACGCTGAAGATCGAAGGCGCAAAAAACAACATCAAAATCAACGCCGTTTGCCCGATTGCTGCAACCCGCATGACCGAAGGCCTGATGCCGGACGAAGTCCTGGCCCAGCTGAAGCCGGAATATGTCACGCCCGGCGTGATGAACCTCGTCAAGGATGACGCCCCGACCGGCATGATCCTGTCAGCCGGTGCCGGTGCCTTCTCAATGGCCCGCATTGTCGAGACCGAAGGCGTCTTCGTTGGCCAGGGCGAAGGCCTGTCGGCGGAAGCCGTTGCTGCCAAATGGGACCAGATCACGGACGTCTCCACCACCAAGCCGGCCTTCCAGTCTGGCGGCGAGCACGGCCAGAACATCTTTGCGGCTGTCGCAGCCGGCATGAAAGGCTAGGCTCCGGCTTGCCAAATACGCGATTGGGGCGCAGGTATCTCCTGTAAAAGGGAGATCACCATGCGCCTCATCGCTCTTGTTCTGTCTGTCACCTTTCTGGCCAGCTGCGCCTGGTTCCAGTCGCCCCCGACAGACCTTCCCCCCGTTGAAGCCGACACACCGCCGCCCCCTCAGGCGCAGCAGCCGACCGGCCCGATCATGGCCGGCATGGGCGAGACCTGTGGCGGCATCGCTGGGATCCAGTGCGAGGATGGCCTGTTCTGCAAGATGGAAGACGGCGCCTGCCGCAACATTGCGGACGCGGCCGGCACCTGCGAAGAGGTCCGGCCGATGTGTACCAAGCAATATGAGCCGGTCTGCGGCTGCGACGGCAAGACCTATGGCAACACATGCGAAGCCCACGCCGCGATGACAAGCGTCGCCAGCGAGGGCCCCTGCATGTTGGAAACGTCGGCGGAGTAGCGCCTCCGCTTACTCCTGCATCGCCTTGAGATACATGGAATTTACCGGCTTCGAGAAGACATTCTCGACCATCGGGATGAAGAATTCCAGCGGCTCGCTCTGATAGTCCGGGTCGAATGCGGCCTGGTCGTAGAGATGGCAGAACTGCGCGCAATATTCATAGTGCGGACTGTCTTTGAAATGCTCGCGCATGTTCCGGTCGAGGCCGAGATGGTGGAAGAAATAATAGCCCTGGAATGCGCCATGATTGGCCACCATCCAGAGATTGGCCTCTGACACGAACGGCTTCAGGATCGCCGCGGCGACGTCCGGATGGTTGTAGCTGCCGAGCGTGTCACCGATATCGTGGAGCAGCGCGCAGACGACATATTCCTCGTCCCGGCCATCCCGATGCGCGCGGGTCGCGGTCTGCAGCGAGTGCTCCAGCCGGTCGATCGGGAAGCCGCCATAGTCGCCATCGAGCAGGCGCAGATGATCGAGCACCCGTTTCGCAAGGCCTTTGTTGAAGCTCTTGGAATGATCGACAATGATGTCCCAGTCTTCCTTGGTGCCTTCCAGCATTTCGCGAAATTTCGCGCGCTCGCCCATATCGTGTCCGTCGGCCATGTCGTTCTCCCATTCTTTTGCACAGAATACACGGATGACGCCCGCGTCACAAATGGAAACACCCCCGAAGCCGGAAGCTTCGGGGGTGCCTCATTGCGATGCTTGCCTGCACTCAGTCCCAAAGAGAGCCAAGCGCAAGGCGCTGCCGCCAGGTATTGCGCGGCGGTACATGCACTGGCCCGCAATCCGGGCAGACATGATCGTGCAGCCGCTGAGACAGGGTCCATGCGGATTCGCCCGTGCGGACACCGACCGCAGCGAGCACATCGATCAACTGACGCAAATGCGCGTCACTCAGATCGTCATTGCCCTTCAGCAAGGCCTCAGCGAGCCGCCAACCCGCCACATCCTGTCGCAGCGCCAATGCAACCGGAGGGCTGGACGTTTTCCGGACCGCATAGACCGCCATCCGTCCCATTGCGAGGTCGGCGGCAAAATCCCGCAAGCAATTGCGGAACTCCAATGCAACCTCGTTCAACGCCTTGCGCGTCCGCACCGGTTCGAACCAGTTTGGCAACGCAGGCGGCGCAAGCACATGCCCGAACTCCACCGGCTGGAGCGCTTCGGCGGCCATATTGAACAAGGCCACCGGCGTTCCAGCCCGCTGCCAGCGCTGAACCAAACGGAACGCCCCGCTTGCGCCATGAATACGCAGCGCAAGACGATACGCCTCAGCCAGGTCTTCGACCGCAGCTGTCTGCTCCGGCAAATTCGCCACGATGCCCGCAACCCGCAAGGCTTCCGGTACCGCCACGATCAGGCCCAGACGATCGGCACGGATCTGCGGCATGTGTCGCAAGACTTTCACCGCTTCCGGATCTGCAAACAGGCTGAGGAAGTTGACGTAGTCAGCCGTCTCCCACAACTGCTCGCCCATCCGGCCGAGTGCCTTCATCAGGCCCCCCGGGGCCTCGCCCTGCATCAGGATGCAAGCAAGCTCCGTATCGCGAGCACGCTCCACTGCGTCAACAAGGTCCAGCCCATCATCGGTGGAACTGTTCCAACGGCGCTCCAGCAGGATGGCCGCCGCATGGCGTCGCGCCGTCGGCAAGGTCAGGAACCCGGCATGCGGTGCAGGCCAGAAACGGGTAATCCGCTCAGCGTGCAGCCCGGCAACATGACCGAGCAAGGGCGTCGCTGCCGACGGCTTGCCAAACAGCAAGACCCCGGCACGGGTCATGGGCATGCCCATGATCCACCTCCTTTCACATCATCCGTCAGCTGATCTCCTCAGCCCCGGATCATCGAAATTCAATTTATGTCGATATCAGGAGGCGACCGGCCACTGCGCGGGCGCTGCTGATAGCGCTCCCCGCATCTGCAAGGAGCTGTTTGTCGTATTACAACTCAGCGTCATCTTGTTTCTTTCCGTTGATCCGTCAGGAAGTCAGTAAACGAATGAACTGCCTGACAGGAATTGGGCGTATAGACGACACTGCGACATGCTGTCAACCTTTGACGCAAACAACTTGTTTCAGTGTGTGAACCCCTTCCACAGGATCCGTCTGCGCGGCCATGACCGCGCGATGTCCTTGCAGGCCAGTGGCGTTTCGTCGGGATAAGACCGGAAGCGGTCCCCCGGCTGATGATCATCCCGATCCAAACACCTCCCTGCGGCAGGCATCGCAACCCTGATTCAGGGGTGCGCTCCATCCTCAGGAAAGTGGATTCTGACCGTTTCATCGGTCCGTTCTCTGCTGGAATGCGCGCCTTCTGATGAAACGCGCCAGAACCGTCAAATATCCAATGAAAACGGCTTCAGAGCACTTCCTCGTAAAGCGCCAGCGCATCGTCATATGTGACCTCGCGCGGATTGTTTTTCATCAGGCGCTCATTCTTCACCGCATCCTCTGCCATCTTCGGCAAATCATTGTGATTGACGCCGACCTCGGTCAGCTTCAGCGGTGTACCGCTCTTGGCGCACAGTCCGACCATATGGTCGATGAAGGCGTTTGCAGTCTCGGCCACGCCGACAACCGGACCGAGGTCGGCATAATCCTTTGCTGCGACTTCCGCATTGAAGCGCAGGACCGGCGACAGCATCAGCGCATTCGAAACGCCGTGCGGCACATGGAACAGCGCGCCCAGCGGATACGCCATGGCATGGACAGCCGCGACCGGCGCATTGCTGAAGGCCTGGCCCGCCAGCGTCGCCCCAATGGACATGGCTTCGCGCGCTTCGATATCGTCCGGATGCTCGCAGGCCTGCAGCAGGTTTCCGGCGAGCAGCCGCAAGCCTTCCCTGGCCAGCGCGCCCGAGACCGGGTTGCGAAGCAGTTTGGACGTATAGGCTTCAATTGCGTGCACCATCGCGTCGATCCCGGTGGCCGCCGTCACTCCGCGCGGCGCCGTCAGGGTCAGCATCGGGTCGACAATGGCAAGGTCTGCAAACAATTGGTCGGAGACGACGCCGATCTTCTTCAGGTCATCCGAGGTTACGATGGAAATCGCGGTGACTTCAGACCCCGTCCCGGCCGTAGTGGGCAACAGGACCAGCGGCGAACGCATGCCCTTTACATTGCCGACACCATAAATGTCTTCGAGCGACTGGTCGGACTCCAGCAGGACGGCAATCAGCTTGGCCGTATCGAGGGATGATCCGCCCCCAAAGCCAATCACGCCATCGGCGCCATGCTCGCGGGCGGCTGCCACGGCGTCGCGGATCGTGGCGGCGGGCGGGTCGGCCACGACCTTGTCATAGACAAAGACCTCAAGACCTGCTTCGCGCAGGCTCTCCAGCGCGCCCCCCACCAGGCCGGCCGCTATGACGCCCGCATCTGTCACAAAGACCGGGCGTTTCATGCGGTCGCCGACCAGCTTGCCGAGCTGGCTGGCACTGCCCCGTTCAAACAGGATGTGCGGCGGTGTCTTGAAGCTGAATCCCATAGGTCTCTCTCCCGTCTGACGTGCAGGCTTACGCGCAACTGGCCCGAACAGTAAATGCCGCAAAATGCGCGTCGCAGGGGTTTTAAGGGAAAGAAACCCGTTCCCAAATGCAAGAAACCCCGGACCAGCGGTCCGGGGCTCCTGAAACAATTCGCATGTAGCGGGGAAAGCCTAGCCTTCCATCGACTCCATTTCGGCTTCGTGACGGGCACGATCCGCGGCGCCCTTGGCGCTCTCGTCACGGTCGACCAGTTCCAGCACGGCGATCGGTGCGTTGTCGCCCTGACGGAAGCCAGCCTTCAGAACGCGGGTGTAACCGCCATTGCGGTCCTTGTAACGGTCGCCCATCACGTCGAACAGCTTGCGGACAGCCGCTTCGTCGCGGACCTTCGAAAGAGCCTGACGGCGCGCATTCAGGTCGCCCTTCTTGGCCAGGGTCACCAGCTTGTCCATGAGCGGGGCCATTTCCTTCGCCTTTGGAAGGGTGGTCACGATCTGCTCATGCTCAATGAGGCTGGCAGCCATGTTCGCGAACATCGCCTTGCGGTGCGATGTCGTCTTGTTCAGTTTACGGTATCCAAGGCGATGGCGCATTGTCGTGTTCCTTAAGGAGGTGGTCAGGCCCCCGATTACTCAGTGGGCTAGAGGTGGTCGTCGTATTTCTTGGCGAGGCCTTCGATGTCTTCCGGCGGCCAATCCGGCACTTCCATGCCGAGGTGCAGGCCAAGACCGGCGAGGACTTCCTTGATCTCGTTCAGGGATTTGCGGCCGAAATTCGGCGTGCGCAGCATCTCTGCTTCGGACTTCTGGATGAGGTCACCAATGTAAACAATGTTGTCGTTCTTCAGGCAGTTCGCCGAACGAACGGACAGTTCAAGCTCGTCGACCTTCTTGAGCAGGACAGGGTTGAAGCCGAGATCGGTTTCTTCCGTCTGCGCGCCCGTTTCAACGGTCGGCTCTTCGAAGTTGATGAACAGTTGCAGCTGGTCCTGCAGGATACGTGCGGCATAGGCCACAGAATCTTCCGGCGTGACGGACCCGTCTGTCTCGATGTCCAGGGTCAGCTTGTCATAGTCGAGAACCGTCCCCTCGCGGGTGTCTTCGACCTGGTAGCCAACACGGCGAACCGGGCTGTAGATCGCATCAATCGGAATATAGCCGATTGGGGCGTCTTCCGGACGGTGCGCCTCGGCCGGGACATAGCCCTTGCCGGTCGCAATCGTGAATTCCATGCGAACTTCCGCACCATCATCCAGCGTACAGATGACAAGGTCAGGGTTCAGGATCTTCGTGTCGCCCGAGGTCTCGATCTGGCCGGCTTTGACTTCGCCTGGGCCTTTCGCCTTCAGCACCATGCGCTTCGGCGTGTCGCTTTCCATGAAGATGGCGACCTGCTTCAGGTTCAGCACGATCGTCGTGACGTCTTCGCGAACACCCTGGATCGCAGAGAACTCGTGAACGACATTGTCGATCTGGACGCCGATGATCGCAGCACCTTGCAGGGACGACAGCAGCACGCGGCGCAGCGCGTTACCGAGGGTCGTACCATAGCCGCGCTCGAGTGGCTCGATCACGAGCTTGGCTTTGCGCTTGGCATCGTATCCGGCCTGAACGACAGGACGGTTCGGGCGGATCAGCACTTTCCAGTTACGGTCGTTGACGTTGGTGGGTTCGATGTCTGCCATGGGCGACGAATCCTTAGAATGGGTCTGGCGGCGCGAAATTGCGCCGCCGGGAAATTACGAACTAGACGCGGCGGCGCTTCGGTGGGCGGCATCCATTGTGTGGAATTGGCGTCGTGTCTGTGATGGCCGTAACCGTCAGGCCAGCCGCCTGGAGGGCGCGCAGGGCGCTCTCACGGCCGGAACCCGGTCCACGCACGCTGACTTCAACAGTCTGCATGCCGTGATCCATGGCTTTCTTCGCAGCATCTTCTGCCGCCATCTGGGCTGCGTAAGGCGTCGACTTGCGCGACCCCTTGAAGCCCATCATGCCGGAGGATGACCACGAGATCGTGTTGCCCTGGGCATCCGTGATGGTGACCATGGTGTTGTTGAAGCTGGAGTTCACGTGAACAACACCGGAGGTGATGTTCTTACGCTCTCTCTTGCGGACGCGGGTCGTTTCACGAGCCATTGAAGACTATCCTATTTCTTCTTGCCGGCGATCGGCTTAGCCGGGCCCTTGCGGGTACGGGCGTTGGTGTGAGTACGCTGACCGCGAACCGGCAGTTTACGACGGTGACGCAGGCCACGGTAAGAACCGAGATCCATCAGGCGCTTGATGTTCATCGACGTGTCACGGCGAAGGTCACCTTCGACGAGATAGTCGGCATCGATCGTTTCACGGATCTTGATGACTTCGGCATCCGTCAGCTCGTTCACGCGACGGGTCGGCTCAACGCCGACCTTCTCGATGATTTCACGAGCCATGGACGGACCGATGCCATGAATGTACCGCAGCGCGATTTCCACGCGCTTGTTGGTCGGGATGTTAACGCCTGCAATACGGGCCAAGGCCGATCTCCTAAGCGGACTGTTCATACATAAAGAGCGCGCCAAGGCGGAAACATCCGTCCTGCGCGCCGGCGATTAAGCCTAAAGCTAAGAAACGAGGCTTATAACGATGGAAATTAACGCGTCAACCGCGGAATCCCACCTTTACGCCGTCTCTTTCAGGGCCGCATCGATGGCGGCAGCAACCGCCTCGATAGAGCCCATTCCGTCGACTTCCACGAGGATACCACGCTCGGCATAAATAGGCACCAGGGGCGCGGTATCTTCGTAGTATTTTTCGAGCCGTTTCGAGAACGTCTCGGGGTTGTCATCCTTGCGGCCCTGTTCTTCGAACCGCTTGGTGACCCGTGACAGCAGCTTGTCGTCATCGACAAGGATGCGAATCACGCGATTGACGGCCTCGCCGCGGGATTCGAGCAAACGATCCAGCGCCTCAGCCTGGCCAACTGTGCGCGGGAAGCCATCAAAGATGAATCCCGGCGCGCCGGCCTGAACTTCCAATTGTTCCTCGATCAGGGCGATGACGATCTCATCGGAGACGAGGCTGCCCTCATCCATGATCTTGGCAACCTTTTCTCCAAGCTCGGAGCCGGACGCGCGCGCCGCGCGCAGCATGTCACCGGTAGAGAGTTGGACGAACCCCCGCTCCTCGACCAGGCGTTTCGCCTGCGTGCCTTTTCCGGCCGCAGGCGGCCCGAACAGAATTAGGTTCATCTCTTACGACCCCCAAGTTTCGACTTCTTGATCATGCCCTCATATTGGTGCGCGATCAAATGCGACTGAATCTGTGTAACTGTATCCATCGTAACAGACACAACGATCAGAAGAGAAGTACCGCCAATATAGAAAGGTATCTCTGGGAAATATCGCCGCAGGAGTTCGGGGAGGATACAGACGAACATCAGGTACAGGGAACCGATGGTCGTCAGTCGGGTCAAAACATAGTCGATATAGGCCGCCGTGTTCGAGCCGGGACGGATGCCGGGGATGAATCCGCCATACTTGCGCAGATTGTCCGCCGTCTCTTCCGGATTGAACATGATGGAGGTGTAGAAGAAGGCAAAGAAGATCACCATCGCGCCATAGGTGCTGATGTAGGTCCACGAGCCGGGCGCAAAATGCGTCGCCAGCCAGCCCAGGACGCCGCTCACGGCGCCGGAGGCTTCGGCATCGGCCGGATTGCCACCTAGGAAGCCCACGGCCGTCAGTGGCAGCATCAGCAGCGCCGAGGCGAAGATCGGCGGGATCACGCCGGACGTGTTGATCTTGAGTGGCAGGAAGCTCTTCTGGCCCTGCGCGACGCCATGCGCCTGCTGTCGCTTCGGATACTGGATCAGGAGCCGCCTCTGCGAGCGCTCCATGAAGACGATGAAGACGACCAGCGCGATCACCATGGCGGCAATCGCGACAACGAACGCAATGTTCACCGACGTCGTGCGCGCCTGCGAGATCAGGTTGAAGATTGCCTTCGGCATTTCAGCGATGATGCCGGCGAAGATGATCAGCGAGATACCGTTGCCGATACCGCGCGCCGTGATCTGTTCACCCATCCACATCAGCAGCATCGTGCCGCCGGTCAGCGTGACCACGCCGGTCAGGATGAAGAACCAGGACGAGATGCCCTCGATTCGCACGGCGGCCAGGCCACCGGCAATCGCGAAGGACTGCACGAGCGCAAAGCCCAGCGTCAGGTAACGTGTGTACTGGTTGATCTGCTTGCGGCCTGCCTCGCCTTCCTTCTTCAGCTTTTCCAGCGTCGGAGAGGTGGCGGTCAGCATCTGGATGATGATGGAGGCCGTGATGTAAGGCATCACGTTCAGGGCGAAGACCCCCATCCGCTCCACGGCGCCGCCGGCAAACATGTTCATGTTGCCGAGCAGGCCGCCGGACTGGCTCTCGAAGAATTGCGCGTATTGCTGCGGGTCGAGGCCAGGCAGCGGGATGAACGTCCCGAGGCGGTAGAGGATCAGGATCCCGAGGGTAAACAGGATCCGGCTCTGCAGGTCCTTGGCTTTTGCAAAGCTCCGGAAATTCATATTCCGAGCCATTTGTTCGGCAGCATTCGCCATGGGCCGCTTGACCTCCCTGAAAAAGCGTTCGCCGCCTAAATCGGCGGCGAAACAGTATTTGTGAAGGGGTTACCGGTAAAAACCGCCAACTATTCGTCAGCAGCGTCTTTCGCCGGGCCCGTGACGGTGACTTTACCGCCAGCCTTCTCGACAGCTTCAATAGCTCCCTTGGAGGCACCTGTCACAGTGATATTCAGATTCTTGGGTGCGTCACCTTTGGCCAGCAGACGCACACCGTCGCGCACATTGCGCACCAGGCCGGCAGCCACCAGCGACTCTTCGGTCACGTTCTTGGCGTCCAGCTTGCCAGCGGCAATCGCCTTGCCGAGACGGCCAAGGTTCACCCAGGCATGGGTCTTGGAGTTGCGGGCCGTGAAGCCACGCTTCGGCAGACGCATGTAGATCGGCATCTGGCCGCCCTCGAAGCCATTCACGGCAACGCCGGAACGGGCCTTCTGGCCTTTGACACCGCGACCAGCCGTCTTGCCCTTGCCAGAGCCGACGCCGCGGCCAACGCGCAGGCGGTTCTTTGTTGAGCCCTCAGCGGGAGACAATTCGTTCAGTTTCATCGGTCTATCTTTCGATATCGTGCGGCTGCAGATGGTGGCGACTACTCGCCAACCACCTCAACCAGGTGAGCCACCTTGCGGATCATGCCCCGCACGGAAGGCGTATCTTCGAGTTCCTTGGTGCGGCCGACCTTGTTCAGGCCGAGTCCCATCAGGGTCTGGCGCTGCTCAGGTTTGCGGCCGATCGGGCTGCCAACCTGGCGGACAGTGACTTTGCTTTTAGCCATTTTTTCGCCCTTCCCTAGTTCGTCGCGTCAGCCATGCCGGCTTCGGACGCGCCATCATTGCGGCGGCCGACGACATCCTGAACCTTCAGGCCACGCTTGGACGCAACGGTCCGCGGGCTGTTCTGCTCTTTGAGCGCGTCAAAGGTTGCACGCACCATGTTGTACGGGTTCGAGGAACCGATCGACTTGCCGACCACGTCCTGGACACCCAGCACTTCCATGACAGCACGCATCGGACCACCCGCGATCACGCCGGTACCCGGAGGCGCTGCACGCAGCACCACCTTGCCTGCGCCGTGACGGCCGCGGCCATCATGATGCAGGGTGCGGCCTTCACGAAGCGGCACGCGAACCATGTTGCGCTTGGCTTCTTCCGTGGCCTTGCGGATCGCTTCAGGCACTTCGCGGGCCTTACCCTTGCCGAAACCTGCGCGGCCCTTCTGGTCACCAACGACGACCAGGGCAGCAAAACCGAAATTCTTACCGCCTTTGACCGTCTTCGCGACGCGGTTGATACCAACCAGCTTGTCGACGATGTCGGACTGCTCCTCGTCGCGATCGCGATTCCGGCGGCCTCTTCCTCTTTCTTCAGCCATAGGGCCTCTCCTTAGAATTTGAGACCGCCCTCACGGGCGGCGTCTGCCAGGGCTTTCACCCGGCCGTGGAACATGTAACCGCCGCGATCAAAGACCACGTCCTCGACGCCGGCCTCTTTCGCACGCTCTGCGAGCGTCTTGCCGACGAGTGCAGCCGCAGCGGCGTCACCACCGGTCTTGGCCGAACCGAGTACGTCCTTCTCCAGCGTCGAAGCCGAAGCGAGCGTGATGCCCTTTTCGTCATCGATGATCTGGGCGGAAATATTCTTGTGGCTGCGCGCAACCGACAGGCGTGGACGACCCTCAGCAACCTTGCGGAGCTTGGTACGAACCCGCTGGGCGCGGCGCAGCATCTTATCGCGTGAGCTTTTCATGGGCTTACTTCTTCTTGCCTTCCTTGCGGCGGACATATTCGCCCTGATAACGGATACCCTTGCCTTTGTATGGCTCAGGCGGACGGAATTCGCGGAGCTCGGCAGCAACCTGGCCAACAGACTGCTTGTCTGCACCAGAGATGATGATCTCGGTTGGCTTCGGCGCTTCCAGCTTGATGCCGTCCGGAGCCTTGAAGATCACATCGTGCGAGAAGCCGAGTGCGAGCTTGAGATCGTTACCCTGCATCTGGGCACGATAACCGACCCCGACCAGTTCCAGCGTCTTCGAATACCCGTTCGATACGCCTTCGACCATGTTCGCGGCGCGGGCACGGGCGGTGCCCCACTGCGTACGGGCCTTGGAATCAAGGGCCTCGGCGAAAGTCGGCAGACGGCGACCCCGAGCCTTTTCAGCCTCGATGCGGTCGTTTGCAGCCTTCACGAGATCGTCGCGTGGCGTGACGGTCAGCTCGTTGTTCTCGAGCTTCGGCGTGATCAGCTCGGACAGGACGAGAGACATCTCACCCTTGGAGCCTTTGGCCTTGATCGTCTGGCCTTCGACCGACACGGTCGTGCCATTCGGGACTTCGATCGGGAGTTTACCAATACGTGACATGATAGCTCTCCTAGAATACGCGGCAGAGCACTTCGCCGCCCACATTCTCGCTGCGGGCTGCGTTGTCAGACATTACGCCTTTCGAAGTCGAAAGGATCGAAATGCCCAGACCATTGCGCACCAGCGGAATGTCGGAGACAGAAGAGTACACCCGGCGGCCTGGCTTGGAGACACGTTTGATCTCCGAGATCACCGGCTGGCCTTCATAGTACTTCAGCTCGATTTCAATATTCTTGTGTCCGTCTTTTTCGACTTCGGTGTAGCCGCGGATGAAACCCTCATTGATGAGGACCTCCAGAACGCGGACCCGAATTTTCGAAGACGGGGTGACGACTTTAGACATGCCGCGCATCTGAGCGTTGCGGATGCGTGTCAGCATATCTCCGAGGGGATCAGAAATGTTCATCTTTGATATCCTCCTCTCTTACCAGCTGGACTTCACGAGACCGGGGATCTGACCGTTTGAGCCAAGCTCACGCAGCGCGATCCGCGACATCTTAAGTTTGCGATAGTAGCCGCGCGGACGCCCGGTTACTTCACAGCGATTGCGCACACGGTTTGGGGCCGAGTTACGCGGAAGTTCAGCAAGCTTGAGACGTGCCTTGAAGCGCTCTTCCAGGGAAAGGTCTTCATTCATGGCGACAGCCTTCAGCTCAGCACGCTTTGCAGCGTACTTTTCAACAAGCTTCTGACGCTTCTTGTTCTTCTCGATTGCGCTCTTCTTTGCCATATCAGCAGATCTCCTGGCGCTAGTTCCGGAACGGGAAGCCACACTCGGCGAGGAGTGCCTTGGCTTCTTCGTTGGTTTCAGCCGTGGTGCAGACGATGATGTCCATACCGCGAATATCTTCCACCTGATCGTAATTGATCTCCGGGAAAACGATGTGTTCTTTGAGGCCCATGGCGTAATTGCCCATGCCGTCGAAGCTCTTTCCGTTCAGTCCACGGAAATCCTTCACGCGCGGCAGCGCAATATTGGTGAGCCGGTCAAGGAACTCGTACATGCGCTCACGGCGCAGGGTTACTTTCGCACCGATCAGCATGCCTTCGCGCAGCTTGAAGCCAGCGATCGACTTGCGCGCCTTGGTGGCGACAGGCTTCTGGCCTGCGATCAGTTCGAGCTCGGCCAGGGCAGCCTTGATCTTCTTGGAGTCAGCGACAGCTTCGCCGACACCCATGTTGATCACGACCTTGTCCAGCTTCGGAACCTTCATCGGGTTCGAATACTTGAACTGCTCCTGCAGCTTGGCCCGGATCTCATCACGGTACTTCGTCTTGAGACGGGGTTCGTATGCCTTAGACATCGATGGACTCCCCTGAGCGTTTGGCAAAGCGCGTCTTGCGGCCATGCTCATCAGTTTTGAAACCAACACGCACTGCTTTTCCGTCACGCGGATCGGCATGAGCCACGTTGGACACGTGGATCGGTGCTTCGAACGTTTTCAGACCACCGGGATCCATCTGGCTCGGCTTCTGGTGCTTCTTGACGACGTTGACACCGCGCACAACAACGCGATCCTCGTCGACCAGCACCTTCAGCACTTCGCCTTTGGTACCCTTGTCGCGGCCTGCGATCACGACAACCGAGTCGCCTTTTTTGATCTTAGCAGCCATCTTACAAGACCTCCGGGGCCATGTTCGCGATCTTGACCTGGTTCTTGCCGCGCAGTTCACGCGGGACCGGGCCAAACACACGAGTGCCGATTGGCTCACCATTGGTATTGATGAGGACGGCAGCGTTTGAGTCGAAACGGATGGTCGTGCCATCCGGGCGGTTGATGTCCTTTGCCACGCGAACGACGACAGCCTTGCGGACGTCACCCTTCTTCACGCGGCCCGTCGGAATTGCTTCCTTGATGGACACCACGATCACGTCACCAACCGATGCATACCGGCGGCCTGCGCCACCCAGCACCTTGATGCACTGAACGCGGCGCGCGCCGGAATTGTCAGCGACGCGAAGGTTTGATTGCATCTGGATCATGCGTCACCTTCCCCGCCGGTCACAAGTTCCCAGCGTTTCAGTTTGGAATGCGGAACGCACTCCTGGATCGTTACGATTTGACCCTCGACAGCCACATTGGCTTCATCGTGGGCGTGATACTTCTTCGAGCGGCGAACAATCTTCTTCATCACCGAGTGGGTGAAGGTCCGCTCTACGCGGACGATTGCGGTCTTGTTCTGCTTGGCAGAGACCACGACGCCTTCCATAATACGCTTTGGCATGATCTCTCTCCTACGCCTGACCTGCTTCGGCTTTCTCGCGGAGGATCGTCTTGACGCGTGCAATATCGCGGCGGACTTCCTTCACTCGGGCCGTTTTCTCCAGCTGGCCGGTGGCCGTCTGGAAACGCAGGTTGAACTGCTCTTTCTTCAGCTTGACGAGCTCATCCTTGAGCTGGTCGAGGCTTTTGGTTCTTACATCCTGGGCTTTCATGATCAGATACCCTCGATCCGCTTGACGACTTTCGTCTTGATCGGAAGTTTCGCAGCGCCGAGGCGAAGAGCCTCGCGAGCGATTTCCTCAGACACGCCGTCGATTTCGAACAGGATGCGGCCAGGGGCGACGCGGGCGACCCAACGGTCGACAGAGCCTTTACCCTTGCCCATCCGGACTTCAATCGGCTTCGCAGACACAGGCAGGTCCGGGAATACACGGATCCACACTTTGCCCTGACGCTTCATGTGACGCGTGACAGCCCGGCGGGTTGCCTCGATCTGGCGCGCGGTGACCCGCTCCGGCTCGAGAGCCTTGAGGCCGAACTCGCCGAATGCCAGCGATGAACCGCCCTTGGCATTGCCCCGGATCTGGCCCTTGAAGGCCTTACGGAATTTGGTTCGCTTCGGTTGACGCATCTCTTACGCTCCGGCGGCTTGCGCACCGGTGGCCGGTCCGCGCTGGTTGGCATTGGCACGTGCACGGGACTGGCCGGAAGATTCCAGACGCTTGTCCTGAGCCATCGGGTCGTGCTCCATGATCTCGCCTTTGTAGACCCAGACCTTGATCCCGATGATGCCGTAAGTGGTGGCAGCTTCTGCAGTGCCGTAATCGATGTCGGCGCGCAGCGTGTGCAGCGGCACGGAGCCCTCTGCATACTTCTCGGTCCGCGCAATCTCTGCGCCGCCAAGACGACCGGACACCATGATCTTCACACCGTCAGCGCCGAGGCGCATGGCGGACTGGATGGCCCGCTTCATGGTGCGACGGAACGAGGCACGGCGCTCAAGCTGGCGAGCGATGTCGTCGGCGATCAGCGTGGCATCGATTTCCGGCTTGCGGATTTCGACCAGGTTCACGCGGACTTCGTCGTTCGTCATCTTCGACAGAACTTTGCGAAGGGCTTCGATGTCGCCGCCCTTCTTGCCGATCACGAGACCCGGACGTGCCGTGTGGATCGTGATGAGGCATTTCTTGTGCGGACGCTCGATGATGATCTTCGAGATGCCGGCTTGCTTCAGACGCTTGCGGATTTCCTTGCGGATCGCGATGTCTTCGTGCAGCAGGCGACCGAAGTCGGCCGTGTCGGCATACCAGCGGCTGTCAGACGTCCGGTTGATGCCCAGACGCAGGCCGATCGGATTTACTTTCTGACCCATTATGCGGCCTCCGCTTCAACTGAGGTGTCACGCAGGATGATGGTCATCTGCGAGAATGGCTTCTGGATGCGCGCAGCGCGGCCACGAGCCCGGGCGCGAATACGCTTCATCACGAGGTTCTTGCCGACATGGGCCTCAGCAATGACGAGGCTGTCGATGTCGAGGCCGTGATTGTTCTCGGCGTTCGCGATGGCGCTTTGCAGCAGCTTGCGGACATCCTGGGCAGGACGCTTCGGCGAGAACTGCAGCTGGGCCAGCGCACGCTCGACCGGCATACCGCGGATCTGCTGAGCCAGAAGGTTCAGCTTCTGCGGGCTGGAACGGTACATGCGCAGGACGGCGCGCGATTCATTCGAAGCCTGCTTCGGAGGATTCTTGGCTTTAGCCATGACTACTTCCTCTTCGCTTTCTTGTCCGCACCGTGGCCATAGTAGGACCGCGTTGGCGCGAACTCGCCGAACTTGTGACCGACCATTTCCTCAGAAACGGAAACCGGGATGAATTTGTTGCCATTGTGGACCTGGAAATTCAGGCCGACAAAGTTAGGCAGGATCGTTGAACGGCGCGACCAGGTCTTGATCACAACGCGCTTCTCAGAGGCGCGCGCTTCTTCTGCTTTCTTCAGCAGATAGCCGTCTACGAACGGGCCTTTCCAGACAGAACGTGGCATGTCTTGCGGCTCCTCTTAGCGTTTCGCGTTACGGCGACGGATGATCAGACGATCCGTTGCCTTGTTTTTACGGGTCTTGGGACCGCGTGTTTTCTTACCCCATGGCGTCACTGGGTGACGTCCACCGGACGACTTGCCTTCACCACCACCGTGTGGGTGGTCGACCGGGTTCATGACAACACCGCGGACAGACGGGCGCTTGCCCATGTGACGCTTGCGGCCTGCCTTGGACAGAACCTGGTTCATATTGTCCGGGTTGGACACGGCGCCGACAGTTGCCAGGCAGCTGTCCATCACCATGCGAAGTTCGCCGGAGGTCAGCTTGATCTGGGCATAGCCACCATCACGACCGACCAGCTGGGCATAGGTGCCAGCGGAGCGAACCATCTGCGCGCCCTTCTGGGGCTTCAGCTCGATGTTGTGAATGATCGTACCGACCGGAATGCTTTTCAGCGGAAGCGTGTTGCCCGGCTTGATGTCAGCCGTCTTGGACGTAACGACCGTGTCGCCGACTTCAAGGCGCTGTGGCGCGATGATGTAGGACAGCTGGCCGTCTTCGTACTTGATCAGCGCGATGAAGGCCGTGCGGTTCGGATCGTATTCCAGGCGCTCAACCGTTGCCGGCATGTCCCAGCGGTTACGCTTGAAGTCGACCTTGCGGTACAGCTTCTTCGCGCCGCCACCGATGCGGCGAGCCGTGATACGGCCCGTGTTGTTGCGTCCACCCTTTTTGGTCAGGCCTTCGGTCAGCGCCTTGACGGGCTTGCCCTTGTGAAGGTCAGACCGGTCCACCAGCACCAGCTGGCGGCGTCCTGGGGAGGTTGGGTTGAAAGTCTTAAGTGCCATGTTTCTCGTCCTTCTCCCCTAGAGGCCCGTCGTGATGTCGACGGACTGGCCCTCGGCGAGCGTAACGATGGCTTTTTTCATGTCGTTGCGACGACCTTCATAGCCACGAAAACGCTTCGTCTTGCCCTTTTGGACCAGAGTGTTGACCTTGGTTACTTCGACCTTGAAGAGCGCCTCGACGGCGGCCTTGATCGCTTTCTTGTCAGCGTCGATCGCCACTTCGAAGACAATCTTGTTGTCTTCAGCCACCAGAGTGGATTTCTCGGTGATCAGCGGGCGACGGATGACGTCGTAATGATGTTCTTTGATGTCGGCCATGATTAGTTAGCCTCCTTCGCGCCGTCGAAACGGGCCTTGATGCCTTCGGCCGCTTCCTTGGTGATGACGAGCTTCTTGCGGCGCAGGATGTCATAGACATTCAGGCCAGCGACGGGGAGCACGTCGACGTTCGGGATGTTGCGGGCCGCCTTGGCGAAATTCTCGTCCACGGACGTGCCGGAGATGATCAGGGCGTTCTCGATGCCGAGCCCGGCGAACTGACCCACCAGCTCTTTCGTTTTCGGAGCCGACAGGATCGCCTCGTCCAGCACGATGACCGCATCGGCCTTCACCTTGGAAGACAGGGCGTGCGCCAGGGCCATCTTGCGGACCTTTTTAGGAAGGTCGTGAGCGTGGCTGCGGACTTTTGGTCCGTGCGCGACAGAACCACCGACGAAGATCGGCGCATTACGGGAACCGTGACGCGCGCCGCCGGAACCTTTCTGGCGGATGTACTTCTTCGTGGTGCGGCTGACTTCGCCGCGGGTCTGGGTCTTGTGCGTACCAGCCTGGCGCTTGGCCAGCTGCCAGCGAACCGTGCGCTGCAGGATGTCACCACGGATGTCTTCGATGCCGAAGATGGCATCGTCGAGCGTGATGTTTCCAGCCGCTTTGCCGGCAAGGGTTTTGACTGCGAGTTCCATTATTCAGCACCCTCTTGAGTTGCTTCAGCCGCGCCTGCTGCCTTGAAGGAGCCAGCCGCTGGTGCGTCGGCCGGAAGGGCCTTCTTCACCGCGTCGCGGACTTCGACATAGCTGCCGTCATGGCCGGGCACAGCGCCCTTGACCAGGATAAGGCCGCGCTCAACGTCAGTGCGGACCACTTCCAGGTTCTGGGTGGTGACACGCTCAACGCCGTAATGACCGGCCATTTTCTTGTTCTTGAACACGCGGCCCGGATCCTGGTTCATACCCGTCGAACCGTGCGAACGGTGAGAGATGGACACACCGTGCGTCGCGCGCAGGCCGCCGAAGTTCCAGCGCTTCATCGCACCGGCAAAACCCTTACCGATCGTGATGCCGGCAATGTCGACCTTCTGGCCGGGAACGAAATGGTCAGCCTGAACCTCAGCGCCAACTTCCGGCAGGTCGCCAGAGACGCGGAATTCGCGCAGCTTGCGCTTTGGCGCAACGCCGGCTTTCGCGAACTGGCCGCGCAGCGCCTTGGACGTGCGCTTGGCTTTCTTTTCGCCGATGCCGAGAATGACAGCCTGGTAGCCGTCAGTGCGGGTGACGTCGCCACCCTTCTTGGTCTTCACGGCGCGCTCTTCTTCGGTGCGCACGCCAACAACTTGGCAGCCATCAAGCGACAGGACGGTGACGGGCACGTGGCGGCCGGTCTCGTCGAATACGCGTGTCATGCCAACCTTGCGGGCAAGCACGCCAGAACGGGGTGCTGGCAGAGCCATTAGCGGCCTCCCTCAAGTTTGATTTCGATGCCGACGCCGGACGACAGGTCGAGCTTCATCAGCGCGTCCACGGTCTGCGGAGTCGGGTCAACAATGTCGAGGATCCGCTTATGGGTCCGGATTTCAAACTGCTCGCGCGACTTCTTGTCGATGTGCGGCGAGCGGTTCACGGTGAAGCGCTCGATACGGGTCGGCAGCGGGATCGGGCCTTTGACCTCAGCGCCGGTGCGCTTGGCCGTGCTCACAATCTCTTTCGCCGACATGTCGAGGGCGCGGTGATCGAAGGCCTTGAGCCTGATCCGGATATTTTGTCGTTCCATCGTTCGGTCCGTCCGCACAAAACACGTTAGCCCCAACGTGGCGCAAAAGTGCGCCAGGGCGTTACGTGGGATTAAATTGTCTGTTTCGAGGGAGCGTTCGCTCTATAAAGCGCTGCCATCCCGGCGAAGTCGGGGGTTTATGGGATCGGCGAGCGCCCGTCAACTATCCTATGTGAGGAATCTTTGGTGGAATGCATAAGTCTGGATCCGGCCTGCGGGTTCCAGACCGCCTCCCCCTTCCCCAGGGTGTGAATTTCGCCTCGTTTTTGAGCAGGCCGACCCCGTCTGTCTGCACCAAATGATAAACGGGCCTTTCGATCAAATAATTATAGTAAACGTGGTTTAAGCATCCCTCGCGAAGGATTAAAGCCTAAGGCGTGCATGAAAGAGTGTGGGGTCTTGTTCTGAATTAGGTTCTCGAATTCTGGGGTCATCTTCAGACGGGGCCCTCATGACAGGACACGCGCTCACGCGTCATTCTTCTTCGAGGGTCAGAATGAATCCTTCAATCCGCGATCCGGGGCGTTCGGGTTTTACAGACAGGCGCGATCATGAGCCAGGTTTCCCATATCACCAGCCCGGACTGGCCCCGTCCTGACCCGACTCGGGAGCGCATTGCGGTCATCCTGCCCTGCTACAATGAAGCCAGGACAATCGCCGAGGTCGTGCACGGCTTCAAACAGGTCCTGGCGGAAGCGACGATCTATGTCTGCGATAACAATTCCAGCGACGAAACATCTGATGTGGCCCGGGAGGCCGGGGCCGAAGTGCTCTTCGAATCCTATCAGGGCAAGGGAAACGCGGTCCGCCGCCTGTTCTCCGATGTCGAAGCCGATATCTATGTCATGGCCGATGGAGACGGGACCTATGACGCCGCCAGCGCCCCCCATCTCGTCGAGACCCTGCGGGAGCGCCGCCTCGCCATGATCAATGGCGCGCGCAATTATGAAGGCGACGGCGCCTTCCGGCAGGGACACAAATTGGGAAACCTGATGCTGACTGGCCTCGTGCGCCTGTTCTTCGGGGACCGTTTCAAGGACATGCTCTCGGGATACCGGATCATGAGCCGGCGATTCGTGAAAAGCTTCCCGGCCCTGTCAGACGGATTCGAGATTGAAACCGAACTGACCGTCCACGCGCTCCGCCTGCGCCTGCCCTGCGCTGAAATCGAAACACCTTATTATGCCCGTCCCGACGGGTCCGTCAGCAAGCTCAATACGTTTCGCGACGGCTTCCGCATCCTCCGCATGATCGTGCGCCTGGTACGCGATGAAAAGCCATTGGAATTCTTCAGCGCGCTTGCCACGCTGGTCGCCTTGCTTGCGACCATCCTCGCCGTGCCGGTTCTCATTACCTACATGCAGACCGGGCTTGTTCCACGCTTTCCAACCCTCATCGCCGCGATGGGGCTGGGCAGTATTTCAATACTGTCTTTCACCGCAGGCCTTATTCTTGATACCCTGTCGCGGGTGCGGATTGAGCAACGCCGGCTTGCCTATCTGGCATTACGGGCCGGCTGCCCCGAAACCACCTGATCGCGAGCGAACCAGCCAGCGGACATGTTTAGCGGGGAATCATGAGTCAGCACTTGAAGACGCTTCGCCTGCCTGCCCTTTCGGCACTCAGCCAAACGGGTTTCCAGCTGACCTTGGGCCTGGCGCTGGTCTGCGCGATCATCATGATGATCCCGGCGCTCCTCAATGGCCGCCCGTTTCACTTCGTGGATTTCAATCAGTATTTCTCGATCGGGGAAATCATCACCGAGCGTGTGATCGGCGCGCCTGAGGACTCCTTGCCGTCACCTCAAGCCGGAAGCCCGCCGTCCGCTGGCGAGTCCGCACCGGATCAGGCAGGAACCGCCCCGCAAGCGACAGACAGTGACGGGTATTTCTCCACCATCGCCGGGGGAAGGTCTCCGGCCTACGCCCTGATCGCCTATCTCCTCTCCGCAAAGCTTTCCATGTGGCTGCTCTGCCTCATGCAGACCGCCATTGCTGCCTGGCTGATCATCCGGTTCCTCGATTTCACCCTGGGAGAACGGCGCCCATATCTTGTCATCGGGGTGATCGCGGGGCTGACTTTTTTTACCGCGCTCGGATTCCACGCCAATCTCACCATGCCGGATATCTATGCCGGCTTCCTGTCGGTCAGCGCGATCCTGCTCATCTTCCAGAAGGACATGAGCCGTGTGGAGACCCTGGCCCTGACGGCCATGATCTGCGCGTCGGCCCTCATGCATACGACGATCCTGTTACTGGGCCTGGTGTTTCTGGCCCTGTCGGTGGCTTACCTCATTCCGGCCTGGAGCCGCCAGCATGTCCGCCGCCTTGCGCCCGCCTGCCTTCTCGGAGCGGTGGTCCTGTCGATGACGGCCCTGTGGGTCTACGGGTTTGCCGCCGAAAAGCTGACCGGCGAGCCGTTGCGGTCACCGCCCTACCTTATCGCCCGCGTGATCGATGATGGCCCCGGAAAGCTGCATCTTGAGGCCGCCTGCGCCAGGGATCCGGAGGCCTACGCGCTCTGTGCGTTTGCAGGCGTCGACTATGAAAACCACAATGAATTCATCTGGGGAGCCGGCCAAACCGACACACCCGGTTTCATTGATAGCCCGGCCGACCTGAAGCGCGCCCTGCTGGAAGAACAGGGGCGGTTTGTCCTTGATTCCATCTCCGCCTATCCGCTTCAGCAAATCGGGGCGTCTCTGGAGAATATGGTTGCGCAATTCTTCGCCGTGTCGATACAAGAAATAGATGAAGGCGCAGTCCATATCCTGCACAATTATCGCGGCGACAGCCCGCAGGCCCTCGCCTACACGCCCGGCTTCCGCCCCTGCGTGCAATCCCCCGACAGCTGCACTGAAGCCAATGTCTTCAACACTGCCTGGAACGGTCTGGTCTACACAGCCGACCTCGCCGCGCTGGTCGGCTTCATGGCCATCCTCGGGACGTGGAGCTGGTATCGGGTTTCGCCGTCAGGAGCGGCCCTGGCCGGGCAGGATCGCTTCCTGCTCATGGCCTGGACGATCTGTCTTCTCCTGCTGGCCAATGCCTTTGTCTGCGGCGTCGCGTCCGGCGTGCATGACCGCTATCAGGCGCGCCTCATCTGGATTGTCCCGCTCTGTCTCGTGGGCCTGTACCAGCCGATCAGCCAGCTTCGCGATCACGCTCTGTCGCGGCGATAGCGGTCATGGATAGTCCCCTCGCAACCCTGATGAGCAAGCCTGCTGTACGGTACGGCCTGGCCTCCATTCTCGCGCTCGGGGTCGATTTTGTCGTGACCATGACGCTGCGGTTTGGCGGGGGGCTCAGCCTGACCCTGTCCGCGGCCATTGCCTTCATCGTGACGGGCATCGGGTTCTATTTCATCCATGAATTCTGGACGTTCCGGCACGAAGCTTCAGCGGTTTCGACCAAGCGGCTGGTGAAGAATCTCTCCTCTCTTGCCACGGCCTTTTGCGCACGGATCGGGGTGATCGGCCTGCTCGAATGGCTCCACACGCCGGGCGTGCTGGCCGCCTCGGCCTATTTCGCCGCCGGGGCCGGGGTGTCCTTTACCCTCAACTACCTGATCAACAAATACTGGGTCTTTTCCAAAGGCTGAGCCCCGCCTCAGGCTTTCCGGACCCCAGACTCAAAAAGGCCGCCCTTTTGGGGCGGCCTTTTCATTTGCTTCGGGTACCCGAAGCTTATTTCTTGATGGCCGAGACCACGCCGGCGCCGACCGTA
>CAJXOF010000005.1 GCA_913057945.1 uncultured Hyphomonadaceae bacterium | reverse complement strand
TTTCGTTTCGTTTCGTTTCGTTTCGTTTCGTTTCGTTTCGTTTCGTTTCGTTTCGGATCAGCCTTGTGCTGGCCGCTCTTCCGGGAGGCGCGCTGCGGCATCGCGCAGGAATTTGGCAAGCTTCTCGGCCGTTTCAGCGCCCTGGACCGCCACCTGGCGGTTGGCGATATAGGTCGGCACGCCGCTGATGCCCATTTGCTGGAACAGCGCTTCTTCATTGCGAACATTCTCGACGTCGGCATCGGTCGGCATCAGTTCCGCCACGATGACCGGGTCGAGATCGATCTCGCGGGCGATGTCGATCAGGACGTCTGTTTCGCCGATGTCGCGTCCATCTTGGAAATAGGCCTTGAACAGGGCTTCCTTGGCTTCGCGGCCTTTTTGCTGGCCTTGGGCCCAGCGCACGAGGCGATGCGCGTTGAAGCTGTTCGGGCGGCGCGTGATCCGGTCGAACTGATAGGGAATGCCCTCAGCCTGGCCATAGTCGATCAGGGCCTGACGCATTGTGTTTGCGCGATCCTTGCCAGCGTCCGATCCGAACTTCTCTTTCATGTGCGCCTTGTAGTCGACGCCTTCCACCGGAATTGTCGGGTCCAGTTCAAACGGGCGGAAGATGAGTTCCACGTCCAGATCAGGGACCAGCTTGATTGCGTCGTCCATCCTGCGCTTGCCAAGCCAACACCAGGGGCAAACCAGGTCCGATACCATTTCGATTACGAGTGTCATGGTGCCAATCTAGGTATCCATACGCCCTGAAGCAAATGACGCGTCAGTCAGAACCGGGAACTTCCTTCGCAATCCGACGAATCTCGCGGACGAGAAGGTCCAGGTCTGAACGGCGGGTGCGATGATTGGTGATGTTCACGCGTATGGCCGTGTGACCGTCTATGAGGGTCGTGGAGGGCGCCGCGATGCCTTGCAACTGTAGCTGGATGACGATCTCCTCATTCAGCCTGTTCAGCGCTTTGGCGCTAAGACCCTCGCGGACATAGCGGAAGCAGCAAATCTGCATCGATACGGGCAGCAGCAAGTCCAGCTCCGGCGTAGCCTGTACCAACTCGCCCAGATAGGCGGCCTGTTCGCAATTCTGGGTGATCAACCGGCCCAGCTTTTCTTCGCCATGCTCCGCAATTTGTGCCCAGACTTTCAGTGCGCGAAAGCCGCGGGACAGTTCAGGGCCGAGTTCGACAGGCCAGGTCCCGCCCGCGGCCAGCCCCCGGTCGGCCGATTTGAGATAGTCGGGTCGATCGGAAAAGGCGCGAAGATGGGCCTCGCCCGACCGGATGAGAATACAACCCGCATCATAATTCACGTGCAGCCATTTGTGGAAATCGAACGCGATCGAGTCGGCGCGCTCCAATCCCGTCAGACGCGGGCGAAGCCGCTCACTCAGAATACCCAGCGCGCCGAACGCGCCATCCACATGGAACCAGAGGTTTTCCGCATCCGACACATCCGCAAGTGCGCTGAGGTCGTCGATGGTGCCCGCATTCACCGAGCCGCATGTGCCGGCGATCAGGAAGGGTTCTAAACCTGCTGCGCGGTCCGCCGCGATGGCTGCCCGCAGAAGGGACAGATCGAGCTGGTGGTCGGATGTGACGGGGATCTTCCGCAAGGCTGCCGTGCCAAGTCCCAGCAGATCGAAGGCGCGGGCAATACAGGCATGCGCCTCGCTGGAAGTGTAGCCGACCAGATGATGCGCGCCCATCCCATCGGCGCGGCTCTGGAAGTCGAGTTGGGAATCCCGGGCGGCCTTCAACGCGATGATGGTGGCCATGGACGTTCCCGATACGATCAGGCCACTCGCGCCTTCCGGAAACGAGAACAGCCTCTTGCACCAATCAACCAGTTGGCGTTCGACTTCGATTGCGCCGTGATTGCGCCCGCCGGTATTGGCATTGATCGCCGCGGCGGTGATGTCTGCAACCAGATTGGACGGCGTGCCGGCCCCATGCACCCAGCCAAAGAAGCGGGGATGTGTGTTGCCGACCCCATAGGGCAGGAGGGCGCGCAAGGTCGCGTCGATCTCCTCCGGCGGGAGACCTGTTTCCGTCAGGCTGAAGGTCTCCTTCATCTCCTCTGGAAAGGGCGTCCAGACCCGGCCTTCGGCAGCATGTTCCATTTTGTCGATAGCAGCATTGAGCATGGCGTGCAGGCGGGCTCGGAAGGCCTCCCAGTCAGATGGGTCGAGCGTGTCTTCCGGACTATGCGAGCGGGGATGGTCGGGCGTGGTCATATGCATCGATCCCGCCTTTTTTGTTTGGAGACAACGGATTCGCGCGCAAGCGAGCGCATGGGTCGCACCTCGTCAGTCCGCTATTCCGGAAGTATTTCGTCTGCGTCGGGGCCAATAACGCCTTCGCGCTTCAAGGCTCTCAGGGCCGCGCTGGCAAACCAGGTCTCGCCAGGGTCAGCGGGAGACGGTCGGCTGTGTTTCATCTCGAACCCGAAGGGCAGGCTCATCGTGGAGGGCGGGCCTCCCGGCACGATCTCATGGTCGGCGAACAGGGAGCTCTGCCTCGGTTCTGGCGCCATGGCGGACAGGGCGAAACCAAATGCAACAAGCGCGCCCGCCCAGACATTCGATTTGAACACGGCGAGCGCGGCCTGCTCACGGCTGGATTTCAGCCGGGCTGACTGCCAGATGCCATGTGCCAGGAACAGCAGCGCCGTCAGGGCTCCGATGCGGCCGGCATCATTCATCGCTGCAGCCAGCGCAATCAGGGCCGCAGCGCCAAGATGGAAACAGAAGCTGATCAGGACCGCGCGTTTGCCAAACAGGCGCGCGGTTGACCGGACCCCGATCAGCGCGTCGTCCTCACGGTCCTGCAGCGCATAGATCGTGTCATAGGCAATCGTCCACAGAATGAGACCGGCATAGAGGACGATGACGGGTATGCTCACGGTGGACGCGACTGCCGCGCCGACCAGCACGCCCCAATTGAAGGTAAGCCCCAGCCAGGCCTGTGGCCACCATGTCACGCGCTTCATGTAGGGATAGGCGCCGACCAGGGGCACTGACAGCAATGCCACCAGCTTTGCGTCCAGTGGAAGGACGAGCCAGACGACAAGACCCACAAGCAATTGCGCGCCAAGGAACAAGTAGGCTTGTTTCAGTGTCACCGCGCCGGAGGGCAGTGGCCGGAGCGCTGTGCGGCTGACGCTGGCATCAAAGTCCCGGTCGGTGATGTCGTTCCACGTACATCCTGCGCCCCGCATCGCGATGGCGCCAAGCAGGAACAGGACTGCCCAGATAAGGTCAAAGACATAGACGCCCGTGACCAGGCGCTGGAAGGCGAGCCCGATCAGGCAGGGCAGGTAAAGTAACCAGATGCCCACAGGTCGGTCCCACCGCGCCAGCATGGCATAGGGCTGCCAGCCTTCTGGCAGGCTTGCCAGCCAGCCGGGCAGGGCGCTGTCCGCCGGAATCGTGCGTGTATCGTCCATCGCAGCGGCTTATACCGAAATTCTGTGTTTCCAACAGCCGCAGACAAGCATGGGGCGAATTGTGCCGGAAAAACTCTTTGGTGTAATTTGTCCTATGCCACGAAGACCGTTTTGCGGTTCACGAAGGCCTTGATGCCGTCTGCGGCGAGTTCGCGGCCATATCCGGACTGCTTGATTCCCCCGAAAGGCAGGCGTGGATCGGAGGCCACCATGGCGTTCACGAATGTCGCACCCGCTTCCAACTCGTTCACAGCCTGTTTCATTTCATTTTCATCCTGCGTGAAGATGACCGAGCCGAGACCGAAAATATTGTTGTTCGCCCGGCGGATCGCCTCATCAAGGTCATCGACCTTCCAGAGATTGGCGACCGGACCGAACATTTCCTCGTCAGCCGATGGGCTGCCGTCAGGAGCATTGCTCAAGATGCATGGGTCGAACCAGCTGCCGCTGCCCGGCAGGGTATTGCCCGCCTTGAAGAGGCTCGCACCGGCCTGAATGGATTTCTCGACCTGTTCGACCAGTTCATCCCGGATAGGGGCCGTGGCAAGCGGGCCAATATCGGTGCTCTCATCTGTGGGATCTCCCACTTTCAGACGCTTGAAGCGATCTTCGAAGCCCTGCTTGAAAGCATCATAGATTTCGGCATGGACGAAGAAGCGCTTCGCGGCGATGCAGGACTGGCCATTGTTCTGGGTGCGGGCCTTGAGCGCGGTGTCGAGCGCCTTTTCGAGGTCGGCGGAGGGCATGACAATAAAGGCGTCGGATCCGCCAAGCTCCAGCAAGGAGGGCTTGATGCCCTTGCCGGCCGTGGCCGCAACCGCGCCACCTGCCGGACCGGACCCCGTCAGCGACACGCCTTTGACGCGATCATCCTCAATCACGGCTTGAACGTGTTTCGAGCCGATCAGCAGGGTCTGGAAGGCGCCCTTTGGAAATCCGGCTTCGACAAAGACTTCCTCAATGTTGAGGGCGGAGCGGAAAACGTTCGAGGCATGCTTCAGCAGGCCGGTATTGCCCGCCATCAGGATGGGCGCCGCAAAGCGGAAAACCTGCCAGAAGGGGAAGTTCCACGGCATCACGGCGAGGATGACGCCGAGCGGCAGATGGCGGACATAGGCCTTTTGGCCGCTGCTCTCCATCGGCTCATCGGCGAGATAGGTGGCGGCGTGCTCGGCATAGTGCCGGCACACCCAGGCGCACTTGTTCACTTCCGCCTTGGCCTGGCCGAGCGGCTTGCCCATTTCGGCGGTCATGTCGGCGGCGTAGCGGTCGGCATTTGCCTCCAGGACATCCGCAGCCTTCATCATCAGCGCGGCGCGATGGTCAAAACGTGTCTTGCGCCAATCGGCAAAACACGCATCCGCCGTGTCGATGGCCGTCACCACCTGCGCTGGCGTGTGGGGTGTAAATTCCTCGATGACTGTGTCATTCGCCGGATTTACGGATTTGATAGTCTGGTCCGCCATGATCACCTCGTGCTGGGGTTCCTGCTGTTGAAAGGTATGTTGGTCGAATGAGTGCAATACCAAGGCTATTCGTGTCAGCCATTCTTCAACCGTCTGTACCAGTCCGTCTGGAAGACGATGCATCAAAATATCTGATGCGCGTGATGCGCCTGTCTCAGGGCGACCAATTACGCGTGTTCAATGGCCGTGACGGGGAATGGCTGTGCGAACTGGCTGCGCCGGAAGGCAAGGTCGCGGTCATCGTGCCCGTTGAACAGATGCGAGAACAGGCCGCCGCAGACGGCCCGCATCTCACCCTGTTGTTCGCACCTGTGAAAAAGGCCGAGACAGATTTCATTGTGGAGAAGGCGACCGAACTGGGCGTGCAGGCCATCCAGCCCGTCGCAACACAATTCACGCAGACGCGAACGGTCCGGCTAGACCGTTTCAACAAGATCGCGCTTGAAGCTGCCGAACAGACGGAGCGGCTGGACCTGCCGGAGATTTTCGATCTGGCCGCCCTGGATGAAGCGCTCGTGGGGCTGCGCGAGGGCACGGCTCTGATCTTCTGTGACGAAGCCGGCGAAGACGATTCGAAGCCCTGGGGCGGTTCGGAGGGGCGGGCCAAGGCAGCCCTCTCCGTGATGGAGGCCCTGAAAGGCCGCGATGCAGCGATCCTGATCGGGCCGGAAGGTGGGTTCAGCCCCGACGAGCGCCAATTCCTGCGATCGCGTGCGGAGACATTTCCGATCAGCCTGGGGCCAAGAATCCTGCGAGCGGAAACCGCTGTCGTGTCGGCGTTGACGCTCTGGCAGGCAGTCTGCGGGGACTGGGCCTAGAAGGGCCAGCGCTTCATCGGCGTCGGCACCGCGCTTTCCCAGCGGCGCTGCCATTCCATCGTTACGCCAATACGGTGTTCGAGCTTTCCGTCCCATTGCACTTTCAGGCCGACCGATTTCAGCGTGTCGAAGATCTCCTGTCCGATCTGAAGGAAGATCGCATCGGCGGTATTATTCGACGCGCCATAGCTGAGATAGAGGTTGCCCGAGTCGATCGCGCTCTCCGTATCCTGTTGGTGGAAGAAGACATAGCCGCGGGCCTTGCGTCCGAAGAATTCGAAATCCTCGATCTCGACGCTGATTTCGGCTGCACCACAGGTTCCGCAACAGGTGAAATTCTGCCGGGCAACAATATCGCGATCTTCCAGCATGTCGAAAGCGAGTTCCAACCGGTCGAAATCCGTAAGGATCGGCCAGGCTGTCTGTTCCTCGCGCAGGGTCTCGATTTCCTGGATCAGCGCAGACCGGATTTCCGACTGACGGTCCCGTTCGGAGATCGGGGACTCGAATTCCTCTGTCAGATCCAGAAGGATTTCCTCGATTTCCTCGACAGGCTCATAGCCACTGCGCACGTGAAGGCGCGCCCAGACTTTGAGGTCATCGCGTTCTTGTGTGGTAAATCGCGTCATCAGTCTCACCTGCGGGATTAAACGAACTTATGAGAATAACCCGGTTGGCGCTCGAGCGAAACATCCCTATGTGCACACACAGCAAGAGATTGAGGGGAGGCCCCGATTGTGACCACGCCGACGTCGGATATCGACGAAAACTCCCATCGTATCTCGGATAAATCCGAGTTGGTTGAGTATTTTGAAGCTGGCAACAAGCCGAGATCGGATTGGCGCATCGGCACCGAGCACGAAAAGTTCGGCTTTATCCGCGATGGATTGCGTCCGCTGCCTTACGAAGGAGAGGCCTCGGTCCTGTCGATTCTGGAAGGTTTGCGGGACCGGTTCGGCTGGCAGCCGATCATCGAAGCCGAGAAGCTGATTGGTCTCAAGAAAGACAGCGCAAGTATTTCACTGGAGCCCGGCGGCCAGTTCGAACTGTCCGGTGCGCCGCTCCAGACCATGCACGAGACGTGCAATGAAGTGGGCTCGCACCTGCGGGAGGTGCGCGAGATCGCCGACCCATTGGGCGTGGCCTTCATGGGCCTCGGCGCCAGCCCGGTCTGGAGCCTTGCGGAAACACCGGTCATGCCGAAGGGCCGGTATCGCATCATGATGGAGTATATGGACAAGGTCGGCCGCCTCGGGCGGCAGATGATGTTCCGGACATGTACGGTTCAGGCCAATCTCGACTTTGCCTCCGAGGCCGACATGGTGAAGAAGTTCCGCGTCTCGCTGGCCTTGCAGCCGCTTGGCACGGCGCTGTTTGCGAACTCGCCCTTCATGGAAGGTCGCCCGAACGGCTTCCTGTCCTATCGGTCGCAAATCTGGACAGATACGGATCCTGATCGCACGGGCATGCTGCCCTTTGTGTTCGAGGACGGGTTCGGGTTCGAGCGATATGTCGACTATGCGCTGGATGTGCCGATGTATTTCGTGCGGCGCGGTGGCAAATACCTCGATGCCAGCGGCTTGTCCTTCCGGGACTTCATGGATGGCAAGCTGCCGATCCTGCCGGGCGAGAAGCCGGCCATGGACGATTTTGCCGACCATCTCTCCACGATCTTTCCTGAGGTTCGCCTCAAGCAATTCCTCGAAATGCGTGGCTCTGATGGCGGCCCGTGGAGCCATCTGTGCGCCTTTTCGGCGTTTTGGACAGGTCTGCTCTATTGCTCAGACAGTCTCGATGCGTGTTGGGACCTCGTGAAATCCTGGTCAGACGCAGAGCGCGAATCCATGCGCCAGGGCGTGCGGACACTCGGCCTGCGCACGCCGGTGCCCGGTGGTCGGACCATGCAGGACCTCGCGCTTGACGTGCTCGACATTGCGCGGGCCGGGCTGAAGCGGCGCGCCAACCTCTCCGTCGCAGGGGATGACGAAACAGGCTACCTCACGGAACTCGACGAGATCGCACGGTCAGGTATTACCCCGGCAGAGCGCCTTCTGGAGAAATATCACGGCGAATGGCAGCGCGATTTGAGCCGCATTTTCGTCGATCAGGCCTATTAAGGGTACAAATTCTCCCATCGCCGCTCCTGATTTGGCACAAGCTGCCTTGAGACCGTGACGTTTGCGTGGTCAAAGTACCGGTTCGTATAAGTTTCCGGGGAGTTGAACGCGTGACTGACATCACTGCGACGAGTGAAGCGGGCAAACCCCGCGATACCTCATTTTTTGGCCATCCAAAAGGATTGGCGATCCTGTTCCTGACTGAGATGTGGGAGCGCTTTTCCTATTACGGGATGCGCGGCCTGCTGGTCCTGTACCTGACCCAGCATTTCCTGTTCTCTGACGAGAAGTCATCGATCATGTACGGGGCCTATACGGCGCTCGTCTATGTCATGACGATTATCGGCGGGACGCTGGCCGACCGTTATCTCGGCCAGCGCAAGGCGGTGACGTTCGGGGCCATCCTGCTCTGCCTCGGCCATTTCGGCATGGCCTTCGAGGGCAGTGGCTCAAAGGAATATGTGGTCACCGGCGGCTCTGAAATTGAGATCCAGCATGAAGGGCGCGGTGACAACCGCCAGCTCTTCGTCGATGTGGATGGGCAGACCCGACGTATCGTGTTCGAGCAGGGCAGTGGGGATCTCCAGATTCTGGAGAGCGCGGACGATGCCAAAGAGCCGACCGCAGCCGTCTATCAGCAAATCGCAAAAGACGCTTACACAACGCGTATCGAGCAGCAGGAACTCTATACAAACATCCTGTTTCTCTCGCTGGCCTTCATCATCGCAGGTGTTGGCTATTTGAAGGCCAACATCTCCACAATCGTGGGCGCGATCTATGAGTTTGATGATCCGCGGCGGGATTCCGGGTTCAGCCTGTTCTATATGGGCATCAATCTCGGTTCGCTGCTCTCCTCTCTGAGCTGCGGCATCATCGGTATCCTCTGGGGCTGGAAATATGGTTTCGGGCTCGCCGGCATCGGTATGCTGGCCGGTCTCCTCGTCTTTCTCTGGGGGCAGAAATTCCTCGATGGGAAGGCTGAGCCACCGAATCCGGAAGCGCTGAAGAAATCCTTCCTCGGGCCGATCAATGTCGAGATGGCTTGCTATCTCGCCGGTGCCCTCGTGATCGCGGTGGCCATGCTGCTCGTCATGAATGCGGAAGTGATCCCTGACTGGTTTGTCGGCTCGCTTGGCATTGCCATCTTCATTGGTCTCGTTGGTTATTCCTTCGTGCAGCTTCAGGGTACCGAGCGGAAACGCATGTTCGCGGCGATCTACTTCGTGCTGGCACAGATTCCGTTCTGGGCCCTGTTCGAGCAGGCTGGCTCATCCCTGACCCTTTTCACCGACCGCCTGGTCGACAAGGAGATGTTCGGGATCAACGTGCCGACCCCAGTGTTTCAGTTCCTGAACGCGGGCTATATCGTCGTCTTTGCCCCTATCTTCGCATGGATGTGGATTGCATTGGCGAAGCGGAAAATGGAGCCCTCGACGCCGGTGAAATTCGCGATTGGTGTGTTCCTCGCAGGCCTTGGCTTCCTCTCCCTCGTGGGCGGCATCGGCATGTCCGGCGCGGGGATGACCGCCGTCGGCTTCATCTTCCTGATCTATTGGGTTCACACGATGGGTGAACTGATGGTGTCGCCGGTGGGCCTGTCCGCCGTGACCAAGCTTGCGCCGGCCCGAGTTGTCGGCATGACGATGGGGGCATGGTTCCTGTATTCCGGACTGTCGAACTATCTCGCGGGCGTGATTGCCCGCACGACCGGCGCCGAGACCATTGGTGGCCAGATCACGGACGTTGCAGCGGCGAAAGCCACCTATGTCAGCGTCTATGCGAATGTCGGCTATGTCGCGATGGGCATTGGCGTCTTCATGCTGCTCATCTCGCCAATCATCAAGAGCTGGATGAAGGGAAGCGATCTGCCGGCGGAATCTTCCATGGTTTCGGACGAGATGTTCTAGCCAATCTTCCGTAAGCAAACAAAAAGGGCGGCTTCCATGGGGAGCCGCCCTTTTCTTTATTGGTCTTGTTCTGTTGTCAGCGATCCGGCGGCAGGAACTGGTCCGTCGGCAGGCCGCGCTTGATCCAGCCGTCGCCAACCCCTTCCAGCCCGGCCATGCCTTCGACAATCTCGTAGATGTCTGCAAAGCCGGCCGCTTCGAGTTGCGCTGCCGCCAAATTAGAGCGGTTGCCCGCCCGGCAGATGACGGCGATCGGGTAGTCGAGATCGCCCAGGACCGCACCGCGCGCCTGAGCCAGGAAATCCACGTCTTTCACATTTGCCCCCACGCTGTCGCGCGGCATGCCGGTCATCGCCCATTCGGACGGAGTGCGCACGTCAAGAAGGATGAGTTCTCCGCGCTGGACCAGGGTGTGGGCCGAATCTGCGGACAGGGTCTGCACATCGGCGGAGGCGGGCAGGGTGAACGCAAAAACTGCCGACGCTACAGACAGCAAAAATGAAAACGGACGGGGCATGGGAAACTCAACTGTAACTTCACCGCATTGAGCCGAGACTCAATTATGGCGGTAAAGTGTCAAAGGGCGCGGTTGGCCGCAAGTCCGATTAACCAAGATGACGGCAAATTTAGCCAGCGCCGCCTACAGTCAGGGCACCCACTTTGAGCGTTGGCTGGCCCACACCCACAGGTACGGACTGCCCGGCCTTGCCGCAGACGCCCACGCCATCATCCATGGCGAAGTCGTTGCCGATCATGGTGACGTCCTGCAACACGGTCGGTCCATGCCCGATCAGTGTCGCATTCTTGACTGGCGCAACGACTTTGCCGTTTTCGACGAGGTAGGCCTCGGTGCACTGGAACACGAAATTGCCTGACGTGATGTCGACCTGGCCCCCGCCGAAATCCACGGCCCACAGGCCGCGCTTGATGGAGCCGACAATTTCGTCCGGGTCCTTGTCGCCGCCCAGCATGACGGTGTTGGTCATGCGCGGCATGGTGGCGGATTCATAGCTTTCCCGGCGTCCGTTGCCCGTGGGGGCTTGTCCCATCAGGCGCGCATTCATCCGATCTTGCATATAGCCCTTCAGGATGCCGTCCTCGATCAGAACCGTCTTCTGGGTCGGCGTACCTTCATCATCGAAGGAGAGCGAGCCCCGGCGGCGTTCAATGCTGCCATCATCGATGATGGTCACACCCTTGGCGGCAACCTGTTCGCCGATGCGGCCGGAATAGACGCTGGTGCCCTTGCGATTGAAATCACCTTCGAGGCCATGTCCGACAGCTTCGTGAAGCAGCACGGCAGGCCAGCCAGGCCCGAGCACGACTTCCATCTGTCCGGCAGGGGTCGGGATGGATTGCAGATTGACGGACGCCTTCTTCACCGCGCGCTGGACCATGGCCTTCCAGCGATCCGGCTGGATCCAGTCCTCATAGGCGGCGCGTCCGCCGGCGCCGGCGCCGGCCGATTCGCGGCGGCCATGCTCTTCCAGCGTCACGGAGACATTCAGCCGGACGAGGGGGCGAATTTCTGAAAAGACTGCGCCGTCGGGACGAACGATATCAATTTCCTTGTGGCTGCCCGCCAGCGACACCGAGACCTGAACCACGCGGGGGTCATAAGCGCGGGCCCAAGCGTCGATTTCGGCCAGCAATCCCGTCTTCATTGTGAAGTCTGGCGCAGAGGTCGGGTCGATCGGGTCGTAGAGGCGGCGATTCGTCGGGGTGGGCCCGGTCGCCAGATGGCCTGCATACCCACGCTTGGCTTGCGATGCGGTCTCGCCGGCACGGCGGATGGCGTCGAGCGACAGTTCGGAGGCATAGCCCGACCCGGTCGTTTCGCCCGCCACGACTCGCAATCCGAATCCCTGGTCGGTATCGAAGGCGGCTGATTTCAGCCGCCCATCGTCGAACACGAAGCTCTCGGATCGAGAGCGTTCGACAAACAGATCGCCATCATCCGCGCCTTTCGCAGCGTCGGACAGGATTTCAGAAGCCTTGGTCAGGTCGAAGGGCAGGGATGTCTGTGTCATCTGGAATAGATGCGTGACACCCCGGCGCGTCGCAAGGGCAAAGGCGCAGAAACCCGGATCGGATCAGTTCGTGCTGACTTCGAAGCGCGACAGCTGCCACTCGGCCAGTTCCCAGTCAGGCTTCAATTCCAGCGCGCGGCGGAAGTCGTAATAAGCGCCTTCCACGTCATCCAGTTTTTCCCTGGCCAGCGCCCGGTTGTAGTAGGCGGCGTGCATGTCCTTGGACCCGAGCGCGATGGCCTGATCTAGGGATTGGAGGGCCTCATCGTACCGCTCGAGGAAGATCAGGGCCGCGCCCTCATTCAGGTAGGTTTCGCCGGTATCCGGGCGGATCCGCTTGGCTGTGGCATAGTCCGACAGGGCCTTTTCATAGAGGCCCGCGCGCATCTGCAGGACGCCGCGATTCGTGAAGGTAGCGGCGCGATTGCTGGGTTTCATGGCTTCCAGTTCAATGGCGCGCGTACAGATTTCGGCGCCCTTCCTGGGAGAAACGGTCTCGAACTTTGCGGCCTCGTAGCAATCTTCGGCGATCCCGCCGCCGAGGACGACAACTTGCGCATTTGCCGTCCCGGCGGCCAGGCCGAAAAGGAGCGTTGCGGCACATATCGCGTTTTTCATGGGTTTTGACCTCTCAATGTCTTGTCCGGTCGTGCCGGGATCATACCACGGAACCGCGCCGGAGCCGACAACCTGCGACAATATTGAGCGCGTAAAGTGGTAGGTTGTGGCTAGTACGTATTGTAGATAGAGGGACAGAGATTCCAATGAGACGAGGATAACTTCGTGCGACACCTTCTTGCCGCCTTGTGCGCTGCCGTCATGGCCAGTCCCGCGCTGGCATTCGTACCTCAAGACGGCGCGCTGGGTTTCCAGCCCGCTGCCACGCGCATTGCAGAGCGCATCCATGTGTTCCATCACTTCGTGCTGATCATTATTGTTCTGATCACCTTGCTGGTGCTCGGCCTGCTGTTGTGGATCATCATGCGCCACAATCGCAAAGCCAATCCGGTGCCGAAGAAATTCAGCCACAACACGCTGATCGAGGTGATCTGGACTGTGGTGCCGGCGCTGATCCTCGTGGCGATCGCCAGCCAGTCCTTCCCGAACCTGTACTATCAGGACGTCGTACCGAACCTGCAGCAGATCACCGACAAGTCGGACAAGCTGATCGCTGACGGCAAGACGGCCCAGCAGGAGCGCTTCGCAAAGGACTACTACCCGGAAGCCGCTGAAAAGGGCTTCGTGAACGTGAAGGCACAAGGGAACCAGTGGAACTGGACCTATACCTATCCTGACCTGGTGGATGATTCCGGTTATCCGCTGGAATTCGTCTCCAACCCGGTTCATGTCGGTATTTCCGCAGATGCTGACAACTATGCAGGCGCAACAGGCCGGACGGACTTCGCGTCCAAGCCCCGCAATCTGGGTGTCGATTATCCGATGGTGATCCCCGAAGACCGCTTCGTGCGCTATTACACGGCTGCGGCTGACGTGATTCATTCCTGGGCTGTGCCAGCGTTCGGGGTGAAGACGGACGCTGTTCCGGGTCGCCTGAATGAGGGGTGGTTCCTCGTGGAAGAGCCGGGCGTGTATTATGGCCAGTGCTCCGAGCTTTGCGGCGTGAACCATGCCTTCATGCCAATTGAGGTTCGCGTGGTCAGCCAGGCGCAATTCGACAGCTGGGCCGAGTTCATGCTCGCCGGTGACTATGAAGCCGCCTACGCAACTGTCGACGTTTTTGCATCCAATGAGCAGGCGACCCAGTTCGCCGCCAAACAGTAATCAGGGAAGAGTGACACGCCATGCCTATGGATGAAGTGGCCATCGACCATCACGACGCACACGATCACAAGCCCGGCTTCTTTACGCGCTGGCTGTTTTCGACCAACCACAAGGACATCGGGACGCTGTACCTGATCTTCGCGCTTATCGCGGGGGTCGTGGGCTACACGCTGTCTGGCCTGATCCGCTGGGAACTTGCGGAACCAGGCATTGGCGTCATGACGCAATTCGTTGCCGGCGAAGGCGACGTGGCTATCCAGAACGCCAAGCATTTCTACAACACCGTGATCACCTATCACGGCCTGATCATGATCTTCTTCATGGTCATGCCGGCATTGATCGGTGGGTTCGGCAACTGGTTCGTGCCCCTGATGATCGGCGCGCCGGACATGGCTTTCCCGCGGATGAACAATATTTCGTTCTGGCTGACCGTCGCGGCATTCGTTCTGGCATGTATTTCGATGACGGTTCCAGGCGGGCCCGGCAACGGCTTCGGCGGAGGCTGGGTGCTTTATCCGCCACTGTCTTCAACGACCGGACACCCCGGCCCGGCTATGGATGTGCTCATCCTGGCGCTCCACACGGCCGGTATCGCGTCCATCCTCGGCGCCATCAACTTCATCGTGACGATCCTGAACATGCGCGCGCCTGGCATGACCATGCACAAGATGCCGCTGTTCGCCTGGGGCGTCCTGATCACGGCTGTCCTGTTGCTGCTGTCCCTGCCTGTGCTGGCTGCCGCGCTGACCATGCTGCTGACAGACCGTAATTTCGGCTCGCAATTCTTCTCGCCAGCCGGCGGTGGTGACCCGGTCATGTTCCAGCACCTGTTCTGGTTCTTCGGCCACCCGGAAGTCTACATTATGATTCTGCCGGCCTTCGGCATCATCAGCCACATCGTCTCGACCTTCTCCAAGAAGCCGATCTTCGGCTATCTCGGCATGGCCTATGCCATGGTGTCCATCGGTGTGATCGGCTTCGTCGTGTGGGCGCACCACATGTACACGGTCGGTATGGATGTGGACCTGAAAGCCTACTTCGTCGCCGCGACCATGGTGATCGCCGTTCCGACAGGCATCAAGATCTTCTCGTGGATCGCGACCATGTGGGGCGGATCCATCGACTTCAAGGTTCCCATGCTCTGGGCCATCGGCTTCATCTTCCTGTTCACCGTCGGTGGTGTGACGGGTGTTGTTCTGGCCAATGCCGGTATCGACCACGCCCTGCACGACACGTATTACGTCGTTGCGCACTTCCACTACGTGCTGTCACTCGGCGCCGTGTTCGGCCTGTTCGCGGGCTGGTACTACTGGTTCGAGAAGATGTTCGGCATCAAGTACAATGGTGTGATCGGTGGCCTGCATTTCTGGCTGATGTTCATCGGATCGAACGTCCTGTTCTTCCCGCAGCACTTCCTTGGCCTACAGGGCATGCCGCGTCGCTACATCGACTATGCTGACGGCTTCGCCACCTGGCATATGTGGTCGTCGATCGGTTACGCGATCACGCTGGTTGCCACGCTGATCTTCTTCGTCGGCCTCGTCGAAGCCATGATCCGCCGCCGCAAGGGTGAAGCGAACCCATGGGGTGAAGGCGCCACCACGCTGGAATGGACGCTGCCTTCGCCGCCGCCATTCCACCAGTTCAACGAGCTGCCGCACGTCACCAACAAGGGCGGCCACTAACAGCCAAAAGGAAGGGCTCGGCCTTCCAGACAGTCTGAAAACCGAGGCGGCCCGGCGCGAGATGCGCTTGGGCCGTTTCGCTTGAAAGGACCGGAAAGAGACCATGACTGACATGAGCGCATCGCCAACCAAACGCTATGCAACCGCCAGCGACTATGTGCAGCTGCTGAAGCCGCGCATCATGATGCTTGTCGTGTTCACGGCCGTTGCTGGCCTGATCGCGGCTGTCGGCGTGACGGGCGTGTCGATCAATCCGGTCATGGCGGCCATTGCGACGCTGGCCATTGCGCTCGGTTCCGGCGCGGCGGGTGCGATCAATATGTGGTATGACGCCGACATCGACCAGATCATGACGCGCACCTCGACTCGTCCCGTCCCGTCTGGCGCTGTGCCAAAGGAAGAGGCCCTTGCAATGGGCCTGATCATGAGCGGCGTGTCTGTCCTGCTCATGTGGCTCGCCTCGAACTGGCTGGCGGCTGCGCTCCTGGCATTCTCGATCTTCTATTACGGCGTGATCTACACGATGTGGCTTAAGCGCTCGACGCCGCAGAACATCGTCATCGGCGGCGGAGCCGGGGCGTTCCCCCCCGTCATCGGCTGGGCCGCCGTCACCGGCAACACGCCGCTTGATGCCTGGATCCTGTTCGCCATTATCTTCTTCTGGACCCCGCCGCATTTCTGGGCGCTGAGCCTGCTCGCGCATGGCGAGTATGAGAAGGCCGGCGTGCCGATGTTGCCGGTCACGCATGGGCCAAAGGCAACCCGTAACCAGATCCTGCTCTACACAATCCTGCTCGTGCCGCTCGCGCTGCTGCCGGTCGCAACCGGGCTGGGCGGGTGGATTTATGGCGGCGTGACCCTCGCGCTGGGCCTCGTTTTCCTGTCCTATGCTGTACGGGTCTGGCGGTCGCATGCGGGCGATGCCGGGGCGAGCGCGGCAGACATGAAGCTTGCACGCGGCATGTTCTTCTTTTCCATCCTGTACCTGTTCCTCGTCTTTGCAGCGCTGATCGTGGAACACGCTGCGGGGCTTCACTTCCCGATTGGAGCGGCCTGATTTGTCCGACGATAACGAAAAATACCCTGGTCAGTTCACCGACGCCTACATACCGGATGAGGCTGAAGTACGCGCCCGTAACAGTCGCAATCGCTGGCTGGGCATCGTGCTCGCCGCCTTTGTTATTCTGGTCGGCGTGATCACCTTCATTCGCCTGTCCTCGTCTGACCTGAGCCAGAGCGGTTTCTACTATTCGGTTGATGACAAGGGTGAGCGGATCGATGAGCTGCCGGAAGGCATGACACCCGACCAGGCCGCGCCGCCGCCCAACCTGACCCCGGCCGACGAATCGCAACCGGAAGAGGGCCAGCCATGAAGCTTTCGAATACGAAAGTCGCTCTGATCTCGCTGGGAGTTTTCACAGCCATGCTGGGCCTCGGTTTCGCGGCGGATCCACTCTACGACACCTTCTGCAGAGTAACCGGCTTTGGCGGCACCACGCGCATCGCAACGGCTGCGCCCGAGAAGATGGCTGAGCAGGAAGTCACAATACGCTTTGATGCGAATGTTGCTGACACGCCGCTGATTTTCCACCCGCTCCAGACGACTCAAACGCTGAAACTGGGACAGCATGGGCTGGCATTCTATGAGGTTACTAACCCGTCCGATCAGGAAATCCGGGTTATTGCGAGCTATAATGTGACGCCGCACTATGCCGGCCCGTATTTCAACAAGCTCGAATGTTTCTGTTTTGAAGAGCGCGTCGTTGCGCCCGGCGAGACCAAGAAACTTCCGATTGTGTATTTCGTATCGGCAGACATGCAGGACGACCGGGTCGCGAAATCACTTGAGACGATCACGCTGAGCTACACTTTCTTTGACAGTTCCAGCTATTCCGGTGAGAAAAAAGCCGCCCAGAAGGGTGCGGCGAATTCAGCCAATGCAGGCTGATACAGTTGCAAATGCAGGTCGGAGCGGTCTAAAGAGCGATCTGATTCATGTGATTTTTTAGAGGGGTCAAAAGGGCCATGGCTCACGACGAAGTCAAACACGATTTCCATCTCGTAAATCCGTCTCCCTGGCCACTGCTGGGGTCTTTTTCGGTGATCGTTACCGCCCTGGGCGGTGTTACTTTCATGAAAGGCCTGTTCGGCCTTGAAGCCGGCACCTGGTGGCTGCTTGCCATCGGTCTGTCGATGGTCATCTGGGTCATGTTCGGCTGGTGGCGCGAAGTCATCAAGGAAGGCCGGGTCGGCGATCATACACCGGTCGTGCAGATCGGCCTGCGCTACGGGATGATCCTGTTCATCGCGTCCGAAATCATGTTCTTCGTGGGCTGGTTTTGGAGCTTCTTCGAATTCGCCATCTTTGAAAGTGCGCGGGTTGGTGAGACATGGGATTCGGCAAATGCGCTTTATGCCGACGGGCTGTCCCGCTTTGCGGGCTGGCCGCCGGTTGGAGTCGAGACCTTCGATCCTTTCCACCTGCCGCTGATCAACACGCTGATCCTGCTTCTGTCCGGTACCACCGTGACCTGGGCGCACCATGCGCTGCAGCACAATGATCGCTCTGGCGCCAAGCTCGGCCTCGTCTTCACGGTCCTTCTCGGTATGGTGTTCACCCTGCTGCAGGCCTACGAATACAGCCACGCGGCCTTCACCTATGACGGCACGCTCTACGGTTCGGCCTTCTTCATGGCGACCGGCTTCCACGGCGCGCACGTTGTCATCGGCACCATCTTCCTGGCGATCTGCCTGATCCGCCTGTTGATGGGCGGCATGAGCGCGGACAAGCATCTCGGCTTCGAATTCGCTGCCTGGTACTGGCACTTCGTTGACGTTGTCTGGCTGTTCCTGTTCGCCTTCGTCTATGTCGTGCCGTTCCTGGTTTATGGCGGTTAGACTGGCATCCGCTATCGACACGTAAGATAACAGGCCCGCCGGCGCACTTGCCTGGCGGGTCTTTTTTCAGGACCTTTCGGACACTTTATGCGCTTTCGCCCTTTTCCCATCCTGACCCTGTTCACACTGGTGTCTCTCGTGATCCTGGTGATGCTGGGCAATTGGCAATATGGGCGGTTCAGCGCGAAGATGGCGCTGGATGAGACCGAGCCAAACTGGGTGACGCTGGAGGGGCGTGTCGTGCCCGGCAGCGAAGCCATGGTTTACGCCTATGCCGATGGCGCATCGTCCTGGCGCCGCGTTGTGGCGGTCGATGACGGCGCGCGGGTCATCTTCACCACCATCGAACTCTTCTACCAAGTCGAACCGCCGGTGCCGTGCCAGGGCCCCGAATGCGGCGCGAACCTGAATTTCTCGGCGCAGGGCATCTACAAGACACCGGGGAACCGGAGCGCCTTTGCCAGTCCGGATGAGCCGACCGCGGGCGTCTTCTATTCATATAGCATTGCGGGCCTCGCAGATTTGTTGCCCGCGGATGTGTCGGTGCGCGTGACGCCGGAAGCGTTCGAGCCGCAGACATTGCGGCTGGTTGAGAATGGTCGCGCAATGGCCGGGCCGAACCCGTTTGCGCGGCTCCGTATGGATGATGATCTGCCGCCACAGAGGCATTTCGGATACGCGATCACATGGTGGGGGCTCGCCATGGCATTGCTGGGTGTGTATCTCGCCTTCCACTATCAAAAGGGCCGGTTGCGGTTCCGCAGAAGGGACAGGGAATGAAGTATATTTCCACTCGGGGGCAGTCAGAGCCCGTAGATTTTCTGGGCGCTTGCCTCGCCGGTCTTGCGCCGGATGGCGGCCTCTATGTTCCCGAAACCTATCCGTCGATTGAACCGGCGAAACCGGGCGAACCCTATGCGCAGGTCGCGGCGCGCGTGATTTCCGCGTTTGCAGGCGATACGCTGACCCATGAGGAAGTGCTGGGCCTGTGTGAGCGGGCTTATGCGACCTTTGCCCATCAGTCTGTCACGCCGCTGACCCAGTCAGGTCCGGCCAGCTGGCTGCTGGAGCTGCACCATGGGCCGACGCTCGCGTTCAAGGATGTGGCGATGCAGCTGATTGGCCAGCTCTACGATCATGTGCTGGGCAAGACCGGGCGCCGCATGACGATTATGTGCGCGACATCTGGCGATACCGGCGGTGCGGCTGCTGCGGCCTTTGCGGGGGCGAAACATGCCGACCTCGTGATCCTGCACCCATTCGAACGTGTCTCACCGATTCAGCGCCTGTTCATGACGACGACCGGTGCGGACAATGTATTGAACCTCGCGCTCGAGACCGATTTCGACGAATGCCAGACAATCGTGAAATCCCTGTTTGCGGATCGCGATTTCGCCAATCGGGTCAGCCTGTCAGGCGTGAACTCCATCAACTGGGCGCGGATTGCGGCGCAGATGGTCTATTATGCGACGTCACAGGCCGCGCTTGCCGGGCAACAGATCCGCTTCATCGTGCCGAGCGGCAATATGGGTGATGCGCTGGCGGGATATGTTGCAGCCCGTTGCGGCTTGTTGCCGGGTGGTCTGGATATCGTCTGCGCGGTGAACGAAAACGATTCCCTTCTGCGCCTGTTCAATTCGGGTGTGATGTCGAAACGTCAGACCGTGGCAACGCCAAGCCCGGCCATGGATATTTCAATTCCATCCAATTTTGAGCGCATTCTGTTTGAACTGTCTGATCGTGACAGTGACGCGGTGCGCGGTGTTTATGAGCGGTTCAAGCAGGCCGGCGAGGCTGACCTGCCGGAGACGGCGAAGGGCCGCATGAGCTGTTCCGGGATTCGCGTGCAGAGCGTCAGCAATGCGGACACCATGGAAGAGATGCGCCAGTTCGAGGCCGAGACTGGCTGGCTGATCTGCCCGCACACCGCAGTTGGCACACGGGTGGCTCGCCTCTCGTCCGCCCCGGATGTGGCGACGGTCGTTCTGGCCACCGCGTCCCCTGCCAAGTTCCCTGAGACCGTCCTCGAAGCGACCGGCCGTGAGGCGCGGCTGCCGGACTTTGCCACCGGCGTGATGACCAATGCTGAAGTGTTCGAACGTGCCGAGCCGACCCTCGGCGCGGTCCGGGCGCGTGTTGAGCAGCTGGCCGGATAGGTCATGCCGGTTCACCGCAAGGATACGGCGATCGTCACCCAGCGCCTGGTCATCGAGCCGGCGCGGAAGAAGGATTTCGAGGACTGGTCCGCCCTGCGTAAGCGCAGTCGCAAGCATCTTCAGCCCTGGGAGCCCACCTGGCCAAGGGATGCAAACTCCCGCGCCGATTGGGGGCGGCGGTTGCTGGCCTGGAAGGCCGGCTGGAAATCCGGCCGGGCCTATGTCTTCCTTATTCGCCGGGTGAAGGACGGAAAACTCGTGGGCGGCGTGTCACTCACCAATGTGCGCTCGTGGCCTGCCAACAGCGCAAGCTTGGGTTACTGGCTCGGCCACGACCAGCAAGGGCATGGCTTCATGCAAGAGGGTGTCGGGGCGATTTGCGACTGGGCGTTTCGTGAATTGCAGCTGCATCGCATCGAGGCTGGCATACTGGCATCAAACCTGCGTTCCCGCAAAGTCTTGGAATCAAACGGCTTTCGGGAAGAGGGACATGCTGAAAAATATCTCGAGATCGCGGGCGTCCGCCGCGACCATGTCCTTTTCGCCCTCGTCAGGTCTGATACTTGACGATAGGCTCCTCAAGATGATGTCCGATCAGTCGACCCAGCCTCAAGGTAGTTGGCACTGGAATGCCGTCAGTCGGCATCTCCTGATCGAGGCTCCGAAAGGAGGCGATCTTTCCGATCTGGCGGGCCAGTGGTCGATTGATGCCATTGAGCAGATGTTCGAAGGGTTGAGCCGGGGGCGCCTCGCTCAGGCGTTCAGCACATCCGAAGGCCCGGTCCGGTGCGATTTGAGACTGTCGAGCGGCGCGGATATCCATCTTGTCGGCGCGTTCGTCGGTGAGGAAGACGCGCACGGCATGTTGCTGGCGGGCAACGAATTTGCCGACATTGATCCGTCAGACCTGCAGCCGGGGCCCGATCTCTATCCGGTGTTCCAGCCAATCATTTCTCTCGGCAGCGGGCGTATCGCCGGCTTCGAGGCCCTTGCGCGCTGGGATGATGGCGAACTGCGCAATCCGCCCAGCCGCTATGAGGATGAAGCGCTCGCCTCCAACATGTTGATCCGCTCGGCCGAGACGCTGTCCAAAATGCGCGAATTGTCCGGTCGGTCTGATTTGTTCATGCATGTGAATTTGACGGCACGGGACCTGTCGCGCAGCACATTGCCCGCGCTCGTGGAAGCGCTGATGCAAGGGTATGACTTGCCGGAAAAGGCGCTCCGCATCGAACTGACCGAGCAGGCTGCCCTGCGGGACGAGAGCCATGCCCTTGCGGCAGTCATGGCCCTCAAGGCCGTCGGCGCCGGACTGGTGCTAGATGATTTCGGTACGGGACATTCCTCGTTCGCGTGGCTTGCAGACTTTCCAGCCGACAGTCTTAAAGTCGATCACGGCCTGACCCGCCGTCTCGGGCAGCATCGAACGGACACGATTCTTGGGACACTGACCTTGCTTGCTGCACGGCTCGACATGACCACAACGGCAGAAGGCGTGGAGCACAAGGATGACGCCACAAAGCTGCGGAGTCTCGGCTTCGACTATGCGCAAGGTTTTGCGTTCGCTCGCCCGATGGAAGAAGCGGCTGCGCTGGCCTTCCTGACGGCCTGATCAGGCTGTTCCGGGGTGAATCTGGAGCCGACCACTGTCGATGCCCATGTGGCCGAGTGCGGCCTCCCATTTTGCCTCATGGCTCTCTCCGAAGACGAGATCTGCCTCAGGCTCGCCGATCAGCCAGGCGTTTTCGGCCAGTTCGTATTCCAACTGGCCTGCGCCCCAGCCTGAATAGCCGAGCGCAAGAACCGATCGGCGCGGCGCGGCCTTTGAGCCCATGGAGTGCAGCATATCGCGTGTGGCTGTCATGCAGTAGGTGCCGTCAATTTCCAGTGTCGCGCCCTCGCTTACCACATCATCTGTGTGGAGAACGAATCCGCGGTCGCTACTGACCGGGCCGCCATCCAGTACCAGGTCTTCCGGCACATCGATCTCAACCGGTACGTCGAGCTGGTGCAGCAATTGGGGCAGGGTGAGGCCGTCCATCGGCTTGTTCAGAACGATGCCCATTGCGAATTCTGGAGAGTGGGCACACACTAGGATGATGGAGCGCGCAAAACGCGGGTCGCCAATGCCGGGAAGGGCGATAAGAAGTTTCCCTGTCAGGTCCGCGTCCATCCGAGTACCCTTTCCCCATAATGCTGGGCGAATTGTAAGTCTTTGGCAAGGGACGGCGCGCTTGTGGTCTCCGCCTCGCCGTCCTATCTGGGCATTACAGCATCAAGGAGACCAGCTGATGAGCATCAAAGTCGGAGACAAGCTTCCGGACGCCACTTTCATGGAAATGACGGCAGACGGCCCGCAGCCCCGCACGACCGAGCAGGTTTTCGGCGGCAAGACCATCGCGTTGTTTGCCGTACCGGGCGCCTACACGCCAACCTGTTCCGCGCGCCATCTGCCAGGCTTCGTCGACAAGTCCGGAGACCTGAAATCCAAGGGCGTGGACGAAATCGTCTGCACGTCGGTGAATGATGTCTTCGTCATGGGGGCCTGGGCCAAGGATGCCGGCGCGGATGAGACCGTACGCATGCTGGCTGACGGCAATGGGGCATTTGCAAAAGCTCTCGGACTGGAAATGGACGCCAGCGGTTTCGGCATGGGCCAGCGTTCGCAGCGCTACTCCATGATCGTCAAGGATGGTGCAGTGGCCGAACTCAACGTCGAAGACGGCGGCGAGTTCAAGGTTTCCAGCGCCGACTACATGCTGAACCAGCTTTAGGGCTCGCTGCGTAGTAACTGTTAAACAAATCAAGTGATTATCGGCGTGTTCGGGGTTCGGGCACGCCGATTTTTGTTCGATTTTTATTGAATATCGGCAAACTCTCCCCCAGATTAATATGGGTTATAAAGGAGAGGGATTCCATGGACCTTTTAATGTCGGTGCCGGTGCTGATTGCCATCGTCGGTCTCATTCTGATCGTGTCCACGGTCAAACAGGTGCCTCAGGGCTACAATTGGACGGTCGAGAATTTCGGTCGCTACACCAAGACCCTGACGCCTGGCCTGCATTTCATCATGCCGATCTGGCAAAAGGTCGGTCGCAAAATGAACATGATGGAAACCGTGCTTGATGTTCCCCAGCAGGAAGTCATCACCAAGGACAATGCCATGGTGTCATGCGATGCCATCGTGTTCATTCAGGTGATCGATGCGGTGTCAGCAGCCTATGAAGTCAACAACCTCCACAACGCCATTCAGAATCTTGCCCTGACCAATATCCGTACCGTGGTCGGTTCCATGGATCTCGACGAGGTCCTGTCCAACCGTGATGATATCAATGCGCGTTTGCTGCACGTCATCGATTCAGCGACTAATCCGTGGGGCGTAAAAGTCACGCGGATCGAAATTGCCGATTTGAGCCCGCCTGCAGACATTACCGAAGCGATGAACCGCCAGATGAAGGCCGAACGTTTGAAGCGGGCGGAGATCCTCACTGCCGAAGGTGACAAGCAATCAGCTATCCTCAAGGCTGAGGGCCAGAAACAGGCCAAGATCCTGGAAGCGGAAGGTCGACGTGAAGCCGCCTTCCGGGACGCTGAAGCCCGCGAGCGCGAGGCCGAGGCCGAAGCCAAGGCGACCGCAATGGTCAGCGAGGCGATTGCCAAGGGCGACGTCAACGCGATCAACTACTTCCTTGGCCAAGCCTATGTACAGGCGTTCGAGAAGCTGGCGACAAGCCCGCAGCAGCGGACGGTCATCATCCCCGCTGAGTTCTCCAGTATCCTGGGGGCCATTGAGGGTATCAAGGGCCTGACCGGCGCGGCAAAAGAGGCACAATTGAACCCGCAGCAAGGCGGCGCCGTACCACCGACACGTACTGAGTACTAAAGCTTTCCGGTGCCCGGCCGTGCGTCAGGCACCGGTACAGAACTCAACGTCATTTGGGAGACCTGCATCATGGAACAGATTTTCACCGAACTCACCATCTGGCATTGGCTGGCGCTCGGGCTGGTCCTGTTCGGCATTGAGATGCTGACCGGGACATTCGACCTGATGATGCTGGCGGTTGCCGCGTGGCTCACCGCAGCGTTCGCTTACCTGGGACCGGACGCCTATACCACATGGCAAGGGCAGCTCATCGTGTTTGGAATTGCGGCCTTCGCTCTGGTCCTGGCAGGGCGGACGTTCTTTTCCGGTCTGCGCGGGCGGGGCGAAGAACACCCAACCCTCAACAAGCGCATGGTCAGCCTGGTCGGCCAGCGTGGCCTTGCAATGGGTGACTTCATTTCAGGTGCTGGTCAGGTCCGAATTGGCGACACGGTCTGGCGGGCTGAGGTGGTCGAGGGCGAAATCGTGCGGACCGGCGACACGGTCATCGTTGAAGGCGCAAAGATGACGACGGCCATTGTAAGGCGTGCAGCCTCTTGAGCGGATAGACCCGCAACCCCAAAGAAAAAGGCCGGCTCCTGAGGAGCCGGCCTTTTTGATTAAGATGACGTCCTGATCGATCAGGAAGCGGAAGTCGAGATACCGTAGGCGGACGGACCCGAGGACGCGACAGGCTTCGACTCATTGGCTGCGGAAGCCGCTTTTGGAGCTGTGTCCTTCAGCGGATCGTCTGCATGCTTGACCTGGCCTTCGAATACGGCGTTCGACTGGATCTGCAGCGACGAATGAACGATGTCGCCTTTGACGTGTGCGCCGGTTTCGAGTTCCACCTTGCGGGCGCGGATCGAGCCTTTGATGCGGCCTTTGACGCGAACGACTTCGGCTTTCACTTCGCCGGTGATGTGGCCGCTGGCGCCAATCGTGATGTCCGTCGCGGCGACGTCGCCATCGACAGTGCCATCAATCTGCAGTGCGCCTTCGGACGTCACGGAGCCGTTGATCTTCATGTCTGCACAGATGATGGAGGCTGCGCGGGCTGCAGGCTTGGAAGATGCACCACGGATGGCGTCCTGCGCCGGTGCCGTTTTCACGGGCTCTGCTGGGGTAGGGGTGTCACTGGATTTGCTATTCTTCGTGAACATGACGGCCTGCTTTCAAAAACTTTACTGGATCATATGCTTTACCGTTGAAAAACACCTCAAAGTGAAGGTGATATCCGGTACTTCTTCCGGTCGTGCCCATCTTCCCCACGAGATCGCCAACGTCTACCGTATCGCCCTTTGATACAGTAATAGAGCGCAGGTGACCATAGCGCGACTTGAAGCCGTACCCATGATCCACTTCGACAACTCGTCCATACCCTGACCGTGCGCCGGCGAAACTGACAGTGCCCGGACCAGACGCCACGATTGGCGCCCCTCCGTAAGCGGCAACGTCAATGCCATTGTGCCAACGCGGTCTCTTGATGAAAGGATCTACCCGGATGCCATAGGGGCTGGTGTACCGGAAGGGTACGCCGACCGGGGCGCCAAGTGGCAGGCTTTCAACAATCTGTTCGTAATATTGCATCTCGGCGACGCGAGCTTGAGTCTCGGTCAGCCGATTATAGAAACTGGCATCCTGGGGTGAGAGCGTCTCGCCGCCGGCGGTCAGATTGGCCATGGAGACGAGCGGCCCGCCCATTTCGGCGCTTTCCATGATGCGATCACTGCCGATCGTGGTCAGCTGGATGACGCTGCGAGCGCGTTCGGCGCGTTCGATGGCGAGATCTTCAGCCTCGTCGAGCATGCGTTCCTGATTGTACTTCAAATTTCTGACGCTGACGCGGTTGCCGCTCGTGTCGAGGGTCGCTGTCATGCGGAAACTGTCCCGAGACTGACGGTCGTCAGCTTCCTCGATCGAGGCCTGGACCAGGAGGTCGGCGCCGTCACCCTTGAGAGCGGATACGTCGAGGTTTTCGTCACCCTTCAGCTGTTCGAACAATTCCTCAAGCGCCTTCTGGCGATCTTCCCATTCTGCGGTTTCGCGCTGGAAAGCGTCAGTGCGCTCTTCGAGCAGGGAGCGCGAGAGGGCATCCTTGGCGCGCAGTTCCTGGACCCAGCGCTCATACTTGGCCAGTTCGCGATCATCGGAGCTGCCGGTCAGTGAACCGGTGGAGCCGCCAAGGGCAAATGTGCCAGTAAGAAAAATGGTCCATCCAGCAAGGGCCGTTGCGCCGAGTGCGCAGATGGCCTGCTGCCATGGGGAAATGGATATGTAACGGACTGTGCCGCCGCTACGATGATATATTTGTCGCTCAGGAAATGCGCGATCGAACGTCGCTTTGAGGTTCGCACTCCATTTCGCCATTCACGCCACCCGTCGCTGGAATCACACCGCCTACTGCAACAACACCTACAGTAAGTTCCCAAACCCTAGAGATATAAATACCGGAATCACTAAGGGACGGAACCCCTTGCGAGCATAATTCATGAAAATATTCGCGCATCAGGGTAAATTGCTCGTTAATATTCGTTTCTTACCCCTTAAACCTTGTCCTAATTCGCTTTTGTAGGGTCAGGAAGGTGGTCTAAAACGTCCTCTGCATGACCTTTCACCCGGACTTTTTTCCAAGATTTAATGATTGAACTGTCGGGTCCGATCAGAAAGGTCTGTCGGGCGATGCCCATATAGGTCCTGCCATACATGTTTTTCTCGACCCAGGTGCCGTAGGATTCGGTGATCTCGCCCGATTCATCGCTGCCGAGGATGACTTTCAGGTCATGTTTCGCGGCGAATTTCTCGTGTTTTGAAAGCGGATCCCGAGAAACTCCGACGATCTTTGCATTGCGCGCCGCAAACGCATCAATCATCTCCGAGAAATCCTTGGCCTCGTTCGTGCAGCCGGGCGTGTCATCCTTCGGGTAGAAGTAGAGAACGAGATAGCCGCCCGCAAAGTCCTTCAACTGGATGGGGCCGGAAGTGGAAGGCATTGAGAAATCAGGAGCCTTTTCACCGTCTTGCAGTACTTTTGCCATGTATTCCTCCTATGGTGCCGTCAGCTTCGTGTGCATATATCGCCATGGAACGCAATTTTTAGACTTAGAATTCCGGAGTCCCCGATTTGGTCCGCCAGAGAGCTTCACTTGTCATTCTCGAAATACTCGGGGGGCTGATACTTGTCGTTCTCGTGCTGGCGGCGCTGTTGGTCTTCCGCTTGTCCAGCGGCCCCATCGAACTCGAAATGTTTCGGGATGACATTGAGCAGGCGCTGACCAATTCCCGCAATGGACGGCCGGTGACGGTCGAAGACGTTTTTCTCGAATGGTCCTCGGAAGACAAGCGCGTCCTGATTACCGGTCACGACATCAAGTTGCTGGATGAGGAGGGCAATGTTGCCGCCGAGTCCGATCGCGCGCGTATTGTACTGTCGAGTTCGGCGCTGGTCATGGGCGATGTCGAGGTGCTCGGGCTGGACCTGGTGGATGGCTGGATCAATGTCACGCAAGCCGGTGAGAACCTCTGGTATATTGCGGGTGACCCTTTGCCTGAAATACCGGTTGGCGAGATGCCGCAAAATCCGAGCGAATGGCTGGAACGCATCAATGCCGTGTTGCCGCAGGTCCTGGTCGCCCTTCGGGAAAAGCAGGGTGAAATCAGCCTTGAGCGCCTCTCTTACGAAGAATTCGAAATGCGGGTCTTCGGCGCTGACAACGCGACTCTTTTCACCCTGACGGATTCCAGGGGCCTGTTACTGGTGAATGAGGACGGGTTGGATCTGTCGATGTCCGGCAGCGGGGTCGGTGCCGGCCTGCCCGCCGGTCTGGCAATCGACATTCATACCAGCGAACTCGGCAGCCGCATGCAGGCGTCCCTGGCGGTCGCCCAATGGTCTCTGGCAGATTTGGCTGCGAGGCTTGGGACCGATAGTGAATTTCTCTCCGGTGTGCCTGCCGACATTACGGTCGAGTTCAATACGTCCAGCGCGGCGGGGGTTGAGGAGATCGGCGTGAAGGCCAAGCTTGCCGAGGGCGAACTGCCTTTTGGGGAAGATGGGATGAAGGTGTCCGATCTCGACCTCGAAATGACCTATGCGGCGACCAATGATGAACTCCTCATTTCCGGCACGTCCACGCGGTTCGGTCCGATTGCGGGTGCGATGGACCTGACGCTTGCCAATGCCCTGAAGGACACAGGCCCCCGGCCCTTCAAGCTGCGTAGTAATGCATTGACTCTGGATTTCACACCGGCCTTCGCCGCGCCTGTCACTTTGCGCGATGTCCGCGCAGAGGGGAATGCGGATTTCCCGGACCGCAAATTCAAGGACACACAGCTTGAATTCGTCTCCAATGACACGCTGTTCAAATTCGCCGCCGACATCTCGCTGACGTCCGACCGGCAGGAAAACGAGCCGCCGATCCTTGGTACGATCGAACTCGAAACAGAGGGGTCCGTGACCAAGGAAACCGTTCTCGCCTTCTGGCCCGTGTCGCTCGGGACCGGAGCGCGATCTTTCACCGACAAGCGGATCAGCAATACAGACGTGTCGAATTTGCGCGCACAAATGACACTCCAGCGCGACAGTTTTGCCGAGGGCTACCTGCGAGATGAAGACCTCAACCTGACCTTCGATATCAATTCGGCCGATGTGAAATTCCTCGACGACTTGCCGGCGGCTCAGAATGCGGTTGGCAAGGGACGCCTGACCGGGAATAGCTTCCGCGTGACGGTCGACCGCGGCGATTATGGTGGCTGGGATGTCGATGAGGCGCTGGTCGATTTTCCCGCCTTCAACCCAAAAGGCGAGGATTTCCGGGTGTTCGCCAAGGGACATGGCCCTGCCGCCAATGTCATCAAGATACTGAATGAGTCCCGGCTCCAGCTCGGCTTTGATGAAGACCGCCTGACCGGCGACGTGGAGGCGACGTTCGAGATGTTCCGCCCCGCGCTCGATAATGTTCCGGATGAAGCTGTGCGACACACCACAATTGCCACGCTTGCCAATGGTGGCCTGCAGCGGGCTGCGCTCGGTATCGATCTCACCAATGCAACGGCCGAGATCAAGGTCAATCAGGATGGCATGACGATCACCGGGTTCGGCGATCTCGGGCCATCTCCGGTTCAGTTTAGCTGGCGCGACGGATTCAAGGATGATGAGGCGCCTTCGGCCTTGTCGGCAACCGCGGTCATCACGCCCGACGTGCTCAACCGGTTCGGTCTTCCGGGCCGGGCCTATCTCACCGGAGAGGTGCCAACAGAGGTGCAGGCCTCTGTCGAGGGGGAAGAGGTTTCAGTGGCAAATGTCGCGATGGATTTGACTGCAGCCCGGCTCGACCTGTCCGAGATTGGCTGGGTGAAAACGGCCGGCAAGGAAGGCAAGGTCACGGTCCACTATGAGCGTGCGGAAGAAGGATTCTCCTCCGATGTCCTGTTCACCAGTGAGGAAGCCTATCTTGATGGCAAGTTCACGCTGGGCGGGGATTCCCGGCTGGTATCCGCGGATCTGCGCCGAGCTTTCCTGGCTGATACAGCAGATGTGAATGGCGAGATTGCACGGGGCGCGAATGGCAATCTCGAAGTCACCTTGACCGGCAGCTATCTGGACCTCTCCGGCGCCTTGCCCGGCATTGGCGCGTTGGGCGACGCAAATGACAGCAATGGCACGCCGTTGAGCGTTACGGCGGACGTCGATACGCTGACCCTCGGGGCGGGCATGTATGTCCGGAATGCAGATGTGACCTGGCGATCGACTGTGAACGGCATGCAGAAGCTCTCCGCAACGGGCACGACCGACGACGGATCTGCCTTCAACATTGATCTTGACGGCTCGTCTCCTGAAGGAACGAAAATCAAGGTGGTCAGCAGTGATGCCGGTTTCATTACCAGCGCCTTCCTCGATCTCGACTTCCTGGAAGGCGGAAGGCTGGATCTGGAAGGAACCCTTGCGCGTGACGGGAACCCGTCGAAATTCAACATCGTGGTCAGCGATGGACGGTTGCGGAATGCTCCCTTCCTGACACAAATCCTCTCTCTGGCCTCCCTGCGCGGCCTTGCCGACACACTTGGCGGGGATGGCGTCCTGTTCTCCCGGATCGAAGTGCCGCTGACGGTGGCTGGCGACCGGTATGTCGTGACCGGAGGCAAGGCGCAGGGGCCAGCGCTCGGCCTGACGGTGAATGGCTATCTGGGCACAGACAACGAGATCAATGTCGATGGGGTTCTGGTGCCGAGCTTTGGCATGAATTCCGCACTCGGAGGAATTCCGATCATCGGGGACCTTGTGGTCGGCCGTGACGGAGAGGGTGTATTCTCCCTCACCTATAGCGTGCGGGGCAGCCTGGAAAAGGCGAACGTTTCCGTGAATCCGCTGTCGGCGCTGGCACCGGGGGTCATCCGCAGAATCTTCGAGAATCCGTCTGATACGGATATTCCAGAGGCACAGGCCCGATCCGAGGATGAGCCTATTCCGTCAGAATTGCCGCCCATTCCCGAAGAGGAATTCTAGACGGCCTTGATCAGAGCGTGACGTTTCTTGCCGGCCGACAGCTTGATCGTTCCGTCGACAAGGTCTCCCGCTGACAGGGCCGCATTCTGGTCGGACACAGACACGTCGTTCACCTTCGCCGCACCTTGCTTGATCAGGCGGCGAGCCGCGCCATTGGACTCGGTCAGGCCCGCCGCCGTGAACGCGGCCGCGACCAGCATGCCTGCCTCAAGGTCGGAGGCTGAGACATCTACGGTCGGCAACGCATCCGCTGACCCGCCTGCGGCGAACACAGCCGCTGCAGCAGCTTCGGATTCCTTGGCAGCGGCGTCTCCATGCAGCAATTTGGTGGCTTCATTGGCCAAGACGACCTTAGCGGTGTTGATCTCGGCGCCCTCAAGGGCTTCGAGGCGAGTGATTTCGTCCAGAGGAAGCTCCGTGAACAGACGCAGGAAGCGGCCGACATCTGCGTCTTCGGTGTTGCGCCAGAACTGCCAGTATTCGTAGGGGCTCTTGCGGTCAGCATTGAGCCAGACGGCACCATCGGCGGTCTTGCCCATCTTGCCGCCGGATGCGGTCGTGATGAGGTGGGCAGTGATACCGAAGGCGTCGCCGCTTGCGGCCTTGTGAACGAGGTCCACGCCGCCAACGATGTTGCCCCATTGGTCAGAGCCGCCGATCTGCATGCGGCACTCATGCCGCCGGAAGAGTTCGAGGAAGTCGTAAGACTGCATCAGCAGGTAATTGAATTCGAGGAAGGTGTAGGGCTGCTCGGCAGCAAGGCGGCGGGCAACCGTATCCTGCTTCACCATTGTGTTGATGGTGAAATGGACACCCACTTCGCGCAGCATTTCGAGATAGCCGAGCTTGCCGAGCCAGTCGTCATTATTGACCATGATGGCATCAGTCGGGCCGTCGCCGAAGGTCAGGAAGGGCTGGAATGCCTTCTTGATGCCTTCCATGTTGGCCGCGATCTGCTCGTTCGTCAGCAAGGGGCGCGACTTTTCCTTGTCGGTCGGGTCGCCCACCTTGGTTGTGCCGCCACCCATCAGGACGATGGGCTTGCCGCCGCTTTTCTGGAGGTGGCGCAGCATCATGATCTGGAGCAGAGAGCCGACATGCAGGCTGTCTGCCGTCGCATCAAAGCCGATATAGCCTGTGGGAATTCCCTTGGCGCAATAGGCGTCCACCTCTGCCGGATGCGTGACCTGTTTCAGGTAACCGCGCTCTGACAGGGTTTTCAGGAATTCTGACTTGTATTCGCTCATCTTCTCGTGTCTCCGTGAAGCTGCCGCGCGTAACATGGAAAGTCGATATCTTGAACTCCGCGAGTGAAAAATATGAACCACACTGGGTGGCGGGCTTCATGTCGGGCACGTCGCTGGACGCCGTCGATGCCGCGCTGATCCTGACCGATGGCGAGCAGGTGCTGGAGTTCGGACCGACGGCAGAGCGCAAATATTTGCCCGAAGAGCGCGCTGTGCTGCAACGCGCCACCGATGCCGCGCGGGCCTGGAACTGGACCGGGCCACAGCCGGAAACGATCTTTACTGAGGCGCGCGAGGTGGTCACCCACACGCATCTGGCGACATGGGAGAGGTTGCTGGAAGGCTGGGCTGGGCCGATGCCGCGCCTTGCCGGGGTACATGGCCAGACCGTGTTGCATCGCGCGCCAAAGGGCGACCAATTCGGCGCAACACTGCAGCTGATTGACGGTCCCGCGCTGCAGGCCGCGCTGGGGGTGACGCTAGCATATGATTTCCGGACCGATGATGTGGCTGCGGGCGGGCAGGGCGCGCCGCTGGCCCCCGCCTATCATGCCGCTCTATTGGAGCGGCTGGGCGATGAGGCGGCGTGTGTTCTCAATCTCGGCGGGGTAGCCAACATTACGGCGCGAATGAGCGACGGAGCGCTGGTTGCCTTTGACACTGGGCCGGCCAATGGGCCCATCGACGAATGGGTCGAAGGGCATGGCCTTGGCACGCATGATGTTGGCGGGCGTCTCGCTACGGCGGGCCGTGTTCATGAAGGGCTTCTGGACCAATTGATGGGTCATGACTGGTTCGACCAGCCCCCTCCGAAATCTCTGGACCGATATGATTTCAATGCCAGCATGGTCCGCGGCTTGTCTGTCGAAGATGGCGCCGCGACCCTGACCGAGTTCACGGCACGTGCGGTTGCGGCAGGGTTATCCCAGCTGCCGGAATACCCGGCACGCATGATCGCGTGTGGTGGCGGGCGTCACAATCCGGTTCTGATGGAGGCTTTGAGACGCGCGGCCGGGTGCGACGTGCATGCAGCAGAAACGGTGGGCTGGCGGGGAGATTCGATTGAGGCGGAGGCGTTTGCCTTCCTGGCAGCACGAACCGCGAGAAACTTGCCGATCAGCTGGCCGTCAACAACAGGCGTTCCCGCCCCAATGCGGGGCGGGAAGCTGATTTCCTAGTCTTCCTCGGCTTCGAGGCGGAGCTTTTCTTCTGCGGCTGCGAGGCGCTGCAGGAGGTAGTCTTCGCACAGGCCGATCAGTTCATCGCGCTGGTCCTGATAGAAATGGTTGGCGCCTTTGATCGTTGTGCGGTCGATCTGCTCGCCTTTCTGCACGCGTACTTTGGTCAGCGCGCGCTCGACATCTTCAGGTGAAGAGATCGAGTCGGAATCGCCGGACACGATCAGGCCAGATGCCGGGCAAGGTGCGAGGAAGGAGAGGTCATAATGGTTCGCCGGGGGCGAGATGGCGAGGAAGCCATCGATCTCGGGGCGCCGCATCAGCAGCTGCAACGTGATCCATGCACCAAAGCTGTAGCCGGCACACCAGACAAAGCGCGGGCTTTCGGCGAGGTTTTCGACGTAATCGAGCACGAAGGCCGCATCTTCCAGTTCGCCAATGCCTTGATCGTACTGACCCTGGCTGCGGCCGACGCCGCGCGAATTGTAGCGCAGCACACCGAAACCATGACGCTCGAACATCTGGTAGAGGAGAATGGAGATCGGATCCTGCATCGTTCCGCCCGCTTTGGGGTGGGGATGGAGGATCAGCGCAATCGGCGCGCCGGGAAGCGGCGGCTCGGTGTAACGCGCTTCGATACGGCCCTGAGGGCCCGGAATGATGAGTTCTGCCATGTCATACTCGCTGGTCACAGGGGAAGGGCGCGGTCATAAGCCATTTGAGCTGTGAAAAGCAAATTTTTCTACACCTGCAAAAACGCCCGGAAGTTAGTATATCCCCCACATGATATATGCAGATCACAATGCAACCTCGCCTTTGAGGCCAGAAGCCCGCCAGGCCATGCTGGATGTATGGGACATGGGCGCGACCAATCCGTCATCCGTCCACACGTCCGGAAGGGCGGCGCGCGGCGTACTGGAGCGGGCCCGCCTGGCGATTGGGGGCGCAATCGGAAGTCGCGCGGAAGACATCATCCTGACAGGCGGCGGCACCGAAGCCGACAATCTGGCAATTCATGGCGTTGTTGTGGCGTTGGAGGGAAATTGCACCTTCCTTGTCTCAGCGATTGAGCATGAGGCCGTCACCAAGGCTGCTGCATATTCCGGTGCCCGTGTTCAGACGGCGTATGTGACGCCAGACGGGACCCTGGACCTGGACCAGTTGCAGGCTCAGGTGGCGGATTGGGATCATGACAAATTCAGCACGCCGGTGCTCTGCCTGATGCTCGCCAACAATGAGACGGGCGTGATCCAGCCCGTGTCAGAAGCCGCCCGCATCGTGCGCGAGGCCGGCGGCCTGACGATTTGCGATGCCGTGCAGGGGCTCGGCAAGATCCCGGTCAATGTTGGTATGCTGGGCGTCGACTATCTCAGCCTGTCGGCCCACAAGATTGGGGGTCCGCAAGGCGCGGGGGCATTATGGCACCGGGCCGGAGCGCCCTTGAAAGCCGTCACGCACGGCGGAGGGCAGGAGCGAGGGCTGCGCTCGGGCACGGAGAATGTCGCCGCGCAGGCGGGGTTTGGTGCAGCGATAGAAGCCGCAGTGAAAGATTTGCCGAAATATGCTATATTATCGAAATATCGCGATGATATGGAAACGCGTCTCGAACGAGAGGCGGGCGTCACGATCATGGGCAAGGCTGCAGAGCGGTTGGCGGGCACGTCAAACTTTGCCAAGCCGGGCTTTGCGGCAGAAACGCAGGTCATGGCGATGGATCTGGCGGGTGTGTGCATTTCCGCTGGGTCTGCGTGTTCGTCTGGCAAGGTGAAACGGTCGCTCGTATTGTTGGCGATGGGTGCATCTGACGCCCTTGCGGAATCGGCAATCCGCACCAGCTTTGGATGGAACAGCACGCCGGAAGACTTTAAGGGCGTGGCAGACGCTTGGCTGGAAGCGGCCCGGCGCACGGTATTGAAGGAAACCGCATAATGGATTGCTGCGGCGGTATGGAAGATCATGACGAGGATTGCACCGAAGTGAAGGTGAAGGACAGCATCGCCCAGGGTACGGTCGACGCCGCGAAGGCGCTCGAATCCGAGCACTATTCCGCAGGCTTCATCACCGATATCGAAATGGACATGGCGCCGAAGGGGCTGTCTGAAGACACTGTCCGCTTCATTTCGGCGAAGAAGAACGAGCCGGAATGGCTGCTCGAATGGCGCCTGGCCGCTTACAAGCGCTGGCTGACCATGGAGGAGCCGACCTGGGCGATGGTCGACTATCCGACCATCAATTATCAAGATTACTATTATTACGCCGCGCCCAAGACCGGCGCGAAGTATGAGTCGATCGATGACGTTCCGAAGGAAATTCTCGAAACCTACGAGAAGCTCGGCATTCCATTGCGCGAAGCTGAAGTTCTGCTGGGCGTGGAAGGCGCGGCTGAAACCGCAGCCACCGCACGCGAAACGCCCCGCGTGGCCGTCGATGCGGTCTTTGATTCTGTCTCCGTCGCCACGACCTTCCGCAAGGAGCTCGAAAAAGCCGGCGTGATCTTCATGTCGATTTCCGAAGCGGTTCACGAATATCCGGATCTGGTGAAGAAATATCTCGGCACGGTGGTGCCCCAATCGGACAATTTCTTTGCGACGCTGAACAGCGCGGTCTTCTCTGACGGGACATTTGTTTATGTGCCCAAGGGCGTGCGCTGCCCGATGGAGCTGTCGACCTATTTCCGCATGAATGCCGAGAATACCGGCCAGTTCGAGCGCACGCTCATCATTGCGGATGAAGGCGCCTACGTCTCCTATCTGGAAGGCTGTACTGCGCCTATGCGCGACGAGAACCAGCTTCACGCTGCCGTGGTCGAACTGGTCGCGCTCGAAGACGCCGAGATCAAGTATTCAACGGTCCAGAACTGGTGGCCGGGTGATGAGAACGGCAAGGGCGGGATCTACAATTTCGTGACCAAGCGCGGCGATTGCCGGGGCGACCGCTCCAAGATCAGCTGGACCCAGGTCGAGACGGGTTCAGCCGTGACGTGGAAATATCCGAGCTGCATCCTGCGCGGCGATGACAGCGTTGGCGAGTTCTATTCCATCGCCGTCACCAATGGCCGTCAGCAGGCCGATACTGGCACCAAGATGATCCATCTTGGCAAGCGCACGCGCAGCCGGATCATCTCCAAGGGCATCTCGGCCGGCAAATCGAATAACACCTATCGAGGTCTCGTCTCGATCAACCGCAAGGCCGACAAGGCGCGTAACTTTACCCAATGCGACAGCCTGCTGATTGGTGATCGCTGCGGCGCACATACCGTGCCCTATGTCGAGAACCGCCGCGCTGATGCGCAACTGGAACACGAGGCGACGACGACCAAGCTATCTGATGACCAGATGTTCTATGTCCGCCAGCGCGGGATTGGTGAAGAAGAGGCCGTCGCCTTGCTCGTGAACGGCTTTGTCCGCGAAGTGCTGCAGGAATTGCCCATGGAGTTCGCGGTCGAGGCCCAGAGCCTGCTCAAGGTGAGCCTGGAGGGCAGCGTTGGCTGATCCGGACGCATTCGCAGACTGGCTCGATGCCTATGCCCGCGCGCAGGATGGCGGCGATGTGGCCTTGCTGAAATCCCTGTTCAGCGCGGACGCAAAATTCTTCCAGACGCCGTTCAACAAGCCAATCGAGGGGGCAGGCCAGATCAGTGAGGCCTTCGCCGAAATCTGGGCCCGGATCGTGGATACGTCGTTCAAGATCGACCGAATCGGTGATGGCTGGGCCCACTGGACGGCTGGCGGCAAGATAGAGGCACTTGACGAGCCTCACCGGACAAGTGGCATTCTCAAAGCGGAGCTGAATGCGCAGGGTCAGTGCGAAACGCTGACATTCTGGACGGAAACCCTGTCTGTCCGCGAATCCGACATGCTCTCCCAACGGGACGCCTGACCCCATAGAGACACGGCAAAAAGCCGGGAATCAGGCCTCCAGCCCAGTTTCCGGAGGTTAAGCGCGTCATTTCCTGCATCCGGGGCTTTTCGCACCGGGCTAGGGGGCTTACATGCGCACCATGTTGAAGATTGAAAACCTGACCGCCACTGTCGGCGAAGAAGATGCCGCCAAGACCATCATCAATGGTCTGTCACTGGAAGTGCCGAAAGGCGAGGTCCACGCGATCATGGGGCCTAATGGCGCTGGCAAGTCGACCCTGTCCTATGTCCTGACGGGCCGCGACGGCTATGAAGTCACCGGCGGCTCCGCCAAGCTGAATGGCGAAGATATTCTCGACATGGATCCGGAAGAGCGGGCGGCCAAGGGCCTGTTCCTGTCTTTCCAGTATCCGGTGGAGATTCCGGGTGTTCCCGTGATGACGTTCGTGCGGGCAGCAATGAACTCGCAGCGCAAGGCCCGCGGCGAGGACGAGATCTCCGCGCCGGACTTCATCAAGAAATCCCGCGAAATCGGCAAGGCGCTGAAGCTAGACACCGAAATGCTGAAACGGTCTCTCAATGTCGGCTTCTCCGGCGGCGAGAAAAAGCGCCTCGAAATCTACCAGATGATGATGCTGGAACCGAATTTCCTGATTCTCGACGAGACCGATTCCGGCCTCGACATTGATGCGCTCAAGACCGTGGCTGACGGCGTGAATGCCATGCGGTCGCCAGATCGCGGCATGCTGGTCATCACGCACTACCAGCGCCTGCTGGACCATATCCAGCCCGACAAGGTGCACGTCCTCTCCAAGGGCCGTATCGTGGCAACCGGTGGACCTGAGCTGGCGCACCGGCTGGAAAAAGAAGGATATGAAGGCATCCTCGGGGAGGTGGCGTGACCACAGCCCTGCGGGACATGATTGCCAATCCGACGACGGCGGAGCTGGAGCTGGTCGCGCGCTATGGCATGCAACCGGAGGATTCCCGGCGCGAGCGGCTGTTTGAGGCATTCTGCAGGACGGGCCTGCCGCATCGCCGGCTGGAAGCCTGGAAATGGACCGACTTCAAGGCGGCCCTGCAAGGTCTCGACCGTCCCTCCACGTCACCCGCGCAGGATCCGATCCCGCATGCCGGTGCACTGGTGTTCCGGTTCACGCCAAACGGCTATTTCCCGCCGGACCATATTCCGGACGGGCTGAAAGTTTTCGAGAAAGACGAGGCTCAGGCCCTGGGAGCGGCCGAAGACGTGCCGCTGGGTGCGCTGGCGGCCTCCCTGTCTGGTGGCAAGGCCAGGCCTGCAACCTTGTTGCTGGAAGTCACCTCGAAGGAGCTTCCGCGTCTCCATTTCCAGTTCAGCGGCGAAGGGGAAGCGAATTTCGCGCGTGTCGTTGTCATGGTTCGTCCCGATATGGCGCTCACCGTATCGGAGAGCCATCTGGGTGGGGCGGGGCTGACATCGTCCGTAATCGAATTTACCCTCCAGAAAGGCAGCGCGGTAAACCGCACGGTCTATCAGCGCGGCACGCCAGAAGAGGCGATTGCGTCAACGGCGCTCGTCCATCTCGATTCGAATTCGCACTTTACGCAGACCTCACTCGCCTTTGGTGCCAAGCTGGCGCGGCTCGAAACGCGTGTGACGCATCAGGAGGCGAGTGCAAAGGCGACGCTGAATGCCGCCTATCTTGTCGGCAAGGATTTGCATGCGGACTTTACCACCCATGTGCGTCACGGGGCCAATTCCTGTGTTACGCGGCAGCTGACCAAGGGCGCTGTCCTGAATGGCGGCACCGGCGTATTCCAGGGCAAGTTCTTTGTCCCGCGCACGGCAGGCCAGTACACGGACGCCGACATGCAACACAAGGCGCTACTGCTGGAAGAGGGCGCGGTTGTCTTTGCCAAGCCCGAGCTTGAGATCTATGCGGACGATGTCGAATGCGCGCACGGCAATACGAGCGGCGCGCTTGATGATGACCAATTGTTCTACATGCGCCAGCGCGGCCTGCCGGAAAAGACGGCCCGCGCCCTGCTGACACAAGCCTTCGTGGCCGAGGCGTTCGCCGAAGCTGGAGCGCTAGAGGAAGTGCTGCGTACGGAAGCCGAAGCCTGGCTGGCCGCCGCATGAGCCGTTCCTTCGACATCAATGCGATCCGCGCGGAATTCCCGATCCTGTCACGTGAAGTGAATGGCAAGCCGCTGGTGTATCTGGACAACGCCGCCAGCGCGCAAAAGCCGAATGCGGTGATCGACAAGATCGCGAACCAGTCGCGCACGGCCTATGCCAATGTGCATCGTGGCATCCATACTCTGTCCAACGAGACGACGGAGGCCTATGAGGCCGCGCGCGAGAAAGTCCGCGCATTCCTCAACGCGCCGTCGACAGAGAATATCGTCTATACCAAGGGGTCGACGGAAGGCATCAACCTTGTCGCCTCTGCGCTCGCCGGGCGGATTGAACCGGGCGATGAGATCATCCTCTCCATCATGGAGCATCACTCCAACATCGTTCCGTGGCACTTCCTGCGCGAGCGTCATGGCGCCGTCCTGAAATGGGTGGGCCTGAACGATGATGGTTCGCTGGACATGGCAGAGCTTGCCGAAACAATTGGTCCGAAAACGCGCATGGTTGCCATCACCCATATGAGCAATGTGCTCGGCAGCGTCACGGACATGGCGGAAATCTGCCGGCTGGCGCATGGAGCGGGCGCGGAAGTGCTGGCGGATGGCAGCCAGGCCGCGGTCCATCTGAAAGTCGATGTGCAGGCGCTCGACTGCGATTGGTATGTCATGACCGGCCACAAGCTCTACGGTCCGACCGGTATCGGCGTGCTCTACGGGACAGCTGAAGCACTGGATCGCGCGCGGCCCTATCAGGGCGGCGGCGAAATGATCGAAATCGTCACCCGCGACCGGGTGACCTACAATACAGCGCCTCACAAATTCGAAGCCGGCACACCACCGATCCTTGAAGCGATCGGCCTTGGAGCCGCGCTCGACTGGATGACGGCGTTCGAACACGCAGATGTGAAGGCGCATGAAGATGCGCTTTACGCGCGGGCCCATGAGGGACTGAGGGGCGTCAATGGCCTGACCATTCATGGTGAGACGCCGCACAAGGGGGCTGTACTGGCCTTCAGCCTTGAAGGGGCACACCCTCATGATATTGCTCAGATACTTGATCGGTACGGCATCGCCATCCGTGCAGGGCATCATTGCGCCCAGCCCCTGATGGAGCATCTGGGGGTCAGCGCCACAGCGCGAGCGAGTTTCGCAATTTATAACACCCAAGCCGAAGTGGACGCCTTCATCGCGGCGCTCGCCAAGGCGCGGGAAATGCTGGTATAGGTGACGTCATGGCAGACGATATGACATCTCGCGACATGGTCGATGTTTCCTCCGAGGACACGGGCTCCAAGATTCCGCAGGATGAGCTGAATCGGATTACCGACGATCTGATTACCGCGTTCAAGACGGTGTTCGACCCGGAAATCCCGGTCGACATCTACGAACTTGGCCTGATCTACAAGGTTGATATTGATGACGACTACAAGGTCGATGTCGATATGACGCTGACTGCGCCTGGGTGCCCTGTGGCAGGTGATATGCCGGGCTGGGTAGAAACGGCCGCGCGCACCGTTGACGGCGTACAGGATGTGGAAGTGCGTCTGACCTTCGACCCACCCTGGGATCCTTCCCGCATGTCGGACGAAGCCCGCCTCGCGCTGAACATGCTTTAATTGAACCGGAACGCTTTCGTTCCTATGTGATTGTCATGGCCAGAAGACCCAGACCCAAGCCCGTGAAGCTCACCGACGCCGCTGCAACGCGTGTGAAGGAGATCATGCAGGAAAAAGGTGCCGGATATCTCCGTGTAGGCGTGAAGAATGGCGGTTGCGCGGGCATGGAATATGTCATGGACTATGCCGAAGCGCCCGAGACGCTGGATGAAGTGGTCGAAGACAATGGGGTCACCATCGTAATCGATGCCAAGGCTGTCCTGTTCCTGCTGGGCAGTGAAGTGGATTATGAAGTCACGCCGCTGCACGAGAAATTTGTTTTCCGCAATCCTAACCAGACCGATGCCTGTGGCTGTGGCGAGAGCGTGACGATCATCCCGGCGACGGCATAACCTGCGAGACAGGTAAGGCCGATGATCATTCAGGGCTTTGATCCCATATCCGATCCAGATGCGCGCATCCTGATTCTCGGCAGCATGCCGGGCATCGCCTCACTCGAAGCCAACCAATATTACGGTCATCCACGAAATGCCTTCTGGCGCATCATGGGAGATATGTTCGGGGCTGGGCCAGAGCGGCCTTATGCCGAACGGACGGCGATCCTGAAAGATCAGGGCGTGGCGGTCTGGGACGTCCTGAAACTCTGCCAGCGCGAGGGCAGTCTGGATTCAAACATAAAGGATGAGGTGCCAAACGATTTCATGACCTTTTTTGAGGTGCATCCGGGGATCGAACGCGTGGTTCTGAACGGGGGGAAGGCGGCAAAGAGTTTCGAGAAACATGCGCGCCCTGTGCGGCCCGCGATTGAGGCCAAGGCTGCGCCCTCCACCAGCCCGGCCTACGCGTCCCTCGACTATGAGCGCAAGCTGCTCATGTGGCGTGAGGCATTGCTGGGGTAGGGATCGCAGCGTAGCGGAGGCCTCTACCCCTAGAGGTTCGGAGAAAGTTCCATGCCTTTGAGGGTCTCAAAGACCGAGACATCGAACTTGCCACCATTAGTCACGGGGCAGAATTTGGCGAAGGCGATGAATACGTCGTTCTTAGCCGGCAGGGCAAGATTGCGCTGCTTGCCCTGTACCTTCAGCTGCACCTGGTCTCCGCGGACAACGGAATTGTAGATGCGCGAGGGCACCTCGCGGCTAAGAGGGATCAGCTTGGTCGACTTGGCATGAAACGCGTACCGGTCCGGAAATTTCTCGTCACGGACCGTCATGATCCCCGAGATATGGTGGAAGCGCGGACTGCGGTCTGCATCGTCTTCATAGGTGTTTTCGGGATCCAGCTGGACGCTGAAATTCAGGGCTTTGTATCCACTCGTGGTAATCTGACAGCTCAACTGAATGGTCGGATAATCGCCGCCTTCCGCCTTGATGATCCGGACCAGGCTTTTGAAATTCGGGTCTTTGCCGGCGTCTGCACTATCGACCTGGATCAGTTGATCTTGTTCTTGGGTCCAGACGCGTTGGGCCGGGTCAGCGAGCGCAGGTGTAGCCGCTATCGCCATGGCAGCTATAGGGGTCAGGAGTTTCAACATGGGCCATCCTTTCGCAATTGCATGCGAAAAGATGGTCATGCGACAACCCTGTGCGTCAACCCTAAATCGAAGGGGATTGCACGCTTTCCGGATATGCTATTTAGCGTTAGTCATGCGTGCGGCGTTGCACGTTTTGGCGAACGCCCTGAAGGTCTGGTCCGGCTTTGGCAAAAGCGTTTCCACTTTCCCAGCATGTTCAACCGAAATCATGACGGGGACGCCTCGAATGGCGGAATTGTAGATTCTTGCAGCCGGGGTGTGTGATTCAATCTCGATGACGCTGTTGGCAGGCGAGTAGCGGACAGTGGTCTCGAGTGCGCTCTCGTTGCCTGCAGATATCAGGGCAGTTTCGCCGCGCTTGTAGGTGGCGTGAATGTCCAATTGATCAGAGATACTGCCCGCTTCCATAGAGAGAATGGCAGACATATTCCCTATTGGGTCGCAGACCAGGACTGCGCCAGCGCGGTCGCTCGTATCGGTGAGGATGGCTCGGGGTGCTGCCTCATTGTGGCCCTCCCAGACTTTCCAGCCAGCGGCTGACGCCGGCATCAATGCTGTTGCGAGCACAGCCGAAAACAGTCCGAGCGCGATCTTTGATGTGGTTGTCGTCATTTTCATGATCCCGATTTGGCCCCCGGGATCACCTGAGTTATTATTGTTTATCAATAAAAATGGGACTCGTAAAGACTTTTGTGAGACCGTTCAGGGCTTGCTGAATGCGGCTAGGTCGTCCGGGGTCGGTGACGCCTCCGTTCCTTTCGGCGGATCCGGGATCAGGATCGCCGGTTTCACTGGTTCGCCGGTCGCTTCCGCCACCAGTTGTGCGGTGCGGGCCTCGGTCACGTCCGTGAGCAATTCGAGGAATTCGGCTTTCGGCAAGCTTGGGTCCAGGGCGGGAAGGAATTCGATGACAGCGGTGCCACGTGTCTTTGTACGCTCCTGCTGTTTCCAGAACAGGCCAATATTCGTCGCGACTGGAATGACGGGGACATTCATGGCGCGCGCCATGTGCCAGACGCCTGCCTTGTAGCGGAAATGGTGTCCGACCGGAGCCAGATGGCCTTCCGGATAGATGAGCACCCGACGTCCTTCCTCGCGGGCGCGTTCCATGCCTTCCGCCAGCGAGGCGGCCTTGCGGTCACCGCCGCCACAAGTGTCGATCACGATCGCGCCCAGCTTGCGCAGGATGCCGCCGACGAGCGGGAATTTCTCCAGATGGTCGCCGGTCACGAAGGCAAGGTTTTTCACTTCCGGATAGACGAGGAACCCGTCACCCCAGCTTTGATGCTTTGCCGCGAGGATGAAGGGGCCCTCTGGCAGATTGCTCTGCCCACGCACTTCCTTGCGGATGCCTGCCACAAATCGAAGGTTGAGGTTCATGGCCCGCGTGTAACTGCGGATGATCGCGCGAACAGGTGTGTGGCCGGGCAGGATCAGGAAAGGCAGGGAGGCCAGGACATAGACCCCTGAGAGAAGGTAGTAGACGAGCGTGAAGATGAGACCGCGCATGGGTCGGACTCCTTGTGTGACGGATCGCTAGGACTTCAGGACGCACATGACCGCGCGAGCCATAGCGGGCGCGTGTTGGGAAAACGGACCGGGCAGGCGGTTGTAGATCTTGTTCTGGCCAGCTTGCATGACCACGCCGAGCGCCATGGCGGCTTTCAGGGCAGGGTCGCCCTTGGGGATGTGCCCCTCCTGGATCAGGCCGGCAATGATCTTCTCGGTGATCGAGACCGGATCGTCCTCGCGTCGTTTGTCATAGGGCAGGAAGCGATGGAGTGAAACAAGATGAAACGAAAAGAGCAGGAAGTCCTCATCGGCCAGCGCACAATAGGCCTCGACGGCAGCATGGACCTTGTCTTCGAGTGACCCGTCGCCCGACAGCGCTTCCGCCATCATCGCACCGAGGCGATTGTGCGTTTCCATGAACAGCGACAGGGCCAGTTCATCCTTGCCCTTGTAATGACGGTAGAGCGCGCCTTCGGACACACCGGCTTTCTCGGCAATCTCACGCGTGGTGGCGGCGTCTATGCCTTCATGGATGAACAGCTTCAGCGCAGCACGTTCGATCTTGGGGCGGGCGTTGCGGGCGCGCGGCTTGGGTTTGGATTGATCTGTGCTTGACGGTCTCGCCATCTGGCCCTCCATGTCTGTGAAGACAATTTATGCACAGATTCACGCATTAGCAAGTGAATACTTGCTCACTAAATGATTTTACCTGCACTCTGCTCCCATTCTGGGAGGTGTACGTGTTTGAAGTTTAAAGAAAAACGAACCTAGTTCATCAGCTCGAAGCGATAGCTTTCGATGACCGTATTCGCCAGAAGCTTTTCGCACATTTCCTTGACCCGCGCTTCTGCGGCGTCGGAGGAAAGGCCGTCCTCAAGATCCAGCTCGATGACCTTGCCGATGCGTGCCGCTTCGACTTCCTTGTAACCCATGCGTGCCAGCGTATCCGCAACGGCCTTGCCCTGAGGGTCCAGGACACCATTCTTCAGCGCGACGTGGACGATGGCTTTCATGAGGGATCTCCTGGGAAGTCTGAGTCGGGCCCCCATAGCCCGATTTTGTGCCTATTGAAACAAGCTGACCGCGTATCCTATGCCAACCAGCAAAAGGGTCGTGGCGAGGATGGGCGCGAGGCCGGAAGGCCGGGAGGCCTTGCTACGCGTCTTGGCTTTCGTGGCAGGGGTCATGGACTGAAATCTCTCGTTCGGAATCATGTTCTCTGCCGGCTCACTTGCCGCCATTGAAGCTCACCACATTGTCGGTTTCGCCGGATTCCTTGAGGATGCCGAGACGGCGTGCAACTTCCGCATAGGCTTCGGTCACACCACCAAGGTCGCGGCGGAACCGGTCCTTGTCCAGCTTGTCGCCAGTCTCGAAATCCCAGAGCCGGCAGCTGTCCGGGCTGATCTCGTCAGCGAGCAGAATGCGCGGCACGTCGCTATCGCCTTCATAATGGCGCCCAAACTCAAGCTTGAAGTCGACGAGCCGGATTCCGACGGCGGCGAACAGGCCTGACATGAAATCGTTCACGCGCAGCGACATGGCGATCAAATCATCATATTCCTGCGCTGCAGCCCAGCCGAAGGCCGCAATATGCTCTTCGGTCACCAGCGGATCGCCGAGGGCGTCATCCTTCAGGTAGAATTCAACCATCGGGCGGGGCAGGACCTGGCCTTCCTCGATGCCGAGGCGTTTGGACAGGGTGCCGGCGGCAACATTGCGGACGACCACTTCCAGCGGAATGATGTCCACCTTCTTGACCAGTTGTTCGCGCATGTTGAGGCGGCGGATGAAATGGGTGGGAATTCCGACAGCCGACAGGCGCGTCATCATGAACTCGCTGATGCGGTTGTTCAGGACGCCCTTGCCGTCCAGCACGGCGCGCTTTTGCGCGTTGAAGGCCGTTGCATCATCCTTGAAATACTGGATGAGCGTGCCCGGTTCCGGGCCCTCATAGAGGATCTTTGCCTTGCCCTCGTAAATAACGCGCTTCTTGCTCATGCGGACGGGCCTCCTGCTGGGTTCCGGATCGCTGCAACAGGAATCGTTTTCAGCCACCCCAGAAAGCGCGACTGTTACGCCAATCTGGGCAAAGAAACAATTATTGCGCACACCTTAAGTCAGCGACTATATGCACAGGTCATTTACCACCGTCCAGAAAGGCCATTCCCAATGAGCACATTCGATGATCGCGAGCGCGCAGAAGAAGCCCGCTACGCGCTGAATCAGGAAACACAGTTCAAGGTCATGGCGCGCCGGAACAAGCTTCTGGGCCTCTGGGCGGCGGATCTCATGGGCCTGACGGGCTCTGATGCTGAGGCCTATGCCAAGACGGTCGTTCTGTCCGATCTGGAAGAGCCAGGCGATGAAGATGTTTTCCGCAAAGTCCGAAATGATTTCGATACCGCCGGGATCGACCGGACGGATGCCCGCATTCGTGAGCAAATGGCAGAATTGCTGCCCGTCGCCCGCGAACAGGTCCTCAAGGACTCAAAGTAGCGTAAACAGGGTTTCCAGCCGATCCTGAAAGGGGTGGCTGGAAACTGTCACCGCAGGCGGGCGCAGTCTTGTTTGCAGGCGTGAATGAGGCGCAGCTGACGATCGTGGCTTCGCCGGACTTAAACTCGGGCTTGCCATGCCACCCCTGCATGGGAGGCGTGCCGGTCCAGTGGCTGAAGAACAGCCGCCCGGCGTGTTGCGGGATGAAGGCATCATTCGGTTCGGTCTCATAATAGGCCACCCCATCCACATACCAGGTGATGCGATCAGGTGCCCATTCGAACGCATAGAGATGCGGCGCGGCTGCGGCGTCGAACGGGAGGTCGAATATGGCGTGCTTGCCCCGCTTTCCGTTTCGCCAGTAATTGAATTCGATCTTGGACGTATCCTTGCCCAGAAACTCGATATCGATCTCGTCATGCGGGTCGCCATCATAGGGGCCGGTATAGGTGAAGAAGGCCGAGACAAGCCCTGATCCCCTGCCGACCTGCATGACCGCCTCGTAGCGTCCATAGCCGAAGCGTTGCTTCGACTTGGCTTCCGCCATCGAGAACGGGATGCGCGTGTCCGGTTCACGCTCGACCCTGAATTCAGCGCCCCGAACGGTGTTCACGATGTTCTCCGGCGCCCAGCGTCCGCCGTAAAATGAGTCGCTGGCGTACCATTTCGATAGCCAGAAAGCCTCCTCGACCGGTTCAACGCCCAAAACCGAGCGGAAATTCTTGCCTGATTTTGAGAGTTGCTGGATCCGCGAAGGAGCCGCCACCGCATGGGCAGGAATGATGGGGATGCTTGCTGCCAGAGTTAATGATTCCACCGCGCGAGGCGTCGGATAATAGGTCGGCACATCAGACTGGATATGGGTGACGGCGGATGGGCCGGGCATGCTGTAACATACCAGACCTGTAGCAAGTGCTACAGCCAGGCAGGATGCCAGAACAACGTCCAGAACTGATACGCCAGACAGTCTCATTAGCTTAACACTATATTCAAAACGGCACACTTATTCATATTGCGTTTACCTTTACCGGCAAACCCGCAAGTGCCAAGCCAGATTCAGGTGGTCTGGTCTGTGTCCGTCAAACTTTTCATGTTTCGCATCATGAAGAGGGGAATCGAGCCGATCGGCGTAACCGCCCAGTCCAGCGGCTGGTCATGCGGTTCATTTGGAACGGAATCGATCTGTTGCGCTGGATAGGCGAGCGCGCAGGCAAAGGCGCGGCCGTCGGAGCGCAGCTTTGTGAAGGCCTGATCATAATGGCCCTTGCCGTAGCCAAGGCGGTTGCCCATGCCGTCAAAGGCAAGCAGCGGTGTCAGGATCAGGGTCGGGTGGGCCATCGGCGCATCGGCAGAGGGTTCGGACAGGCCGAAGGGGCGGCGTTCGAGTGGCTCGCCGAAATGCCATGTGCGCCAGGTCAGCTGCCCCGTATCTTCAATGCGGGGCAGGCAAAGCTCGGCGCCGGCTTTAGCCAGGCGCATCATCAGGGGGGCCGGATCGAGTTCTTCATTGATCGCCACATAGCCGGCGACAACCGGACCATACCGCTCAAGCAGCTTCATCGGAAATTTCTCAGCCACCGACTCGGCGGCGTCCGGATCGCGCGCGGCGGCTTCGGCCCGCAAGGTTCGCATCCGGTGTCGCAGATCGGTCTTGTCCATCACAGAATCCGTTGGGTTGGCTGTTTGGCGCCGGGCTGTGGCACACGGGAAAAGGCGCATGAGAACCGCGAACGCCGCGGGGCATATTCACTCCCGTCAACCTAGATACTAGGTGGGTGCCAGATGAGCCCGGACCACGGCCCGAGCCAGAATGCCAGCTCCCTGACGGAAATTAAGGTCGCCGGAGATCAGTCCGTCGCAAACGACGCAGCCCTCATGCTGGATCATGATGTAATCCGGCGGCCCGGCGATTGTAAGAGGCCAGCGTGCGGTCACGTGTTGAATTGTCTCAGTGGGCTTCCCCCACCAGATCGAAGGCGAAAAGCAGGGTGCGCTGCCGGTCCGAGAAATTGTCGTCGGAAATGATCCAGAGCCGGTGCGTGCCATCGGCCAGGGTCTCTGCCGTGATGCCTTCGAAATTGTCGACATTCATGGGCTGAGCGAGCGTGAAAAGTCCGCGGCGGCTGGACCCGCCTGCATCCATGTATTCTGCTTCCACGGCGAGACGGTTTCCAAACACCGGATTGTAATTGCGGCGCAGGCTGTAGACGACCGACCCGGCGGTTTCCTGATCGCCCAGCGCGATGCTATTTGTCATGCCCACCAGCGGGCTGTCGAAATCAGTGCTCAGGGGATCGTGCAGCGTGACCGTGGCGCCTGTCGCCGTCAAATCCACAAGCGGCGACTTGCCCCCGATGAGCTGTTCATATCCCGCGCGAAGGGTCTTGCCGAGCGAAAGGGCTTCGGCGCCAGAATTTTCGCGAATGTCCGTGCCTTCGATTGTGCCGGGCAGACTCGCGACCAGCGCCGCGCGCGCAGAGGCACCACAGGCCTCCAGCGCAAACGCCTCAATCCGGTGACGGCGTTCAAAGCTGACATAGGCAAGTCCGTCCTTCAGGGCGAGCCCCTCGGAATCGCCTTCGGTCTTGCCTCGCAGGAATTGGTCGTCCTGCCCCTTCATATAGGCGATCCGACCTTCCCCCGACAGTTTGCCAGCCTCGCGGCCAATCCAGACGAACGCACCCGTATCCGATACGGTGAGGAAGTCTCCATCAGGCAACAATTCGATGCCTGAAAGCCCGCCAAAGTTTTCATTGGAAGAGGTCAGGGCCCAGCCCCCGGCAAAGCGCACACCGGGAGGCAGGGACGCGCCATTTGTGCGATCCGAGAGCGGGAGGGAGTCGGCTTCTATGGTCAGTTTAGATGGCGCCACGAAAGACGCTCCGGACGGGCAGGACTGTGCCTTGAGGTCCGCCGGAGAGGGGAGCGCAGCGGCTTGTCCCATGCTCATGCCTACAGAGTCGGTGGGCTCCGGTCCGGCTGGCGCGCTGCAGGCCACAAGGCCGGTTGCCATCAGGCCAAGAAGAAATGAAGAGGTCAATGTTCGCATGATTTGTCTCGCCAAGTGATGGGTCTCTGGGCATTTGCCCCATATTTTAAGGCAGGAATAGGGAAACAGGCTGGATTTAAAAACCGAACTTATCCAGAGATGACTCATGTCCCAGATTCCGCTCGTCCGCCGCTCACCCGTCTCGCCCGATACCTGCAATCTGGCGAAAGCCATAGATTTGATTGGAGACAGGTGGACTCTGCTGATCCTGCGCGCCGCCCTTTATGGGGTCCGGCGCTTTGATGATTTCCAGTCGGAGCTCGGATGCCCAAGGACAGTTTTGTCGGGACGCCTGAAAAAACTGGTCGATGCTGGCCTGTTGACCAAGAAATCCTACAAGGCGCCTGGTAAGCGCGCCCGGCCGGAATATGTGTTGTCCGCCATCGGCCTATCGCTGAGGCCGATCCTGATCGGCCTGACGCAATGGGGCGATGCCTGGTTGGGGCAGGGGGAAGCGCCGCCAATCAGCTTCACCAAGGCCGGGTCGAAGAGTGCCATCCGGGCGGCTTTCGTGGATGTCGAGGGCCGGGAAGTGCGGCCCGATCAGATCCGCCCGGTGCTGCGCGGATAGGTATTCACAGGTCAGAGTCCTGGAAGGTGGAAATTGTGCAGTTTCGCAGAATTTCCGTCTTGCAAAGCCGGGGCTGATGCGCTTTATCACGCCTCTCGGCGGCAACGCCGTGAATACCCTAATAAGGATGCGGGCGTAGCTCAGGGGTAGAGCACAACCTTGCCAAGGTTGGGGTCGAGAGTTCGAATCTCTTCGCCCGCTCCAATTTTTTCTGCATGTTTGGGTGACCCTTGTCGGGGATCGCTCCGCTCTCCGGGAAACGGATACTGTGCGCGCACAGACAAGAACCCTTGTCGCGCGACCTGCATACCATACAACTTCTTCCTTAAGGTCGGTCTGCTGTCGCGGACCCATCCAGCGAACCAGGCACGGACGAAAGTATTGATCATGAGTGACGCCCCCCGGTCCTCCAGAGACGCCGCTCCGCTCCGCCAGCGTTTTCTCGAAGGCATGAGCCTCGTTGCGGCGACGGTGAACGTCATCACGACAAATGGGCCATCCGGGCGGGCAGGCACAACGGCTACCGCCATGTCCTCGGTCAGCGCCGATACGCCGAATCCAACGCTTCTGATCTGCATCAACGAGCTGTCTTCTCTGACTCCGGTCCTGCTCGGGAACGGGACATTCTGCGTCAATGTTCTGAAGGACGACCAATCCTTGGTGGCCGATGTATTTGCGAGCCGCCTGAAGGACAAATATGCGGACAAGTTTGATTGTACCGAATGGAAGTCCGGACTGTTCGGCCAGCCGGTCATTTCAGGCGTGCTGGTCGCGTTCGAGTGCAAGCTTGTCTCGCACAATCAGGTCGGCACGCACCATGTCTGTATCGGGGAAGTCATGGATGCCGTGCTGGGCGATGACGGCAATTCGCTGATCTATGCGGGTCGGGAGTATCGCACGACGGTCAAGCCGGACTAGGCGCCGTCAGTTTGCCGGGACGCCATAGAAATCCCGGTACCAGTCCACGAACCGGCCCACACCTTCGCGCACCGATGTCGTGGGATTGTAGTTCACTGTGGATTTCAGCAAGGACACGTCGGCATGGGTGCGCTTCACGTCGCCCGGCTGCATGGGCAGCAAGTCCCGCACGGCCTTGCGGCCGAGAGCTTCCTCCAGCGCATCAATGAAGTCGAGCAGGGCCACCGGCTGGTTGTTGCCAATGTTGAGGATGCGGAACGGGGCATTCGAGGTGGCCGGATCGGGCGACCGCGCATCCCAGTCCGCATCAGGCGTCGCGACATCCGCGGTGACCCGCAGGACACCTTCGACGATGTCATCGACATAGGTGAAGTCGCGCTCGAGATGGCCCTCATTGTAAATGGGGATCGGCTCGCCCTTCAGTATTTTCTCGGTAAACAGGAACAGCGCCATGTCCGGCCGGCCCCAGGGGCCATAGACCGTGAAGAAGCGAAGCGCCGTGGTCGGCAAATCGTAAAGGTGGCTGTAGGCATGCGCCATGAGTTCATTGGCGCGTTTGGTTGCGGCATATAGCTGAAGTGGATGATCTGCGCCGCTATGCTCGGAATAGGGGGTCGTGTCGTTCGCGCCATACACGCTGGACGTGGACGCATACACGAGATGGGCTGTCCCAGCATTCCGGCAGGCTTCCAGAATGTTGGCGAAGCCGACCAGGTTTGACGAGACATATTCGCCGGGCGCCTCGATGGAATGGCGCACACCTGCCTGGGCAGCGAGGTGAATGACCCGGTCAAAATCATGCGCCGCGAAACAGGCATCGACTGCCGCCTTGTCGGCAAGGTCGGCTTTCACGAAGTGGAAGGCGGTGCCGGTGCGGCTGGCAACCCGGTCGATTTCCGCAAGACGCGCCTGTTTCAGGGCGGGGTCGTAATAGGCGTTGAGATTGTCGAGCCCGACGACTTCGATGCCCTGTTCCAGTAACCGGCAAGCCGTGTGGAATCCGATGAAACCAGCGGCGCCGGTCACCAGATAGGTCTGCAGGGGCGAAGCTGTAGGTGCCTCTGATCCGCTATGATCCGTCATAAGCCTGTCGCTCGTCTTCCTGGCGCCCGCCACTCCCCGGCAGGCTGGCGGGTCGAATAGATTTGCCCCGCCTGTGCGCAGAGCATGGAATCCAACCGCCAGAGGTCATTAGACCAGCTTTTACCTGACGGGTAGGGAGGCGGCTGTGTAAGTCCGTCAAGCTGTCAGGAAACTTACGGGTTTACGCTGACGAAGATGGCCTTACCGCGCCGTCATTGCACCATCCACGACATGCTCCTGCCCGCTGATATAGCTGGAAGCATCCGAGGAGAGGAACAGGACCAGTTCGGCGACTTCTTCAGGCCGCCCGGCCCGGCCCATCGGGCTGGACTGGGTTGCGATCGCCTCGACGTCCATCTGATTGGCCCCCGAATGCGCCGTGAGCGCAGCGATCCGTTCTTCATCCATCGCTTCGGTCATGCGGGTAATGGATTTCTGCCAGATCGGCGTGTCGATGATGCCCGGATGGACCGAGTTCACGCGGATGCCCGAGCCCATCTGGGCGCACTCGACGGCTGCGGCCTTGGAGAAAAGCCGGACCGCGCCCTTTGACGTGCAGTAGGCGCTGGCCCCGGCAGCGCCGCGCAGGCCGGCAACGGATGAGATGTTCACAATCGATCCGCCCTTGGTTCCCATGGACCGTATCGCCGCGCGTGTGCCCAGGAAGACGCTGTCGACATTGACGGTCATCTGCTTTCGCCAGTCATCCAGGGTGAAATCAGCGATTGCGCCCGCTATGGCGATGCCGGCATTGTTGATGAGGATTGAGGGCGTCCCGAAAGCGTTCTCTGTCTGACCGAAGATCGCGTCCCACATGCTTTCGTCGGTCACATCCTGGTGAGCGGTTACAATGCGCCCTCCGGCGTCTGTCACCAGCTTCTCGGTGATACGCAAACCTTCATCGTCGATGTCGGTTGCCATGATGGCGGCACCTTCGCGTGCCAGCACTTCTGCGCACGCCCTGCCGATGCCGCTACCGGCCCCTGTTATGATTGCGACTTTGCCGTCTACCTGGCCCATGTTTTCCTCCCGCTTTTTGCGTTGCATGTAGCAGTGGAATGGCTTGACCTGCCAGTGGTTTTAAGGTTTACCCCGCGTCTCTAAACGGGATGGTGCAGGGCCGCCGTTGAAATCGTGGGTGCGAATGAGCGCCGCCCACCGACCTGCGTCGACAATGAGGTACTACCATGTCACGTCGCCACAGCGCGAAGTACAAGATCGACCGTCGCGTCGGTGAAAACATCTGGGGCCGTCCGAAGTCCCCCGTCAACAAGCGTAACTACAAGCCCGGTCAGCACGGCCAGAACCGCCGCAACAAGGTCTCCGACTTTGGTCTGCAGCTGATGGCGAAGCAGAAGCTGAAAGGCTACTACGGCGACATCACGGAAAAGCAGTTCCTTCGCATCTACGAAGAAGCGAACCGCATGAAGGGCAACACGTCCGAGAACCTGATCGGCCTGCTGGAATCGCGTCTCGATTCCATCGTCTACCGCGCGAAATTCGTGCCGACGATCTTCGCAGCCCGCCAGTTCGTCAACCACGGCCACGTCATGATCAATGGCCGCCGCTGTAACATCGGCTCCGCTCGCGTGAAGCCAGGCGACGTTGTTCAGATTCGTGAGAAGTCCCGCAACATGGCGCTCGTTCTGGAAGCCCTGGGCAGCGGCGAGCGCGACATCCCGGAATATGTGGACGTCGACCCGAAAGCCATGAGCGCGACCTATGTCCGCGTTCCTGAACTGTCTGACGTGCCATACCCGGTCCAGATGGAACCGGCCCAGGTGGTCGAATTCTACTCCTCGTAAGAGGGCTGAATTCCTTGAACATCCTAGAAGGCCGCGCCAGACTGGTGCGGCCTTTCTTATTGGAGATACCAACCGAATGAACATCCCTGATATTGCGCATGTCCGCCAGCACCTGATTGCCAAGCCCGGCGAGCCTTTCTCCCTGGCGGCACGGCCGACCCGGGATGAAGCGATCTTTGATGACAAGGAAGACGCCAAGACCAGCCTGAAGAAAGATGCGGCTGTCATCAACGAATTGAAGGATATGCTCTACGCCCACAAGAAGCAGTCCGTGCTGGTTGTACTGCAGGGCATGGACACGTCCGGCAAGTCCGGCACCATTCGCAATGTCTTTGCCGACACCACGCCGCTCGGCATGGAAGTGAAAGCCTTCAAGGCGCCGAGCAAGAACGAGCTGGCCCGCGACTATCTCTGGCGTGTCCACAATGCCGTGCCGAAGAAGGGCCATATCGGCATTTTTGACCGGTCCCATTATGAGGACGTTCTGGTGGTGAAGGTGCGCGGCTTCGCCAGCCCCGAAAACATCGAGCAGCGCTATGACCAGATCAATGCCTTCGAAAAGCACATGACCCAGAATGGCGTCGTGATCGTCAAATGCATGCTGAATGTGGGGTATGAGGAGCAGGGTGTCCGGCTCGCAGAACGTCTCGTCGAACCGCACAAGCTGTGGAAGTTCAACCCGGCGGATCTCGACGACCGCAGGGACTGGGACAAGTTCATGGGGGCGTATGAGACGGCCTTGGAGCGTTGCTCAACGGAACATGCGCCTTGGTACGTTATTCCTGCTGACAGCCGCACGCGGCGGAATGCCATGATTGCCCGGCTGGTGCGTGGGGCGCTCGAAGATCTCGATCTGGAATGGCCGAAGCCCGGCTACAAACCGGCAGATTTTGACATCGGCTGAGACCGGGGAGAGCACGCTCTCCCCGATGCTTTGGCAAGTCAGCCGCCGTGGAAATCCGTTGAGCCGCCACTGATCGACTTGTTCGCCGCGCGCGAGGCCGGATTGCCATAGATATCGACGCTGCCGCCGCTGGACGTCTTGCTCGTGGCGGAGTCGCTGGCATAAGCCCGAACCGATCCGCCGCTACTGGCTTTTGCCTCGACCGACTGACATGTCAGGCCTTTGGCATTCGCGCTTCCGCCAGAGGAGGCCTTTATCTCCAGGGTCGTGCAGTCGCCATGCACAGACACCGCCGCGCCGCTGGAGACCTCAATCTCCATCGGGCCGGACTGCAGGCCTTCTGCGAGCAGCGACGAGCCGGAGCTGGCTTCGACCTCATTGAGGTCCGGACCGGTCACGGTGAATTTGACCCGAACCTTGTTGCCCCAGCCGCTGGTCGATTTGCGGGACAGGTAGAGACGGTCCCCATCAAGGCGAACCTTGACGTCGTCCGGGCCGCCTCGATCAAATTCCGCCGTGACGGAGTATTCTGGAGAGCGGGCGAATTTCACTTCAACCCCGGCGGCGATATCGAGTTCGTCAAAACCCGACAAATTGTAGACTTGGGTCGTGTCAGCGGACGCGCTGTAGAACGACGCGGACAGGGCAAGTGCGGCAAGGCCGGATGCGACAAGGATAGGCTTTCTCATGGTCAGGCTCCTATTGGAGAGAGGGATCTCAGGATTTGATTGAAATGTCGCCGCCGCTGGATTCGCGGACGTCGCGCTGGGCCGGGTTGCCGTAAATGTTGATGTCACCGCCGCTTGAGGCTGTCGCATTCACACTTTCAGTCACTTCAAGCGTGACATCTGCGCTGCTGGAGGCTTTCACGCGGGCTGACTTGCACGACAGATTCTTCGCTTCGACGTCAGCAGAGGATGAAGCTTCCACCACAATGCGGTCACAGGTGCCGGAAAGGACGACGTCCGCACTTGAGGAAGCTGTCAGGTCTATCTGGGAATTGCCTGCCAGTTCGATTTCGACATCGGCGCTGGACGAGGCACTGATCCGAACCGGCTGCTCCGAAACAGCCTTCGCCGTCACGTCAGCGCTGGATGAGGCACCGACAGAGAGCGATCCGGCGACAAGATCCTGGGCATCCACATCTGCAGAAGAGGATGCGTCAATATCCACCGAGGTGGCGCGGCCAGACACGGACAGATCGGAACTGGAGGAAGCTTCGAGCTCAAGAGTGTCTGCGTCGATATTCGACGCGCGGACGATCGACGAGCGCGAGGTGTCGATGGCAGAGAGGGTAGGAGACGTCACGCGGACCAGATAGGGCGGCACGCGCTTGCCATTCACTTTCGCGATCAGGACACCGTTCTTCAGGTCCGTCGACACATTGCTGTTCCAGCCGTGGCCCAGGCTTTTCCGGTCAATGAACAACTCGCCGTTCCGCGTCTCGATCTGGATGTCGCTGAAATCGCCGTCGGCCTGTTCCGCGACCACGGAAGTGTTGGGAGCCGTTTCATAGATGACCTGAATGGCATCACTGACATCCAGTTTGGAGAAGGAATCGACTTGGAAATCCTGCGTCTCGGCCAGCGCCGGCAGGGCTGCAATGGACAGGGCGGACAGGGAAATGAGCGCGCGTTTCATGGGGGTGCCTCCGATTTGATAAGGCAAGTATGATGTATCGAATAACGATAAGTCAACATATTGTTTTTCAATAATATGAAAAAACCCGTGTGCGCGCGCCGCCATCCGGTGTCAGCATTGCAGAAAGCAAATCGCCACCAAATGCGAGATCAGGCGTCCGTGCTGACAGGCTGTCCGAACAAGTCGTAATCATCCGCTCCAGTGATCGCCGCAGAGACTATGTCTCCCGCTTTCAAGTGCCCGGCATTCTCCAGGTAGACCACGGCATCGACTTCCGGCGCATCGGCCTTGGTCCGGGCCACCATTTCGCCCGCTTCACCCGCCGGACCGTCGATAATCACGTCCTGCACGGTGCCAACCTGCGCGGCGGCGCGATCGGCGGAGACCCTGGCCTGCACTTCCATGAAACGGTGCCAGCGCTCTTCCTTGACCTCGTCAGGCACATGGCCCGGCAGGTCACGGCTGTCGGCATGGGCGACGTTTTCGTATTGGAAACACCCGGCGCGGTCGATCTTTGCCTCGCGGATGAAGTCCAGCAGGATCTCGAAATCCTCTTCCGTCTCACCCGGAAAGCCGACGATGAAGGTCGAGCGGATGGCAAGGTCCGGCACGTCGCGGCGCCATTGCAGGATTCGTTCAAGGACGCGGTCCTGCTTGGCGGGCCGCTTCATCGCCTTCAGGACCGGCGCGGACGCGTGCTGGAACGGAATGTCGAGATAGGGCGTGATCAGGCCTTCGGCCATCAGTGGAATGACCTGGTCCACATGCGGATAGGGATAGACATAATGCATGCGCGTCCAAACGCCGAGGCTGCCCAGCCCCTTGGCCAGGTCGAGGAAGCGCGTCTGGTATTCCGTGCCGCGCCATGTCTCCGGCTTGTAGCGCACGTCTAGCCCATAGGCGGACGTGTCCTGACTGATGACGAGCAGTTCCTTCACGCCAGCGCGGACCAGCTGTTCGGCTTCAGTCAGCACATGATGGATGGGGCGTGAGGCAAGGTCGCCGCGAAGTTTCGGAATGATGCAGAAGCTACAGCGATTGTTGCAGCCTTCTGAGATCTTCAGATAGGCGTAGTGGCGCGGGGTCAGGCGCAGACCGCTCTCCGGCACCAGATCCATGTGGGGATTGTGCGGCGGCGTCAGGTGCGTGTGTACCGCGTCCATGACGGCCTCGTACTGGTGCGGGCCGGTGATCGCCAGCACTTTGGGGTGCGCCTTCTCGATCACGTCCGGCTCGGCACCGAGACAACCGGTCACGATGACCTTGCCATTTGCTTCAATCGCTTCGCCGATGGCTTCCAGGCTTTCGTCCCGTGCGGAATCGAGAAAGCCGCACGTGTTCACCAGCACCAGGTCTGCGCCGGAATAGTCCGGGGCGATCTGGTAGCCTTCCGCGCGCAGGCGGGTGATGATCCGCTCGGAATCGACCAGGGCTTTCGGGCAGCCGAGGGAAACGATGCCGACCTTGGGGGCCTTGGCAGGCCGGATCGGAGCTGGGGCAAGGGATGTCGTGGTCATGGTCGCCCTGCTATAACGAAAGCCTCGCACTGGAAAGAGAGGGCGCACATTGCCCCGTGCGGGCAGTTACCACTTTCTTTCGATCTTTCCCTCAATTTTCAGCAAGATGTTTGACGGCGCGAAACGCTGATAACCTATGGTAGAGACTGGCAGATTGGGAGGGAGAGACCCATGACAGACCTGTTCATACATATTGCGGTATGGGGCGCAGCCCTGTTGGGCGTTTATCTTGTCGTCTACACTTTGGTGAAATGGCGCCGCGCGGCCCGTGCCTGCCATCCGATGCCATTCCGTCGCCGAAAAAGCTATCTGACGGGACTGGCCTTCAGCGTCATGTTTGTGGCGTCACCAGCTCTGGTACATGCCGACGGACACATGATCGAGACGGGTATCTCACACTTCTTTGCGGCCTGACCCTCAGGCCTCTTCGAGTTCGACGCCCTTGTCTTTCATGAAGTCGCGCAGTTCGCCGCTTTCGAACATCTCCTTGACGATGTCACAGCCGCCGACGAATTCGCCTTTCACATAGAGCTGCGGAATGGTCGGCCATTCGGAATAGGCCTTGATGCCTTCGCGCACGGCCTGGTCTTCCAGGACGTTGGTCGAGACATAATCGACGCCCAGATAATCCAGAACCTGCACCACGACGGACGAGAACCCGCATTGCGGGAAGGTCGGTGTGCCCTTCATGAAAAGTACGACGTCATTGGATTTGACGGCCTTTTTGATGGCATCGAGCGTGGCTTGATCGGTCATTCTGGTATCTCCGCTGTTGCCTCAGCATGTGTGGTGGATACCCGGCAGCGTCAAGCTCTGATGCTGCCGGGCAGGTGTTCCACTTACCAGCCACAGCTTTCGGTGGCGTTCTGGTCCTTCAGGTAAAGCATGAGCGGATCGAAGTATTCGATGATCGCGCTGCCATCCATCTGGCGGGTGCCGGTGAACTCTTCCAGCGTGTCCGGCCAGGGCTGTGAAGCGCCGGCTTCGAGCATCGCATTGAAGCGCTCGCCCACTTCCTTGTTGTCATAGATCGAACAGCGGTGCAGCGGGCCTTCCCATCCGGCCTGCTCACAGGCGGCCTTGTGGAACTGGAACTGCAGGATGTAGCTCAGGAAGTAGCGCAGGTACGGCGTGTTGCCCGGAATATGGTATTTTGCGCCGGGATCGAACGCATCGGCCGGGCGTGAGGCTGGCGGCACGAGGCCCTGATTTTTCAGTCGGAGATCCCACCAGGCTGTGTTGTAGGCGTCCGGTGCGGTCTCACCCGACAGGACCCCCCAGCGCCAGCCATCCACCGTCAGGGCGAAGGGCAGGAAGGCGATCTTGTCGAGTGCGGTCTGCATCAGCAGGGCGGTGTCAGCATCGGCGCCCGGCTTTTCGTCCTTGGTGATCAGGTTGATCTGCTCGAGATATTCCGGTGTGATCGACAGGCCGATAAAGTCGCCAATCGCTTCGTGGAAGCCATCATGCGCACCGGTCTTGTAGAGATAGTCCTGGTCCTTGTAGGCGCGCTGGTAGAAATTGTGACCGAGCTCGTGATGGACCGTGTAGAAGTCTTCCGAGTTCACTTCGGTACACATCTTGATGCGCACATCTTCTTCATCGTCGAGGTCCCAGGCCGAGGCATGGCAGACGACTTCACGGCCCTCTGGGCGCACGATCATGGAGCGCTCCCAAAAGGTCTCAGGCAGGGGATCAAGGCCGAGGGAGGTGAAGAAGGCTTCGCCCGTCTCGACCATCTTGATGGCGTCATAGCCCTTTTCCTGCAGGCGCTCGGTCAGGTCGTAGCTCGGTCCCGGCACGTCAGGCTTCACGACGTCGTAGATGGAGGACCATTGCTGGGCCCACATATTGCCCAGCAGGTCAGCGCGGATCGGGCCGGTGCGCGGCTGGACGTCGTCGCCATACTCGTCATTGAGCTTGGCGCGCGTGAAGCAGTGCAACTCCTCATAGAGCGGCTCCACCTGCGTCCACAGGCGTTGCACTTCGGCTTCCATTTCTTCCGGCGCCATATCGTAACCAGACAGCCACATCTGGTCGAGGCTCTCGAAGCCGAGTTCATTGGCGCCTTCATTGGCGATCTCGACCATGCGGGCATAATCGTCCTTCATCGGGACGGAAATCGTGCGCCAGCCTTCCCAGACGGCTTTCAGCTCTTCCGGGTCGCGGCTCGTTTCGATGATGGTCGAAAGCTGGTCGAGGTTCAGTTCCTCGCCCTTATAGGTGAACTTGCCGGTGCCATAGGTGGCATCGAGGCCCGTGGTGATCTGCGACAGTTCTTCGGCTGCGCCGGGCGTGGATGGGGCAGGGATGGTGATCCCGGTCCGCAGCATGGTCATCTTGCGGGCAAGGTCAGCTGGCAGGACGCTGACGTCGAATTGCTTGGATTCATTGGCCAGAGAGACAGCCAGCTTGGTGGAAACGGCGCCAGCTTCGGCAGCGGCAGCATTGGTTTCCGGCGTGATGTTCGTGGCCTGGCTCCAGTAAGCCTGGGCGGCGATGCGGCTCTGCGCGGCGAGTTCGGCCTCGGCGCGCTCAAGGAAGGCGCGGGCCTCGGCGATTTCAACGGTGTGGTCCGCTTCCGCAACCACTTCCTCGACAGATTCACTGGTGTCCAGCGTTGCCTCGTCAGCCTTTTCAGGCGCCGCACAGGCTGCAATCATGAAACTCAGCGCGATGGCGCTGGTCGTTAAGGTCAGGCGTTTCATAGGGTCGGTTCCTCATCCTTGGTTGCGGATGAAACAATCTCGAACCGGCGGCGCCGTCAACGCCTAAGTGTCAGGAATCGGGCGCGCGGGTTTTCAGAGCCAAGGCATGCAGTTCGCCGCCCATTGTGCCCTTGAGGGCCGAGTAAACCAGCTGATGCTGTTTCACGCGCGGCAGGCCGGCAAACTGGCTGCTCACAATCTCCGCCTGCCAGTGATTGTCATCGCCGGCGAGGTCGGTCAGCGTGATCTCCGCTTCCGGGAAAGCGTCGGTGAGGTAACCGATCAGTGTCTCGCGTGACATGGCCATGGGCAATTCCTTCCAGTTTCCAGGCAGAACTGGCTTTATCCACCTGCGACGTCAAGCATCTGCCTGACCTGATTGTGACATCAGAGGACCAATCCTAAGATGTTGATCGCAAAAGAAACTGCCGGATTCCTGACATGACCAAGATGCGCGCCTTCATTCTCGCGGAGTTCCTGTTCGCCCTGACCGTTATTGCGGGTGTGCTGCTCTATCTGAACCGGGGCGACGATGCACCGGAATCGCTGGCGCAGTATCACACCACCTATATCGACGGCCCGGCCATGCTGAACCTGACAGAGACTCTGTCTTCAGATGCGCTGCAGGGCCGCGAGACCGGCACTGAGGGCAATGCCGCCGCGCGGGGGTTCATCCTGAAACGGTTCGAGACGATCGGGCTGCGGCGCGTGGGCGCCACCTATGAACACGCCTTTCCGATCCTGCCGGAGCAGGGCGAAGGCGAGAAGGCCCCGTCAGAAGGCGTGAACCTTCTGGGCTGGATCGCCGGCAAGACGCCGGGCAAAGGGCCAATGCTGATCGTGTCGGCGCATTACGATCACCTCGGAATCCGGGACGGCGAGATCTACAACGGCGCGGACGACAATGCGTCGGGTGTGGCGGCGCTGATCGGTGTGGCAGAATATTTCGAGCACCATCCCCCGGAGCATGACATCTTGTTCGCTGCGCTGGACGCAGAGGAGAAGGGCTTTCTCGGCGCGAGGGCACTGGTTGCGTCCGGCCTGATCGACCTTGGCCGCGCGGCGCTCAATATCAATTTCGACATGGTCAGCCGCTCCGAAGCGGGTGAGCTGTATGTGGCCGGGACGACGCCGTATCCCCAGCTGAAGCCCATGATGGAAGACCTGGCCGCGCAGGCTCCGGTCGCCCTGCTGACGGGGCATGACTCTCCGGACCTCGGCCATGATGACTGGACGGCGCAGTCGGATCATGTGGCCTTTCATGAAGTGGGCATCCCCTTTCTCTATTTCGGAGTGGAGGACCATGCGGGCTATCACGATCCCACGGATGATTATGTGAACCTCACGCATGATTTCTTCGTACGGGCCGGGGACACATTGGTCATGGCGGTCGAGGCCGGCGACCAGTGGATCGGTCAGGTAGACCCATAAACAATTGATCCTTTCAATGACGATAATAACGAAACCAGCGCGCGAACGCGGTTGCGTTAGATGCGTTCCATCCGGACTGCTCTACGCCAGATTCGTGGCATGAAAAGCACACATCGAGACGCATAAATCCCTTTCTAAAACAACGGTAACGGTCATTAATCCGCATTAAGAATATGTGACTTTCCGGCAACTGCTGTGTGTTGCGGTTTTTTCATCGGAACGGACACAGTTCAGACACGGTTTCCTAGTGGTCTCGTCGAACTGGCGGGAGCTGAACACGTCTTTAAAGGAGACCACATGTTTAAATATTTTCTGATCGCATCCGCGGCTACGGGTCTGGCTGTTTCTGCACAGGCTCAGTCCTATGAGAGCGACACGGGCTTCTATCTGGATGGTGGCTACCAGTATCTGGAAATCGAACCCGATGGTGCAGAACAGGGCGTTGACACGAACGGCATTGCCGCACGTCTCGGCTACAAGTTCAACAACGTCTTCAGCATTGAAGGTGAACTGGCTTCGGGCATCGATGATGGCGAGTTCGACTACAACACTGATGAAGATGAATTCAACTTTGATGACAACAATGATGGTGACTTCAACGACCTGATCGCCGCTTCCGGTGATATCGGCCTGAACTATCTGGTTGGTGTGTTTGGTCGCGCTGATCTGCCGATCACTGATCGTCTGGATGTATTTGCTCGAGCTGGATACAGCTATATCGATCTTGATGCATCCCTCGCGACGCCAGGTGGAGCTGCGATCAACGTCGCTGATTCCGAGAACGGGCCAGCCGTGGGTGCAGGCTTGACCTACGCGCTCAACGAGAATTGGGAGTTGCGTGGTGATTACACCTACTATTCGTTCGAAGACGCTGACACGAATGGTGCAATGATTGGTGTGGGCTATAAATTCTAAGCCAAGCACACACTAATTGACAAGAATGCTCCTCCTGCAGAATGCGGGAGGGGCATTTTTTTATCAGTCTACAGAATCCATGTAGGTGGGCAGCCAGCCTTCATGGGCGTCCCGAAGCGCCCTCAGGAGGATCGTCTGTTCAGGATTGCCGACCACTTTGAACCTCACGACGTCTTCAGTGAAGAGCCCGACCTGTGTAACGTCCATGCCCGTCTCAGTCAGCTCGGCGCGAAAGATTTCTTCCTGGTCTGGTGAGACCGCCACCAAGTAGCGGTCATGGTCTTCGCCAAACAGATAGGCAGGCGTATTGTCTGCTGGCGCGAAGATTTCTGCCCCAAGACCGGACGCAAGACTCATCTCCGTCATCGCGCATGCCAAACCGCCGTCGCTCACATCATGCACAGCGCCGACACGGCCAGCTGCGACGAGACGAAGAATTTCTGTTGCGGTACGCACGGTGCGCTGAAGGTCCACCTTGGGAGGGGCGCAAAGATCGGAGCCCTTCAAGGACAGCACTTCACGGGCGTAAAGGCTTGCACCCAACTCACTCCCGAGCGGACCTATCATGAAGGCGAGGTCGCCATCCTGCGCGCCTTTCAGCGTCGCGACCTTGGAGAGGTCCTCGATCAGGCCGACACCACCGACCACTGGGGTGGGTGGAATGGCGACGCCGTCGGTCTCATTGTAGAGGCTGACATTGCCCGACACGACCGGGAAGTCGAGTTCACGGCAGGCTTCGGCCATGCCTTCAATGGCCTTGACGATATAGCCCATCGTGGCCGGCTTTTCCGGATTGCCGAAATTGAGATTGTCGGTAATCGCAATCGGCATCGCCCCGACGGCGGACAAATTGCGATAGGCTTCGGCCACCACGGCCTTGCCGCCTTCATACGGGTCTGCTGCCACATAATGTGGGTTGCAGTCCGAACAGATGGCCAACGCCTTGTTCGTGCCGTGGATGCGGACAATGGCGGCGTCGCCTTGCGACTGCGAGCTGTCGACCGTGTCGCCCATGACGTGGCGATCATATTGTTCCCAGATCCAGCGCTTGGAGGCCATGTCCGGACAGGACATCAGCTTCAGCAAGACATCGCCATAGTTTTCGGGCTCAGGATATTTGGACACGTCAAAAGGTGCGCGCTTCGGCGGCTCTGTCCACGGGCGGTCATAATTCGGCGCGTCATCGGCGAGCGGCGCAACCGGGATGTCGCAGACCGTATTGCCAAACTGCTTCAGCACGAGATGGCCCGTGTCCGTCGTCTCGCCAATCACTTCGGCGTCGAGGTCATATTTGTCGAAGATCGCTTTCGCGATTTCGATCTTGTCCGGATAGAGCACCATGAGCATCCGCTCCTGGCTTTCCGACAGCATGATCTCATAGGCGGTCATGCCTTCCTCGCGCTGGGGTACCTTGTCGAGGTCCATGACCACGCCGATGCCTTCGCCATGCTCGCCGCCACTGGCCGCCATTTCGACGGAAGATGAGGTGAGGCCTGCGGCGCCCATGTCCTGGATCGCCTGAATGGCATCAGTTGCCATCAGTTCGAGACAGGCTTCGATCAGCAGTTTCTCGGTGAAGGGGTCGCCGACCTGAACAGTCGGGCGCTTTTCCTCGTCGCCCTCGGAGAATTCGGCTGACGCCATGGTCGCGCCGTGGATGCCGTCGCGGCCGGTCTTGGAGCCGACATAGAAGATCGGATTGCCAGGCGTTGCGCCGCGCGCATAGAAAATCTTGTCCTGGTCTGCGAGGCCGACGGCCATCGCATTGACGAGGATGTTGCCATTATAGCCTTCGTCGAACTGGGTTTCCCCGGCCACGGTCGGCACGCCGACGCAATTGCCGTATCCGCCGATGCCGGCAACGACCCCGGCCACAAGGCTGCGGGTCTTGGGATGGTCCGGAGAACCGAAGCGCAGGGCGTTGACCAGCGCGATCGGCCGCGCGCCCATGGTGAATACATCCCGCAGAATACCGCCCACGCCCGTCGCCGCGCCCTGATAGGGCTCGATATAGGACGGGTGGTTGTGGCTCTCCATCTTGAAGATCGCGGCCTGTCCGTCGCCAATGTCGATCACGCCGGCATTCTCGCCGGGCCCCTGAATGACGCGGTCATTCTTGGTCGGGAATTTCGACAAATGGCGGCGTGAGGATTTGTAGGAGCAATGCTCGGACCACATCACCGAATAGATTCCGAGTTCGACGAGGTTGGGATTGCGCCCAAGCCGCGTGACGAGGCGCTCCCATTCATCGGCCTTGATGCCATGTTCCAGGCCGGCAGTATCGTCCTGCTCGGCGGTGAGGTGGGCGAGGATCGCAGATGTGTCAGTCATGACCGGCGCTTTAGCGGCAATTGCCTCGAGTCGCCAGACTCTATTGCCGTTCCGGACAGGAAGTGGGCGAATTTGGTATCGTGAACAGGATTTAACGGAAACCGGACGGGAGGAATGGGCGTTTTAACAGCGGACGGGGAAGCTTTTTGAAAGGAGCTCGACCATGAGACACCTGTTATTGTTCGCCGCGCCTCTGGCGCTAGTGGCCTGTGGGGCAGAAATCAGCCAGCCAAGCGGCGACCCGATGCCAGCGCCGAAGCCGATTGCGTCGTCGGACAAGCCCGACCAGACTCAAAAACGCCCGGACAGACAGGTCACGGAACTGAGCGGAAGCTGGACAGAGGCCGAAAGCGCCAATGGCCAGCGCCTTGACTACACTTCGGAAGACGGGATTGTCGCCGTGTCACTGACTTGCCAGCAGCCGGACGCCTTTTCGGGCGAGGGCGGCGCCAATGCGCTGGTCCTGCGCCGTACATTTGAGGATGACGAAGCGCCGAACCAGATTGGCGTGCTCACCTCGGCCGGGAATGGCGCCATCACGGCCCAGCTCGACGAGGAAACGGGGGAAGTGACCGGCATCTTCGATACGCGCTCCCAGGCCGCGCGTGCCCTGGCCAATGGCAAGGGCAATCTGCGCCTTGTGGCCGGTCAGAGCGAATATGTCGTGCCAACAGATGGCCGGGTCGAACAATTGGTGGAATCCTGCCGTCCGCCAATCGAGGCCGTTCTTGAAGGTGAAGCCGAGGCGGATGCCGATGCTGAAGCTGATGAGCCCGACGACGAGACGTCCTCCGGCTCCTGATGCCCCCAAACAAGAACTGGCCCACATCGTGAGACGTGGGCCAGTCTTTTATTGGCTTGGGGTCACCCCTGAGAGTTCATGGGTGAGACCTATAGTTGCCTACCAGTTGTAGCTGGCGCGCATGTACAGGAACCGCCCGGCAAAGCCATACGGGCTCCGGCTCGAGTATGGGAAGATGCCGTTGAAGCTGAGACCATCCGGCGTCATCGTCGGATACTCATCCAGCAAATTGTCAGCCCCGATGCCAACACTGAATTGTTCCGACACGCGGAAATCGACAGAAGCGTCTAGGATCCAGTCGGCATCCAGCGTGAAGTCATTATCGGGATTGGATGACGGCACCAGCACTTCACCGAAGCGGGTTGCCCGAAGATTGAAGGCGGCCTGCTGGTAAGAATACTTGCCGTTCAGGATGAGCTTCGTTTCAGGGGCACTTTCTTCCATCGTCAGGATACGGTCGCGGCCAAACAGGGTCAGGCTCGGGATGACCGTATTTTCAGGAACGAACGTCACTTCCGTTTTGGAATAGTTGAACGCCGCGGACACGTCGAGCGTGCCCATTTCGCTGAAGTCAAAGCCATACTTCGTGACGATGTCGACACCCTTGGTCTCGGTCTCGATGCCATTCTGGAAGAACCGGACCCGCTGGACCCCGGTCACACCGGCATCTGCCAGCACGGCATCGACCTCTGTCCCGCCCAGGTTTTCCGTCAGGAAGATCTGGTCGTCGATATTGATCTGGTAGGCGTCGATGGTGACGAACCAGTCATTGGTCGGCGTCAGGACCGTACCCAGCGAGAAGCTGGTCGATTCTTCTGCGTCCAGCTGGCCGCCGCCCAGGGCGACCGAAGCGGGCGACGTGGCCGGGAATGTACCGACTTCGAATGGCACACCATCAATGAAATTGGTGGAGATGGCCGTGAAGTATTGCTGTTGAAGGCTCGGAGCACGGAAACCGGTCGCGACGGCGCCGCGAACAGCAACTTGGTCGGTGAAGTCGTACCGGCCGGCGAGCTTGCCGGTGACGGCATCCCCGAAGTCGGAATAGTCTTCATACCGCAAAGCAGCGGAGATAAGCGTCTTCTCGTTCGGCACCCATTCGACTTCACCATAGACGCTTGCGGCGTTCCGGCTTTCATCGACTTCGGATTCCGGGGTGAAGCCTGGGAACACCTGGCTACCGGCTGCGGCTGGGAAGGGGCCCTGAATGTAGGAGGCCTCTTCACCGGCGCCGATTTCAAAGCTTTCGTCACGATATTCCGCACCAAAGGCGAGCGAGGTTTCCCCCGGCAGCAGATTGTCGAACGTCTTCACGATATCGGCGTTGAGCGTGACCTGGTCGTAGGCCAGCGAACCGGCATCGAAAGAGGTCTGGCTGTCCGGGCCGAGCGAGGCGTTCAGGGAGTTCGTCACCGAATAGTCGAGTTCGTTCGATCCATAGACCGCGCTGACATCATAATCCCAGCCGCCTGCTTCGCCGCGGACACCGCCACCGAGGCTGTAATCGGAAACGTCGCCACCAATGACCGGAAGATAGCCGCCCGGATAGATTTCGGGTACGTTGCGGGAATCCGAAGCGCGGCGATAGAAGCCGGGGCTTTCTGCTTCCCGCTCCTGAACTCCTCCGAAGGCGTAGAGTTCGACACCATTGTTCAGCGTGTAGCCGGAGTTGAGGAAGAAGTTGATATTCTCCATGCGGCCATTGCCATAGACATGGTTCAGGCGGTCGAAGCTGCGCTCAGCTTCCGCATAGGCCGGATCATCCGGGAATTGCTGGCGCGGATCGATACCGGCCCGGTTGCTGCGCTGACGCAGCGAGTATTCGCCGGACACGGTCAGGAAGCCGTTTTCGCCGAGACCAAAGCCAGCCCAACCGCCGACATTTGTCGTCTGCCCATCGACTTCGCTGCGGTTCAGACCTTCGGGATCGGTGACATGTGCGCCGTAACGGATGTTCACGCCGCCGCCATGATCGGCTTCGCGCAGGATGACGTTGATCACGCCCGCGATCGCATCGGAGCCATACTGGGCCGACGCGCCATCACGCAGGACCTGAACGTTGCCGATAGCGCTGGTCGGGATCGAGTTGAGGTCGACGGCGGCAGAGCCACGGCCGACAGAGCCATTGATGTTCACGAGCGCCGTGATGTGGCGGCGCTTGCCGTTGACGAGAACCAGCGTCTGGTCGGGCGACAGGCCGCGAAGCGTGGCTGGGCGGATGATGTCCGTGCCGTCATTGATGGCCGTCTGGTTGAAGTTGAAGCTCGGAACGGTCGTGCTGAGAATCTGGTTCAGCTCGACCCGGCCAGTTTCGGTCAGTTCCGCGACCGGGAAAACGTCTACCGGAACAGCCGTTTCCAGCGCTGTCCGGTTAGCGGTCCGGGTCCCGGTGACAACGACTTCGCTCTGTCGAAGTTCGCTGCCGGTGGCATCCGGCGTTTCCTGCGCGAATGCTGATGTAGATGCTGCAGTCACGGCGAGTGAGGACGCCGTGATGAGCAAGGTCCGCAATGTGGTCATCTGCGATTTACTCCTGATTGTGATTTTCGCCCCTCACGGCAAAAATAGTCCCCAATTTGGCTTATTACAGGCTTGTAACGAAAACTTTTGCCTCGAATCACAAAACTGACACGTTGTGTGACAGTGGGGTCACACTCACGTCGGGGAAGGGTGCGGAGGTCAGGCCGGTCTCGGTAAACCCGCACTCCGCAAGCCGGTTTGCAAGGTCTTTGTTTCGCATAAGAGCGATGCGGGTCCTGAGGGTAATCGAGGTTCGACCAGAGGGCTTACAGGCGGTCTTCCACAACAGAATCGATTCTCGCGAGGTGTTCCGCTTTCTGATTTTCAGGCAGGAACGAACCCGTAAAGCTGTTGCGGGCAAGCTGGATAATCTGCTCCGCAGACAGGTCCAGCGCCTCCGTGATCGCCTCGTAATTCTTGCCGATATAGCCGCCGAAATAGGCCGGGTCGTCGGAATTCACGCAGACATGCAGCCCTTCTTCCAGCTGTCGCTTCACGGGGCTCTTGCGCAAATCGTCGAGCACGCAGAGCGACAAGTTCGAGAGCGGACAATTGGTCAGCGGGGTCTGGGTATCCCGCAGCACTTCGATCAGCGCCGGATCTTCCATCGCGCGGTTGCCATGGTCGATCCGGTCGGCACCGATATCCAGCAGGGCCTCCCGCACATATTCCGGCGGGCCTTCCTCACCGGCATGCAGGCAGAGCTTGAAACCAAGCTCCCGGCAGCGCGCGAACAGTTTCTGGAATTTCGCGGGCGGATGCCCGACTTCTGAACTGTCGAGGCCCACGCCGACAAAATGCTCATGCCAGGGGGCAGATTCTTCCAGCAGGGCGAACCCATCCTCCTCGCTCAGATGGCGCAGGAAGCTCATGATGAGTTCGGATGTGATGCCGAGTTCTTCCTCGCCACGCTTCAGCGCTGAAATAATGCCATCCGCGACCGTGCCGAACGCCACGCCGCGCTCTGTATGCGCCTGCGGATCGAAGAACATTTCGACATGAACGACATTGTCTTCCTTGGCGCGCTTCAGATACGCGAAAGTCATGTCGTGGAAGTCCTGCTCGGTGCGCAGCACATTCATGCCCTGATAGTAGAGGTCCAGAAATTCCTGGAGATTGCTGAAGTCATAGGCCGCCTTGGCCTCTTCCAGCGTCTTGAACGGAATCTCGATCTTGTTGCGCTCGGCCAGCGCCATCATCATTTCCGGCTCGAAGCTGCCTTCGATATGAAGGTGAAGCTCGGCCTTGGGCAGGCGGGCGATGAGATCTTTGTGGGCTGTCATTGAAAGCCTCCTGTCAGGATGGCTCCATTGAGCCGGATCAGGCTGCCGAGAGCAAGCTCTCGAACACACCGAGACCGTCGGTGCCGCCTTCATGCCCGCCAATGGCGCGCTCTGGGTGGGGCATCATGCCGAGGATGCGGCCATTCTCGCTGAGAATGCCGGCAATGTCGCGCGCCGAGCCGTTCGGGTTCTGGCCGCTGGCATAGCGGAAGGCCACGCGGCCTTCGCCTTCCAACGCATTGAGCGTGGTGTCGTCGGCGAAATAGTTGCCGTCATGATGCGCGACCGGGATCACCACGTCCGATGCGCCGGAATAGGCGCTCGTATAGGCCGTGTTCGTCGACTCGATCTTCAGGGCTTGCGGGCGGCAGACAAAGTGGAGCGAGGCATTGCGCATCAGCGCGCCGGGCAGCAGGCCCGTTTCGCAGAGGATCTGGAACCCATTGCAGACGCCGAGGACATAACCGCCGCGTTCGGCATGGGCGTGCAGCTGAGAGATTACCGGAGAATTGCCGGCCATCGCGCCGCAGCGCAGGTAATCGCCATAGGAGAAGCCGCCAGGGACCATGACGAGGTCGGTGCCGTCGGGGATCGTGCCATCCTTGTGCCAGACCATGGCTGGCGCCTGGCCGGTGACCTTGGCGAGGGCATCCTGCGCGTCGCGGTCACAGTTCGATCCGGGGAAGACAATCACAGCGGTTTTCATGCGCAGGCCTTTAGCAGGGAGTCGGGGGAAAAGGGAACAGTCATTTGCGGTTGGGGCAGGTCATTCGCGCCGAAATGCATATGCGGGCGTGTTCCATCTTGCCGAATGCCCGCTTCAGACACATTGTCCGCGCCATCAACCTTCATGGGAGTGACCAGATGAAGAAACTCATGGCTGCCGCGCTCGCGCTCTCGATGCTGCCGCTCGTTTCCGCATGCAACACGGTCGAAGGCGTTGGCCGGGACGTTCAGGCAGGCGGTGAAATCGTCTCTGAAACCGCACGGGACGTAAAGGACAAGATGTCCAAATAGGCAGGCAGGAAATCCTGTTTTCCCAAAAGAAGAGGCCCCGGCAGCTTGCCGGGGCCTCTTGTGTTTTTGCAATCCGGTCAGGCGGCTAGCGCTGGTCCATCGGGACGTAGTCGCGCATGGCGGCGCCGGTATAGATCTGGCGCGGACGGCCGATGCGCTGGGTCGGGTCGACCAGCATCTCGTTGAGCTGGGCAATCCAGCCAACCGTACGGGCCAGCGAGAACAGGACGGTGAACATCTGCTTCGGGAAGCCGATCGCGTCGAGAATGATGCCGGAGTAGAAGTCGACATTCGGGTAGAGTTTCTTCTCGGCGAAGTATTCGTCTTCCAGCGCGATGCGCTCCAGCTCCATGGCGACTTTCAGGATCGGCTGATCGCGGAGGCCGAGCAGGTCCAGCACTTCGTGTGCGGATTCCCGCATCACGGTCGCGCGCGGATCGTAGTTCTTGTAGACGCGGTGCCCGAAGCCCATCAGGCGGAACGGGTCAGACTTGTCTTTCGCCTTCTCGATATATTCCGGGATGCGGTCCACGCTGCCGATTTCGTGCAGCATGTTGAGGCAGGCCTCATTGGCGCCGCCATGGCTCGGGCCCCAGAGACAGGCAACCCCGGCGGCCACGGCCGCGAATGGGTGCGCGCCCGACGAGCCGGCAAGACGTACGGTCGAGGTCGAGGCATTCTGCTCGTGATCGGCGTGCAGGATGAAGAAGCGGTCCATTGCTTTCGCAATCTTCGGATCGACCTTGTAGTCTTCGGCAGAGACCGAGAAGCACATGCTGAGGAAGTTCTCGGCATAGGACAGCTCGTTACGTGGATCGACGAATTTCTGGCCCATATTGTACTTCAGGATGCGGGCACAAAGCGTCGGCATCTTGGCGATCAGGCGGATCGAGGCGAGGCGGCGTTCTTCGGGATCTTCGCTGTCCATGGCGCCGGGATAGAAGGACGCCATTGCGCCGACCGTGCCGGTCAGCATGGCCATCGGATGGCTGTCACGGCGGAAGCCTTCGAAGAAGCGGTCCATCTGGGTGTGGAGCAGGGTGTGCTGCTTGATCTCGTCATTGAAGCTGTCGAGTTCTGCCTTGGACGGCAGTTCGCCGTTCAGGATCAGGTGGCAGACTTCCGGGAAGGTTGCTTGCGCAGCCAGCTGGCCAATCGGATAGCCGCGGTGCAGCAGGACGCCTTCTTCCCCGTCAATGAACGTGATCTGGCTTTCACAGCTCGCCGTGGAGGTGAACCCCGGATCAAAGGTGAACTGGCCGGATTGCGCGTAGAATTTGCGCACATCCATGACGTTCGGCCCATGCGTACCGGACAGGACGGGCATGTCATACGATTTGCCGTCAATTTCAATCTTCGCTGTACCAGCGTTTTTGGTCTTATTTTCCATCAGCTCTAGCCCTTCCAAGTCTTGTTTCGTCCAGCGCGGCCTGGGGTCAATCCCGGTCCAGCGCAGTTTGATCTTCAATTCGTCCCAGCGTTTCGTCTTTGCCCAGCCATTCGAGGACCGGAGCAATATCTGGCGCAGGCAAGCCGCCCGTCAGCGCAGCTCGGAGCGGTTGACCTACCTGTCCCATGGAGAGGTCTCGGTCAGCGCAATAGGAACTTATAACGTGCGATATAGTTTCTGCGGTCCATTGGCGCAATTGCTGCAGTTCGTCGCGCAGACCGACGAGCCGGTCAAGTCCTTCTTCGGACAGGGATTTGCGTGCTTTCTTGTTCATCTGGATCGGCCGGATATCCCTGAGGAAGGCAAAAGCCGCCGCAAGCTCCGGAAGCGTCGTGCCGCGATCCTTCATTCCGGGCAGTGCGGCGCGAATGCGCGCGGTCTCCGCCTCGGTCAGAGGGGCCTCGGCTTCCAGCAAGGGCTTGAGCAGGCTGAACAGGCGCTCGTCGTCCGCCAGACGGATGAAATGGGCATTGATCTGGCCCAGTTTCTCGAGGTCCAGCCGGGCCGGGGCCTTGTTGATGCCGCCGATGTCGAACAGGGCAATGGCTTCGTCTTCGGTGAAGATTTCCTGGTCGCCATGGCTCCAGCCAAGGCGGAGGAGATAGGCTTTCATGGCTTCCGGCAGATAGCCCATGTCGCGATAGGCCAGCGTCGAGAGCGCGCCGTGGCGCTTGGACAGTTTCGCCCCGTCCGGACCATGGATCAGGGAAACATGGGCAAATTTCGGAATGTCCCAGCCCATCGCCTCATAGATCGGGATCTGGCGGAAGGCATTGCGGAGATGGTCATCGCCGCGGATCACATGCGTCACGCCCATATCATGGTCATCGACCACGACGGCCAGCATATAGGTCGGCGTGCCGTCGGCGCGCAGCAGGATCATGTCGTCCAGTTCGCTGGCCTGAATGGTCACGCGGCCCTGTACGCCATCCTCCAGCACCCGGTCGCCGCCATCCGGCGCGCGCAGGCGGACCGTATAGGGGGCATCCTCTGAAGGCGCCGCCGCGCCATCGCGCCAGGGCGAACGATAGGGGGCGAGCAGCTCATTGGCTTCGGCCAGCAGGGCGGTTTTCTCATCCTCGGAAATGCCTTCGGCCTTGGCAGCCTGACGCTTTTCCTCGCCAAGGTCGCGGCGCGCCTGCAGTTCTTCCGGCGTGGCATAGCAGCGGAAAGCGGTGCCACGGGCGATCATGTCGAGGGCGATTTCGGTGTGGCGGGCGGCCTGGTCAAACTGCATGACCGGCGGGGCATCCGGCGTCAGGCCGAGCCACTCCATGCCTTCCAGAATGGCGGCGGTGGCCTCATCGGTAGAGCGGGCGCGGTCGGTATCCTCGATCCGCAGAAGAAACTTCCCGTTGTGCCGTTTCGCGAAGAGGTAGTTGAAAAGTGCCGTCCTTGCCCCTCCAATGTGCAGCATGCCGGTGGGAGAGGGGGCAAATCGCGTGGTGACGCTCATAGGACAGGCAGGCTCCGGTTGATGGTCGCGGGTGAGGCTCTTGCGCCGCAGAAACACAACTCCCCAGCCAATGGCAAGGGGCGGGCCTCGCATGATGCAGTGCAGCCCCGCCAAATCTGGTCGATTGCGGCCGTGGATGCCCAGCCCTTGCTGCTGGCCTTTGCCATGGCGGGCGGGGCCGCAGCCTATTTCGTGGCGCCTTCTGAGCCCCCATTCTGGCTCGTCCTGTTGGCGCCATTTGCCTGCGTCGGCGGGATCGCGCTGGGCCGCCGGATGCGCCTGCCCTCCGCCTTGCAGCTTGCGGCATGGCTTGCGTTCGGGGTTGCGCTTGGCATGTGTGCGGCGTCCGTGCGGGCCCGGCTCGTGGCGGCGCCCGTGATCGCCAATGAGACCGGCCCCGTCATGGTCGAAGGCTGGCTGTCGGAAGTCGAGACGGGCTCCAAAGGGCCGCGTTTGCGCATTGAAGTCCATGCCATTGCCGGGCTCACGCCCGATGCCACGCCGAAGCTTGTGCGGCTGACGCATCGCTCGCGGCTTGAGGTCTCGTCCGGCCGGTTCGTGCGCTGCTGGGCCGTGCTGAGGCCGCCGCCTTCGCCAAGCATGGCGGGCGAATATGATTTCCGTCGGCAGGCCTGGTTCGACCAGTTGGGCGGCGTCGGCTATGTGCAGGGGCGCTGCCGGGGCGGCGCGCTTGGCGCGCCAGACGGTGTGATTGCCGATGTCCGGATGAAAGTGGCCGCCTTCCGGCGGAGACTGGCGGCGCATGTGAATGTCGCGGCGGGCCAGCGCGCGGGTGGCTTCGCGGCGGCGCTGGTCTCGGGCGACCGCAGCTATATGCGCGTCGAGGACCAGGTTGCGCTGCGTAATTCCGGCCTCGCACATTTGCTGGCGATTTCCGGACTCCATATGGCGATTGTTGGCGGGCTGGTCTTCTACCTGATGCGGCGATTGCTGGCCTGTATCGAGCCGCTGGCCCTACGGGTGCCGGTGCAGAAGCCGGCGGCGGTCATCGCGCTGGGGGCGAGCCTTGCCTATCTCGTGATTTCCGGGGCGGGCGTCTCGACCCAGCGGGCCTTCATCATGCTGGCCGTGGTCTTCGGCGCGGTCCTGTTTGACCGTGCGGCGCTCAGCCTGCGCTCCTTTGCGATTGCGATGATCCTCGTGATCCTGCTGCAGCCGGAGAGCGTCATGACACCCGGCTTCCAGATGTCGTTCGCGGCCTCCGGCGCGCTGATCGCGACCTATGAAGCCTGGACCGCGCGCCGGTCAGCCTCGGACCGGGTGATGGGCGGGGTCAGCTATAGCTGGGCGTCGCTGGCCGTGACGTCCCTGGTCGCAGGCACGGCGACGGCGCCCTATGCGCTCTATCATTTTGACCGGCTGGCAGGGCTGGGCCTGCTGGCCAATCTCGCCGCCATGCCGGTCATCACCTTTGTCACCGCACCGGCGGCGGCCGCAGCCCTGATCCTGACGCCGTTTGGGTATGGGGATCTCGGCCTGCGCGTCTTCGGCTATTCGCTGGAAGCCATTCTCTGGATCGCGGAGACCTGTACCGAACAGGCGCCGAGCGCGCTGTCGCCGGGCAAGCAGATGCCGGGTGGCTCGCTGGTTCTGTTCAGCGCCGCGTTGGCGCTGGCCGTGATTGCGCGGGGGCTTTGGCGCTGGGCGATGGCTCTGGCGCTCAGCGGGCCTGCCATCTGGCTCTGGATCGCTGCGCCGGCGATGGCGCTGCACTGGTCGGCCTCGGGCGATCTGTTCCTGCGGCTGGCAGGCGGTGTGGTGCACAAGATCAGCTATGTCGATGGGGACGGCCTGTCGCCCATGCGGTTCAGCACGCTGGACCCGTCGGGGCTGTGTTCTGACTGGCCGTGTGTTCTGGACAGCGAGATCGGGCGGATTGCGTTGCGCCACCCTGATCTGGAGCCTGGGGCCTGCTATCTGGCGTCCGATGTGGCGTATGAGTTGATCCCGCTTGGGGACCCCCGCCCGGACAGGCGGACTGCCAGCTGCGCCCAGCCGGTCTACTGGTTAGACGTGCTCCGGCAGGGCGGGGTCACGCTCAACACGGAGGGCGCGACATCAAAAAAGGCCGCGCCCTGTGAGGCGCGGCCCTGGAAACCTTGCGGTGTGAAAACCGATCAGTCGTAGCGGCGGATAAGCGCGACGAGGCGCCCCTGCACCTGAACGCGGTCTGGCCCGAAGATGCGGGTCTCGAAAGCCGGGTTGGCCGCTTCGAGCGCGACCGAGGCGCCTTTGCGACGCAGGCGTTTCAGCGTGGCCTCTTCCCCATCAATCAGGGCGACGACAATGTCACCCGTATTGGCCGTGTCGGTGCGGCGGCAGACGACGATGTCGCCTTCGAGGATGCCCGCATCGATCATGGAATCGCCCTGGACTTCGAGGGCGAAATGCTCGTCGCCATCGGCCAGGCCGTCGGGCGCGTTGACGTGGCCATTGTCCTGCTGGATCGCGGAGATCGGCAGGCCGGCAGCGATACGGCCGATCAGGGGCACCGTATGCGAGGTCGGCGCGGAGGCAGGCTTGCCGCTGGAGACGAGGGCCGGCTTGAACTCCTTGCGGCCGCGCGGCGCGCCCGGCGTGACCGATTCCGGCAGTTTCAGCACTTCAAGAGCGCGGGCCCGGTGCGCAAGGCGCCGGATGAACCCGCGCTCTTCAAGCGCTGTGATAAGACGGTGGATGCCGGATTTGGACGCCAGATTCAGCGCATCCTTCATCTCGTCAAAGGATGGCGAAACGCCGGTTTCCTGAATGCGCTCATTGATAAAGAGCAGCAATTCCTTTTGTTTACTCGTCAGCACGGGTGACTCCCTTCAGGCGAATCTCTGTTCACTTATGTTCTACATGTGTTCATGCTTCGGGTCAATTCGTGCCGGCTACCCTCATTTGTGTAACGCTTTTGTGGCGGTTTATGCCCATTTTCATAAGACTTTCGCCGATCAGGAAGCGTCTCGCGCCTGTTTTGCGCAATCTTTCAATGTTTTCCGGGGATGAGACGCCACTTTCGGAAATCAGGACCTTGTCGTCCGGCACAAGTGGCGCGAGGCGTTCGGTGGTGGCCAGATCAGTCACCATGCGCTTCAGATCGCGATTGTTGATGCCGATGAGCGGCGAGGGCAGGCGCAAGGCGCGCTCCAGCTCTTCCTCATTGTGGGTTTCGAGCAGGACATCCATGCCAAGCCCAAGCGCTGTGTCCGTCAGCTCGCTGGCCTGGGCGTCGCTGAGGCAGGCCATGATGACCAGCACGCAGTCGGCGCCGTGTACGCGGGATTCGATCACCTGATAGGGGTCGATCATGAAATCCTTGCGCAGCATGGGCAGGCCCACAGCGGAGCGGATCTGGGCGAAATCCTCCAGGTTGCCGCCAAAGCTCGGTCCATCCGTCAGGACAGAGAGGCAGGCGGCGCCGCCGGATTCGTATTCGCGGGCGATCTGGACAGGGTCCGCGCCGGGCAGGATATCCCCGGCCGACGGGCTCTTGCGCTTCAGCTCGCAGATCAGCGCGTTCTCATCGAGGCCGGCGATCATGGACATGGATTGGGCAAAGCCGCGCGGCGGGCTGGCCTCCGGCAGGCGTGATTCCAGCGCTGCCAGCGGGGTCTCGCGTCTGGCGGCGGCGACTTCATCGACCTTGTAGGCGATGATCCGATCAAGGGCAGTGCTCATTCCGGTTCCTGTCCGTTGGAGAGGTTGGCTAGCGCTCGCAGGGTCTGGGCAGCCTTGCCGCTGTCGATGGCCTCGGCGGCCATGGCGGCGCCCTGTTTGAGCGTGTCGGCCTTGCCATAGACATGCAGGCCGGCCGCCGCATTCAGTAGAACCACATCACGAAACGGGCCTTCCTGGCCGTCCAGCAAGTCTGTGATGGCGAGGGCATTGTCGTCCACGCCGGAGCCTTCCAGCGTTGAGAGCGGGCTCGTCTCCAGCCCCGCATCGGCGGGGGTCAGTTCGAATTCGTGGAGATCGTCGCCCGCCACTTCGCAGACCTTGGTCGTGCCAGCGATGGAAAGCTCGTCGATGCCGTCCAGGCCATGTACGACCCAGGCACGCTTGGTGCCGAGGCGCGACAGGGTTTCGGCCATCGGGCGCACCCATTCCGGCGCGAACACGCCCAGCACCTGGTATTCGGCGCCCGCCGGATTGCTGAGCGGGCCGAGCAGATTGAAAATGGTGCGGATGCCCAATTTGGCGCGGACCGGCGCGACATGGCGCATGGCGCTGTGATGGCTGCGCGCGAACATGAAGGCGACGCCGCACCCGTTCAGGCACTCAAGGAAGGTCTCTTCATCCATGTCGAGATTGACGCCGAGCGCTTCGAGCACGTCGGCCGAGCCGGTCTTGGGCGGCACCGAGCGATTGCCATGCTTGGCAACCCGTCCGCCCGCTGCCGCGATGACGATGGCGCTGGCGGTGGAGGTGTTCAGGCTCTTCCACGGCAGGCCGCCCGTACCGCACGTATCGAGGACCGGGCCTTCGACATGCACCTTGCGGGCGTGCTGGCGCATGATGCGGGCCCCGGCCGCGAGTTCATCTGCGGTTTCGCCGCGCACGGTCAGGCCCATCAGGAACGCGCCGATCTCTTCGGGGGCCGCTTCGCCGGACAGGAGCTTGTCGAACGCGCCCTCAAGGGTCGCGGCATCAAGAGGCTGTCGGCGCGCAATCGCCTGCAGGGCTGTGGTGAGACTGTCTGACTGCATGCTGGATCATCCGCATCTGGTTCGCGCCTGCATAGGGGGTCGGGGGGCTTGAGATCAAGTCTGGCGACGCCGCAGGCCGACATCCGCCATGAAAGCTTCCGACAGGCTACACGCAGACGTGATCGCGTTCGCAGGGGGTTTGCGCTAGGCTCGCCGGGCACGGGACATTCCAAGAGAAAACAGACTTACCCGAGGAGGAAACCATGAAATCCAATCTATTGCTCGCAGGCGTCGCCGGGCTTGCCTTGCTGGCTGCCTGCCAGACGGCCCCCGCCGAGGATGCGTCGGACAGCCTCACCGCTGAAGAGACGATTGAGGTGGAAGAGGTGATGGACGCCGAGGAGTCGATGGAAGTCGACCTGTCGTCGGACGCCGAGATGGCGGAAATGGCGGAGACCGCCGACGAAGCCATGGATGTGTCGGACTCGGTCGCGTTGGCCGCCGCGCTCGCGTCCCAGCCTGAGGATGTTCAGGCGCGCTATGATGCGCGCAATCCGGGGGCGACCCTGCAATTTTTCGGCATCGAGCCGGGCATGACCGTGGTCGAGGCGCTGCCGGGCGGGGGCTGGTATTCGAAAATCCTGCTGTCGTATCTCGGCCCTGAAGGCAAGCTGATCGGGGCGCACTATCCGGACGAGATGTGGATCCGCATCATTCCGGGCGCGGATGAGGCGCGCGTCGCAGGCATCCTGGCCGGGCTTGAAGGCTGGACCGAAACCGCAGAAGGCTGGGCCGGGGAGAGGGGCGCGAAGGTCTCCGACTACAAGCTGACGACCCTGCCAGACGAGACGGCCGGGACGGCGGACGCCGCCTTGTTCATCCGGGCGCTGCACAATCTCAACCGCACCGAGGCGGAACTCGGCACCTTCACAGATGCGATCGCCGAGACCTATCGCATCCTGAAGCCGGGCGGCGTGGTTGGCGTTGTCCAGCACCGCGCCTCTGAAGACACGCCGGACGCGTGGGCCGACGGCAATGCCGGCTATCTCAAGACGAGCTTCGTCGTGGACGCGTTCGAGGCGGCCGGGTTCGAGTTCGAGGAGTCGAGCGAGCTCAATGCCAACCCGGTCGATGATGCCGGTCCAGGCGACATTGTCTGGCGCCTGCCGCCCAGCTTCGCCACGACCGAGGAAGGCACGCCAGAGCGCGCGGCCATGGCGGAGATCGGCGAGTCTGACCGGATGACTTTGCGCTTCCGCAAGCCGGAATAGACGCCTTCATCTTCCAAATCGGGAGAGGGCCTTTCGGGGCCCTTTTTCGGGGGCGGCCGCAAGGCCCGTCAGGAACCGGACGCGCCCGCAGGCGTTGAACAGGAAAGCAAACAGGAGCCCCCCTAAATGACCCAACTCGCCGACAAGGATCTCACCGAAACCTTCTGGGACCGTATTGAAGATACGCGGACCGGAATGCTTGTGATCGATGGCCGCGCCGTGCCGATGTCCCATTATGTGGATGAGAACAAGCGGGATCTCTGGTTCATCACGGCCAAGGGCACCTATATGGCCGAGCACGCCAAGGGCGCGAACGCGCATTTTGTTCTGTGTAACGACAACAAAGGCCTGTATGCCAGCCTGTCCGGCCGCCTGACGGCGGAGATGAACAAGGAAAAGCTGGACGAATACTGGAGCTTCATCGCGGCAAGCTGGTATGAGGATGGCAAGCAGGATCCGGACGTCCTGCTCCTTAAGCTGTCGCTCGACACGGGCGAAGTCTGGACGTCAAAGGGCGGCCCGAAATTCTTCTATGAAATTGCCAAGGCCAATCTCACGGATGAGAAACCGGACATTGGCGAACATTTCGAAATCAGCTTCTAGAGCTTGTCGAGCCAATTCTTGAGCAGGGCGTGGCCGTGCTCGGTCAGGATGCTTTCCGGGTGGAATTGCACGCCATAGATCGGGCGCGTCTTGTGATGCAGGGCCATGACTTCGCCATCCTCGGTGAAGGCATCGGCAACCAGTATTTCCGGCAGGTCTTCCGGCCTCACGGCGAGGGAATGATAGCGCACGACCTGATAGGTTTCCGGCAGGCCGGCGAACAGATCGCCGCCTGTCTGGCGAATCTCTGACAATTTGCCATGACGGATTTCCTTGGCGGTGATGACCTCGCCGCCAAAGGCCTGTCCGATGGCTTGATGGCCGAGACAGACGCCGAGGATCGGCAAGCCTTCCGGTGCCTTCTGGATCAGCCCCACGCAGATCCCTGCCTCGTTCGGAGAGCAGGGGCCGGGGGAGAGCAGTACGCCATCCGCGCCGCTGGCGAGGGCTTCCTCGACCGTCATTTCGTCATTGCGAACCACGCGCGTCTCGGCGCCCAGCTCTTCCAGGTAATGGACGAGATTCCAGGTGAAGCTGTCATAATTGTCGATGACGAGGATCTGCTTCTTGGACGCGCTCATTGGTCAGGCTCATAGGCGGCGGCCAGTTCGGCAGCGCGGCGAAGCGCCCCTGCCTTGTGGACGGTTTCATCAAATTCGTATTGTGGCACGGAATCGAGCACGACCCCGCCGCCCGCCTGGATGTGCAGCTGGCCATCCTTCAGCACGGCGGTGCGCAGCGCGATACAGGTGTCGAGATCGCCATTCCAGCCGAAATAGCCGACTGCGCCGCCATAGATGCCGCGGCGGTGGCTCTCCATCTCATTGATGATCTGCATGGCCCGGATCTTCGGCGCGCCGGAGACGGTGCCCGCCGGGAAGCCTGCGAACAGCGCATCGACGCTGTCCAGGCCCTCGCGAAGGTCGCCTTCGACATGGCTGACAATGTGCATCACATGGGAATAGCGCTCGACGATGAACTGCTCTGTGACCGTCACGCTGCCATAGGCGGCGACGCGGCCCACATCATTGCGGCCAAGATCCAGCAGCATGAGGTGTTCGGCGATCTCCTTGGGATCATTCAGCAGGCTCTGGGCGCGGCGGGCATCCTCTTCATCGTCGCCACTGCGTGGGCGTGTGCCGGCGATCGGGCGGATGGCGACGCGGCCATCGCGGACCCGGACAAGGATTTCCGGGCTGGAGCCGACCAGGCTGACCGCGCCGAGATTCATGTGGAACATGAAGGCGGACGGGTTCAGGCGGCGGAGGGCCCGGTAATAGCTGATCGACCGGCGCGGGAAGGGCGCGGAGAAACGCTGGCTCGGCACGACCTGGAAGATGTCGCCGGCGCGGATATAGTCCTTGCAGGCTTCGACGATCTCGAAATAGCGCTCCTTGGACGTATTGGACTGAAGCTCCACCGGGGCGGACGGCTGGTCCTTGGGCGGCATCTGGGGCAGGCGCTCCAGTCGCGCCTCGACCTCATCCAGCAGGGTGTTGATCTCGGTTTCGTTGCCAGCCTCGACGCGGCCGATCAGCAGGATTTCCTGATAGATATGATCGAACACGATGACCACGCGCGGGATGACCAGCAGGGCTTCCGGCACATTCAGCATGTCCGGCTTGGTGATCTCGACCGGCTCGACATACTGGATCATGTCGTAGCCGACATACCCAAACGCTCCCGACGCCATCGGCGGCAGGTCTTCCTCGGCGCTGGCGCGGGCATCGCGGGCAAAGGCTTTCAGGGCTGCGACAGGTTCGGCATCGAGCGCCTTTGCGTCCGAGAAGTCAGCATCGCTGGCGGTCTCGGCCTTGCCATCAAGGATGCGGAACCAGCGATCCGGCTCCAGCCCGATGAAGGAATAGCGCCCGAGGCGTTCGCCGCCGGCAATCGACTCGAAGAGGAAGCTGCCGGGCGTTTCCGCGCCGAGCTTCAGCATCGCGGCAACCGGGGTCTCGATGTCCCCGATGCGCCGCCGGACGATCAGTTTCGCGTTGCTCATTGGTCTGACGTGATGGTGGCCTTGTAAGCTCTCAGCGCGCCCTGATTGGTGCGCAGCTTCGTGGCGCTGGCGACCTCTGTTTCCATCGCCTGGTTGAGATCATCCTGAAGCGAGCTGATGAGGCTGGAATTGGCCAGCGGGGACAGTTCGGCCATGTCGGCCCCATCTGGCGGCGTGATGGACGTGATCTGCATCACCATGACAGCGTTCCCGTCGCGGCTCGGGAAGGTGAAGACGTCGCCTTCCTTGCCACTGAAGACCGAGGTGATGGCCGCGTTCGGCAGGCCGGAGTCTGCGGCCGTGCGGCGGGTGATCGCTCCAAGCGGCGTTTCCACGACTTCACCGGCGGCGCGGGCTTCGGCCTCCAGCGTGCGCTCGCCGGATTCGATGCGATCCGTCAGGTCATCAAGGGCAGCCTGAACGCCGCTGGCTTCGCGCTGGCGCACGAGACCGGTGCGGACATCGTCGCGCAACTCCTCGAATTCCGGCGTGTAGCTCTCGATGATCCGGCGCGGCGAGGTCAGGTAGGTGGCCTCGCCTATGTCGGCGCGGTTGCTGGTTTCGCCCACAGGAATCTCGAATGCCTGCTGGAAGGCTTCGCCCGCATTGACCAGGCCGGCGAGCGGTGTGCCCTCACGGGTACGGCCAGACTGGTCGACCGGGGCATAAGTCATCAGCGGCACGCCGACTTCCTCGGCGATCTGGCTGAGCGGATAGCCGGCACCAATGGCGCGGTCGAGGGCTTCCATCTTGTCGAACAGCAGGACACCCGCACGCTCGCGGGCGAGCTGGTCACGGATCTCGTTCTCGACCTGCTCGAGCGGGAAGACCGCGCCGGGCTGGACGGAGACGAGCCGGGCGACCAGCCATTGGTCACCGCGCTCGCTGGGGCCGAACAGGGCGCCGCTCTGCTTGCCGGCGCCGAACATCGCTTCGGCCAGGGTCGGGTCGGTGACGCTCTGGCGGCGACCGGTCTTGGTCTCGCGGGAAGTCACGCCTTCAAGGCTGGCCGGGTCTGCCCCTGCCGCCAGCAGGCCAAAGGCGGTGCGCGCGGCTTCGCGGGTCGGGAACAGCAACTCGATATAGGTGCGGGTGTCCGGCTCGGAATAGCGGTCGGACTTGCTGGCCTCATAGACGGTCGCGACTTCCTGTTCGGTCACGGTGACCTGGGACAGGAAATCATCGGCCGACATGCGCAGCACGTCGATCATGCGGCGCTCGGGCTGTTTGAGGGCGTCGAGATTGTCGTCGTAATAGGCGCGGATTTCTTCCTCGGTCGGGGCGTCCGGTTCCGGCAGCGTGCTGGTGTCGAGGATGAACCAGCCGACATTGCGGGCCTCGCCGATATAGCGCGCCTGCAGCGAGGAGAGTGTCTTCGGCGGATAGATGGCGGCGGTCGCGCCGTCGCGCAGGGCTTTCATGGTCAGATCATCGGCCAGTTGCTGCTCGTAATCGGCCTGGCTGATACGGCTGCGGTAGAGGACATCCCGATAGGTATCGAGGTCCAGCGCGCCGGTCAGCGGGTTCTTGAAGGCGTCGATGTTCTTCAGCTCCTCGACCACGGCGTCCGTGGAGGGGCGCACGCCGATCGAGTCGGCATAGCCGAGCAGGGTGAGCTTGGCGGCTTCGAGCTGGAACACCTGGTCGATCACGCCCTGTTCGAGCAATTGCGGCTTGGTGACGGGCTCCTCGGCATCGGCATTGATGTTCCGGATCACGCTTTCGACGCGGCGGTCGAAGGTGGAAGGATCAAAGCTGCGGCTGCCGGCGGCGGCCATGTTGGAACCCAATCCGCCGCGAATCTGGGCGAACATCTGGTCCACACCCCAGAATGCCATCCCCGCGATGATGATCATGACAATAATCTTCCCGACGAAGGAATTCATCAGGCTTTTCATCAAGGCTAGCATATCGGCAGCGTCTTTCTGGCAGGTTGAGCGGTGGTCCAGTGCTTGCTAGGCGACCCCGTTAGGTCTTTCAAGATAGGGATAGCTTATGACCAGAACACTTATCGCCGGGAATTGGAAGATGAATGGCCTCAAGGCCAGCCTGGGGGAAATCCGCGATGCCGCAGCAGGCGTGGGGCGGGGCAAGGCCGGGGTCGAGGCCCTGCTATGTGTGCCGGCGACCCTGGTGTCCCTGGCTGCAGAGGCTGCGCATGGCTCTGCGCTGAAGGTCGGTGGCGAGACCTGTCATGACGCCGAAAGCGGCGCGCATACGGGCGATATCTCTGCGGAAATGCTGGCGGATGCCGGTGCGAGCCATGTGATTGTCGGCCATTCCGAGCGCCGGACCGATCATGGCGAGACCAATGAAATCGTCGCCGGTCAGGCCGCAGCCGCTCTGCGCGCGGGCCTGACGCCGATCATCTGCATTGGCGAGAGCCTGGGTCAGCGCAAGGCCGGGGAGACACTTGATTTTGTGTCGCACCAGATTGCCGGTTCGATCCCTGAAGGGGCCAAGGCCGAGGAAATTGTCATTGCCTATGAGCCAATCTGGGCCATCGGAACGGGCGAAGTGGCCAGCCCTGACCAGATCGACGAGGTCCATACCGCCATCCGCAGCCGCCTTGCGGAGCGATTCGGCGCGGACGGCGCGGCCCTCATCCCATTGCTCTATGGCGGCAGCATGAAGCCCGGAAATGCGGCCGAAATCCTTGAGGTCACGGACGTCAATGGCGGCCTAATTGGCGGCGCGAGCTTGAAGGCGGCGGATTTCCTCGCCATTTACGGCCAAGCAAAGTAACCAAAGACTGAACCCCAAGGCTTGGCTCCCGTGCGCAATGGCGATATGCGGGCCGCTTGATTTTACTGGAAACGCACCAGCCATGCAGAACGTCATTCTTGTAGTCCACATCATCGCCTGTCTCGTCATGACGGGACTGGTCCTCATCCAGAAATCCGAAGGCGGCGGCCTCGGCATCGGTGGTGGCGGCGGTGGCGGCGCAGGATCGCTGCTGTCGGGACGCGGCGCAGCCGGCGCCCTGGTACGCTCCACCATCATGTTTGGCGGCATCTTCTTCCTGACCAGTCTCGGCCTGACCACGCTGGCCAATCGCAACAATGACACGCGCACCGAAGTCGAACGCGCGCTGGGCGCTGATGATGATGGCGCGACCGGCCCGGTCGACCTGCTGGATCCGACGGCGCCGCTGCTGGAAGGCCAGGAAGGCCTGTCCACGCCTGCGACCCCGGCGCCGGAAACGACCGAGCCGGGCGAATTGATCGATCCCACGGCGGACCTGCCACCAGCTGAAACCGTGCCCGAGACCGAGCCGGAAACAGGTAATCCCCAGTAATTGCGCCGCGCAGGTGTATTCCCTGCGCCAATCCAAGCCGAATCACGGCATCAGGGTGATCCCATGATCCGCTATATTTTCATTACAGGCGGCGTGGTGTCCTCCCTTGGCAAGGGTATCGCTTCCGCCGCACTCGGTGCGTTGCTTCAGGCGCGTGGCTACAAGGTCCGCCTGCGCAAGCTCGATCCGTATCTCAATGTCGATCCCGGCACGATGAGTCCCCGCCAGCATGGCGAGGTCTATGTCACCGATGATGGCGCCGAGACCGATCTCGACCTCGGCCACTATGAGCGCTTCACCGGCGTCTCGGCCCGCCAGTCGGACAATATCACGACGGGGCGGATCTATAGCCGCATCATCGAGAAGGAACGGCGCGGGGATTATCTCGGCGCGACGATCCAGGTGATTCCGCACGTCACGAACGAGATCAAGGATTTCGTCCTGTCCGATCCGGGCGAGGATGTCGAATTCGTGCTCTGCGAGATCGGCGGCACGGTCGGCGACATCGAGGGCCTGCCTTTCTTCGAGGCGATCCGCCAGCTTGGCCAGGAACTCGGGCCGGAGCGCGCCTGTTTCATCCATCTGACGCTGCTGCCCTACATTCCGGCGGCCGGCGAGATGAAGACCAAGCCGACCCAGCACTCGGTGAAGGAGCTGCGCTCGATCGGTATCCAGCCGGATGTGCTGCTCTGCCGCTGTGACCGGCCGATCCCGGAAACCGAGAAGGGCAAGATTGCCAGCTTCTGTAATGTCCGCCTCTCCAGCGTGATCGAAGCGCGCGATGTGGGCCACATCTATGACGTGCCCGGCGCCTATCATGCCGAGGGGCTCGACAAGGAAGTCCTGTCGCATTTCCGCATCGAGGATGCCCCGGACCCGGACCTGTCCGGCTGGAGCGAGATTGCGCACACGACGCATCATCCGGACGGCAATGTCTGTATCGGCCTCGTCGGCAAATATACCGATGTGCCGGACGCCTACAAATCCGTTGCCGAGGCGCTGGCCCATGGCGGGCTCGCCAACAAGGTGAAGGTCGATATCCGCCTCATCAATTCCGAGGAATTCGATGATGAGGCCCGGCCGCTGGACATTCTGGAAGGCGTGCATGGCATCATCCTGCCGGGCGGCTTCGGGGAGCGTGGCGCACATGGCAAGATGCGGGCGGCCAGGTTTGCCCGCGAACGCAAGGTGCCGTGCTTCGGTATCTGTTACGGCATGCAGATGTCGGTGATCGAGGCGGCCCGCAACATGGCCGGCATCGAGGACGCCAACACGACCGAGAATGACCCGAAGACTGCGGCACCGCTGGTCGGCCTGATGGAAGAGTGGACCAGGGGCAATGAAAAGGTCGTGCGCGACGCCAATACCGACAAGGGCGGCACGATGCGCCTTGGCGCGTACCCCGCACGCCTCGTGCCGGGCAGCAAGGTCGCGGAAATCTATGGCACGCTCGACATCTCCGAACGCCACCGTCACCGCTATGAGGTCAATGCGGCCTATAAAGGCGCGCTGGAAAAGGCGGGCGGGCTGTTCTCCGGCCTGTCCCCGGATGGCAAGTTGCCGGAAATCTTCGAGCTTCCCGAGCATCCCTGGTTCATCGGCGTGCAGTATCACCCGGAGCTGAAATCGCGTCCGTTCGAACCACACCCGCTGTTTGCGAGCTTTATCGATGCGGCGGTCAAGCAGAGCCGGCTGGTTTAGGAATCTGAACCGATCTTGTCATCCCGGAAAGCGCGAAGCGCTTATCCGGGACCCAGCCGCCGCATCTGCTGCTCTCTCGAAAAACAGGAAGACAAACGGTCCCTGGGTCCCGGATATTTGCTGCGCAAATTCCGGGATGACAAGTATGGGGTGCTTGCGGAGCTACGCTCATCGGGTGTGACGCCGAGGGGGCAACCAGCGCCTCTATCCGGCGCGGAGGGTCCGGCCGGGTGCGAGTTTCCAAAAACAATCCGTTTCAGGACGAATTGAAGTGCGGCTGGACGGCGTGCGTTTCATCCTCGAGCAATCGGGCCGTTTCGCATTGCAGGCGTGTCAGCGGCCCGTGATGGAAGAGGCGCTTGCCGGCTTTCGCGATCAGTTGTCTGGCTTCGCCAAGGCTGCGGCGGATCTTTTCGATATAGAGGTCGCGGTGATCCATCGCATGGTCCAGGGCCATCAGCCGACGGACGAGGCGTCTGGCGGGCAGGATGTCGCTTGGGTATTTGTCATATTCATGGATGTCTGGGGCGTCATCCGCGTCGAGGAAGCGGATGCGCGGGCCGGTCCTGAAGACGGGCCTGGGCGGCTCTACATCCGGGCGCTGCGTGCGCGTCTCGAACAGGCGGAAGAGTGGCTGGCCGGAGCGGGCCACGTCTTGCGCGGTTTCTTGCGGGCGTGTCGGGCCTGAACCGGCGGTCTCTCGGGGGAAAGCGGGCAGGGCGCCCAGTTCGGCGGCGCAGAGATAGAGGCAGCGGCGCAGGGCCGGTTCGGCCTGGGCGAGGAAGCGCGACAGGCGGGAAATCGCGTGGCGCGGCAGGAGCGGTGTGTGCGGCGTCAGCCCGAGCCGCGCGCGCAACTGGATCACGCCGAGGCTGATGACGTTCAGCATCAGCCAGACGGCAGAGCGGATTTCCAATGAGGGGTCGTAGCGCATGTCGGACATGGGCTGAGGATGCGTGTCTGTGTCCGCTGGCGGATTGGATTTTGAGAGGGATTTGTTTTTGTTGAGGGTATTTCGGGTAAGTGCAGGATAGGTACACCTGTTTCCCCCCCTTGGGTCCCGGATAAGCGCGGCGCGCTTTCCGGTATGACAAGGTGTGAGGGAGTTCTAAGCCTTCGAGACCTGGAACTGGCCGACATTGATGCGGCCATCGGTGAAGCCGGCGTCGCAATAGGACAGGTAGAAATTCCACATGCGGCGGAAGGGCTCGTCGAAATCGAGTTTGGCGATCGTGTCCCAATTGGCATTGAAGTCGCGGGCCCATTCGCGGCAGGTGCGGGCATAATCCTGGCCGAAATAGGTGACGCCGTCATGCCGGAGGCCCGCCGTGTGGAATTCTTCCTTCAGCGCTGTCTCGCTGGGCAGCATGCCGCCCGGAAAGATGTGACGCTGGATGAAATCGACGCGCTTGCGGTATCGCGGGAACAGCTCGTCATCAATCGTGATGATCTGGAGCGCGGCCTTGCCGCCCTGTTTCAGGCTGTCGAAAATCTTGGCGAAATAGCTCGGCCAGTAGGATTCGCCGACCGCCTCGAACATTTCGATGGAGGCGACGCCATCATAGCTGCCCTGATGGTCGCGATAATCTTCGAGGCGGATCTCGACGCGCTCATTGAGGCCCTGTTTCTGCATCCGCTGCATGGCGAAATCGCGCTGGGAGGGCGAGATGGTCAGGCAGGTGACCTTGGCCCCGCGCTGCTTGGCGGCATATTCGGCAAAGCCGCCCCAGCCGCAGCCGATTTCGAGGATTTCCGAAGAGGGCCCGGCATTGATCCGGTCACAGATGTTCCGGTACTTGTTGTGCTGGCCTTGTTCGAGGCTCATGTTCGGGCTGTCGAAGATGGCCGAGGAATAGGTCATCGTCGGATCAAGCCAGAGGCTGTAGAAATCATTGCCCAGATCATAATGGGCCATGATGTTCTTCTTCGCGCCCTCGCGGGAATTGCGATTGAAGATGTGGCGAACCATGTTGACCCAGCGGACCAGTGCGCCGCCAACGGCCAGCTTGCCGATATTGTCGAAATTGGCGGAAAAGAAGCGCAGCACTTCGGTCAGGTCCGGCGTCGACCAGTCGCCATCCATATAGGCCTCGGCAAAGCCGACATCGCCGCCGGCCATGGCGCGTTTCACGAAGTCGTAATTGTGGACGATAATGGTGGCGTGCGGACCGGTATTGTCATGTCTGTATTCGAGCACGCGGTCGCCGGGCAAGGCAAAGGACACGCTGCCCTTCTGGGTATTGAGCAGCGCGAAGGCGGCCAGACGAAAGCTTGTCGGAACATCTTTCAGGTTCCGAATGGTCTGGGTGCTGGCTTTGATGACCTCGGTCATGCGGCATCCTTCCGGGTGTCAGACTTACTTATTTGCAAGGGTAAGGCAATCGTCGTTTCGGATTCTGGCGGGGCAGGCTTGCGGCGATAGGCGGCGCCGCGCAGCCAGATCTTCAGGGCCTGCCAGTGAATTCCGAGGGTGACGCCAAGGGTCGAGAGCGGATTGGTGAGCGCGAGTTTCAGCAAGTTCGCGCCGGTCGCGGGCCTGCGCCGGGCGGTGATATTGGCCATGTGCAGGCAGGTTTCGTCTTTCAGGCTTTCCACGACCACTCCCAGCTTCTCCTCCGGCGAACGCAGGGTGAAACGGTAGGTTCCGGTCACGTCGAAGAAAGGCGAGACATGGAAAGCCTTGGGCGCGGTATGCGCGTTGCGGCCGTCGCTGACGGCGGCGACATAGCAATGGGTCTCGCCGAACGTATTGTTGACCTCGTAGAGGATGCCGCGCAACTCGCCGTCCGGGCCGTAGCCATACCAGAGCGAAAGCGGCGCGAATTTGTAGAACAGATGGCGCGGAAAGGTGACGAGGCGGATCGCGCCGCCGTCCAGTGTGACGCCGGCCTTGGCGAGTTCGGCTTCGGCCCAGGGGCGTAGCGGCGCGTCTTTCTGTTTGGGGCCGTGGTCTTCACTGCGGAAGGAAAACAGGCCCGGCGCGTTGACGCTGAACAGGGCAGAGATGGCCGCGGCCTCGTCCAGCCGGTCAATGTCGAGATCAATCAGGACAAGATCATAGGCAAAGCGCCGCTCGAAAGGCTGGTAGCGCACATGCACGGTCTGGCCTGTCCAGAGGCTGAGGGCCGGCTGTTGGTGCGGGGCGGTCAAACCAGCGCCTCGGCGGCAATTTCCATCCGGCGGGCCTTGCGGGCCGGGCGGGCGATCTCGACGCCTTCAGCCGTCCACGGCACGGCGCCGCCAAGGGAGAGCGCAGGAGAGAGACCGGATTTCAGGCCATCCTCATGGAAGCCGCGGCCCATCCATGCCCCGGCGATCCAGAGCCCGTCCTGGCCCTGGATGCGCTTCAGGCCGCGCACGGCCGCTTCGGCGGCAGCGTCGAATTGCGGGTGGTCGAATTCGTATTCGAGGAAGGTGAGGTCTTCGCGCGGGGGCGTGTCGGGGTTGAGCGTGATGAAAAGCGGGCGGTCATCGGGCAGGCCCTGCAAGCGGTTCATCCAATAGGTGAGGCAGATGTCGCCGCTCTCCTGTTTCAGCACGTTCCAGCTGGCCCACGCGGCCTTGCGGGACGGCATCAGGGCCGGGTCGCGGTGGAGGTAGATGCGGTTCGGCCGGTAGCGGACCGAGCGGAGCAGGAAGGCCTGGTCGTCGAAATGTTCCTCGGTCAGGCGCAGGGCCTGGTCGGAATGGGTGGCGAGGATGACATCGTCAAAGAGTTCGCGGCGGCCATCCGTGGTGACGAGGGCGACCCGGTCGCCGAAGGGAAAGAGGCGCTCCACCCCGGTCCCGAGGCGGAGCCGGTCGCCCAGTTCGGCCGCGACGCGGCGGACATAATTCTCGCTGCCGCCGGTGACGGTGCGCCATTTCGGGCGCTCCTTGTGCATCAGGCGGTGATTGTCGAAGAAGTGGAAGAAGCTGCTCGCCGGATAGTGGAGCATCTTGGCTTCGCAGGTCGACCAGATGGCCGCGCCCATTGGCAGGATATAGTTCGTGCGGAAGTCCGTATCGAAATCATGCCGGTCAAGCCAGGCACCGAGCGTGGTGTCCCGGATGGCGTCATTTGCCAGCTCCTGCCGGGCAATGTCGTTGAAGCGCAGGATGGTGCGCCAGAAACGGTGGAAGGCAGGATTGAGCAGGTTCCGGCGCTGGGCGAAGATGCCTTTCAGCGTGGACGCCCATTCCCAGCCCTTCGGATCGGAGACGGCAAAGCTCATGTCGGACGCCTGCGTCTCGACGCCGAGCGCGTCGAAAAAGCCGATCAGGTTCGGATAATTCAACGCATTGTAGACGATGAAGCCAAGGTCCACCGCCGTTTCATGACCGTCATAATCGAACACATGCGTGCATGCGTGCCCCCCGGCCCGGCCTGATTGTTCATAGAGTGTTACGTGTGCGGAATTGCGCAGCGCCCATGCGGCGCCCAGCCCTGAAATTCCCGATCCAATGACAGCGATACGTTTCATGCGGCGTCTCTTTTTTCTTTCAGCGTGTCATAGGCGTCCAGCGCGCGGGCGCGGGCACCGGAATGGTCGACAATAGGTTTGGGGTAGGTCTTGCCGAGCGTGATGCCGGCTTTCCTGAGGGTGGAATCATCGGCCTCCCACGGGGCGTGGAGGTATTTGTCCGGCAAATCTTTCAGCTCCGGGCAGAAGCGGCGGACATAGGCGCCGGTCTCGTCGAACTTGCTGCCCTGGCTGATCGGGTTGAAGACCCGGAAATAGGGGGCCGCATCGGCGCCGGAGCCGGCGGTCCATTGCCAGCTGGCGGCATTGTTGGCGGGGTCGGCGTCGACCAGCGTGTCCCAGAACCACGCCTCGCCCTGTTGCCAGGGCAGGAGCAGGTGCTTGGTCAGGAAGGAGGCGACAATCATCCGTACCCGGTTGTGCATCCAGCCGGTCTGCCAGAGCTGGCGCATGCCGGCATCGACCATCGGGTAGCCGGTCTGGCCTTTGGTCCATGCCTCGAAAGCCGCCTTGTCCGTGCGCCACGGCATGAAGTCGAAGGCGGTGTTGTAATTCTCGGAAGCGAGGTCCGGATTGTAGAAGAGGAGCGTATGGGAGAATTCCCGCCAGCCGATTTCGGACAGGAAATTGTGTCCGTCCGTCTCGGGGACAGTCCCGGCCTCGATCCCGGCATGCACGGCGCGCCAAATCTGTAACGGGCCGATCTCGCCAAAGCGCAGATGTGGGGAGAGGCCGGACGTGGACGTGTCGAGGTCCGGGCGGTTGCGGTCCGCCTTGTAGCCCTTGATGGGGCCGTCGAGGAAGTCTTCGAGCCGGGCGATGGCGCCGTCTTCGCCGGGGGTCCACTCGTCAAAGCCGGTAGACCAGTCCGGACGGGACGGGTGCAGGCCCCAATCGTCTAGCGCTTCGCTGTCGAGTTTTGGGCCGTTCAGTGTCGTCTGGCGACCATAGGTGTTGCGGGCGTGGAAATTGCTGCGCGCGGCGCGCCAATAGGGGGTGAAGACCTTGTAGTATCCGCCCGCATTGGTCTCGACCTGCCACGGCTCGTTGAGGAGGCGGGCATTGTAGCTGGAGACGTCAATGCCGCGCGTGGTGAGCGCGTCTTTGAGGTGGGCGTCGAGATCGCGTTCGGCCTTGTCATAGCGCCGGTTCCAGACCACGGCCTCTGCGCCGGTCTCTGCGATCACGGCATCCAGCACGTCTTCTGATCGGCCGGAACGGAAGGTCAGCTGCGCGCCAGCCTGCTGAATGCTGGCCGCCAGCGCGCGCAGGGATTTGTCGAGCCACCATTTCGAGGCGCCGCCGAGCGGGCGCAGGCCGGGCGTCTCTTCATCGAGGATATAGAGCAGCACGAGCGGGCGATGGGACGCGACCGCAGCCTGCAGGGCCGGATTGTCCGTCAGACGCAGGTCTTCGCGGAACCAGACGATGGCAGGCGCAGATTGTGACACAAGACCTCCGGGCAATGGTGAACGGCTTCTCTGTATCTACGCATGGGGGCGGGAAATGGATCATCAGGGGATGAGCCTTGGTCTTCCGCCATCCAGTTTCGGGCGGTATACCCCTTCGATGTTCTCAAGAATCAAACGCCCCAGCGGAGTGTAACCGATATGTCAGGCGCACATCTTCCGGGTCTCATCCATGCCGCTGCCGGCAAGCGCGTAGTCTGTGTTGGCGACGTCATGCTCGACCGGTTCATCTATGGCGGCGTGACGCGCATCTCGCCGGAAGCGCCAGTGCCGATCATGCGACGGACCCGCGAGGCGGCAATGCCGGGCGGCGCAGGCAATGTGGCACGCAACCTCGCCTCGCTGGGCCTGTCGGTGTCGCTGATCGGGGTTGTCGGCGATGATGGCGAGGGCCGGGAACTGGCCGCCTTGCTGGGCGATATTGAGGGCGTCGATGCCGATCTGATCGCGATGCGCGACCGCTCGACGACGCTGAAAACGCGGTTCGTGGCGGGGGGACAGCAGCTGCTGCGCGTCGATGCCGAAGATACGAGCCCTATCGGGCCGAGCCCCGAAGCCGAACTGATTGCCTCCATCGCCGACGAAGCCAGCCATGCCAGCGTGATTATCCTGTCGGATTATGCCAAGGGCGCGGTGACGGATGGCGTGATCGCGGCGGCGCTGGCGGCGGGTGACCAGTACGGCATTCCGGTGATTGCTGATCCGAAGGGGCTGGATTTCACGCGGTATGGCGCGGTGGACCTGATCAAGCCGAATGCCAGTGAACTGGCAGCAGCGATGGGCCTGAAGGTCGAGACCGACCAGGACGTGGACGCGGCCCTGATGGCCGCGCAGACGCTGTTGATGGCAAAATCCATTGTGGTCACACGCGCCGCCAAGGGCATGTCCTATGCGATCGAGGGGGAGCCTGCAGTGCATCTGAGTGGTCAGGCGCGTGAGGTCTATGACGTGTCCGGCGCGGGCGATACGAGCATTGCCGCGCTGGCGCTGGGGCTCGCGGGCGGCGGAACAGTTGCGGATGCGGTCAGCCTGGCGATCACGGCCTCGGGCATTGCGGTCGGCAAGGCAGGCACGGCAACAGTCTCAGCCGATGAGATGATTACAGCGCTTCATATGGGCTTGCGCAATGGCGGGGTCAGTTACCTGATCCTCGATGCAGCCAAGGCGCAGGTTGCGTCCTGGCGCGATGCCGGCCTGACGGTGGGCTTCACCAATGGCTGTTTCGACATCCTGCATCCGGGGCATCTGCGCGTTCTGGAAGAGGCCAAGTCCCGGTGTGGGCGGCTGGTGGTCGGGCTGAACTCCGATGCGTCGGTCAAGCGTCTGAAAGGGCCGACCCGGCCGGTCAATGATGCGGATTCGCGGGCGCGGGTCCTGTCGGGCCTGATGGCGGTGGATGCGGTCGTCGTGTTCGAGGAGGATACGCCCGGCGCGCTGATCGAGGCCCTGCAGCCGGACCTGCTGGTCAAGGGCGGGGATTATTCCATCGAGACGATTGTCGGCGCTGACACGGTGCAGGCGCGGGGCGGGACGGTGCATATCGTGCCGCTCGTGGATGGCCAGTCGACCACGGCGGCGATTGCGCGGGCTCAGTCAAAGACAGATTGAGCGTGGCGGCCCTTGGGCCAGCGCGTCAGTTGGCGACGCCTTTTTTCAGCTCGTAACGGCCCCGGCCGGTCTCGTTGAACCATTCCTGGATGTCCGGGTGGCTCAACGGCGTGTCGGAATCATCGATGATGAGGTTCTGTTCCGAGACATAGGCGACGTAATGGGTCCGCTCATTCTCGGCAAAGAGGTGGTAGAAGGGCTGGTCCTTGCGGGGGCGCACTTCTTCGGGAATGGATTCATACCATTCCTCGGTATTGGCGAAGACGGGATCGACGTCGAAAATGATGCCGCGAAACGGGAAGTGCCGGTGGCGGACAACTTGCCCGATCTGGAACTTCGCCAGCAGGGGCGTGATGTCGTTATAGCGCTGGTCGCGGTCGAGAGGACGGTCCAGCAATAGCGTGTCCTCGGCAACCTTACGGCGACCGAGCCCGATGCTGCGTTGCAGCCAACCCAAGAGCGATACGCGTCTGGCCATTTCCCACTCCTGTGATACACCATGCACCAACTGAAAAACTTGGGCCACACTATGGCTGAAAAAAAATCAGCGGTCCGGCGCGGAAAACGCGGCCGACCGCGCCCTGCCAGGGCCTCGGACCTTTACGCGGCCGTGGACCTTGGAACCAATAATTGTCGCCTGCTGGTGGCCACTCCACACGGAAAAACTTTCCGAGTGGTTGATTCGCACTCCCAAATCGCCCGTCTGGGCGAGGGCCTGCATGAAACCGGGCGGCTGTCCGATGCGTCCATAGAACGCGCCATGGATGCGCTGCAGGCGATCCGCGGAAAGCTGAAATCGCATGGCGTCGGCAAGGTCCGCTGTATCGCCACGGAGGCGTGCCGCAAGGCCGAGAATGGTCCGGATTTCATCCAGAGGGTGCACGAAGAGACCGGCCTGACCTTCAAGATCATCGGCGCCAAGGAAGAGGCGCGGCTGGCCAGTATTGGCTGTCACGACCTGATCGGGGACGACGCGCCCTCGGTTCTGGTGGTGGATATTGGCGGCGGCTCAACGGAGTTGTCCTGGCTTAATGCTGAACTGGCGCGCGCCAATGGCCTGCACGGCCTGATCCAGCGGGCACCGATCCAGAACTGGACCAGCCTGCCGCTGGGCGTGGTGACCCTGACCGAGGCGTTTGCCCACCTGCCGGACGCGGAAGCCTATCAGGCAATGCTGGATCATTCCGGCGAGGTGATCGAAGCGTGGAAGGGCACGCAGGCGATCCGCTCCGCGATGGGCCTGAGAGGCGCACACCTGATCGGCACGTCCGGCACGGTGACCTGCCTGGCAGGCGTGCATCTGAAGCTCGACCGCTATCGCCGTGACAAGGTGGACGGGACGTGGATGAGCCGAACAGCGGGCGAAAAGGTGCTGAACATGCTGCGCGAAGCCGGGCCGGACGGGCGCGCGGCGCTGCCGACCATCGGTGAAGAGCGGGCGGGACTGATGCTGGCAGGCTGTGCTATCCTGGACGCGCTGTGGCGGGCCTATCCGGCCGGGCGCTTGCGGGTCGGGGATCGCGGCCTGCGCGAGGGCCTCCTGCTGAGCATGATGTATGGCCAGAAACCCACGCGCCGGCGTCGCCGGGGCGGGCGTAAACGGCCTGACGGGGGCGAGGCCCCTCAGACCACTTCGGCACCGGAGGCCGGCAATGACGGATGATGAAAAGCGCCGCTGGAAAGGCCCCGGCAAGGAGAGCAAGAACACGTCCGGCCGGCAGATGACCGAACGCAAGGTGATTGCGCACCGGGCCAAGAATGAAAGCTCCAAGCGCTGGATCGAGCGCCAGCTGCAGGACCCGTATGTCCGCAAGGCCAAGGATGAAGGCTACCGCGCGCGGGCGGCCTACAAGCTGCTGGAGATCGACGAGAAGATGGACCTTCTGCGCAAGGGCCAACGGATCGTGGACCTTGGCTGCGCGCCGGGCGGCTGGATGCAGGTCGCGCTGAAGAAAGGCGCGCTGGAAGTGGTCGGAATCGACCTGCTGCCGGTTGAGCCGATCGAGGGCGCGCACATCGTCGAAGGCGACGTCAACATTCCCGAAGATGTCGAGAAGCTGCTGGTGGGCCTGACCGGCAAGCCCGATCTGGTCCTGTCAGACATGGCTGCGAACACGACCGGGCACAAACAGACAGATCACCTGCGGACCGTGGCGCTGGTGGAAATGGCGGTTGCGTTTGCGCTGGAGCATCTGGCGCCGGGGGGCAACTTCTGTTCGAAAGTGTTCCAGGGGGGCGCGACCAAGGAAGTGCTCGACACGCTGAAAGCCCATTTCAAGACGGTGAAGCACATCAAGCCGCCGTCCAGCCGTGCAGGCAGTCCGGAAATCTTCGTGGTGGCAAAAGGGTTCAAGGGCTGACGCGACGAGCGTGCGTCAGAAGCGCCAATCAATCGTATTACGGACGCGGCGATTGGGTCGCCGGGAGATTACCGAGTTCAGGTAGGGATCTTGTTCAGCGTGGGCCGGCTTTGGTTCATATCCCAATTTAAGTGAAACTTCGTAATGGGTTACCTGGCCTTCCTTGATGAATCCGCGAGCATTCGCGACCTCGAACCAGTCCGGTTCTCCGTGGAGGTCGCGGGCCTGAATCAGGGCGCGGTCGATGGCGTCGTCAACGGAAACCGAAGACAGTCCAACGATATTGCGCATAGGGGTTCGGGCAGTTGCCATGAATTCAGTTCAGCATCCTGATTGCCGGTGTTTGGGGCTCAATATGCAAGAAGTATGCAAAACTCGGGATTTAGTTCCCGAAAAAGGTCATGTTGCATTCGATTCCGGTCCGATCCAGTATCGTTCAAACGGAAAAGGGAGACGATCATGGCTGTTACAGGTGGCTGTTATTGCGGGGCAATCCGGTATGAGGCAGGCGGTGAGCCGATCATGAAGGCGAGTTGCTACTGCCGGGAATGCCAGTATTTCACAGGTGGGCAGGCCAATACGTTCATGGCGATGCCAGCCTCGGATTTCCGCTATACGCTGGGGCAGCCGAAAGGGTTTCGCCGGGCAGACCTGGAACGCGGCAATCTTCGCGAATTCTGCCCGACCTGCGGGACACATATCGCCACGCGGTCCGCTTCGCTGCCAAATGCCGTGATCCTGAAAGTGGGGACACTGGATGACCCCTCCGTGTTCGGACACCCCCAGATGGCGATGCAGACCGCAGACGCCCAATGCTTCCAGCATGTCCCGGAGGATATTGCGAGCTTTGAAAGGTTCCCCGGCCAATGATCAGGATGATTGCGCTTGTGCTGGCGGGCGCGGCTCTGGCGGGCTGCGCCTATCTTCAGGATGTGTATGCTGACAATTCCGGATACGAGTCCGGCTCAGACCCCTATGAGAAAATTCAGTTTGCAGGCGAGATGGCGACCGCGGCCGAGCGCGCGGAATGCGAAGCGGCCGGCGGCAATGTCGCGCGCGACGGGATGCGCGGCTGGGAGCAATGCATCCAGACCTTTGACGACGCCGGACAGGCGTGCACGGATAATGCCGATTGCCTCGGCCAGTGCCGCCTCAGCCTGGGCGATGACATGCCCGAAGCGGGCGAGCCGGTCACGGGCAAGTGTCAGGCCACGGACAGCCCGTTCGGATGCTATGCCACGGTCGAGAACGGGCGCGCGACGCCTGCGCTCTGCGTCGACTAGCCTAAACCGGCAGGGGGCGCGCCTGCGCTTCGTCGCGGTGCTTCCTCAGGTATTTCATGAAAGGCGTGCCGCCGGTGCCGACATCCGGGTCATTGCCGCCGCCGCCCTTTGACTGCTTGTTGATATAGCTGGCCACATATTCGAGGTGGCGCGCCCGGAAGCGGGCGAGCTTCATGACGCTCTCATTGTAGAGTTCGGTTGGCGCCTTGTTACCCGCGCCTGCAACGAACTGGCGCAGCAGATCGGCCATGTGGCCGACGCCGAGCCGCCGGTTTCGATAACGCCGTCATAGACGAGCCCGTCGCCAAGGGCCGGATTGTCTTTCCAGCCTTGGATCCACGGACGGGCGCGGTGGAAATAGCCATAGGGGTCGCATGGGTCCGGCATGCGGTCGAAGATGGCGTTCACATCATCTCCTGCCAATTGACCAGGGGCTATCTGAAGAAAGACGGTCCTGTGCAGGGATTTTCAGACGGGGACTTCACAAAGGCCCGCGACTCCCTTATTGGGCCAAAAAGGGAGCTCCCCACATGAAAATCCGACAAGCCATTACCTTCGACGACGTGCTGCTCCAGCCCGGAGCCAGCGAGGTCATGCCCGCTGACGTCAATGTCGCAACTTTCCTGACAAAAGCCATTCCGCTGAACATTCCGCTGATCTCGGCGGCGATGGACACCGTGACCGAGGCGCGCCTGGCCATTGCTATGGCGCAGTCTGGCGGTATTGGCGTGATCCACCGCAATCTCTCGATCGAACAGCAGGCCGGTGAAGTGGCCATGGTGAAGAAATATGAGAGCGGCGTGGTGATGAACCCCGTGACGATCTCGCCGAGCGCGAGCCTTGGGGATCTGGTCGAGCTGAAGCAGCGTACCGGCTTTTCCGGCGTGCCGGTCGTGGACAAGAGCGGCAAGGTGGTCGGCATCATCACCAATCGCGACACGCGCTTTGCCGATGATGTCTCGGAATCGGTGGCGAACCTGATGACGAAAGACGTCGTGACGGTGAAGATGGACACGCCGAACGAGGAAGCGCGGCGCCTGCTGCACAAGCATCGGATCGAGCGTCTGGTCATTGTGGATGACGACAATCGCTGCGTTGGCCTGCTGACCGTCAAAGATATGGACAAGGCCGCCGTAAACCCGAACGCTGCCAAGGATTCGGCCGGGCGCCTGCGCGTTGCCGCCGCCTCGACCGTGGGCGATGCCGGGTTCGAGCGGACCGAAGCGCTGATCGCGGCGGGCGTGGATTGTGTCATCATCGACACCGCGCATGGCCATTCGATCTCCGTGGCGCAGGCCGTGGAGCGCGCGAAGAAGATTTCCAATTCGGTCCAGATCATTGCCGGCAATGTCGCCACGGGCGAAGCAACCAAGGCGCTGATCGATGCGGGCGCGGATGCGGTGAAGGTCGGCATCGGGCCAGGCTCGATCTGCACGACGCGCATCGTGGCTGGGGTTGGCGTGCCGCAGCTGACGGCCATTGAGGCGTGCGCGAATGCGGCGCAGGCAAGCGGCGTGCCGATCATTGCCGATGGCGGGATCAAATTCTCGGGCGATTTTGCCAAGGCGCTGGCCGCCGGGGCCTCGACCGCGATGATGGGCTCGATGTTTGCGGGCACCGAAGAAGCGCCCGGCGAAGTGTTCCTCTATCAGGGCCGTTCGTACAAGGCGTATCGCGGCATGGGCAGCCTTGGCGCAATGGCGCGCGGCTCGGCCGACCGCTATTTCCAGAAGGATGCCGCGCAGGAGAAACTGGTGCCGGAAGGCATTGAAGGCCAGGTGCCGTTCAAAGGCCCGCTCGGCCCGATCATCCACCAGATGGTGGGCGGCTTGCGCGCGGCGATGGGCTATGTCGGAGCGAAGACGATCGACGAGCTGCACGAGAAGGCCGAATTCGTCCAGATCACCGGCGCGGGCCTGCAGGAAAGCCATGTCCACGACGTGCAGATGACGCGGGAGTCGCCGAATTATTCGCTGAGTAGGGGGTGATGCACTCTTTGCAAGGTTGCGGTACTCACAACCTCAGCAAAACCACAATCTCCAATCTCTAATATTCGACTGCAGTCTCCAAGACTGCGTGAATACTTGCGTAGATTGTGTATTGGTGCTTGGTTGCGTGTCAAAACAATCAAAAGTGGGGTAGACGATGGATCCGATTTGGGCACATACGATTGTCATCGCTGCGGCAACTATAATAGGTCCCTTAACGGCAATTATGGGATCTATCTTCCTGCAATCACGCAAAGAGAATAACCGCCTCCGTGTAGATATGATTACAGGTTTGATTGCACATAGGATGCACCCATCGCGTCCAGAATTCACCCAAATAATCAACACGGTGCCGGTTGTCTTCCGTAACAAGACAGAAGTGTTAAAAGCCTATGATCGGTTAAGAGCTCTCTTGGAACGGAGTGAGCCTGTTTGGCGAAATGATGCTAACTTTCAAAATCTCATTTCGGACATGCTCTTTGAGATGTCTAAATGTACTAGATTGAAATTTTCGCATGTGCAGCTCCGTAGTCTCAACTACTCATCTGTTGAGTACGAAACGCGGGATGAACGTCTTCAGGCGGCGTTAGAGGCGATTAAAGAAATACCGACTTTGCTTAAGAGCGAGCAATCTAACTAACAGTCAGCCTTCCGCCACATTGCTTCCATCTGGGGTGAGCCGTCTCCGACCTCGAACAGTTTCATGCGTTCGAAGCCGTGGCTCATATAGAAGCCGGAATTGGCGGGGTTGGAGTTTTCCAGATAGCAGGGCAGGCCGGCGCGGTCGGCGGCGTCCAGCATGGGGCGCAGGATGGTCTTGCCGAGGCCGGTGCCGCGCGCAGCCTTCCGTGTGCCGATGGTAAAGAGATAGAGGTGCGGATCGGTCGGGTGGTTTTCATCCATGATCTCGCCCGCGCGGATGGCTCGCTTTGCCGCGCCCTTCGAGCCCTTGGTGACGAGCGACCAGGCGAGGCGCGCGGTCTGGAAGGGCGAGAGCCCGTGGCGGGCCTCCGACAGCGCCCACATCGTCGCGGCCTCGTCGCCAATTATGTGACAGATGCCGTGGGGCAGGTAGATGTCCCGCGCAAGCTGGCGGAATGTCGACTGGATGGCGGCGTCATTGCCGAAGATCCAGCGATTGATCGGGTCTTCGGAAAAGGCTTCGGCCGTGATGTCGCCGACTTGCCGCCAGTTCATCGGAAGCGCGAGTTTCACCGTGGCGGGCAGGTCAGGGTCCAGCATGTTTTCCTCCAGATGCGGCCCAATACGGCATGTTTGCCGGGGCTTGGCCAGAGGGCACTCAGGGGCAGCTTTCCGGATTTTCTAGCGTGTCGGCAGGGTGCGCCGCGCGCGGGCGGGGCCTGTGATTGGGGCCGCCGGTTAAGCTATTGCCGGTTTCCCTTGCCCAATTTGCGCTGTAACAGGGCGGTTTGCAGAGACTTAAGAGGCAATTCCCATGCGCAATGGCGGACGCATCGCAGCGGCAATCGACGTGCTGAACGACGTGCTGACCCGGCACCAGCCGGTCAAATCGGCTGCGCGGGACTGGGGCAAGCGCGCGCGCTATGCTGGCTCGAAGGACCGGGCCTGGGTTAGTGGCCTCGTGCTGGACGCGTTGCGCAAGCGCAATTCGATTGCCCATGCGATGGGCGATGATACCCCCCGCGGCCTGATCCTGGGGGCGCTGGCACATGCCTGGGGCTGGAATATCAAGGAAATCGACTCGGCCATGGATGAAGACCATGCGCCGTCCAAGCTGACCCTGCAGGAGCGCGAACGCCTCGTCATGGCGCCGGACCCGGTCGCGCCGCCGCATGTGCAGGGCGATTATCCTGAATGGATGGCACCAATGATGGCGCGCGTGTTCGGCGAGGAGGCCCCGGTCGAAGCGCAGGCGATGGCCGTGCGCGCCGATGTGGACCTTCGCGTCAACACGCTGAAAGTGGATGCCGAGAAGGCCGCCCAGCCGCTGCGCAGCGCGAAAGCCGAAGCCTCGCCGCTATTGCTCAATGCCTTCAATATTCCCGCCCGCGACCCGAGCGAGCGGGAAGCCTCGCTGGAGAGCATTCCGGCCTATTCCAAGGGCTGGGTCGAGGTCCAGGATGCGGGCAGCCAGATTGCCTCGGCGGCGGCGAATGCCCAGCCGGGCGAGCAGGTCATGGATTATTGCGCGGGGGGCGGTGGCAAGACGCTGGCCATGGCCGCGCAGATGCAGGGCAAGGGACAGATCTTTGCCTATGATATTGACGGACGCCGCCTGTCGGCGCTGATCCCGCGCCTGAAGCGCTCCGGCGCGCACAATGTGCAGCTGGTGCATCCGAGCGAGCCGACACAGCTGGAAGACCTTTCAGATCAGATGGACCTCGTTTTCGTGGACGCGCCCTGCACCGGGACCGGTACATGGCGCCGCCGGCCGGACGCTAAATGGCGGCTGAAAGAGCGACAATTGGAAAAGCGTATGGGCGAGCAGGACGAAATCCTTGCCGCCGCCAGCGCCTATGTGAAACCGGGCGGGCGCCTGCTCTACGCGACGTGTTCCTTCCTGATCGAGGAAGACGAGGACCGCGTGGCGAAGTTCCTTGCGGCGCATCCTGAGTTTTCCGAGGAAGATGCGGCCGAGTCCGCCGTGGCCTCCGGCCTGCTGACCGAAGAGGGCGCAGCGCTCGTGCGCAAATATCGCGGACCGACCGGCAGCGTGCGCCTGACGCCGCGCCGGGCCGGCACGGATGGTTTCTTCTTTGCGGTGATGCGGCGGGCCTAGGTCAGCTTTCGCTGAAAGCGTCAATGGCACCCAGCAGGGTGGCCACTTCCATGCGTTCCTGTTCGCTCAGTTCCGGGCGCCAGACGTCGAACAGGAGCACGATCCGGGTCTCACCTGCTTCGTTCTTTGCTTCATGCTCGATCGTGTCGTCGAAGATGACCATGCGGCCTTCCTGCCAGTGATGGGTCTCGCTGCCGACGCGCAGCCAGGCCGGGCCGGGCACAATCAGCGGCAGGTGACAGATCAGGCGCGTGTTCACCATGCCATTGTGCGGCGGGATGTGCGCGCCGGGCTTCAGGACCGAGAACAGGACGGACGGGCATTTGCCGTCTGCGAAATCGAGCGGGACGCGGTCGAGGGCGGCCGTGGTGACCGGACAGCGGGCGCAATTCTCCTCGACCTTCCGGCCATCCTTCCAGAGATAGAAGGCACTCCAGTCATGATTGTCGAGCAGGTGATGGTCCTGCGCGGCGAGGTGGCCCGTGCCGCGTTCGATATAGGGGCGGAAGCTCGCCTGGTCCTGGGCGAGGACGGCGCGGAGTTCGGCCTGTATCTCGGCGGTCCTGGCTTCCATCTCTGGCACCCAGTCGAACCGGGCGGTGTCATAAACCTGGATCTGGGGCAGGCCTGGGAAATAATAGCGGCGCGGCTCCTGAAGGTAGACGGGCTGGCGACCGAGCAGGATGTCGAGGGATTGGTTGAAGCGGGCCGAGCGCTCGGGCGGCGGGATCAGGGCGTCGAGCCGGGTGGCATAGTCCGAGGCATAGTCGAGGAGGCGCGTCTGGGCGCGCTGCAGGCCCGCCTGAACAGGCGCGGGGAGGTTCGGTGCCTGTGCGGCCATAGCCAAAGCGGCGCGGTATCCGTCGCTGGCAGCCTGGATATTGCCGCCGGAATGGCTGACATCGCCGAGCAGGAGCAGGCTGCCGAGATCATTCGGGGATTGGGCCAGCACGGCATGCAACGTGTCGGCGGCCCCGTTCCAGTCCCCGGCGCGGGCGCGGTCGAGGGCGGCCTGTTTCAACTGGCTGAGTGAAGTCATGTCAGTCATGGCCTGATCGTCGTCCAGTTTCGGGCGCAGCGTCAATAGTGACGCGGGAACCGCCCGTAGCCTGTGGACGAATCCCTCAAGCTCGGCTATCGGGCGGCATGACTGAGCAGAGACATGAACGCGCCCTCATCGTCGATTTCGGCAGCCAGGTGACGCAACTGATCGCACGACGCCTGCGCGAGAGCGGCGTCTATTGTGAAATCCACCCTTTCAACAAGGTCGATGCGGCGTTTCTCGGCGAGTATGACCCGCAGGCCGTGATCCTGTCGGGCGGCCCCTCCAGCGTGACATGGGACGACAGCCCGCGCGCCGATGATGCGATCTTCGCGCTCGGCGTGCCGGTGCTCGGCATCTGCTATGGCCAGCAGGTTATGATGCAGCAATTGGGCGGCAAGGTGGAAAGTGGCACGAGCCGTGAATTCGGCCGGGCCTTCATCGAGAAGGTCGTGGATGATCCGATCCTGTCGGACCTTTTCCATGCCGGTGACAGCGAGCAGGTCTGGATGAGCCATGGTGACCATGTGGCCGATATGGCGCCGGGCTTTGGCGTGATCGCGAAATCGCCGGGCGCCCCCTATGCGATCATTTCAGACCCGGAACGCAAATTCTACGGCACGCAATTCCATCCGGAAGTCGTGCACACGGTGCATGGCCGCGAATTGCTGCGCAATTTCACGCATGGCGTTGCGGGCCTGAAGGGCGACTGGACGATGGCGGCCTACCGGGCCGAAGCCATCGAGAAGATCCGCGAGCAGGTTGGCAAGGGCCGGGTGATCTGCGGCCTGTCGGGCGGGGTGGATTCCTCGGTCGCTGCGGTCCTGATCCATGAAGCCATCGGCGACCAGCTGACCTGTGTTTATGTCGACCACGGATTGATGCGCCAGGGCGAGAGCGAGCAGGTCGTGACCCTGTTCCGCGAGCATTACAACATTCCGCTCGTGCATGTGGATGCGTCGGACCTGTTTCTCGGCAAGCTGGAAGGCGTCTCGGACCCGGAACGCAAGCGCAAGATCATTGGCGGCCTGTTCATTGATGTGTTCGATGCCGAAGCCAAGAAGATCGGCGGCGCGGATTTCCTGGCACAAGGCACGCTCTATCCGGACGTGATCGAAAGCGTCTCGGCCATTGGCGGACCCAGCGTGACGATCAAGAGCCACCACAATGTCGGCGGCCTGCCGGAACGCATGAACATGAAACTGGTCGAGCCGCTCCGCGAACTGTTCAAGGATGAAGTGCGCGCGCTGGGCCGGGAGCTTGGCCTGCCGGAGAGCTTTATCGGGCGGCATCCCTTCCCCGGACCGGGCCTTGCGATCCGCATTCCCGGCGAGATCACGCGGGAGAAGGCCGACACGCTGCGCAAGGCGGATGCGATCTATATCGACGAGATCCGCAAGGCGGGACTGTACGACGAAATCTGGCAGGCGTTCAGCGTCTTGTTGCCGGTCAACACGGTCGGCGTGATGGGCGACGAGCGCACCTATGAGGCCGTGCTGGCCCTGCGCGCGGTGACCTCAACCGATGGCATGACGGCGGACTATTATCCGTACGAGCATGATTTCCTCGGCCGCGTCGCGACCCGTATCATCAATGAGGTGAAGGGCGTCAACCGTGTCGTCTATGACGTGACCAGCAAGCCGCCCGGCACCATCGAATGGGAATAGCTGTGGGGCTAGGGCGGGCTGGTCAATAAGGGCGTAACCGCACGACCCACCAGGCGATTGATGGTCTGTTGGCCAGCGCCCTTTATGAGTGGCATGAGGTTCGTTCCGGCCCTTTGACGCAGTTCTTTCATCACAGCATCCAGATCATCGGTGTCGATTTCGAACAGGGTCAGGTATTGGCGCATGTTCTCGTGCGCCTCCTGAAGCCGGAAGCGCTGGGCTGAAACAAAGCCAGGCACGTCCAGGACATCAGGCATGTGTTGGCATTCGTACCACTCTCGATAATCGTCGTCTTCTTCATCCGGTCCCACCGTGATGATGATAAAACAGTAGCGTTCCATCAGCGTCCTCCCTCTTTATATTTTGTGACGATGATTCTGTCTGGGAGTTCTTCGGGAATCCTAGGTGTAAGCGTCAACAATGGCCTCCAATCCAGCATAACACTACCCGCCCGGCTCGCACTGACAGGCCTGCTCTTGTGCGCATGTCGAGTCCCGTTGAGTTCATGTAAGTATATGATGTTTATAATAAAAATATTCTCTTCGGCATATTTTCGCCGGTTCGACCATCCCTGGCTTCCGGCTCTTGGGTCTTATTGGGATGGGGGGGCAGGGAAAAACACATCAATTCACAGGCTTTCCTCCTCAATCGCTGACCTGCATACTCGATGTTATGAGGGATCATCACTTTTAAGACTTAGTCCTTCTTGCCGAGTAGCTTGTGACCTGACGTCTGAGTAAGGCAAATTAAAAGCAGATACCAAAAAAGGTACTAAGGGGAGGAATTATGAAACGGGTTTCAATAATCATTGCGGCTTTGACCACGGTTTCGGTGGCGGCGATCTCCGCTGGCATGCCGGCCAATGCGCAGGAGGCGGTGGCAGTTGCAGGCGATACCGCCGGAGAAGATGCGTCGAGGAAGCTCGGGACGGTCACCGTCACGGCGCGCCGCGTCGATGAAAGTGTGCAGGACGTGCCTTTGGCCATTACGGTCATTGATGAGTCCGTTCTCGCAGATTCGGCGATCTCGAATATTCGTGACCTTCAAGGATTTGCTCCGTCCCTCTACCTCGCGAGCGGACCGGGTGGACCGAGCGCGGCAAACGTTGGCATTCGCGGTCAGACGCAAGCCGACACGCTCCTGACGACCGATCCATCTGTTGCTGTTTATGTCGATGAAATCAGCCGTCCGAGGCAAATCGGCTTGCGCGCAGCATTGTTCGATGTCGACCGGATCGAAGTGCTCAAGGGGCCCCAAGGCACGCTTTTCGGCAAGAACACGACAGGCGGCGCCTTGCTCGTCTATTCCAAGCGTCCCGATTTCGAGGGTATGAGCGGCTATGTCGATTCGGTCGTTGGTAATCTGAATACGGTTGAAGTTTCCGGTGCGGTCACACTACCGGTGATTTCTGACAAGTTGGCCGTCCGGCTTGCGGGCAAGTCCGCCCAGAATGACGGCATCGGTCAGAATGCACTTGGCCAGAACCTTGGCGAGACGAATGACAAGGCGGCCAGGGCCTCGCTGCTCTGGGAACCGACCAGTCATATCGAATGGCTCGCGACGGCCGACTGGACGGAATCGGAGACGACCGGATCAGTCATCAATGTCGTTCACGTCAATGATCTGGAGATCAATCCTGATACACTAAGGGTTGGCAATGCCCTCAACTCTATCGTCACGGCAACGCGTGTGGAACTCGGACTGCCAGCAACGACCGAGGGGATAACTGCGGCCTATAACGCATTCGTGGATTCCGCCATGAATACAGGTGGCTTCTACGAAACCAATGGGTCGACCCCTGTGTCAGGACGCCTCGAACTCTGGGGCGGTTCTTCTGACCTGAAAGTCGATGTCGGGCCAGTCGTCCTGCGTTCGATCACCGGTTATCGCGACACGAGCCGCAATGATATCCAGGACTATGCACAGACACAGTTTGACCTGCTGCGGCCGAACAACTTCTCCTATGCGAGCAGCTTCACTCAGGAGTTTCATATTGTAGACGATATCGATGACCGGCTGTTCTGGATCGTCGGCGCCTTCTACAACAGTGAAGATGGCCGGGAAGGCAGTACCACGCCGCAGCTGACGGCAATCAATCCCAACAGCCCCAGCATGACTGCCTATTCCGCCGAGAACCAGAATATATCCGTGTTTGCGCAGGCTGAATATGAGCTGACCGACACGCTCAGGCTGACGGGGGGCGTTCGCTATTCGGAAACCGAACAACAAGTTGTCAGTCGCAATGCGAATGGTGGCGGCTGCACTTTGCCTCCTGAATTGCTGGACACGGCCGGCGTCTGCGCGGCTACATTCGATACGGATTCGGCTCAGCCATCATATCTCGCCAGCCTTGACTGGAAGCCGAGCGAAGATCTGCTTCTTTACGCCAAGTTTGCCAGCAGCTTCCGTGCTGGCGGCAACAATGTGCGTGGCAGCAGTGACCCGGTGACGTTCTCGCCCTTCGAGCCAGAAGAGGCGACCGAATATGAAGTCGGCTTCAAGAGCGATCTTGCCGATGGCCGCCTTCGCCTGAATGCGGCGACCTTCTACACCGAGTACAAGAACATCCAGCGCAGCACGACTGTCAGCCGGAACAATAATCTCGCGACTTTTGTCACCAACGCGGCGCAGGGCCGTGTCTATGGCGGCGAAGTCGAGGCATGGCTGGTGCCAACAGACAATCTCGAGCTCAGCGGATCGCTCAGCTATGTGGATGCCGCTTATGAAGACTGGCAAGATGCGCTTCTTGGTGACAGGACGGACGAGAAGTTCCCGATACCGGAGCTGCAATATTCTCTGACCGCAAAGTATACGGTGCCGGTTGGCGGAAATGACCTCAGTATCTTTGGTGCGTGGCGGTGGCGCGACGATGTCGAGTTCCGGTCAGAAGCCATCAATACCGATACTGTTTCCCAGGAAGGGTTCGGCCTGCTTGAGGCCCGCATATCCTATCACCTCACCGACTATAATCTGGATATTTCGGCCTTCGGTAAAAACATCCTGGACGAGGAGTATTATACCGGCTTCCTCGCTTTCGACACCAACCTTGGATACAATATCGGTTATGCCGGGGACCCGGCGACCTTCGGTGTAGAGGCCCGTTACCGCTTCGGCGCACAATAGGGCCGGCACTGTAATGTGCCCGTCCAAACATTCCTGAGAAAATCGCGCCGGCACCTGGGTCGTATCCATGACTTTTTGGTGTCGGCGCGTTCTCGATTGTCCCTTCACGAGCGCCGCGCGCTCTGATGCAATCCCGGAGATTTCCGAAGCGCCAGCCCCGATCCAGGGGAGGGCGTGAGTTCATTCTCAACACTAGAAAGGAAACGCCGATGTCTGAAGTGGCCGCACCTGACAAGAGCACCCAATCTGGGTCACGCACGGAGCGGTCAAAAACACCGATTTCCGCTGTTGCGATCGTGACCATCAGCGTTCTCATCGTTTTTTACCTCATGTCGTTCGCCGACAAGCAGATGTTCTCGCTGCTGGTCGACCCGATCGGCGCGAATCTGGGTTTGAGCGATGTCCAGCTCGGTGTGCTGAACGGCATCGCATTTTCATCGATGTACATCACCGGCGTGCTTGTCGCCGGCTGGTGCGTCGACCGGTTCGAAATCAAGATCGTCCTCTTTTTCGCCGTCGCCTTCTGGTCGTTTTCAGCGGCCTTTTCAGGGTTGGCGAATGATTTCACCACCTTGTTTGTCGCGCGGGGCGGGGTCGGCCTTGGCGAGGCTTTCCTGCCGCCAGCGGCCTATGCGCTTCTGGCCGCAACCTTTCCGCGGGAACGGCTGGCCTTCGCGAATGGTGTCTATCATGCCGGCGCGAATATCGGCGCAGTCTTGACCCTGATTTTCGGGGGGATGCTGATTGGTGCCCTGACCCGTCTCGGTACGATTGATCTGCCCTTCGTCGGGGTAATCCAGGGCTGGCAAGGCGCGTTCATCGCAACGGGGCTGCCGGGTATCGCACTCGCATTTCTCGCATTCTTCCTGCCCCGCATACGCAAGCAGCGGACGGCCGAGCAGATGGCTGCCGCGGCCGCGAAGGCCAAGGCTGCAAAAGAGGTCAGCTTTTCCGGATTTGTCATGCAGAATCCCGGACTGGTTGCGGCGCATGTTCTCGCCGTCGCGCTCCTTGCGGTTCTTGCCTATTCGCTGATTACCTGGAGCCCGGCCTATCTCGGGCGCACCTTCGGCTGGTCGCATGAGCGCATCGGCTGGACACTCGCTGCCGGGTCCGCCGCTGGCGGCGTTGGCAATATCTTCTGGGGTTATGTCTGCGACCGGTATTACCGGAAGGGATACAATGATGCCGCTTACCGTGTGTTCAGTTTCGCAACAGTGATCGGTATTCCGTTTATCGTCGCCGCGTTCCTGATGAAGAGCGAACAGTGGTTCATCCTGTTCTACGCCGTCGCCTGGTTTACCGCCAGCAGCTTCGGCCCGCTGGTAACGGCGGTGCAACTCTTCGCGCCGTCAGCCCTGCACGGGCGGCTGGTCGCGCTGCAGACCTGCTTTGTCGGCCTCTTCGCAATTGGCGGCGCGCCGCTCATCGTGGCTGTTCTCGCTGATGTTTACGGCGGCGAAGCCTATCTCGGCGAGGGCATCGCCACGACGGCTGCCGTCGTTGGCGGCGCAGGCGTCCTGTTGCTGGTGCTGGCGACAAAGCCGCTGCGCAAGGCAGTCGCCCTTCAGAATACCGTTCACGATGCCGCTCAAGAATTGAGCGATGCTTCGACAGATTGATGCGAAGCCAGACATTTCGGGCGGGGGAATAGCATCGCCCCAGCGCGCAAAATGCCAACGAAATGATTTCGGTGCGTGGGCAAGAGCGCGCCAACATGATAAATGAAGGTGCGTCACAAAACTTGCATCGAGAGATGAAGGCCAAGGGAGATAGAGCCGATGGAAATGAAAGACATGATTTTGGTGAGCGTGGATGACCACGTTTGCGAACCTGCCGACATGTTCGATCGGCACATGCCCAAGAAGTTCAAGGACCGCGCCCCGCGCGTCGTGAATACCGACCACGGGCAGGCCTGGGTCATCGAAGACAAGAAGGTCACCGGGCTTGGCCTCAATGCCGTTGTTGGACGTCCCAAGACCGAGTACGGTTACGAGCCGATGTCGTTCGATCATCTCCGCAAGGGCTGTTTCGATATTCACGCCCGCATTGATGACATGAATGCGAACGGCGTCCTTGGCTCGCTGAACTTTGCGCAATTCCCCGGCTTCTCGGGTGTTCGCTTCATGCGCCAGGACGACAAGGCGCTCGCACTTGCGACGATTCAGGCTTATAATGACTGGCACATGCATGACTGGGCCGGCCCTTATCCGGACCGGATCATCCCGCTTGCGCTGTTGCCGCTTTGGGACATCAAACTGACTCTTGCAGAGCTCGACCGGATGGTGAAGCTCGGCGTTCACGCCATCAGCTTTACCGACAATCCGGCACTGATCGGCCTGCCCAGCCTGCACGACCCGTACTGGGAGCCGCTCTGGTCAGCTTGCGAAGAAGCCAACGTCGTAATCTGCGCTCATATCGGCACGGGCGCGTCGGCAGACCACGCTTCGGACCTCTCGCCCATTAGCGCGTGGATTACGTCCATGCCAATATCCATTGCGAATTCGGCGGCCGACTGGCTCTTCGCGTCGTTCTGGAAAGATCACCCGAACCTGAAAATCGCGCTGTCTGAAGGCAGCATTGGCTGGGTGCCATATTTCCTCGAACGTGCAGAGTGCACGGTGCGCCAGCATGGTCAGTGGACGAACTTGAATATGGGCGGTCTCAGCCCGACCGAGATCTTCCGTCGGCACTTCATAACCTGCTTCATCGAGGATGATTTCGGCCTCAAGAACCGCCATGAAATCGGCATCGATAACATTACGTGGGAATGCGACTATCCTCACTCGGACACCCAGTGGCCGCGTGCGCCGGAGATGCTTTGGGAAGCGGTCAAGGACATTCCGAAGGAAGAGATCGACAAGATCACGCACATCAACGCCAATCGCGATTTCTCCTTCTCTCCCTTTGAAGGCATGGGCGGGCGCGAGAACTGCACGGTCGGCGCCTTGCGCGAACTTGCCCGTGAGAAGGGCGTCGATGTCGAAGAACGCGTCGGCATGGGCGGACTGGCCCCTCGGCTTGAGAAGGGCAAACCTGTCACGTCCGGGGACGTGAAGAAGATGCTGTCCACCACCTGAGCCAGGGCGCTTGGAAGCCCGGCTTCAACGACTTTCCCGAAGCTTGCTCCGGTCGACGGAGCTTGCCCGGGTTTGTCTCCCCGTTTGAGCCTCAACCCCGCCCGACTGGACAAACGACATCCGACCCAAGGAATTCAAAGTGCTGCACAGACCCGATAAAGTGAAACCAGTTCACCAAACCGTGACCAATGTCCTGGCTGAGGCCGTGGAAAATCATGCCCAGCGGACCTTCCTCGATTTCTCGGGTGTCACCTACACCTACGAAGACATCGACACTGCCTCCACGCGAATGGCGAACGGGCTGAAAGCGCTCGGTGTGAAGCGCGGCGACCGTGTCGGCCTGCTGATGGACACCTGCGTCGAGACCGTCGTGATCTGGTTCGCGGTCAATAAGCTCGGCGCGATCTTCGTCCCGGTCAATGCGGCTTATAAGGGCGAGTATCTGCGCCACCAGTATGGCGATGCGGGCGTCGAGGTCGTGTTTGTCGAGCCGCACTATCTCGACCGGATCGAACTTATTGCGGGCGAACTGCCGAGCCTTCGTGTTGTCGTTCAACGCGGCGAGGAGACACCCCAATCCGACAAGTTGGACGTCCGCCGTTATGATGATGTGATGGGGGCAAATACGAAGCTCGCTGACGAGAACAAATTCAGCGACGTCTCGATGCTGATCTATACAGGCGGCACGACCGGGCCGTCCAAGGGCTGCATCGTCAGCCATAATTTCATCTGCAATCTGGCGCGCCAATCAGTCGAGAATGGCAACCGCACAGGCGATGACGTCAACTGGTCGCCCTTGCCGTTATTCCATCTGAACGCCTTGGCTTCGACCGTGCTCGCTTCCGCGATGGTCGGCGCGCGCGCCTCTCTCTTTCCGCGCTTTTCAGTTAGCAAGTTCTGGGACGAGATTGAGCGCAGCGGCGCGACGCTGGTCAACCTGCTTGGCTCGATGTTGTCCTTCATTGCCGACCATCCTGACACCGAAGCGAGCAAGCGGTGCTACGGACAGCTCCGCGCCATTCGCGGCTCACCTTTTTCGGCAGAACTCCAGGAGAAGTGGAAGACGCGGTTCGGTGTCAAAGTGGCCGGCTCGAATGTCTACGGACTGACAGAAGCCTGCGTCGTCACCAGCCTGCACGATGACGAGTATGCCAAGCCCGGATCGTCCGGCAAACGCAATTATGATTTCGAGGTCAGGATTGTTGACGAGAATGATGAGGAGCTTCCGCCCGGTGTTGCGGGGGAGATTGTCGTTCGGCCGAACCGGCCGCACATCATGTTCGAGGGCTATTGGGGCCGACCTGAAGATACACTCAAGGTCCTGAAGAACCTCTGGCTGCATACCGGTGATATCGGCATGTTCGATGAGGATGGGTATTTCTTCTTCGTCGATCGCAAGAAGGATTACTTGCGGCGCCGCGGCGAGAATATCTCCAGCTTCGAGCTGGAAAAGACGTTCCGCCAGCACGAGGCCGTCTCGGACGTCGCCATTCATGCGGTGTTTTCGGAAACGGCCGAGGATGAAGTGAAGGCGACGCTTGTGATGCGGGAGGACGCCGACCCGGTGTCGGAAGCCGAGCTTTGCCAATGGTGCGCCGACCGCGTCCCGTATTTTGCGGTCCCTCGATACATCGAATTCAGGTCTGACTTGCCGCGCAATCCGGTTGGCCGCGTGCTGAAATACGTGCTGCGCGACGAAGGCTGCACGGCAGCGACCTGGGATCGGGAAGAGGCCGGCTTCAAGATCGAGAAACGGTGATGAAGGCGACCGCAGCGGTCCTCGTTGCCGACCGGACGTTCGATTTTCGCGAGCTGGCGGTGCCGGACGCGCCCCCTGCGGGCGGCGCCATCCTGCAGGTCGAAGGTTGCGGCATGTGCGGCAGCGATATCGAGCAGTACAAGGGCGGCACGGCCAAGGCCGGTATCGGGGCGTTTCCGGTCATTCCCGGTCATGAAATTCTGGGACGAATCCACAGTCTTGATGCTGACGGCGCCCGGCGCTGGGGCGTCGCAGAAGGTGACCGTGTGGCGGTGCATGGTGTGGCCCCTTGCGGGGTCTGCCCATCCTGCATGAACGGCTCCAAATGCGTCGATGCCTTCTATTACGGCTTTCGCTCGTTGAATGACCGGTCCGGTCTCTGGGGCGGCTATGGCAGCTATATGGAAGTCGAACCTCGCACCCGGCTCTACCGTATTGCGGAGGATTTGTCGGTTGAGGATGCCTTGCTGTTCAACCCGTTCGCGGCCGGCTTTGACTGGGTTATCCGCCTCGGCAAGTTGCAGGTTGGCGAAACTGTCCTGATCCTTGGCGGCGGACAGCGCGGCTTGGCGAGCGTGCTGGCGGCGAAAGATGCCGGCGCGTCGCAGATCATCGTCACGGGCCTGCAGCGCGATGCGTTCAAACTGGAGATCGCCCTCCAGTTCGGCGCGACCCATACGTTGATCGCCGAAGAGACGGACATCGCTGTAGCCATCGCGGACCTGACTTCTGGCCGGGGCGTCGACCTTGTCATCGACACGACGCCAAACGCGTTTCAGCCCGTCACCGATGCAATCAAGGCCGTGCGCAATGGCGGGCGTATCGTGCTGGGCGGCATCAAGGGTCACAAGGACATGCCGGAGTTTCCAATCGACGAGCTGCTGATGAAGCAGATCGAGATGATCGGGGCGCTCTCCTCCAGCCATTGGGGCGTTCAGCAAGCCATCCGTCTCGTTGAGGAAAAGCGTTATCCGGTCCACCTGATGCACACGCACAGCGTGCCGATCGAAGGTGTTGAACGGGCGATCCAGACATTGGCAGGCGAGGTGCCGGGCGATCCGGCGCTTCACATTTCGATTATCCATAAACACTAGGAGCGGCCCATGGATCTAGGCGTCAGAGACAGGCTCTACATCATATTCGGCGGATCGCGCGGCATGGGGCTTGAAGCCGCCAAGGTGCTGGCGGCGGACGGCGCGAAACTGGCACTTGTCAGCCGGTCACGCGCCGATATTGATGCCGCGGCGGCCGGACTGGCTGAGACCTACGGGGTCACCGCATCGGGCTATGTGGCCGATGGTGGAAAACCGGGAGAAATCGAGGCGGTTATCGGCGAGATCGCCGAAACCATGGGCACCCCGCGCGGCCTGCTGGTCACCACGGGCCTGACCGGTCGCAATGGCACCATCGAAGACGTCGACGATGATGACTGGGAGGCAAACTTCCAGGACGTCCTGATGGGGCATGTCCGCGCCATCCGGGCGACTGCGCCGCTGATGATCAAGAGCGGGGGCGGGGCGGTAGTGACCACCGCAGCCTATTCTGCGCGCGCGGCCAAGAGCTTCCTGTTTCCCTATGCGTCGATGAAGGCGGCCGTCATCAATCTGACCAAGAATGTCGCGAAGACATATGGGCTGGACGGAATCCGCGCGAACTGTGTCTGTCCCGGGGCTTTCGATACGGTCAGGGTCGCCGGCCGCATCTCAGAGATCGAGACTAGTCAGGGCGTATCGAGGGAAGAGGCCACTCGCATCCTGATGTATGACGTGTTCAAGATGCCGGTTGCGCTCGGTCGTCCGGGGCAGGCATCCGAGGCCGGAGAGCTGATGGCCTTCCTGCTCTCCGAACGCGCTGCCTATCTTACCGGTGCGATCATCAACATTGATGGCGGCACGGACTTCTGATCTCTCGCCTCGCGGTCAGTCGATTGCCATGAGGCTCTTGGCTTGGCGGGCTGGCAGCATGACCTTGCCGGACTCGACAGCCTCTGCGAGATCATGGGCGGAGAAATCTGGCGAAGGGACGTAGCCCGGGCCATTTTCCAGTCTCACTTCCCGGACAATGCCGCCGCCCGCCACAATCGTCTTGCCGGTCTGCGGCGCTGACAGGTCACTGACCATGTAGAGCACGACTTCGGCGACCTTGTCCGGCGTGTAGATGGCCTTGTAGTCTTCATTGGTTACGGCTGCCGTGAGGCGCGTATCGGCAGCGGGGGCAAGCGTCCACACGCGGATGCCGTAACGCTCGCCTTCAAGGGTGAGCGTGTTGGAGAACCCCCAGATGCCGCCCTTGGCTGCGCCGTAATTGCCTTGTCCGAATTTGCCCTGAAGGCCCGATGTCGAGCTTGTGTTGACGATCACGCCGCCTCTGGCCTGTGCCTTCATCTGGGTGAAGACCGGACGGGTGACGCAGAACGTGCCCTTCAGGTGCACATGCATGACGTCGTCCCAATCCTTCTCGTCCATCTTGGCAAGCGTGCGGTCGCGCAGGATACCGGCATTGTTGACGAGGATGTCGACGCCGCCAAACGCCTCCATCGCCGATTGAAGAATCGAGGCGCCGCCTTCGACCGTGCCGACGTCGGCGGCATTGGCGACCGCTTCACCGCCTGCGGCGCGGATCTCTTCAACCACCTTGTCTGCGGACGTGGAAATAGGCGCGCCGCCGTCCGAGGCGACGCCGTAATCGTTGACGACAATCTTTGCGCCTTCACGCGCGAATGCATGGGCGTAGGCCCGGCCGAGGCCGCCCCCACCGCCGGTTATGATCGCGACCTTGCCGTTCAGAATACCCATTGCCTGTTCCTCATTTTTTTCGCGGGCAGCTATTCGCTGCAGTTGTCGCGAGTCTGAAACGGGCGGGAATAAAAGTCAGTGGGTTTATGCGGCATCTTTTAAGGGAAGTCGGCATGGGCCATGGCGGAGTTCGCATGAGCGCATCGGGTGACATGTCTTCAGGGTACAGTTTCAATATTCATGGCCCGCCAGCCTGGGCGGATAATTTTTGCGACTGTTTGGAGACGAGCCTCATGAACCTGGATTTCAGCCCGGAAGATGAAGCTTTCCGCGCCGAGGCGCGCGACTGGCTGCACGACAATGTGCCACGCGAGGAGCGTCCGCCGTCCGATGACGGTATGCGGGCATTCGACCTCGCCTGGCAGAAACTTCAATATGATGGCGGATGGGCCGGTGTGTCCTGGCCGGAAGAGTATGGCGGCCGAGGCCTTGGCCTGACCCGCCAGCTGATCTGGTATGAGGAATATGCCAGAGCCGGGGCTCCGAATGCGGAGCTCCTGTTTGTCGGTTGCAATCATGCGGCGCCGACCATCATGACATGGGGCACTGATGAGCAGAAGCAGTATCACCTTCCTCGCATCTTGAAGGGTGAAGTGGCCTGGTGCCAGGGCTTCTCGGAGCCGAATAACGGGTCCGATCTTGGCGGCTTGCGTTGCCGCGCGGTCGTCGATGGCGACCATCTCGTCGTCAATGGCTCAAAGATCTGGACGAGTTCGGCGCATCTGGCCGACTGGCAGGAACTGCTTGTGCGCACCGATACGGTTGCTCCCAAACACAAGGGGATCAGCTGGGTCATTTGCGACATGAACACGCCGGGCATTGAGCTTCGCCCGATCCTGATCATGACCGCGCCCGGCCATCATCATTTTAATCAGGTCTTCTACAACAATGTCCGCATTCCTCTGAGCAATGTCGTCGGCCCGCTGAATGAAGGCTGGAAAGTTGCCATGTCGACCCTTGGTTTCGAGCGCGGCACGGCGAGCATGTCCGAGCAGATCCGGTATAATGTCGTGGTCGAAAAACTGGTTGAAATGGCGCGCGAACGATTTGGCGCGTCCGCGCTTGAGCATGACGAAATCGGCGCCCGGCTTGCGCAATTGCGCGCCGAGTCCGCTGCTGTTCGCGCGATGACCTATTCGATTGCGTCCCGCGCGGCCGGTGGCCAGCCTCCAGGCTCGGAAGCGTCCCTGATGCGGGCTTTCTTCAGCCAGCTGCAACAGCGCATCAGGCGGATCGCGCTCGACGTTATCGGTGAAGATGCGCTTGAGCTTCCCGATACGAATGACCCCTGGATCCGGCCCTATTTGCGGTCTTACAGCAACACGATTGCGGCCGGTACGTCCGAGATCCAGCGCAACATCATAGGCGAGCGTGTGCTCGGCCTGCCACGGTAAGGGGCGTCACATGCATTTGCTGCCAACAAACGAACAGGTCCAGATCGTTGATACGGTCGCGGCCTTCCTGTCGAACCTCGCACCGGTCGAACGGCTTCGGCCTGACAAGCACGGCCAGATTGGCAATCCGGATGCCAGCCTGTGGCCACAGTTGGGAGAGCTTGGATTTCTCGGGCTTGGTCTGGCTGAGGACGATGGCGGGATCGGGCTTGGGGCTGTCGAGGAAGCGCTGGTCTTCCGCGAATATGGCCGGAACCTCGTCTCGACAGAGATTTTCGGGATTACGCTCGGCGCGCATCTGGCGGCAGAGTCGAATTTGAATACGGCAAGCGAGATCGTCGCCGGCAATATCCGGGTCGGTATTGCCAACCCTCGCGGGGCAATAACTTCCGAAAATGGTCTGAGCGCCAGCTTCCATCTCATGGAAGCTGGCGAGGCTGAGCTGATCGTCGTGCTGACGCCGGACGGTCCCCATCTTCTGCCTGCGTCTGCCTTTGAGGATGGTGAAGATTGCCCCGGAATGGACAGTCACAATCTTCTGCACCGCGCGACCCTGCGCAATGCGCGGCCTCTGTCCAGTGCCGCCTCATCCAATGCCCATAGATCCAGAGCGCTTCTGCTGTCGGCCGCCTATGCGTCCGGTCTTTCAAAGGCGGCGCTCGACATGGCCGTCGACTACGCAAAGATGCGCGAACAGTTCGGCAAGGTGATCGGCTCGTTCCAGGCGGTCAAGCACAAGTGCGCCGACATGGCGATTGCGGCCGAGGTCGCGTCCTGCCAGGTCGATTTTGCCTCTGTGGTTGTTGCTGAAAACAGGCCGGATGCGCTCTACCACGCGACGGCGGCCAAGCTTGTCGCGGTGGATGCTGCGCTGAAGAATGGCGCGACAAACATCCAAGTTCACGGCGCCATCGGTTTTACGGCTGAAACAGACGCCCACGTCTATCTCAAGCGCGCGCACACGATCGATGTTCTCGGCGGGGATTTGAGGAAAACGCGCGCTTCAATGATGGGTCAGGCGGCGCCCGCCTGACCCGAAAGAGTACCTCCGTAGTTACGTATTCATGCGCGTGCGTAACTCGAACCCTGACAGCGTCCTCCGGGCAATTGCGAAATTGGACCGGAGGCGCTGTCGTTTTTTTGAGGTCTTCTGGACAAGAGAAATCGGGCTGTTTAGCCGACCGGGCAGGAATGGCTGATCAGCCAGTCACGGCCTTAGAAATCCTTCCGGAATTTTGCATACTCGTTGAGCAGGTCCGGTGTCGCCGCAGCGATGTCGAGGAGGGCTTTCTCGCTGACCTGTTGCTGGTCTGCAAATTCGGCGAGGTGGTGAATATCCTTGCGAAGATTACTGGAGGCGCCGGTGACCTTTTTGAACTGTTGATTGTTCATGATCAGCCGTAGGCCGGTGCTCGCCCCGGAGGAAGCCGCAAAGACCCGGGCTGCAACCTGCTGATCGATGCCGAATTCGCGCGCGAGCTGCAGGGCGTGCACGGCCATGGCGGTGTTGGCAAAGCAGAGATTGTTGTTGAGGAGTTTGGCGGCCTGGCCTGTTCCGGTGGCGCCCATATGGAAGATGTTCGAACCGAAGGAGGCGAGAACCTCGCGTGCCGCTTCGAGGGTCTCGATGTCGCCGCCGACCAGAATGGACATTGTGCCGGCTTCTGCGCCGTCAGGGCCGCCGCTCACGGGGGCATCCAGCAGCTTCAGATTTCGCGCCTTGGCTTCCTTGCCGAGCTCGACCATCGTGCCGGGAAGGACGGTCGAGTGAATGCAGATGATCGTGCCAGGCGCCGCCCCGGCAAACACGCCGTCGCTTCGCATCAGCACGTCGCGGACATCGTCATCATTGACGACACAAATGCCAATAATGGCGCACTGGCTGGCGAGGTCTGCGGGGCTGGATGCAACCGCGCAGCCGCCGTCGCGGTAGACTGCCGTGCTGGCTTCGCGCCGCGCCCAGACTGAAAGCGGGCGTATTCTGGCAATGCGCCAGGCAATCGGGGCGCCCTGATTGCCGAGGCCGATGAAGCCGACGCGGCCGCTATTACCGGTCATGCTTTTGCCTCCGCCGGGTTACGATGACGGTTATCCTTGTCAGGCGTGAAACTCGACGTCAGGTCGTTGGATGAACAATGCAGGTTCCGCCCGCCATCAACGGGGACCACGCAACCGGTAGTGAAGGAGCTGAGATCGCTGGCGAGGAACATCGCGCTCTGGGAAATCTCCGCGACAAGGCCGTGGCGCTTCATCGGCAGCCGGCTTTCGAACCGCTCGAGTACGGCAGGGTCCTTGAACAGGGCTTCAGCGCCGCTGGATTTGATCAGGGCAGGGGAGATGATGTTGAACCGGATATTGTCGCGCCCGAACTCTGCCGCGAAATTCTTCATCATCTGGACTTCGGCGGCGCGCGCGCAGGAATAGACCGAGCGTTCTGTCGTGGATTCGAAGGCCGACCCCGACCCGATATAGACGACCGAACCGCCGCCCGCCTTCTGCATGTGCGGAATGCACATCGCGGAAATCCAGAAGCGACTTTTGAAAATATAGAGAAACTGTTCGTCGATCTCTTCATCCGTCGTCTCGATGGACGGACCGAAGAAGGGGCGGATGGTCGGTGAAATCACCAGCGTTGTGATCTGGCCGAATTCACTGATCGCGGTGTCGACGATGGCTTGAAGGTCAGATTTGATTGACAGGTCGCCTGCCTTGCCGACCGCGATGGATTTGTCCTTCGCGTACTTTGCGTTCAGCTCTTCTGCCTTGGCGTCCGAAGCGGACTGGGACCGGCTGGTGATGATGACCTGGCCGCCACTGGCGGCGATGTCTTCGGCGATCTGGGCACCCATGCCCTGCGTCGCACCGATGATGATGGCTGTCTTTCCAGACATATCAAAGCTGTTTTCGGGCATGAGGGCAGGTCTCCAAATTCGGGTCAGGGGCTCCAGGCAGGAGAGCGCTTCGGCGACAGCATGGGAATTGCGCATTGACCTGCGGCCACTCCGTTTTCGCCTAAATGCGGGGGTGGATAGAGACCGGCGGACTGCGCAGAATGATCGTAATGGGCAGAATGATCGTAATGGCCTGAAATGGGCGAACCAGACTGGAGTCTTGCAAGCATGCATTCGCAATCAGACGAAATGGCAATACGCAGCCTCGCCGCCGCCTACACGGACGCGGCGAACCGTCGGGACGGTGCTGGCATGGCCGCAGTCTACGCGCCGGACGGACAGCTCGAGGCGCCATCGGCAGGCGAACCGGTGGTCGGGCGGGACAAGCTCGAAAAGCGGTTCAGGCGACTGGTCGAAAAAGAACGGGATTTCCTGTTCCAGATGACGCATTCCGGCGTCGTCGAAGTTAATGGTGACACGGCCCTGGCGCGGTGGTGGTTTACCGAGCTCAAACAGCCGACCGGACAGCCGGTTGAATGGGTGTGCGGTGTTTACCAGGATGAGTGCGTGCGCCTCGACATTGGCTGGCGTTTCGCCCGGCGGGTGGTGTCTTCGCCTTTCAGGTGGGTGCTTCCGGAGGGACAGGCGATCAATGCGGCCTTGCCGTCTTTCCTGCCGCTTTCCGGTTTGCCGACACCATGACGGCCCGTTTGCAAACAGGCGGGAAGGTGGATCCGTTCGACCGGCTGCGCTTTGACGGAAAGGTGGCGCTGGTCACCGGTGGTGGCGGTGGCATCGGCCGGGCGATTGCCCTCAGGCTTGCCCAACTGGGCGCGGACATTGCGGTCGCCGAAATCATTCCTGAACGCGCTGAGGAAACCGCTGAACGCGCGCGTGAATTCGGACGCAAGGCGATTGCCCTGCCAACGGACGTCATGGACACTGACCAGATCAGGGCAGCGGTCGAAAAGACTGACGAGGCGTTCGGGCGGATCGACGTTCTGGTCAACAATGCTGGCGGGGTGGCGGGCAAGGCCTTTCTCGAACAGAGCGAAAGAAGCTGGCGGCGTCATATCGACATAAATTTTGTGAGCATGCTGGCGGCCACATCAGCGGCCGTGCCGATCATGGTTCGCGGCGGACGGGGTGGCAGCATTATCAATGTCACCAGCATTGAGGGGATGCGTGCGGCACCGGGCTATGCGGTCTATGCCGCCTGCAAGGCGGCCATGATCAACTTTACCGAGTCCATGGCGCTGGAATTTTCCGGCGACGGCATCCGGGTCAATGCAATCGCACCGGATCATACGATTACGCCAGGCGGGCGCGGCAACCGGGTCGGGCCAGTCGATCCGTCGACCTGGCTCAAGCGGTCTGACGACGCCGAAGATGCCATGAACCGGCTCATTCCGCTCGGCCGGGAAGGCCTCGACACAGAATGTGGTGATGTAGCCGCTTTCCTCGCCTCGCCGATGGCGAGCTATATGACCGGCGTGACGCTCCCGGTCGATGGCGGGACGATGGCGGCAGGCGGATGGCACAGGGACAGGGACGGCCGCTGGACACAAATTGAAGGGCAGGGGCGAAGCTAGGTTCGCCAGCCTTCCGGCTCAGTGATAGCGGTCGATATAGTCCTTGAATACGGACCGGATTTCCGGCGCCTCCAGACCAAATTCGTCCCGCGTATAATTATGCGCGCCGTGCTTGCCTTTGGGGCGGGCCTTCAGGCGCAATTGCAGGCGCGCCTTGTAACTATCTGTGAAGTCCAGGCCGACCGCGTCATACAGGGCCTGCAGGGTCGCGATTGGGTTTTCGACCAGATCCTTCTGGTAGATATCGACAAAGGTACGGTCGCTGAGATGGTCACGCGCCTGCATGGCCGCTTTGACGCCTGCGGACTGGAATTCAAGCTGCATCCGGCCCAGCGCCTGTTTGTTGACGGCTTCACCGCTGGCTTCCCTTATGGTCGAGACGAGGCTGCAGACCGACGGGACACTCAAGGTCGGGTCGCGATGAGCCCAGACAAAGCGGGCATCCGGAAAGACCGATGCGATCGCATCAAGTGAGAATATGTCGGGCGGGTTCTTGAGGTTCCAGCAGGGTGCCGGCGTCTTCCACTGCAACAGCTTCAGGACCTTAGCAAAATAGGCATAGGCCGGACGCTTATCGGCGTCCTGCAGCCACTTCGTGTAGCTGGGGGTTGGCCACAGGCTTGGAAGCTGGAGGTTGCGAAAAGTCAGGCCGAGTTGGACGCCGTGTTCGGAAGGGTCCCACGGCTCAACGGCCAGCATCGTCTTCAGGGCCGGCAAGGCGGCGTCGCGAGCAGCGAATGCGCGGGTCGTTTCGGCAATTCGGGGGTCTTGCGTTTCGCTCGCATTGGGCGGCGGTGTCACTTGCGCCGACTCCCAGCGCCGGATCGACCGCATCTGTGGGTCTTCCGACAGGAATTGCGACAGCGCGGTCGTGCCGCTGCGGGGCAAGCCGACGACAAAGACGGGCGCTTCAATCCGCTCGTCGAGGATGGACGGATGTTGCTTCAGGCAGGCTTCGATGCGCAGCCGCTCGCGGAGGGTTGCGATGATGCTTGCCTCGGCCTGTTTCAGCCGTGCTTGCGACAGGCCGGATTCGGTTCGCAAGGAGTCGCAAAAGACGGCGAGGCCGTCCTCCATCGGTTCGTCGCCGAACTCGTCCAGACCGGTCTGATCGACGGCCTGCTGCTTCAGCGCGCTGGGATCCAACATAATTCAGCCTTTCTGTTCTGGCGGGTTTGGGGGTGGGTCAAGAGACGAGGGCGTCGGGGCGGCGTGCTTCAACCATCCGGCGCATGCCCTCTTGCCATTTCACCTGCCATTCCATGCCGAGCGAGGACCCATAGTCGGTATCCGTGATACGGCCCCAGAGCGTCTTGCCTTCACCATATTCGAAGATCGGTTCGCGTCCGACCAGCTCTCCGATGTACCGGCACCAGTCTTCAAGCAACACGCCTTCAGGGCCGCCCCAGTTCACAAGGGTCGCTGGCGACCTGGCCGCGCGGGCGAAGACGGCGAGATGGCGCACCATGTCGTCTTCGTGGATGGGTGAATGAAGGCAGGGCCGCCCTTTCGGAAGCAGGACCGGCCGCCCGTCGATGATTGAATCCAGGTGGTGGCCGGGAAGGCCTCCGTCATCATAGGGCCCGCCATAGGACACATCGAGCCGGGCGATCGTCGTGGGTGTTCCGTTGATCCGCGAAAGCGTCCTGACAACGCCCTCGGCGGCAAGTTTCGTCGGTCCGTAATTTGGGGCGAAGGGCGTAGTGCCGCCGACATCGTCCGTTTCCTTGTAGCGGTGATGGGGGTCGGGATCATCGAGATAGCAGCCACTTGCCGAGACGAAGATGAAGGCGTCGACGTGCCGGTATTTCTGCATCAGCAGGCCGGTGCCTTCCGCATTCTGAAGCATGCCGTTTTCCGCACTTCCCGGCTTCGTATTGGCGGCGACATGGACGACGATATCAATGTCGTCCGGCGCTTCATCGAGTTCGCCCTTTGCAAAATCACCGGAGACGGTCTTTACGCCGGCTTGCTCGGCTCGTTCGCGCGATCCCGGCCTTGAGTAACGCGCCAGGCCCCACACGGTGTTGTGCGGCGCCAGCTGGTCAGCGAACGCGCCGCCAACCTGTCCGGTCAGTCCAGTCAGCAGTATTTTCTTGCCTTTGAGCACGGTACTCTCCCTTTGTCTGGGCAATTCACCGAAGACGATTGAGCGGTCTTGAACCTCTCCCAATGGACCGGAATAGCGTGCAGACCCTAGGTTCGATGCGCCAGATTTCATTTATCAGACGGACCATAGCGGCCGCTCCCGGATCCGTATTATGTGATCGCGGAGTTCACTTATTGGAGAGTCCCATTAGCGGTGTTCAGGGGCGGCGCGTACGGTGACGTCGGCCAAGTACGTCGGCACCGAGACTGGTCCAAACCTGTTGTGGTCAGGGCGCGAGCGTAGAAGTTTGTGGGCTTCGATGATCCTGAAAAAAAGGAATGCGCATGGATGACGATGTGAAGTCGGACACCTCTAAGCGGCTTAAGCAGGCGGACAGTGCCCTCAATTCGGTGCCCGAGCGAGGCGCGTATCGCTGGTATGTCCTGTTCGTGCTCACAGCGATCTTCACCGTACATTACCTTGACCGGACGGTGATGTCGGTCGTGATCGAGCCGATCAAGGAAGAGTTCGGCCTGTCGGACTCCGCGCTTGGCCTGTTGTCCGGCCTCGCACATTCGGGCGCCTTGTCCCTTTTCGCGCTTCCCATGGGTTGGCTCACCGACCGCACGAACCGGGTCCGAATGGTCTCAAGTGTCGTGATGATCTGGAGTGGCATTACGGCTCTCGGCGCCCTTGCGACCGGTTACTGGTCGCTTCTGTTGATGCGGATGGGTGTCGGGGCCGCCGAAGCCGGGGGGCCGCCGGCCAGCGTGTCGATCATCGGCGACCTCTTCGAGCGCCGCGAACTGCCAACCGCGATGGGCGTATACTATCTCGCCATGGGGCTGGGCACGGGACTGATCTTCCTCGTCGGCGGATATGTTGCGGAGTTCTTCGGCTGGCGTGCAGTCTTCCTGATCGCGGGTATCCCGGGTTTCCTCCTTGGCATGTTGCTCTTGTTCACCGTGCGCGAACCGCGCAGGCGCTCGTCCGGAGACGGGACAAAGAAAGCGCCGGACCTCAAGGAGGTCGTGAAAGCCCTTTCCACGAACAAGGGCCTGTTGTTCATTATTCTGGCGGGTACATCCGCATCCCTCGCCCAGGCCGCCTTGCTGACCTGGATGGGGCCATTCATGATCAGGGTGCGCGACCTCAGCCTCGGCGAAGCTGGTCTTGTGATGGCGGTTGCAGCCGCCGGCGGGAAAACGCTGGGATCGCTACTCGCTGGCGTCATGACACGGGTCATGGCGCGCGACCGGGTTCGGCAGTTCTTCCGCTTTCCAGCATTGATGCTGCTATTGTCGCTGCCAGCCTGCTGGCTCATGGTCGGCGTCGACAGCGTCGCGCTCAGCATCCTGTTCGCGATCCTGCTGAGCGTCATTCTGGGCTGCTGGTCAGGGCAGGTGACGGCCATTGTGATGACGGCAAGCCCGTTATCCATGCGCGGGACGGCAACTAGCACTTACTGGCTGATGGCCAATCTGGTCGGCGTCGGCCTCGGTCCACTGGTGATTGGCATTATCAGCGACCTGGCAGGCTCTCTGGGCGCGGCCATGGCGATTGCCACGGTCATCAACGCGTTTGCTGCCCTGTTCTTCTACCTGGCCTGCCGGAACCTCAGCGAAGAGGAGGATGTGGCTCCTGTGGCCTGAGCTGCATGATGGCCCCTGCGCGCAGGACGCGTCAGGCCGCTGTTTCCAGCTCGATCGCGGTGGCCAGCAGCTCTTTCCACTCGCGCGCCGAGCCGCCGACCAGCGCGAGATGACGGGCGCGCCGGAAGTAGAGGTGGCAGTCCGCTTCCCATGTGAAGCCCATGCCGCCATGGGTCTGGATGTTCTCTTTCGATGCGAACCAGTAGGCGTCACAGGCGGCTACGCGGGCAGCGGCAGCGGCGAGCGGCAGCTCTGCCTTGTCGCCGGCCAACGCCCATGCACCGTAATAGGCATGCGCGCGTGCCAGCGTATTCTTCACATACATGTCGGCGAGCTTGTGTTTGATGGCCTGAAACCCGGCAATCGGTCGGCCGAACGCGAAGCGTTGCATTGCAAAGCCGCGGGCCATGTCGAGACAACGCTCTGCGCCGCCTAGCTGTTCGAACGCCGTGAATACGGCGACACCTTGCAGGACGCGGCGCAAAAGGTCTTCGCCTGACCTGCCGGTGCAAAGCGGTTCAGCCGGTGCTCCGTCAAAGACCAGACGGGCAACGCCGCGGCTCTGATCGATGCTTTCGAGAGGCTGTGCCTCGACGCCATCAAGCGACGCAACGAACAGGCCGATCTTTCCATCATGGCGGGCGAGCACAATCGCCGCATTGGCGATTGCGCCATCGGTGACCGGTGCCTTTGTTCCCGTCAGCTTGCCGTTTTCATAAGTGGTTTCGATGCCTTCGAAATTGAGCGGACCGGGTTGTTCGGTGAGGGCGAGGCAGCCGATCAAATTACCGGCGGCAACCCTTGTCAACCAGTCCTGAGATTGCTCGGGGGAGCCGCCGCACTGAACGGCCTCGGCGAAGCCGAAGACGGTGGAGTTGAACGGGATTGGGGCGCAAGCCCGGCCGAGTTCCTCGGCAATGGCGCACACATCAACGCGGCCGAGACCGAGACCACCGACCTCTTCCGGCAGTCCAGCCGCGACCCAGCCCATATCGATGATTTTCTGCCAGAGATCGGCATCGAAGGCCCCTGCATTCGTTTCCAGGCTCTTGCGGACGCGGTCGGGCGGGCATTCTGCATCAAGGAACTTACGGGCCTCTGTTTTCAGGAATTGCTGGTCCTCTGAGAAGTCGAAATTCATGCGCTGGTCACCCTGTGCCGCTCGATTAATAGATGCGTCACCGTAGCGGCAGATCGGTTTGGGAGGTTAGGCCAAAACATCCCGGCCGCTTCCGATTTACGCATCTGTCGAGGGCTGGGGTTTTGCTGCGCCTGCGATACGCTGAGCGTCGTGAAATTGACGCAGCAGATATAAGCAGAGGGCCTCTCTTGGATTTCGACGATACAGACGAAGAAGCCGCATTCCGCAAGACTGCCCGCGACTGGCTGGCGGCCAACGGCCCAGCCAAGGGTTGGTTTGCGAGCCTGCCGACCGATGAGGATAAACTGCAGGCCGCGCGCGACTGGCAGCGGACCAAGTTCGAGGGCGGATTTGCCTGCATCACCTGGCCAAAAGAGGTCGGCGGCGGCGGCGGGACCTCCATCCAGCAGGTCATCTATAACCAGGAAGAAGCGAAATACGATGTCCCGCGTGGCTATTTCGATGTGACATTCGGCATGTGTCTTCCAACCCTGATGAAAGTGCTCGGCGCCGAGGCGACGAAGCGTTTCATCGGGCCGGCCCTTCTGGGTGAGGAAGCGTGGTGCCAGCTCTTTTCAGAACCCAGTGCGGGGTCTGACCTTGCCGGCCTCCGGATGCGTGCCATCCGGAACGGCGACAAGTGGACGGTCAACGGCCAGAAAGTCTGGACGTCCGGCGCGCATTTTGCCGATTACGGCCTGCTGCTGGTGCGTACCAGTCCGGACAAGCCCAAACACAAGGGGCTGACCATGTTCTGGATCGACATGCGCTCGCCCGGCATCAAGGTTCAGCCGATCAAGCAGATGTCCGGTCGGTCAATGTTCAACGAGGTGTGGTTTGACGACGTGGAGGTCGATGACAGCCAGCGCATCGGAGAGGTTGATGATGGCTGGAGAATGTCGCTCGTCACCTTGATGAATGAGCGGCTGTCGATTGGCGGCGGGAGTGGCCCGACGTATCGCGACGCCATGAAAACCGCAGCTGGCGTCACCGGTCTGGATGGCCAGCCCGCTTCGAAGGATCGCGCATTCCGGGAAAAGATCGCCGAGTGGTATGTTGCGTCGAAGGGTGTCGAGCTGACCGGGTTCCGGACGCTGACAGCCCTGTCGCGCGGCGAAACGCCGGGACCTGAATCCTCGATCAGCAAACTCGTCTCGGCCAACACGGCGCAGGCTGTGGCGCTGGAGATGATGGATGTTCAGGGGGAATGGGGCGGCGTGCGCGACGCTGAAGAATCCGTCGCAAGCGCTGTCTACCAGATGTCCATGATGATGAGCCCGGGCGGACGGCTCGCGGGTGGCACTGATGAGGTGCTTCGGAATATCGTGGCAGAACGCGTTCTGGGGCTGCCGGGCGATATTCGCGTCGACAAGACAGTGCCCTTCAACAAGATCCCGACCTCATGACCGCAGGGCAATCAATAGCCACAGGCGCCGAGCCTGTCCTGAGCGAACTGGTCGATGGGGTGCAATGGCTGACGCTGAACCGGCCCGACAGGCTGAACGCCGTCACGCCGGAACTCTATGACGTGCTAAAAGCGCGCGTCGCCGAAGCGGCGTCAGACCGGCGCGTGAAATGCGTCGTGCTGACAGGTGCAGGAAAAGGGTTCTGCGCCGGCAAGGACCTCAAGGCCGCCGCCTCAGAGCAGGCGGAGACAGCCGGTGAATGGCTGGAGGCCCGGATCGAGTATCTTCGGGCGTCTTCACAGATATCGAAAATGCTCCACGAGATGGAGAAGCCGACGATCGCGATGGTCAATGGCGCGGCGGCCGGGGCGGGTTTGAGCCTCGCGGCCGCGTGCGACTTCCGGATTGCGGGAGAGGCTGCGGTTCTCACATCGGCCTTCGTGAAGGTTGGTTTGCCCGGCGACATGGGCGGCACGTGGTTCTGGACGAGGATATTGGGGGCTGCCAAGGCCAAGCGGCTGTACCTGCGGAGCGAACGCTTCGACGCTCAGGCCGCATTGGCCTTCGGCCTTGTCGATGAAGTCGTCAGCGATGATGGGCTGAAGGCGCAGGTTTCTGCGCTCGCTGCGCAGTTCGCTTCGAGCTCTGCAACAGCGCTGCGCTTTGCCAAGGCGGCGCTCAATGCCGCGCCGGCTTGCAGTCTTGATGAAATGCTTGAAATCGAAGCCGTGAATACAGCGCTGGCGGGCGTTGATGCCGCGATGCAGGCCTGACCGGTCCCGTTGCCGGCCAGGTCGCGCCGGTGCTATCTGATCCGGTATTTCTGTTTCTGACCGAGCTTTCGCTCCGTACCGGCCATCGCGATCGGATTGCCAATCTGGGTGTACATCAGGGCATTTTCCATGGCTTCCCGATGCGGAAGGCTGAGCGCTTCCCAGATCGCACGGACAGAGCCTTCAATCGCGACGGGGTGCTTGTTGGCGATCGATGTCGCCAGCTCCCCTGCGCGGTCCCAAAGGTCATCGCGGGTGGTGATCTCAGTCACGAGGCTGATGCGAAGCGCGGTCTCTGCCGACATGCGTTCTTCATTGCCGAGCAGCACCATGCGCTGGATTTCCGACAGGGGCATTCTTGCAAGCGCGCCAACCGGCTCGCAGGCCGATACCATGTTGAAGCTCACATGGGGGTCGAAGAAGGTTGAATCGTCCGAACAGATGATGATGTCGGCTTCGTTCAGGAAGTAGAAGGCGCCGCCTGCGCAAATGCCTGAGACGGCGACGATCATCGGCTTCCAGACCTTGTTGGATTTTGGCCCGAGCGATTCTGCGGGGTCATCCATCTGCCATGGTTTCTGGCGCGACTCCGGCAGCCGATAGGGTGTAATCCCGGGGCCGCCCTTCACATCTGCGCCAGAGCAGAATGCCGGGCATGGCGCGGCCCGCAAAACGATCACCCGAACGGCATCATCGTCGCGGACACGGTTCCACACGTCAGCGAATTCGTTCGTCATATCCCGGGTGAAGCTATTATAGGCCTCCGGCCGATTGAGCGTGATCGTCGCAATGCCCTCCGACACGTCAAAAAGAATAGTGCTGTAGCCCATGAGTTTTCTCTCCATTGCATGTTTGAGCCCGCCTCGGGGGCCGAGTTTTCAGCGAAACGAAATTTAATTATGAAGCATCGTCACTGAAAATTCTAATTTTTTTCGAATTTGCTTATGTGTATTTGCTCAAGACCATTGCAAATACAGCGCGCTTGAGACAGGCTATCCTTCAGGAAAAAAACAGAAAATACATAATCTGCGATCCTAGGGAGAAAATGATGTCGGAGATAGACAGACTTATTCGTTTTGCCGCCGTTGCTGAAGAACTGTCATTTAGCAAGGCCGCGAGACGCTTGAATGTGGATCAGCCCTGGCTTTCAAGACAGATCCAGCAATTGGAGATGCGGCTTGGGTTTCCGCTCTTCGTTCGCAGCACGCGGTCCGTCCGTCTCACCACTGAAGGTGAGCTGCTCTATGGAGAGGCCTATCTCCTGAAAGTCGCCAGTGACGAGTGTCTCGACAAGGCGAAGCACATGATGAAGAGCCACAGTCAGGTTATCCAAGTTGGCGTTAATCCGTTTACCTACTGGGTGCCTGAGCGTCGTGAGCTCTTCACCCAGTTTGAAGAGCGCCACGACCGTGTCAGCGTCGAGATTACGAGCAATTATACGTCGAGACTGATCTCGAAATTGCGCAAGCGCCTGATCGATTTTGCGCTCATTCCGCTGTTCAGCGAATTGCCGGACTTTGAGTCCCTGATCATTCATTCTAGCCCGGTCAGCCTGCTGGTTCCGAAAGAGGATGAGCTGGCGAGCCGCGATAGTGTTTCACTTGATGATCTGAAGGGGCGCAAGATTCCGGTTACCAATCCCCGCATCAATCAGGAATTCTACGACTGCATCTACGCGCCGATCATCGACCGGGGCGTCGAGGCCATCATCGTGCCGGAAGGCGCGCAGGCTATCGCTCATCTGGCGCATGAGCAGCGGCTACCGTTTATCAGCTTCAGCTATCCACACAGCGATCCTGGTGTGGACGCGTCCTTCGTGCACGTCCCCCTGAAGGGCCGCACACCGATCGTGGAATATGCGCTGGTTCGCCGAAATGAACCGCCACGCGCGACGGTATCGCACTTCTGGAAAACGGCACAAGCGTTGGCGCCGAAGGCGAAACGCGCAAAGGTATCGTCCAGCGTCCCTCAGGAAGAGGCGGCATAAGAGAGACGATTTCGGGCCGGCTTGTTCTCCGGCCCGACTTCCCGTTTCAAGGCTGATTGATCGGCGATTAGCCTTCTATTACGGCGCGGCCGTTCTTGAGCACGGTCACATTCCGCGCCTTCACGTGCGCCGTGAAGGATATCTCGGTTCCTGACTTCCACAGTTCGAAAGTAATTGTGTCGCCGGGAAAGACCGGCGCCGAAAAGCGCGCTTGCAGTTCCTTGAGCGTCTCCGGCCTAAAGTCGCCATAAGCCTCAAGGATGGCCCGCGCTGCCAGTCCATAAGTGCACAGACCGTGGAGGATCGGGCGATCGAAGCCGGCGGCTTTCGCTGCGGCTGGATCGGCGTGCAGGGGATTATAGTCGCCGCTCAACCGGTAGAGCAGGGCCTGGTCGGGCCTTGTCGTAAGGGAGCTGGTCTTGTCGGGGGCCCTTTCCGGCATCGGATGGGGCGCCGGTGCGCCGTCCCTCGGGGCGCCGCAATTTCCATCGCCTCGCGCGAAGGATGTGACCCTGACGGTCGCGAGGGGTGTGTCCGTTTCGGTATCGATCAGGACGGTTTCAGTGTTGACCACGGCGCCCTTATCGCCCTTGTCGAAGACAGAAAGGACGCGTCCTTCACCCCGGATTCGGCCGTGTGCCGGCATCGGCGTGTGCCAGATGATGGATTGTTCGCCGTGAACGGACAGCCGGTAGTCGATGCCAAGTGCGTCGACTGTGACGCCAAGACCGCGGACGAGAATGGCCGCGATGGTCGGCATCGTCTTCTGGTCCTTTTCGTAGACGAAAGGCAGTTCGTGCGCATCAAGCGGGTCTGAGGCCAGGCCGAGACCGAGTGCGTAGAGCATCGAATCCTGACGGGTCCATTCCTTGATTTGCCCTGAGGATTTGAGGTCCAGGATTTCCGGGTACTTGATTGGCATGGATGTCTCCAAGTGTGATGGGGCGCCAGACGGGCAGTGCGATTACGTGCGCGCTGGCGAAGGTTCGAAGAGGGGAAGCCAGACATCCTCAACCTGTTCGAACACGACGGTGACGGGCATGCCGATACGGACGTCCGCCGGGTCGCAATTCACGATATTGGTCGTCAGGTTCAGTCCATCCTGTTCCTCGAGCGTCACGATGGCGACGGTATAGGGCGTCTCGAGGCCCGGCTCCCAGACCTGATGGTTAATCGTGTAGGTTGAGATGACGCCGCGGCCAGACAGGGCGGCGGGCGCCAGGTCGCGTGAGTGGCAGCGTCTGCAAATGTCAGAGTGTGGATGAATATAGAGGTTACAATTCTGACATTGCGTTATGATTAGCTTCCCAGACGCACCGCCTGTCCAGAATTCAAAATTATCTTTATCTATAACGGGTAGGTGGTTTCTAAGCATGCTGGTTTCAATCGCAAAATAATGTGATAGTTCTTCACTAATGACGATGTATTGCGGGAGCAACAGCTGAAATGTCCAAGCCTGAAGGCGTTCTGAGCAAGATCAGGGTTGTGGAGTGGTCTCAAGGCCACGCTGCTGCGTATGCAGGTCTGTTATTGGCTGAATCGGGCGCAGATGTCGTTCTGATTGATGGGGATCGGACAGGACGGCGGCAAAAACTGGCATCATTCGCTGTCTGGGATCGCAGCAAGCGGAGACTGGAGCGAAATTGCAGGGCGCCAGAAGACGCGCAGGCGTTGCAGGATCTCCTGTCCGAAGCAGATATTCTGCTCACCGATGTGACGCCGCATGACCGGGAGAAGCTCGGGCTCGGTTCCCGCGCCATCAAGGACAGGCATCCTCATCTGATCATTACCGAGATTGGTAGTTGGCCGGCGGGCCACAAGCTTGAGAACCGACCGGTCGATGATACGCTGGTTCTTGCCGAGGCGGGACTCATGGATGAGCAGGCCGGTGTTCGGGATGGCCCTATCTATCTGAGGTTTCCGCTCGGCAGTTGGGGGAGCGCCTATCTTGCCGCCATCGGCACGCTGGCCCGTCTCATACAGAAGCGGCGTGGAAGAGGTGTTGGCGGCGTCTCAACGAGCCTGGTTCAGGGCGCACTCGCGCCGAGCGCAATGTTGTGGCGCAAGGCGGAACGGGCGACGCCGGAATTTACCAATTCAATGGGGAAGTCCATTCGGTCCCCGCAGTTCGAATGTTCGGACGGGGTGTGGATCCACGTCAAGTCCACGCCGGACCACGCGCCATTGATGAGCGCGGCCCTGCAGGAACTTGGAGCCGATCGGATCGCGGACCTCAATGCAGGGGAAAAAGGCGATCACATCTGTCCGAACTGGGGCGCCAACAAATTCATCTTCAAGTCCCGGCCAAGCGACGTCTGGCTCGCGGATCTGTGGTCCGCCGATGTGGCCGTGCAGCCCGATGTGCCGATGGGGCACATCTATGGCGACGAGCAAGCCATCCTGAATGGCTATGTCATCGACGTCGAGAACCCGGTCTTTGGCAAGACCCGGCAACCGGGCGCTCCGGTCTCCATCGAACCGCCAATGCGCGCTTTCCGTCCCGCTGCATCCTTCTCGCCATGGCGCGATGGCGACTGGTCGAGCGAAAGAGCGGGAAGTAGCAATTCCAGCTCGCCAGGCGCGGCCGAGGAATTGCCGTTGAACGGCGTGAAAGTGGCCGACTTTGGGGCTTTCCTTGCCGGGCCGTTCGCAACAATGATGTTGTCCGACCTCGGCGCAGATGTGGTGAAGGTCGAAGGTCTCACGGGCGACCCGCTGCGCCGCAATGATGGCGCCTTCTTTGGCTGCCAAAGAGGCAAGCGATCGCTCGCTGTCGACCTAAAGCACGAAACGGCGGCTGATATCATTGCCAGCCTCGCGGAATGGGCCGACATCGTCCACCACAATATCCGGCTTCCGGCGGCGCATCGGCTCGGCATCGTTTACGAGACGCTGTCAGTCATCAATCCTGAACTCATCTACTGTCATGTCAGCGCGTACGGACCCAAGGGCCCCCGGAAGGACTGGCCGGGCTATGACCAGTTGTTCCAGGCCCAGACAGGCTGGGAATTTGAGGGCGCGGGCGAAGGCAACCAGCCGATGTGGCATCGTTTCGGCATGATGGATCATCAATGCGCGCTCGCCAGCCTCTTTGTCACGCTGCTCGGCCTGTATCACAGGGACAATGGGCATGGAGGCCAGGCGGTCGACGCCTCGCTTCTCGGCGCTGGCCTGATGACAGTGAGTGAAACCATCGTGCTCGAAGACGGGTCACTGACGCCCTATCCGGGGCTGGACCAGCAGCAAATGGGCGTATCTTCGACCCGACGCCTCTATCGGTGCATGGATGGCTGGGTCGCTTTCGCCAGCGATGCGCCCGACACATGGAGCAGCCTGCAGCAGCATAGCGGACAAACCAGTGTCAGCGGCGTTGAAGACTACATGGCCGGTTTGACCGTCGTCGAAGCCCTGTGCCTCGCCGACGATTGCGCAATTGCGGCGACCGAAGCCAGGACGGATAATCGGGGCAGGTTTTTCGCAGATCCCGCCAATCTGGACAAAGGCCTGGTCGCGCGGTTCAATCAATCGAAGTTCGGAATGGTCGACATGGTCGGCACGTTCTGGCTCTTCGACGGGCAGCCCGCTTTGCCGCAGAGCGGTGTACCGGACCTCGGGGAGCACACCGCGCAATGTCTGGAAGAGCTGGGTTTCAGTCCGGTAGAGATCCGAGATTTTTGCCGAAACAAAATAGTCGCAGATTTGCGAAATGAGGTAGTCGAATGACCATTCATATCAACAAAGCGAACGGGGCCAATCATGTCTGATTCCGAGGGTTCTGCACCGAAAGGGAAGCAGGCCGTTGAGCGCAAGGTAAAAAGCGTTCCTGTTCGTGGCCGCGAAAATCGGCCGCGATCAAGACGGGAAAAATCTGTCCTCACGCGTAAGCGGCTGTGCGACGCGACTAGCCGGCTGCTTGAAAGCCGCTCCCTGCGCGCCGTGACCGTTTCGGACATCACGAACATGGCGTCTGTCTCGCCGGCGACCTTCTACATCTATTTTGCCGATGTCGAAGAGGCCGTGCTGGCCGTGCTGGAGGATCTGAAGGGACAGCTCCCAGACTTTCCAAGCCTGGTTCATGCCATCGACACAGCGGCGCCGGAGCCCGGTGTGCGGGCCATGGTGAAGGCGTACCTTTCGTTCTGGGACAAGCACTATGCCGTCTTGAGAATTCGCAATCTGGCAGCCGATGAAGGAGAGCCGCGTTTTCGCGAGGCCCGTGCCACCATGCTGAGGCCGATGATGACGGCGCTCGAGGAAAAATTCAAATCGGGTAACGGCCCGATGCTCGGCTCTCCGGAAACGCCGGTCCTTGCCGTTGTCACCGTTCTGATGGGGATGCTCGAACGGCTCGCCGCGGTCATTCGCCTGCGGCCACCTGGCCGCGATATCACAAGAGGCCGGCTCATCGATGGCACCGTGATGGTGATTTCCACGATCATGATGACGAAAAAGGCAGGCTAGAATGGCAAATGGATTCAGAGGGGCGGCGATTACCGGCGTAGGATTGGCGGCGCCCGGCCGAAAGGCGACACGGCCTATCATGGATTTGATGTTGGAGGCGTCATTTCAGGCGCTCGATGATGCGGGCCTTACGCCGGCAGATATCGATGGTATCGCAACCTGGCCCAGCAAGTCTCCGTCTCCGGGCATGTCCCCGATCGGCGTGATTGAACTGAAAGAGGCGCTGGGCTGTGACCTTAGCTGGTATTGCGGCCTGATCGAAGGGCCGGGCCAGCTGAGCTCTGTGATCAATGCGGTGGGTGCAATTGCGACAGGGCAGGCGCGCCATGTGCTCTGCTATCGGACGCTGAATGAGTATTCGGTGCGCCAATCTAAGTCGTCTGAGCCAGAGCCGGGTGGGGCTGCGAACCGGATCGTTGGTCCATACGCGTGGCAGCGGCCCTTCAACGCGCTCTCGCCCGTCAATTCGCAAGCGATGATGGCGCGTCGGCACATGCATGATTTTGGTACGACGAAGGAACAGCTCGGTTGGGTCGCGGTGAATGCGCGGCGTAATGCAATGCTGAACCCATATGCTGCCTACCGCGATCCGATGAGCCATGACGACTATATGAATGCCCGCATGATCTCCGATCCGCTTGGGCTATATGATTGCGATGCACCGACAGATGCTGCGACTGTCGTGATCGTGTCTTCGATGGAAGCCGCCAAGGATCTGAAGAAGCCGCCGCTTCGGATCGAGTCGATGGGCGCTGCTGCGTTCGGCCGCAATAGCTGGGATCAGTACGAACCGCTTTCAGGCATGCCAGCACTGGATGCCGGGCGGTTGATGTGGACGCACACTGATCTGAAGCCGACCGACGTCGATGTTGCCAATCTCTATGATGGTTTCAGCATTCACACGCTGTTGTGGCTTGAGGCGCTCGGGTTCTGCAAGCGCGGCGAAAGCGGCCCATTCGTCGAAGGCGGCGAGCGTATTGCGCGCGATGGACAACTTCCCTTGAACACGGGCGGCGGTCAGTTGTCGGGTGGACGCCTGCATGGCTTCGGCCTGTTGTGGGAAACCTGTATCCAGCTCTGGGGCGAAGGGGCAGACCGACAGGTTCCCGGCAATCCTGAAGTGGGTGTCGCGGCAGCTGGCGGAGGCCCGCTGGCCGGTTGCCTCCTGCTGAGCCGGCATTGAGAAGCACGATGACAGCTGACACCTCAAGCCAGAACGTCCTCATCACCGAACGCATTGGTGGTATCGCGCTGCTCAAACTCAATCGGCCTGAGCGTCTGAATGCATTGTCTCCGCAATTGCATGAAGCGCTCCAGGCCGCAGTCCGCGAAGCGGCCGAAGACAAAGAGGTCAGGGTTGTGGTGATCACGGGCGAGGGCCGGGCGTTCTGTTCAGGCGGTGATACGGGCGGCGCGCGAGGGCAGGGCGGGCCGGTTTCCCAAGAGCAGCGAATTGACGAGATGGTCGCCCGTTCGGCCACCAACCAGATCCTTCACGAGATGCCCAAACCGTCGCTTGCCCTGGTCAACGGCGTGGCCGCCGGGTCGGGCCTCGCGCTGGCGCTCGCCTGTGATATGCGGATTGGCTCTGTCGATGCGTCGATGGTGCCGGCCTATGCGAAGCTCGCCTTGTCGGGTGACTATGGGGTAACGTATTTCCTGACCCAACTCGCAGGCCCGGCAAAGGCATGTGAGTTGATGTTCCTGAACCAGAAGCTCGACGCGGCTGAGGCCAAGGCGTGCGGATTGCTGAATCAGATCGTCAGCACCGACAGTCTGATGGCCGAAGGGGTGAGGGTGGCGGAACAGCTTTGCGCCGCGCCGCCGGTCGCACTTCGCTATATGAAACGAAGCATCCGAGCGTCCGTTGACCATGGCCTCGGCGATGTCATCGCGCTCGAGGCGTCGGCGATGATCCGCTGTTCAAAGACGGAAGACGCCAAGGAAGCCATGCTCGCGCTGAAGGAAAAGCGCGTGCCGGTCTTCAAGGGCTACTGATTTTCACGCGCAGAACGCGGCCTGGAAACGCGTGTCGAGCGCTGACGCGGAACCGGCCAATTCTGTGAAGGACTGGCCGGTCCGGTCGCGAGCGCCGCTATGCTTTTTCCAGGATGTGCACAGCGCTGCACGTTCCGAGGCCGACAACATGCGCGAGGCCGATCTTGGCGCTGGGTTGCTGGCGTTGGCCTGCTTCGCCCCGTAGATGGGTGCAGACTTCATAGAGATTGGCGATGCCCGTCGCGGCGATAGGATGCCCCTTTGACAGGAGCCCCCCCGACAGGTTGACCGGAATGCGCCCGCCAATCGTTGTCTCTCCGTCTTCCAGCAGGCGAACGGCTTCACCCTCGCCGCACAGTTGCAGGTTTTCATAGTGGAGCAGTTCGGCCGTCGCAAAGCAGTCGTGGAGTTCGACTAGGTCGAGATCGGAAGGGTCGATGCCAGACATTTCATAGGCTTGCTGGGCTGACAGGCGCGTTGCCGAATTGATGTCCGGCATTTGCGGGTTCCGCTCCTGCCACGGATCGGAAGCAAGTGCGGATGCCCGGATGCGGACCGCGCGCCCCAGCCCGAGCTCTTTTGCCTTGCGTTCGGAGACGAGAATGGCCGCAGCGGCGCCGTCGACATTGATCGAACACATGAATTTGGTGTTTGGATAGGCGATCATTTCGGCGCCCATGACCATTTCCAGCGGCGTTTCCTTCTGAAGCATCGCCTTTGGATTGAAGGTCGAGTGGTGATGGTTCTTGACCGCCACGCTGGCAAAGTTCTCGAAGGTGGCGCCATACTTGGCGGCATATTCCATCCCGGCTTCTGCGAAGGTTGCAGGCATCGAGGCCGATCCCATAAGGCCTTCAGTCGGAATCGCGCTTGCGCGAGGACCACCCAGCATGCCCATTCCGGTCATCTGCTCGACGCCGACTGCCAGCACGACATCATAGTCGCCCGTGCGTATCGCCATCCATGCGTCCCGGACCGCTGTCGCGCCTGTTGCGCATGCGTTGCTGAGATTGGTTACGGGAATGCCGAAAGCGCCGACCTGCTGCAGGATCTTCTGACCGTTCATGGAGTTGAAGACACAACCCGAATAGACGGTCTGGACGTCCTTGATGGTCAGACCGGCATCGTCCAGCGCGCCGAGAACGGCTTCAGCGCCCAGGAGGGCGGGCGTCTTGTCGGGGTACCGGCCGAATTTGATCATATCGATGCCGGCGATGTAAACGTCGCTCATATCTCTAGTTCCTACTTCGCCGCAACCGGCTCAAAAAAGTGGCTCACATAACTGTTGCCCTGATCATCCTTGCGGTTCAGGGCGTCATCGAGCACGACGTTGACCGCCATACCGAGCGAAATGCTTTCTGGGTCCTGCGCGATGCCTCGCAGATTGCCTTTGAGGCTGGGGCCGTTGTCCATGTCGACAATCGCCGAAACGAACGGCACCGCGACGCCAGGGAAGCTGCGATGCACGATCGAGTAAGAGTGCAAGGTGCCTGTTGTCGTTTCGGGCTGGTGGGCAACGAAACTGCCGCGTGCGCCACACTTGCCGCAGGCTATGCGATTTGTTTCGAGCGAGAATGCGCTGCACGCCGTGCATTTCTGAAACTCGAGACGTGCCACGCCGTTCGGCTCAACCTTGATGAAAGGCATTGCTGGCAGGGGCAGCGCTAGGTCTGTGTCGGTCATGGCTTACTCCAATTATTTGAAAGTGATGCGGTCTGGTCGCATGCGGCATGATGAGCGCCGCTCATCATTCTGCGGCTTGCGCGATGTCGACTTCCTCGTCGGCCCAAAGATCGCGGGGCATGCCCAATACGCGCTCGGCGAGCTTGTTGCGGTGAATTTCACTGGTGCCGCCGCCGATGGTCGAGGCACGGGTCGACAAATAGGCCGAGGTCCAGATGCTCTCTTCAAGGCCAGCGCTCCCCATCACATCGATGAGGAATTCGAACATCGCCTTCTCGTTTTCCTGGCCGACAATCTTGGTGATTGAGCTCTCGCTGCCGACGTCAGCGCCGCTGGTGAACCGGGCGACGTTGCGCAATCCATGCAGGTGTATGATCTGGGTCGTCGACCAGAGCGTGTTGAAGCGCTGGCGCAGGCCGACATCAAGACCGGTTTCTGCCTCTCGCTGTTGCAGCATGCCGGCGATGCGCCGGATGGTCCGCGCCTGGCTGGCATGGGCGCCCAGGAAATTGGTGAGATGCTCGCCCTGCATGGTCGTCCGGTTGACCGACCAGCCGGCATTCTTCGGGCCGATCACGCTGCTGAGCGGGATCGTTACATCGTTGAAGAACACTTCGTTGAAATGATAGTCGCCATTGTTGCGGCGGATGGGCCTGACTTCCACGCCGGGCGTATCCATCGGGAAGACGACGACGCTGATACCGTCGCGCTTGGGGTGCTGCGACCCGGTTCTGACAAGAGCGTACATCCGGTCGGCATACTGGGCCTGCGACGTCCAGATCTTGTGGCCGTTGATGACTAGCTTTTCGTCGTCCACGACCGCTCTGGTGCTAAGCGAAGCGAGGTCAGACCCTGCGCCCCGCTCGGAAAATCCGCCGGCCCACAAGATATCGGCGCGCCGCGTCGGCTCGAGGAGTTTCTTCTGTTCGTCGGTGCCGTGCGTGAAAAGCGTCGGGCCGACCAGCATCAGCCCGCGGTTCCCCGGGAGTGGCGGCACACCTCTCTTTGTCAGTTCGGCATAATAAAGGACCTGCTGGGTAAAGCTCGCAGCCCGGCCGCCATATTCCACGGGCCAGTGAATGCCGGCCCAGTTGTCTTCAGCCATCTCTGCCTGCCAGGCGCGGCGACCGGCGAGATCGGCGCGCCGTAGCTGTGATACCTTTTCGGGCGGGGCATGTTCGTTTAGCCAGGTCTGGAACTCGATGAGGAAATCGGCGTCGGCTTGACTGGGGACGAAGCCAATATCCTGCTCGGGCTTTTTGCTCGAGCCTGATTTGCTTCGCTTCGCGCCATACAGTTCGAGGGCGTTCTCGCCGAGGCGCTGCAAGTGGGAGGCGGGTGAACCAAAGCTGATTTCACAATGCTTGCTGCGTCGCATTAGCAGATGAAGGTCATGCTCCCATGTGCAACCGATCGCGCCATGCATCTGCACAGACTCGGAGGCAACAAAAGTCGCTGCTTCGGTGGCAGCGGCCTTGGCGAGATGCGAGGCGGCACCGTCCGGAACACCATCGGCCACTGACCGGAGGGCGCCCCACAGGCTGGACCGGCCGGATTCGAGTTTAAGCAAGCAGTTGGCCAGGTTCTGCTTGATCGCCTGGAACCGGCCGATCGGCTGGCCAAACTGTTCTCGCTGCAACGCATATTCGGTGATGAGGTTGAGCGCGCCCTGAGCGACGCCCACTGCTTCTGCCGCAATCAGGCATTGGGCGATCTTCTGGAGGTCGCCCGGAGGGAAGCTGCCGATCCGTTTGGCCGGGGCCTCGACGAGTTTGACCCTTGCCATCGGGCGCGTAGTGTCGAGGCTTTTCAGGTCGCCTCGTTCGACCCCCGGTCCATTTGCATCGACCACCCACCAGGCGTCATCGGCATGAACCAGAAAGCTCGTCAGACTCGTGCCCTCAAACGCGAACGGAACATCCGATGACAGGTGCGCAGCGCCTTCATTGCCGGGCTTGATCAGGACATCGGAAAGGCTGCCGTCCGCATTGATGAGCGGGCCGGCCACGGTCTGGCCGTTTGCGAGTGCTGCCGCGACGTCGGTTGCGTCCGGGCAGGCAGAAAGTATGTGGCAGGCGAGGTAGATCGACACGACCGGAACAGGCGCGACCTGCTCGCCGAGCGCCTCGACGACGATACACTCTTCTGCCAGGCCGAGTTCGGAACCGTCCATGTCCGAGGGGAGAGAAATGGCGAGAAGGCCGAGCGCCCCCAGCTCTGACAACAAGTCAGGATCGGTCCCGGATACGTTCTCCGCCGCCTTGCGGGCGGCGCTTCGATCTGACACCAGACGGCGAACCGTGCGGTCGAGCTGTTCTTGTTCGTCGGAGCGCATAATTCAATAACTCAGCATGTTGAATGACAAGGCGCATCGTCCTCAGCCACCCGTCGCAAGTCTATGTGGATTATTTTGCGGATCGGCCTTGGAAACGCATAAGACGCTCGGTTCGCGCGATGATGTACTGTTGTCATACAGGAAAATGTGCCCGCAGATCCGTCGCGGCGTTGTCGAGACAGCCAGAGCGTTGCCGAGGCGGTTGCCAAAACACGGTGCAGGCGCACCAAGCAGGCAAAGTGGTTTGATCGTTGAAGATTGAAGTAACACCAGAAGAAACAGCGTTCCGGGCCGAAGTCCGCGAATGGCTGAAGAGCAATGTCCCGAAGACGGCCCGCCCATTTGCCGGCGATGGCGTCCGCGACTTCGATCTAAACTGGCAGAGACGACAATATGAAGCCGGATGGGCCGGCATTGCCTGGCCGGAAGCGTTTGGCGGCCGCGGTGCCAGCCTCATGGAGCAGCTGATCTGGCATGAGGAATACGCGCTCGCCGGGGCGCCGAGGTCTGGCTGCTGCTTTGTTGGCCTCAGCCATGCCGGACCAACACTGATCGCGTGCGGCACGCAAGAGCAAAGACAACATCATCTCCCCAGAATCCTGAAGGGGGAGGCGGTCTGGTGTCAGGGGTTTTCAGAGCCCAATTCCGGGTCGGACCTGTCCAGCCTCTCGACCAAGGCGGTCGTTGATGGCGACAGTCTGGTCGTCAATGGCTCCAAGATCTGGACGAGCTATGCCCAGCACGCCGATTATCAGGAGCTGTTGCTGCGCACCGAGCCGGGGTCTGAACGTCATCGGGGGCTGAGCTGGGTCATCTGTGACATGAGCGCGCCCGGAATTGAGCTTCGCCCGATCCGGACGATGACCTCGGCGGAAGATTACCATTTCTGCCAGGTTTTCTACGATGATGTGCGCATCCCATTGTCGAATGTTGTCGGCAAGCTCGGCGAGGGGTGGGCCACCGCCAACGCGACGCTCGGCTTTGAGCGGGGCACAGGCTTCATTGCCGACCAGATCCAGAACAGTGAGTTGATCGAGATGCTGATCGACATGGCCCGAAATCGTCCCGGGGCGGACGGAGCCGGTTCGATGATCGATAATCCAAGCATTGCCACCGGCCTGGCTGCGCTCCGGGCGGACGCCGCCGCCATCAGATCAATGACCTATGCGTCGATCTCGCGGGCCGGTCAGAATAATCCGGGGCCGGAAGGGTCCATCGTGAAACTGATCTATTCAGAAGTTGCCCAGCGGGCGCGCAAGCTGAGTATGGATATACTAGGCGGTGACGGCCTCGAGACGACGCTCGCGGAGGGCCTCGTCTTCTTCTACCTGCGCTCCTTTGCCAGCACGATTGGCGGCGGAACGTCGGACATCCAGCGCAATCTGATCGGGGAACGCGTTCTCGGTCTGCCGAAGGGACCAAGACTGTGATTGATCTTCAGCCATCTGACGAACAGCAACAGATCATCGAAAGCGTGTCGTCGTATCTGGCCGACCATGCACCAATTGAACGGCTCACGGCGCCGATCGAGGCGGTGGTGAGCCAGGACGGGGCTTTGCGCCACGCGATTGCAGGGCTTGGTGTCTTCGGCATCGGCGTCGCTGAAGAATTGGGCGGTGTCGGATATGGGATCGCCGAAGAAGCGCTAGTGGCCCGCGAATTTGGCCGCGTGCTTCTCTCGCCTTCTCTCCTGATGGGAATGGTCGCGCCGCATGTGGCGCTGACATCAGAAAACCTGTCACTGGCTGGCGAGATCATGAGCGGCGAGACGGCGGTCGGGGCCGGAGCCTGTATCACCGCATCCGCCGAAAGCCTCCACGGGGATTGGCATCTCATTGATTCCCGGGACGCGGCATTGATGCTTCTGTGCCGGGGGGATCGTATCGGGCTTGTTGGCGCCAGTGACCTGGCAGAGCGGCGCGATGTTCTGAGTATGGACTGGACGCTTGACCTCGAACGGACCGAGTTGGCTGGTGGCTTCGTCGGCGTGGATTCTGCGTCGCTGTGCCGACGTGTGAATCTGCTTGTCGCGGCATATATGGTCGGCGCGGCGGAAGCGGCAACGCAGATGTCGGTCGACTATGCGTGCGTCAGGCACCAGTTCAACCAGCCCATCGGCTCATTTCAGGCAGTGAAGCACCGCTGCGCTGACATGCTCGCAGCGTCTGTTGCGGCGTGGAGCCAGACGGCGTTTGCGGTGCTGGCCCATGCAGACCAGGCCGCTGATGCAGCCTATCAGGCTCATGCGGCCTGCATGACCAGCAAGAATGCCCTGTTCAGCAATGGCGCCGCGAACATTCAAAACCATGGCGGAATTGGCTTCACAGGTGAGCATACGCCGCATTTATTTGTGAAGCGTGGTCATTTTATGGACCGAATTGGCGATGCGGACCTGACTCACCGGTCGGCTTTGCTGGGGAAATTTCCGTCAGGATCACACTCAGTTGTGAATTTTTAGCTCGGCGATGCGGGATTCACAATAACCGTTCGGATGACACTCGCTTATGTTGCAAGACAGGTTATTTGTGAATAAATGTCAGAAATGGAAGTGCGATTGTGACCGAGATCAAACCAGCAGAACAGATTGCGGCCCATTTCGCTTTACTGGCGAAACTGGAGCCGGAAAGCGAAGCGGTGCGCTTCAATGGCAAGGGCTATTCGTGGGGCGAACTGGGCGCCATCGCAGACGGCCTTGCCCAAAAGTTTGACGCCTTGGGTCTGCCGGAATTCGCCTGCGTCGGATGGCTCGCGCGAAACGAGCCGTCGCTCGTTGGCGCGCTGATCGGCCTTATTCAGTCGCGTCATTGTATTTCCCCGCTCAATCCGCATCAGCCTGCCGAGAAAACCGCTGAACAGCAGCGCCAGCTCAATATGGGTGTCGTGGTGGGCGTCGCTCAGGATTTCACGCCCGAACTCAAGACGGCGATGAAGGATGTCGGCGCGGTCGGTCTGGTACTCGAAATTGGCGCGGACGATCCGGTCCGGTTTGTGCCCGGCTTCGGAGCGCTCGGCAAAGGACCGTTCCGGTCGCTGGGCCAGGATGTTGTCGCAGAGCGTCTGACCAGTGGCACAACAGGTGAGCCAAAGCGGATCCCTGTCCCGGCCGTGACTTTCGCGAAAGCCATGCAGCTTGGCGCCCGGTCGGAAAAGAACAAGGCTGCTGAACCCCTCAAGGTGAAACGGTCGCCAGCGATCCTGCAGACCACCTTCTCGCATTCCGGCGGGATGTGGGGCGCGCTCCTGTCGCTTAACCAGGCCAGACCGATTGACCTGCACGACAAATTTACGCCGCAAGCCTGGGCTGATGCCGTCGAGCGCACGAAGACGCGGGTCAGCAGCCTGGTCCCGTCAATGATTACCATGGTGCTTGAGGCAGATATTCCGCCGGAAAAGCTTGCCAGTCTGATGGCAATCCGGTGCGGGACGGCCGCGCTGGATCCGGAAACGCAAAAGCGCTTCGAAGACCATTTCAACGTTCCGGTTCTGGTCGAATATGGCGCGTCCGAATTCATGGGAGGCATCGCTGGTTGGTCGCTGGCTGATCACAAAGCCCATGGTCAAACCAAGCGTGGCTCCGTCGGCCGGATGCGCCCGGACATGGAAGTCCGGATTACCGGTTCGGAAACCAATGAAGATCTTCCGGCTGGCGAGATTGGTATCCTCAATCTCAAGACGCCGCGCGCGGGCCCGGACTGGATTCGCACAACCGACCTGGCCTCAATCGATGCGGAAGGTTTCCTGTACCTGCACGGCCGGGTCGATGAAGCGATTAACCGCGGTGGTTTCAAGGTTTTGCCTGACAAGGTTGCAGAGGTTCTGAGGCTGCATCCGGGCGTGCGCGAGGTCGGCATTCTGGCTGCCAAGCATGCGCGTCTCGGGCAGGTGCCGATCGCGATCATCGAGCCGTCGTCGGATGCGTCCAAGCCGACCAGCGAGGAGATGAATGCTTTCGGACGCGAGCAGATGGCCGCGTACATGGTGCCGGTCGCGTTTGAATTCGTTGAAAGCCTTCCGCGCACCCTCTCGATGAAGGTGGACCGGCCTGCGCTTCGAAAGATGTTCCAAGACAAATACGACCTCTGATCAAGACACAAAGGGTTCAACATGGAAGATACAGCGGCGCCTGCAGCGCGAGACATAGACGGCACGATCACGGACGAAGATATTGAGCGCGCCCGCAAACAGATCGGCATTCCACAACGCCGTTTTGTGCCGACATTCAATGTGCGGGCGTCACAAGACGCGATGCGTCATTTTGCGTTTGGTCTGGTCGGAGACGACAATCCACTCTGGCACGATCCGGCCTACGCGGCCAAGTCGCGCTGGCGTGGCCCGGTCGCTCATCCGCTCTTTATCCAGACGATGGGGGAGAATGAAACTCCGCCGTATCCGGATGATATCAAGCCGCTGTTCAAAGGTCTTTTCAGGGGCGTCGGCAAGTATCTCGCTTCGACCACATGGTCTTTCTACAAGCCGGTCTTCGAGGGTGATATCGCTTATGAAGAATACACCACCTCTGACATCCAGGTGAAGGAATCCAGCTTTTCGGGTGGCCGGAGCGTCATCGATTCCTATCGGTCGCTTTACGTCGACAGGTCCGGCGCACCAATCGCCACGCGTGAGCATTCCTGCGTCAATGCAGAGCGCCGCGGGTCGAAGGAAAAGGGCAAGTATGCTGACCGCGAAAAGCACGTTTACTCACCAGACGATATTGCCCGGATCGATGAAGTCTATGCGGCTGAAAAGCGTCGGGGGTCCGAACGCAGGTATCATGAAGATGTCGAGATTGGTGAAGAACTGACGCCTGTTGCCAAGGGCCCACTCTCAATGGTCGAGGTCATCAGCCGTCATATCGCGACCGGCATGGCCGACGGATACAATATCGGGCCGCTGAGATATGGCTGGAAGGCGCGCCAGAAGATTGCTGCGTTCTACACGCCGGACGATTGGGGGGTTCCACAACCCCAACAGCGCGTCCACTGGGATGATCGCCGGGCGCAGGATCTCGGTCTGCCGGGCGGTTATGACTATGCGATCATGCGATTCGCCTGGTTGTCCCACATCGTCACCAACTGGATGGGCGACGATGGCTGGCTTGCGGAGTTGAGTGTCGATCTGCGCCAGTTCAATTTCGTTGGAGACTTTCACATCATCTCCGGGGAAGTCACAGGAAAGAGTGTCGAGAACGGTCAGCCAGTTGTCGAGATTGCCCTGAAAGGCGTCAACCAGCGCGGTGATGAGACGACCAGGGGCTTTGCCAAAGTGATGTTGCCTTCGAGCGCATACGGTCCGGTCACGATGCCTGCGCCACCCGTTGAGCTTTCAAGACGAGGGGCCGCTATGATGCAGGCCGCCGCAGAACAGTCGAGCAAAGGCAAATCATGACACAGCTGAAGTTTGACGGAGACGTCGTTATCGTCACCGGCGCGGGCGGTGGGCTCGGGCGCTCCTATGCGCTCGACCTGGCCCGGCGCGGTGCTCGTGTTGTCGTCAACGACCTTGGCGGTTCGGCTGCCGGAGACGGCGCCGATGCAAGCCCGGCGGCCCAAGTGGTCGACATGATCAAGGCTGAAGGCGGCGAGGCCGTAGCAAATTTTGACAGCGTCGCAACGCAAGAGGGTGGCAAGGCTATCGTGCAGGCAGCCCTTGATGCGTGGGGACGTGTCGATGGCGTCATCTGCAATGCGGGCATCCTGCGCGACCGCAGTTTTGCCAAGCTCGATTTCGACGATGCACGAGCCGTTGTCGACGTCCATCTATGGGGCGGCATTAACGTATCCCAGCCGGCCTTCGTCGCCATGAAAGACAACCCTAATGGTGGACGCATCGTATTGACGACATCTGCATCCGGCCTACTGGGCAATTTCGGACAGACTGCCTATGGCGCAGCAAAAATGGGGCTGGTGGGCCTGATGAGATCGCTGCGGATCGAAGGTGAGCGCTCAGGTATCAAGGTCAATGCACTCGCGCCGATTGCTGGCACCCGGCTGACCAATAATGTGTCCGACGATCCCAGTGCCCCGAAAGCGCCAGACAAGGTGGCCCCGATCGCGACCCTGCTTGCGCACCGCGACTGCCCGGCAAATGGCGATATCTTCATGGCCGGGGCGGGCTGGTTTTCGAGGTGCTTCATTGGCCTGACAGAAGGTTGGTCGATGCGCGACAATGTGACGGCGGAATCCCTGCTCGCCAATTGGCACAAGGTCACCGACGAAACAGGTTTCCAACAACCGACTAGCGTGATCGAGGTCAGTGAAATCCTCAACCGGCTGCTGGAGCCCAGCTAAGCCGGCACGAAGTGAAAGGTATATCAGAGAGTATGGACGGCATCCGATACGAAACGAAGGGCCGGGTCGCGATTATCAGCCTGGACCGGCCCGAAAAGCACAATGCGATGGACTCAGAAATGAGTGACGCGTTTGCCAATGCCATTGTCAGAGCTCAGGATGATCGTGAAATCCGGTCCATCCTTCTGCGCGGCGAAGGCAAGTCCTTCTGCAGCGGCCGGGACACGGCTGCGCTGGGGGTCCGCCGTGCGGGCGTGAGCGATTTTGAACATGTCAGCAAAAGCCAGAGCCGGAAATTCAATCTCATCGACAGCCAGAAGCCCGTAATCGCGGCGTTGCGCGGTCATGCGGTTGGCGGCGGGTTCGAGATCGCGTTGCATTGCGACATGCGGGTCGCTTCGGAAACCGCCCGGATGTCGCTGCCTGAAATCGATCACGGCATCATCACCGATGGCGGCGGGTCCGTCATCACGACGGCGCTCGCAGGCGCATCGAGAGCGAAATACATGCTGATGACTTGCGACGCCGTCGGCGCGCAACAAGCTCTGCAATGGGGCCTTGTAGACTTCGTCGTGCCTGATGAAGAGCTTGACGAATTTGCGTTCGACCTGGCGACGAAGGTTGCTGCGCGACCACCGATCCATTTGGCGATGGCCAAGGTGCTCATCGACGGCCTGCACGGCGAGTCGATCCGAAGGGGGATCCGGGAAGAGCTCATCGCCATCACGGCGCTCTACAAGACGGAAGATCGTCAGGAGGCGAAGGCGGCAAGAGCTGAAAAGCGCAAACCAGAATTCAAAGGAAGCTGACATGTCACTCCCGGAGCCATTTCCCGAAAACCATGCTTTCCTGCCACCTGACACGTTCAGCGATGACGTCATCCTCGTCACAGGTGGAGGGACAGGGCTGGGCAAGGCCATGGCGAAAGGGTTCTCCCGCCTCGGCGGCCGGATTGCGATCGCGAGCCGGAGTGCCGAACACCGCGAGGCCGGCGTTGCAGCAATCGAGGCGTTGGGTGGACAGGCGATCGGCGTTGCGCTCGACATCCGCGATCCGGAGAATGTCGCCGCCGCGTTCGACGAGATAGAGAGCAAGCTTGGTCCGGTTACGGTGCTGGTAAACAATGCCGCTGGCCGGTTCATGGCGCCAGCCGAAGACATAACGCCGAATGGCTGGCGCGCTGTGACGCAGATTGTCATGGATGGCACATTCTTCTGCGCGCAGGAGTTTCACAAACGCCGGCTGGCCGCAGGCGGCCAAGGCGCCATTCTCAACATCGGCGCGACATTCGCCTGGACCGGCGGACCGGGCTCAGCGCACTCCGCCGCCGCCAAGGCCGCCGTGAACAATCTGACGCAGACCCTCGCCGTTGAATGGGCTGTGGACCAGATCCGGATCAATACGATTGCGCCGGGAGTGTTTCCTCACGAAGACACGGCAGCCCACATGAAGGGCAGCTGGTCGACCGACCGTGGCCGACAAATCCCTGCGGGCCGGGTTGGACGGCTTCAGGAGCTGGCCTGGGCGGCGTGTTTTCTCTGTTCGCCCTTTGCGTCCTACATCACGGGTCACACGCTCGTCGTCGATGGCGCCAACTGGTTGCGCCACCGGGCGTCAGCCGCGCCTGATTTCATTCCGGTGCGCGAGTGGGCCCGACAGAAAAGTGAAAATTGAGTAAGGGGGGGCAGCCATGGCGGATCAGACGAAGAGGGGTTTGACGATTGTCACTGGCGCGGCGGGTGCGCTGGGGGCCTGTGTCGCCCGCGAGTTGTCAGACAAGGGGTTCAGGGTTTGCGCCGTGGATCTGAAACCCGTTCCTGAGCAGGATGGCGTGCTGGTCTATGGCGGGCATGTGGACCTGACCAATTTTGAGGATGTAGAGCGCTCGCTTTCCGAGATCACCGACCAGTTGGGACCGGTCGAAAACCTGGTCAATATCACCGGCGGATTTGCCTGGGAAACACTGGCGGATGGCTCGGTCAACACGTGGAACCGGATGTGGGCGATGAATTTGCAGACGGCGCTTCATATGAGCATGGCCGGCCTGCAACAGGTGAAGGTTTCGAAAGGCTGTATCGTGAATATTGGCGCAGCTGGCGCAGCGAAGGCCGATCTTGGCATGGGGCCTTATGCGGCCAGCAAGGCTGCGGTGGAGAAACTGACCGAGACGCTGTCGAAGGAGCTCAGGCCATCCGGAGGTCGAGCCAATGCCGTCCTGCCAAGTATTATCGACACGCCGGCCAATCACGATGGTATGCCCGGCTCGGACACCTCAGACTGGATACCTCCCGGTGATATCGCACACCTTGTCGGTTTCCTGCTTTCAGACTCGGCGCGCTGCATCAATGGCGCCCTCATTCCAATCACGTGCGGCGCTTAAGACAGGGCGCTCTCACAGAAACAGGTCATGACCAGTAATGGGCGTTTTGCGTAGACGAACTGCAGTGGCAACACGGAAGATCGCTTCGGAGGCATCCGAAGCCCGGGCTGTTGTCGAGGACGACTTCCACCATTTCCGCGTTACCGTCCTGTCGCGCGATGGTCATGTGGAGCGGACGGCGACCCAGTCGCTTCGAACGCCCACGATGATTTGCGGGCAGGCCGGACAAAGGCTGACGGAGCTAGAGGGAATGGCGCTCGATCCTGCTTCTGCCAGCGTGTTGCAGCATACGGACGCGCGCCTCCAATGCACGCACATGATCGATCTCGCGGGCCTCGCGGTCGCCGCCTTGTCGCATGGCACGCCGTTCCGCCAGTACGACGTAGAAGTTGACGACAAGACACCGGACAAGACACGCCGCGCACGGCTGCGACGCGATGGCGTTCTGGTGCTTGAATGGGAGCTAGACGGCTACGCCGTGAAGGGACCGCCGCCATATTCCGGACTATCCCTCGGCGCCGGCTTCACCGGTTGGACGCAGGGCACACTGCCGACGGATGAAGCTGAAGCCGCGCTGGTTCTACGCCGCGCGATCTTTATCTCGAACGGGCGCACAGTGGATCTCGACGCGCCCGGCCGGCGAACCGGACCCTTCGGTGGGTGCTGGGCCTGGCAGCCTGAGCGGGCTGACAAGGCGCTGAGAAACGTTGGATCCACTCAAGACTTCACGGAGCGTCCAGATGCGTTGCTTGGGCAGGATCAAGCCTGGTTGGCATTTGAGCAGACGGAGTGAGCCGGGCACGGCGCTCTGCGCCACGGAGCGGACTGAACTTAAATGCGCCTGCGATCATTCAAGTTTTGATTGGTGTGATTCCGATGCATGACAGCGGAGAATATCGCATCGAAACACCGGCCTCATGTCCCTTACCGGGAGCGCAAAGCGCGTTTAACCTCGCAACAGAAATTCCTGAATTTGGCGGCAGAAGCCGCCAGCCTTTCAGGTGCGTCCGGAGGTAGAGCCATGTCCAACCGAGTTTCAGAAAGCATCGCCGGGACATTTGAAAACCTGTCGGATATGGACGGGGTCGAAGTGGATGGATGCTGGCTGAAATGGGGCGCGCTGGCCGGGCTGGCTTCGCGTCTCGACCTCCTGATCGAGGGGACGGGCGCACCGGCCCAAGCTAGAATCGGACTTGTCGCGCGCAACCATCCGGAATCTGTTGCAGCCTTTCTGGGGCTCCTCAAAGGGGGGTATTGCGTGGTGCTGATCAATCCGTTCCAGACGGGCCAAGCTATAGCAGAGGAAGTGGCGCAACTGGGCCTGAGCCTGATGATGGCGGAGCCACAGGACGTCGATGGTCTTGGTCTGGCCCGTACGGCCAGTGAGAACAATTTTCCACTGATCAATCTTGGCGCCCTGGAAAGGCGCGCGCCGCATCTGGTGCCGTACTGCACCATGCAGGCGAAACCTGAATCGGAAGATTGTGCGCTGCTGATCGGCACGAGCGGGACCAGTGGCAAGCCAAAACGTATCCCGATCCGATATGACACGCTGTTCGCCTCAGTCGTCGAGACAGACACGATCAATCGGGAGTTCGGTGAAGAACGTAGGCCCGGCCTGAAACCGTCACCTCTGATCCAGTATTCTCCGCTCGCGCATATCACGGGCGCGCTGACGATCGCGCGCGTCGGTATCACCGGACGGCGGCTGATCCTGCTGAAGAAGTTTGATCCCAAAAAGTGGATTCAGGCCATCAGTACATACAAGCACCAAATCGCCGGCTTGCCGCCCGCGATGATGAAGATGGTGCTCGATGAAGCGCCGGGTGCAGACGAGCTCCAGAGTTTGCGGGCCGTCTGGACAGGTTCAGCGCCACCTGACCCGGCTGTCGTTCTGGAGTTCGAGAAGCGTTATAGCGTCCACGTTCTGGGCAATTACGGCGCGACCGAATATTGCGGCGCGATTGCCAATGAGCGCCTCGATGACAGGATCAAGTATGGCCGGGCAAAAAACGGGGCCGTAGGGCGCGTGCGCCGCCACGTCGCCGACTTCCGCATTGTCGATCCGGACACAGGAAGCGAAAAAGCGGGGGAAGGTATTCTTGAAGTCCGTGTTCACCGGGTTGGTACGGAGTGGATCCGAACCTCAGATCTCGCCTCGATTGATGACGATGATTTCCTGTTCATTCACGGCCGCGCCGATGATGCTATCAACAGGGGTGGGTTCAAGATCGTGCCGACGATTATTACCGACGCTCTCAAGCAACATGACGCCGTGGATGAGGCCTTTGTCCTTGGGCTGGCAGATGCGCGGCTTGGTCAGGTGCCTGTTGCGATTGTCCAGTTGCAGAGTGGCGCTGAGGCGACTGCAGAGATCCTGCTTGCCCATCTTCGCAACAGGCTTGTCGCGTATCAGGTGCCCATAGCGATCAAGATCGTTGCGACACTCCCGCGGACGCCGTCGATGAAATTCGACAAGCCCGGGATGCGCGCTCTGTTTGACGACGACCACCTGATCAAGCCCGCCGGATGATCTCGACCCTGAAGCCGCTACAATATCCGGTCTTCCGCAATATGTGGTTTGCCAATCTTGCCGCGCACTTTGGCACCATGATCCAGGCTGTCGGGGCGGCCTGGCTGATGACACTGCTCACGGATTCGGCGCAGATGGTCGCGCTCGTGCAATCGTCGACGACCATTCCGATCATGCTGCTGGCCTTATTTGCGGGCGCGGCGGCTGACACATTTGACAGGCGTCTGGTGATGCTGTCGGCCCAGTGCCTGATGCTTGTGGTCAGCGCGATCCTGACGCTGCTCTCGGCGTTTGGGCACATCACGCCATTTTCCCTGTTGGGCCTTACCTTCCTGATCGGGGCAGGCACGGCCGTCAATTCGCCGACCTGGCAGGCCTCTCTGCGGGACCAGGTTCCGGTCGCCCTGTTGTCCTCGGCGATCGCGCTGAATTCGATCGGCTTCAACCTCGCGCGCAGCCTCGGGCCCGCCATAGGCGGATTGGTCATGGCAGCCATTGGGCCGACCGGAAATTTCTTCCTGAATACCGTGTCCTACACCGCGCTCATCTTCGTGTTGCTCAACTGGCGGCCCGTTTTCAAACGCGACGAAACAGTGCGGGGCATCCGACATTCGATCGCACTCGGCGTTGACTATGCGTGGCGCGAGCCGGCGATCCGCCGGACATTGGTCCGTTCAAGTCTGTTTGGCCTGATGTCGTCATCGATCTGGGCGCTGGCGCCACTGGTGGCGAAAGACGTCCTGCATGGCGGACAGCTTACTTTCGGCTTGTTGCTTGGGGCCCTCGGTGTCGGGTCGATTGCCGGCGCGATCATCGCGGACCAGGGACGCAGGCGAATGAGTATGCAGAAGGTCTTTACGATCGGCAGTTTCGGTTTCGCCATCGGAATGGCCGGGATCATGTCGTCCAGCGTCTTGTGGCTGGCCTTGCCCTTCGCCCTGCTAGCCGGCGCGTGCTGGGTTGGCTCATTGTCGACGATCAACATCGCGATCCAGAGTTATGTGCCTCAGCGGCTCGTGGGACGGTGCATTGCGACCTACTACATGTTCGCATTCGGCGGGGTGTCGCTCGGCAGCTATATCTGGGGTCTTGTCGCAGACATGTCGGGGCTGACGACAAGCGTATATATCTCGGCGATGATGCTGGTCGTGGTGACTGTGCTGGGACTGAAATTCCCGGTCCCGAATCCATCAGAGGATCTTGCTGTCAGCGACTGACGCGAGACAGCGGGGGGCGGTGCTTCAATCGACCCGTCCATAGGGACTTGGCCACAAGCCTTCGCGGTCATTGTGTATCACCTCTTCTAGCGACAGTACGCTCGCGTCTCCCCCTGTGAAGGCGGGGTCAGTCTTTTCGTGGCGGCGCATTTCAAGTTTCGCAATCTGGTTTCTGTGGACCTCGTCAGGCCCATCAGCCAGCCGGAGCAGCCGGGCCGTTGCAAGGGCTGCAGAGAGAAGGTGATCGTTATTCGTGCCACCGCCGCCGAAGAGCTGAATGGCCCAGTCGACGACTTGCTGCGCCATGTTGGGGGCCGCGACCTTGATCATCGCGATCTCCTGTCTGGCGGCCTTGTTGCCGACGCTGTCCATCTTCTGAGCCGCATTGAGGGTCAGCAAGCGGGCCTGATCAATCAGAATGCGCGATTCAGCAATACGTTCGAGCGTGACGGTCTGCTCTGCCAGTGTTCGGCCAAATGGATGGCGTTCGGCGGCGCGCCTGCACATACGCTCCAGCACGCGTTCTGACAGACCGATAAGCCGCATGCAGTGGTGGATTCGCCCTGGGCCCAAACGCCCCTGGGCAATTTCAAAGCCGCGGCCTTCCCCCAGTAACATGTTCTCTACAGGCACGCGGACATTCTCGAATACGACTTCGGCGGCGCGGTCAGGAACGCCATAAAACCCCAACACCGGAATGGCACGAACGACCCGAACGCCCGGGTGATCACGCGGAACGAGAATCATCGACTGCCGCGTATAGGGATTTTCATCCTCGGGCGCACTCTTGCCCATGAAAATGATGATCTTGCAGCGCGGATCGGTGGCGCCGGTCGTATACCACTTCCGGCCATTGATAACATAGCTGTCGCCGTCGCGAACGATCGAGCTGGCGATGTTGGTCGCATCTGAAGAGGCCACTTCGGGCTCGGTCATTGCGAAGGACGAGCGGATTTCGCCTGCGAGCAGAGGCTCTAGCCAGGCCTGCTTTTGCGCGTCAGTTCCATACCGCAGGATTGTCTCCATATTGCCGGTATCGGGCGCCGAACAGTTGAAGACTTCAGGCGCAAACAGGCTTCTTCCCATGATTTCACAGAGAGGGGCGTACTGTGCATTGGTGAGGCCACTTTCTGATTCAGATGCGGGTAGAAAAAGATTCCACAATCCTTCTGCACGGGCCACCGCCTTCAGCTCTTCGACGACCGGATACTCTTTCCAGGGGCCAAGGCGCTCAGCCTCCAGATAGTACCGACGCTCATTGGGGTAGATATGCTGCGCCATGAATGCAGAAATCCGCTCTGAAAGTTGCGCGGTGTCTCTGGTGCCGTTGTCGATGTTCAAGATTCAAGTTCCCTTTGCCGGTCAGGCCTGCGAACGCAGCTGCGCGATCAGAGTATTTCAACCGCCTAAAAAAGTCGGCGGCACAAGGCCGCCGAAGGTAAGCGTGGTCTTGCCAGACCACTGCCGGAGGAGGATGCAGCCGGTTACGCTCAACCGGCTGCGGTCGCGGGACTTCAGAATTCCCAGCGGCCTTCGACGCCATAGGTCTTTGGAGCGCCTGGATTGTTCATGAAATAGCCGAGCCCTGCGCTTGCGAGATCAAGCTGGAATACTGTGTATTCCTCGTCGGTGAGATTCTTGCCGTATGCGGCAATCGAAAAGCCGCTGTCGCCAAACTTGTACTGAACCCGCGCGTTCAGAAGGCCATACCCTTCCTGGCGAATGTACTGGACATAGTCCGGCGTGAGGGTCTGCGTGACACCGACGTCGTAGATGTCATCCTGGTAGTAGTAGTCGCTATGGAGCGTCAGGAGTCCGCTCGAGAACTGTTTCGCGTACGTGATGCCGACGCCGGCAGTGAAGGGCGGCGTTCTCTCGAACTTCTCGGCTGAACGGTCGAAGGTCCCGTTGACGCAGGGAGCGACCGCTGTGGTCGGATAAGGCGTTGGACATTGCGACGTGAACTCGGTGTATTCCGCCTCGGTGATACCGACCGATGCATTGATTTCAAGCTCGTCCGTGAGAAGGGCCGTGGCCTCGATTTCCATGCCATAAATTTCGGCGGCGGCTGCATTGATCGTGGTTGTGGCCACACCCCCGACGCCATTCGGAACGAGGACGCTGCGCTGGATATCGGTGTAGTCTGAATAGAAGGCCGCGGCGTTGAGCCGGAACCGGTTGTTGAACATCTGCGACTTCAGACCCAATTCGTAGTCGATAACCTCCTCCGGCGCGAAACCGCCATAGGTGAAGGGGGTCGTGCCACGAAGGTTGAACCCGCCAGCCCGATAACCTTTTGACGTCTTGACGTAGGTCATGAAGTCGGAGGTCCAGTCATATTCCAGGCTGAGGAGATAATTGACTGCATCGTCGGTTCTCGACTGGGAGACAATGCAATCATCTGTCGGAGACAACCGAACAGGAGGTTCGCCTACACTTAATGAGCAAACGCCTGCCGACCGGCTCTTGAGGTCGAGTGATTTCGTGTCTTCAGAATACCGGATGCCGACCGTTGCTGATAGGGCATCGGTGAGTTTCACCGAGCTTTGAGCAAATACCGCCCAGCTCTCGCCTTCAAGTTCGCCGAGCGTTTGCGTTGGGTTGCTGGGATTGAGCAGTGGAAGCGCGGTCGTGTCGTTGCCATCCACACCTTCCTCTTCGAAGTAGAAGGCCCCGAGCGTGTAGTCGACCCGTCCATCGGACAACTGACCATTCAACTGAAGCTCGTGCGTTCTCTGATCTGTAGCCGCAAATTGTTGCGGGTGCAGAATGGTGAACGGTGTGCCGTCATAGTCAAAGCGACCGGTGTCGGACTCCATCGAGCGGTAAGCGCCGATATATTTCAGGTCCGCGAAACCGAGATCATAGGTCATTGTCGCAGAAATTGTCTCTGTATTGACGGTCTGGTTGTCATCGGCATTAAGCGCTGAGTTATACAGGCCATCATTGGTATACTGACCGAATGTCTGAGAGCCCGGAACGAAGGGCGCGGGACATGTCGGATCGAAGCCTTGCAGGCAACCGCCCGTCGACAGCGCCGCGATGATTTCCGGGGCAGCGGGAAACGGCAGCGCGAATTCGAGATTGGACAGCGCGCCCGCCTGATCCAGATCGAAGTACTCGTACGACAGGAGGACTGACAGCTTGTCCGTGGGATCCACGCGCAGTTTCGCTCGGAAGCTGGACGTGTTCTCTTCGCCGAGTTCGGTATTGAAATTGGTGTTGTCGTAATAGCCGTCATGCTTGGAGAAGGCCCCGGCCAGTCTGAGCGCGACGGTCTCGTTGACGAGCGGGAAATTGCCGACGAACTCTACATCGCGCTCATTGTAGTTGCCGAGCCGGGCCTGAGCGTGACCGCTGATCCCATCATAGCTCGGATCGCCCGTCGTGATGCTGATGGCGCCGCCGGTCGTATTGCGTCCGAACAGGGTGCCCTGCGGTCCCTTTAGGACTTCAATACGCGAAATATCGAGCAGGTTGGCGTTCAGGCCATGCGAGCGAGCCCAGTAAACTCCGTCAACGTACACACCGACCGAAGGGTCGAGCGTCGTCAGAACGTCGTTCTGGAACTGTCCACGAATACCGAAAGCAAGGGCGCCTGGCGAAGCCCCGCCTTGCCCGATGTACACATTGGGCGCGGTGCTCTGCAGGTCCTTAACGTTGAAGACGGATTGTTCGAGAAGATCGTCTTCCGACAAGACCGTTATTGAGATCGGCACATCCTGCGCTGACTCTTCACGACGCCGGGCCGTCACAAAGACAGTGTTCAGGGATCGCGTCCCATCTTCGGTTTGTTGTGGCGCGACCGTGTCGACATCAGAGCCCTGAGCAAAAGCGGGTGCGCTCAAGCTTGAGAAAGCAAGCGCACTGACCGATACGCACCCGAATAAAATAGTTCTCATTTGATCCATTCCTCCCATTTGGGCGCTCTCCCTGAGCTGTTTTCCAGTCATTGGCTTGAGGTCACCGCACCATTAACTTGGACGGAATGCTGTTGCTTAGGAAGGCACAAAGGCTTCGGGATTTATGCGGTTTATCTTGTTCGAAACGGCATTTTGGCAGGAAAGCGATGTCCGGCGCTCAGTCTGCAGGATGGCGGCTCAGATGTGCTTGGGTTCGAAGCAAAATGGGCCGGTCAACACTGAAGGATTGGTGCAGGGACGGCTTAACTGGTGAGCATGCTCGCGCGAGCATTCTGCGTCTCTTGCAGTTTGAAAACCCTGGACGAAGGTGGGTTATCGAGGTGTTCGGCAGGTCTGAAACTGTTGGCCCTGAATCAGGCGTGTCTCGCAGTCTTCGCGTAGGGCGCTCCGCCTCATCTTGCCCGAAGGATCCTTCAGCGGAGCGACGCTGAATTCAAACGTATACGGCAGTTTGTATCGCACCAGGCGCGTTGTCAGATGGGCTTCAATTTCGTGCGACGACGGTTTTTCTGCGCGCGGCATTAACTCGATGATGGCGTGCGGTACGCGGCCAAAATCGGCATGCGGAAGGCCAACAACCGCGCTAGACAGAATCGCTGGATGGGATTCCAGCGCAGCTTCGATCTCAGCCGGATAGATATTGGCGCCTCCACTGACAATCATGTCCGTGCGACGGTCAGCTATGTAGAGATATCCATCATGGTCGAGATATCCCATGTCGCCGAGGGTTTCCCAATCATCGATCTTTCGCCCCTTAGCGCCGATATAGCGATAGGATGCGGCTCTGCCTGCGGGCATCCGGAAATAAACTTCGCCGATTTCGCCTTGAGGTAGGGGTGCCTGATCTTCATTGACGATGCGTACGTCCTGCGCGGGCTTTCCGACCGAGCCGCGATGGTCGAGCCACTCCGTGCCGGTAATCAGCGTTGCGACGATGCCTTCGGATCCGGAGTAAACCTCGAATATCTTCTCTGGCCCGAGCCAGTTGATCCACGCCGCCTTCAGCCAGTCCGGGCATGGCGATGCCATATGGATCACGACTTCAAGTGACGAGATATCGTACCGGCTTCGAATACTGTCGGGCAGGTTCCAGATCCGGCTCATCATGGTGGGCACCAAATATGCCCAGCGAACCTTGTGTTTTTCGACCAGCCGCAACCAGTCTTCGGCGTCGAATTTCTCCATACAGATGACGTGTGCGCCCCAGCAAATTCCCCAGTTCATCTGCATGAATCCGGCGCTGTGATAGGGCGGCGCCGGATGCAGCATGACGTCATTGAGCCTGATCTGGAGGAACGGGCTGGGGTCGTCGGGCAGCTGTGTGGACTGTCTGCCATCAACGATGATCTTGGGGCGTCCGGTGCTGCCGCCGCTCGTGATCGCCTTGACGCTAGCGGCGATCGCTTCGGGCAGGGAGGCGTCTGACAGGGCCGGGTCGGGAATGAAGTCTCCCGGCAGCACGGCCAGTCCGGCTAGGACATCGCGATCCCCGCCAATCAGGAGAACGGGAGCGGCAAGCTTGAGGATTTCCCGCAATTCATTGTCGGGTAGTCTTGGAGAGAGCGGCATTGGCGTGGCGCCGATTTTCCAGATGGCAAAGGCGAAGATGTGATGTGCCGCGCTGTTGGGTAAACAGATCGCAACGAGGTCATCCTTCTTCACACCTCGGACCATCAGCGCCCTGGCCATGCGGTTGGCCTGCGATTCAAGCGCGCGCCGCGTAAGCGTCGTGTCGCCAATCGTGTAGCAAGGCCGATCAGGATCGAGATCGGCACGATAGCTCAGTATCCACCCCAGCCCACGCGGGACTGAGGTAGCTTCTCTTGATTGTGTTGTGGCGGTCATTGGCAAATACCCTGACGATGTGTCGGACGAGGTGGAGGTGCCTTCCGATGGACTAGAAGATCAGAGCTTCAGGAAGACCGATTTCGTTTGCAGGTAGGCATCGAGACCTTCAAGTCCGTGCTCCTTGCCGAGACCTGATTGCTTGAAACCGCCTGAGGGGATGGAAAGGTCCGAGGCAAGTTGGCAATTCAACCAGATCTGACCCGCCCTCATCTGGCGTGCCATGGTGTGCGCAGTGGTAACGTTCTGCGTCCAGATCGCTGCGGCCAGGCCATAATGGGTGTCATTGGCCCAGCCCGTTACTTCGTCGATGTCATCGAAGGGCGTCACCGCCACAACCGGTCCGAAAATTTCTTCCCGCATGACCCGCGACGTCGCGGGTGCGTTGGCGAGCACGGTGGGCTGCACGAAGAAACCCTCATCTCCCCATCGCTTGCCACCGGTTACGATTTCGGCGCCCTGGGGCTCTGCGCTCTCGATCAGGTTGGATACGTGTTTCAGCTGCTTGGCCGACACCAGAGGGCCGAGATGGACGGACGGGTCAAAGCCGCTGCCAAGTTTCAGGTTCCGGGCATGCTCGCTCAGCCCCTCGACGACTTCATCGTAGACCTTGCGGTGAGCGTACACGCGCGAGCCAGCCACGCACATCTGTCCTGAGCCTTGAAAAACGCCTTGCGCCGCACCGGCGAGCGCGTTTTCCATATTCGCATCATCAAAGATGATGACCGGTGATTTCCCGCCAAGCTCGAGCGTGAGATGCTTCAGCGTCTCGGCCGATGAGCGGACGATCTTCTTGCCGACAGCGGTCGATCCTGTGAAGCCGATCTTGTCGACATCAGGATGGTTAACGAGCGTTTCGCCTGCGACGTCTCCCAAGCCCTGTACGATATTGACAACGCCAGCGGGCACGCCGGCCTCGATCAGGATTTCTCCCAGCATGACGGCGGTCAAAGGCGTTTCTTCTGAGGGCTTCAACACGCAGCTACAGCCCGCGGCGAGGGCCACGGCAAGTTTGGCGCAGGCAAAGTAGAACGGTCCATTCCACGGAACGATCAAGGCGGCGACGCCCATGGGTTCGCGAATGGTGTAGGCGTGGAAATTTCGTGCCGGCGTATCAAGATTGGTGGTGATGCCCTGAATCTTGGAGACCCAACCCGCGTAATAGCGAAACACATTCGCCGACATGCCAAGCGTCCATTGCGCGACATAGACCGGCATGCCCTGGTTCAGAACTTCGATTTCGATGATGTCGGCGGCGCGGCTGTCGATTATATCGGCAATTTTCCAGAGAATCTTCGCGCGCTCTGTCGGGTCGATGTCCAACCAGACGCGGGTGTCAAATGTGCGGCGCGCGGCGGCCACGGCTTTGTTCACATCGTCGGCTGAGGCGTCTGCGCTCTCGGCGATTTGCTTGCCCGACGCAGGATCGAAGACGGCCAGGGTTTTGGACCCGCTGCCGAGTGTCCATTCCCCATCGATCAGCAAGGGCTGTGTCCGCTTCAAAAAGCTCACTGCTTTTTCGGAGATGGGCGAGGGGCTTAAGGTCTGTTGCATGGTGTCCTCACAGGTTTACGTGTTGATGCTGCGGCGGGTGCGACGCATTCGTGGCGATGGCCGCTCAGTCTTCTGGGCGTGTGCGTTGCGCTTGCCCGGACCGACAATCCGGGAGCGACCGGAAAGAAAATTGTCCATGTATACTTGGCCGCAGTTCAGGCCCGTTGAAACCCTGGCATTCATGCCATTTTGATTGTGGTTGAGAAGTGAAGCGCATGGTCTCGGAACCGCGCTGGTTTCGGTTCTGGACGCCGCCTTTATCTGGATTGGTTATGGTCTTTCGCCGATGCCGATCTCGTCGATCAAAGTGGTGAATCCTTCAGCGAATGACGTTTTGCACGGGCCTGTTATGCTGCGCCGAAGCGCCGAATCAGCAGCATTGCCCTGTGGCACGCCGTCTTTGGTTTCGGACCGGTAGCGGGCCGGTCGACCATATGCCGCTCCGATCTGATCCAGCGAATCCTGCGATGAAACGGTATCATCTCCGCACCAGTTTACGGTCAATGCGGGAATGGTGGCGGCTTCGAGAAGCGGTTCGATTTGCGCGATCATGTCGTCTGTGTGGATAGGTGAGTGAAGGTTCGGATTGCCCGGCAAGACGGTTTCTACGCCGTTCATGACGTTTCGGCACAAATGACCGTGATAGGCGGTAACCGGCCCCAGAACGGTGTTCAGCCTTGCTATTGTAACTGGCAAATTGAAGGCGCGCGCGCAAAACCGGGAGACGGCTTCCAGGCCAAGCTTGGTCACCGGGCTGGTCGCAGCATAGGCTGAACTGGCCCGGCCCACTGCATCGCTTTCCTTGAACTTGTGGTGAGGGTCATCGTGCGCGGAATATACGCCCATGGAGGACGCAACCAGAGCGGCCTTGGCACTGGCGCAATGTTGCAGAAGCAGGCCCGCCCCGACGACATTGACCGCGATCGCCTTGTCGAGTTCATCAAGGCCGGCTCGCATCCAGGCGAAGTGAAGAATGAAATCGGGATCCTTGGGAACATTTGAAAAGTCACCTGTTTCGAAATCGGTCGCGCAGGGGGTGATGCCGGCCGCCGAGATCCGGTCGCGGTCGCGGCGGTCGGCGAAGCGCGCGACGCCGTACACCTCATTGTCGCTAGCCAATGCGCGCGCGATCGGTTCGACGGCCTTCCCGGTCACGCCGGAAATAACGATCTTCTTGCCTGTGAGCATGTGTGGTTCCGGACCCTCTTTGCGTCAGTCCTCCGGTGAGAACTGACTAGTCGTAATGAGCCCTCGGCGAGGGATTTACCGGGAAACACGATTGGGCGCTGCGGTACAGCGTCATTGTCCGGCACGAGGACTTTAAGCTTCGATCGGGCATGGCGTTAATGCCATGATGTCCATCGATTGTTTCTGATCCACATTAGCCGACTTTCAGGTGCACGTCCTAGGGTGACCAACCAATTGCTTCGTGATTGGCGTCCGATCGCGAGCAAGGCTCCCCCCGGTCCCCAAACAATCGGATCTCCGCACCGCGACTTTGCGAAAGGACGAACGAAATGCAGGCCAGACAAGGTCCCTATCGTTGGTATGTCCTATTCGTCCTGACCGCGATCTTTACGACCCATTACATTGACCGGGCGGTAATTTCTGTCCTGATCGAGCCCATAAAGCAGGAGTTCGGTCTTTCGGATTCTGCGCTTGGTTTGCTGTCGGGACTGGCGCATTCGGGCGCGCTTGCTCTGGTAGCGCTGCCAATGGGGTGGCTCACTGATCGCACCAACCGTGTGCGGCTGATCGCGGTTGTGGTGACGGTGTGGAGTGGACTGACCGCATTGGGAGCGCTGTCGACCGGATTCGTATCGCTTTTGCTGATGCGCATTGGCGTTGGCGCAGCCGAAGCGGGCGGGCCACCAGCGAGTGTTTCCATTATCGGAGACCTTTTCGAGCGCAAGGAACTGCCCACGGCCATGGGGATCTTCTACCTGGCCATGGGCCTGGGAACCGGGCTCATTTTCCTGGTCGGCGGCTTTGTTGCGCAGTATTATGGCTGGCGCGCTGTGTTTCTCATCGCCGGGATTCCCGGCTTTGTTTTCGGTGTGTTGGTTTTGACGACAATCAAGGAGCCGAGACGGCGCGCGGTTGCCAATGTCGGTGCTGCGAAGCCATCGTTCGGCGCGGTCGTCCGTGAAATGTCGCGGAACAGGGCGCTGCTGTTCATTGTGATTGCCGGTACGTGCGCGTCTCTTGCGCACGCGTCTCTTATTACGTGGATGGGGCCATTCCTTATCCGGGTGCGCGAGTTCAGCCTTGGCGAGACCGGGATCGTCATGGCCTTGGCGACCATTGCTGGTAACACCGTCGGCTCTCTGGTCGCTGGGTTTGCGACACCTGCGCTGGCGCGCGACAACATCTCTCAAACCTACCGTTTTCCCGCTCTCCTATTATGTCTGTCCCTGCCGGTGTGCTGGCTTCTTGCATCGGTGCCCGGTCAGCCAGCCGCGATTGGCTTTGTGATCTTGCTCAGCGTCATCCTGGGGGGCTGGGCTGGGCAGGTGACAGCCGTGGTCCTCGCATCCTCGCCCACAAGCATGCACGGCACGGTCAGCAGTACGTACTGGATGCTCGCCAATCTTGTCGGTGTGGGCATCGGGCCGGTCGCGATCGGCCTGATCAGCGATGTGGCGGGCTCGCTTGGCGTTGCCATGACGATTGGCGCGTCGATCAACGCTGTGGCAGCCTTGTTCTTCTTCCTGGCTTGCCGGTACCTGAAAGCGGAGAATGAACTCGGTGATGTTTCTCATGTAGAGGGCCTCATTCCGAGCGGCAATGAGCCGAGCAATCACTGACTGCGCACAGAAGCCCGCAACCCATTTATGTCTCTCTGACGCAGGGAGGTGTAAGATCAGCATTTCAGGCCGGGGGATGCCAATGCTCTCTAATGCGGAGGCTTGCCGCCGGAAGGCGTCGGCCGCTCGATCCACCACGTAGCCCCGGGGCACCATGTACATGACCCAAATCGCTCGCCAGATTTCTCTTCTTTGCCTCACCGGTTGCGTCCTCTTCGGCATGTCCAGTTGTTCGCCGGATGCGGGGCCGGCGGTCCGGGAACAGGCATCAGGGCCCGCGGAGGGTATTGATTGGCCGGGCTATGGTGGTCCATCGGGTGAACAGCATTTCAGCCCGGCAGGTGAGATCAATCTCGACACCGCAAACCGGCTCGGACTTTTATGGTCGTATGACCTCGACAGGGAAAACTCCGTTTCGCAACCATTGGCGGTCGACGGGATCCTGTACGTCACAACGGGTCGAAGTAGAATCACAGCATTTGATGGGGCGTCGGGCGATCTTATCTGGCAGTTTGATCCGCAGATCCTAGAGACAGCCGGTCGCGCTCTCAGGAGCAGTTGGGGCAGCCGCGGCATCGCCTACTGGCAAGGCAAGCTCTATACGGCCACCGTCGCTGGCGACTTGATCTGTGTCGATGCGCAGACCGGCAAGCAGCTATGGACGGTCGCCACGCTGGATACGGAAACCGGGCTCTATATCACGGGCGCGCCGCGTATGCTGGATGGCGCGGTGATCATCGGCAATGGCGGCGCAGATGTCAGCGATGCCCGTGGATATGTCACAGCCTATGACGGCGACACCGGCGAACAGCTCTGGCGGTTCTATACAGTGCCGGGAAATCCCGCTGACGGTTTTGAAAGCGACGCGATGGAAATGGCTGCCGGAACCTGGAACGGCGAATGGTGGCGCTATGGCGGCGGCGGCACTGTCTGGAATGCCATCACCTATGATGAGAAGTACAAGACGGTCTACCTCGGTGTTGGAAATGGTGCGCCGTGGAACCACAATATCCGCAGCGAGGGCGAAGGTGACAATCTGTTCCTGGCGTCAATCGTCGCCCTGGACGCGGAGACCGGCGCCTACAAATGGCATTATCAGGTCAATCCGGGCGAGACGTGGGATTATAACGCGTCAATGGACATCGCTCTGGCATCGCTCACGATCGATGGTGAAGCGCGCGAGGTTCTTCTGCATGCGCCAAAGAATGGCTTCGTCTATGTCATCGACCGCACGAATGGCGATTTCATTTCGGCAAAACCGTTCGTGAAGACGACTTGGGCTTCGATGATCGATCCAGAGTCAGGACGACCGGTCGAAGACCCCGCAGCCCGATATCCGGATGGCGAAAGTTTTGATCTTTTCCCTGGTACCTTTGGCGCGCACAGCTGGATGCCGATGGCGTTCAGCCCGCAAACCGAACTGGTCTACATTCCGACCAGTTTCATAGGAGCGCGCGTCTCAAGTGGCGGCGTCGAAACAGAACACTGGAAGCGCTATCCGGGGTTTGGAGCTGACGGAGGCATGTCGGCTGCGCCGATCTGGGACGAGACAAATCCATCGAGAAGTGCACTGACGGCCTGGGACCCTGTTCACCAGTCTCTCGCGTGGCAAGTGCCGACAACGGGGGTCACCGGCGGAGGCGTCATGGCGACCGCAGGTGACCTTGTCTTCCAGGGCGAAATCAACGGGATCTTCAACGCGTATGATGCATCGACAGGCGACCTTGCCTGGTCATTCAACGCAAAGGCACCGATCCTTGCGCCGCCCGTTTCGTTTTCCACCGGTGGACGGGATTTCATCGCCGTCCAGACGGGCAGCAGTACCGGAGCAGCCGCCCTCGGAACGTTCTTCGAAGACATCAATATTGACTACCGGAACATGTCCCGCCGCGTGCTTGTTTTCGCGCTTGATGGCACTGCCAGCCTGCCTGACCAGCAGCCGATCTCGTTGAATGCGATCACTGATCCGGACTTTGACGTCGGAGCCCGTCCATTGATGGCTGGTGCTATTGCTTACGGGCGCCGATGCGCTCACTGCCACGGTCTCGGCGGCGTCGCAGCCGGTTCAGCGCCAGATTTGCGTGCCTCGAGCACCATACTGGACGACGAGGCATTTGCGGCAATTGTGCGTGAAGGTGCGCTGCTGGGGAATGGAATGCCACAATTTGGCGAGCTTGATGACGAGGCCTTGCTCGACATGCGGCACTATCTGAGATTCGAAGCCAGTCAGATGCGGCAATGACCGCCGGGCCGCTCGCCAACAAGGACCAGCAGCCCGTTCCATCGGTATCAGATGAATTCAAGCGGGAGCGACTCCAGCGCGATAACGCCAGAGCCTGAGCTTCGCGGTTCCGCGCCACCCTTCAGGCGAAACTTCGGAAGGCGCGTGGTCCAGGCGGTGAGCGCGGCCGTCAGTTCGCGTCGAGCCAGATGCGACCCGATGCAGCGATGGGGACCGAAGCCGAACGCGCTGTGACGAGCGCTCTCGCGATCAAGATCGACCTTCGCGGCGTGCGGGCATTCACTCGGGTCGCGGGAGGCGAGGGACGTTGGCAGGGCCAGCATGTCACCTTCGCGGATGTGAACGCCGGCGATTTCGATGTCGCGCGTGGCCCGGCGGCCCGTCGTCACGACATTGTAAACGCGCAGTAATTCTTCGATGGCGCCAGGAATGAGCGATGGGTCGTCCCGCAGGCGCTGCTGTTCTTCAGGGTGTCTGGCGAGATGCATGAAATGGTAGCCGAGTGTGCTGGTGACCGTATCTAGGCCTCCGATGAACATCATGAAGCAGATACCCATCACCTCGTCGTTCGTGAGCGGCCTGCCAGCAACCTCGGAATAAACAGCGAAGCTGATCAGGTCGTCACCGCGGTTACGGCGCCTGTCTTCGATCTGGCCGGACAGATAGTCCCGCAATTGCCGGATAGCCGCAATCTGGGCGTCGCCGGAATTGTGCAGGATATTCTCTTCGATCTCGATGAAGTGATCCATCTCGTCGAGCGGTAGGCCAAGCAGTTCGAGGAAAATGCTGACGGGATAGGGGCGCGCAAATTCGGTGACGAATTCGACGCTCCGTTGGCTGGCGAGGGCCGCCGCCATTTCATCGGCCCGCTCGAGAATAACCGCTTCCATGCTCTTCATCGACTTCGGCGAAAAGGTTGGATTAAGCAGGGTGCGGAACTGGCTGTGCAGCGGGGGGTCGAGGTCCACCGGGATGAGGGTCCAGTCCTCACCGATCGCTTTCGCGAAAGGCCTCAGTCCGCCGCTGGCAAATGTCTGGGGATCCTGCAGGACAGCGCGAATGTCGTCGGCGCGCGTAAACACCCAGACGCCTTGACCACCCATGCCCCGCGGGAAAGGTGTGAAGAAGGCGCGATGATCTGTCCGAAGCGAGTCCAGCCGATTGTGTGGGTCCCTGGAAAATTCTTGATCGGCGCGAAAATCGAACGGGACAATTAGTTCGGCCGGAATGTGAGGCGGTGCTTGCGGAATCGTGGGTCCGGTCTGCATGGTGTCTGCTCCCATTTCTGATAGTTGAACAATAGAATTGGCAAACTTCACGCGACTAGTGTGGATGTGCGGCTGCTTAGGGGAAATTCGCCTAGCTGAATGCAAGCTTCGACATTGTCATCGGGCAAGGTTCGGTTTTCGCTGGGATCAACGTTTGTTGTACAGACCACAGGCGATTCAAGGTCTCGACGCCGGGCGCCGACAGAAGGTTTGCCCGTCATTCATCGAAACCGCCCGCAAGCGACCGGTTGGTCGACGTCGCGCGTATTCGTAGGTCGCAAGGAGAAAAATAGTGGGTTTGAAACTTGAGGATCGCCTTTTTATCAACGGGGAATATTTGTCGTCGGCGTCGGGGGGACGGGAAGCCGTCATTAATCCGGCGACTGAAGAAGTGATCGGAGAAGCCTGCGTCGGTGGCCCGGAAGAACTTGATGCCGCCCTCACGGCTGCGAAGGACTCGTTTCGGTCCGGCGTATGGCGCAAGCTTCCTCAGACGACGCGCATCGAGACGATGGTGCACTTTTACGATGCATTGGAGCGACGGCATGAGGACATTGTCGCGCTTCTCATTGCCGAAGCCGGTTCGACCGTCGGGCTCGCGAATTTCGGGCAGTATGGCCTGCCGATGAAGCATTTCCGGTATTATCTGGAGGCCGCGTCGCGTGACTTCACCTGGATGACCGCGCCAGAACTGACACCATCGGCGGACGGGCGCACTGTTCTCGGCACGGGCATCGTCAAATATGACCCGGTCGGCGTCGTGGCGGCAATCACCCCTTACAATTATCCGTTCATGCTGAATGTCGTGAAAATTGTCCCCGCCTTGCTGATGGGCAATTCCGTTGTCCTGAAACCGTCGCCCTTCACGCCCTTTTCGGCGCTGTTGCTGGGCGAGATCGCGCGTGAAGCCGGACTACCGCCTGGCGTGCTGAACATCGTGACGGGCGGGCTTGATGTCAGCCGCGACCTCACCACTGATCCGCGCGTCGATCTCATTACCTTCACCGGATCAGATCAGGTGGGGGCCTCCATCATGGCCCAGGCCGCGCCGACGCTGAAGCGGGTCATTATGGAATTGGGTGGCAAGTCCGCCTTTATCGTCCGGGCCGATGCGGACATCAACAGAGCTGCGGCGATCGGCGTCGGAAGCTTCACGGGCCATTGCGGGCAGGGCTGCGCAATTCTGACCCGCCACATCGTGCATAATTCCGTTCGCAAGGCGTATGTCGCGAGGGTGAAAGAGATCGTGGAATCGATCACAATTGGCGACCCGTCAGACCCGAAGACAATGATGGGCCCGCTGATCCGAGAATCTCAGCGCAAACGGGTGGAATCCTATTTCGATCTGGGGCGCGAGTCCGGAGCCCGCCTCGTTACTGGAGGGGGGAGACCCGAAGGGCTCGATCGCGGCTTTTTCGTACAGCCGACCGTTTTTGACGATGTCGATAATCGCTCGCGCTTGGCACAAGAGGAAGTGTTTGGGCCTATCGCAGCGGTTATGGGCTTCGATGATGATGATGAAGCTGTCGACCTCGCGAACGATAGTCAGTTCGGCCTCGCGGGCGCTGTGATTTCAGCTGATGCCGGCAAGGCTTATGAGATGTCTCTGGAAATGAGGACTGGCGGCGTGGCGATCAATGGAGGGGCCGGCACAATGCTTTCCGACGCCCCCTTTGGCGGCATCGGGCGATCGGGATTTGGGCGCGAGAACAGTGCTGAAGGGCTGAAAGAGTTCACCTATGCCAAGAGCATCCTGGTTCACGCTGGCTGAAGCCGGGACCGGCCTAATTCACACCGCCGACCTTAAAGGAGGTCTGCTTCGCCGTCAGGAGATCGAGGTCAGGTTGCCGCAGTCGGCCCGCCACGTCGCGCCGCTCGCGAGACCCGCTTCGTCGGCGACCATGAAAGCGACGAGTTCAGCGATTTCGTCGGCCTGGCGTGTGCGTTCTGCCGTGGCGCCGGGATGTGCTGTCGGACCGACCAGTAGTGTGTTGACGGTTACCCCCGTCCTCGCCAGAGCCTGAGCATAGCCCCGCGATAATGCATGCACGGCGGCTTTGGAAGCAGAATAGTGGACAAGGTTCGTTGAGGGCGCGACGCCCGTCTCGGATCCGATATTCACGATGCGGCCCTAACCATTTTCTCGCATGCGGGGCCATAATGACGGATGATCCGCGCCGTGGTGACGACGTTGACGCGAAGAACTTCCATCCATTCTTCGTCCGAAACTTCGAACGGAGGCTTGTAGCCAAAAATGCCGATGTTGTTGACCAGTATGTCGATATCGCCTGCCTTATCGAAAACGTCAGAGGCCGTGTCGCCGTCTGAGAGGTCACCGCTTGCGGCCTCGAAGATCCCAGCCGGAACCAGCCGTTGCATTTCCTCAATCGGAGAAAGCACCGCCGCTTCAGTTCGGCCGTTGATGATGGTGCAGGCCCCGCCTTTTGTGAGGCGTCTCGCGATGGCGTGGCCAATACCTCTCGTGGAACCAGTCACCAGCGCCCGTTTGCCCGACAGATCAACTTGCATGGCGTATCTTCGCGATCATTTTGCCGAATGTACGAGGGGAATCGTATTTTCGCTGCTCATTTTGGTCTATGGCGGTTCGGCGGCGCTGAACAAAGTATTCGCCTTAGTCGCGGCGGGCGACCCTGAGTCAGTTTCAAGGGTCCAACGGGTGCCTCCCTGTCAGGTGCCGACAGAGCAGGAGATCCTGACATGAAAATCAAGGCGAAGACTGAAAGCTGTGCGGGCCATGCCCGATGCGCTGCGGTCGCTCCGGAACTATTCGAACTGAATGATGAGGGCTATCTTGAAACGCCGGAGATCAATGTGCCAGCGGGCCGAGAAGCCCTCGCCAGACGCGCAGTGCGGGCCTGCCCGGAGCGCATCCTGTCCATCGAAGAGGACGAATAGGGCTTTCGGCCGGGCGGCGCGGCCTGTTGTTGAAAGCTCTGAAAGCGCGGCAGGCTAAGGCCGAAGCACCTGCCCACCATCGACACACCAGGTTTGGCCGGTCACCCATGACGCATCCTCCGACAGGAGGAAGAGCGCTGCATTCACAATGTCCTGCGTGTTGCCGATGCGGGACAGTGGCATCTGGGCGAGAAGCATTTTCAGGACTTCCGGGGGCACATTGTTCTGTGTCGCTTCAGTGTCCGTTGGGCCCGGTGCAATGCCGTTGACCCGGATGTTCCTCGCACCAAGTTCCTTCGCGAGCGCTATTGTCAGTCCGTTTACGCCGAGCTTTGCCAACCCGTAATATCCACCTGCAGACCAAGCTGCCGTGGAGGACTGGTTGAGGATGACGCCGCCGCCACGGTTTTCCATCGACTTGTGAACAGCCCGGGTCATAAGGAGGATGCCGTTCATGTTCACGTCCATGAATTTCTTGTAGTAGTCGAGATCGACATCCATCCACGTCGCACGCTTCATGTTTGCGAAGATCGCAGCATTGTTGACCAGAATGTCGATGCCGCCGAATGCCTTGCACGCCACCTCAGCGGCCGCGATGGTCGAAATTTCAGAACTCACATCGGTTTCGACAAACAGCGCCTTTCCACCAGCAGCAGCAATCGAGTCCACGGCTTTCTGACCTGTTTCGGCGTTGATTTCTGCAACAATCACGGCTGCGCCTTCTTCGGCGAGCGCGCGGGCATAATGCGCGCCAATGCCCTGACCCGCGCCGGTGACAATTGCTACTTTATCCTTGAATCGCATGGGTGCTCCGCTTTCGATGTGCCTGGCCTCAAGTCTGATCTATTGGCCAGTGGATTGGAAAGTACCAATTCCGATTTGCGCTGTGCGGCGCCGAGTGCGCATAAATCACCGGGGGCGCGGATGGGTCAGTGCTCATCTTATGCGTCTGACGGACTAGTCGTCGCGGACGAGAAGGAAGCATCCGGCCAGAGGCCCTCCTGCTGTTGATAGGGCTGCCACACGAGGATCGCCAGCGACCTGTCGTCTATCGCCGCGTCCCCATAGCTGCACACACGCCTCATGGACCTGTCCATAAGCGTGCATCCGGCCCGCCGAAAGCGCACCGCCATTCGTGTTGATCGGTAATTCCCCGTCCAGTGCTATTCGAGATCCGCCGTCTATAAAGGCCCCCGCTTCAAATTTCGGGCAGAATCCCAGGGCCTCCAGCGAATTGATCGTATGGAAGGAAAATCCATCATAGAGTTCGGCCACATCGACATCGGCAGGGGATAGATCGGTGCGCCCCCACATCATCTCGGCAACGCCGGGAAGGGCCTGGGTGGCGGGATCGTCAAGTTGCGTCCAACTGTTGCGATACTGCATGCTCGATCCGATTGCCTCAATCCGGGTGAGGGGATTGCGCGTGTCGCGTGCGCAGTCGACCCGGGACAAGATGATCGCGGTCGAGCCGTCGATGGGCACGTCACAATCGAACAGCCTCAGTGGCGAAGAAATGATCGGCGCATCGAAATAGTCGTCGAGCGTAATAGGCGTGCGATAGATGGCGGCGGGATTGAGTGAGGCATTCTGCCTACAGATCAGTGCAATTTGAGCGACCTGCTCCGGCTTGATGCCAGATTCATGGACGTAGCGTGAGAAGTACAAGGCTTGCTGCGATGCTGCAGCATAAGCGTGGTAGGGGGCAAACCAGTCATATGGCCAGAACGCGCGCCCACCCGGCTGGAAGCTGGCATTGGCGAAGCTCGTTTTCCTGGCGGTTGCCTGGTACATCGTCCGGAAAATCAGGACATGGCGACATAGATTGGCGCTTATAGCGGCGATCGCATTGAAGATCGCGCCGAACTGGCCTGCGGTCTCTCGACAATTGGAATACCAGCCAAGTTTGAGCCGAAGGGCATCCTGCAGAGCGGGAATGCCAACCGGTGCCATTCCGCTCGCATCCTGATAGTCGCCCGGCCAGCAGGACATGCCATCAATATCCGACCGTTCCAGACCCGCATCCGCAATCGCTTCTAGTGCGGCATCGAGCGTCAGGCTAAGCGGGGAAACGCCCGCATCCCGGCTGACGCGGGACTGGCCAATTCCGGTAATGGCGACATTTTTCTCCGGGTACTTCATGACAGATCGCTGACGGGCGCAAACAGGGGCACCCAGATGTCGGACGCCTGCTCGAATCGGACTTTAACGCGCTGACCGATTCGGACGTCATCGGGGTTGCAGTCGACAATGTTTGAAACCAGACGGACATCGTCCTGTTCCTCAAGAACCACGAAGGCAATGATGTAAGGGACATCAAGACCGGGAAACCACTTCTTGTAGTTCATTGTAAAACTGAAAATTGTACCGAAACCGGAAACGGGCTGAGCGCCTACATCCCTGCTTTCGCATCGTGGGCAGAATGTAGTTGGTGGGTGCACATAGTAGGCGCAGCTGTTGCACCGAAAGATCAGCAGACGATTATTTGCGCCGCCTGTCCAGAAGTCCCTGTTGTCCACAGTTAGAAATGGCAACGACCGGGCGGCGTGTGTTTTATCGGTGTCATCCATGAAACTACTCGCGAAAACTTAGTTCGCAGTATCACCTCGTAAAAGTGCCAAAACCAATGTGTGTTCGGCGAGACTATAGTTGTGTTCCCCATTGTCGGGACAAGAGTTCAAGCCTTGTCTGGTGGTCAGGGGCCTCGCTGAAATGAAGGATCGGTCATGTTTCTGGTATGTGCCAAAGCCTTTTCAATCTTACACAATACGTAGGCTACGGGATTGAAACCCCATCCAAATTTATCGTCGCGATTACTGACGGTAAAGTTTATCTGCAATGTTCCGTAAACTGGAGTATTTGCGCAAGATGAAGAGCTCTTTCATCATTGTCCGGAAATAAAAAATAATCTCATTCTGGATTATTTTGTGGTGGAATTGACTCGCACAAAGACGGGCAGACCCTGCTCAATTGAGGTGAATTCGGAAATTTCCTGTCGGAGGTCGATCTTGCGGCCGAGACTGACTGAATCCTCTAAATCCAGGATCAGCGCATCAGCTCCACTCGCAGTGGCTTTGGAAAACCGGTCCGGCCGGTCACCCGGAACAAAGAGAAGGGAGCGCATTGTCAAACTGGCCTTTTTAGGATGAGCGCTATGCGCAGGCATTCGCAAACAAGCTCGTCGTGCTGATTGAACATTTCGTACCCAAAAGCAATGATCCCGGCATCGGGACGGGATTTGCTGTCACGAAGTGCGATAATTTAGTCGGGGTTCGAAGTGTGTCGCCGGTGAAAACCGGCGCTGGCATTACCAGCATGCGTAGCCGAGATTGGCCACGAGCGTGCTGAGTGTCGTTTCACCGACGGACACGCCCAACATCAGACCGAAGGTGAATATGCCATTCACGACAATCTGTCCGAACTCGGTCGTCTTCCGGCTGAGATGCAAGGGCTGCGGATCATGGGTCATTGTGCATATGGTCAGATTGTCGGCCTCGGGTACAGTCCATTCGAGGTCATGAACAATCGTGTCGCCGATCGCCCAATCATCATAGTATCGACCGACCATCACGCCCCCCTTCCAGCTGAACGATTTTCATCAGCAACTTGCCTTCCACGACTTGGTCATCTTGCTTTGTCGAGAGCGCGGTGACTTCGCCATCAAATGGTGCACGAAGAACATGCTCCATCTTCATGGCTTCGACGGTTGCCAGTGCTTGGTGGGCCTTGACGATGTCACCGTCCCTGACGGCGACGGAAATGATACGTCCCGGCATGGGTGAAACGATGCTGCCATCGGATGAGCTGGCTCCGTCGATACCGGTACCATGTCGAGGAAGCGACACTTCAAATGGCCAGCCGTGTTCAATCAGCAGAACACTGTCGTCTATTGGCAAGAGGGTGGTTGGCTTCCCTTCGACAGTTTGCAATGTGGCGGTTCGGGTTTCTCCATCGACTGCAATCTGAGTTTCAAGATCGACGGGTCCATTGACACGGAATCCGGTCAAACGGTCCCAGGCGCCCGAAACAGGGTTAAAGCGATCATATGCCCATCGCGCTTCACCCAGCGTGTTCGTTGCCGCCGCAAGACCTTCCACTGAAGGCTCAGGCCGATAGATCAGCCGATCCAGATGCTCACCGATGTATCCCGTGGTGGCGACGCCCTTTGCAAATGTTTCGTCGCGCAACAGCCGGGCCAGAAAACCTGCGTTATTGTGCACTGGATATGTGGCCACGCCGTCACAAGCCTCAGCGAGGGCCATGCGGGCCTCGTCCCGGGTGTCACCGGTACAGATCAATTTCGCGATCATCGGGTCGTAGAAAGGAGAAACCTCACCGCCCTCGCTGACGCCGCTCTCGATCCGTGCTGATCCGTGCGGAAGGGACAACACGCGCAGCGGACCGGTTGAAGGAAGAAAGCCTGTGACCGGGTTTTCCGCGTAAAGCCGCGCTTCCATCGACCAACCCTTGATCTTCAGGTCCGCTTGAGCGAGCGGGATCGGCTCACCGGATGCAACGCGTAGCTGCCACTCGACGAGGTCCACACCCGTGATTTCTTCTGTCACGGGATGTTCCACCTGAAGGCGCGTATTCATTTCCATGAACCAGATCCGATCAGCACTCAGCGATGCGGAGCCGTCGGCGATGAACTCGACCGTACCTGCGCCGACATAGTTGACCGCGCGGGCAGCGTTCACGGCCGTTATGCAGACGGCCTGACGCGTCTCTTCATCCATGCCAGGGGCGGGAGCTTCTTCAATAACTTTTTGGTGCCGGCGCTGAAGCGTGCAGTCGCGTTCAAACAGGTGAACTATATTGCCGTGAGTGTCTCCGAACACCTGTACTTCGATGTGGCGCGGATTGGTGATCCACTTTTCGAGGAGCACGGTCTGGTCGCCAAAGGATGCCGTGGCTTCGCGTTGGCAGGATGCAAGCGCCTCTTCAAAATCTTTGGCCTGACCGACCTTTCGCATGCCCTTGCCGCCGCCGCCTGCAACCGCCTTTATCAGAACGGGATACCCAATTCGCTCCGCCTGTTGTTTCAGGTGTTTGGGAGACTGATCGTCGCCAATATAGCCCGGTGTGGTCGGAACATCGGCCGCCTGCATGAGCTTTTTGGCAGCATCTTTCAGGCCCATGGCCCGAATGCTGTCCGGGTGTGGTCCGACCCAAACGAACCCAGCCTCTATGACCTGGGCTGCGAAACCAGCATTCTCCGACAAGAAACCGTATCCCGGATGAATTGCCTCTGCACTGGCCTGTCGCGCGGCCGCGATCACGCGGTCGCCGACTAGATAGCTTTGCGCGGCCGGGGAGGGGCCAATGTAAAGAGCTTCATCGGCCAGGGTCACATGCGGCGCCGCGGCATCGGCATCTGAATACACAGCGATAGTTCGGATGCCTAGCCGTCTGGCTGTACGAATGACGCGGCAAGCAATCTCACCGCGATTGGCAATAAGCAGGGATTGAATCATTGCATTACATCCTGAACACGCCGAATTGGGCCTTTTGGGCGATAGGGGCGCTTAAGGTTGCGGAAAAGGCGAGGCCGAGAATATCGCGGGTCTGAGCAGGATCAATGATGCCGTCATCCCAGAGTCTGGCGCTTGCATACCAGGGATTTCCTTCGGTTTCGTACTTATCCCGAATCGGGGCTTTGAACGCTTCGGCTTCTTCGGATGTCCAAGTATCGGCTTCTCGGTGGACCGTGGCGAGGACGCTGGCTGCCTGTTCCCCGCCCATTACCGAGATCCGGCTATTTGGCCAGGTGAAGAGGAACCTTGGCTGGTAGGCCCGCCCGCACATGCCATAATTTCCAGCGCCGAAACTTCCGCCGATCAGCACGGTGACTTTGGGCACCTGCGCGGTCGCGACGGCGGTCACGAGCTTCGCGCCATGCTTAGCGATGCCTTCGGCCTCATACTTTCCGCCAACCATGAACCCGGAAATGTTCTGCAGAAAAAGAAGCGGTATGCGACGCTGGCACGCCAGTTCAATAAAATGAGCGCCCTTTTGCGCGCTTTCGGAATAGAGGACGCCATTGTTTGCCAGTATCGCCACCGGTATCCCCCAGATGTGTGCAAATCCGCAGACGAGCGTAGTTCCGTAGAGTGATTTGAATTCGTGGAACTGCGAGCCGTCTACGAGCCGGGCAATAATTTCACGAACATCGAAAGGCGTCCGAAGATCGGGCGGGAGGACGCCATATATTTCTTCCGGTGCATAAAGGGGAGGTCGGACAGATTGAAGATTGATGTCCGCTTTCCGGCTCCGGGGCAGGGTTGCCACAATGTCTCGAACGATGGTGAGGGCGTGTTCATCATTTTCTGCCAAATGGTCAGTCACCCCCGACTTGCGGCTATGGATATCTCCGCCGCCTAGCTCCTCGGCAGAAATCACCTCGCCGGTTGCAGCTTTGACCAGAGGGGGGCCAGCCAAGAAAATCGTGCCTTGTTCGCGAACAATTATGGATTCATCCGACATGGCGGGCACATAGGCACCGCCTGCCGTGCAGCTTCCCATGACACAGGCAATCTGCGGTATGCCGCGCGCCGACATGTTGGCTTGATTGTAGAAGATGCGACCGAAATGATCCCTGTCGGGGAAAACTTCGTCCTGGTGAGGCAGATTTGCGCCGCCAGAGTCGACGAGGTAGATGCAGGGCAGATTGTTCTCGAGCGCCACCTCCTGTGCCCGCAGGTGCTTTTTGACAGTGAGCGGATAGTAAGTGCCGCCTTTGACGGTGGCGTCATTGGCGATGATCATCACCGACCGGCCGGAAACCTGGCCGATGCCGGTAATCAGTCCGGCGCCGGCAATTTCTTCTCCATACATGCCATAGCCGGCCAGTTGCGAAAGTTCGAGGAACGGACTCGTCGGATCGAGCAAGTGCCGGACACGATCCCGAGGCAGAAGCTTCCCACGTGAAGTGTGTCGCTCGCGCGCACGCTCATTGCCGCCGGGTGCGGTGCGGGCGACATCCTCGTGAAGTCGCTGGCGAAGCGCGCGATTGTGACGGTCATTGTGGGCGAAGCTGGGATCGGCCGTACTCAGCTGACTCTTCATGGTGGGACCGCTCATCCTTTCATCAGCTCCCGGCCAATGAGGAAGCGGCGAATCTCGTTCGTTCCTGCGCCAATGTCATACAACTTTGCATCCCGGGCAAATCGCTCGACGGGCCATTCCTTTGTATAGCCTGCACCGCCCAGCGCTTGAATGGCCTCCATCGAGGTCCGTACCGCACTCTCGCTCGCCATCAGAATGGCTCCCGCCGCGTCAACCCGGGTGGTTCGGCCTTCATCACAGGCTTGGGCGACGGCGTAAACATATGCCCTTGCGGAGTTAAGTGCGACATACATGTCGGCAAGTTTTGCCTGCATGAGCTGAAAGTTTCCGATGGGCTGGCCGAATTGTTTTCGTTCGCGGGCATAGGGCAGGACCGTATCGATGCAGGCCTGCATGATGCCGATCGGTCCGCCGGACAGCACTGTGCGCTCATAGTCGAGGCCACTCATCAAGATCGCCGCGCCTTGGCCGATGTCGCCCATGACATTCGCGTCTGGGACAAAACAGTCCTGAAAGACCAGTTCTCCTGTGTAGGATCCCCGCATCCCCATCTTGTCGAGTTTTCTCGCAACGGAAAATCCGTCAAATTTCTTCTCAACAAGAAACGTCGTCAGCCCCTTTGAAGCCGCCGACGGATCGGTTTTGGCGTAGATTACCACCGTATCGGCGATGGGGCCGTTGGTGATCCAGAATTTGCTGCCGGTCAGAACAAACCCGCCATTAGCTTTTTCGGCTTTTAGCGTCATGCTCATGACATCAGAGCCGGCCCCCACTTCCGACATTGCAAGCGCGCCGACATGTTCGCCACTTAACAGCTTTGGTAGGTAGCGGGTTTTCTGGTCCGCACTGGCCCAGCGCCGGATCTGGTTGATGCAAAGATTGGAATGAGCGCCATAAGAGAGGCCAATGGAGGCGGATGCTCTGGATATCTCTTCCATGGCTACGACATGATGCAGGTAACCAAGTCCAAGTCCGCCGTCAGCTTCTTCAACGGTTATCCCGTGCAGGCCGAGTTCGCCCATTTCGGTCCAAATCCCCCTGGGGCACTCATCTGTTTGATCTATCTCGGCAGCGATCGGTGCAAGCTTGTCATGAGCAAACCGCGCGCAGGTATCTCGGATCATGTCCGCCGTTTCGCCCAAGGAAAAATCAAAAAGAGTCATGTGTCTGTTCCCTTCCATCCTTGCGGTAGGGGCTAGCAAATTTAACTAAATAGGAAAAATTGAATTAAATCGCCCAACTGTATAAGTGTACTCTATGATTGATCGGTATCTAGTTCGTTATTTCCTCGCCGTCGTGGACAGTGGCAACTTCACCCGCGCAGCGCAGAGGATGCATGTCACCCAGCCGACCCTGTCTATTGGTATTGCCAAGCTTGAAGAACTTGTTGGGGCGAGCCTGTTCGACCGAAACAATAAACGTGTAAATCTGACTGATGCGGGCGCGCGCTTCCAGCCCTTTGCGCGACGGATCGAAAGTGAATTCAATCGATCTCTAGCCGCTATCCAGGATGTACAGCCATCAAGTGTCCTGAAGCTCGGAATCCTCAACACAATCTCTTCGGCGTTGGTCCAGTCCGCCATCGCGCAGATGCTGTCTGCTGACCCGACGCAACGTATAGAAGTCGTCGACGGTACAGAGCGTGAGCTCGTGAATGGTATTGGGCGTGGCCGGATTAATGTGGCGTTGACGCTTGTGGGGAGGGGAGAGGAACGATTTAGAGAAGAAATTCTTTTTGAAGAGGGTTATGTCGCCGCCTTGCCCCGCAGTCACCCAGAGGCAGGTAAGAGCGACCTAAAGGCCGAAGCGCTAGCGGGCAGCGTCATGATTGTCCGCCGACAATGCGAAGCGCTGTCCGAGACCAGCCGGTACTTTACAGAGCGTGGTATTCGGCCATTTTTCGCCTACAGGTCCTCTCAGGACGATCGGGTGATGGCCATGGTTGCGGCCGGACTCGGAATGACTGTTGTCCCGGAGTCTCATGCGTGCAGCAGCGTTTGGCAGACCCGATTGACCGGGTTCGACCTGACGCGGAAAATTGGTTTGATGTTTTCGCCGGATGTAAACCGGACCGCAGTCAACGCTTCGCCCGCGTTCCAGAAATTCAGGGAAGCTGTTTGTCGACGAAATTAAGGCATAGGTTGACGCACGGAGCTTGTCCTCAGGCAGCTTTTTCAGCCGCAGACACGATCATATTCAGGTTCTGGCGACAAAGTCGGAACTCCAACATAATTCCGAGTGGAGGAATTTTTTCAACACGCTAATCTTTGGCATTATTGGAAGTACCAATGTTCGCGTTTGAGGCGTGCGACCTCACGATTTCGGCCAGGCGACAGATCAGACAAGTCCTCGAAAATCGATGCGTTTGCTTGATGATATCCCAGATGCCAAACATGTTGCGGGAACGCACCAAGACCTTGTCAAGTTATCATGTTGTATGGCCTACATGATTGAAAAACCAGTCAAATTTATCTTCGGGCCCGCTGACGGTAAAAATTATCCACAACATTTTGTGATCCGCAGTATTTGCTACAGGGTGCATCGCTTGTTCATCATCGAGTGGGAATAGGCCAGGCGTGTCGGACCTGGCCTGTCTCAGTGCGCGAAGGACAGGAAGGCACTCGCAGACAGGCCCTGCTGCCCCATCGTGGCAATTTCGCCAGATCGAATGTCGGCTGACAACGTGTCCTGATCGGATATGTCGAAAGCGGCAAGCAAACCGAATTCTATCCCGTCCGGCAGGGTGCGTCGGGCGCTGGCTTCAAGACCGGCATAAGTACGGGTCCGGGATCCATCCCCCATCCCCACCAGGCCTGTGCGCGCGCGAGCCTGAATGCTCCAGTCTCCGATTTTCCGGGAGGGGCCGACTGAAACCTCCAGCCCCTTATCATCGGTGTGCATATCGCCAAAGGCGATGATGTGGGGCAGTCCCCACAGATCGAGTTCAATGGCAGCCACCAGCTCAAGGGTCGAGTCATCCGGAGTGCCCGGATAGGTCAGCCAGTTGGCAGACAGGTCTGCCGTGTATCTCTTGCCTTCCAGGACCACGCCCAGAGAATAGTCTGTTTCCGGAGCGAAGACGTCCCGGGAGGTTCCGATCGGTTCGATACGGTACACCGCAGCGTAGGCGGCCCCGAAAGAGGTCGGCCGCTCAATACCTGCAAGCAGTTCCAGTGTTTCGCCACTGAGCTGAGCCCCGCGATCCTGCAGCGATGTCGAGACAGACGCGTCAGCAAACACGGAGCTGCCCTGTGCTTCCGCGAAGGACGGAAGACCGGTGGCGATGGCAACTGCCGTGACTGCTGAACGCATTTCAACTCTCCGTGCGAAACTTTGGTTCTCTTCAGAGCCTGTTTTCCATCGCGGCAATGATTTCCGGATGGACAATCTTGCCGCCGGCAACATTCACGCCGCCTGCCAGATGCGGATCGGACGTGATCGCTGCGTCGATACCCTTGTTGGCCAAAGCCATGGCGAAGGGCAGCGTGGCGTTTGACAGAGCGATGGTGGAGGTGCGCGCGATGGCGGCGGGCATATTGGTCACGCAATAATGGATGACACCGCCGACATCATAAACGGGGTCGTCATGCGTGGTGGGGCGGCTGGTCTCGAAACACCCGCCCTGATCAATGGCAATGTCGACCACGACCGAGCCGGGTTTCATCAGGGCAATCTGGTCTGCGGAGATGACCTTCGGTGCCGCCGAGCCTGGCAGCAGTACGGCGCCGACAACGAGGTCTGCCGTGCGCAGCAAGGTCTCAATGGCCGAGGAGGTGGAATAGAGGCATTGGGCGCGACCTGCGAAGATGATGTCGAGTTCGCGAAGCCGGTCCAGTGAGCGATCCAGGATCGTGACATTGGCACCGAGCCCGACCGCCATTTCAGCTGCGTTTCGGCCTGCGACGCCGCCACCGATAACAAGGACGTTTCCAGGTGCCACCCCTGTGACGCCGCCCAGCAATGTGCCGGATCCGCCATTGGAGATTTCCAGGTATTTGGCACCAGCCTGCACCGCCAGGCGCCCGGCGACTTCACTCATGGGCGTGAGCAGGGGCAGGCGACCGAACCGGTCGGTGACCGTTTCATACGCAATACAGGTAGCCCCGGAATTGACGAGCCCGCGTGTCTGTTCCGGGTCGGGTGCCAGATGGAGATAGGTAAAGAGCGTATGCCGTGATTGCAGGCGGGCAATCTCTACGGGCTGGGGCTCTTTTACCTTGATGATCATGTCTGACGCGTCGAACAGGTCATCGGCGTCCGCGGCGATTGTGCAGCCGGCAGATTCGTAGAGAGCGTCGGAGAAGCCGACCATGTCGCCAGCGCCAGTCTCTACGAACACGGTATGTCCCGACCGGACGAGTTCCTGCGCGCCCTGAGGCGTCAGCCCCACACGATATTCGCGGTTCTTGAGTTCTTTTGGGGTGCCAATACGCAATTCAACAATCCTTTGAGGTGTCAGTCAGGTTTTGAGGGAGGAGGTCTAGAAATGTGCAACCAGGTTTATTCGCAGGCGCTGTTGCCAGTCGTCCGTGGCGAGCGGGATCAGGGCTGTGTCCTTGATCCGGTAGGCATAGAGGGTCGTGTCCAGTACGAACTGGTCGCTGATTGCGTAGGAGGCTGACAAGGCGTGCTGGAGATAGTTGCTACCGTACGCAATGTTGTCCTGCGCGAAGGCGGCAAACACCGCATCCGCTTCAGCTTGATGATAGCCATAGCCAAAGCTGTAATCTCCCGCCGGTCCAGTCTGTCCTACTGAGGCAGAAAGAGAATAGCCTGTGTCGTAGGCATCGGCACCGAGGTTCTGGACCGCATCCGCCTGAAAGCGCACCGGCCAGCGATTTCCGAAGCCACTGTAAGATGCCGTGGCGATCAGATCCAACAGGTCGAAATCCGAGACATAGGCGCCGGTGCTATCCAGCCGATTGGTTCGGGTGTCGCCGGAATTTGCCGTGCCGGTCGCTTCGATTTCGTAATCATAATAGCCCGCAGCCAAACCGAGTTTCCATGCTGACCCGACCTGCTGGTCGAGAGTCATCTGGACGCCGGACGCGGTGCTGTCAGCGGCCGCAACTGAACGCTCGATGGGGAAAAGCAACGCACTGGCGCCAATTCGGGTCGCGCCAGTATCAACAGCGACATATTGCGCTGCCAGTCCTTGCGGATTCACATCCCCGTCCCAGACCAGGTCGGTGCGTCGGAATGGATTGGCGAACTTGCCCCCGACAAGGGTGAGGGGGCCGAAGACCTTCTTGCCGTAGATCTGATCCAGACTGACCTGGAGATCATCATTGAAATTGGACAGCGAAACATCTGCCGAGTTCGGATCATCGGGATCACCCGTGACAAGCCGCGCACCCAGTTCGAGGTCCGGAGAGGCCGCATAGGTTGCCGCAACACGGCCACGGACGACGCCGCGAGAGTCTGAGCGACCTTCACCGCCAGACGAGTTGTGCTCATATCTGAGCCGCATGTCACCCGTGATCTTGAATCTCGAAGGGGGTGATGCAGGGCTGTCTGATACCTTGTCGCCAGAGACAAAGCCGATTGGCGCGGCCGGTTGAATTACCGGTGATGTGCCAGGCCGTGACTGCGGGGCCTGCGCAAGCAAGTCTTCCAGTTTCGCCAGGCGTGCTTCCTGTTCGCGAATCTGTTGCTGAAGTTGGGCAATCAGGGCTGGCGAATTGTCGGCGGTCGACACTTCCGCGAAAGCGGGTGCGCCGGCCATCAGTGCCGCAACCATCAAGGCAGTCGCCCGTGGCAGATGTATGTGTGATCGAGATGCTTTCTTGGATCGCATCAGATTCCTCCCATAGCGATGTATTTGATGTCGAGATAATCTTCGAGGCCATACCGCGAGCCTTCCCGGCCCATGCCGGATTCCTTAACGCCGCCGAAGGGCGTTGAATCGCCCGAGATGGCCACATCGTTAAGGCCGACCATGCCGGCTTCCAGCTGCTCCGCGACGCGCCAGGCGCGTGAATAGTCCCGTGTCCAGAAATAAGCAGCCAGGCCATACGGGGTGTCGTTGGCAAGCGAGATGGCCTGTTCATCTGTTTCAAAAATATAGATGGGAGCGACTGGGCCGAAAATTTCCGTATGGGAAATATCCATGTCGCCAGTGACACCTGTCAGAATTGTCGGCGGAAAAAAGTTTCCGTCATCCACTGGCGCGCGGGATGTGACACAAGCGGCCCCTCTGGAAAGGGCATTGTCGACCAGTGAGCGCACCTTTGTCTTCGCCGCCGGATTGATCATCGGCCCCATGTCGCTGGCTGGATCAAAGCCATCTGCGACGTTCATGGTATCCGCGGCAGCGATGAATTTTTCGAGGAATTGGTCCCGGATAGATGCGTGCAGGAGGATGCGGTTTGCACAAATGCAGGTCTGACCGGCATTGCGAAACTTTGCGACCATGGCTCCGGCCACAGCGGCGTCGATGTCGGCGTCTTCAAACACGATGAAGGGCGCATTCCCCCCCAGTTCCAGCGAGAGGCGCTTCATCGTATCGGAACTCTGCCGCATGAGCAGCTTGCCGATCCGGGTCGACCCCGTGAACGAAATCTTCCGTACACGTGGGTCTCTGGTAAGCGCATCGGCAACGGGCGCCGGATCTTTTGATGTGATGACCTGGAACACGCCTGCCGGAAATCCGGCATCTTTCGCGAGGCATTCCAGGGCCAGCGCAGACAGCGGGGTTTCGTCGGAAGGCTTCAGGATGATGACGCAACCCGCTGCAAGCGCTGGAGCGGCCTTCCGGGTGATCATGCCACTGGGGAAGTTCCAGGGCGTGATGGCGCCGACAATACCAACGGGTTGCCGTACCACGATCTGCCTGCGTGATGGGGCAGCAGTCGGGATGACATCGCCATAGGCACGTTTGGCTTCTTCTGCAAACCATTCGATGTAGGAGGCGTTAAACGTGACTTCCCGACGAGCTTCTGCCAGTGGCTTGCCCTGTTCCAGGGTCAGGATTTCGCCGAGTTCCTGTTCGGAGGACATGATGAGATCATGCCAGCGGCGAAGTATGGTGCTGCGGTCCCTCGCAGTGAGGGCAGCCCAGGCAGGTTGGGCGGTGTTTGCAAGGGTGATGGCGTGCTCGGTTTCAGCCGCGCCAAGGTCTGGCACCTGCGCGATGACTCCGCCATTTGCGGGATTGTTGACCGCGAATGTGCTGGCAGCGCCGGAACTCGCCATACGCTCCAGCAGGCGTCGAAGCAGGGCGTTCGACCCGGCAGCGGCGTCGACCGATGAGGCGAAGGTGACGGACATGTTACGCGACTCCGAGCTGGGCAGCCGTTTCGGTCAAACCGTCTGATGCTATGTCGATAAGCTCGTCGATTTCCTCACGCGTGATGGTGAGAGGCGGACAGATGACCATGGCCTGTCCGACGGCACGCATGATCAAGCCCTTGTCGAGACATATGTCGCGACAGATATTCGCGGCATTGTCCTCGGTCGTGAAGGGTTCGCGAGCGTCGCGAGACTTCATCAGCTGGAGGCCTGCGATCAGGCCGGCGCCGCGCACTTCGCCGATGATCTTGTGTCCGTTAGCCAGCTCCTGAAGACGGGCGTGCAGGTAGGGACCAACATCATTCTTGACGCGCTCCACAAGGCCTTCGCGTTCGATAATGTTGATGTTTGCATGCGCTACGGCGCAGGCGACGGGGTGCCCTGAATAGGTGTAACCGTGGGAGATGGGGCCACCTTCATTGATCGTCTCGAAGACGTCATCGCTGAACGCGACCGCAGAGATTGGCAGGTAGCCGGACGACATGCCCTTGGCCATCGGCATGATGTCCGGCTGGACGCCATAGTGTTGGCAACCGAACCATTCGCCGAGCCGACCGAAGCCGCAGATGACTTCATCTGACACGAGCAGGATATCGTGTTTGCGGCAGATTTTCTGAACCTCCGGCCAATAGGTGGAAGGCGGGTCGATGACGCCGCCAGCGCCCTGAATCGGTTCTCCTATGAAGGCCGCGATATTGTCTGCACCGACTTCGAGGATCTTGTCCTCCAAAGCCTGAGCCGCGCGGAGGCCGAACTCATCGGGGCTCATATTCCCTCCGTGGGCATACCAGTGAGGTTCCATGATGTGCTCGAATCCCGGAAGCATGGAGGAGCCCATATCGTGCATGTGCTTCATGCCGCCGAGACTGGTCGCCGCCAGTGTGCTGCCATGATAGCCGAGATGGCGACCGATGAATTTGTACTTTTTGGGCTTTCCGCGCACATGCCAGTAGTGGCGAGCCATGCGAATGACGGTATCGTTGGCCTCAGATCCCGAATTTGCAAAAAAGAAATGGTTCAGGTCTCCGGGAGCGATTTCCGACAGTTTCTGGGCCAGTTCGATCTGGCTTGGGGTCGAGCTCTGGAAGAAGGAATTGTAGAAAGGCAGCTGCTCCATCTGGGCGGCAGCCACGTCCACCAGTTCCTGGCGACCATACCCGACATTGACGCACCACAGCCCTGCCATTCCGTCGAGAATACGGTTGTCGTCGCTATCGTGAACATAGCAGCCATCCGCGCTGGTTATGACGCGCACCCCGCGTTCTGCGAGCGTCTTGGGATCGCAGAAGGGGTGGATGTGGTGAGAGGCGTCCATGGCCTGCCACTGAGCTGTGTTCCGATTTGCGATCGCCATTTGCGCGTCCCTTTCAATTGTTTGAGCCCATGTTGGGCCGCTACAGGGAGGGGGAGAAGATGACTAAACCGATTGGGGCGGTGCGGTTTCGGCACCGATGGTGCGCGCCCCGTCAGGGCATCATTCCAGCCAGAGGCTACGCATGTGCCGCGCGATCTCCCGGTCCTGTACGCCGCCGCGGAATTCAAGGGCTTTCACGACACGTTCCTGGTCCGCTACCGGGTGAGTCTGGCTGAGTTTGGTGACGGCATCCATGTGGGTGATCCTGACACGGAACGACCGGATGTGGGGGATGAGGCTGTCGACCTTGCCATCGGGGGCCTGTTCGAGCAGCCACGTGCTGCCGGAATCGGCTTCGCTTTCCGAAATCGTGGTGTGCATGATTTCGAGTTGTTCGTCTGCATCGTCGACCGGTTGCAAAATGCCCCGCACCTGCGCCGCGATATAATTCCATGTCGGTACGGTGGGCTGGTCCTTATACCAGCTGGCAGAGATGTAGGCATTGGGGCCATGAAAGGTGGCCAGCGCTTTTTGCCCAGCGGTCAGCGTGGAAGCGTGGGGATTGTTCCGAGCCATGTGACCGAGAAGCTGCATGCTCCCATCCGGCATCCCCTCAAGATACATCGGCACGGATGTGGCATAGGGCATCTCGTCAAACGTGGTGACAATCTGGCCAAACGGATAAGAGGCTATAATGGAAACAGGGTCCGGAGCCCGGTAGGGTTTCGGAACATACATGTTCCACGGCGTGGTCGCACCAGTCATGAAGAGACTCCCATTTGTTATGTCCTTTTCAGTCTCCCTGTGAGGAGAGAGCAATGTCAGGCGCGAAATATACGGAAGCCGGTGCGATTCAGGCACCGGACTAAAACTGCTTGGCACCTGAGCCCGACGCCGCTGACCTGTAAGGTTCCTGAAATGGCCATCGCATCCGCTCAGGTGCGCTGCGACGCATCAAGGAGACTATCCGTGACGACATCCCTTCCGCTTTCCCGACCGTCCACCCCCGATATCGGTGACATCGTCACGGCATATGCCGGCAAGCTGATGCCGGATGTGCAGATGCAGACATTCAGCAATACGCATGAGGTTTTTCCCACCAGAACCATCAAGGCGGGTGCTGCTGTATCAGCACTTCCGTATGCGACTACACGCCTGGAGGACATGCCCATTCCGGCGAATGGCAAGACATATGATCTGTTCGATTACGTATCCCAGAACCGTCTTGTGGGGCTGCTGGCAATCAAGGATGGTCAGATCGTTCACGAATATCATGATCAGGGCATTGGCCCCGAGACCCGCTGGATGTCGATGTCGATGGCGAAATCTGTTTCGACCACGCTGGTGGGGGCGGCAATCCTGGATGGCCATATCAAGAGTGTCGACGATCAACTGGTAGAATACATGCCCGAGCTTGGCGGGAGCGGCTATGACGGGGTGTCCATCAAGCATTTGCTGCAAATGACATCCGGAGTGAGTTGGGACGATACTCATACGACCGCGGGCTCGGAGCGCCGGATCATGCTGGACCTGCAGGTGGCGCAGAAGCCGGGCGAAATCATGAAATTCATGGCATCCCTGCCGCGCATCGCAGAGCCCGGCCAGGTCTGGAACTACAGTACCGGGGAAACGCATGTTGTTGGGGCGCTGGTCAAGGCAGCAACCGGCAAGTGGCTTTCCGATTATTGCTCCGAAATCATGTGGTCGCGCCTCGGCATGCAAGCGGATGCCGCCTGGTGGCTGGAGTCGCCGGATGGCCTGGAAGTGGCAGGAAGTGGAATCTGCGCCACCTTGCACGACTATGCCAGGCTCGGGCTGTTTGCGCTCAATGGCGGAGTAATTGAAGGCGAGCCGGTTGTACCGGCAGGCTGGTTCAAGGAAGCGACCGAGCCGCGTATGGCCGGAGGTAATCCCCTCAATTATGGCTATATGTGGTGGCCGGTTCCTGACCGCGATGGAGACTTCTCGGAAGGCGCCTTCAGCGCGCGAGGCATATTCGGCCAGTACATCTACATCAATCCGACTCGTAACATCGTGCTGACGGTCCTGAGTTGCCGGTCCAAACCGAAATTCTCCGAAGCGATCCTCGACAATGATTTCTTCAACGCAGCCGTGGAGGCGCTGGGCTAGCGGACAGGTTTGAACTCCGGCGTGTCCTTGGCGATCGTATTGGTGAGCCACTGCCGGAATTTCCGCAGGCTAGGCTCGTTCCAGCGGTCATGGCGCGCGATCAGTACATAGTCGCCGCGCCGTGGCGGGAACGCCGGATTGTCCTTGCCGATCCAGACCAGATCACCCCGCGTAAGGTGTTTCTCGGCCAGCAGCGGATTGGTCAGTGCAACGCCGCGACCGTGGCGCGAGGCATCGCTGGTCAGGTTTCCCTGCCAGAGCCGGGGGCCTTTCAGTCCGGCGCCACAGTCGACGCCCACGGATTCAAGCCAGATTTTCCATGTCTCCGTGGTATTCTCGTGCAGGAGCTGATGATTGAGCAGGTCTTGCGGGGAATGAATTTCCGGAGCGTTTTCAAGATATTCAGGACTTGCCACGGGAATGATGGGAGATTGCGCAACCACCTGGCTGCGCAGGTGGGGAGGCAACTCGTCCAGGTCTTCGTAAGAGGCCCAGTAGCGAATGTCTGCTGTTGCCTCATGGGAGAGAAAGTCGGGGGCGCTTACCGACGGTTTCAGCTCGATTTCGACCCCCTGGTTTGCCCGCTCGAGAGAGGCGATGCGCCGTGACAGCCATTGCTGGGCAAAACCGGGCGTGCTCCAGATCAGGAGCTGGTGATGAATGCCCTGATTGAGCACGTCTAGCGTCGCGTGCGCCACCATATCCAGGGCCATTGAGATCGACCGGTGATAATCCTTGCCGGCCTCGGTCAGGACCAATCCTGTCGGCGCGCGCTCCACCAGGGTTATTCCGACCCATTCCTCCAGAGCGCGCAGGTGGCGGCTGAGGACGGCATGGTCCCGGTCGAGCCATTTGGCGGCCTTTCGCACGCCTCCCAAACGCGCAATCGCATCAAAGGCCCGCAAACCTTCAAACGGGGGGAGCGCCTTGCGAAGGGGTGGTTGCTGTCCGGGTTTGGATAGGTCGTCCTTGCGGTCGGCCATGCTGGGTTCCCTGTGATCGCGTTTATGTCGCCCAATTGACGTTGCGACCTGTTCTGAAGTCAAGTCATGTGCTGATTCCAGCGGGATCATGTGCGCAGTGCGCTCATGTTCGGGGCTGATCATCTATTCACCATCGTGGGAGATTGCGTTGCGACGCTGCTGTTGTCGTGCGAGCCATAGTTTCAGCCCCAGGGCGATCATTACCAGTAGCCAGATACCAGTCGCTGTATTCACCATGCGGCCAATGCTTCCACCGATCTGTCCGGTATGTAGCGGATACAGGGCTTCGACAATTCGCTCATTGGGTGCGCTTTTGCGGGCGTCGTGATCCAGCAGAATGGCACCGTCCAATCCAACAAATACGCGGGTGGCGCCGTACAGGCGCGGCATCTCGCCGGGTGCGTTCAGCCGGAACTTGTACCACGGACGATCTTCAGTAGGCAGATTTATTGCGACAAGAGAGGCACCCGGAAACTCGACGAGCGCGGCTTCGATAGCCGTCTCCAGACTTGCTGGGGGTGCGGACGCGGGGGCAAGAAGTTCAGGCGTTTGCTCTTCAACGCCGAGCCAGTCTGCCAGGATGTCGGACTGTGTTAGCGCGGACCCTGTCAGAATGATGCACACCGCAGGGATGGCCCCCCAGAAGCCGACCCGCCAGTGCCAGCCTGAAAGCCTTGCTGCCTTTGGAGCGCCGGAAGTTCGAGCGAATGCTGTCAGGCGTTTTCGCTTTGGCCACCCCATCACCACTCCCAAGATGATATTGGATGCCAATAGCAGGCCTGAGATCATGAGAAATACATAACCGACCGACCCGAGCATTAGAGATTTGTGGAACCGGGTGAGTGTTTCAAAGACGGCGCCATCAGAAAACCGGTTGGTATCGGATCGATCCCGAAGCTGCGTTCCGGTGCCGTCAATCCGGACGGTGCGGCCTTCGCCGCCACGTTCCAGATAAATATCATATTGTCCTTTCCGTCCCCCTGAAATCCAGACAGACGATATCTCGTCTCCGGCAGCTTGCAGTTCTTCGATGCGAGCGGCCATGGCGGCGGCGTCTGTTTCTCTCGCCCCCTGGTCCAGAAGGAAGTCATCGATGTCTGCCCGGTATCCTATGGCCAGTCCGGATGCTGCTTGTAGTATCCAGAGACAGAGGAAGCTCAAGCTGATCCATTTGTGAATTGCCCGGATCCCTGGGATGCGCATGAAACCTCCAATACCAAACAAGCACTTGCCTGCGTCATGTATTGCAAAGACCTGATAGTGCCCGACAGATGCGAAGCGCGCGGCCAGTGGTGCGTATTACGCACCTGTGCGTGCATCCTAGGCCCCTTCGCCGATGCGGGCAGGGCATGGTCAAGTTGGAGCTGCGGAAAAGGCTACACGCTTGTCCGACGTTTGCGCATCCTGATAGCGCATCGATACAAACGAACTGGGGAACGAGCATTCATGAAATTCACATCCATGGTTTTGGGCATACTGGGTCTTGCGCTGGCAGCGGGTTGCGTCTCCAGCGCCCAGGAATGGGATGTCACCAATACGGGCCAACCTTACCGCGATGTGGAACTCACTCTGACGGAGGGAACGTGGATCAGCGTGGCCGTGAGTCCGAAAGGTGACACGATCGTCTTCGACGTATTGGGAGACATATTTTTCATGCCGGCCACGGGCGGCGAAGCCCATCTCCTTCATGGCGGTCCGGCGATCCAGCACTCTCCCGTGTTCAGCCCGGACGGGTCGCGCATTGCCTATATCAGCGACCAGGACGGGGCCGACAATATATGGACGTCCGACCCGGATGGCGGCAACCCGATACAAGTCTCCTTTGAAAGCTCTCTTGCGCTGGTGGACCCTGCCTGGAGCGCGGACGGTCTCACACTTGCTGCAGCTCGCATGTTCGACACGGCAGACCGGCTTCACGCCTCAGAGCTTGTGACCTATCCAGCGGGCGGAGGTCATGCCGAAGTAATCGTTTCTATGCCAACTAAAGGGGAGAATGTGCATGATGCGGTCTACTCGCCCGATGGAGCCAGCCTCTACTTTGTTGAGAAAGTGACGCCGCCTCATGCGTCGAGCGTGTATGTGGACGCCAATCACAAGAATTTTGCGATCCGCAGAAAAGCCCTGGAAACTGGAGATATTGAGACGGTTATCGGGGGGTTCGGGGGCGCGCTGGCACCATCGATTTCTCCCGATGGCAGCAAGATGGCATTTGTCCGGCGCGTCAAAGACCAGACGATGCTCTTCATCTATGATTTCACGACGCGGGATCAGGTTCCAGTATTCGACGGGCTCGACCGGGACGGGCAGGCGGATTTCCTGGGGCAGGGGACCTACTATCCGAGATTCTCATGGTTTCCTGATGGCAAGTCGGTTGCTATCTGGGCTGGCGGAAAGATCCAGCGTATCGATGTTGAAAATGGGCAAACGGATGAGATTCTATTTTCGCTGACAGCGCGGCACCAGCTGACAGATCCGGCGCGGTTCACTCAGGACCTCGCCCCGGAAACCCTGCAAGTGAAAGCAATTTCTCGGCTTGCCCTGTCACCGGATGAGCAGACATTGGCATTCAGTGCGCTTGGCCAGATCTGGCAGTTGGACCGGTCGGATAATGGCTTGGACAAATTGTCTGCCACGGATTCTTCTCAGTCTGACGCGGCTTTCTCGCCGGATGGTTCGAAGGTCGCCTTCATTGAATGGGATGATGTGCTGGGAGGCGCATTGAAACTCAAATCAGCAACCGGAACCACAACCACCTTGTTTACCTCGTCCGGCATAGTCCGCGAGCCAGTGTTCTCGCAGGATGGATCGACTATCATGTTTCAGATTGCGGCGGCGGACGACTGCCTTGGCGGATACAGGGCGGATCCGGGCGTATACTGGATCCCTGCAGACGGCGGACAGGCCACCTCCCTCGGTGTAGCCGGTGGTAATCCGAGATTCTCTCCTGACGGCGCGCGGGTCTATTTCACCACAGAGGGCTATTTCGACGAAACACTCATCACCACGCTGGAAAGCATAGCGTTGGATGGCACCGATCACCGGGTTCACCTGCGGACGCAGGATTCCGACACAAGCGAGTTGAAGCTTAGCCCTGATCTCAACTGGATCGCCTACCGGCATTTCCAATCCTATCATATTGCTCCATTCGACGCCGATGCTGACATGTCCGTTTTTGATGCAGACAGCGGCGAACAGGTGGATGCAGCAGGCGGGTATGAGCTTGTCTGGGCTCAGGATTCCGGAAGTGTCTACTGGACACTTGGGCCGGATGTGTTTCGCGCCGATGTGCGTGAACTGGCGCGCGGACGCCGTCTTTTCTCCCGCGTGGACCTGCGGGTTCCCGTGGACCGGCCTGACGGAAAGACGGCCTTCGTGGGCGGTCGCATCATCACTATGGATGAGGGCGGCATCATCGAGCATGGAACGCTTGTCGTGGATGGAAACCGGATCGTGGCCGTCGGGCCGGTGGATAATGTGACTGTGCCGGGTGATGCGCATGTCATTGACGCCTCCGGTAAAACGCTCATGCCCGGCCTGGTCGACATGCATGGACATCTGGATACGTGTTACTATGCGTCGGCTGGTCTGCCGCCCCAACAGCAGGCGTCCCGCTATGCGGCACTGTCCTTTGGCGTGACCACCAATTACGATCCTTACACGTCAGAGCTTCCGACATATGGGGCTGCCGAAATGACCTTGGCGGGTGAGATGGTGGGGCCGCGCAGTATTGCCGTGGGAAGCGTGATTTTCGGGCGCAAGCGCAAGTACGACCCGGTCTATGTTCCAATCGATTCCTATGAAGACGCCGAAACCGTGATGGACCGCAAAACCGCCCTGGGCGGGACGGTCATCAAGAGCTATCGCCAGATCCAGCGCAGGCAGAGACAAATGCTGATCAAGGCCGGGCGCGAGAAGGGGATCATGGTGGACGTCGAGGGCGAAAGCCACTTCTTCAATGGCATCACGGCAATCCTCGATGGCAACATGAACCTTCAACACAATGTGCCGGTTGAGACGCTTTATGATGATTTCATTCAGCTGATGGCAAAGTCGGACGTAGCCCATACGCCGACGCTGATTGTGCTGTTCGGAGAATTGATGGGAGAGAACTATCTCTACAATTCGTCCCGGCTGTGGGAAGATCCGCGGGTGGACGCCTATGTCCAGACCACGACGAGTTCCTATAGCCCGCTGGCGGTTCCCACTGGAGCGCCCCCATATGTGCGCGGCATGACCGGCCTGCAGGCGGCCGATGAAATCTGGGATATCGGCTTTCGGGCCGCCGCACGTTCGATGAAGGCGCTGAACGATGCCGGCGGACGGGTTAATGCCGGTTCACATGGGCAAGTGTACGGTCTTGCGATGCATTGGGAGCTTCAATTGCTTGCCGAAGGCGGCATGAGCAATCTGGACGTGCTGAAGGCGGGCACGATTAACGGCGCGACCACGTTGGAGCTACAGGACCAGATTGGGTCTCTCAGGGTTGGTAAGCTTGCAGATGTCCTGGTGCTGGACCGCAATCCCCTGACAGATATCCGTAATACGGAAACGGTCTCGCAAACCATGGTGAATGGCCGTCTCTATGATTCTGTGACGATGGATGAAGTCGGCAATCATGATCATCCCCGCCGTCCATTCTATTGGGAAGTCAATGACGTGCCAAAGCACATCAACTGGAAGCCCGCATGGGGCAAGTAATGGTTCACAATTCTACTGATTTCAAAATGAGGTTTGCCGTATGAGTGACGTGTCAGGAACACAGGCGCCAGACGCTCCCGCGATTGCTGGCAAACGCGCGGCTGACGACAAGGTGTTCTTCGGTCACCCGCGCGGTTTGGCCTATATCGTGTTTACAGAAGCCTGGGAGCGATTCTCCTTTTACGGAATGCAGGCCCTGCTCATCCTGTATATGGCGACGTACCTGTTCCTTCCGGAACACTCGGGCAATGTGGTTGCGTTTGAGCCATTTCGAGGTGTCTTCGAGTCGGTCTTCGGCCCACTCAGTGTGCAGGCCCTGGCTTCGCAGGTGTTTGGTGCCTATGTCGGGCTGGTCTATTTTGCGCCTGTGCTCGGGGGGCTGATTGGAGATCGCCTTCTTGGGCGGACCAAGGCCGTCTTGCTGGGCGCGCTGTTCATGGCCGCCGGTCACTTCCTGATGGCATTCGAGGGGAGCTTCCTGTTGGCTTTGGCGACGTTGATTGTCGGATCGGGATTGCTGAAGGGGAATCTCGCGGCGCAAGTTGGCGGCCTCTACGAAAAATCCGACAAAAGACGGGATTCCGGGTATTCGATCTATGTCTTCAGCATCAATGTCGGTGCCTTCACTGCCCCCCTCATATGCGGAACACTGGGTGAAGTGTATGGATGGCATTACGGGTTCGGCGCGGCCGGCATCGGCATGCTTGTAGGGCTGGCCGTCTATTTGTCAGGACGCGCCTATCTTCCGGTAGACGCCGTTTCCAGGAGCGAAGACCGTCCGAAATTGCAGAAAGGGGATGGCGTGGTCATCTTGGCGATTCTGGTCATGCTGGCGCTCACCTCGCTCTACTGGACGGCTCAAAGCCAGGTCTGGAATGCCTATCCGCTCTGGCTGAGATCGGATGTGGCGCGGTCTGTCTTCGGACTGGATGTCCCGGTGACCTGGTTCCAGTCACTGGATTCCCTCGCGGTCCTGCTGCTGGCGCCTCTGGTGCTCTGGTATTGGCGCCACCAATCACGCCGTAATGCAGAGCCGGGAGATCTGATCAAGCTGGCGGTTGGATGCGCCGTATTTGCTGCCGCATTTTTGCTGCTTGGGGTCGGCGATATCCTGTCTGCGGATAAGCCTGTTGCGCTCCTCTGGCCGGTAATCTTTCACTTTGTCTGCGCGATCGGTTTTCTCTATGTAGGACCAATTGCACTGGCTCTGACTTCCCGGGCTGCGCCGGAATCAGTGAATTCCATGATGGTGGGATCCTACTATCTCGCCATCTTCGTTGGGGGATTGTTCAGCGGCTGGCTAGCGCGCTTTTACGAGGAAATGTCGGCGTCCAGCTTTTGGCTCATGCATGCCGCGATTGTTGGGGCGGCCGCCATACTCCTCATCGTCTTGCGACCGGTCCTCAGCCGGTTGATGCGTCTCCATACGGATCGCTCAGCCGACCCTGAGGAAGCCTTCCAACAGGAGATCCAGTAATGTTCACGCGATTCCTCACAACGGTTTCAATTCCGGTTCTTTTGGGGGCGGCTGCGTGCACGGCCGAACACAGTGCCGGTGAAGAGAAGAGTGCTGTTGTTCAAGTCTGTTCCGAGGATAGTCCCGCTGACGCGTGCGAATATCTGGGCCTGGCTGGCCTGCAGGCAGCAATTGATGCGTCCAACTCGGGCGATCAAATTGTGATGCATGCGGGGATCTACCGCCCGATATCCTATCGCGACGTACCCTTTCAGGAACTTCAGGTACGCGGCGCGGTAGTGATTGATGGCAAGACGCTGGAAATTGCCGCCGAGCCGGGAGCAAGGATTTCCGGAAGTGCAGATTTCCCATCGAGCGCCCTCGTGATTGAGGATTCCACCGTGCAGATTACCGGTCTGACCATTTCGGAATTTCATTACGCAGAAGCTGAGGACGACATCTATGATGGCCACGGCATTTTCACGATCAACAGTGACGTGACGCTGAACTCCATCACGATTGAACGTGTCGCGAAGATGGCGCTGACCGGCCGGGAAGACGGTCGTATAACGGCGAAAGATCTGGTGATCGATCACTCCCATCTCGGAGTGTGGCTGGAGGAAACTTCCGCTATGGACATGACAGATAGCCGGATCATCTCCAGTGAATCTGCCGCGGTGGCGGCGTATGGTAATGCTTCAGCGGTCATTTCCGACAGTATTGTAGAGGGGAACCAGGATGATGGTCTCTACACGGAAGACGACGCGAAGATTATGAGCCGTAATTCTACATTGCTCGACAATTCCCCATTTGGTGCACGCGCAGCTGGCAACAGCCTCATCACGGTATGTGGGGGCAGTGTTTCCGGCAATGCAGAAGCGTTCGGGGAAGAGGAGGCAGGGCGCGTCATTCATGACGATGCTGAAGCCTGCAAACCAGTTTAGGCTCCCCAGAGCCCTCGTTACAATAAATCATCACTGGTAATCCGCTCGCGCTTCGGCGTGCGGGCGCTTGTGATAGTGTGTCCAGAAATACGCGTCGTCACAACGCAAAAGGCCCGACCTTTTAGAAGGTCGGGCCAGTCACGGGGGGGGCGTGATGACCGGGGTTCCGTAGGAAACGCCCGGTCATCAACTATCCATTACCCTAGAAATTATACGCTGCGCTGATGCCGACAACACGGGGACGTGTGCGGTTGGCATTGGCCCAGGCCTGATAGGGGTCAATGGACTTGTTTTCGTCGGTGAGGTTGGTGGCAAAGACTTCCAGATCAAAGTTCCCGACGACGACGCCTGCGCGTGCATTGAGCAGGTTCAGTGCATCCGAGCTTTGGGGAAGCGCGGAAGGAAGGAAGCTGGACCGGTCGATATAAGTGACCTTGTCCCGATGGTTGAAATCAACGCGGACAAAGGCCGGATGGTCTGGTGTCAGGTCAAAGTCGTAATTGACACCCAGTGTATAGCTCAACTCAGGTGTGTAATCTGTCGGATCGCCAACTTCGTTGACCTGATCGGTGTCTGCGGTTTCGACAATCTCGCTGTCGAGATAGGCTGCATTCGCAGACAGGGTGAGGCCCGAAGTTGGCTGGTAGGCCAGACCTGCCTCGAGGCCTTTCACTTCGACCTTGCCGATATTGCTGGATTCTCCAAGGAATGCTCCATTCACTTCGGTCAGGCGCCGACGCACCATATCCTTGTACTCGGTGAAGAAGGCCGCAATGTCATACTGGAAGTTACGGGTGCTGCCCTTGGTTCCGATTTCATATGTCAGGATGTTTTCAGGGTCATACGGATCAAATGGCGCGGAATTGAAGCCGCCACTTCTGAAGCCTGATCCAGCGCTGGCATAGATCGTGGCATCTTCATCATACTGGTAGGTCATATAGGCGCGCGGATCGACCGACTGGAAAGTATCCGACAATTCGGTGCCCGCTCCGGGTGCATATTCGATCAGGCTGGTTTGCTCATCATGAAAGTATCGCATACCCGCGCCAAGGGTCAGCCTGTCGGTTACATCAAATGATCCATCTGCGAACAGTGAATACGATTCAGATGTGGAGGCAGAATAGTAGTACAGGTCGTCATACAGGACTCCACCATTGTCATAGAGATCGCCAGCCGGAGCATATGCGTATTCGTAGTCAGCGGTCAGGGAACGCTCCCCATCGCTATAGAATGCACCCACTGTCCAAGCGTAGTTATCATTTGAGTCCGAAAGGCGGACTTCCTGAGAAAACTGTTCAGCCTCGACGAAGCGATCATCATTGCCTTCGACGATTCCGTACGAATAGTTACCCTCTCGCGGAATGTAAGTGAATGGGTATTGATGATCATGGTCGATCTGGGTGGTCGAGGAGGTCAGTTCGGCGAAGCCAAAATCATAGGCCAGCTCAAGATTGTAGATGTTGAAGTCGAATTTCTTCGGGATCATCACCTTGTTGCGGTCGGGACCGACATCGACCGAGCGGTCCGCTTCCTCATATCCCATGCCCAGTTCGGTTTCGGCCCGCTGGACCTGAACCATTGCCTTGGCTGAGAAGTTTTCTGTCGGCACCCAGAGGACCTTGGCACGGGCATTCAGAAGTTCTGTGCCATTGCCGTCTTCAATGCCAGCTTCAGGTTGGTCAATCCAGCCGCCACCATCTTCAAGTCCGACCGCGAGGCGCACAGCGAGTTTGTCTTTCACGATCGGAGCATTGACGATGAATTCGCCCTTCTGGCCGATTTCGCCATCAGAGACCGTGTACAGCTCGCCCTTGACCTTGCCTTCGACCTTGTCGAGCACAGGATCTGCTGTGATGTAACGGATGACGCCGCCGGCTGCGCCTTGACCATAGAGCGTGCCTTGAGGGCCTTTGAGAACCTCAACGCGTTCAAGATCCAACGCCGTGGGGCTGAGTTGATCATATCCGCTCAAGGAGAGTGGGGCTTCGTCCATATACATTCCGACCAAAGCACCCGAACCCGACTGGTTTGCCAGTCCACGGATGAAGATCGTGTAGCTGCCTGGACCGTCTTCGCGCATGGTGAGGCCTGGCACGCTGAAGGACAGATCCTGCACGCTTGCAACGCCCAGCTTGGCGAGTTCGTCGCCGGAAATGGACTCGATTGCCATTGGAACATCGATCAGTCGCTGTTCCCGCTTCTGGGCTGTCACCATGATGGCGGACTGCACCAATTCTGTGTCGTCAACTGGAGCGTCAGCTGTTTGCGCATGCGCGCTCGCGGCATGCATCAGCGCAACAATTGCGCTCCCCGTTGTCCAAAGATATTTACGTTTCATGTGTTCTCCCGCTCGCTTTTGCTACATTACGGTCGAGTAAGACGGACAAACAAAAACTTTGGCAGATGCCAAAAATGAATAGCATGGTGCGGAATTCGCACCTCTGGTGCAGTTGTCACAAAGGAGCGGGAAGAGATTGCGCTGATGCGTTGCAAGATAGCTGAAATCAAAGACCGGCCCGCGGAGGGATCAGCTTGGGGTGTTGTCCGCCTTTCCGAAGGCGACAATTCCATTGGCCTGTAGGCCCTTTATCGTTTCCGGGGAATAGCCAAGCACAGTGGTCAACACATTCGACGTGTTCCCCCCATGCGCAGGGGCCGCTGTCCTGTAAGTCACGGGCGTGTGGCTCAGGCGTATGGGACACGCGACTCCGGGCACAGGACCCAGCGTGGCATGAGGCATTGAAATGCGTATGCCCCGTGCCTGAACTTGAGGGTTTTCAAAGACATCCGCCATTTTGTTGACAGGTCCTGCGGGTACTTTGCTCACCTGAAGCAGATTTATCCAATGGGACGTGGATTGCTTCTGAAGCGTATCGTTCAGTAATTCGGTCAGGGAAGCGCGGTTGGCCACACGCGCGCCATTGGTCGCGAACCGAGGGTCGGAAGGCAATTTCGGCAAGTCGATGAGATCACAAAGTTCCTTGAACTGAAGGTCGTTACCAACGGCCAGAACGATATGTCCGTCGTGTGTGGCAAACACGTCATAGGGGACAATGCTCGGATGAGCATTCCCCATCCGTGTCGGATTTTCCCCGGTTGAGAGAAATCCCTGAGACTGGTTGGCCATTGCGGCGACGAGGCAATCGAGCAATGCGACGTCGATTGTCTGGCCTTCTCCTGTCCGCTCCCGATGAAGCAATGCTGCCTGAATGGCATTCGCTGCATAAAGACCAGTCACTATGTCTACCAAGGCGACGCCAACCTTGAGGGGCCCGCCACCCGGCTCGCCATCGGGGACGCCGGTTATGCTCATCAATCCGCCCATGGCCTGGATCAGCAGGTCATAGCCCGGCAAGGTGGCGTAGGGGCCGGTTTGACCAAACCCGGTGATCGAACAATAGATCAGTCGAGGGTTGATCAGGCGTAAAGTTGCCGCGTCGAGACCGTATCTGGCGAGGCTGCCGGTCTTGAAGTTTTCCACCAAGACATCGCTGGAGGCGGCAAGTTCCCTGATGATATCCTGGCCAGTGGGTGTGGAAATATCAATGCATACGGACTTCTTGTTGCGGTTCGCACTGAGGAAATACGATGCTTCCCTGACATTCGAATTTTCACCTTCCTGAAAAGGGGGGCTCCAGCTGCGGGTATCGTCTCCGCCCTCTGGGCGTTCTACCTTTATGATTTCTGCGCCGAGGTCACCCAGAAGCTGAGTTGCCCAGGGGCCTGCCAACACCCGGCTCAAATCCAGAACGCGAATTTTTTCCAGTGCCTGGGCCATATCAGTTGAAGGCAGCCAGTCCGGTTTGGGCGCGGCCGAGGATCAATGCGTGAATGTCGTGCGTGCCCTCATACGTATTGACCGCTTCGAGATTGCACATGTGACGCATGACATGAAATTCGTCTGACACGCCATTGCCACCATGAATGTCCCGGGCTGCGCGGGCGATCTCAAGTGCTTTGCCCGTACTGTTCCGCTTGATCAGCGAAATCATTTCCGGCGATGCCTGGTGTGCGCCCAGCAGTCGCCCCACTTTCAAACAGGCTTGCAGCCCAAGGGCGATGTCGGTCTGCATGTCTGCCAATTTCCGCTGGATCAACTGGTTGGCGGCCAGCGGACGGCCGAACTGGGTGCGATCCATTGCGTAGTCTCTGGCCGCTGTCCAGCAAGCGCGACCTGCCCCTAGCGCGCCCCAGGCGATTCCAAAACGGGCCTTGTTGAGACAGCCGAAAGGGCCTGACAAGCCGCGGGCGTTAGGCAGCAGGTTTTCTTGGGGGACAAACACGTCGTCCATGACAATCTCGCCGGTTGCGGATGCCCGCAGGGCCAGCTTGCCTTTAATTTGCGGCGTCGACAGCCCCTCCATGCCCCGTTCCAGCACGAAGCCGCGAATGATGCCGTCCAGTTTTGCCCAGACGACGAAAACATCTGCTATGGGACTGTTTGTGATCCACATTTTAGCTCCATTGAGCCGAAAGCCGCCATCGACCGCTTTGGCACGTGTGGACATATTGCCCGGATCCGACCCGTGATCGGGTTCGGTCAGCCCGAAGCAGCCGACCAGGTCCCCCGACACAAGTCCAGGTAACCAGCGTTCCTGCTGGTATATGGACCCATAGGCATGAATCGGATGGATAACGAGGGAGGACTGGACACTCATGGCTGAGCGGTAGCCGGAATCCACGGCCTCGATCTCATGGGATACCAGTCCGTAGGCGACATGGCTTACACCAGCTCCGCCTAACTCTTCAGGAAGAGTAGGGCCGAGCAAGCCGAGTGCGCCCATTTCCTTCAGGATATTGCGGTCGAATTCGCCATTTCGGTTGGCCTCGACAATCCCGGGCAATAGTTGATTCTCAGCAAAATCGCGTGCGGTCTTTTGAACCGACCGTTCATCTTCTGTCAGTTCGGAGTCGAGCGAAAGGGGATCAGCCCAATTGAAGGCAGAGTATTGCGTCATGATTGTTTCCTGGGTGTGAGGCGTTGCCAGAACTGACTAATTGCCCGAAACGCGGCGTCCTGTTTGTTGCCAGCGTCCGGGGTTCACAATAACTGTATCATCTGTGAACTGAACGCTGAACGGATAGCGGCCACGTTCGACGGTAAAGATGTCAGGCGTGGCGGCCAGCAAGGTACGGGGGGAGCCCTTCCTGACCTGGAACACATCGCGCTCACCTGTGGCCGAAGCCACGAGCGCGCCATCTTCCACACGTACCGTCAACTCAGCCAGATTGCTGAAACGATAGGTGCCCGCATACTTATCAAGCGCGGGGGCAGAGATAACCAATTCCGGGTCCGGCTCGGGTTGAGTGACTTGTTTCTCCGGCATCGCAGCGAGGATTGCGTCCCACATGAGTTCGGAAGCGGTAACACCGATTTCCATGCTGGGCAGAGTTGCACCAGGACCGGCGTCTACTTCATTCGTCGACACGGCATAGAGCACGTCGCCGTCAAACTCACTCGCGAAGGGCTGGATGCCACGTGCCATGGATGTGTGGACCTGAACGGCAAGCCTTTGGAGTTCTGCAGGGCTCAATGTCCGGTTGGTCACGACTACGCTGATGGTCGTGTTCTTCCGTTCGACTTCCTTCGTGTCTTCCTCGCCGTTCCAACCGGGCTGGAGGCTGTCCGGCGCAGCGCGCATGAGGTCCGTTGCCTTGAGGGTCTCAGGCCAGCTGTCGCCCTTGTGGCAGGCCACCACGTTTCCTTCACGATCCGTAACGGTGCCAAGCGCATTGACCACGGTGAAGACGGCGATTTTGACATCACCCACCTGACGATACGCGCTGCCCTGTCCAGAGCGGGCGTGGCAACCGAAAATGCCGCCATTCATGGCAGACCGGCCAGCTCCGTAAGCGCCGTTCGGGAAAATTCCGGGCTCGGCTGCCCGCAGGGCCAATTGGGCGAGACGCTTGTCCGGATAGATTTCATTGAGCCGGCGTCCACCGAAATCGTAGATGATAGATCCGACGACAAGACCGACATTGTCCCAGTTCCCACCACGATACCCGTCATCAAGCAGGGCCGTATTCGCGGCCGTTACCGCTTCAAGGCCATACCAGGACCCGCCCGCAAGCACGATCGCATCAAGTTCCGGCTGGGTGTAGCCAAGTTTGAGGTATTCCGCATTTACCGTGCCGGGCCCCCCGCCGCGTGCATCGACAGCCGCATTTACCTTCTTGCCGAATTTCAACACTGTCAGGCCGGTTGGGCCATCCTCGTATTGGCCAGTACCAATTTCCAGCATGGGCCAATCGAATGACAGCGCCGCGTCGCTTTCGAACCCATCATTGATGAGGGCGGGCAGATCAGTTTGAGACCTGGGCTCAGCCAAAGCCTCCTGTGGCATTGCTGCGCATGCTGTAAGTGTCAGGGCTGTCAACGCCAGACCCAGAGCGGGGGCGCAGTCGAGTTTGAGCCATTTACGAACCGTCATCATTTTGATCCTTGATTTTCCGATCCGAGTATATTGGCAATCGGCCAGTCAGTGACAGATGCAATTTGGGCGCCCTGTGGTGCGCGTGGCGCACCTGTGCCGGATCATTCGATGTCGTGGGCCACGCGAAAACCGACCGTGAAATATCCTTGTGATTGAGGTCCAGGCAGGCGGTAACGTGGGGAAAGATAGTCGCCCGCATCGCCATAGGACCCGCCCCGTATGGAGCGTCTGTCAGGTGTCTCGCATTCAGTTCGCGCAGTGCCGTCAATGGGGGCGTTGTCATAGGTCTCCTGATGGCAATCTGCCTGCCATTCCCAGACATTGCCGCGCATGTCGTGAATACCAAACCGGTCAGCTGGGAAGCTTGCGACGGGCGCTGTCTCGATCCACTGATCTTGCCCTTCGATCTTGCCCCCGCAGCAATCGACCAGACCTATATTGGCTTCGTCATGGCTTACGCTATCATCATCGCCTTCAATGCCGCCCATGGAGGCAACATACTCCCATTCTGCTTCTGAAGGCAGGCGGTAGGATTTTCCAGTCTTCTCACTGAGCCATGACGTGTAGGCCTGCGTATCATCCCAACTTACGCAGACGACGGGATGGTCTTCACCTTGCATGAAACCCGGATGCTCCCAATTGCGACTGGGATCTAGATGCCAGGATTGATCATCCGTGTAGATATTGCAGAGTCCTTCCGAAACATATCCGGTTTCCTGAACAAACGTGCGGAACTGACCAACCGTAACTTCCGTCTTCGCGAGCGCGAAGGGGTGCGCAATCTCGACCGTGTGGCGCGGGCCATCAATTTCACCATACCCATAGTCCACCGTTTCGCCCATTTCAAAGCTCGCGGCAGGAATGATCGCCATGTCCGGGGCATCTGAGCAAGCGGTCAAGGCTATAAGGGCGACCAGCATTGCTGGGCGGGTGGGGGCTATTCGCCAGACCATGTTGATTTCCAATCTATTCCGTTCGTGGGAAGCATTTCCCAATAAAATTTGTGGCGTGGGCGGTCATAATTACCGATCTCGTTCATGGTGTAGGCATCGTACAGCCTGCCATTCACCATGGTATAACGAACGCTGTTAGTGTTGCGGATGTCACCCGTCGGGTCTTCGTCCAGAACGATTATGTCCGCCAGCTTTCCGGGTTCAATGGATCCCATTTGATGGTCGAGCCCGTAGGTTTTCGCACCGTTCAAGGTCGCGGCCCGCAGGATGTCCATTGGCGCCATGCCGCCTTCAGCCATCAAGAGCATTTCCCAGTGCATCGCCAATCCGGATGCTTGCCCGTGGGATCCGATATTCACAGTCACACCCGCCTTGTCGAGCTTGGTGACAGAGCGGCCAACTGACCGGAAGCCAATGTCGTAGATCTCGTCCGCCACATGGATTGAGTGCATGCCACGCGTCTGCAAGGACGCGCCGCCCGGTCCGGCAATCGGGTTGTAGGCATTGTTGACGTCTGGAATGAAGGTCTGCGCCTTCTCGTCCGTCCAGGGTCGTTCATTTTCGTAGATAAAGTTTTCGCCGAACAGTTCGCCAAATACAACAATCAGCGTCGGTGTCAGTGACGTATCAGCAGCCGCAATCAGCTGCTGGAGATCATCGTAATATGTCGCGACTGGCAGATTGTGTTCGAGGTTGGTGTGTCCATCCAGGATCATGCCGATATTGGTGTAGAACTGGCCGGCGCCCTCTCCGTCCACCATGTATCCATACTCGCGGGCAGCCTGTAGCAGGCGTTGGCGTTGGGCTCGCGTCGACAGCTTGTAGCTCTTCAGGACTGAAGGGCCCAGCGCTTCGCGCCGTTTCAATACATTGCGAGCATCCTCAAGTGAGGACAGGGGATGGTAAACCCCGTCGGTACGCGCTTCGAGCCCATGCACTACCTGTCCGGATTTGAGCCACCGCGGGCCTACCAACAGGCCGGCCTGAGTCATTTCGCTACTCTCATAGGACATAAGATCATTTGAGTAGGGATCGAAATTGGTTGTGATGCCATAGGCAAGGGCGGCATATCTTGTGGGTTGTTGCTGGGGCATCGTTCCAGCCCGGAAACAGCAATCGATGTGGCCGTGCGCATCGAACAGACCCGGCATAAGCGTCTTGCCGCGGATATCTATACGGGTGGCATGCTTGGGGACACTGATCTTTTTACGAAGCCCAACAGCTGCGATACGATTGCCTTCGACAATGACCGTTCCGTCCTCGATCACATCACCGACAATTGGCACGATCTTGCCGCCTACAAAGGCGACCACGCCCTCCGGTTTGTCCGCAGGCGTTTGGATGGAGACGGTGAAAACGTCTTCCCTCGCACCGCTGGCCTCGGGAGAGGTGGAGTGAATATCGGCCCCCAAAGTCCAGTACAAACGGGAGGAGTCGCTTGCCCAGCTCATCTCGTATCCACCTACTTCACTGAGCAACCTGACGTCTGGATTGTCTTCAGGTGACAGGACAAGAGGAGCATCTTTTATTTCGAACGGCATGACATAGGGACGGTTGTGGTATTTGAAGCCAAGCCATTTTCCGTCTGGGCTGAGAGCAAGATTTCGTATGTCCGCGGTCTCAGCGATCGCGTGTTCCTGCAGGTCACTTCCGTCCACCTGGATGCTCATTAGGACGGATGCACGGCGCTTGCGAAACTGGGGTTCCGCAAAATGGAAAATACGGCGGTCGTCTGCGGAAAATCCTGCGACACCCGAGGCGGAGGCGAGATGCTGGGCTGTCCCTCCGGCGGTGTCCACGATGTAGAGACCGGTTTCCGGCCCGGCTGCATTCAGAGACGGGTCAGGGTCCATGATGCGGTAGGCAATCTGGTCGCCGGAATTGGAAAAGCGAGGTTGCCTTATCACGGCAAGGCTCTCAACCAGGATGGTTTCTGCACCGGTTGCTGCGTCGTGAACAATCAACCGACTACCAGTTTCGTCCTGCCAGCTGACATAAGCAATCTTTTGTCCGTCGGCAGACCAGGCGGGTTCTGACTCTGAAGAGTCGGAATTGGTCAGACGTACAGGCGCATTCCGCGAGTCCATGTTGACTTGCCAAAGTTTCCCCAGAGCCCTGAACAGCATCACATCGCCAGATGGCGCCGGCGCCAATTGCCGGATCGTGCGAACATCAACTTGCTCTGGCGCTAGATCCTGACGCACACGGATGGCGGGTTGAATTTCGTGGCGTGCTGTCAACCGAAAGGGAATGTTCGTTGCATCCGCAGTCTGCGTGTCAATCCGGAGAAGCTTGCCTTTTGCCCAGATGGCAATGTTGCGATTGTCGGGGAACCAGTCGAACGCAGGGTAGTAGTGCTCTTGAGGCAGGTAATCTCCGTGCAGGTCGCGTCCGAGGTTTTGAAATATTGGCCGTTCCTCGCCCGTGCCCAGATCCTTGACGAACAGGACCGTCTTCGCGCCAAGCCGCCGGATGAAGGCGATGGATTTTCCGTCTGGTGAGATTTGAGGGGTTGTCGCGCCGCCAAACCCTGAAATAACCCGCCGCTTCGGGTTGCGTCGGTCTGAATGATGAGCAGGGTGCCGGTCTCGGCTGGACCTATTTCCGGCACGCCTTTCATCACCATCGAGGTGAGCTCTCTCAAGATCGATCCGGTTGATAGCGAAATTCTTTGCGCCCGTATTCATGTACACATAGTGATCGCCGCTGATTCGCTCTGTGTAATAGAGATCGACACCATTCGGGGCGAAGCGCGGCTCCTGGACATCTTTACCGCTCTCGGGTGGGGGCACGATTACTGTGTCCGATGTTCCATCTAGCGAATAGAGATGGATCTCTGAATTGCGAACCCGGAAGATGTCTGAATAGGTCAGGACCGCTGCAATGGATTCTCCATCCGGGGACCAGGCGGGTCCAGCGACCATTGCGTGGGTTTCATGAGTAATCTGACGGGCGTCGCTGCCATCCGCTCGGGAAATCCAGACATTGTCGGCGCCGCTTTCATCGCTGAGATAAACGATAAACTGCCCGTCTGGGCTGAATTGGGGACTGCGTTGTGTTGCGGGGCCTTGGTGGACTGCAACTGCAGGCCCACCTGAGGCGGGCATTCTGTAAATATCGTTCAGAAGGTCGAACATGAGTGTCTTGCCATCAGGACTGATGTCCAAACTCATCCATGAGCCTTCGGAAAGCTCGAACGTAACAATCTTCGCATCGGATTTTTCGGGGATTGAGGTTTGAGCCAGCACGTGGCCCGTTCCCGTCGCCGAAGCAAGCATGAATAAGATCAGTGAGCGGATGTGCATGATGGTTTCCTCCTACTGTGTGCAGGATAGCACCCTATAGATTTACCGGGTGATGCAAACTATCGGCTGGCTGGTGATATGGGCGCACCAACCTTGCCTTAAAACGCAGTGCCCCTCACGCTCGGCCGCCGTTACATTGTGTCTGAAAGAGGAGAGTCTTATGAATCCCATTGTCACTATGTTGCGTGCCACGGCAGTTTTGAGCTTTACAATTGGCCTGACTGCCTGCGCCAGTCTTCCAATCCCTGCCGAACAGGTCGAAGAGGAGCTTTTGGCGGCAGACAGGGCATACGAAGCCTATAATCTCGCGCATGGGTACAAGGCAGCGTCACTGGAATATGTGGATTTTGAACAGGGTTTCATGATTGAAGCGGGTGATGGATTCCTCACGGGCCAGAAAGCGATCATGGCAGAGCGCCAGCTAGATGCGGTTCCTTCGCCCGTTCACTGGCAGCCCGTTGGTGCGATGGGCGCAAGCAGTGCCGATCTGGGAATCACCTGGGGCAGCTTTGTTGTGGACGGGGACCCGGATACAACGGGAGATTATGTAACCGTGTGGCGCAAGGTAGATGGTGCCTGGAAGATTGTGACCGACACGGCCGTGGATGATCCGGCTCCCGCAGAGTAATGTGGGATGATTTCCCGGTGCGAAATCCATTGCGCGACTTCGCACCGGGAAAGTGCATCTTCCCGTTCTGGCGTCCTGTCCCGGCGCGTAAAAACGGAGCTAGATAAAGCCGTTTTCCTGTTCGCGCTGTGACCAGTTTGCGAACATGTCATCGATGATATCGTCGCTATCGGTGCAGCCATAGACACCGGAATAGAGACACGCGATCCAATCGCGGAGCAGTTCTTTTGAGACATTTACCTGATTTCCATTAGGATGGCACATTAGATTGAGTGCAGGGGGCGGCGACGCTTGGAGTTGAGGCATTCTATACGCCAGGCCGACGAGAGGCTTGCACCCTAGTCGCAGATAATAGTCCTGCCTGCGTCTTTGCAGCTTGCGCGCCGCGGGTGAACCGAATTCCGCTTCGACCTCGACCAAAAGTACACGTCCCGCGCACAGACTTAGGGCGTGCTCAAACATAATCTCTCCCATGCCCATATTTCGGTGTGCCTGATCGGTTGCCATGTACTCCAGTAGGCCAATTGGGTGCCGATGAGGCAGGAAAACAATCGAGAACCCGATTACGCGATCATTCATTTCCAAGACAGTTACCGCATAGTCTTCCCGTGCAAGCAGCTTGAATATGTCATCCCGATTTTTCCGTTCGGATGCCGGCAACGAAGCTTCGTAAATGCTGAAGGCTTCCTCGAATTTATTCGGGTAGGCGGAAAGATTGGTTAGCCGATAGGATGAAGTCATGCTGATTACAGGTTGGGATTTGGGATCATAGATCAATGAATGAGAATGATTATATCATTTCAACGCCTTTTGATGGATACTATAAATTCTATTAAGTTCAATGACTTAATGGGACTTTATTTTTGAAGAGTACTCATCTTTTCTAAGTTTCACCAAACCGGTCGGTAACCGTTCCACAGGCAATATACGTGACTCCGGAATTGACGTGCCCGCGTGTCTGTTCCGGGTCGGGGGCAGGTGGAAGTAGGTGAAGAGCGTGTGTCGAGATGCAGCCGGGCAATTTCCACAGGCTGGGGTTCTTTTATCTCGATGATCATGTCCGAAGCATCGAGACTAAAGTTCGCTTCGTTCATTATCGAGTGGGAATGATGACGTTCCCCTAGAGTGACGGCTGTTCCCAGCCTGTCACGCTGAAAGTCCCTTTCACGCCGTTCTGTACACGCGGCCCAAACGCGGTAGAGTCGCCAGCATGACTGATCTGACCGACACGCTGAAACAGCTCTCCGCGCTTGGGCAGGAGACCCGGCTGCTTACGTTCCGGGCACTCATGGAAGCGGGGCCGGAGGGTTTGCAGGCAGGTGCCATTGCCGAACATCTGGACATCGCGCCAAACAAGCTGTCGGGACATCTCAACATATTGGTGAATTCCGGGCTGGTCAGCGTGACGCGAGATGGGCGCCGGATGATTTATACGGCCCGGATTGACGGGGTGAACCAGTTGCTCTCGGTGCTCGTGGACAATTGCTGCCACGGTCATCCGGAAGTGTGCGATCCGCTCGCCAGGAAATCGAAAGCAGTTTGTTAGATCAATATTCGATAGAATGTTGAAGTAATATTTTCCTCGCGCTAAGGTCTTCCCAGACTCGCACGGGAGGATGACATGCGAACTGGACTGACGGCGTACGCCATTATCACTTTGGCAAGCTTGGGACTGGCCGCGTGCGTGGGTGCGCCGGACTCGGTCCGGGCCACGGGCGATACCTCTGCCACAACCGGTGATCTGGAGTTGCGCGCCAGCGGCGCTGGAAACTGGGATATCGACTGTGTTGCCGTCACTGGCCGCGGTCAGGCAAATGCGAGCGTGAAGGGGCGCGGCTCAACCAGCACGGACATGTTGTATGTGCGCGACGTCTCAAGCGCCGCCTGCACTTATCAGACGGGTGCCTCGCCGGTCACATTGAAGCTAATGGAGGAAGGCGTGGCATGTCCGTTCGGCGCGTTTGAGGGCGGGATTTGCCAGACAATTCTTCCCGCTGAGACGAGCGGGACACTTCGATTCTCGGTCAGGTAATGTCCAGGAACCACATGGCAAATTGGGCGCGGTACGGGGGTGCGGATGTGACGAATTTTATTGGCCGAGGCAGAGGCCGGGCTGGTTTCTCCCGCAGGTGTGTCAGAGGGTCCGAAAAGTATGGGACACTGTTCGGTTACGCACAACTGACCTTTACCTTCTGAGGAGCCATCATGGGGAATTTTGAACGCTATCTCTCCGTCTGGGTGGTTTTGGCCATCGCCGCAGGCATTGGTCTGGGCCAGTTCGTGCCGGGCGTGTTCGGCGCCCTCTCCTTGATGGAATATGCCAATGTCAATTTTCCGGTGGCGCTGCTGATCTGGGCCATGGTCTGGCCGATGATGATCAGTGTGGACTTTGCCACGCTGAAACATGTGGGCGACAAGCCGAAAGGCCTGATCATCACCCTGGTCGTGAACTGGCTTATCAAGCCCTTCACCATGGCGGCACTGGGCGTCCTGTTCTTCCGCTATGTGTTTGCGGATCTCATCCCGACTTCTGATGCCAATGGCTATATTGCGGGCCTGATCCTGCTCGGGGCCGCACCGTGCACGGCCATGGTCTTCATCTGGTCGCAGCTGACGCGCGGAGACCCGAACTATACGCTGGTCCAGGTCAGCGTGAATGATGCGGTCATGGTCTTTGCCTTTGCGCCCATCGTGGCGGTGCTTCTGGGTGTCACCGATATCAGCGTGCCGTGGGAAACCCTGCTTCTGTCGGTCGGACTCTATGTCGTCATTCCGCTTGTTGCCGGCGTAATCACCCGCAGCCTGTTGCTTCGGAACGGCGGGGAGGTGGCGCTGGAGCGATTCCTCGCGCAGGTGAAGCCATTCTCCGTCATCGGCCTGCTGGCCACGGTCGTCCTGCTGTTTGGATTTCAGGGCCGGGTGATCCTAGCTGACCCTATGGTGATCGGCCTGATTGCGGTGCCGATCCTGATCCAGTCCTATGGCATCTTTGCGCTGGCCTATGGCGCCGCCTGGGCATGGAAGGTGCCCCACCGGATTGCGGCGCCGTGTGCCCTGATCGGCACGTCCAACTTCTTCGAACTGGCGGTTGCGGTCGCGATCAGCCTGTTCGGCCTGAATTCCGGCGCCGCGCTTGCAACCGTGGTGGGTGTGCTGGTCGAGGTGCCGGTCATGCTTTCTCTCGTCGCCTTTGCCAACCGTACACGGCGTGCATTTCCGGAAAACTGAGAGGGCGGCATGCATGCAACCTATTACCGGAAACCGGGTTGATCCTCTTTGAGGAGGTATTTCCATGACACGCAAGACACTCGACCATCTCGGCTATCCCCGCACGACCGCGAAAGAAGCTGAAGAGATCCAACAGTCTGCCGACCGGCGCCGCGCGCAAATGGTGCCCGGCAAGGGGCCGGTCGAGCCCCCGAAGGAAGACCCGGTGAGCCATTACAAAGGGGATGATGAGCCCGTGGCCTTGGGCGCTCGTCCCGAGCAGTTGCCCGAGATGATTGAAGATTCGACCGAAGATGATGAAGCGGAGGAAGCCTGACCTCTCAGGTCAGCGCCGGAGCGCGGTTTCCAGATCTGCAAGTGACCGGTCCCGGCTCTGCCGGGACGCTGCGTTCCGGTTGAGCCGGTCGAGGAAGGTTTCCGTCCACCAATAGACATTCCGCTTCGATATCTCAGCCCACATCGCCTGGTGACGCTCAATGCGCTCTTCCAAGGACATGGTAACTGCCCTGCGGATCGCTTCTGCGATGGAGGTCGGATCATAGGGATTGATGATGAGCGCGCCGCATTTAAGCTGTTCGGCGGCGCCGGCTGACTCTGAGAGGATCAGCACGCCGGGGTCTTCGGGGTCCTGGGCGGCCACATATTCCTTGGCCACAAGATTCATCCCGTCGATCAGAGGCGTCACGAGTCCGATGGCTGCCTGACGATAGAGGCCTGCGAGATAGTCGCGGGGCACGGCCCGGTGAATGTACTGGATGGGGATGTAGCCGAGTTCGGCAAATTCCCCATTCACTTCGCCCGTGATCTGTTCGAGTTCGTGCCGGATTTCCTGATACGCCTCGACGTCTTCCCGCGTTGGCGAGGCGATCTGGAGCAAGGTCAGCCGGTCGCTGTCTTGGTCCTGACCCTCAAGGAAGCGCTGAAAGCCGTGGAATTTGTGGGGCAGGCCTTTTGAATAATCGAGCCGGTCCACCCCGATCAGCAGCTTCTGGCGTGGATCAATCTGGGGAGAGGTGACCTCCTGTGACTCCGCCGTCTCCCGGAATTTTTCCACATCGATCCCGATTGGAAAGCTGGCGGCCCAGATATCCTGGCCCCTGCAGCGGATTCGTCCATCCGACAGGACCTGCCCGCCAAATATGGTCCGGCAAACTTCCAGCATGGCGGAGACATCCCGCTGTGTCTGGAGTCCGACCAGATCATAGGCGGCGAGCCAGTCGAGCAGGCGTTCCTTGTGGGAGAGAGCATGGAGATTGCTTGAGGAGGGAAAGGGGGTGTGCAGGAAGAAGCCGATGGGATTGGTCACACCGAGATTGCGCAACTCGGCGGCCAGCGGGATGAAATGGTAATCATGGATCCAGATGACATCGTCATCTTCCAGCAAATCGACTGACGCTTCGGCCATCTTCCGGTTGACGCTGCTATAGGCAGCGAGTTGTCCATCGGCCACATCCAGCAGGTCGGCGCGGCCGTGGAAGAGCGGCCACAGGACCGAATTGGCGTAGCCCAGATAATAATTATTGTACTCTTCAGCGGGGAGGTGCAGGGCGTAGCGGTCGAAGCTTGCGCCTTCATAGGATTTGAGTGTTTGTCCTGTCGTCTCGTCTTCGTCCAGCTTTGCCCCGATCCAGACCCCACCACGCCGATCCATTGCTTTACCGAGGGCGACGACGAGACCTCCAGACGGGGATGATCCAAGGGGCAACCGGTTCGAATAAACAACTAATCTCGACACTGTATCCTCATCTCATTTGGTAGGCCCGACGGCATTAACCAAGCAACTCGTCAGGACCGGAAAAGTTGCGCGAAGGTGGAAGGTGTGAGCAGCAAATCTGTGTCTCTCTGCAATGCTTTTCAAGACGCGAGATAGGATGTGTAGGGATGGGTTTGGTGACGAGCGGGATTATACCCGGAGTTTGTTGGAGAATTTCGGTAAGTGCGACCCTGTCTGCTTTCGAAAACAGCTTCGCAGGGATTGCTGAAATCCAGATTGGGGGTGCCCAGGATCGTTCTGATGTGTGCTACCAGCAGTAAACAGGCTCAGGGAATATAACCTGAATTAGTCGCTGATATCACGCGCGCCCTGCGCAAATATTCGATTATCAATCAATTGCATTATTGAGTATCCCGAAGGGGGAGGAGTCGACAGGATGACATCATCGCCTGACGCATCGGATGGGATGCGCGCATCTTATGGACTGGTGTCTGCGCTGACCTATGCCATGTTCTTCATGTTCGCGATGACCACCGACGCCGTTGGCGAGATCATCAAGATTGCCCGCGTCGACATGAATTTGAGCAATATCGAAGCCAGCGCATTTCACTGGGCGACCATGATTGCCATTGCCAGCAGTGGCATCGCTCTGGGGTTCCTGGCGGACCGGTTCGGTCGCAAGAGGACGATCATTGGCGGGCTCGCCCTGTACGGGCTGGCCAGCGCCCTGTTCATGACGGGACACACCTTCCCGCTCTACCTGTCGCTCCTGTTTGTCTCCGGTCTGGCCATCGGTGTCTTCAAGACATCGGCACTAGCGCTGGTGGGCGATCTTGCCAGTTCCACCGGCGATCACACCTCCCGCATGAATGCGGTGGAGGGGTTCTTCGGGGTTGGTGCCATTGTCGGCCCTTTGCTGGTCGTCTGGCTGACCGGGCAGGGCCTGTCCTGGACGTGGCTCTACATGATCGCCGCCGGCCTTTGTGCGGTGATGATTCTTGTCGCCCTGCTGACAGACTACCCGCCCATATCAGGCGAAAAACAAACGTTCGCCTCTGTCGGCCATACGCTGTCCCTGCTCGGCAACCCACACGCACTCGGTTTCTCTCTGGCGATTGCGCTTTATGTGGCGTGCGAAGTCGCGATCTTCGTATGGCTCCCAACCTTCCTGGAGGGCTTTACCGGGACAAAGCTTGCCATGATGTTCGCGGCCTATGCCGTGATGATCTTCTTTGTCCTGCGCGCGGTGGGCCGCTTCCTCGGGGCTTTTGTGCTGCGCTATATCGACTGGAAACCCGTCATGATGGGGTTCACCGCCATTATCTTCGCCTGCTTCCTCGGCAGCGCGCTGATCGGCAAGACGGCCGCAGTCTTCCTGCTGCCGCTGTCGGGCCTGTTCATGTCGATGATCTACCCAACCCTCAATTCCAAAGGGATCAGCTGTTTTCCCAAGAGCGACCATGGCGCGATTGCGGGCTTGATCCTTTTCTTCACAGCCGTTTCGGCCGCTTTTGCGCCTCTCATGATGGCCGTGGCCAGTGACACATTCGGACATGGCGACATGCGTATCGGCTTCCTGCTGGCGACAGGCTTTGCGGGCCTGCTGTGCCTGATGGGGATCATGAACTGGATGACCAATCCTGCCGGGGCCGCGCTCGTCGCCGCCGACCAGTCCGAATACGCAAAAGGACCTTGATGAGTCGTTGTACCGCGCCTCATACGCAGCCCTTTCCGAGGAGCATTCAGTATCCGGAAGTGTGGCTCTGGGATTTCTGGACGCAGCAGGGGTGGAGGGGAGCTTGCACCTGCGTTGCCCGGCCTTGGTCGCCTGCGTTCGCGTCGGGCGGTACATGGAGCAGGCCGCTCAGAAAAAGCAGCTCAGCTTACCGACGATGCGCAATCTGGATGTGACACCAGCCTTCAGGCCTGCATGAAGCCGCCGCTCGACCCGCGGACGATCAGCCGGGTTGGCGTCACTTCTGATTCCACGGATTCACCGGCCAATTGGGCGAGCAGTTTCTCTACCATCAACCGGCCACCCTGTGCGATGTTCTGATCGATAGTGGTCAGGGACGGCGTCGCCATGCCGGCTTGGGCAATATTGTCATACCCCACGACGGCAATGTCTTCCGGAACCCGCACGCCGCGCGCATTCAGCGCCAGCAATGCAGACATGGCCAGGACATCAGAAGCTGCAAAGATGGCGTCAAATTTCTTTCCCGACTCCAGCAACTGAAGTACGCCTTCAAAGGCATTCTTGGCGCCGAACTCAACCTCCAGAATCAGATTCTCGTTCCAGTCATGGTCGTGCTCTGTGTGCGCCTTGAGAAAACCCTGATGGCGCAGCATCACTTCGGGGAGGTTGACCGGTCCAAGGAACAGGATTTGCCGGCGCCCGAGCGACAGGAGGTGATCAGCGGCGAGGCGACCGCCCTCCACATTGTCGCTGCCGACGAGCGTGTAGTTCATGTCGCCTGCACGGCCGCCCCAGACGACCACTTTGCGGGCGAGTGGGCCGATTTCGTCAAGCTTGCCAGCCATGCCTGCCTGGCCAATCACGATCAACCCGTCGGCCTTGCCCGTTTGCAAGAGGCGGCGTTCGGCAATGGTTTCGTCGTCACGGGGGATGCTGACGATCAGATCATAGCCCTTCTCGGATGCGGCTTGGCTGACCGCCCCAACCATTTCCAGATAGAAGGGGTCGGCAATGGTCTGACCCGATTCCGGCCGCACCGGGATCACCATGCCAATGGCCTCGGAGGATTGGCGGCGGAGGTTGCGCGCCGAGGCATTGACAGCATAGCCGGTTTCCGCCGCGATGTTCAGGATCAGGCGTTTGGTTTCTTCCTTGACGAGGGGGCTGTCATTCAGGGCGCGCGAAACCGTGGACACATCCACGTCAGCGAGCTTGGCCAGTTCTGCCATCGTCATCTTGCGAGGTGGCAATGCAGAAGGATCGTTCATCTGGCTCATGTCTCTCCCCCTCTGTCATGGCTCCAACCACCAAAGCGCAGCAGTTACCGGTTGAATTGGCTTATCCCAAGAATTCTGTCTGACATACAAGTTTGAGTGGCTAACATCAATCAAGAGGTGAATGCAGATAATCCCATCAGTCTTACCTGGATGCTTGGTCTATCGTCCCTCAAATGGTGGCAACACCCTATCCGTCCTTTGGAGTCGGCCGGTCATCAGAAGCGATATCTGAGGGTTGCTGTCGCCGACCTTCCATTGATTGGGCGAGCGACGACATCCGGGGCACCATCGCCATCCGCATCGAAGCGCGGCCATTCTCGGCTTCCGTGAACAGAACTTCGTCGAACACCTTGGTTGCCCCAATTGACAGAGCCGCCTGTTCGGTAATGCCGCAGTGATCAGTGAGTCCGAAGTGACTGAATTGCTAGCGGCGGGTCGATTTAATAAGGAGGCTGCAGCGCCGCTATCGGAGGAGGTGAGAAGTGTGTTGGCCTCTCCGACAAAGTGTGTGAACGGACAATTGAAATAACCGGACATGTCCGGGTAGTGCGCCTTGGCGTCGAATTAGATGCCGGCGCCAAGGTCTAAATTGGCCTGTACGCCCAGCGATATGACCTGCGTGCGGATACCGTCGGCCAGATCATACGGGCTTCGGCCTCGATTATATCTGCGGCGTCTTGGGCGAACGCGGCACCCAGGGCCAGTGCGCCTTGTCCCCACGATGTCCCGTGAGCGGCTCGGTGTCACTATTGCAAAACTTGGTGGGGCTCACTCACCTTATGTTATGCTCGCAGCGCTTTCATGTGGATCGTCCTGTCCCCCAAATTCGCCCTGATGACGCTTGTCTGTCGTAGCGACACCCCGTCTAACTGGCCTGTAAGCGCCTGCGGCCCGCCAGCCCGCAGGAGGACCAAATTTGGAGGACGCGCATAATGCCAGGCACCAACCTTCTGTCGGACATCAAGATTGCGGACATGACCACGGTCATCTTTGGCCCGTATTGCACGCAAACCCTGGCCGACATGGGCGCCGACGTTGTGAAGGTTGAACCGAAAGGCGGCGATGATTTCCGGAATGTCGGAAAGCCAGCCAATAATCGCAGCATGGGCCCATGTCATCTGACCATCAATCGCGGCAAGCGCTCGGTGGTCTGGGACCTCAAAGCCGACGAGGGCAGGGCGGCGATTCGCGAGCTGATCGGCCAGAGCGATGTCTTCATTCACAATATTCGCCCCGACGCCGTGGGGCGCCTGGGTCTCACCTTCGAAGAGGTGAAGGCGATCAAGCCGGACATCATCTATGTCCATTGCCTCGGCTTCGGCTCCGATGGGCCCTATGCTGGCCGGCCGGCCTATGATGACCTGATCCAGGGGCTGTCGGGCGCCACCATGTTGCTTCCCAAGGTCGACGGCAATGAGCGCCCGCGATTCATTCCCACGGCTTTTGCCGACAAAGTCTCCGGTATGCACGCCATGTACGCCACGCTGGCGGCGCTTCACCATCGCGACCGGACGGGCGAAGCGGTGCATGTCGAAGTGCCGATGTTCGAATGCGTGACGCATTTCCTGTTGGAAGAACATTTCTACGAGGCCGAGTTCGATCCGCCGGTCGGTCCGTTCCTGTACCAGCGCCAGGTCGACCCGTCCCGCCAGCCCTTGAAAACGTCCAATGGATGGATCGTGATCGCGCCCTATGTCGATGCGCGCTGGATCAAGCTGTTTGATGTCATGGGCGCGCCGGAAGAACTTCAGGATGAACGGATTGCGGACCGGAAAGGGCGTTACTTCAACCAAGACTACATGATGGGGCGCGTGCAGGAATATTTTGACAAGCAGACGACCGAATATTGGCTCGATGCGCTTGGCAAGGCAGACATTCCCGCCGCGCGCGTCAATGATTTCCCGGACCTGCAATCAGATCCTCACCTTGTTGCAACGGGCTTTTTCCAGCGGCGCGAACATCCCACCGAGGGCTTCTATTGGGAAACCCAGCCACCGGTCACGTTCCGCGGCGCACCTCAGCGCGAGATCACGCCGGCCCCGCGAATTGGTGAGCATACGGAACTTGTGCTGTCTGAGCTCGGGCTGGGAGTCGACTAGCTCCCGCCATCCACGGTAATCACGGAGCCGGTCGAGAAGCTGGCCGCATCGCTGAGCAGGTATAGCGCGGCCGACACGATTTCCTCCGGACGTCCGGGGCGGCGAAGCGCATTGTCTGCGGTCTGGCGGGCTTCCTCGGTCCAGGCCTCTGCAATATCGGTCAGGAAAGGTCCGGCGCAGATACAATTCACGCGGACCTGCGGCGCATATTCCTTCGCCATGCCGATTGTCATCGCATTCAGGCCCGCTTTTGCTGTGCTGTAGGGAACCACTTGAGCGAGCGGCTGGAGCGCGGCGACCGAGGAGATGTTGAGAATGCTGCCCGAGCCTTGCGCTTTCATCCTTTGCCCGATCACGCTTGCCAGGCGGTAGGGGCCTTTGAGATTGAGATTGAGCACACTGTCATACAGGCTTTCCGGGACCTCATGGCTCGGCATGCGCGGACCCATTCCGGCATTGTTGACCAGGATATCCACGCGCCCAAATTCGGAATAGGCCGTCTCGATCAGGCGGTCGATCTCAGCCCATTTCCCGCAATGCGCGCCAATCGCCAAGGCGCGCCCCCCAAGCCCGCGAACTTCCTCGGCCACTTTTTCGCACGCCTCGACCTTCCGGCTGGCGACGATGATATCCGCGCCGCGCGCCGCGAGCGCTTTCACCATCTGGTATCCCAGCCCCCGGCTGCCTCCAGTAACAAGCGCGACCTTGCCCTCGAAATTCAGCAATGGATCATTCATGGCTTTCCCCTCGCATGTTTTGCGAGAAGCTTAAGGGCAGCGGCGTGCGACGCCAGCACTCTCCTCGCGGCAGGCGGTCAGAGAAATGCGTTCAGATCTCCGATGAACTGGTCGAACTTGTCATGATGGAGCCAGTGGCCGGCATCCTTGTAAAGTTTGACATTCGCCGTCTTGAACTTGTCGATGCGGCCATCCTCTGCCGGGTTCGAGGCCCAGCTCTTCTCACCATAGAGCAGCAGGGTGGGGCAGGTGATCTCGCCCCACAAATGCTCCAGGTCTTCCTGCGCCATGTCATAGGGCGGGAAGGTCCGGAAGTAATTGTCGAACTTCCAGGACCAGGTGCCATCCTCATTCTGGCTGATGCCATGAACGGTCAAATGGCGTGCCTGCTCATCACTGAGATAGCTGTTTTCTTCTTTCATGCGCGTATACGCATCTTCGAGACTTTCATACCGTTTGGGCACCCGCCCGGCCATGCTGCGCTTGGAATCGATCCATTCCCGCATCCGGTCGCCAATCGGGCGGCCGAACCGCTCCTTCAGCATCGTGGGCGATGGGCCGAGGCCCTCGATCGCCACCAGCTTGCGGACATTGTCCGGATAGATACCGGCATAGCGGAGGGCGATATTCCCGCCATAGGAATGGGCGACGATCGTCACCGGCGCGAGTTTCTTCTGGTGGATCAATTGCGCAAAATCATAGACGCAGGCGCGCGCGGAATACTCGCCATCGGCTGACCAGGCGCTGTCGCCATGCCCCCGAAGGTCCGGGGCAATGACATGCCAATCCTTCCGGAGTTCCTGCGCCACCCAATCCCAGCTGCGACAATGGTCCCGGCCGCCATGCAGCAGGATCAGGGGCGGGGCAGTCTCGTTTCCCCAATCCACATAATGGAGTCGGAGGCGTTGCGAAATGTAGGTTTGGGAAGTCGGTCCGTATATCATGCCGCCATAGTCACGAGCCTCGCCGGGCTTGTCCAGACGCTCCGTTGGGGCAGGGATCGCGCCTTGGTCGACGGGGCGTTAAGAGCGCGCCCAAGGGTATACGCCCTGCATGGCGCCCTTAACCAAATGATGCTAATAATAGAAATGCCATGGGACAGATTCGCTCAAAACGCGAATGGTAAGAGGGTGTTAAAGCTTCTCCAATAATCTGATCCTCGCGTGAACGTAGCCAGGATGGGTGACTATGTTCTAGGAAAGCGCATTGGGAGGGGCAGCATGAAAGCGGTCGCCAGTCATCTGAAAGTGTCCGACATTGCTCGTATGAAGCGGGGAGCAAAGTTGGGAGAAGCGCTGCGTGAAGCCTACGCGTCAATTCTCGCCGAGCCTTGCCCGGAATCCATGCTGAAACTCCTGGAACAGCTACGTGCCGAGGAATCTCAACAGCAAAACACCGAAGATTAGCCGCTATTCTGTCAGCTGAAGTGCTGGGGCATGTCGTCGTCGAGCGAGAACATCTCTGCCTGATCCAGCCGTTTTCTCGCCAGATCCTTCACCATTTCATAGCGCTTTTGGGCATCCTGGGCCGACAAAATGTGTGTCCGCGTCCGTTCGCTGGATAATTCCAGAGATTTCAGTGTCTTTCCTAAGAGAGGGAGTCTCCAGACCATCACCATCCTCCTGCTTCAAGGTTGTACGCAAGGAACTGGAATTCCGCGCAACTGCACACCTTTTCCGCCCGATGGACTGGAACGTCTGATGCGTCACCTTTCACCGCTTCGGTCGGAATAAGTTAACATTACCCCGAAACCAGCCGTCAGGCGAGTTACTTTTCGATAATTCATCCCATGCGGGATCATACGGCCTGAGATGTGGCCGGCGTCCCTGTTTCCTGACAATATTTGAAGCGGCCTAGCGGCGGCCCGTCGGGTTGTCCGGTGTGGCTTCATCTGTGCGTGGCAGCTGGACGGCGCCAATCGTGCCGAAGATCTGCTCCCAGAAGCCAAGCTCGCGTCCGCGAGTCGGGGTTTCGCGTGATGCGTAATTGACGATCTGGCCAGCTTCTTCGTCATATTCGACGACTTCCTCGACCTTGTCGTCCTCGCCGAAGCTGATCGCGACAACACTGCGCGACTTCACTTTCGGGTTAAGGTAAGCGACCCGCTCCTGAAGTTCGGACATGTAAATCCAGGTATTTTCGTCGAAGATGCTTGTGGTCGAAGGCGAACCAAGCTGGGCCAACACGCTGGAGCGGGTGTCCTCGCCGGGCTTCATTTCGCGCGGCTGGGCTTCGTCTGCCACATAGCCGTGATAGTCGCGCGACGGCGTCAGGCAAGCTGTAAGGGGCAGAGCCAGTAGTGACAGTGCCAGTATCGCGCATCGCGACATAGGACTACTCCTGTTATTTCGTCCTGAAAGACCTAGCTGTTGGTGGCCGGTCTTGGCAAGCGGAGGAGTGCAGGTGTGGTCGGGTTTCGCAAACTTTGGGACAGGCAGGGCGCCCAGGCCCGGACCTCGGCGCGCGCGCTGTATGCCGATCTGGCAACGGCTGCCCTGAACGCGCCCCTGTATAAACAGGGCGCTGCGCAGGACACTTTCGAAGGCCGCGCAGCCATGATTACCGCGAATGCGACTCTGGTCATGCGGCGCCTGAAACGGATCGACACACCGCTGGCGCGCAAGATCGCTGAACGGTTGAACGCGCTGGTGCTGGACGGGTTCGACGCGGCCTATCGCGAACTGGGCGTCGGTGATTCGTCGATTGCCCGTAAAGTCCGCAAGCTGGCCGAAATCCATTATGGGCTGGGAAAGGCCCTGACGGAGGCGCTAAATATGCCCCAATCTGACCGGATTGGGTTTGTTACAGACTGCGTGAAGCGGAATGCCGTGAGCCAGGACGGCAAGGAATCTCTGCTGGCCGCCTATTTGCTACACAATGCAGGGCGTTTCGAAGAATTGGAGGACGACGACGTGCTGGCCGGCAAACTGGCCTGGACGCTCCCCGGCGCAGATTAGCCATCCTTCACATCCGCGGCGTTGCCAAGGTTCGAGGCGCACCGTAAACACCGGAAAGTATTCCGAAGGAACTCGTGGAGCACGAAAGCCCGATGGCCAAAGGCCTAATTCTCGCAATTGATGCAATGGGGGGTGACGCAGCCCCCGAAGTAACGGTCGCGGGAGCGGAGCTGTTCCTCGCCGCACGTCCCGATGCGTCCGTGCGGCTACATGGTGACGAAACCCAGCTGAAACCTCTGCTGTCCAAATCATCTGACCGGATCGAGATTGTCCACACCGATCTCTATGTGACCAGCGACATGAAACCCAGCCAGGCCCTCAGGCGGGGCAAGGGGTCTTCCATGTGGAACGCGATTCATGACGTGAAAGACGGCGCCGCGCATGCCTCCGTATCCGCAGGCAATACCGGCGCGCTGATGGCGATCTCGATGCTGGTCCTGCGCAAGATGGACGGTGTGCACCGCCCGGCGATGACAGCGGCATGGCCGACGCTACGGGGCCGAAGTGTTGTTCTGGATGTTGGAGCCAATCTCGAAGCCGACGCCGCGCAATTGGTGACCTTTGCCATCATGGGCGAAGCCTACGCGCGCGCGATTCTGGGCATTGAGAAACCGACAATCGGTATTCTCAATATCGGTTCGGAAGAGATGAAGGGCCATGACGAAATTCGCGAGGCGCATGAGTGGCTGCGCAACTCCGGGCTCGATCTCGCCTATCATGGCTTCATCGAAGGCGATGATATTTCGTCTGGCACCGTTGATGTGATCGTAACGGACGGGTTCACCGGGAATGTGGCGCTCAAGACAGGCGAAGGCGTTGCCCGGATGCTTGGAATGCGTGTGCGCGAAGCCCTGACAGGCGGCATCCTGTCGAAGATTGGCGCGTTGCTCGCCATGGCCGGGCTCAAGCACCTGCGGGAACAGATGAATCCGAGCAATGTAAACGGCGGCGTGCTGTTGGGACTTGGCGGCGTTTCGGTGAAGAGCCATGGTGGTACGGACAGCCGGGGTTTCGCACGAGCCTGCGAACTGGCCGCCGACCTTGCCGCAAGTCACTTCAGGGATGAGGTTGCAGCCAATCTCGAGAAAATCAGACAGAAGGGTATGGCGGCCGAATAGGCCGTCCTATTGATAGGCAAGACATGGCGCGGCGCAGTTTTATCCGTGGAACCGGCAGCTATCTTCCTGAGAAGGTTCTGACCAATGACGATCTTTCCAAGATGGTCGATACGACCGATGATTGGATCGTGGAGCGCACGGGGATCCACCGGCGGCACATTGCTGCCGATGGCGAGCTGACGTCAGACATTGCGACGGCAGCAGCTAAACAGGCGCTTGAGGCGGCCGGCCTGCAAGCTAGCGATGTCGACCTGATCGTGCTTGCCACGACAACGCCTGACCAGACCTTTCCGGCGACGGCCACGGCCGTTCAGGCAAAGCTCGGAATCGACAAGGGCGCAGCCTTTGACGTTCAGGCGGTATGTTCCGGATTTCTCTTCGCACTGGCCACGGCCGACTCGATGTTGAAGCAGGGCCTGTTCAACACGGCGCTGGTGATCGGCGCGGAAACCTTCACCCGTATCCTCGACTGGTCCGACCGCGGCACCTGTGTCCTGTTCGGGGATGGCGGCGGCGCCGTCGTCATTCAGGCCGAGGAATGGACCGGTGCGGACGATGCCGGGATCATCACGCACCACATCCGGACGGACGGTACGAAATCCGACCTGCTCTATGTCGATGGCGGGGTCAGCTCGACTGGCACCATTGGCCATGTCCGCATGGAAGGCAATCGGGTGTTCCGGCATGCCGTTGCGAACATTTCGTCGGCCATACAGGCCGTGCTCGACGAAACCGGCCTGACCTCTGAGCAGATCGACTGGTTTGTTCCCCACCAGGCAAACAAGCGCATTCTCGATGCGGTGGCGAAGCGGATGAAGATCGACGACGAGAAAGTGATCATCACGGTGGACCAGCACGCCAACACGTCTGCCGCGTCCATTCCTCTTGCATTGAACCATGCCGTACGCACGGGACGGGCCAAACCGGGCGACCTGATTCTCTCAGAGGCGATGGGCGGCGGATTTTCCTGGGGCGCTAGCCTTTTCCGCCTCTAGCCTGTTTGGCAAAAATCAGCATTATCAAAGAACTGACGCAACGGCTTCGCTAGGGATCCGTTAACGAAACGTGTCTAATCATTAACCAGAGCGGGAGAATCCCATGAGCAACCAGACCGTCACCAGGGCAGAAGTCACGGACGCCATCGTCCGCGAAGTCGGTGTGACACGCCAGGAATCGTCAGACTTGCTGGACAGAACGCTGGAACTGATCGGATCGGCTCTGGAGACAGAGGACGAGGTCAAGCTCTCCCGCTTTGGCAATTTCGTGGTGCGATCAAAAGCACCCCGGGAAGGCCGCAATCCGAAAACCGGGCAGGAAGCCGTGATCGCCGCACGCCGCGTTGTCACCTTCCGCCCTTCACCAATGTTGAAATCATTGGTGGATCACAAATAATCAGGAAGGATTCCCCATGTCGGCAAGTCGGGCCCGTATCACCAAATCAGCTCAAGCATTCCGCTCCATTGGAGAGGCGGCTGGAGAGCTTGGGCTCGAAACGCATGTGATCCGATATTGGGAAACCAAATTCACCAAGGATGTTCGCCCGATCAAGCGCGCCGATGGGCGCCGTATGTTCCGGCCACAGGACCTCGACGCGCTCCGCGCCATCCAGATACTGGTGCATGAGAAGGGGCTCACCTTGAAGGGCGCCAAGGCGCTGCTGGCGGAGCAAGGCGTTCCAGCCGTCCTGTCCGGGGCGGCTACGCTGGGCACCAGCCCTGCACGCGAGCTTCAGAAGACTGTGGCCGATGCCTTCAAGGTCGATGTTTCCAGCGAGACCTCCGGAGACTCCCGAGAGCGCCTTGAGGATACGCTGGTCGGGTTGAAAGACCTGAAGGCGCGGCTGGATGCGGTTCGCCAAACTCGCGCAGCCTGAACCCACATAAGACATTGCGGAAACAGGGTGGCTTGGGTACAAGCCGCCGGAGTCGGAGCGTGGCGCAGCCCGGTAGCGCACTCGCCTGGGGGGCGAGGGGTCGTAGGTTCGAATCCTATCGCTCCGACCATTTCCAAACAGTGGCGTGTCGCCCCGCACCTTCGGCCTTGTCAGCTTACCCCACTGTCTTGAATTGTTCGGTGTACCGTGTGGCGACGTGGACAATGACCACTGTCGCGGCATGTGAGACCAGACCCACGGTCCACCAAATCAACGGCCACTTCATCACGAACGTATCGCCGCCGATGCCTATGCTGATGCCGAGGAAGACGAAGACCCCGATCACATAGCCTGACAGATGGATCCAGAAGGAGAGGCGGATTCCTGCCCGTATCTTTTTATTCTGGCGTTCAACCATCCTTGTGGCTTCAGCCTCCTGGTCGAGCGACAGGGCGATGACATCAACATTATATGCTGCCGCCAGGGCTTTCAGTGACTCCTGGGAGGCCGGCTCGCCATTTTCGATGCGCTGAATGGTTCGAAGTCCGATCCCCGCGAGATCAGCAATGTGCTCCTGAGACCAATGGCGCTCTTCGCGCCAGCGCTTGATCTTGGCGGCATCTGCTTTGAAGGACATGCTTTTCTCCTGGGTGCGTTCGTTATCAGATGAACCCAAGAGACTGCAACTGGCAGCGATCCTCCACGCCAGACAGGCGTCACGACCCCGCCACGGGGCCGCCAGCTTGCTGCCAGTGCAATAAATTCAATGAATTATCAGCGGGTCAGACCCTACTCGTCCTTCAGATCGACGCCTTCGACCTTACCCATTGCGGCCAGCGCGAAGGCGAAGTCGAGCGCGACATCTTTTAGGCCCTCAAACCGGCCTGAGGCGCCGCCATGACCGCCTTCCATTTCGATGCGCAGGAAGTAGGGGCCGCCATTCGGCGCGTCGTGGCGCAGGCGCGCGGCCCATTTGGTCGGCTCCCAATAGGTCACACGCGGATCGGACAGGCCGCCGGTGATGAGCATCGGCGGATATGGCCGGTCGGCGACATTATCATATGGGCTGTAGGCCATGATCGTGTCGTAATCCTCGGCCGAGACGAGCGGATTGCCCCATTCCGGCCATTCCGGCGGGGTCAGCGGCAGGCTTTCGTCCGACATCGTGTTGACGACATCCACGAACGGCACGGCGGCGATGATGCCCCCGAACAGGTCAGGGTCCATGTTCGCGATAGCGCCCATCAGGAGGCCGCCGGCAGAGCCGCCATAGGCCACGATGTTGCCTTCAGACGTGTAGTTCTGGTCGACGAGGTAATGTCCTGCAGCGATGAAATCCTTGAACGTGTTCGGCTTCTTCTCGAGCTTGCCGTCCAGATACCATTGGTAGCCCTTGGACATGCTGCCGCGCGGATGAACGATGGCGTAGATCACACCGCGGTCCACGAGGCTGAGCCGACTGGTCCGGAAGTCTGCCGGATAGGTGATGCCGTAGGAACCATAGCCGTAAAGCAGCATCGGCGCCGTTCCGTCGACCGGCGTTGATTTGTGGCGCAGCAATGTGATCGGCACATCTACCCCATCCCAGGACGGGGCCATCAATCTTTCGGCGACATAATCCCCAGGATTGTGTCCGGACGGGACTTCCTGAGTCTTGCGGAGAATGCGCTCATGCGTGTTCAGGTCGTAGTCGAACACCTGGTCCGGTGTGGTCGGCGACGAGTATTCGAAGCGCAGGATCGGCGTGTCGAAATCATAGCCGCTATCGAGGCCGAGCGAGTAGGCGGCTTCCTCGAAATTGATCTTGTGGCTCGACCCGTCCTTGCGGGCGCGGATGACGAGTTGCGGCAGGCTGTTTTCCCGCTCCATGATGGCGAGATAATCCTTCTGGGCCTGTACCCCCAGGATCAGCGTGCCGGGGCGGTGCGGGATCACTTCTTCCCAGGCATCCCGGCTGGTCGACTCCATTGGCGCGCGCATCAGCTTGAAATCCACGGCACCGTCGAGATTGGTGTAGATGTAGAACTGGCCGTCCCAGTGGACGACATTGTATTCATTGTCGGTCTGGCGCGGCGCGATGATACGCGGCGTCGGGTCCGCCTCAGCTGCCGGGAACCAGTAGACTTCCGAGGTCGTGTGGCTGGAGGCGCTGATGAAGATAATGTCTTCGCTGGCGCTCTTGCTGATGCTCAGGAACACGCCGGGATCATTTTCCTTGTAGAGCAGCGTATCTTCGCCGGTCTTCAGGTCGCGCTGCCATACCGAGTCCGGGCGCGCATTCTCGTCACGATGGATCCAGTAGATACGCGTTCCGTCGGTGCTCCATTCGAACGGCCCATAGGCACTGTCGATCTGGACGCCCTGGTCTTCGCCCGTCTCCGTGGTCTTGAGACGGATCGTGTAAAACTCGCTGCCCTGTGTATCAGTCGCATAGGCGATCAAGCTGTGGTCCGGGGAGGTGTCGATGCCCCCGAAGGAGAAATAGTCCTCCCCCTTGCTGAGTGCATCCCCATCCAGAAGGATCGTTTCGTCTGCGTCCGGGTCGAAGGCCTTGTCGGCCGGTTTGCGGGCGATGATCGGATACTCGCCGCCTTCTCGGTAGCGCGTATAGTAAGCATAGGGACCGTCGATCTCCGGAACCGTGCTGTCGTCTTCCTTGATGCGGCCGCGCATTTCCTTGAAGAGTTCATCGCGCAGGTCTGTCGTTGGCATTTCCAGCGCAGCCTTGGTGAAAGCGTTCTCCGCTTCGAGATAGTCGCGAATGTCCTGACGCAGGACGCTGGGGTCCCGCATCACTTCCTGCCACTTCTCATCCTTCATCCAGTGATACGGATCGTTGCGAGTGCGCCCGACCTGCGTGATTTCGTGATCGATACGCGGCGCGACCGGCGGCGTGAGCGTACTGAGGGCAGGGGATTCCTGGGGCGCGGCTTCAGCCTGTGCCAGATCTGGGGAGGGTGTTTCAGTCATTGTGCATCCGGGGGTGAGCGCCAGTGTGGCGGCGCTGATCAGGAGAAGAGGAAGGCGCATATCTGGGACTCCGACACTATAAGTTTGGCCGGATAGGATCAGGTGCGCCTGATCGTGTCTAGTTTTATTGGGTGGGTTTGAAGTCCAGAACGACCCCATTGATGCACCAACGCTCGCCGGTGGGCGGGGGGCCGTCCTTGAAGACATGTCCCTGATGCATGCCGCAGATGGCGCAATGGCATTCGGTGCGCGGCAGGATCATCTTGAAGTCGGTTTTGGTGGCGACAACGCCCTCGCTGGCGGGCTGCCAGAAGCTTGGCCAGCCCGTGCCGGACTCGAATTTGTGCTCCGACGACCAGAGTGGGGTATCACAACCCTTGCAATGGAAGAGGCCCTCGCGCTTCTCGTCATTGTGGTTACCGGGCGTGAAGGCGCGCTCGGTGCCGTCCTTGATGCCCACGCGATACTCGTCCTCGGTCAGTATCTCGCGCCATTCGCGGTCCGACCGCTCGATCTTGGTCTTTGTCATGAGGAGCTCCACGATAATGTTCTCCCATCATATAGGCGGTTCGGCGGATCGCGCCATGATCTGCGGTGCAATCAGCGCCGGGGCCGAAAAAGAAAAAGGGACCGCTCCAAGACGGTCCCTTCGTAATTTTGGCAGATTTCAGGTGGTCTAGCCGTACAGAACCGTGATGGATTCTGCGACCAGCGCCGGGCGTTCCTGGCCTTCGATTTCCACCGTGGCTTCCATCTTCATCTGCTTGCCGCCAGCCTTTGGCTCAACCGACAGGCATTTCTGGCGCAGGCGAACCTTGGAGCCGACGGGAACCATGTTCGTGAACCGGACTTTGTCAGAGCCATAATTGATACCGCGGGTCGTGCCGGAGACGCGCAGGACTTCAGAGCCCAGCATTGGCAGCAGCGACAGGGTCAGGAAACCGTGCGCGATCGGGCTGCCGAGTTCCTTCGTGGCGCGTTCAACGTCCACATGGATCCATTGATGATCGCCCGTGGCTTCGGCAAACATGTTGACGCGATCCTGATCGATTGTGTGCCAGTCGGACACGCCGACTTCCTGTCCGGTCAGGGTTTCGAGCTCGTCATATGAAATTGTGCGCGGGTCCGCCATGTATTCCTCCTGTTTGAATGCTGCCCTGTTTTGGCTTGGGATAGCGGTCTCGGCAAGCTTGACCGAACGGTAAGTGCGGTTTGTGGCAAAGTAGGGGGCGGGTGAGAGCTTAGGATTTGAGGTAATGGGCGAGCCGCTCCACGAGCCGATCAGTGTCCTTGTCATTCGTGAAAAGGTGCTGGGTGATCCGCAATCGGTCGCCTCGGCGGGATATAAAAATGCCCTCCGCCTTCAACTGCGCCGTAAGGTCTTCTGGCGCAGAGTCTGGCAGTTTGGGGCAGAGATAGTGGGCGCCGCGCTCGGACTCCGGAGGGCAGGACAGGCCAACCGAATTGAGCCTTTCCGACAGGTCCGCATTGCGGATGCGGAGCGTGCGCTCCACGTTGTCGACTCCCCAGTCAAGAAGGGTGCGTATTGCGCTTTCGAAGGCGGGAAGGAGCGCGAAATTCGAGCGCTCTCCCATGTCAAATCGCTCTGCTCCGGCTTCGAACTCGTCAGTGTAATCAATCAGTCTTGCGAAATTGGAGGCGCCTTTTCGGGTGATCCAGTTCTGCTCCAAAGGGACGCCCATCCGGTGTTCGGGGGCGACATAGAGGAAGCCAGTCGCATAGGGGCCGAGCAACCATTTATATCCGGCGACTGCCACGAAATCAGGTTGAACCTCTTGCGCGTTGAAATCCAATGCGCCGCAGCTCTGGGTCAGGTCCAATATAAGCGCAGCCCCGAATTCACGGCATTTTTTACCGACCGCCTCAACGTCGATCAATGCGCCATCGGTCCAGCGAATATGTGCGCAAGCGACAAGTCCGGTATTGGGCCCGATCTCATTGAGGAGACACTCGGACAGAGTTGAATTGCCCGTGTGGGTGATGGTTTTCAGCTGGGCGCCTGTCGACTCTGCCAAGGCGCGCCAGACGTAAACATTTGAAGGAAACTGGTCTGCCAGGACAAGAATTTCCTGACCTTCTATCAAGCTGATGTTGGCCGCAACGGTGGCCAGCGCGTAACTCACAGATGGGACAAAGGCGATGCCCTCGGTGTCCCCATGGATCAGTTGGGCAAGGAGGGGGCGGAGGCGCGCAGTGTCCGCAAAGAAATCTGTATCCTGAATGAACCAGGGCTGCAGCTTCCGGGCCAGTCCGGTCTTACCGGCCTCGACTGAGGCTCTCGTCATCGGCCCCATCGTTGCGGTGTTGAAATAGGCAACATCGTCCGGGATATCGAACAAATGGCGCTGGTTTGGAATGACGCTCATGACCTTCCTTAACCCGGAAGAAAAATGAGGGACAGTGGGACCCGCGCTTTTTGGCCTTTCTAGACGATGCGACTGTCCTTCTTGCCCCAATAACGGTCACGGATCAGCCTCTTGTAGAGCTTTCCGGTCGGATGCCGTGGCAGCTCCAGATCGAAATCAAGGCTTTTCGGGCATTTGATCTTCGAGAGTTCACCCCGACAGAATTCCAGCAGCTCGGCGGCCAGTTCGTCAGAGGGCGCGATCCCCGGCATGGGCTGGACGATGGCTTTGACCGACTCGCCGAATTCCTCGTCGGGCACGCCGATCACGGCAACGTCCGCAACTTTCGGGTGCGTGATCAGCACGTTCTCGGCTTCCTGCGGATAGATGTTCACCCCGCCTGAAATGATCATGAAGGCCTTGCGGTCTGTCAGATAGAGGAAGCCGTCCTCGTCCACTTTCCCGACATCCCCGAGCGAGGACCAGTCAGGATGTTTCGGATTGAGCGCGGAGGCATTTTTCTCGGGGTCGTTATGGTAGTTCGGTGGGGTTGTGCCGCCGAAATAGACTTGGCCTTCCTGTCCGACAGGCACTTCATCGCCGTCCTCATTGCAGATATGGAGTTCGCCCCAGATCGCCTTGCCGACGGTTCCCTTGTGGGTCAGCCAGTCAGCGCTTCTGGCCCACGTCATGCCATTGCCTTCGGAGCCGGCATAATATTCGTCGATGATGGCGCCCCACCAGTCGATCATCTGTTCCTTGACGGGGACCGGGCATGGCGCAGCGGCGTGAATGACGAATTCCAGACTGGAGACATCATAGGATTTGCGGACCTCTTCCGGAAGCTTCAGCAGCTTAACGAACATGGTTGGCACCATCTGGGTATGGGTTGCCTTGTAGCTCTGTACGCAGTCGAGAAATGCCTCCGGATCAAATTTCTCCATGATGACCAGGGTTGCGCCGAGCCGAGTGAACGTCATGCACCAGCGCAGCGGAGCGGCATGATAGAGCGGCGCTGGCGACAAATAGATATTGTCTGCTCCCGCGCCCGCCATTGCCTGAGTGATCTGGATCAGGACATTTTCCCCATCAATTGGGGTGTTTAGTTCCAGGGCAGGGCGGATGCCTTTGGGCCGGCCAGTCGTGCCGGACGAATAGAGCATGTCCGTTCCGGCCATTTCATCCGGAATGGGGGTGACCGGGAAGCCGGACTGATGCGTTTCCAGTCTCTGGAAACCGTCGATATCGCCATCAATGGACCAATAATGATCGAGCGAGGTGACCTGTTTGACCTGCTTTGCGATTTCACTCTTGCCGGCGCTGGCGATCAGGAGCGAGCTGCCGGAATCTTCCAGAATGTATTTCACCTCGGGCGCGGTAAGGCGCGAAGAGACGCAAACGAAATAGAGCCCTGATCGCTGGGCGGCCCAGCAGACCTCGAAATATCGCGGGGAGTTTTCGGCGAACAGCGCGATCGTGTCACCCGGTTTCAGTCCGGCATTGCGAAATGCATGGGCGATCTGGTTGGACCGCTCATCCAGCTGTTTGAAGGTGACGGTCTCGCCGGACGCGGCCATGATATAGGCGGCCTTGTCGGGGTGGGTCTTTGCGTGATGGCAGGGATGCATGTCTTCCTCCTGGGGATCGGCGCGGCTTCTGGTGAGCGCGTTCGATGTTCAGGAAAAGTTTTTAGCCGGGCATTCGCATTCGTCCACGGGCAACGTCGCGTCAGCCGAGTTTATTCCGGAAATCCTGGCGTGCCGCGTTTCTCTGGATTTTCCTTCAGATAGGCGTATTTGAGCTCGGTCGAGCGGTTGTGCTTGCCTTCAGGGCACCAGCCGGGTTCGCTGATCAGGCGCCCGATCCAGCGATGGGGGCGCAGCCCGTCGGAGGCACAATCCTTCATCAGCGCGTAGAATTCATGGAACGCAATGACAACCGGGTTATGGGTTTCGAGCGGTTTCACGATGCCATAGATCGGCTTTTCGTCCTCCAGTTCCGGAACGAATGTTCCGAACATCTTGTCCCAGGTGATGAACACGCCTGCGAAGTTCGTGTCGAGATACCGGGCATTGGTCGCGTGGTGGACCCGGTGATGGCTCGGCGTATTGAAGACCGCTTCGAACCAGCGGGGCATCCGGTCGATGGCTTCGGTATGAATCCAGAACTGGTAGAGCAGATTCAGTCCGCCCACGAAGAAAATGACATAGGGATGGAAGCCGATGACGACCATGGGAAGGCCGATCCAGATCAGCCCGGTGAACGGTCCGAACCAGGGCTGGCGTAACGCGGTCGTGAGATTGTAATTGGTCGATGAGTGATGGGTGACGTGCTCCATCCACCACCATCGGGCGCGGTGCGCGAAACGATGCTTCCAGTAATAGATGAAATCATAAAGGACGAAGCCGATCACCGCCGACCAGAGCGTGAACGGCAAGGTGAACACGCGAAACGGCCAGGCCACGAGCATCATCCAGACGGCGATCGCCCCGGTCAGCGTGTTGATGACGACATTGCCCAGTCCCATGGCCAGGGATGCAATGGCATCCTTTGTATCATACCTGCCGCGGGCGCGGCCCGATTTTACTGCCCACCACTCCAGCGCCACCGATAGAATAAATATCGGCGCGGCGAATGTCGTAACAGCGGGCAGGGGATTGAATTCCATGGGGGGCAGGTATCGTCCTTGAAGGTTTCAGTCTCTTCCGTGCGTGCAGCCGCCTGCACTGACGGAATCGTGATCTGGATCATGTTTAGACGAATCAGGCTGCAGCGGGAAAGGGGGCTGCGTCAGTACGTACCTGCCACTTGCTTGCCATCCCGCTTGTAGACCGCGCCGTCCTTCATCACGAAATTGACCTCTTCGAAGACAGATATATCGGTAAGGGGATTGGTATCCACGGCGACGAAATCTGCTCGGCACCCGACATCCCCGCAACCGAGTTCGCCTGTCTTGTCCAGCGCTTCGGCGGCCAGGCTGGTTGCGGCCTGAATAGCCTGCATTGGCGTCATGCCGAATGTGACCATGCGAGAGAATTGTCGACCATTGTCTCCATGCGGGTAGACACCCGAATCGGACCCGAACACGACTTTAACGCCCGCTTTTACGGCCGAGGTGAAACTGTCGCGCTGAATCTTCGAAATGGCGCGTTCTTTCGCGAGGGATTCCGCCAGCACACCATTCTTCTCGCCTTCGGCCAGTGTGTATTCGGTGTTGTAGATGTCCATCGACAGATAGGTGCCATGCTCCTTGGCGAGATTGATCGTGTCTTCGTCGAGGATGCTGGCATGTTCGATTGTGTCGATGCCCGCGAGGATCGCGTTCTTGATGCCAATCGTGCCATGCGCATGAGAAGCGACCTTGATCCCGCGCGCATGAGCTTCCTCGGCAATGGCCGTCAGCTCTTCCAGCGTGCCCTGCGCTGCGCCGAGACTGGTACCCTTCGAAAACACGCCACCCGTGGAGCAGGTCTTGATGAGGTCGACGCCGTATTTGATGTTTCGGCGAACCTTTTCCCGCATTTCCCAAGGGCCGGTCGCAACATTTTCACCGGTCAATTCATATTCCGACGGAAGCAGATTGGTGTCGGAACAGTGCCCGCCAAGGATGCCGACGGGGGGGCCGGACACGAACATGCGTGGCCCCGAAATATCCCCCTCATTGATGGCATCACGCAATGCGACGTCGCCATAGCTGGACGCCCCGACATTCCGGACCGTGGTGAAGCCAGCCAGCAACGTCTTGCGGGCATTCTTGACTCCGGTCAGGACCTGCCGCTCATCCGAGAAACTCAACGAATAATATGCGGGGTCTTCCGGGTCGGAGGTGAGATGGGTGTGCATGTCGATGAAACCGGGCACCAGCGTCGCATCACCAAGGTCAATGGAGGTCGCCTCTGCTGGCTTGCGCAGCCTGTTCGTGGTTCCGCGCGCCGTGATGACCCCGTCTTCAATCACGAAGGCTGGCCGGTTCACCGTTTCCGCTGTCACGGGATCCACGAACTTGCCTGCGGTGAGATAGAGGGTCTCGGCTGCGGCAGGCAGGGAAAGCAGCGCCATGGACGCGCTGGCTAGCAGGACTGTCAGTTTCATCGTGGAGATCCTTTGACTGTGAGGGCCGAGTTTATCGAGCCCACCCTCCGGCAAGGTCAAGTGATCGGCTGAATGCCGCCGGGTAAGTCTTGACGAATGCTGAGGCACAGGCAGCTTGGGCTCGAAAAATCAGCACAAGGGAGGCAAGCCGTGGCGCAGCCGAAAGAATTTGAACAGATCATCCTCGATATCGAAGACGGCATTGCGACTCTGACGCTGAATCGCCCGGCCAAGATGAACGCCTTCACCGGCAAGATGATGTATGAAATGATCGAGGCGTTCGACATCACAGATGCCGACGACAGTGTGCGTGTGGTCATCGTGACCGGCTCGGGCGACCGGGCGTTCTGCGCCGGGGCAGACCTGTCCGAAGGGGCCAAGACCTTCGACTATGACAAGCGCGCCGAAGATGGCGAGGCGGGCCGGACGGATGACGTGGATATCCAGCGCGATGGCGGTGGCCGAGTAACGCTGCGTATCTTCGACAGCCTCAAACCGGTGATCGGCGCCATCAATGGCGCCGCCGTCGGGATTGGTGTGACCATGCAGTTGCCGATGGATATCCGCATCGCATCGGACAATGCTCGGTTCGGGTTCGTGTTCAATCGCCGGGGTATCAATCCGGAAGCAGCTTCCAGCTGGTTCCTGCCGCGGCTGGTGGGCATCTCACAGGCGCTGGAGTGGTGCTATTCCGGCCGTGTCTTCCCGGCGCAGGAAGCGATGGATGGTGGTCTTGTTCGCTCGGTCCATCCGCAGGCGGAGCTGATGGATGTGGCCCGCGCCATGGCCCGGGAGATTGCCGATAACACCGCCGCCGTCTCTACCAGCCTGACACGGCAGATGATGTGGCGCATGCTTGGGGCCAGCCATCCGATGGAGGCCCATATTGTGGACTCGGCCGCGATCTATTCCCGTGGCAAGACCCAGGACGCCAAGGAAGGCGTCATGAGCTTCCTCGAAAAGCGCAAGCCAGTCTATCCGGTTAAAGTCTCCGACGGAATGCCGAACTTTTACCCGTGGTGGGATGAGCCGAAATTCAAATGGATCGGTGACAAGGACTAGGCAAAGCGATGTCTCCCGAGCTGAGAATGATCGAGACGAATGGCGTCCGCCTGCGCGTGGCTCTGGCAGGGGACGGTCCGCTTGTCATTCTCGTTCACGGGTTTCCGGAGAGCTGGCATTCCTGGCGTCACCAGATCGAGGCGCTCTCCAAGGCAGGCTACCGGGTCGCGGCTCCTGATGTGCGCGGCTATGGGGGCTCGGACCGGCCGCATGCAGTCGAAGCCTATGACATGGAAAGCCTGACCGGAGACATTGCCGGCCTTGCGGCGGTCTTGTCCCCGGATGAGAAAGCCGTTGTCGTCGGTCATGATTGGGGCGCGCCGATTGCCTGGAATACGGCGCGGCTCCACGCGGATCGCTTCCGCGCGGTGGCCGGCCTGTCTGTGCCTTATGTGCCGCCCGGTGATGTGGTCTTCATCGATGCGGCGCGCGCTTTGTTCACGGATCGCGGCCTATTCTTCTATCAAGTCTACTTTCAGGATCAGGGACCGCCCGAGGCCGAACTCGAAGCCGATCCGGCTGAGACCATCCGAAAATTCTATTATGCCATTTCAGGTGATGCCCCAGACGGCACATGGCCGTTCGACAAGAAGCATGGCGATACATTGCTCCACCGCTTGACCGAACCGGACATGCCGCTGCCCTGGCTGAATGAGAAGGACGTCGCCTATTACGCCGCTCAATTCCGCGAGTCCGGGTTCCGGGGGCCGCTGAACCGCTATCGCAACTGGCACCGCGATCATGCCTATCTGAAAGCGCATTCCTCTCCGGCGGTAATTGGCCAGCCGTCACTCTTCATCGGGGGAACCAGAGATCTCGTCCTGAAAATGTTTCCGGGTGACATGGTCGCCGCAATGGAAAAGAGCCTCGGCGATCTTCGCGGGGCGGAGTTGCTTGAGGGCTGTGGGCACTGGACGCAACAGGAGCGTCCTGAAGAGGTGAACCGCCTGCTGCTTGACTGGCTGGGACAGCTTTAGTCGCTATTCGTCAAAATCGCTGCCATAGCCTTGCTGGTCTCGGGACAGGTCCCCGAAGCGGGTGATGTTCGAATCGAACGCCAGTTCCACGCGCCCGATCGGGCCGTGCCGCTGCTTGCCGATGATAACTTCGGCCTTGCCATAGACCTGGTCCATGCGCTCGCGCCACTGGCTCCATTTCTCGTTTGAGGACGGATCGCTCGGGTCTGCGCCGGGCTCGGTCCGCGACAGGTAATATTCTTCGCGATAGACGAACATGACGACATCGGCGTCCTGCTCGATCGACCCGGATTCCCGAAGGTCAGACAGCTGGGGGCGTTTGTCGTCGCGCTGTTCAACAGCTCGCGATAGCTGGGACAGGGCAATGATTGGAACGTTCAGGTCTTTTGCGAGCGCCTTGAGGGACGTCGTGATCTGCGTGATTTCCTGAACGCGGTTCGCATTGGCGTTACCACTGGTCACGGTGATGAGCTGCAGATAGTCGATCACGATCATGTCGAGGCCGACAGATCGCTGGAGGCGACGGGCGCGGGCGGCCAGCTGGCTGATCGAGATGCCGCCTGTATCGTCGATATAGAGCGGCAGATTCTGAAGCTCTTCGGTTGCTTCGCGCAGCCGTTCGAAGTCGCTCTTGTCAAGGTCGCCCTGCCGGATGCGGTGGGTGGTGATGCCCGTTCGCTCCGCGATGATCCGCGTTGCGAGCTGTTCGTTCGACATTTCGAGCGAGAAGAAGCCGACGATTGCGCCGTCGATGGTCTTTTTCGATCCGTCATCCTGTACTTCGGCGCGATAGGCCGCGGCCGCATTGTAAGCGATGTTTGTTGCGAGCGAGGTTTTCCCCATTGAGGGACGACCCGCGAGGATGATCAGGTCGGACCTGTGCAGACCGCCGAGCTTTTCATCGAGGTCGCGCAGCACGGTCGGGATGCCGGCGATCTTGCCTTCGCGTTTGAAGGCCGCTTCGGCATTCTTCAAGGATTCTGTCAGGGCCTCGGAGAATGTCGTGAATCCGCGTCCGGACGAGCCGCGCTCTGCCAGGTCGAACAATTGCCGTTCGGCCAACTCGATCTGACGTTCGCCGTTTTCTTCCGGGGTCGGGTTCAGGGCGCGCCCAGTGAGTTCGCTGCCGATGCCGACCAGCGAGCGCCGCATGGCGAGATCGCGGATCATGCGGGCATAGTCGCCGACTTCCGGGCCGAAGGCGGCCGAATCAAGCAATTGCTCCAGGTAGCGCGCGCCGCCGATTTCGGCGAGTTTCTCGGCCTTCTCGAAATGCTCGCGTAGGGTCACCCCGTCAGCGATTCGGCCCTGCTGGATCATGGTCGCCGAGACGTCGAACAATTCCTGATGCGCGGGCGCGTAGAAGTCAGACGGCCGCAGGATGTCGGCCACACGCTGATAGGCATTGTTGTCGAACAGGATTGCGCCGAGCACAGCCGCCTCTGCCGACAGATTGTGCGGTGGAGCGATGGTTGAAGCGGGGGCGTCATCAAGAGGCATCCGATTCTTTTACCTCACCTGCGAGGCGAATTCATCGTCTTGATGCCGAACGAACTGCGCAATTCACCGTTGCTCCACAAAAAAAGGGCCGCAGCTGTGGATAGCTGCGGCCCTCAATCTGGATATGCGGAAGACTATTCTTCGTCTTCGCCGCCGGCTTCGGCGCGCTCAGCAGCGGCTTCGGCGAGTTCGCCGGCCTGTTCCTGAGCGAGTTCCTGGTTCGAAGCCTGGAGCGCAGCAACAATGTCTTCGCCCTTGGCCTGACGCTCTGCCTCTTCCGTGGAGCGGGCGATGTTCGCCTGAACCGTGATGGTGACTTCTGCGTGCAGGCGAATCGCCACGTCGTACAGGCCGATGGCCTTGATCGGACGGTTGAGGCGGACGCCGGACCGGGGAACCGGGTGACCGGCGGCTTCGGCGGCATCGGCCACATCACGTGCGGTAACCGAACCGTAGAGCTGTCCGGTGTCGCCAGCCTGACGGATCAGGGTGAAGATGGTTCCGTCCAGCGTGCCGGCTTCGGCTTCGGCATTCGCGCGAGCTTCAGCGTTGCGAGCTTCGATGGCTTCGCGCTCGGACTCGAAGCGAGCCCGGTTGCGATCATTGGCGAGCAGAGCTTTGCCCTGAGGGATCAGGAAGTTCCGGGCGAACCCGTTCTTCACGTTCACTTCTTCGCCGATTTTGCCGAGGCGTTCGATGCGTTCAAGAAGGATGACTTGCATGTTCGTGTCTCCTTACTTCACTTCGAACGGAAGCAGGGCCAGCATGCGGGCGCGTTTGATCGCCTGAGCAAGCTTGCGCTGGTTCTTGAGGTTTACGGCCGTGATGCGGCTGGGCACAATTTTCCCTTTTTCAGAGATATAGCGCTGCAGCAGTTTCACGTCCTTGTAGTCGATTTCCTGCGCGTTCTGACCGGTGAACGGGTCGACCTTGCGGCGACGTCCGAACGGACGGCGGGCAGGAATGTTCGTGATGTTCAGTTTCTGAGCCATTTCGAGTGTCCTTCCCTAGTCGCGACGACGGTCTTTGCGAGAGAGAACCGGCGAGGGTTCATCACTCAGGGCTTCAACGCGGATCGTCATATAGCGCATGACGTCGTCGGAGATGCGAAGACGGCGTTCGAGTTCCTGAACCGCATCGGCTGGGCCGTCGATGTTCAGGAGGGAATAATGCCCCTTGCGCTGTTTCTTGATTGGATAGGCCAAGTTGCGAAGACCCCAGTATTCGGTCTTGCCAACGGATGCGCCTTTTTCCTTGAGAAATCCGCTCAGTTCTTCGACAAACGTCTCGACTTGAGCAGGCGAAATGTCAGGTCGTGTGATCACGACATGCTCATATAGTGCCATGTTTTCAGTCCCATAGTAGAGCCATGCGGCGCCAGACAGCGGGAAACTGCCGGGCGATGGCCCCTCTTCGTCTGGCTCATTCCAAACTACCAAGGGCCGCATGCCTGCGAGTGAAGGCGGGTGTAAAGCGCATTTGGGCCTGTTTTTCAAGCGCTTGCTTACATTCGCGGTCACCTTTAACCACGGGCGCAATTTGGAGAAACCAGACATGAAAAAATTCGCGCTGATCTTTCCTGGGCAAGGGAGCCAGGAAATCGGAATGGGCAAGACGCTGGCGGAGGCTTTTCAGTCGGCCCGAGACGTCTTTGCCGAGATTGATGAAGCCCTTGGGCAAGATCTGTCCGGCCTCATGTGGACCGGGGATATTGCAGAGCTGACGCTGACGGCAAATACACAGCCCGCCCTCATGGCGCACAGTGTTGCCGCCGCCCGCGCCCTGGAAACTGAATTTGGATTGTCAGCCAGGGATGCCGCCTATGTGGCGGGTCATTCCCTGGGTGAATATTCCGCGCTTGCGGCTGCAGGCGCACTTGGTGTGGCGGATACGGCGCGCCTCCTGCGCATTCGGGGCAACGCCATGCAGGCTGCGGTACAGCCGGGAGAGGGCGCAATGGCGGCCCTGTTGGGCGCAGACATAGATCAGGCTGAGGCCGCCTGTGCAGCTGGACGCGAAACCGGTGGAGCCTGTGATATTGCGAACGACAATGCGCCGGGGCAATTGGTCATATCGGGCCGCAAGGATGCGGTTGAAGCCGCCTGCGCGCAGGCGAAGGACAATGGCGTCAAGAAAGCCATGCTCCTCAACGTTTCCGCGCCGTTCCATTGCGCGCTGATGCAGCCGGCCGCCGATGCGATGGCAGAGGCACTGGCCGATGTGTCGATCGCGCAGCCGGTGACTGAACTGGTCGCGAACGTGTCTGCAAGTGCCGTGACCGACCCGGAAACGATCCGGAAGAACCTTGTCGCACAGGTCACTGGCCGTGTGCGCTGGACCGAGAGTGTGCAATTCATGATTGCTCAGGGAGTTGAAGCGACGGGCGAAGCAGGCAATGGCAAGGTGCTGACGGTGATGCAACGCCGAATCGACAAGGCGCTCAACGGTTTCACGCTCGGAACCCCCGAGGATCTCAAAGCCTTTGCAGAAGCAATGAAGGGATAGACAAGATGTTTGATCTTACCGGCCGTACGGCCCTCGTGACGGGCGCCTCCGGCGGAATTGGCCGCGCCATCGCACAAGCCCTGTCGGAAGCAGGCGCCAAGGTCGCCCTCTCTGGCACGCGCGAGAACGTGCTCGAAGAAGTTGCCGGCACGCTCAAGGGCGACAGCGCCATCGTGCCCTGCAATCTATCTGACGCTGAGTCTGTGGATGGCCTTGTGGGCCGCGCTGAAGAAGCGATCGGCCCGCTCGACATTCTGGTCGCCAATGCCGGAATCACGCGCGACAAGCTGCTGATGCAGATGAAGGATGATGACTGGAATGATGTTCTTTCGGTCAACCTGGGCAGTTATTTCCGTCTCACGAAGAGCTGTGTGCGAGGCATGATGAAGCGTCGCCACGGTCGGATCATCGGAATTACATCCATTGTCGGCGTGACCGGAAATCCGGGCCAGGCGAACTATTGCGCCTCCAAGGCCGGCATGATCGGATTTACCAAATCATTGGCTCAGGAAGTCGCCAGCCGCGGGATTACCGCCAATACGATTGCGCCCGGATTCATCGAATCACCCATGACGGATGTGTTGCCGGAAAAGCAGAAAGAGGCACTTTTGGGCCAGATTCCTGCTGGTCGCCTCGGCCAGGGTGCAGACATTGCCGCCGCAGCCGTTTATCTTGCTTCCGACCAAGCCGCCTATGTCACTGGACAGACACTCCACGTGAATGGCGGCATGGCAATGATTTGATTTCACTACAGCAAGCCCCACTCATAGGACTTGGCGCTCGTCCCCAGTGTATGCTAGGCGCAACACAATGGTTCGAATCTGGGCCAGTCCTCAGGCATTTTCAGAGAGGTACTCATGTCTGACGTTCTAGAACGCGTTAAAAAAATTGTTGTCGATAATCTCGACGTGGATGGTGACAAAGTCGTCGAGAGCGCAAGCTTCATCGATGATCTCGGCGCCGACTCGCTGGACCTGGTTGAACTGGTCATGGCCTTCGAGGAAGAGTTCAACATTGAGATCCCGGATGACGTGCAGGAATCTATCCGCACGGTTGGTGATGCGGTAACGCACATCAAAGCTCACATCTAAGATTTCGGGATTTCTATGTCAGACCGCCGCGTTGTTATTACCGGAATCGGGATTGTCTCGCCACTGGCCGCTGGCCGTGAGGCAACCTGGGAGCGCCTGATTGAAGGCAAGTCTGGAGCCGGACGTATTGATACGTTCGATCCTGAGGACATGCCGTGCAAGATTGCGTTTCAGGTTCCGTGGGTAACAGGCCGCGGTGGCGGCGAAGGAGACCCCCATGCGTTTGATCCGGCTAAATTCGTATCTCCGAAAGAGATGCGCCGGATCGACGAGTTCATTCTTTATGCGATCGCTGCAGCTGATGAGGCTGTAGAGGATTCTGGTTGGCAGCCCGAGGACGATGAAGGTCAGGAGCGCACTGGCGTTCTGATCGGGTCCGGTATTGGTGGCCTTGAATCCATCTACAAGACGGCGATCACGCTTCATGAGAGCGGGCCGCGCAAAGTGAGCCCGTTCTTCATCCCTGCTGCCTTGATCAATCTGGCCTCTGGCCAGGTATCGATCCGGCACAAATTCAAAGGGCCTAACCATTCGGTGGTGACGGCCTGTGCCACCGGCGCCCATGCGATCGGCGACTCTGCCCGCCTTATCAAATATGGCGATGCGGATGTCATGGTTGCCGGCGGCGCTGAGGCTGTCATTGGCCGCATCGGCATCGCAGGTTTCTGCGCTGCCAAGGCCATGTCTACGAATTTCAATGACACGCCCGAAAAGGCTTCCCGTCCTTATGACAAGGACCGGGATGGCTTCGTCATGGGTGAAGGCGCCGCGATTGTGGTGCTCGAAGAATACGAGCATGCAAAGGCGCGTGGCGCGAAAATCTACGCGGAAGTCGCAGGCTACGGCCTGACGGGTGACGCCTATCACATCACGGCACCTGCTGAAGGTGCCGAGGGTGGATACCGTGCCATGAAGATGGCGCTCAAGCATTCCGGCATGGACCTGTCCGAGATCGACTACGTCAACGCCCACGGCACTTCGACCCCGAAGGGTGATGAAGGTGAAGCCGGTGCCGTTGAGCGGGCCTTCGGCGAGCATGCCAAGAACATGTCCATGTCGTCGACCAAGTCGGCCGTCGGACACTTGCTCGGCGCTGCCGGAGCCATCGAAAGTGCGTTCTGCGCACTCGCGATCCGTGACCAGGTGATGCCGCCGACCTTGAACCTCGACAATCCGAGCTTCGAGACCGTTTTGGACCTGATCCCGCACAAGGCCAAGAAGGGCCGGGTGCGCGCGGCCATGTCCAACAGCTTCGGCTTTGGCGGCACGAACGCATCGCTGGTTCTCAAGGAAGTTCAGTAAGCCTGTTTCTCCGGGCTGGGGTTGGCATGTAGGCTGGCACAGTCAGGATTCGCGAGGCGTTCATGAAATTCATCAAAGGCCTGCTTTCAGTGCTGGTGCTCCTGCTGTTTGTGGGCGGCGCAGCACTTGGTGGCGGTTGGCTCTGGTTCCAGAATGAAATATCGAAAGCCGGCCCCTCCACAGAACAGCACGTTTTCACGGTTGAGCCGGGGGAAACGCTGACCCGCGTGGCCTTGCGGCTGGAGCAGGACGGTATCGTGCAGGACGACCGCCTGGTTCGCCTTAAAGCACGGCTCGACGGCACTGAACTTGCCATCAAGACCGGCGAATTCGTTCTCGAGCCACGCGTGAGTGTGACGGATGTGATGGATGTCCTGATCGAAGGAAAATCGGTCCTCCACAAGTTAACGCTGCCGGAAGGCCGGACCACGTCCCAATTACTGAAGATCGTTGAAGCCGACCCGATCCTCACCGGCGAGATGCCGGCGACGGAAATCGGCGAAGGCATGCTGCTACCGGACACATACCTCTTTCAGCGCGGCACGACCCGCACAGAACTGGTCGAGCGAATGCGCAAGGCACAAGCCGACGTATTGGCCGATCTCTGGCCCAAGCGCGCTGAAGGTCTGCCCATATCGACGCCAGAAGAGGCGGTGATCCTTGCCTCCGTTGTCGAGAAGGAAACGGGGATTGCGGGAGAACGTCCGCAGATTGCCGGCCTGTTCGTAACACGCCTGAAGCGCGGCATGAGGCTGGAGAGCGACCCAACGATCATCTATGGGATCTCCAGGGGGGAGCCCCTGTATAACCGCCGGGGGGAGCGCCGTACGCTGTACCGCTCCGAGATCGACCGGAAGACAGACTGGAATACATACCAGATTGATGGTCTGCCAAAGACGCCGATCTGCAATCCGGGCCGGGAGGCCATCGCGGCCGTGCTGAATCCTGACGAGACGGGCCATATCTTTTTCGTGGCAGACGGCAAGGGCGGCCATCTGTTCGCGAAGACGCTGGCCGAGCACAACCGGAATGTCGCGGCTTACCGCCAATATGAACGTGAAGAAATACAGAGGGAGCGGGCAGGGAAATGAATAACCTATCCGGCATGACCGGCTTTGCCCGTGTCACGGGAGAAGCAGAGTGGGGCGCCTGGGCTTGGGAAGCCAAGAGCGTGAACGGTCGGGGGCTGGATGTACGGGTGAACACCCCTCCCGGGTTCGATGCGCTGGAACGTGTCGTCAAAGCTGCGGCTTCGAAACGGTTCAATCGCGGATCCCTTCAGGTCTCGCTCAGGATCGAGCTGAGCGATCAGGCAGGGGGCGCCACCATCGATCAGGCCTTGCTGGACACATTGCTGGCGGCGGCAGAAAAGGCGCATGGGGTCGGCATTTCCAGCGAAGCCATCGCCACCCTGATGACTGTAAAGGGCGTTGTGGAAGCCGGATCGGCGAACATCCGGGACGTTGCGGCGAATCCAGACGTCATGGCTGAACTTGAATCGGCTGCGGGTGTGGCGCTTGCGGAGCTGGACCAGGCCCGCCAGGCCGAGGGCAGCGCGCTGCAAACGATGCTCTCCGGTCTGGTCGACGAACTGGCATCAGCGACGGGCACCGCTATTTCGCTCGCGGCAGACCAGCCTGCGCTGCTCAAGGCGCGGCTGTCGAAACAATTGGAAGAATTGGGCGCAGACCAGCAAGTGGACCCGGAACGGCTGGCGGCTGAACTTGCCCTGACGGCTGCTAAAGCCGACGTCCGCGAGGAGTTGGACCGGCTGCTCGCACACTTCGACTCTGCGAGAAAATTGCTTTCAGGTGGCTCACCTGTGGGACGGAAGCTCGATTTTCTCGCCCAGGAACTCAATCGCGAGGCCAACACGCTCTGCTCCAAATCCATCAGTCTGGATTTGACGAATGCAGGTCTCACCCTCAAAGGAACAATAGACCAGTTCAAGGAGCAGTCAGCCAATGTCGAATAGCGGACATCCAAAGGACCACGGCCATCGCCGGGGACTCATGCTGGTTCTGTCGAGTCCATCCGGCGCTGGCAAGACAACGCTTGCCAAGAAACTGATCGAGGAATTCGATGATGTGAATTTGTCGGTTTCGGCGACCACACGTCCGCCCCGGCCTGGGGAGAAAGACGGAAAAGACTATCATTTCCGGTCCGTCGACGAGTTTCATCACATGATTGAGCGCCGCGAATTCCTCGAATGGGCGCACGTCTTTGACAAGTATTACGGCACGCCCAAGGCCGACACGGTGGCCAGGCTTGAAACCGGGGAAGACGTCCTCTTCGATGTGGATTGGCAAGGCGCCGATGCACTGCACGACCAGATGCCGAATGACGTGGTCTCGGTATTCATCTTGCCTCCGAGCATCAGCGCTCTGGAGCAGCGTCTGGCGGCGCGGCCGGGATCCACGCCAGAGATCGTGGCGCGCCGCATGGAAGATGCCAAGCGCGAGATCATGCATTGGCGCCGCTATGATTATGTGATCGTGAATGACGATCTCGAAATCGCCTATCAGCGCCTCCGCCGCATCCTGTTGACGGAACGGCTCAAACGCCTCCGCCAACTCGATCTGGAGGATCATGTGCGCATCTTGTTGGGAGAGGCATGATGGACCCGGAAGAAAAGCTTGGAAACATCAAGGCGCGGCCCATCTGGTTGATTGCGCTGATCCCCTTGCTGGGGATCGTGCTGGGGGCCTGGTTCGTCGCCAAATTCATTGCCTGAACAAAAAAGCCCCGCAACCGAGTTGCGGGGCTTTGTTCTTTAAGTCCTGAGCCTATCAGGATTTCGACATGGCTTCCTGGAAGTTCTTGTCGACGGCTTCGATGAAGCCTTCAGTCGTCAGCCATTCCTGATCCGGACCGACGAGCAGGGCGAGGTCCTTCGTCATCTGGCCGCTCTCGACTGTCTTGATGATGGTCTCTTCCAGCTTCTGAGCGAAGGCGCGCACGTCAGGCGTGTCATCCATGCGGCCGCGATGGTCGAGGCCACGGGTCCAGGCGAAGATCGACGCAATGGAGTTCGTCGAAGTCGCTTCGCCCTTCTGGTGGTTGCGGTAGTGACGCGTCACTGTGCCGTGGGCGGCTTCGGCTTCAACCGTGTTGCCATCCGGCGTCATCAGAACGGAAGTCATGAGACCCAGCGAGCCGTAGCCCTGGGCGACCGTGTCGGATTGGACGTCGCCGTCATAGTTCTTACAGGCCCAGACATAGCCACCGGACCACTTCATGGCCGCTGCGACCATGTCGTCGATCAGGCGGTGCTCGTAAGTGCCGCCGAACTCAGCGAACTTGTCTGCGAATTCAGCATCGAACACTTCCTGGAAGATGTCCTTGAAGCGGCCATCATAGGCTTTCAGGATCGTGTTCTTGGTCGACAGGTAGACCGGCCATTTGCGCTGCAGGCCGTAGTTCAGGCTGGCGCGCGCGAAGTCACGGATGGACTCGTCGAGGTTGTACATGCCCATGGCGATACCAGAGGAGGGGAAGTCGAAGACTTCGAATTCCTTGGCATCGGATCCGTCGGAGGCTTCCCATTTCATGGTCAGCTTGCCTTTGCCCGGCACGAGAAAGTCGGTGGCCTTGTACTGGTCACCAAACGCGTGACGGCCGACCACGACCGGCTTCGTCCAGCCTGGCACCAGACGTGGGACGTTGGAGATCACGATTGGCTCGCGGAAAACAACGCCGCCGAGAATGTTGCGGATTGTGCCATTCGGCGAACGCCACATCTTCTTCAGGCCAAACTCTTCAACGCGGGCTTCGTCTGGTGTGATCGTGGCGCATTTGACAGCAACGCCGTATTGTTTGGTTGCATTGGCTGCGTCGATGGTGATCTGGTCGTCCGTCTCATCACGCTTCTGGACCGACAGGTCGTAATATTTGAGGTCGATGTCGAGATAAGGATGGATCAGCCGGTCCTTGATCATCTGCCAGATGATGCGGGTCATTTCGTCCCCGTCCATCTCGACGATCGGATTTTTGACCTTGATTTTCGCCATGTTTGTATTCCCTGCGGTTGCACTATTCTCGCAGGGCTATAGCAGAGCCCACAGCCGCGTCAAAACAGGGAAAACCATGTCAGATCAGCGCAACCCCGCAATTATCCTTCACAGCCCCCAATTGGGCGAGAATATTGGCGCTACGGCTCGTGTAATGCGCAATTTCGGACTGACCGACCTTCGTCTGGTGACGCCGCGCGATGGCTGGCCTAATCCTGCCGCAGATACAATGTCTGCCGGGGCGTTCGAGTCGGGCGTAGTAGTGCGCGTCTTCGAGACTTTGCCAGAGGCGCTGGAGGGCATCACCTGGCTTGCTGCCGCTACAGCCCGCCTTCGCGGCATTGAAAAGCGTGTAGGGGACGCGAGCGAAGCGGCCGATCTGGCATATGAGCGGCTGGAAACTGGCCAATCCGCCATCATGTTTGGTGCCGAAAAGTCTGGCTTGCCCAATGACGCCGTGGCGGTTGCGGACTTCCTGATGACTTATCCGGTCGATCCGGAGTTCAAGAGCCTGAACCTCGCGCAGGCTGTCTGCGTGTTCTGCGCCGAATGGGGCAAGCGACGCGAGCAATCGGATCTGGTGATCTCACAGGACAAGGCGAAACTGGGTGAGCCGGCGCCGCGCGATGAACTCTTCCGCATGTTCGAGCATTTCGAAGAGGAACTGGAACGCGCTGGCTATTTCTTCCCGCCGGAAAAGACACCGCTGATGAAAGACAATTTGCGCGCTGCTCTGGTCCGGGCTGACTGGACGCGGCAGGAAGTGCAGACCTTCCGGGGCGCCATCAAGGCGCTTGCGCTTGGGCGGGGTAAGGCGCGTGTCAATCGCGATGACTGAGCTAGCGCCGAATGCTACCATTATCGGCGCAGGACCCGCCGGCCTGATGGCAGCGGAAATCCTGTCCGACGCCGGGTATGCGGTCATCCTCTATGAAGCCATGCCCAGCCCGGCACGAAAATTCCTGATGGCCGGCAAGAGCGGCCTGAATATTACCAATAGGCGCGAAGGTGAAAACCTTAGCTCACGCTATCCAGATGTGGCGCCCTTGCTGAAAAATGCTCTTAGCGAATTTGGGCCAGCATCCATCGCGGAATGGATGCTGGGCCTTGGTGTTGAGGCGACAATTGGGCCGACGGGGCGCGTGTTCCCGGTGCAAATGAAAGCTTCGCCGCTCCTGAGGGCGTGGCTCGCACGGCTGCAGTCCCAAGGTGTCCAGTTGTACACGCGGCATCGCTGGACGGGATGGAGCGACAATGCCGACCTCATCTTTGACACGCCCGAGGGCCCCATCTCTGTGCAATCAGACGCTCAGATATTCGCCATGGGCGGAGGAAGCTGGAAGCGGCTTGGCTCGGATGGGAATTGGTCACCTGTGTTCGCCGAGAGGGGCATACAAACAGAGCCTTTCCGGCCGTCCAATTGTGGCTTCACCGTAGACTGGTCAGACCGCATGAGGACGGAATTTGTTGGAACGCCCGTGAAGAATGTTGCTGTTCGTTTTGGGGATCAGGCGAGCCGGGAAGAATTCGTCGTGACCGACCGGGGCGTGGAAAGCGGCGCGATCTTCACCCTGTCCCTCGCTATCCGCGACCGACTGGAGACCGACGGACAGGCGATTTTGGAGATTGATCTCGCGCCTGACCTCGCGGAGGAAACGCTGGTCAGCCGCCTGACACAAGAGCGGGGAAAGCAGTCGCTTTCCAACCATCTTCGCAAAGCGGCAAACCTGAAAGGCGTCAAGCGCGCCTTGTTGTTTGAGTTTGGCGGGTTGGAAGTTTCCAATGATCCCGAACGCCTGGCCCGACTGATCAAATGCCTGCCGATCCCACTCGGAAAGCCTTTCCCGCTGGATGAGGCGATTTCCGCGGCGGGCGGTGTGTCTTTCGAGGCACTGGACGGCCACTTCATGGTGAAGCAACAGCCCGGCATGTTCTGTGCGGGTGAGATGCTGGATTGGGACGCGCCAACAGGCGGTTATCTGCTGACGGCCTGCATGGCCACCGGACGCGCGGCTGGATTGGGCGCGGTCCGATGGCTCAAGTCACAGGTATCGTAGTTAGCGGCCCTTCCAGACAGGGGCGCGCTTTTCGATGAAGGCTTTCGGCCCTTCCTTGAAGTCTTCGGTCCCGACGATCTTGCCGAAGGCCGTGCCGCTGTCCTTCCAGAGTTCGTCATCTGTCTTGCTGGTTGCATCCATTGCGACGGCGCGGCTGGCAGCGACGGCGAGCGGGGCATTGGCGGTCACGCGCGCGGCCAGCGCTTCGGCTTCAGCCATGACGTCAGCTTCGGGGACGACCTTGTTGACCATGCCCAGTTCATAAGCGCGCTGTGACGGGAGCGGGTCGCCTGTCAGGATGGCTTCGAGGGCGACAGCGCGTCCAACCGCGCGGGGCAGGCGGAAGAGGCCGCCGGCAGCTGCCACAAGCGACCGCTTCACTTCCGGCAAGCCGAAATTCGTGCTGTCGGCACAGACGATCATGTCGCAGGACAGGGCGATTTCCGTGCCGCCCGCGAGCGCCGATCCGGTGATGGCCGCAATCAGGGGCTTGGTCCGTTCGCGGCGCGCAATGCCGGCAAATCCGCCCTTCTTGGTAGAGAGGCCGGCGCCATTGCCTGCCGAGATTTCCTTCAAATCCGCGCCGGCGCAGAACGCCTTGCCGACAGCGGTCAGAATACCGACCCAAACTTCAGGATCGGATTCCATCTGGTCTATGGCGGCTTCCATTGTGCTGGCCATTTCAGCGTTGATCGCATTGCGCGCTTCCGGCCGGTTCATGGTGATGATCGCGATATTGCCTTGTTTCTTGTATTCGACGGGCATGAGTGTCCTCCTTTGACTGGAGCAATTTCTAGCAGGCCTTACGCAAGGTTCTGCAAGGCAGAGTTCGATTTAGATATTGCCAGACCTTGGGGAAGCCGGTCGAGACTTGTCTCATGGACCTGACACTAAGCCCCGAATACGCCGCTTTCCGCGACCAGATTGCGGACACCCTCAAAGCCAATGCCCACCTTGCGCCGGGCCCTGAGGACAAGGGGCTGAAGCATCCCAAACGCCTTGCCTGGCAGGACTTCCTGATCCGGGAGGGCCTGACGGCCCGGACCATTCCGACCGAATATGGTGGATATGGCGCCGAGCCCGATATTTTGAAATCCCGAATCATCGCGGAAGAGTTCGCCCGGTCCGGCCTGCCGAGGCCGCTGGCGGGGCAAGGCATCTCCATGCTGGTGCCGACCCTGCTGGAGCTTGGCACGCCGGAACAGAAAGAGGCGTACATTGAGCGGACGCTGAAGGGCGAGCTGATCTGGTGCCAGGGCTACTCAGAGCCAGGCGCGGGATCTGATCTTGCCGCAGTACGCACACGCGCAGTCGACGATGGCGACGATTTCGTCATCAACGGTCAGAAGATATGGACCTCAACAGCACGTCAGGCTGACATGATGTTTTGCCTGGTCCGTACCGACCCCGACGCGAAGAAACACCACGGCATTACTTATATCCTGTTCCCGATGGATACACCCGGCATCGAAGTCCGGCCATTGGTGGACATGACCGGTGCGGCGAACTTCAATGAAGTGTTTTTCACTGACGTACGTGTACCGAAGAGCGGCGTGGTGTTCGAGGTCAACAAGGGCTGGCAGGTCGCCAATGCCACGCTGACCCATGAGCGTGGTATGCTGGGGGACCCGAACGCGACAAAGGCACGCTTTGTCGAGCTGGTTGAGCTGATGAAGACAGAAACCGTCAACGGCCAGCGTCTGATCGATAATCCCGTCCTGCGCGACCGGCTCATGGCGCTGCAAGGGGAAGTCTATGCGATGCAGGCGAATGGCCTGCGAATTACCACCAACCGCCTGAAAGGCGAGTCACCGGGCCTCTCGGGCCTGGTTGTGAAGCTGCAAGGCTGTGAGCTGAACCATCAGATCGCGGGTCTTGCCATTGATGCGCTTGGAGAACTGGGCATCCTTTACGAGGAGGGGGAGCATCTGAGATCGGGGGGCAGCTGGCAGTGGCGCTACATGTATGACCTCGGACTGATTATTGGTGGCGGGACAGCGCAGATCCAGAAGAACATCATTGCTGAACGCGGGTTGAGTATGCCGCGCGAGCCCCGGCCGGCGAGGAGCTAGAAACATGGAATTCGGACTCTCAGAAGACCAGATCATGTTGCAGGAAACCGTCCGGCGGTTTGTGGCAGAGGAAGTGCCGCTCGACCTGATCCGGAAGGTAGCCGCCGGCGATGAGGTGGTAATCGCCCAGCTTGCGACCGACCTCGGCGCGCTCGGGCTGGACGGGTTACTGGTCCCCGAGGCGGATGGCGGCGCCGGCTTGGGCGTGCTGGACGCCATACTGGTGCAGGAATGCTTCGGTTACGGCGTCGTACCGGCCCGGTTTCTCTCCAATTCGGTGGTAGCATACGCCCTGCGGGATACCGGCTCAGCCTTCGTAAACGGTATTGCCTCCGGCGAGACCCGTTTCGGGATCGCCCTGAATGATTTCACGTCGAGGCGGGACGGTTCCGGACTGCTGATCCATGATGATACCGTTGCCGGAAGCACATTGATGGCCATGGATGTGCACGGGTCAACCCATGTGCTTTGCCTTGCCAATGACGCGATCCATACCGGTGAGCCCGGAGCCGCAGAGCCCGTCAAGACCATTGACCGTACACGGGTGTTCTCAAAGCTTGGCCTGAAAAGTATCGACAAGGGTATTCAGGTCAGGGATGTGGACCGGGTCTTTGCGGTCGCTTGCGTCCTGATGGCGGCCGACACACTCGGCGCTGCACAATGCATGTTGGACAAGGCGGTCGCCTATGCCGCCGAAAGGCAACAATTCGGCCGGGTGATCGGATCCTTCCAGGCCGTCAAACACCTATGCGCCGAAATGGCGGCGAAACTTGAGCCGGCGCGGGCGCTGCTCTGGCATGCCGCGCATGCGATTGACGTCGAGGATGAAGAGGCGCTGGCGATGGCATTCCTTGCAAAAGCGCACATCTCTGAGATCGGAACCTTCATCGCGAGGACTTCAACTGAAGTGCATGGCGGCATGGGGTTCACGGACCTTGTGGGCCTGCATTACTGGTTCAAGCGGATTGGCGTGAATCGGCAGGTCATGGGGTCGCCCATGGCGTTGAGGGAACTCGCAGCGCGGCAGCAAGGGCTGGTGGCCTAGGGCGGATTTAGCGCGTCACATCGACTTGGCGGAACCAGTCGCTTTCTTCCGGCGCAAATATGTCGTGCAGCCAGTCAAGCAAACGACCTCCATTCTTAAGTTTTCGTACGCGCGGGGTATGATACAGCCAGACATCCAACGCCGGTGCGCGGGGGATCGGGCAGACGACAAGTTGCGCAAACCTGTCCATCAAATGGGTCGGTAACAAGGCCGGAGCCACGCAGGACTGACAGAATGACACCATGGCTTCCATGGCATTCATTCGGCGCATCATGCCGAGTTCGGGAAACGCGTTTCCGGATCGGTTCAGGTGTTCTGTATAGGGCGCATGTATCAGGGCTCCTGTTTGGGCGAGACCCGATAGGGAGATTGGCAAGGGATGAGCCTCCTGCCAGTCGCTGGACACGAATCCGGCATAATGTGACCGGCCGATTCGGCGGACTACCAGATCGGACTCACTCGGCCGTGACATCTGTAGGGCGATATCCCCCGCCAGTCGGTGAAAATCAGAGGGCGAGTCGGTGATTGTAAGATCAATGATCAGATCAGGATTGCTGAGCTGGAATGCTGAGAGCCGGGGCGCAATCCAATAAAGGGCGAGCGCTTCGCTGCAGATGAGCTGGAGGTAGTTTCCTTCATCATTTGCGGCGCCGCCAACTTCGTCCTGCGCGGCCTGGATCGTATCGGCCATCAGGTCAGCATGGCGCAGAAGAGTGCGGCCTGCTTCGGTAAGGTCTACGCCTGTATGGTGACGGTGAAAGAGCTCTGTGTGCAGGGCGCTTTCGAGATCGGTCACCCGACGACTGATCGTGGGGAGCGATCCCCCCAGCACGGTTGCCGCCGCGCTCATGCTGCCCGTCCGCGCAACTGCGCGAAAGACCCTCAGCCGATCCCAATCGAACCTGTCAAAAGGCGCGTGATCGTCTTTCGCGTATGAAAGCCCCCGTTTCATTTCTCGCCGAAGTCACCCGCTTAAAACTGTGTCATGAAAATTAACCATGTAATGGAGAAATCTCATGAATGCAACGCAGACTAGAAAAATGGTCTTGGCCAATGTTGACGCTGTAGTGCTCGTTGCGCGCGCGAAAGACTTCGGATTCCGGCTTGCGACTCGCGAGGAACTGGAGGCGGCGGTTTCCATGGCGGAAAACCTGATTGATGGGAAACTTGCCTCTGTTGATTCTATTTCAAGGATGAACGTGCAAACCGGCATGACGGCTTGGGTGACGGGCGATCCTGTGGAGGGAATCTTCCTCACCCTCCCGTTAACCGAAGCTGGCGAGGCTGCCGTGAGAGATGGGTCATATGACCCCGCAGCGCCCCGTCATGAACATCTTGCTGCACAGGGACAGGGCGTGTCGGCCTTCTATGTGGGCGTCTATGCGGGCAAGACGCCTGAGGCCCGGAAGAAGATCATGACGGCGTCTGCGGTACTGCGGGTGGAAATGTTCGGCGTGTTTCCAGCCTATGCGCGCGGGGCCACTGAGGACGGCCGCCGTTCCATGCTGAGTCTGGGGTTTCAGAAATTTGAGGGGGGGCTTCCAGATTTGTATATCCAGCCTCCTTTCCGGCAAATCATGGATCACGCTTCGTGAGTCGCGCTCGGAATACGGTGGGGGAATCGGTGCTTCTCCGGCCGGTGCCGCCAGAAGCTCATCAGACCTACACGGCAGATGTGGTTCGCACCCTGGATGGCTACCATCAGGTCAGCGCGATCCGGTCAGCTGTTTTCCTCACGGAACAGGACTGTCCATATGAGGAGGAGTTTGACGGGAATGATCTTTGCGCAACTCATCTCATCCTGAAGACAAATGGCCGTCCGGTCGGGACCTTGCGCATCCGCTGGTTTGCCGAGTTTGCGAAGCTGGAGCGTATTACCTTGCTGCCGAGCGAACGGGGGCGTCCCGGATTGCGAATATTGCTCGCTGCCGGCTTCGAGATCGTGTCCCGGAAGGGCTATGCGCGGATGGTCGGTCAGATACAGGCCCGGCTCTGGCCGGTCTGGTCACGCACATTCAAATGCCACCTGATTGAGGGGCGCACGCCCTTCTGGTTCTCCGGCTATGAATACCGCGAAATCGAGATTCCCATTCCGCATCATCCGCAAAAACTGGCATTCGATGAAGACCCTTATCGGATCATTCGCCCAGAAGGGGCGTGGGATGAGCCCGGAGTATTGGAGTCCTCTGTCCTGCCGCCAACCAAAGGCAACAAGGCAGCCTGAAGGAGACATCCAACGGATAGTAGTGTGCTTATACCTGCGGAGGTGTTGATCACTCCAGCGGGGGAGGGGCATCCGAAATGGGATCTGCTGCCGGTTGAGGGGATGGCGAAAGCACACCCGCCTTCGGGGAAAGGATACGGCACAGAACGAGATCGCCGGTAACGTTCACCAGGGTTCGCGCCATGTCGAGAATGCGGTCGACGCCGACCACCAGCGCAAGCCCTGTGAGAGGGACGCCGAAGCTGGCAGCGGTTGCTGACAGGATTGCGATACTGGCGCCAGGGGCTGCGGGCGCGCCGATGGACGCACCGGTCAGCGTCACCATGACAAGGGCGAGGTCGCCATACGACAGGGGTGCGCCGGCAATATCTGCCAGAAACACGATTGCGACGGACTGGTAGAGCGCCGTGCCGGCCATGTTGACGGTGGACGCGAGCGGCACAATCGCGCCAGCGAGAGCAGGCGGTGTCTTTAGCTTTTCGACAGCGGTTTTCATGGTGAGTGGCATTACCGCGGCAGAGCTGGACGTCGAAAACGCCAGAAGCTGCACGGGTCCGACAGCACTTAGAAAAGCTCGTGGCCCCATCCTGCCCAGAACGGCCGCAATCAGGATGTAGAGAACCAGGAGAAGGGCCAAGCCGCTCAGCACGATGCCGCAATAGATCGCAAGGTCAGCAAGCGTCCGGATACCGCTCGCCGATATCGTTTCGGCCATCAGGCCAAACACGGCCAGGGGGGCGAACCGCATGGCAGTTCGGATGACCGTCATGCTGATCTCAAGTACCGCTTCAGTCAGGGCCACAAGTGGCCGGGTCAGTTCGCGCTTGTCGGTCGTGATTGCTGCGATGCCGACGAACAAGGAAAATACGACAATGGCGAGCATATCCTGTTCAAGCAGGGATGCGGTGACGTTCTGTGGGATCAAATTCGTGATGAGGTCCGGCAGGCTGTGCGTGATTTCCTCAAGCGCAGAGGGGGCCGGCTCGGCAAGTTCCAGATGTTCGGGTTTGAGGCTCGGCGGCAGGGGGAGACTTTCGTCAAGCGAGCGGCCCGGTCGAATCATCCGCGCGAGCGATACGCCAATGACCGTCGCCACAACCGTCGTCAGGAGCACGAAGCTGATGAGTTTCCGGGCGACGGTTTTCAGCGCTTCGCCACCGCCCGTCCCAGCGATGCCCAGGACAATGGAACTGGAGGCCAATGGAATGATCACCATGCGGATCAAGGCCAGGAACAGCTTTCCAGGCAGGGCGAGCCAGTCTCCAATGAGGTCTGCCTGAGAGCGCGGTATAAGCGCCAGGTCTGGGCCGAGGAGCAAGCCGAGAGAGATGCCTGCGACCAAGGCGATAATCACCTGAAGCCAGAGCCGTCCCTTGACCAGGACATCAAGGCGCCGGTTCAGTCGTCGATAGGTAAACCTCGGTGCCGCCATCCGGTCCTCTCTAGAAAATACGCCAGGGACTCACGTAGAGACAGCGCCTTATTGGAGGCAGCAATCCATACTGTTGATACAGGTCAAGGAGGCCGGTTTCCCCTCGAACGGAGGGTCTTTCGCGGCGGCGCGCGGACCGTGGTAAACATTATATGTTTGGAGGGTGTCTCGAAAAGATGGTGCCCGGGGGCGGAATCGAACCACCGACACGCGGATTTTCAATCCGCTGCTCTACCCCTGAGCTACCCGGGCGGGCCACTGGGGAAGCGCGGTATCTAACGAAGGCTTGTAATCTTGTCCATGCTGTTTTCAGTCATCTTCTGACATCTCTTGGCCCGGTACATCATCGGCAAGGTCGGCAGGTGCGCCCGGAATGGCATATCCTTCAGACAGCCACTTGTTCAGATCGACATCTGCGCAACGTTTCGAACAGAAAGGCCGGTACTGCGCAGAGACGGGGTTCTTCCGGCACTGAGCGCATTTCGGTTGGGTGGATTTCGGGGAAACAGGTTTGCTCATGGGGCCTGATATACGATTGGCGCGCGCTTCGTCGAGGCCAGGTATGAGACGCGATGACCATATTTATCGGAGAGCGTCGCCATCAAAGGTGCGCCCCGGCCTTCGAGCCATGTCATGGCCCGTTCAGGCAGCTCCAAGACAAGCTGGTCCATCGGGCTCTTCGCTGCCGTGCGTTCGAGCAGCCTCAACCCGGCGAGGCAGAGCGATTCGTCGGAGAGTTCCCGGCGTTCATCCAATACGCGCTCGTCCAACGGCGTTTCGCGCCAGGGCAGGGACATTTCCATGAGCCCCAACTGGGAGGGTGCAAGCACCGTAGCCGTTGGAAATCCTGTTGTTTCAAGGCGGGATCTGATGGCGTCCTGTACCTTCTGACGCGACCCGGCATTCAGGGGCGCGACGCAATCCAGAATGATGAGGCCGCCTAACTTCCTGAGCCCGATCTGGCGCGAGAGCGCGTCGCAGGCGTCGAGGTTCAGCTGGAGCGCTTTACTTGCCGCGCTACCCTTACCGCGTCGTCCGGCGGAATCGATGTCGACGGCGACCAGCGCATGGGTCCGATCTATGCGTAATCGCCCTCCATTCGGAATGACCACGGCAGGAGAGAGCGCATCTTCAAAAGCCGCTTCGACCTGTTCGTCCCCGATTTTGACATCTTCGACCGGAATGTTATCCCGGAAATCTATGCCGAATGATTCTGCATCAGTCTCTTTCATGGAGACGCGTGGAAGCTTGTCCTGCCGGGCTTCAGACAAGACGGTGACATCAATGAGCTGGCCTTCGGTCAGGCCATGACCGGCAGGCAGGCGCAGGAAGGCTTCTGCCTTGTCGCGCGTCTCAACAAATGCGCCGCCCTGATCAGGTTTGAGGGAGCGGATACGCGCGCTGACCCGCTGGCCCAGTTTCAAACGGCTCGCCCCATCCGACCAGCGCTCAAGTCGGAGGGCAATCGGCAATCCGTCATCACCCATCAGGACCTCGCGGGTCTCTCCGACACAGACTTCTCGCAGGACGCGGATCGGCCTACTCCCCCGTAATCATCGAGATAAGGGCGGAGGTGACAGGATCGTCCGCCTTGGCGCTCCCCTCGACGGCAGGCTTCAGGCGAGAGGCCATCGTCTTGCCGCGTTCTACTCCCCATTGGTCGAACGGGTTCAAATGCCAGAGCTGGCCGGCGAAATAGGTCCGGTGTTCGTAAAGGGAGACCAGTGCGCCAAAGGCTTTCGGGCCAAATTTGGCATGCGACAAGAAGGTGGACGCACGCCCACCGGCATGAACTTTCTGGCGCGCGACATCGTCGGACAGGTCGGGCTCCTCCCGCTTCACGTCTTCAAAGCCCCGGCCATTGGCGAGGACTTCCGCCTGAGCGAGTGCGTGGGCTGTGAGGGCCTTGATACCTTCTGGCTCCCGGTCACGGTCAGGGGCGAGGATGAACTCGCAAGGCACGTCCTGCGAGCCCTGATGGAGCCATTGGTGATAGGAATGCTGGCCGACAGAGCCTTCGCCGCCCCAGAGGGCCGGGGCCGTGGCGCCAGACACAGGCGTGCCGGTTGGGCCGACGGTCTTGCCGTTCGATTCCATTTCAAGCTGTTGCAGATAGGTCGGAAGCATCCGCAAACGGTTTGCATAGGCGAGCAGGACGCGCATCTTTTCGTTACGTACTGTTGCGTTCCAGTAGTCGAGCAGTGCCAGACGCATGGCTGCATTCTCTTCCAGGGCCGTTGACCGGACGTGGGCGTCCATGTCTGCAGCGCCCTGCAGGATTTCTTCGAAGACGTCTGCGCCGAGATAGATCATGCAGGCGAGCGATGCGGCTGACCACAGCGAGAAGCGTCCGCCGACCGATAGCGGCATATCGAAGACATGCGCTTCGCGGCCGTCCAGCCAGGCCTTGGCGCGATCTGCATTTGCGGTCACGAGCGCCAGATGTTGCTGAGATTCGTCTCCGACCGTTTCTTCCAGCCATTTCCGGGCGCGGGCGAGATTGTAGAGGGTTTCTTCCGTTCCAAAGGATTTCGAGACCCCGATGACGAGCGTGCGCTTCGGGTCGAGGCCGTGCATGGCCCGGTCGAGATCGAACGGGTCGACATTTGCGCAAAAGCGCAGGTCGATTTTTCCGGAGGCCTTGTCCTCGAACGCGTCCGCGATCAGGCGAGGGCCGAAATCCGATCCGCCAATGCCGATATGCAGAACGGCGTTAAAAGGATCGCCAGTCGAACTGGTGACCGCGCCGGACACGACATCGCGGGCAAACGCCAGCGCTGGCTGCAAGCTTTGCCGGACAGTCTCAGCCTCGCCGGACAATTCAGCCTGCGCCCGCAATGCCCAATGCAGGGCCGGGCGGTTCTCCGACGGGTTCACAATGTCTCCGGCGAACAGGTGATCGGCTGCCGATTGAAGGCTCGAATCGCGTCCGAAATCCAGCAAGGCGGCCTCTGCATCGGCGTCGAGATACTGTCGCGACAGGTCGATGGACCAACCCGCAGCGCGCAATGGCGCCATCGAGGCGCGCGCCTCTGCGAGTGCTTTCAGGGAGGATCGGGTCACGCGTTCGGCATGCGGCGTAAGGTCAGCGGTCATGTCATTGTCCTTGCGTAAGTTCTGGCCGCTTCCGCTTATCCGGGGTTTCCAACTGGAGCAAGGCGGGAAACCTGACCGCAGTGAACTGGCATTTGCGTGCTTGAAACCGGCGCCACACATGGCTATGAGGCGCGTTTAACAGGCTGCTCGGCCTGATGTTTATCCGTCCGGCGGGCCGGACACCTAATCTGAACCAAGGAGAGGCCCGATGGGCAAGGCAAAGTTTGAACGCAACAAGCCGCACGTTAACATCGGCACGATTGGCCACGTTGACCACGGCAAGACGACGCTGACGGCAGCGATTTCGATGGTGCTGGCGGAAGCTTCCGGTGGCGAGTCCAAGTCCTATGCGGACATTGACTCCGCGCCGGAAGAGAAAGCCCGTGGCATCACGATCAACACGGCGCACGTGGAATACGAGACGGAAAACCGTCACTACGCCCACGTCGACTGCCCGGGTCACGCTGACTACGTCAAGAACATGATCACCGGTGCAGCCCAGATGGACGGCGCGATCCTGG
>CAJXOF010000004.1 GCA_913057945.1 uncultured Hyphomonadaceae bacterium | reverse complement strand
CATTCCCGAGGAATGGCTGCGCAAGATGTCCGAGAAATTCCTGAGCAAGGAAGAGATGGACGAAATCGAAGCGATGGGCGGCTTCGAAAAACTGATGGAGACGCTGCAAAAGCGGCTCGAGGAACAGAAGAAGCGCCATGAGGGCGGCAACAAATGGATCGGCACGGGCGGCACGTCGCCTTTCGGCGCGAACGGCTACAATCCGGAAGGTGTCCGCATCGGCCAGGAGAAGTCCCGTCACCGCCGCGCCGTGAAAGTGTGGGACAAGCGCGAATTCAAGAATTACGATGACTCGGTCGAACTCGGCACACGCAACATCAAAGTCGCGATGAAGCGGCTGCGCAAATGGGCCCGCAAGGGCGCGCCGGATGAACTCGACCTCGACCAGACGATCCGCAACACGGCGCGCAAGGGCTATCTCGACATCGAAATGCGCGCCGAGAAGCGCAATACGGTCTCGGTCCTGCTGCTGCTCGACGTGGGCGGCTCCATGGACCCGTATGTCCGCATCATGGAAGAATTGTTTTCGGCGGCCCGGTCCGAGATCAAGAATCTCGAATACTACTACTTCCACAATTGCCCCTATGAAGGGCTGTGGAAGGACAATCGCCGACGCATGAACAACCGCATCCCGACCTGGGACGTGCTGAACAAGTATCCGAGCGACTACAAGGTCATCGTCGTGGGCGATGCCACGATGAGCCCCTACGAGATCACCTATTCGGGCGGCTCGGTTGAGCATTGGAACGAGGAAGCCGGCGGCATCTGGATCCAGCGTTTCGTGGAGCGCTACCCGAACTTTGTGTGGCTGAACCCGGTCAAGGAAGGCGCTTGGGACTATACCGGTTCGATCAAGCTGATCCGGGAACTGATTGGCGAACACCGCATGTTTGAACTGACGCTGGATGGCCTTGACGAAGCGATGAAGGAACTCAGCCGCTAAAGGGTTCCGAACACAGCATTATTGATTGTTCTCAAACCCGTGGCCTGCGGACATGGTTACGAGTGCCTTGTCGGAGGAACCATCATGAGCAGCGTACATATAAACCAGAACGGGCCTGTCCTGATCGTGACCATCGACCGGCCGCAAGCGCGCAATGCGGTGGACGGGCCGACGGCGAAAGCGCTTTACAACGCATTCAAGGAGTTTGATTCCGACGACGGCGCCCACGTTGCCATCCTTACGGGCGCCGACGGGAATTTCTGTGCTGGCGCAGACCTGAAGGCCGTGGCCGCCGGCGGCGGCAACCGGGTTGACGTCGAGGGAGATTTCGGCCCGATGGGGCCAAGCCGCCTCGAACTTTCGAAACCTGTCATCGCCGCCGTGGACGGCTACGCCGTGGCCGGAGGGATCGAGCTCGCCGCATGGTGCGATCTGCGGGTGGTCTCGCCTTCTGCGAAATTCGGTGTCTTCTGCCGGCGCTTCGGCGTGCCCCTGATCGATGGCGGCACGATCCGCCTGCCCCGCCTGATCGGCGCCTCCCGCGCCATGGACATGATCCTCACGGGGCGGGAAGTCGGCGCAGAGGAAGCGCTCGCCATCGGCCTCGCCAATTACAAGACCGACGAGGAAACCGCCCTCGCCAAGGCCATGAATGTGGCAGAGCACATCGCGGCCTTCCCCCAGCTTTGCATGCAGAAGGACAGATTGTCCGCTCTGCGTCAGTGGAGCCTCGACCTGCCAGACGCCCTGAGGGCAGAAACCGAAGGCGGGTTGGAGGTGCTTCGCGCGGGCAGCGCCGTGGAAGGCGCCTCGCGCTTCACGTCCGGCCAGGGCCGGGGCGGCGCGCTCGACTAGGGGCCTACCAACCGCCGCCGCCGCCACCACCGCCGCCACCACCGGAAAATCCACCTCCCCCGCCACCAGACGAACTGGAGCTTTGCGGCAGGGAGCTGCTGACCCCGGTACTCATGCTCGACATGATCGCATCATTCATGCCGCCGACACTGCCGAAGGAGCGGCTACCGAAATGCCCCCAAGCCGGAGAATACGCTGCGGCGACGGCGGGCAAAGCCCTCTCGAAATACTTCGTCCACGGCTTTTCCACATCGAGCGCGACAGCGTAGGGCAGGAACCGCTCATACCGTTCGACACTCATCGGGGGCGGCGCGTCACTCCCCACGTCGACCGAGTTCATCTGCAGCTTCTCGGCCGTTTCCAGATACAGCTTGAAGCCTTCGATTTCTGTCCGTGTCTTCTGCCCCTTGGGTGTCGGCGCGGGCATCAGATACATGAACAGGCCATTGATGGCCGCAAGAGCCAGAACGACGGCCATATGCCACCAGGACCAATTGATGGTTTGCGTCACGGCCAGTGCGATGCCGGCGATGGTCAGCACGACCGCCACAAGCGTATAGCCGAGATTCCAGCGAAAGTAGGCTTTGCCATATTTCCGAGAGAGCGATTTACGAAACAGCGAATAGGCCGTTGTAAAGCTCGCATCATACTTCCCCCCCAGCGTTCGCGCGGAGGAGCCCTCAAACAAATCATCATTCAACTGCTGCTCGTCAGCGGACAAGGCAGCCGACACGTCCGGCTTACGCGTCAAAACGGTCGACTTCTTTTCCGAAGCATCAATGTCCACCACGCCTTTTGTGCCCATGCTGATCAGCGTGGAGATCAGGGCGCCATGCCCCCGCAAGCCGCGAAAGTATATATGATGCACGGCGGCCGGTGACAGATCCCGCGGCGGTTCATAGCGCGCAAAGACCGGCCCCTTTGGTGGGTCCTCTCCGACCTTACGGAAGCTGCGCGTCAGGAAGGCAAGTACGCCAAGGAACGAGGTGATCAGCAATGCCAGTGATCCATACCGGAACCACCAAAGAGCGCCCTTGTCGGACAGGGACAGCGGTTCGATCACGCCTTTTTCGAGGCTGAGCGAAACCGTCAGCCCTTCCCGCGAACTGAACGGCCGCGTCGCTTCGAACACATGCGCCCCGCCACTTTGCCGATAGGCATAATCGCTGCCCGTATCGCCCAATCCGCCTGTATAGGCGTTCTGCTCCGTCACCCGCGCCTCTTCCGGCAAGGTGATGCGGGCGGCTGCCTGGTCAATCGGGAACAGCCAGTAATTCCCTGTCACGTTCCAATAAAGTTCGTCATGGTCGTCGAAGTAGCGGATCTGGTTCTTCACCTCATATTCGATCTCATAGGTGTGGCTGCCCTGATCGAGGAAGACATCGGCGTCGCCAATGCGGATGCGGTAGGCATTGCCGTCTTTCTCGACCGTGTACGGTTCACGCCGACCGTCCCGCGTCACGCGTGTCACGTCATACTGATAGGGCAGCTTGTCGCCCGGCTGCCCCGCATCGTCAGCATAGTATCGCGGGAGGTCCCGAAAAATGCCGCGCCGGATGCGCGCCCCTTCCGACGTCACCTGGATCGTCTCGGACACATCGATATCGCCATCGGTCTTGACGGTGATCGCCACGTCAAAACTGTCGATCTTCTCTTCCGCCCCCGCGACGAGCGAGACAAGACATACGGTGAGGCAGAGGATCAGCGTGCGCACGCTCATGAAGCGCCTCCCATATCGATCTGGGGCAGCGCCCGGTCGGCCATGTCGACTTCGAAATAGGCGCGCTGCCGAAACCCCAAGGGACTTGCCAACAGATTGGCCGGAAAGCTCTGCACGCTCGTATTCAGTTCCCGGACCGCGCCATTATAGAACCGGCGCGCCATCTCGATCTTGTCTTCGGTGTCCGCAAGTTCCTTCTGGAGTTCAAGGAAGTTTCCGCTCGCCTTCATCTCGGGATAGTCCTCAGCCACCGCCATCAGGCGCGCCACAGGTTGGGACAAGGCGCTTTCCGCCGCGCCCCGGCTGGCAAGGTCATCGCCTGCCGCGAGGGCCCGCGCCCGCTTTTCGGCCACGTCGGCGAACAGCTCCCGCTCATGCGATGCATAGCCCTGCACTGTGCTGACCAGTTGGGGAATGAGATTGGCGCGGCGCTTCAGCTGGACGTCGATATCCGACCAGCCATTGTCGGCCATCTGCGACCGGCTGACGAGCCGATTGTAGATCAACACGCCGAACACGATGAGGACGGCCACGAGGCCGAGTATGAAATAGATCAGCACAGTCGAAGGCCCTCCGGGTTGAGCCCTTTATCCTTAACTGGCCTTTCGTGTGCTGTTAAGGCTGGCCCCCACCCTGCGCGGTTCGCCAGTCGGCGCGGGTCATCTCCCAGACCAGGGACCGACGTCGCGACCCGTCCGGCCGCACGCTCTCGATCTCACCCATCCGGGCAAAGCCCATCCCGTCCAGCATGCGCTGCGTCGGGACGTTCTCCAGACTGGCCGTTTCGCACAACAGGTCCAGGTCGAGTGCCTCGAACATCCAGGTGAAACTGGCCGCCGCGCCCCGTGTCCCCTGCCCCTTGGCATGCTGTGACGGGTGCAGTGCGCCGCCCAGTTCACCCGCAGCCCAATGCGGCCAGACCTGAACATCGCTGTATCCCATGATCTGCCCGTCTTCTGCCGCACGCACGAACAGAAGGCCCGTCCCGGCTTCGCGCTCCTCAAGGTGTTGCTGGATGAACGCGCCGACGCTCGCTTCGGTCAGGGGACGCGGCAAAGTATAAATGGGCGCATAGACGGCAGGATCTGACAGGAGCGCGAACAGCCCCGCCGCATCTGCAGGGACCGCCAGCCGCGATGCGTCGGGCGTATCTCCGAGCCGTTCGGCCCGGCGGACATGATCGCGGATTTCGTCGGCCCGTTCGGGCGACACCTCCTGCCGTGTGATGGGTATTCCGTCTGCCATGCAACAGAGGGGGCCACAACACGGTGCACGCGACAAGACTTCACGCGGCGATATACCCCTGTCATCACGGGCATAAACGCATTGACCCACCCCGCGGCTGCGGCCAGATGCGCGCATGACTGAATCAGCCCCGACTGCCGCGCACCATGGCAAAAATGCCTTCATGTTCGTGATCATCACGGTCGCGATCGATATGCTGGCCTTCGGCTTGATCATTCCCGTCGTGCCGACACTGGTTCAGGAACTCGGCAACATCAGCGCTGAGCGGTCCACGCTCTATATTGGCGGCCTCGGCGCAACCTATGCCTTCATGAATTTCCTGTTCGGCCCCATGCTGGGCGCCCTGTCGGACCGGTTTGGGCGACGCCCCGTACTGCTCGCCTCGATTGCGACCCTGTCCCTGGACTTCCTGATCATGGGATTTGCCAATTCGATCTGGCTGCTCTTCCTGGGCCGCGCCCTGTCCGGCATTTCCGGGGCGACCTCTGCGACCGCCAATGCCTATATCGCGGACGTCACCGAACCGGAGAATCGCGGCAAGGCGTTTGGCATGGTCGGGGCTGCCTTCGGCTTTGGCTTCGTCTTCGGACCCGTCATGGGCGGCTTCCTCGGAGATATTGACGCGCGCGCGCCGTTCTTTGCCGCAGCGGGGCTCGCCCTTCTGAACTTCGCCTATGGCTCCTTCGTGCTGCCGGAATCGCTGGACCGGGAACATCGCCGTCCATTCGTAATGGCGCGGTCAAACCCGTTCGGCGCCGTGAAACATTTCTCGAAGCTGCCACATGTGTCCTGGTTCCTCGTCGCGGCAGGTATCTTCTTCTTCGCCCATACCGTCTATCCGGCGACCTGGTCGGTGCATGGCGAAATCCGGTATGACTGGTCCCCAAAGGAAATTGGCCTGTCGCTCGGCCTTGTGGGATTGGGCGCCGCCGTGGTGCAGGCCGGGCTGATCGGCATCGTCCTGAAACGGCTCGGCGCAGTTCGCACCACGCTCTACGGCATCGCCATCAATGCAATCGCGCTGGTCCTGTATGGATTCGCGGGCGCCGGATGGGTAGTCTACCTGATCATCCCGCTCGGCGCGCTCGGCGGCGTCGCGAGCCCTACGCTCAACTCGCTGATGTCATCGGTGACACCGCGCAACGCACAGGGCGAATTGCAGGGGGCATCGGCCAGCCTGAATTCCTTCGCCATGATCTTCGGCCCGCTGATCATGTCCGGCGCGCTCTTCTATTTTACCGAAGAGGGCACACCCTTCCGCTTTCCGGGGGCTGCTTTCCTGCTGGCAGGTGTTCTGACAGCCCTTGCCATCATCCCGTTCCTGCGCGGGGTGCAGGCCAACAAGGACGCGCTTCCCTCAGACGAATGAAGCCGACCCCCACGGAGCCGACTTCAACATGATTTCCGGTAGGTGTTTAGCTTTTCGGCTTCATCAGCAGGCCGGCCAGTACGCCGACAATGCCCCCCCCGACGCCGCCTTCAAGCAGCGTGTTGATGATGTTCATCGGAGATGTCGCGCTGGCAGTCGCATCGCCCAGCACCTGGATATTGGCCGCGTCCAGCCCGTAATGGGCCCCAATGCCGCCGACAATTCCCCCAATCAGTCCGCCGGTGCCGCCGCCGCCGGTCAGTCGTGACACGAGCGGGCCGACCACAAGGCCGCCGATAGCGCTCAGAATGAGCGGTACAATGTCTTCCATAATTTGCCCTCCCTTAGGCATTTAGGGGGGCTCTGACGGCCCCTCCATCAAGGATGAGATCGCTTTTCGGCCAAGAGGTCCAGAAAATTTACCACAAGTGCGAGTGTTGCAACTGCGAGAAACTGCGGGCAAAGACCGGCGGGATGAGCGCTTCCCGACCTGCCCTGTTCCTCGATCGAGACGGCGTGATTAACGTCGACAAAGGCTATGTCAGTCGTGTGGAGGATTTCGAATGGGTTCCCGGAGCTGCAGAAGCGATCGCCGCCTTCAATGCCCGGAACTGGTACGTCTTCGTGGTGACGAACCAGTCGGGAATTGCCCGCAACTATTACACAGAGTCAGACATGCACACGCTACATGACTGGATGTTGGCCGAACTGGCCCAACAGGGTGCGCGCATTGACCGGATCTACCACTGCCCCTTCCATGAAGAGGGCGAGAATCCGGCTTATCGAAAGGCCAGTTTCGACCGGAAACCCAATCCCGGCATGCTCCTGGCGGCCATGTCCGAATTCCCGGTCAAACGTGAGCAAAGTTTTCTCATCGGCGACAAGGAAACCGACATGGCCGCCGCGCGCGCGGCGGGCGTCGCCGGTTTCCTGTTCCGCGGCGGGAATATCGCCGAATTCGCCGAATGGACCCTCGCAGGTTTCGAAGACGGCAATCGCGGGTAGGAAAGCGCCGGGCCCGAGTTCCGTTTACGCAAAGGTAAGGCTGGCTTTGCCGCAATCTCCTGATTAGTGTGCGCCGCAACAAGCATCGCATACACTGGAGGATACCTCATGCGTGAAGCCGTAATCGTTTCCTATGCCCGTACAGGCATGGCCAAAGCCAACCGGGGCTCACTGAACAACACACACGGGATCACGATGGCCGGCACGGCCATCAAAGGCGCCCTTGATCGCGCCGGCATCGAGGCCGGTCTGGTCGAAGACGTGTTCCTTGGCTGCGCGCAGCCTGAAGGCGCGACCGGACACAATGTGGCCCGCAACGCCGCGCTCTGGGCCGGCTGCCCATCCACGACGTCCGGTGCCACAATCAACCGTTTCTGTTCGTCTGGCCTGCAGGCGATTGCCAACGCCGCCCACACGGTCATCAATGAAGGCGCGCCTGTTGCCATCGGCGGCGGCGTTGAATCCCTCTCTCTTGTCTCCCGCAGCGGCCACATGAACCTGCACCGCTACACCGAAGACGAGCTGATGAAGAAATGGCCCGCGATCTGGATGACCATGATCGAGACCGCTGAGATCGTCGCTGACCGTTATGGCGTCAGCCGCGAATACCAGGACCAGTATTCTGCCGAATCCCAGAAGCGCACTGCCGCTTTCCAGGAGAAAGGCTACATGGCCGAGGAAATCGTGCCGCTGAAAACCACGATGAAACTGGTCAACAAGGAAACCGGCGAAGAGACACTGCAGGAAGTCGTATGTGATCGCGACGAGTGCAACCGCCCGGGCACGACGTTTGAGAGCCTTTCCGGCCTGAAGCCGGTCTTCTCCGGCGGCATGGTCGTCAAGGAAGGCAAATATGTCACCGCCGGTAACGCATCCCAACTGTCGGACGGCTCCGCAGCCGTCGTCGTGATGGAAGCCAAGGAAGCCGAGAAGCGCGGCCTGAAGCCGCTCGGCCGTTTCGTCGGCTTCAACGTCGCTGGCTGTGATCCGGACGAAATGGGCATCGGTCCAGTGTTCGCGGTGCCACGCCTGCTGGAGCGTCACGGCCTGAAGGTTGACGACATCGACCTCTGGGAACTTAACGAAGCCTTCGCCTCGCAGTGCCTCTACAGCCGCGACCGTCTCGGTATTGATCCCGAAAAGTACAATGTGAATGGCGGCTCGATCTCCATCGGCCACCCCTTCGGCATGACCGGCGCACGCTGCACGGGTTCGATGCTGATGGAAGGCCAGCGTCGCGGCGCGAAATATGGCGTCGTCACGATGTGCATCGGCGGCGGCATGGGCGCAGCCGGTCTCTTCGAGATCTTCAGCTAACCCCCTTCCCCATCATCCAATGAAAAAAGCCCCCGGTCCTCGGACCGGGGGCTTTCCTTGTCTAGGGCTTGGGAAGCCTAGAAGGCTACCGTCAGCGTGGCCTGAACCGTGCGTGGATTGAGGGGACGGAAGAAGGCATCGCCGCCACCAGTCGTGGTGAACGTGAAGGCCAGCGTGTCCTCATCGAAGATGTTGTCCACGTTCAGACGAAGACTGACATTCTCAGGCAGGCCGAAATTGTTCGGGCCGCCAATATCCGCATAGGCGCTCCACAGGAAATAGCCCTCCATCTTGTTGCCAGGACTGTCTGCAGCTTCCCTGAAATCAGCGTAGCGGTCGCCGGTATATTTCGTCGACAGGTTTCCGACGAACCATTCAGTCGGCTCCCAGGTGATGCCGCCGCTGAAGATCCATTCCGGGCTGTCCGCCAGCAAGTTGCCGGATGGATTGTCCAGGAAGGCGTCATCATTGGTCGCATTATTATAGGTCAGGTTCACGTCGCCATAGAGCTTGCGATCGAACATTTCCGGCTGCCACACACCCGACACCTCGACACCATAGGCCGTGGTCGAACCGGCATTCACCGAGAAGGATTCCGGCTGGAGCGTCGCCGGATTGATCACATTCCCGGTCACGAGACGGTTGTCAAACGAGGTATAGAAGGCTGCGACCGCGCCGTTGAAGGTGGCCCGATTGGTTCGCAGGCCAATTTCGTAATTGGTCGATTCTTCTGCGTCGGGTGCCGGAGCGACAAAGCTCGTCGCCGTCGAAAAGATGTCGTCCGCGCCGCGCGGCAACGCATAGTTCATGGAGAAGGACGCAAACACCTGATCGGTCTCGTTGAGGTCGTACACTGCCCCCAAATTTGGAAGCAGGTCGCTCGTATAGGTGGCGGAGACACTTTGCGGCCCGTAACCTGGAAGCGTGTCGCCGCCTCCCGCACCGCCTACCCGAATGGCATAGTCCGCATAGTCACGATATCCATCAAGGGAATAGTCGATGTCGAGCAGCTTGGCGCCCACTTCGACATTCAGGCGGTCCTCCATCAGGCTGATCGTGTCCTTGAGATAATATTGCATCGTGTCCCGAACCGACACGTAGTCGCGCCGATAATAGGCCACTTCATCAAACAGGACCGCGCCATCCGCGCTGCCGTCGGCATTGTTCAGGCGTTTCTGGGTCCGGTGATATTCGTCTTCCTCATACCAGCCGCCCGCTTCAATCGTGTGGTTGGCGAGTTCCCATTCAAACCCGAGAACGGCACCCTTCCGTGTGCCACCTACGCCCGAGAACCCGTACTGGACGCCGCGCGGATGCGTGACATCCAGGCCGACTTCCACCTGGTCCTGATAGCGGCTCAGTGTGTTGCCATAGCCGTCCGGTGACACGCCGAAACCGTCCTTGTCCTCGTAGTAGAGCGTGGCCTTCGTGCTGAGGCCTTCCACGAGGTCGGATTCAAAATTGAGGGCGTAGAGACTGTCCTGACGGATGTTCACACGATCCTGATAATATCCGGTGCAACCGCCTGTCTGGAGCGGAACATAGTCGGCATCATTGATGACACCATCATTGTTGAAGTCGACACTGACCGGAGAAATACATCCTTCCGGCAAGGTTTCCGAATATCCGTAATCGGTCCCCACCGCCTCAAATCCGGCGCGAGAGTTGGACGGGGAATCATAATCGAAGAAATCGTTCGAAACATAAGACGCCGTGACGAATGTGTCGGCATCAAACTCGTATCGCACCTTGCCTTCAATATGCTCACGGTCGATCGTGCCGGGCCCCCTCCACAGATCGCTGTCTGTCTTGGACCGGCTGATATAGGCCGAAAAGCCATTGATGTCCCCGGTCTCGAGTTTGACAAAGGTCCTCTGGAGATCGTCGTCGCCCAGTGTGTAGGAGAGCATGCCGCCCGCTTCGTCGGACGGTGCAATCGTATTGTAGGACACGATTGGGCCGAGCGATGCATAGCTGGGCAGGGACACATCGCCCGCGCCCGGCGAGGCCACAACAGAGCCGAGGTTTTCATTGTCCACATAGCGGAAGATCGGGCTGCCCCCGAACGCGTCCGACCGGCCCATCGGCACACCGTCCAGAACGAAGCCTATCTGCTGGAGATTGAAGGCACGAACGGTAACGGAGTTGCCGAACTCATAGAGCCCTAGCGCGCCATCGGTCTGGACGTTGAACCCCGGAAGCGATTCCAGCATCTTGAGACCGGAAATGCCGGAGGGCGCCGACAGCAATTCCTTGCGAGTCACCGCAACCGTGTTGCTTGCCTCACCTTGCCCGATGGCCAGATCTGTTTGCGAGACGCGGCGACCTTCCACCACCACGGCCTCAAACCGCGCCTCTTCTGGGGCCTCTTCTTCCTGTGCAACTGCCGGCAGGGCCAAGCTCGCAGCACCCAAGACTGCCCCCAACACAAATGGTGTTTTCGGCAACCACCCCTGCCGCTTTTTTAATGTGGTCATCTCTTTCTCCCAATCTGAAATCTGTAATGCCCAGTTCAGGTTCAGGAGAGATCAGGGTATTTGAACATCAAATTTCGAGTGATCGTTCTAAAAATGATCGATTGACCATTTCTTTTGCACCGCAGCAATCTGGCGCTCAACTACCTCCCACCACCGGAGGGAATGTTTACGCGACCTTTGGTTGCGGGCTGAAGTTTTGAGAGACAGTACAGATGTGAGGATGAGGATATTGCGGTTGGAACCCGTCTTTGTGCTAGCCTTGATCCGGTAATCTACAAAGGAGTTGCCATGAAGCGCGCAATCTTAGCCGCTGCCGGACTGGTTTTGCTGTCCGCATGTGAAACCGTACCTCGCCACCATGAGCACGGTGCAAGCACCGATCCACAAGGCGCGGTATCCTTCACGACGGCTAGTGCTCCGACTCCGGAATCGGCCAAGGCCCGAAAGGGTGAAACCATTGCCCGGGATGCCGATGGCCGCCCATACACTCACGCCCTGCTGGGAGAGCCCTTACCCGCGCTATCTGGTGAAATGGCGGATGGCGCGACCTTTGATCCTGCTTCGCTGGACAATTGGACGATCATTCACGTCTGGGGGCTCTGGTGCGGCGACAGCATGGCCGATGCGCCCTACACAGCTGCTTTGGTCACCGCGATTGAACAGGACCCAGATCTCGACTTCCTGTCGATCCACACGCCTCAAAATACCAATCGCACAAATCCCAAGGACATGTTCGGCAAGCACGGATCTGTCGCGGCCTATTTCGACTCGAAGGGCTACAGCTTTCCGACCCTGGTCGACGACGATGCGAGCCTACGCCAGGCATTGGAGATCAACTGGACCCCCTCCTACTTTCTGGTGGACCCCGATGGTATCGTCCGGGGATACAGGACCGACTTGTCAATCGCCAGGGGAGAACCGGTGAAAGACTTTCTGAAAGATGTTGCCCGCGTCAAAGCCGAAAGGAAAAACATCGAAGCCGAGCAAACCTCTCCCGTCGCTTCGATTGGGCCGGACGGCGCGATGGGCGTCACGGGGGCCATACCGTTCAACACCACTTCTATCCGGGCCGCCTTTTCGGGATATGAGGTCGTTCCTGACAAAATGACGTCAGAAGAACAAGCATATCCCGTGTTCAACATTGTTGCAGAGACAGACACCAGGCCCGTTTATGTCGTGGAATCTGATTGGTCGCTGGGACAAGTCTACCGGGTTTCAACCACCCACCCAGACGTGGCCGGCCCGAATGGAGAACATGTCGGCACCTATCGCCTGAGCGCCCTGCCGGAGTCCGCGCGTGCGGGATGTGTGGAGGGCATGGACGCGTCCGCAGGCCTTCTTATGTGCAACGAGATCGGTACAAACGCGCAGTTTCAGCGCGTTTTCGACCCTCTGGAGGATGGGGCGGATGCCGTTCTGGTGCGCATGACCTACTACCCCTCCGCCTCCAAGGCGCCGGATTAACCTAGCGGAAAGCCTAACTTGCCGGATTTAGCATCATTTCATGGTTTTTGGCGTGACAGGGCGTTTGATCATTCGCGTGGCAGCTTGTAACTGTTAGACAAAGCGTTCTGGATAAACAGAAAGGCGGGTCTTGATGCTGCATCCATCCACCAAACGGCTGATAGATAAGCTCGGCGACATGACACGCCGCCAGAAAGTGACCTGGCAGGAGGCCGAAGACGGCCGCATGACGCACGACACAGAAGGCTATCGTGTCACGCTGACACCTGAACCCTATGCCGTCCTGCTGACAGATGCCCAAGGCCGGGAAATAGAGACCTGCAGCCCGTCCGACTTCGCGGACGATATCGACAACAACGGCCGCCCCTACACTCTGTTCGTGGAAGAACTCTATCGCGAAGCCAAGCGTCATGCGCGCGGTGCCGAAGAGGCGATCAGTGCGGTGCTGGCCGGGTTGGATGCTGTAGAGATCGATGCAGGCGATGCGCCCTCCGACCTTGCTGAAGACGCTGCCGAACCAGACGCTGAAGCCGGGGACATGACCGCTGGCGAGGATACCGTCGAGGACCCTCTGGACGACAGCTCCCCCCTGGAACCGAAAGCCTATTGGGAAATGGATAGCCAGTCCGATATCACTTCGGCGGTCGCCTCCCTGGCCAACCAGGTGAATACGCCTCTGCCTGCCGACCCGGTCGATCTTGAATCAATCAAGGACATTAGCGACGACACGACGACGCCTGCGCCCGACACCTTCGGCACACAGGAAATACCGTCGGAGGACGACATTCTCACGGACGAAAATACGGCGGTCACGCTTGAAGAAGCTGTCGCGGAGTCCGCTAGCGGCGCAGGTCTGGCCGAAGCCCCGGAACCGGCTGATGCGGAGAGGTCGGATGCTGAGACGCCCACGCCGCCGATCATGGGCTATGGCGTTTCCGCGCCAGACGCGCCCGCCGCTATGGAACCTGTGGAAGACCCCGGCCCTCTGGATGAGCCGGCCGCCGGCTTCACTCCAACCGGCTTCGTGGACACCTTGCCGGAAGAGGCGCCGGCCGCGGAACAAGACTCGCCACACATCGAGACCGAAGCTCAGGTCATGGCCGAGACAGAGGCCTACGCCCCGGCATTTTCCGACACTGTGTCAGACGCCCCAAATTATACGCAGGCGGAGCCCTTCACCACCTCCGCGCCTGAGCCAGAACCGGAAAAAGCCCCTAATTTTCTGAGCAGCTCCAGCAGTGCCTTCACGGGCGCTCTTGGCAGTGGCCTGAGCAGTAATATTTCAGATCCAAACACCCCTGAGGCAGAACTGGAGCCGGATACAGCGGACACCCCGACGCATCCTTATGCTGAGGATGAAGCGCCTGCGATGGAAACCCGCTTCGAGGCCGCGCCCGAGACAGAGCCCGCTCCCGTCCCGGACGCACAGCCGGCACCCCTACCCTCCTTCAGCCTATCCGGCATTGGCGCCCGGCAGGAGCCTGCCCAGCCCCCCGCCCGCATGGAAGCAAGCGATCCAATTGAATCGGTGAGGTCCCCGCAGGTGGTAATTGACGCAACTCACGATCATGCCTGGCCCGGAACCGAACCAACGGACCTGGATGAAGACACCCCTGGTCCGGATACGGCAGTCGAAACAACGGAACCGCAGGCCGAGGATGACATGTTTCCCCAGCCTGATTTCATCGTGGAAGCCCAGCCGGAGCCGACTGAAGCCACTTCCGGCGACGAGGAACCTGTAGCGACCGAGGAAGCGCCCGCCCGTCCGGTCAAACGGTTCAATCCCTGGAACTGAGGCCTAACCGCGCCAGAAACGCCGGGTCAGAACAACAAACACGGCGACAAATTCCAACCGCCCCAGAAGCATGGCGATTGCGCAGACCCATTTGGCAAAGTCTGGCAGTAGCTGGAACGTGCCGGACGGACCGATCATGGGGCCAAGCCCCGGTCCCACATTGGAAACGCTGGTCGCGGCACCTGAAATGGCCGTCAGCGCATCCACGCCTGTCAGGCTGATCAGGGCCGCCGAAACCAGGAAAGTCAGCAGGTAGAGGCTGACAAACACCATGACCGATTGCAGCACTTCCTCATCCACTGCCTTGCCGGCATAGCGGATCGGTGTGCGGCGATGCGGCTGGATCATGCGTTGCGAGTAGGCGATGATCGTCTTGGCTGCGATTTCCAGCCGGAACATCTTCAGGCCGCACGCAGCCGAGCCTGCACACCCCCCCACAAAGGTTGCGCCCAGGAACACAACCATCACCGGTTGGCCCCAGGTGTCATAAGGCGCCGAGGCGTAGCCCGTGCCTGTCATGATGGAGATGATATTGAACAGCGCTTCCTTGAAGCCGTGGAAGATGTGATCGAAGATCGGCGGATCCACCACCGCCTCATGGTAGACGACAATGATGCTGGAGAAGACCAGGGCCAGCCCCAGATACAGGCGCGGCTGCGGGTCTGACAGCATGGGCCGAAGACGTCCCTGTAGCATCAGCATGGCCAACAAGCTGAACGGCAGGCCCGCGATGAACATGAAGACCGTGGCGACATAGGGCGCGTTGGTCTCACTGAAGTAGCCAAACGACGCATCATGGGTCGAGTATCCGCCCGCTGACATGGTCGTCATGGCGTGCGTTATCGCGTCGAACCAATCCATGCCCGTCAGATAGTAGAGCAAGGCACACAGCATCGAGATCAGCAGATAGGTAAAGCCGAGATAGGCTGCGATGTCGGTGATGCGCGGCAGGAATTTCCCGGACATGTCGGAGCTTTCGAGCTCGAACAGTTGCATCCCGCCAACCCGCAGCTGGGGGAGGATGGCGATGGCCGTCACGATAATGCCGATTCCGCCAATCCATTGCAGGATGGCGCGCCACAGCAGCAGGCCCCGCGGCATGTCATCCAGGCCCGTCATCACTGTCGCGCCCGTCGTGGTCAGGCCGGAAATTGTCTCGAACAGCGAGTCGGTGACGGTCATCCCTGATGCCAGAAAGGGAATGGCGGCGATCATCGGCAGGAAGACCCAGACCAGCACGGTCAACAGGAAGCCTTCGCGCTGTCCGGTCCGCTCCACATCCCCGCGCGACAGCACCCACATGCACGCCCCGATCAGGATGGAACCAAATGCCGACACTTCGAACACATAAGTTTCCGCCCGGCCGTCAGCGTAATCCATCAGCGCACAGGGGATCATCGCCAGGCCCAGCAGGACGGTCATGATGCCGATGGCGAGAAAGATGGGACGAAGCTGCATGTCTGGCGGGCAGGATACGCCGCAAATCCTGCTGAGGTGTCAACGCATTGGGTGGTTAAGCAGAATGCACCATGAACGCGATTTGGGCGGAATTTGAGGGTTTCCCGGGAACTCCTGACGATAATGTCGGACTGTGTCTGGCCTGCGCCGAGGCAGATATGCCATTTTCGCGCCAAGTCCAAGGGCGCGCGCCTGTTGACGCGGTCATCGGCAAGGGCCTAAACGCCCCTTCGTTTCATTTGCAACTGATGACCATCTCATGTTCGACCATTCCTCCTTCGATGCCCATGAGGGCGTCCACCTGTTTCATGACGCGGCGAGCGGCCTGAAAGCGATCATTGCGATCCATTCGACAGCGCTGGGACCGGCGGCGGGCGGCTGCCGCATGTGGAATTACGGTACAGGCGAAGCCATGTTGCGCGACGCCCTGCGACTCAGCCAGGGCATGAGCTACAAGAATGCCATGGCTGACATCCCCCTCGGCGGCGGCAAGGCGGTGATCTGGGGCGACGCAAAGATCGACAAGTCGCCCGACCTGTTCCGGGCCTTCGGGCGCGCGGTCGAAAGCCTGCAGGGCAGGTACATCACCGCCGAGGATGTTGGCATCGGCGTTGCGGACATGCAGATTGTGCGCGAGGAAACGGCCCATGTTGCAGGCCTCGATCAGGGCGCTGCGGCTAGTGGGGACCCCTCTCCGATTACCGCGATGGGGATCTATCTCGGCATTCGCGAAACCGCGAAGCGCGCCTTTGGGACGGATGATCTGACCGGTCGGACGATTGCCGTGCAGGGCGTCGGCTCGGTGGGTGGGCATGTGTGCGAGCATCTGGCCAAGGCCGGTGCAAACCTCGTCATCACCGATATAGATCAGGTGGCCTTGTCGGACATTTCGGCCCGAACCGGCGCAAGGATCGTCCAGCCGGACGATATCTATGACGTCGAGGCGGATATCTTCTCTCCGAATGCCCTGGGCGCCATCATCAATGAAAAGACACTGGAGCGATTCCGCGTGAAGGCGATTGCCGGCGGCGCAAACAACCAGTTGATCGTTCCGGAAATGGGCGAGTTGCTGCGCCGGCGCGGCATCCTCTACGCCCCTGATTACGTCATCAATGGCGGCGGGATCATCAATGTGTGCGCGGAGATTTCCGGCACCTATTCGCGCGACTGGGTGGACAGCAAGGTGAAGGCCCTGATGACGACCCTTGGGCAAGTGCTTGATTCCGCATTGGAAAATGATGAGCCAACCAATTTCGTTGCCGGCCGAATTGCCCGACAAAGGATCGGCCGGACCGATTAGGTAGTCTCACCTAGTTCAACAGGGGCGATAAATGTTACACAGATTTATCGAACCTGACTGACGCTAGGAGTGAGCCCATGTCCGTAGTCGCCATGCTGCAGGGAACGGTTGAGACCGACCTTGCAACCATACGCAGCGCCCTTTCGCTTGCCCGTCGCATGAATGTGCCGCTGCGGGCCTTGTGCGCCCTGCCTGATCCGAACGCCGCCCTGATGGTGATTGCTACGCCTGAGGCTGCAGGCCTGACCAGTGTGACCACCCAATCAATCTTCGACATGCAGGAAGAAGTCCTGACCAATGCCCGCGAAGCCTTCAAACAGGCGACGCAGGGTGAGGAGACGGTGACCTGCGAGTTCAAGCATGAGGTCAACACGGTCGAGCGTGCGGCGTCGGATGCCGCCTCACTGTCCGAGGCCGTAGTGTTTCCGCGCTCAGCCGCAGACGGATCGCAACCGCTGAATGTGTCCTTCGAATATGTCCTGATGGAAGCCCACCTTCCGGTCGTACTGGCCGGGACAACGACAGACATGGACGGGCCAGCCATTATCGCTTGGGATGGCAGTAATGGCGCAGCCCGGACCGTCCGTTTCCATCTTCCCCTCCTGCGCGCCTTTGGCGACGTCATTATCGCCCAGAATACGGATGATCTGAACAAGGATCCCCAACGCGAGATTGCAGCACCGGAAGCGCTCGTGGAATGGCTCGTTCTTCAGGGAATTTCCTCGCGCGTGATGGAAATCGAAGGCGAAGTCTCTTCCGGCCTGCTTGCCATGGCCAAGGGCACCGGAGCCAGCATGATCCTGGCTGGTGCCTATGGGCATTCCCGCCTCGCCGAACGCATTTTCGGCGGCACCACACGCCGCTTGCTGCGCGCTGACAACGCCCCCGCTCTGGCATTGGCCCACTAAAGGATAACTGAACAATGAGCCTTTCAAAGATCGTACTCCAACTCGCCCGCAATCCAGGCCTGCCAAACGGCGATGCAGGACAGGGCTATACGCTGGTCGCGCCGCTGACGGCTGCAGGTCAGATCGATGTCGATGCGTGGCGCGATAATCGGTCCGCCTGCCGCGTGGTACGCTTCAGCCCGGACCCCGACGAGCATGCTGATGGCTTGCTGACCCATCGCGGCAGTCGCTGGTTCTTCCACTATGATGAAGACGATGAAGGCGATGACGAAGCGGGCTACAAACTGGGCGAACATGTTTTCAGGGAAGGCGAATATGTAACCATCGCCAGCCATGGCGAAACGCCGCTCACCTACAAGATTACCGATATCAGCCCCATCTGATCCTTCCCGAGCGTCAAGCTGGACAGCTTTCCGTTATCATCGCAAACTTCCATCCCATGAGGGCAGGCAAACATGCCCCTTGGGAGGAAGACATGAAAAGACTGCTGGGCCTCGCCGTATCGGCGATTGCGCTGGCTGCGTGCGATAGCTCTGCGCCAGACAATTCTGCACCGGACACCGATACCGCACAAATTGAGCAAACTGCGTCTGCCACGGGGCGGACGGCTGGATACAATGAAGACCGGAATGCCTATTTCGGTGACCTGCACATCCACACACGCTCCAGCTTTGATGCTTATATCTTCAATGTCCGGCGTACAGCCGATGATGCCTACCGGTTTGCTCGCGGTGAGACCATCACCCACCCGTCCGGCTTTGACATGACCATTGCGGGCGGCCCTCTCGATTTCTACACTGTGACCGACCATGCCGAATATCTTGGCATCCTGCCGGTCATGGATACCCCCGGCACGGAGCTGTCCGAATTGCCGCGCGCCAAGGACATGTTCTCGACCGACCCCGCAAAGATCACGGCGGCCTTCCAGGGCGTCGGCGCGTCGGTGCGCTCGGGTGAGCCGATTGAGGAAATGTACGACACCGAGATCATGGGGTCGGTCTGGCAGCAGAATATTGACGCTGCCGATAAATATTATGTGCCCGGCGAGTTTACGACATTTGCCGCCTACGAATTCACGTCTGTGACCGTGAATGAGGAGGATGGTTCATTTGCCGGCGGCAACCTCCACCGCAATGTCTTCTTCAAGGGCGAAGCGCCGGACCGCGCCTTCTCGACACTGGATTCGCCTAACCCGGAAGATTTGTGGGATTGGATGGATGAGCAACGAGCCGAAGGCTATGAAGCCATCGCCATCCCGCACAATTCGAATGTATCCGACGGACAGATGTTCCGTCTGGAAACCTATAATGGCGACCCGCTGGACGTGGCCTATGCTGACCAGCGCATGCGCAACGAACCACTGGTCGAGGTGACACAGGTCAAGGGCACCAGCGAGACCCACCCTGCCCTGTCGCCCAATGATGAATGGGCCGACTTCGAAATATATGACCGGCTGCTGGCGTCCTATCAGGTATCCAAAACGGAAGGCAGCTATGTTCGCGAGGCTTATCGCAATGGCCTGAAGCTTCAGGAGGAACAGGGATTCGACCCGTTCCACTTCGGCCTCGTCGGGGCGTCCGATAGCCATGTGGCGGGCGGCGCCTATGCCGAGAATGACTACTGGTCGAAAGTGGGGATCATCGACGGCACCCCGATGGCTCGTGGGTCAGTTCCGTTCCTGGGCACAAAGAGCTGGGATGCACAGCCTGACAATCCGATGGTCAACAATGCACGGGAATGGTTTTCCCGCTGGGCCGCATCAGGCCTGACCGGCGTGTGGGCCGAGGAAAATACGCGCGAATCCATCTTTGATGCCTTCCGCCGCAAGGAAACCTTTGCCACGACCGGCCCGCGCATGAAGGTCCGCTTCTTCGGCGGGTATGGGTATACGGAAGACATGCTGGACGATGCTGACCTGACCCGGAAAGCTTATGAGGGCGGTGTGTCGATGGGCAGCGATCTCGTCGGCACCGGAGAGGCGCCAATCTTTCTGGCATGGGCGCAGCGTGATCCCAATATGGGCGCCCTTCAGCGCGTCCAGATCGTGAAGGTCACATCCGGCGGAGAAGCCGTCTATGATGTCGCCTGCCATAATGGCGCGCCCGACCCGACCACGCATCGCTGCGCGGACAATGGTGCAGCCGTCGACATGGACACCTGCACACCGACCGGAGAAGGCGCCAGCGAGCTGAAAGCCGTCTGGCAGGACCCGGACTTCGATGCGGCACAGCGCGCGACCTATTATGTCCGTGTGCTGGAAAACCCGAGCTGCCGCTGGTCCACCTGGGAAGCCATGCGGGGGAATGTCGAGCCACGCCCTGACGTGCCCCAGACCATTCAGGAGCGCGCCTACACTTCGCCGATCTGGTACATACCAGCCGAATAAGGACTGCCGCCTTGAAGCTCCTGCGAGATCCACTCGTTCATTTTGTCGTGGTGGCGGCTCTGGTATTTGGCGCGCACGCAGTCTGGCAGGCGCGATCAGCCCGGACCGACTCCACCATCCTCGTTTCCGCAAGCGAGATTGAACGAATGGCCGCGCTCTATACATCGGAGGCAGGGGCGCTTCCCGGCGAGGCCGACATGGCCGCGATGCTGTCAGACCATGTGCGTGATGAAGCGCTGGCCCGGGAGGCGCGCCGGCTCGGCCTGGACCGCAATGATACGATCATTACCCGGCGTCTTGCCCAGAAGATGAGCTTTGTTGTCTCTGACTTGCAGGAAGATCCAAGTCCGACCGAACAGAATTTGCGGAATTGGCACGCGGCACATCCCGACCGGTTTACTCAACCCGCGACCCTGACCTTCAGCCATGTCTATTTCAGCCCGGATGTCCGCGGTGCAAAAGCAACGACTGACGCAGAGGTCGCCCTCGCGCGCCTGAACGGGGCCAATCCCTCGGACAGCGCCACGCTTGGCGATCCGTTCATGCTGCAGCGGCAATATGGCGACATTCCTTTCCGGGAACTCGCGCGCCAATTCGGCGGTGCTTTTGCGGAGAGTCTGTCCACCCTTCCCGTGTCCGATGACTGGCAAGGACCGGTCGCCTCGGCATATGGCGTGCACCTCGTGCAGATCACGAAGTCTGCGCCTGCGAAGCTCTCCCCATTTGAGGACGTCGCACCAGAAATCCGCAAGGACTGGCTGGAGCAGACCCGGCGCGACGCGAACGAACGGGCCATTCAGGACATCATCGGCCGCTATGAGGTCGTGATAGAAGGGGTGGACTAATGCGGGTTGTGCTGTGCTTGCTCGCCGTTGTTCTGATTGCCCTGTGCGCGGCCGCCCATGAAGTGCGCCCGGCCTATCTGGAGATCACCGAAACCGAGGCGGGCCAGTATGACGTCATCTGGAAACAGCCCGTGCTCGATGGCCGTCGTCTGAAACTTGAGCCCGTGTTTCCCAGCGAGTGCGCGCGCCGCAATGAACGCATGTCGGCGTCCGCCGCAACCCTGATCACGCGCTGGTCGATGACATGTGACCTGAACTCAGGCGACCTGTCGATCGACGGCCTGGACCGCACCCTGACGGATGTCTTCCTGCGCCTTGACCGGCTCAGGGCGGATGACATTTCAGCCGTGCTGCGTCCCAGTGCCAGCTCCGTTGAACTGAGCAGGCCACAGGGGGCGCCAATACTTGCCTATTTCAGGATCGGCGTGGAACACATCCTGTTCGGGTTCGATCATTTGCTCTTCGTGCTGGGCCTGGTCCTGCTGGTCAGACCCCGCCAGTTGCTTGCCACGGTGACCGCCTTCACGGTCGCGCACTCCATCACGCTCGCCGCGTCCGCGCTCGGCGGGATTACCCTGCCCGGCCCGCCGGTGGAAATCGTCATCGCGATGAGCATCGCCCTGCTGGGCGCTGAAGCGATTTACCGGATGCGGGGACAGGAGACGCTCGCACAAGCCCGCCCCTGGATCATCGCGTTTGGGTTCGGCCTCGTGCACGGGTTCGGCTTTGCGGGCGCTTTGTCAGAGATCGGCCTGCCAACGGGCGCGGAAGTGATTGCTCTGCTCCTGTTCAATCTTGGCGTCGAGGCCGGACAAGTGGCTTTCGTCCTTTTCGTGCTGGCGCTCGCCTGGCTGGGGCGCCACCTCTATCGCAAAGGCGAACCCGCGCTCCGCACGGCCTTGGCCTATACCATTGGCATCACCGGCAGTTTCTGGGCTATCGAGCGGATCGCAGCAACGTTCTTCTAGAGGCCAATAGCCTTCCACAACATGCGCGCCGCCACCACAGCCAACAATATGGCGAACCAGCGTTTCAGCTTGGTCGCGTCCAGACTGTGCGCCAGCTTCGCACCCACGGGCGCCATGGTCACCGTGAATGCGGAGATGAGCGCAAACGCTGCGAGGTTCACATTGCCAACTGAGAAGGGTGGCCGCCCCTCAGTGCCCCAGCCGACGACAATCGCCGTCAAGGCACCCGGCAGACCAATGGCAACGCCCCAACCTGCCGCTGTGGCCACCGCGCGATGGATCGGACGGCCACAAAGCGTCATCAGGCTGACGCCGAACGTGCCACCGCCTATCCCCATCAACGCCGAGAGCGCTCCGACAGACGCGCCGAGCCCTGCCCGCGTCATGCCAGTCGGCATGTCATCTGCCAGTCGCCATGTGGGGCGTCCGAAATAAAGCTGCGCGGCCAGCAGGAAGGCCAGTGACCCGAAAATCGCCAGCAGGCCCCGATTAGACAAATAGCCACTCACCCCCATGCCGATCAGGGCACCGATCACGATCCAGGGCGCCCACCCACGAATGATCTGCCAGTCGACGGCGCCATGAGAATTGTGCGCCATCACGCTGCGGATCGACGTCAGGATGATCGTCGCAAGCGACGTGGACACGGCCACGTGCATCGCCGTCTCGCCATAGCCCATGCCTTCAAACAGGAAATACAGAACAGGCACGATGATGGCGCCACCGCCAATCCCGAAGAGGCCAGCGGCCAACCCGGCAGCGATCCCGGCTGCAGCAAGCGCCAGCAGGAGAGGCGCATACTGCGCAAGGAGATCCATCACGTAATTATTGCCCCGACCTCTGGTTCACCGTGCAGGAGGGATACCAAGACATACGCCGCAAGGAAAACCTTTTGGTGACAAGACGTCTCCCCTACCAGACGCCTGCCTGCTTGAGTGCGGCGTCCAGTGAAGGCGGAATATCGACAGCGGCTTCCTTGCTGCCCAGATCGCGCGGCGCCTCACCCGGCTTCATATAGCGCCAGCCCTGAAAGGGGCGTTTCGGCTTGGCATAAGTGCGCACCAGATTGGGATCGAAGACAAGCTCGCACATCGAATGGCCGTCTCCGGCGACTTCACGAACCTCGAGAATGCGTTGGCGAACCCGGATCGCCCCCTTGATGACCCAATAAATTGAGCCGCCTTCCAGCAGCTGGTCCTTCTGCTTGGGCATCATGCGCGTACGATGGAACGGCTCATGCCCCTGTTTCATCAGGCGCTTCTGCCAGTTCACCAGATCGTCAATGTCTTCCGCGCCGACGCAGAGCTTCACCATGTGAATCGTCATGTGCCTAATCTAGCCGCCTCAGCGCGGCAATCCAGACATGAGCTGCGGCCCTTTTCGCCGAATCTCGAAATCTGTTTCAGCCTCAGCACTCGCAAAGAAGAATTCGGTCTGGATGATATTCGCCGAATAACGTCGCGAGATCGTCCGGAAGGCCGCGCGCGCTTCAAGGTCAATCGAGAAGCTGGAAACATAGCTCATGCCCCAGCGGGGCTCGGTCCGGATGAAATAGCTTTGTTCATATCGGGTCAGCTTGCCGCCCTCCGGTCCCGCAACCGGCTTGGGCAGGCGATAGTCGATCCGAAGGAAGCGCTCGCCTACCGGGTCGAGCCAGGCTGTCGCCTGCAGGCGTTCGGCCGCCCAGACATCGAATTCGCCGTCATTGGTCGAGGGTTGGTGCTGGAACGCGACTCGCCAGGCATGGCCCATATCCTCCACCCGCACTTCGCGGCCCATGCTGGCGCGCAGATCGTCCGGAAACAGACGCCCATCCGGCGCAGCTTCATTGGCCCAGTTGGCGGCCACCTCTTCCAACTCGTCATCTTCCCCCTGCCAGGAGACAACCTGCCACCGGGCGCCCTTTTCGTTGCGGGGGTCATAGGAATAGACGCGGCTGGCATGCTGGCTTTGGAGTTCGACGGTAAAGGCGGCCCGCAGGGTGCGCGGCGCTTCGGTCGCGGTCAGCGCCGCGTCCAGTGGCGGTGCCTGCGTCATCATGATGAAGCTCGCAAGGAAAGCCAGAAGCATGTCGAATTACCGTCCCGTAATCTGAATAGGTCCGGAATGCGGCTGATCTTGGGCAAAGGACAAGAGTTCACACGCCCATTCGGACCGGTCAAAACTGTCCGGCCAGTGTGGACGCTGAATGCTTTACGGGACTTGAACGCGCTGCGCCGGCTATCAGGCCTGGCCTTCATCCTTCAGAGGGATGCCATAGAGTTCAAGCCGGTGGTCCACCAGCTTGAAGCCAAGCTTCTTGGCAATTTCGACCTGGAGGCGTTCGATTTCCTCGGAATGGAACTCGACCACTTCGCCATTTTTCACATTGATGAGATGATCATGATGTTCGTCCGGCACTTCTTCATAGCGTGCGCGGCCATCCCGGAAATCATGCGCCTGGATGATGCCGGCATCCTCGAACAGTTTCACGGTCCGGTAGACGGTGGCCAGCGAGATCGACGCGTCCATGGAGTTTGCGCGGCGGTGCAATTCTTCGGCGTCCGGGTGGTCTTCCGACGAGGACAGGACCCGCGCAATGATGCGCCGGGGTTCGGTCATCCGGAGGCCTTTTTCGGCACAGAGTTTTTCGAGTCGATCCATGGGAATGTTTTGCCTTCACATTTCAAGGAAGTCCAGTGGATTGAAGCCTCAAACGCACCCGGAACCTCCCGCGGCGTTACCCTAGGTGCAGGCTGAAAAATTCCACTGTGCGCGCCCAGGCCAACGCCGCAGCCTCGGCGTCGTAGCGTGGGGTCGTGTCATTATGGAAGCCGTGGTTCACGCCCGGATAGATATAGGCCTCGTACTCGGCGCGGTTTTCATCGAGCGCCGCCTTGTAGTCTGGCCACCCGCCATTCACGCGCTCGTCCAGTCCGGCAAGGTGGATTTGGAGAGGGACCTTCACGTCTGCAGCCTCTTCGGCCGTGGGCCAGCCGCCATAATACGGCACGGCAGCCGAGAGCCATGGCTGGCGCACTGCCATGAGATTGGACACCGCACCGCCAAAACAGAAGCCGACACAGCCGACCTTGCCGTTGACCGCCGCATGTCCGCGCAGGAATTCGGCGGCTGCCATGAAATCCTGAACCATGGCTTCACGGTCCCGCGTCGCCTGCATGGCCCGGCCCTCATCATCAGTTCCGGGATAGCCACCGAGAGGATAGAGCGCGTCCGGAGCGAAGGCGACATAGCCCGCCTGCGCCGCGCGGCGCGTCACATCCCGGATGTGAGGGTTCAATCCGCGATTTTCGTGGATGACGACAATGCCAGGCAAAGTCTGCTCAGCTCCGGCGGGGCGCACGAAATATCCTTCCATCTCGCCTGCGCCGTTCGGAGAGCTGTAGACCAACGTTTCCTCATACAAGCCGTCTGCGCCAGGCTGGGTCTGCTGCTTGCCATAATCGGGCATCACACAGGCCGCGAGGCTCGTCACGGTCAGGCCGCCAACGGCATACTTGCTGAGGCCGGAAAAGAAGGCGCGCCGGGAGAGGTCACCATGACAATAGGCGTCATACAGTTCGAACACCTCCTGCGGGATGTCTGCCGGATCAGGTTTCTGGGTCATCGGATGTCCTCCTTGCCGCACTGAGCGGGAACATAACGCATTTTCCGCCGCCGCCCAGCAGGACCAGCCTAGCGGGCAATCCCAAGGAAGCGCGACATGAGGATCGCATCGACGGGGATGTCTCGCGCCGCCTTGTAATAGCGCGGCCGGCGGCCATCCTCAACGAAGCCGTGGGCGCGATAGAGTTCGCGTGCGGCCGCATTGTCCTCTGCAACGTCCAGCGTGATACGCACCACGCCGCGCTCACCCATCCGCTTCACCACAGCTTCGATCAGCTGGCTGGCAAGTCCTTGCCGCCGCTGGTCGGGATCGGTCGCAATCGTGAGGATGTCGGTTTCGCCGGCCACCGTCTGGCCCATTGCAAAGGCGGCCAGTTGTCCGTCGCTCTGGATGCCCAGGGTGAGGACATTCGGGTCCTTCAACAGATCGCGCATCGACGCGGCGCTCCAGGCATCGTCAAAGCATTTGGCGTGCAACATGGCCACCTGCCCGGCATCGTCCGGTCGTAACACGAGCAGGCCGGGCATCAGGATTTGGGCTCCGGCAATTTCGCATCCGGGTCACGTGCGTAAACAGGCGCGGGCGGGTGGCTGGCCAGATCGAACACGGGCGCCTTCAATGCGGCCGTAACGGCCGATGGAATCAGCGGGCGAATATCCAGCGCGTCTGCCAGGTCTCCCAGCGCCTCCCCACCCTGCATGAAAACAGGCGCATGAAATCCGGTCAGCATGGCCTTCAACTCGTCCAGCCCGACCTCCATTGTATCTGCAATACCCTGATTCCCCGAGACGCCCTGCACCCACCAGGTTTGCTCCGGCGGGCGTTTTTGCGCGGCAATGCAGCCGAGCACCGTGTCTTCCATCCCGGCCGGAATGGCGGCTTCGATACTGGTCACGCCGACGCAGGGGGCTTCGGTGACAAGCGACAGGCCGCGGGCATAGGCAACGCCAATCCGGATGCCCGTGAAACTGCCCGGCCCGGTGACCACAGCGATCCGGTCCAGATCAGCCAGTGTCACGCCCGCATCTTCGAGCAGGCGCTCGACAAAACCTGGCAAGGCCTTGTCCTGGCCCCGCGCCATCGTCTCGCGCGCATCGGCGAGAATCTCACCGTCGCGTACAATCGCAGCTTCCATGGCCGTAAAGGCAGTATTCAGTCCAAGGACGAGCATCTCAGCCTAGACGATCCGGCAGGCCTCGTCGAAATGCAGCCGGGGGCTGCGCGCAAAGATGGTGGACTTGTCGCCATAGCCGAGATTGCAGATCCAGTTGGCGCGCCAGTTCTTTTCTTCCCCGTCCTGACCCTCGAAGAATTCCTTGTTCACACCGTCCATGTCGAACCCGGACATCGGGCCGGTATCAAGCCCGAGCGACCGTGCAGCCATCAGGAAATAGGCGCTCTGAAGCGAGCCATTCCGGAAGGCGGTCTCTTCACGATTATTGTCGAACCAGGTCTTGGCGCTCGGATTATGCGGGAAGAGTTTCGGGATCTTCTCCTGGAACTCCATGTCATATGCGATGATCACGGACCATTTGGCTTCCTTCACCTTTTGCTGGTTGCCTTGGGAGACAAGCGGCAAAAGACGCTCCTTGCCCTCAGTGGAGGAGACGAAGATGAAACGGGCGGGCGAACAATTGGCGCTGGTCGGCCCCATTTTGGCGAGGTCATAGACAGCCCTGACCAAGACCTCGGGGACATCCTTGTCCTGAAACCCGTTATAGCTGCGTCCGTCCCGAAAAATCACGTCGAGCGCATGGTCGTTCACCGGGTGAGCCATGACCTGTTTCCTTCTGTTGCTGGAATGTGTGTGCGAGTCTTGCCGGGAAACGCCTGAACAATCAATGCTGTCCACAGCCCTTGCTCAGATCGGGAGCCTACAGCACGGCCTCAACCGCAGTGACTTCCGGCACATAGGTCTTCAGCATGTTCTCAATGCCCTGTTTCAAGGTCATCGTGGAAGACGGGCAGCCCGCACAGGCACCGCGCATGGACAGGTGGACGATACCGGTATCCGGTTCGAACTTGTGGAAGATGATGTCTCCGCCATCTTGGGCCACGGCTGGCCGGACACGCGTCTCGATCAGTTCGCGAATTTCCTCGACGATTTCGGCGGCCTCACCCTCATAGCTGACATCTGCTTCGGTGTTGGCCGAAGGCGCTGCACCGTCTTCCACAACCGGCAGGCCAGCCATGTAATGGTCCATGATGGCAGCCAGCACCATCGGCTTCACATGTTTCCAATCCTTGTCCGTGTCCTTGTTGATCGACACAAAATCACTGCCGAGGAACACGCGTTCCACACCCTCGACCTGAAACAGGGCGCGGGCCAGCAGGCTGAGCCTGGCGCTGGCAGCGTCGGGAAAATCGAACGGGCCCGCATCGCCTGCCACGGGATGACCCGGCAGGAATTTCACGGTATCCGGGTTGGGCGTCGGTTCGGTCTGAATGAACATGGCCTTGGGGACCCTTTCTGGCTTGCGGTCTTACCGTTCCAGATGGCTCAGACGAGGCGCAGGTTCAAGGGATGGCGTGAGATTACGGCGCTGCCGCGAGTTGCGTCTCCAGCCCGGCCACATTCTCCAGAGCCCCGTCTGGCACCTGCTCCAAAGCCGCTGCAAGGTTGCGGGAGGCGTCCTGCGCTTCACCGAGATAAAAACCGATACTGGCAAGATGATTTGCCATGAACGGGCCATCGCCGCTCTGATTTGACACAACCAGCGGCTTCATCCGCGCCGCGCGACTCCAGGCCAGTTCGGCGCGGTCAAAGGCAGTGCTGACCGAGGGCAGACGGGCCAGACGCGGCTCGGCCGTGCGGGCCGCAGCCAGCATCTGCTGGGCCAGATGTGCACGCGCCTTGGCGCTGTAGAAGGTTTCGATGTCGACCTTGCTAGCTGGCCATTCCACGACGTCCTGATTGACCTGGACTGACAGGTCGATCCGGTCCGCCTCTGCCCAGCTTGCAAACAGGGTCGCCTCGGCCGCGAGTTTGTCCACCTTGTCAGGCGTGACGGCAAGGTCGCGCCCGGCCCGGGAATCATAACGGTTCAGCGCCTCGGCCGCTGCAGTCAGGCGTGGGCGCATGTCTTCGCCCTCAACCCCTTTCAGCAGGCGTGCGGCGGCTTTGAGGTCTGAATCGACCTCGCCATCCTTGACCGTCAGATCCGCCAGAAGCGCAGTATGTTGAGACAGGGCTTCGGCGGTCGCACTCTGCCAGGCGGGCATTGCGGTCAGGCGAGCCTGCGGGTGCCAGTTCGCCCGGTCCCCTGCCCAGCCGCCGCCTTCCAGTTCGCGGGCAATCTTCACAATCGACACACCAACTTCCGGAAGCGTCCAGTTCTGGCCGGCCACCTCAATGCTGCTGTCATCGATCCGGTTGGATGCGACCGTCATGATTGGATAGGCCGCAACCGCGCATACCACGGCGCCCACTTTCAGGAGCGTCACCGTCCGGCGCCACCAGCGCTGGGCAAACAACATGATGGGACTGGGTTCTGCGTAGTCGAACGTTACGAGATGATCGGAGCCCAGCACAGTCACGACAGGACCTTCCTCCTGGTATGCCGCGGGGAGGCGACTATCAAATGCCATTCACTCTACCCTGTATTTAATCACATTCACGCGGAACCTGTTGCGTTCAGGACACTATGCCGAGGTTCCGCTAATTTTAACAGTCTATTTACTGTTAAATATATGCAAGCAACATGCCTGCCCGTGAATTGATCGGGCGGCGTGATTTCGGGACGCAAATTGCAGACAATTCCGGCACGAAACTATGCGCCGGACGCAGCTCAGTCTCCCAGGCCGCGAATCTCTGCCTCGGTCGTCAGGGTCGATTCGGTCCCCTGGGAATCCGTCAGGGTCAGAATGAGGTCCACCGTCTCGCCAATCTCGATGTCGGGGCTGACGCCGAACAGCATCAAATGGGCGCCGCCACTTTCCAGCACCAGGGGCGCATCCTCGGACACGTCAAATTGCTCAACCTTGCGCATTCTCATGACGCCGTCTTCCATGCTCATCGTGTGCAGCTCGACCGTGTCGGCAATATCGGTATCCGCGCCGACCAAGGTCACCGGCGCACCAGTCACCATCAGGGTCAGACCGCCGCCGGCAACATCGCGGCCAGGCGTCGGCTTCACGATATAGGCCTCGCTCACAGTCACCGAAGCTTCGCCCTCTTCAGAAGTCGGCGAACAGGCTGCGACAGCTGCAAAGCTAAGGGCTGCGACAAGGGACACGATGCGCATGAATGGTCTCCAACCGTCTGAAGTCTGCCCGACAGGTAGCCTGACTGGCGCCGGGGTCAATGCAACGCGGCGCCGCAGGTACGTGTCGCAGGTGAGGATCAGGCGCCCCAGAAACCGACCAGTTTGCGCACATCATCGATGATCGGCGCGGAGATCGCATGCGCCCGCTCGGCGCCATCCTTGAGGACAGAGTCGATGAAGGCTGTATCGTCGAGGATTTCGCGGTAGCGCTGTGTGATCGGCGCAAGGTGGTTCACCGTCACATCGGCCAACGCCGGCTTGAACACGCCGAAGCCCTGCCCGCCAAACTGTTTCAGCACGGCCTCAACGCTTTCGCCCGAGAGCGCCGCATATATACCGACGAGATTCTCGACTTCCGGGCGGCCCTTCAGGCCATCCACTTCGGACGGCATCGGGCCCTGCGGGTCCGTGGTCGCCTTCTTGATCTTCTTCGCGATCGCATCGGCATCATCCACCAGGGAAATGCGCGACAATTCGGACGGATCGGATTTCGACATCTTCTTCGTGCCGTCCTTCAGGCTCATGACGCGCGCACCTGGCCCCTTGATGAGGGGTTCCGGCAGCGGGAAGAAGCCGGGTGCATCATATTCCCGGTTGAACCGGTCGGCGATGTCGCGGCTGAGCTCCAGATGCTGTTTCTGGTCCTCGCCCACCGGCACATGCGTTGCCTTGTAAGCCAGGATGTCGGCCGCCTGCAGCACCGGATAGGTGAACAGGCCCACAGAGGCACGTTCGGCATCCTTGCCGGCCTTGTCCTTGAACTGGGTCATCCGCTCGACCCAGCCCATCCGCGCAACGCAGTTGAATATCCAGGCAAGTTCGACATGCGCCTTCACCGAGGATTGCGCATAGATAATGGATTTCTTCGGATCGACGCCGCAGGCGAGGAAGGCCGCCGCGATCTGGCGGGTCTGGCTGACCAGAGCCCCCTTCTCAACCGGCATCGTGATCGCGTGCAGGTCCACCACGGCATACACCGCGTCCCAGCCCTCCTCCTGCAGGTCCACGAATTTCTTCAGGGCCCCCAGATAGTTGCCCAGATGGAGATTGCCGGTCGGCTGGATACCCGAGAAAATGCGCTGCGGGCCGCTATAGGATGCAGGTGTATCAGTCATGGGCAGGCGCTTTAGCGCGTTTGTCTAGCGCCGCAAAGCCTTACGAATGTCAGAAATGCGGATTGCGCCGGTCAGCAGGGCGGCAAACCCGTAAATCACGCCGCCCGCCAGCACGATGGCGGCGGCTGAAACAATGCGCGAATTCCAGAGTTCGGCCCGGATCAAAGCGAGGTTTTTCAGCATGAACCAGACGGCGCCCGACATGATCGCCGTAGCGATCACGGCGCGGACAACACCGGAGACGAGCCGCGCACCGGGGATATACCAGCCGCGCCGCATCAGGGTCAGGGCCAGCAGGGCCGTGTTCACCCAGGCCGCAATCGACGTGGCAATGGCAAGACCGATGAAGCCTGCCTGACCATTGGACTTCATCCAGAAGAACAGGCCCGCACCCAGCGCCGTGTTGATCGCAACGGAGACCAGCGCAAAGCGCATCGGTGTCTTTGTATCTTCCCGCGCGAAGAAGGCCGGCGCGAGCACCTTGATCAGCACGAAGGCGGGCACCCCCCACGCAAAATGAAACAGCGCATTGCCGGACATGGTGGCATCGGATGGCAGGAATTCACCGCGCGTGAAGAAGGCATCAATCAGGAAGACCGGCGCGATCATCAGCGCCGCAGCCGCCGGCAGGGTCAGCGCCATGGCGAGGCCAATGCCCTCATCCATCGTCTGGCGGCTGGAGCCATCATCGCTCGCCCGCGCAGCCCGGCTGAGACGCGGCAGGATGGCGACACCGACGGCAACCCCGACAAGTCCGAGCGGCAACTGGTAAAGCCGATCCGCCGCATAGAGCCAGGATTTCGCGCCGACTTCAAAACTTGCCAGCGACTGGCTGACAATGATGTTGATCTGCGTGCCTGACGCCGCAATCGTGCCAGGAATGGCGAGCTTCAGCACTTTCTTGACGGCGGGCGTCATGCGCGGCCAGCCAATCAGGCTGAGACGTACTTTCTGCCGGTTGACGCCCCACCAGAGGGCCCCCGCCTGCAACACGCCTGCAACAAAATAGGCCAGTGCCGCCGCCAACGCCGTACCCTTGGCATCTGGCGCCACGAAGGCGGCGGGGATCAGGGACAGGTTCAGCAAGGTTGGCGCGCCCGCTGACAGGATAAAACGTTCTGCCGAATTCAGCACGCCGGACAGGAGCGCCGCAATTGCCATGAAGGTGAGATACGGCATCGTGATCCGCGTCAGCAGCACGGCAAGGCCATAGCTTTCCGGATCATCCGCCTGCCCGCCATGGATCAGCAACAGGACCCACGGCATGAAGATCTGCGCAAGGATGGTCAGCGCCGCCGTCGCCGCGAACAGGACGCGGAGCGCTTCTTGCGCCACATCGCGTGCGGCCTCCATTCCTTCGGCTTCCAGCGTGCGGGCATAGGTGGGCACGAAGGCCGAGGCAAAAGCGCCTTCAGCGAAAATACGGCGGAACAGGTTCGGGAATTGCTGCGCGGTCGCCCAGGCGTCGCCGATCGGTCCTGCGCCGATCTTCGCGATCAGCAGGATATCGCGCACCATGCCCAGGATACGGCTGCCCAGGGTCAGGGAAGATTGCACAAGGGTATTGCGGGCGACGCTCATGCGGGAATCCCTGATCGAATTCTCAGAAACTGTCCACGGCGCGAGAACGTCTCAATTTCCGGGCCGGCGTTTCCGGCGCATCCGGTTCATGCTGTCCCAGTGCGTCGAGAAGACGGCCCTTCAGTGTCTCGATCCGGGCCTTTTCGGTCAGCTTCTGTCCTTCGTCCGTCTGGACATAGAATGCATCGAACATGCGTTCCCCATATGAGCCAACATGCGCAGAATGAATCGACAGGCCACTGTTGGCCAGAACGCTGGCGACATCATAGAGCAGGCCCGGACGATCCCGCCCGGCAATATCAACGACAGTATATTCGGTGGAGACGTCATCCCGGATCTGCGCCGAGGGCTGCACGAGGAAGGCAGCCTGTCGGCGCCCCATGCGCGAGGTCGCCAATTCCGTGACCCGCGTTCCGCCGAGGGTGTCCCTCAACGCCGTTTCAAGACGTTCCAGGCGGGTTGAATCCTTCTGGCCGAACGGCTTCTGCGACGCATCCTGCAGAATGAAAATATCGACAATCCGACCACTGCGGTTCGTGAAGACCTGCGCCGAGACGACATTGGCGCCAAGATTGGCCAGTGTGCCGGCAAGGTCGGCGAACAGGCCCGGGCGGTCCTGTCCTGAGACGAGCAAGGTCAGCGCGCCGCCTTCCGGCGGGAAACGGTAACAGATGATATTGCCAGCATCCTTCAGGGCTGTCGCATGCCAGGTCAGATCGGGCACGTCGAAGCCCGTCCAGTAGGCTGTTTCCATTTCCAGCAGGACTGGCGGAATTTCTCCCAGATCCTCGATAAGCGCTTGGCGGCGGGCTTCAGCGCGGCCTTCGAGATGGGCCTGCACGCCCGCTTCGTCCGCGCGGCCACCGCGCAGGGCTGCAGCAGTATTGTGGTAGAGATCGGCCATAAGCTGGCCCTTCCAAGCATTCCACACGCCGGGGCCTACGGCGCGAATATCCGCCGCCGTCAGGATATAGAGCAGCCGCAGCCGCTCCAGAGAGCCCACCAGATTTGCGAATTGCGTCACCGTGCGAGGATCGGAAATATCCCGTTTCTGCGCTGTCTCGCTGAGTTCCAGATGATTGCCCACAAGCCAGGCCACCAGGTCCGTTTCATCCTCTGGCAGCCCCAGACGCTGGCAGGCACGGGTCGCGGTCTTCATGCCTTCGATCTGCTGGTCGCCCCTGCCCTTGCCGGTGTCATGCAGCAGCATGGCGAGGTAAAGCGCGCGGCGATTCTCGATCAAGGGGAATATCTCGCTGGCCAGGGGGACACGTTCGCCGTTGACCTGCTCCATCTCAGCGATGGCCTCGACGGCACGGATTGTATGCTCATCGACCGTATAATGATGATACATGTTGAACTGGGTCTGCGCGACAATGCCGCCGAATTCCGGAATGGCCTTGCCGAGCACACCCGCCTCGTTCATCCGGCGCAGGATTAGCGCCGGATCCCGGCCACCCAGGATCGCATGCAGGATCAGCTTTCGGGCATCGTCCGTATTCCGAATATTATCGTTCAGCGCCCTCAGGTTTCGGGTGATTGCCGACAGGGCGTCCGGGTGAATGTCCTTGCCTTCTCGCCGCGCAATGACGAACAGCCGCAACATGTTGAGCGGGTCGTTCTTCATCACCGCCTCTGACGTGATGCTCACCCGCCCGGCATCAATGACAAATCCCTCGTCTTCCAGCGCCTGTGGAGTCTTCTGGGGCAACAGCCGACGGAATCCTTCCGGTTTCTTTTTCTGTTCGGCTTCCAGTTTTGCCGCGATGATCCGGGTCAGCGCGCCGACATCCTTGGCCACGAGGAAATAGCGCTTCATGAACCGTTCGACGCCCAACTGGCCGGTCCGGTCACGATAGCCCATGCGGGCCGCGATTTCGGACTGCAAGTCAAAGCTCAGCCGCTCTTCGGCGCGGCCAGTCACGAAGTGCAGATGGCAGCGCACCGTCCAAAGGAATTTCGCGGATCGAATGAAGGAGCCATACTCGCTGCGTGTGAACGGCCCGCCCTGCATCACATCTTCCAGGGTGTGTCCCCCATAGATATGTTTGACGATCCAGTAGAGCGTTTGCAGGTCGCGCAGGCCGCCCTTGCCTTCCTTGATGTTCGGCTCGACCACGTAGCGGGCGTCGCCTTGGCGCGCATGGCGTGCATCACGCTCCGCCAGCTTGTCAGCGATGAAGTCGGCATCCTTGCCGTCCACCGCATCCTTCTTGAACTTGGTCAGCATCTCAGCCGACAAGGCCTGGTCGCCACAGATGAAGCGCGCATCCAGCAGGGATGTCTTGATTGTCACATCCTCGGCCGCCAGCTTGACGCATTCGGCCGGCGTGCGGAATGCGTTGCCCACCTTCAGCCCCATGTCCCACAAGGCATAGAGCATGTATTCGATGACGCTCTCGGTGTGCGGGGAGGCCTTGTAGGCGCGCAGGAACAATAAATCGGTGTCCGAGGACGGCGCCATCACGCCGCGGCCATATCCGCCGGTCGCGATGATAGCGAGGCGCTCCGCCTCGGTGGGGTTGCGCGCACGGTGCACATGCGTGGTAGTGAAATCATACAGCGCATGGATCACTTCGTCCTGTACCGCTGCGATCAACCGGGCCGTGTCCAACCCGTCAGCACCCTGTTGCAGGCGCTCCTGCGCGATCATGCGGCCACGAAACATGGCGCCGTGCAGATGGTCCAGGGCCGCCTTCCGCATCGTCTGGGCGTCCCCCAGATTGTCGAGCGCGGCGGCTGTCAGCTTCACGCGCAGCGCGCGGCCATCAATGATGTTTGAAATGCGCCATTTGCCGGGCCGACGACCGGGCCGGTTGCGGGATTCGACAAGAGTGGGTTCTTGCGGCGGCTGGACGGGAGAATCTGTGCTCATCACCTGTCTATATAGCAGCTCCCTCCCCCGCGCCTATGCTGACAAAGCGGGATTGATACAGGAGATGCCGGAAACTGCGCTCATTTCCGGCATTTCCCCCTGCCGATTGCCGATCAAACCCCGATCTTGACCGGCAGGACACGAGACTTCTTGACGACGCCATAGGCAAAGCTGGTCTCGACAGACGAAATGCCGGGCAATTTCTGGAAGGTCTTCCGCACCAATTCCTCATATTCGTCGAGGCTGCCCGTCACGACCCGCAGCTGGTAATCCGATCCGCCCGCCATCAAGTAGCAATCCAGGATCTCCGGCGTATCGTTCACGATTTTCTCGAATTTCTGGATCGTGTCCTCGGTATGGATCGACAGCCGGATCCGCACAAAACAGGTAATCGGATAGCCACAGGCCTTCTGATCGATCGTGGCGCAGTAGCCTGTTATGATCCCGGCCTTCTCGAGATTCCGAACCCGGCGCAGGCAAGGTGATGGCGACAGGCCGACCTTTTCCGCCAGGTCCTGATTGGTCAGGCGGCCATCCTCTTGCAGGGCGCGCACTATCTTAGCATCAATCTTATCCATATAACCCCCAGTTGGTTATTTCTGCCAATCATCATTCTGATATTGGCATAAATTGACAGCACATGTCCCAAATGTGCTGCTACTCTACTCGAACAGATCAGGAGACTTCCCCCGATGCCTCACAAACCTGTTCGCTCCCACGGACCCGCAACGCGCGCCATCCACCATGGCTACGCACCTGCAAATCATTCGCACGCACTTACTCCGCCCGTGCACATGACGTCTACCTTCGTTTTCCCTGATACTGCAACAGGTTCAGCATTATTTGCGGGGGAAACCGAAGGTCATATCTACTCCCGCATCTCCAATCCGACCCTCGCCCTGCTCGAATCCCGGATCGCCAATCTCGAGGGCGCCGAAGCCGGTCTGGCGACCGCCAGCGGCATGGGCGCCATCTCCGCAACGCTCTGGACCCTGGTGAAACCGGGAGACGAGATCATAACGGATAAGACGCTGTATGGCTGCACATTTGCGTTCATGCGCGATGGCCTTTCGCGCTTCGGTGTGAAGGTCACTCATGTCGACCTGCGCGACCCGGCCAATTTGCGCGAAGCGATCAGCGAGCAGACCCGGATCGTCTATTTCGAAACCCCGGCCAATCCGAACATGCGGCTGGTCGACATAGCCGCCGTCTCAGCGATCGCGAAGCAGGCCGGCGCGTTGACGGTAGTCGACAACACCTATGCCTCCCCCCTGCTGACCCGGCCCATCGAGCTTGGCGCGGATTTCGTGCTCCATTCGGCCACGAAATATCTCGGCGGCCACGGCGATCTCGTGGCAGGGGTCGTGTGCGGCCCGGCTGACCTGATCCATGAAATCCGGATGATCGGGGTCAAGGACATGACCGGCTCGGTGATGGCCCCACTGACGGCGATGCTGGTGATGCGCGGGCTGAAGACGCTGCAGCTGCGCATGGCGCGCCATTGCGAGAGTGGGCTGACAGTCGCTGAATGGCTGGGCTCCCATCCCGCCGTCTCGGAGGTCCACTATCCCGGCTTGCCCAGCCATCCACAGCATGAACTCGCTCGCCGGCAGATGAGTGCGTTTGGCGGCATGATCGCCTTCGAGCTGAAAGGCGGCTTCGGCGCGGGGACGGCCATGATGGACAGGCTCACCCTGATCCAGCGCGCCGTCAGCCTCGGCGACGCGGAATCCCTGATCCAGCACCCGGCCAGCATGACCCATTCGACCTATTCGCAGGAAGAACGCCTGGAGCACGGCATCAGCGACGGCCTGGTCCGGCTGTCAGTGGGGCTGGAAGATGTCGAGGACATTCTGGCAGACCTCGACGCGGCCTTTGGCTAGCCCCGACTTACCACATCATGCTCGTCTCCGAACCAGAGCGGTGAATTTGCAAGATCGATGAATTTCTTCTCGTCCTCCAGCAGTTCAGCGCCTGCTTTCGCCGCCGCCTCGCTGGTATTCGCGGCCATGGCTTCCTCGCTTTCGAACCAGAGTTCGGCAACGCCGTCATACGCCTCCGGTCCGCCGCGTGAGCCTTGCATGGTGCCATTCAATGCATCGTGCCCCGTGTGGCATTGCACATAGCGGAGAATACCCAGCGTTTCGGCATGTTTCGCGACCAGCGGGGCATGCTGCTCTCGCCAGTAGCGCTGGAATTCCTCACGGCTCAGATGTGGCAAGCGACGCAAGCAAAAGGTCAGCTTGATCACAACAGGTCCCCGCCCGCTGCGGCCGCGGTCGTGCCGTCCTTCCGGAAGGCGCGAATGACATTCTTGCCGGTGATCCATTTGTGCACTTCGTCCGGCCCATCTACGAGGCGTTGAGACCGGATATGCGTGTACCAGGCCGCCAGCGGCGTATCGAGCGAATAGCCGAGTGCGCCATGCAGCTGGATTGCCGTATCGACCACCTTGTGGACCATGTTGGCAAGGAAGACCTTGGCGATGCCGTTCTCCTGCCGCAGGTCCATGCCATTCTCGGCCTTGTAGGCAATATGCATCAGCATCAGCCGGGCAATGTAGAGCTGGCTCGCGCACTCGGCCAGCATGAACTGGACACCTTGGCGGTCTTCAAGAGGTTTGCCGAAGGTCTCGCGGCTCGTGACATGTTCCGTAGCCAGATCGAGGGCGCGCTGGGCCATTGCCACATTGTGCATGCCATGCCGCAGGCGACCATAGGCGAGGCGATGCTGCCCCATGGAGAAGCCGCCCCCTTCCCCGCCAAGCAGGTTTTCTTCCGGCACGAGAAGGTTCTCGATCTTCACTTCGGCATGCCCGCCGCCCATCTCTTCATAGTGCGCGCCGTGCACAGCCATGGTCGGGATGTCCCGGACGATCTTGTAACCGGGATTGGGTAGTTCAACGATGAAGGTGGAGAATTGCTGGTGGCGCGGTGCGTCCGGATTGGTCTTGGCCATAACGACCGCAATGTCGGCAGCAGAGGCAGCACTGGAAAACCATTTCTCGCCATTCAGGACGTAATTGCCCTTGCCGTCCTTCTCTGCACGCGTCTGCATGCCCGTGGCATCCGCGCCGGCGGCCTTCTCCGTCATGGAATAGCAAATGCGCTTTTCGCCATTCAGCAGCGGCTTCAGGTATTTCTCCTTCTGGAAATCGGTACCATGCGCCAGCAAGGTCAGCATGGTCGCGTCGTCCGGTCCCTGCGAGTTCATCGACAGCGCGCCGAGATGGCTCTGGCCAAGTTCCATCTGGACCAGTGCATTGGCGAGAGGCCCAAGTCCCATCCCCCCATGCTCGATGGGAATGAAGGGCAACCAGAGCCCCTGCGCCCGCGCCTTCTTGCGCAATTCCGGCAGCACGTCCTTGAACGCGCGACCGTTCGCCATTTCCTGTTCGGCGGGAATGCATTCTTCCTGCACCCATTTGCGCACGCGCTCGCGGACTTCTTTTGCCTCTTCCGGTATCGTAAAATCGATAGCCATCTTTTCGCTCCCTCTTGTTTTCCAGAGAGGCTAGAGCGGAAGCCGAATTCTGCACAGACTGACTTCGCGTCAGGCGGGACTATTCGTAATCGACCTTTTCCAGGTAGAGCCCATCCGGCGGGGAGATCGGCCCGCACGCGGTCCGCTCGGTGGCGGCCAGAATATCCGCAATCCAGCCAACCGGCTGCTTGCCCCGGCCGACATCCACAAGGCTGCCCACGATGGAGCGAACCTGTCGGTGCAGGAAACTCCTCGACCGGCACGTTACCTCTACCCGGTCGCCATAGCGCGAGACGGAAATCGCGTTGAGCGTCTTTACCGGCGACTTGGCCTGGCAATCTGTATCGCGGAAGGTCGTGAAATCGTGCGTTCCGACAAGGGTCTGCGCCGCCGCGTGCATCTTGTCGGCATCAAGCTTGGAGGATATCCGCCAGGCCAGTCCCTCGTCCAAGGTCAAATGCGCCCGGCGATTGATGATAATGAAGCGATAGTGCCGCTCTGTTGCGCTGAACCGGGCGTGGAAATTCTCGTCCACTTTTTCGGCCTTCAGCACGGAGATCGAATGCGGACGCAGATGGAAGTTCATCGCGTCCGCCACCTTGGTTCCGCGGTCCGTTTGCAAGTCCATGTGCGCGACCTGCCCCGTCGCGTGAACGCCGCTATCAGTACGTCCGGCGCCATGCACCTCAACAGGCGCGCCATCGAGCTTTGCGGCTGCTTCTTCCAGGGCGCCCTGCACGGTCGGGATCCCAGGCAGGCGCTGCCAGCCCTGATACGGGCCACCATTGTATTCGAGGAGGAGTCTGTAACGCGGCATTCAGCGGCCCTAGCCAAAGGCCGCCGGATAGGTCAACCGGCCGGATGCCGGTGCCGCCGGATCAAGGCGCAGCGCCATGAAGGCCTCGCCCGACCATTTGCATCCGAATGGCGCAGCCAGTTCGGCGGAAAACCCAAATCGGGGGTAGTATTCGGGATGCCCCAGCACGAAGACGATCTGCTCGCCCGCCCCTTCCAGCGCCATCAGGCCCATCTGGATCAGGCCGCTGCCAATGCCGGTCTTCTGGAAATCGGGATGCACGGACATCGGCCCGAGACCGACGGCTATGGGCTCATCATCCAGCAGCATGCGGAAAAACTGGATATGGCCGACAATGGCCTTGTCGTCGCTCGCCACGAGTGAGAGCACGCTCTCACCGCTCTTGGCGAGATCCCGAACGATGCGGCCCTCAGCCTTGCCGCCAAAGGCAAGATTATTCAGTGCAACGATCTCGTCGAGATCTTCTTCGCGCGCGGGGCGTATCCAGAAACTCATCAGCCAAGCACCGTATCCGGAGCAATCGCCTGACCTTGCAGGAATTGGTCTGCATCCATCGGCTTGCCTCCTGGTTTTTGCACGCGGAGGATACGCACAGCGCCGCCATCGCCGCAAGCGACCAGCAGACGGTCATCCAGAACCATGCCGGCTGGCGCAGTGGTTTCCCGGCCGGAGCGACGGCACATCAGCAATTTCAGCCGCACAGGCTCGTCCTTGCCCGGAGGCGTCCAATAGCACCATGCGCCCGGAAATGGCGACAGGCCCCTAATGTGGCAGTCGACCTCTCGCGCAGGCCGCGTCCAGTCGACCTTCTGGTCATCCGGGCCGAGCTTGGCGGCATAAGTCATCCCCTCTTCCGTCTGCGGAACAGGGGTCAGGCTGCCCTCGGCGAGGCCTTCAAGCGCGCGGGGCGCGAGCTCTGCGGCGAGCGCGGCCAGCCGGTCATGCACACTGCCAGCCGTATCTTCTTCGGTGATCTCCGTGCGCGCCGAGGCAAGCACAGGACCGGTATCAAGCCCGGCCTCCATCATCATCGCATCGACGCCGGTTTCCGTGTCACCCGCCATGATGGCGCGCTGGATTGGCGCGGCGCCCCGCCAACGCGGCAGGATGGAGGCATGCATGTTGAGACAGCCAAGCCGCGGCGCATCGAGAATGGCCTGCGGCAGGATCAGCCCATAGGCCACGACCACAGCCGCATCGAGATCCAGCGCGGCAAACGCCTCCTGCTCCGGCGCTTTCTTCAGGGATTTGGGCGTGCGCACCTCAATTCCCTTTGCCTCCGCAAAGGCATGCACGGGCGTGGGTGTCAGTTTCTTGCCCCGGCCCGCGGGACGTGGCGGCTGAGAATACACACAGACGATCTCATGACCGGCCGCGATCAACGCGTCCAGCACGCCGGTGGCGATATCCGGGCTACCCATGAAGGCAAGGCGAAGGGGTTTGGTCATCGTGCCGGGAATAGTGGGTTCGGGGTCATTTTGGAAGCAACGTTTCGCAAGCGCCTCAGCGCATCGCGCCCGTCATGCTGAATGGGGTGAGCCCGTTGCCGCCTACAATGATCACGATCAGGGCAGCGAGGAAATAAGCGGCGGTCCAGCGGACCCATGGACGCGCGAAGAAGCTGCCGCGCTTCTTCATCACGATCAGGCCGACTCGCGTGCGTGCAGGCGCTTGGCCTTCTTCACCTTGTCGATCGCGCGCTGGCGTTTCAGGCGCGAAAGATGGTCGATGAACAGCGTACCCTCCAGATGATCCATCTCATGCTGGATGCAGACCGCATACATGCCGGTCGCGACTTCCTCGACCTTGAAGCCGTCATAGTCGAGATAGCGGACACGACACTCGGTAGGACGTTCGACTTCATCGAAAATGTCCGGCACCGACAGGCAGCCCTCTTCATAAGGCGCCATGTCTTCGGTCAGGGGCAGGATTTCAGGGTTCACGAAATAGCGTGGCTGGGGCTCTTCGCCCTCTTTTGCGAGATCCATTACGATCACGCGCAGCGGCACGCCGACCTGAATCGCGGCCAAGCCAATGCCCGGCGCGTCATACATGGTTTCCAGCATATCATCCATGAGCGCGCGAATCTCGTCGGTGACGCCGTCTTCGACGGGCTTCGACACTTCCTTGAGACGCGGGTCCGGGACGGTGAGGATTTCTCTGATAGCCATGAGTTTCAGATATGCACGGAGGGGCCTCTGGTCAACACTTGGCGGTCATTCGGCCGCGACGGCCTTTTTGGAATCCCCGAAGTCCAGTTCGCCTGTATCTTCGGGAACATTGGCCCGGTTTTCGATCTGTTTCGGCTCCGCCAGCGCCTTGGCCGGTGGCGCGATCTCCATGTCCTCGAATTTGCGGAGTGTCGGCAGGACCCGCTTGTCGAACGATCCCATGGCGGAATTGAAATGGTCCACCGAGCCGTTCAGCGATTTTCCGAGCTTTTCAATATGGCCCAGCATCACCCCCATGCGGCTGTAGAGTTCTGCCCCAAGCTCGGCGGCTGCCATGGCATTCTCGTTCTGGTGATGCTGGCGCCAGAGATGGGCGACCGTGCGGGCCAGCGCAATCAGCGTGGTCGGCGTCGTCACGATCACCTGACGGCTCATCGCCTTTTCGATCAGGTCCGGGGAATGCTCCAATGCGGCCGCAAAGAAATTCTCTCCGGGAATGAACATCGCAATATAATCAAAGCGGTTGCCAAGATTGGACTGGTAGTCCTTCGAGGCCAGTGTGTTCACATGCCGCTGGACGCTGGTGGCGTGCGCCTTCAAATGGACGATCTTCTGGGCCGGGTCCTCGGCTTCTACCGCCGCCATGTAAGAGGCGAGCGAAACCTTGGAATCGATCACGATCTGCCGGTCGCCCGGCAAGCGGATGATCGCATCCGGCCGCTGGCGCCCCTCTTCTGTCTGGTCGTGTACCTGTTCGGAGAAATCGCAATGCGCCGACAGGCCCGCTTGCTCCATGACGTTTCTCAAGGTCATCTCGCCCCAGCGCCCGCCGCCTTTCGGTGCGGTCAGCGCATTGACCAGCTTGCCGGTCTCCTGCGTGTTGCGGTGCAGGCTCTCCCCGATCGCCTTGACCTGTTCCGACAGCAGGGACTTGTCTTCGGTGCGGACTTTCTCGATGTCATCGACCCGCTTTTTGAAGGCATCGAAATTCTCACCAATCGGCTTCATCAGCTCCTTCAGGTGGCCTTGCGCGCCTTCCTTGTGCTTCTCGAACGTCTCATTGGCGAGTTGCAGGAATTGCGCATTTGCGCGCTGCAGCACGCCCTGCGCCATTTCCCCGAACTTGCGCTCATCCTCGGCGCTGCGGGCGCGAGCTTCAGCCAATTCCAGCTCCGCCTTGCGAGACACTTCTTCCAGCGTGCGGATACGCTGTTTCGCCTCGACCAGTTCATCGGTCGCGCGCTCAAGGTCCAGCGTCAGCCGCTCGGCCTTCGCGCCGGACTTGCTGGCAATCCACCATGCCGTGCCCGCCAAAGCGAGCACCAGGAGGAACAGAACAAGGTGCACGACGTCAAAGCCGGCCCCGCCGATAATGATGATTGGGTCCATACGGGCATCCTCGCACGATTCTGCTCAGAACATATAAGGAACATGCTGTGATGTCTATCAAGCACGGTCATTTCAGCGTCTGCTTGACTTCCCGCTCAGGCTGAGCCCCTTTCTACCGGGATGCAAGGGGGAGGATTGAGTGCGCTTGGTTTTTCTGGGTGCGGTATGGGCGCTCGTGGCGTGCACTTCTGCGCCTGCGCCCTTGGCTGACTCAATCGCGCCGCCGGAGGGCGCCATCACCTACCTGCCCCCGCTCGTGGAAATCACCCTGGTCACCGCCTCCGGTCTCCGCGAGCCGCAGCTTGAGGAAACTGAAACAGCGCGAATTAACCTTGCCGATGCTTTAGCGAGCACCGTGCCAGCAGAAGCGTTGGACTCCAGCGGCCCGGCGCGGGCGCGTGCTGAAGCGCTGGCCCAGGAGTTGGACACGCAGTCTGACCTGCCGACGCCTACGAGCGAGAGTCCAGCCGAACTCATTGCGCTGATCAGGGTCGAATATGACCTGGAAAGCTCCGCCAGCCGGCTCGTCCAAGGTGGGCTTGGTCTCATGTTTGGCGGCGTCCCTGGCCCAGATGGCATTGACCAGACAGCCCAGATCGCCCTGTTTGACCGGGCCACAAGTGACCTCGTCTGGTCGCACACGGCAGCGGCATATGATCCGCGCGATCCGGAGGCGGCAAAACGCCTGATAAACAAGCTGATCGCAGCGTCGGATCCTGATACCGCTCTCTGACACTGTTTTCCTCTTGAGGAATCGCACATGCGTGGCATGGGACTTGCTCGCGAGTATCCGGATATGTTTGACGCGCACGAAATCCCCTACGAGGTTGCCGAATTGAATATCGACATTTGCGTCTGCACCTATCGCAGGCCCTCGATTGAGGACACGCTGCGATCCCTGGACCGGCAGGCCCTGCCGGAAGGGGTCACGGCGCGCGCGATTGTCATCGATAATGATGAAACGCCGTCAGCCCGTGACCGGGTCGAAGTGATCGCAGCCACCCTGTCAATTCCTATCAAATACGTTCACGCGCCCGCCAACAATATCTCGATCGCCCGGAATGCGGGCCTAGATGCCGCAACGGCTGAGTGGATCGCGTTCATCGATGATGACGAAGTAGCCGATTCCGACTGGCTTGCCTCGCTGCTCCAAATGGCACGCGTGAACAATCTGGACGCCGTCTTCGGACCCGCCATTGCCATTTATCCTGACAACGCACCCGACTGGATGCGCCAGCAGGACTATCACTCGAACATGCCTGTCCGCCGCGGCGGCGTGGTCCAAACCGGCCATACCTGCAACGCCCTGATGCGGGCCAGTTCCCCTATGGTGAGGGGCCAGCGTTTCCTGCTCGAAAAAGGAAAGACCGGCGGAGAGGATACCGAATTCTTCTTCCGGCTGTGGTATGCTGGCGCGAAATTCGGCATCAGCCAAGCGGCCATCGTCCATGAAGCGGTCGACCCGAAACGGCTCGACGCAAACTGGATTCGTCAGCGCAAATTCCGTTCAGGGATGAGTTATGGCTACCACTCGCTCACAACTCGAAACTCGGTTACGATGGGCATTACCATACTCACCTCATTGACCAAGATCGCCTTCTGCTATGCCATGGCGGCACTATTCGTATTGTCAGCGCAAAAGCGAAATTTCTGGTTGATGCGCGCGATGTTTCATCGGGGCTGGCTGGCCTCTGCCTTCAGCACAAGAGAACCTGAACTCTACTGATCAGCCTTAGAAGGGCAGCTTGAAGCCCGGCAGCATACCGCCGCCTAGGCCCTGGGTTGCTTCCTTCATGGCCGCTTCCATCGCCTCGTCGAGGCGCTTGCGGGCATCCGAATGTGCGGCCTTGATCAGGTCTTCCACGATCTCTGGATCATCGCCCATCAAAGACGGGTCAATCCTGACACTGACCATATCGCCCTTGCCTTTCAGGCGCACGGATACAAGCCCTGCCCCGGCGACACCTTCAGCCTCAGTCGACTCGATCTTTTCCTGCGCTTCCTGCATCTTGGCCTGCATCTGCTGGGCCTGTTGCATGATCTTGCCAAGGTCTTTCATGGGAAGCGGGCCTCCTTCAGGCCGATCGTCTGGAATTCAGGTCTATGACATTGCCGTCGCTCGTCGGCGGCTCTGTTACGTCAACAATGGTAATGCCGGGAATACTCTTCAAGGCATCCGCGACAGCCGGATGGGCGGCTGCGGAGGCAAACAATTCCTCACGTGTGCGGATTTCTGTCTGGCGCATCGTCTCCGCATTGGTACGAATCTGCTCGACCACCCAATCGTCACCGGTGTCGCGTTCGAGGAACGCCTTGAGCCTGGCGAGCAGATCGTTTGGGGCATTGCCTTCAAGTTCGCATGAGAAATAGCCGTAGCGCACAGGACCTGGCCGAACATATCGCTCCAACTCGACCTGCAAATTCACTTCCCGATGCTCACCCAGATAGGCGACAATCTGGGCAAAGCTCTCCAGCCCGCCGGCGGGAGACGAGGCCATGCCATGTTGTTCAGGCTTTCCCGGCGCGCCGCCTGACTCGGCGATCATGCGTGCAGCCTCCTCCGGTGACGGAAGGTTTGCAGCTGCCGCAAGGCGCAGGATGATCATATTCAGCGCGGTCGCCGTGTCCGGCGCCGTCTGGAGATCGTTGAAGCCAGACAGGAGTATCTGCCAATAGCGCGCGGCCTGCGCGGCGGTCAGTTTCTGCGCCATGGCCAATGTGCGCTCGGTCCATTCGGCGGGCCCGGCAGACTGGAACTCGCCGCCCGTGGCCTGCGCCACGGAGACATCCGCGCAGACATCCATCAGGTCTTTCAGGATGACCGCCGGATCAGCGCCCGCATGAATCTGGTCCTTCACCTCGGCCAGCGCCTCTGCAGCACTGCCGGAGATCGCTTTCTCGAACGCATCCAACAGGCGCGCCCGGTCGCCGAGGCCCAGCATGTCCCGCACAGCCGCGCCAGTGACTTCCTCGCCATCCATGGTCTGCACGATGGCCTGATCGAGAATCGAGAGGCCGTCGCGGACGGAACCTTCGGCCGCCCGCGCGATCAAGGCGAGCCCCTCTTCCGAGACTTGCGCCCCTTCATGCGTGGCGACCCGGCCGAGATGTTCGGACAAGTTCACGGCATCGAGCCGTTTCAGGTCAAACCGCTGACAGCGCGACAGGACCGTGATCGGTACTTTGCGGATTTCGGTTGTTGCGAAGATGAACTTCACATGCGGCGGTGGCTCTTCCAGCGTCTTCAGCAGCGCATTGAACGCGGCCGTTGACAGCATGTGAACCTCATCGATGATGTAGACCTTGTGGCGGGCCGAGACAGGCGCATAGCGCGCGCCATCCAGCAGGTCGCGCATGTCGGCAACGCCCGTACGGCTCGCAGCATCAAGCTCCAGCACGTCCGGATGACGGCTCGCCATGATGGCATCGCAATGCTCACCTTTCGGGTCGAGCCGGATCGACGGGCCATCATGATCCTCGGACTGGTAGTTCAGCGCCCGGGCCAGCAGACGCGCGGTGGTCGTCTTGCCGACCCCACGCACACCGGTCAGCATGAAGGCATGCGCCACACGGCCGGTCTCGAACGCATTGGAAAGCGTGCGGACCATGGCCTCCTGGCCGATCAGATCCTCGAACCGGCGCGGGCGGTATTTGCGCGCCAGCACTTGATATTCCGCCGATTTCGGGGCCTCATCCTCCCCGAACATCGAGAAAGTCTGGTCATCACGTTCTTCGGGGAGTTCGGAATCGCTCATCAGCCGGGACTTTAACGACTCATGGGGCTCGGCGGCAATGGGTGGAGTGATGAACTTATCTGCTACACTCTGACAAATGCAGCCTCACCGGATACTCAACTCCGCTTTCATTAGGGCTCGGGAATATCGCTAGATTTACAATGCGATAATTACGACCGCCAGAAAGACATTACTCTAATAGAAGATACCACATTCGTCGCGAATGCATTCGTTGAATGTGTCCACTGCCGCATTCAGACAGCTGGTTCGCAAGCCTCCCGACTGCGTTGGCGTATCAGGTATGGAAAGGCAGGCTTGTTCAGATGATGCGAAATTCTGGTGGCAGCTAAGAATACAGGCCCTTTTTTCTTCCGCGGGTTCTTCTTCATCATTGATGCTATCGAACCGATCATCAGATACGCTGCTGTGAAGATTAGCCAAATAAGAAGTAACGGAATCCTCATCGCCAATATCGAAAGGACAGGCATTGTCATTGTAGCTTAAACAAATCGCTGAAGCAGGTAGACCAAACAGACAGAACGACAACGCGAATACAACACCGAACTGACTACCTCTCATGGCGGCGCCCCTTCAATTTTGTAAGCCTATGGATGAAATACCCCCCCATCTTGAGAAGAGGTCAAGTTACAATCACTCAAGAAGCCTACTCAAACACGACGCCCGCATGTAACAAGATTCGCCACAAACACCTGCGCGCTTTGGCCGTACAACTCGGTCACCCGTCGTGTTTTATTCAATCAGCCGAGCCCGCAGGCGTTCCTGCGCGGCGGCGTCCACGCCCAGCACCTCCGCCAGGTAGGCATCGACGGTGCCATGCTTGTCATGGATCACGTTGAAGGCGGTATCGAGATAGCGCAGCCGCACACCGAGAAACGGCCGGAACACTTCAGGTTCATATACCTTGCCGACCTGCTCATTGAAGAAGGCGGCCGCTTGCGGAAGGAATTCGTCGACCTTAACGGCTGTATTCGTCAGCTCATAATCGGCGCGGAGGTCTGCTTCCTCGACGCCCAGCACATGATGTGTCAGCGCGCAGAGAATGCCTGTCCGGTCCTTGCCGGCAGCACAGTTCACGAGTCCGGCAGCTTCGCCTTCCAGGCCTGCCAGGTGCTCGAACCAGCCGGAGAACAATTCGGCATGGTGCGCTTTGAACGGCGCCAGCGCATAATAATCATTCATCCAGTCGTCAGCCTTCTGGGCGTCGGCCTCGACCTTCTTCAGGAATTGCGCGTGCGGGGCTTCATGCTCGCGGCCGCCATCATGAGTTAGTGTGTTGGGCGCCGACCAGCGCGCCACATTGCGTTCGCGCTCGTCCGGACGCCGCAGGTCTGCCTGCAACTGGATACCGAGCGCGCCCAGCGCGGCCAGATCCTCCTCTGTCGCCTCGGCATAATGGCCGGACCGGAACAACCGGCCGCGCTTCACCTGTCCACCATGCCGGGAAGCATAGCCACCGAAATCCCGGAAATTCCGGACGCCCTGAAGAGTATGGATTCTGTCTGTCATGGCCTGCGAGGTACCGCGCCCAGCCGCACGCGTCCAGATGGGCGTCGGGGAAGGTTTTGTGACCCCGACCACGCGCGGGCCACCTCTGCCCTCACGATCTGCCGTTAACAGAGGGTGAAAATTCATCGGAACCGCCAGCGCGCGAGCCGGTTGAATTCATAGACACTCACACGAAAGAGGCCCCCATGACCGACACCGTTCAGAACCAGTACGAAATGCGCGACCCCCGTTCGCAATATCCCAAGCCCCCCTTCCCGAAACAACCCCAGGAAAAGCCCGGCTTTGACCACAAGATGGAGCCGAAGGCCGATCATGGCGAAGACAGCTACAAGGGCTTTGGCCGCCTGAAGGGCCGCAAGGCGCTGATCACCGGCGGCGATTCCGGTATCGGTCGCGCCGTTGCGATCGCTTATGCCCGCGAAGGCGCGGAGGTCTGCATCAACTACCTCCCGGAAGAAAAAGCCGACGCCGATTGGGTCTGCGACCTGCTGGAGGGCGAAGGCCATACCGTCCACCGGATGCCCGGGAACCTGACCGACAAGGAATTCTGCACCAGCCTGATCAAGGATGCCCACGAGAAAATGGGCGGACTCGACATCCTCGTGAACAATGCCGGCAAGCAGGTGCGCCAGCCTGGCATCGAGGATATTACCGACGAGCAGTTCGACGAGACGATGAAGACCAATGTCTACGCCATGTTCTGGCTGTCCAAGGCCGCGCTGCCCCTGATGCCGCCTGGCGCGGCGATCATCAACGTCACCTCGAACCAAGGTTTCAGCCCGGCGCCGTACCTGCTCGACTACGCGACAACCAAATTCGCCATTCGCGGCTTCACTGAAGCCCTTGCCCAAGGCGCTCTGGACCGCGGGGTGCGCGTCAATGGCGTAGCTCCCGGCCCATTCTGGACCCCGCTCCAGCCCTCAGGCGGACAGACGCAGGAAAAAGTGCAGGAATTCGGCAAGGCCACGCCCATGGGTCGCCCCGGCCAACCCGCAGAGCTGGCGCCGACCTTCGTGTTCCTCGCGTCGCAGGAATCCAGCTATATCAGCGGCGAAATCATAGGTGTGACCGGCGGCAAGCCGATCAGCTAATTGATACGCGTCAACGAAATTACGCGACCTTGCCTCTTACTGACGGGAACCTTGGCCCGTCTGCGGAGTTCAAGCTGATCTATATCATGAAGGAGTCTATCCATGATGAAATTCCGTTCCGCCCTCCTCGCTGGCTGTTTTGCGGCCACTACTGCCCTCGGGCTCAGTGCTTGCTCGTCCCTTCCGGACGAAGTGGATCGCGCCCAGATTGACGCCGGCAGCCGCGCCGCGCTGAACAAACTGGTTAGTGAGAATGCCGCCGCCCGAGCGATCAACAACCAGTCCCGCGCCGTCTTGGTCTTCCCGTCCATGGTGAAGGCCGGACTTGGCCTCGGTGGTGCCTATGGTGAGGGTGAACTGATCCGCAATGGTGCGACGGCTGACTACTACAATTCAATGACGGGCTCCTGGGGTCTCCAGGCCGGCGCCCAGTCCTATGGCTATGCCGTCTTCCTCATGAATGACGATGCCGTAGAGTATCTGTCGGAATCAGATGGCTGGGAAATCGGCGTCGGCCCAACCGTTGTACTGGTCAATGCCGGAATGGCGGAGAACCTCTCGACGTCCACGCTGAAAGAAGATGCCTACGCCTTCGTATTTGACCAGAAAGGTCTGATGGCAGGTGTCAGCATCGAAGGTACCAAGATTACCAAGATGGACTGACCAAGCTTGGGCTCAGGTGAGCCAGGGTGAAGGCGCAGGGTTCCGGTCTACCGGGCCCTGCGCCTTTTTTCTGCCTGAAAGGTCAGCCTACCGGAATGGCGGCTCGTCAAAGGCGCGTAGTTTGCGGCTGTGCAGCTTGGCGCCCTTGTCCGCGGAAAGCCGTTCCAGTGTCTCGATTCCAATACGGATGTGCTCGCCGATGGCCCGCTCGTAAAAGCGGTTGGCGGCGCCCGGTAGCTTGATCTCCCCATGCAGTGGCTTGTCAGAGACGCACAGCAAGACGCCATACGGCACACGCAGGCGAAACCCATTCGCCGCGATGGTCGCGCTTTCCATATCAATGGCAATCGCCCGTGACTTGTTGAACCGGCGCGCCGTGTCCGAGAAACGCAGTTCCCAGTTCCGGTCGTCGGTGGTCACAACGGTACCAGTCCGAAGACGCCGCTTCAGCTGCTTCTCGTTCTCCCCTGTCACGGCCGCGGCTGCCTCCTGCAGGGCGACCTGGACTTCCGCGATAGGCGGCACGGGAATTTCCGGCGGCAGCACGGAATCCAGCACATGATCTTCGCGGAGATAGGCGTGCGCCAGCACATAATCGCCAATTGCCTGGCTATGGCGCAGACCGCCGCAATGCCCGACCATCAGCCAGACTTCCGGGCGGAGCACGGCCAGGTGATCCGTGATCGTCTTCGCATTTGAAGGCCCGACGCCGATGTTCACCAGCGTGATGCCGCCGCCATTCGGAGCGCGCAAATGATAGGCCGGCATCTGGAAGCGCCGCCAGGGCGATGCATCTATTTCCGCCCGCGTCGTATCGGTCGGCTCCGACACTTCCAAACCGCCCGGCACAGACAATGACGTGTAATGATTGTCTTCCGTCAGCTTCTGCAGCGCCCAGTCACAGAACGCATCGACATAGCGATGATAGTTCGTGAACAGCACATAGTGCTGGAAATGCTCGACGGGCGTGCCGCAATAGTGCTGCAAACGCTTCAGGGAAAAATCGACGCGTTGCGCATCGAACAGCGCAAGCGGATGCATCTCATAGGGCTCGTAGAGTTCGCCATCGGCCACTTCGTCGCCAATATCGGCAAGGTTCGGGCTTGGGAAATGCCGCGCCAGTTCGGCCGGCGAAATCTCTTCAAGGCCACTCGCCTGCCCTTGCTCCCAGACATAGGCATAGGGAATTTCGGACTCCGACTGCTCGACATAGACGTCAATGTCATAATCCCGCATCAGCAAGGCAAGCTGTTCGGTCAGGTAGTCGCGGAAGAAGTCCGGTCGGGTGATCGTGGAAACATATGTTCCCGCTTCGGACATCTTTCCGAAGGCCCGTGAAATCGGCGGGGGCGGCCCGTCCGGATTATAGACCAACCGGATTTGCGGATAGCAGAAAGCCCCGGATTCGCGCAAACTCGGCGACGGCGGCGTACCTGAGTGCAGGAAAATGTCCAAAGCTGAGGACAGGGCAGAAACGGCTTCGGAATAGAGTTTCTCAAGCGCGTCAATTACGTGTTCGGGTGTGTTCAATTTCGACATGTCGTCAAATGGCGGTAATGCAACGTTCTGTCAATCTGCGGGCGCCTGCGCGTCACACATGACAAACAAATGAGCATCGTTCGCATAGGCTTCGTGCAATACCGGGGCGCAAGGCAGCCATGACTTTCTGCCGTGCAGGTTTCACTTGAGGTATGCACGAATATGCGTTTTTGTTGCAGTGCAACATGAAACGTCAATCCCGCGCGGAAAGGCCATGACGCTTCGGTGTCACTGTGGGGAGAACAAAAGAATGACGTTGCATGGGGCGGGAGGAGTTTCCTGTCGGCACTCAAGCCGGCGCTAACTCTGAAGGTAGTTTTGACATGAAGAAAATCATCATCCCGGTCCTGATGGCCGCCGCAACCATCGTCCCTGCTGCAGCGACTGCAGAAGGCACCCCAATCACTGTAGAAATTGCTTACGACAAGGCTTTGCTGGCCTCTGACTCCGGCGCAGCTGCCGTGCTCGAGTCCATTAACGCACAGGCCCGTGCAGCCTGCTCCACACGCATGCCGGTCACGAACCAGCCATATGTTGACCGGTCGTGCGCCAAGGACCTCACAAAGGCCGCTCTGAAGAAAATTCTGGATGAGCAGGAAGTCGCGAGCCTTCCAACCGCGCCTGTCTTTGCGCGTCAGGTTACAACCCTCGTCGCTGACGCGGGACAACGCTAGACCTTTTCCTCCCGGAATAGCGTTGGAGGGGCTGCCCAGGGCCACGGGCAGCCCTTCATTCGTTCTGGATTCGGCCCCGTTCTCGACTGGCCCCGCATCATGGTTTGCCGGATTAAACCCGCGCAATCATGGATCGTCCCCGTGCCTCACGCATTGGTCGCTTACTGGTGGGGCTTTCACCATGACAGGGAGGTATCCATGTCAAACGATGCAACATTGAGTTCAAACCCGCTGATCAGTTCAGATCGGGTTGAGGGCACCAGCGTTTACAACATGGCTGGCGACAAGATCGGTCATATCGACAGTCTCATGTTGGACAAACGCGGCGGCAAAGTCGCGTATGCAGTCATGTCCTTTGGTGGCTTTCTCGGGATCGGCGAAGAATATCATCCCCTCCCCTGGCAGTCGCTCGACTATGACGAATCGAAGGAAGGCTATGTCGTAGATCTCGACGAAGATCAGCTGCGCGGGGCTCCGACGCTCAAGCGCACCGAATACGACCGTCTGCGCGACGATGCCTATGGCCGCAGCGTCTATTCCTATTATGGCGCCGTGCCGTACTGGTATTGATCCATCAGGCAGGCTGAAAAGAACAAGGCGCGCTCTCCAGTCCGGATAGCGCGCCTTGCTGTGCCTCGTGTCGCTGACGCCTAGCTTGTGGTCGCATCCACCAGCTTGCGCTGGTCGAATTTCGACCATACGCCGTCGTCGCCATGCCAGTCGCCGCTGGTTGCGCCCTTGGAGTATTCCGTCGCGCGCTGTTCGAAGAAGTTCGCGTGCTCGACCCCGTTCAGGATTTCCGTCAGCCACGGGATCGGGTGCTTGGTCACACCGAAGACCGGCTCCAGCTTCAACTGGCCGAGGCGCCAGTCAGCAATGTAGCGAATGTACTGCTTGATGTCGTCAGCGGTCATCCCTTCGACCGGCCCCATCTCGAAGGCCAGCTCGATGAACTTGTCTTCCAGCGTCACCACCGTGCGACAGCACTCGCGGATTCGTTCGCGCAGCGCATCATTCATGACGCCGGTTTCGGCGCAGAATGTGTGGAACAGCTTGATCATGCCTTCGCAGTGCAGCGACTCATCGCGCACCGACCAGGACACGATCTGGCCCATGCCCTTCATCTTGTTGAAGCGCGGGAAGTTCATCAGCATGGCAAAGCTGGCAAACAGCTGCAGACCTTCGGTAAACCCGCCGAACACGGCCATGGAGACCGCAATGTCCTCATTCGTCTCGGTGCCGAACTGGCCGAGATAGTCGTGCTTGGCGGCCATCTCCTCATATTCCATGAAGGCCGAGAATTCCGAATCGGGCATGCCGATTGTTTCGAGCAACAGGGCATAGGCCGCGATGTGGATCGTCTCCATATTAGAGAACGAGGCCAGCATCATCGACACTTCGGTCGGTTTGAACAGGGGCATGTAATGCTCCATGTAGTTCGCACCGACTTCCACGTCAGACTGGGTGAAGAAACGGAAGATCTGGGTCAGCAGATTGCGCTCGGAATCGCTGAGCTTCACTGCCCAATCCTTGCAATCCTCACCGAGGGGCACTTCTTCCGGCATCCAGTGCACCTGCTGCTGGACCTTCCAGAAATCATACGCCCACGGGTAACGGAAGGGCTTGTAAGCCCGGCTCGCGGTCAAAAGTCCGGGCACATTGGAATTTCCGTCAGCCATCAGGGCCTCCTACGTCATTTACTGCGTTTTCTGGAACAATCTACACCACATATAGTGCCTCATTGAGGCTCTTGCCGCAAGATGTTTGACTGCGGCAAAGCGTACTTGTTCACAGGCTTGCCCACAGTTTTGGCATATTTCCCGCTTAGGGGTGGCGCCGTCCGGATTAGTGCAGAATGATCGGCACAATCCGGGGGTCTAAGCGTTCCATCCCCGCCTTGCGAGACAAGATATCTATGCGTTTCTTCAGTGTCATTCTTATTGCCGTGGTTTCGGCCTTCGCATGCGCTGCGCCCGCCAGCGCAAAAGTGGTGCGGGATGTCATCTATGCCGAAGCGCCGGGCCTCGATCCGGGCGATGTGCGCGCGGATGTCTATATTCCCGAGGACGCTGAGGGCGCGCCCATGATCATCATGATGCATGGCGGCGCGTGGACCTTCGGCAACAAGCAGAATGCGCTGGGCATGTTCCAGTCCGACTATTTCACCGACCAGGGATTCGTGTTCGTCGCCATCAATTACCGCCTCGCGCCCGGCCATCCCTTCCCTGCCCAGGAAGAAGATGCCGCTGCCGCGATCGCCTATTTTCATGAACATGCGGAAGAGTTTGGCGCCGACCCGGAAAAGATCTTCCTGATGGGCCATTCGGCGGGGGCGCACATGGCGGCGCTCGTCGCCATTGATCCTGACTATCTGGACGCCTTCGACCTGACACCCGCGGTCATCAAGGGCGTCGTCGCGATGGACAGCGCCGCATACAACCTGGCCCGCACCGGCCATGACGGCGACATCCCGGACTTCTACCACCCGACCTTCACCAGCGACGATCAGGACGTCTGGGCAGCCGCCTCCCCAACCTTGCAGGTCGAGGAAACAACAGACATTCCACCCTTCCTGCTGCTCTATGTGAACCGTGCCGTTTCACCGAGCCGGGCCAAGGAACTGGCCGAAGCCATCAACAGCGCCGGACACAAGGCCGAAGCGCGCCTCGTCAAGAATCGCGACCACAAGAGCCTGAACGAACGCCTTGGCGCAAAGGGGGACAAGGCCGCGCCGATGATCGCAGACTTCTTCCACGATCAGCTGGACGACTAGCTGGCCTCAGGGCTCGACGACATTGAACCAGAAATCAGGCGTCTCCAGCGCCGTGAACCAGGCGAGCAATGCGGTCGGGTCACCCTTGAGATTTGCCTCACCCGCCGCCGCAATCTCGCGAAAGCTGCGGGTCTGGAGAATCAGATCATTGAAGGCATCACGGGACAGGGTGAGGGTTGCCACCGCTCCCTCAGACTGCACCCCCGGACGCGGGAACGCCGTGGCGTGGCCGACATCGATCACGAAATCCTCTTCAGTATCAGTGAAACGAAAGTTCAGTTCGAACGGATCGCGTGTCAGTTTCTCGGGGGCATATCGTACCGCCAGCGCATTGAACAATTCAATCGTCGGCACGCCCTCGACGAACTCCCGGCTGCGCGTGCGCACGGCGCCCGCATCGGCTAGGCCATTCCGCAATTCCTGCGCGCCCGTCAGGTAGAAGTCGCGCCACGCGCCGCTCTCGGCCTGAAAACCCATCTGTTCGTAGCTCGCCGCAAGCCAGTCTCGGGCCGCCTGATTTTCGGGATTTGCAAACACCGCATAGTTCAGCACTTCCGCGGCCCAGCGATAATCGCCCTCATCAAAAGCCTCCTGACCGATCGCCAGCGCCGCATCCTCTCCCCCAACCGCCTTGATGAACCGGCTGGCCTTCGCTTCCAGCGGATGCGCGTTGAACGTGGCAGGTACGCCATCCCACCAGCCGAAATAGCCTTGGTAGACGGCCTTCGCATTGTGGTTCAGCGTGCCGTAATAGCCGCGCGTGTCGAAATGCTCGGACTGTACGGTCGGCTCGGCCAGTTCCTCTGCAATCTCGAACTGGGTTTCCCCGCGATTCGCGCGCCGAACGGTCTGGTCGTGCGTGTACCGATAGATATCCCGCTGACCACGCAGGAAGGTCTCGACATTCTCCTGCCCGAAGGTCGGCCAGTGATGCGACGCAAAGACGACGTCAGACCGCTCACCATATTCGGTCAGGACATAATCAATCACCCGGCTCCATTCCAGTAGGTCGCGGACCTTCGCGCCGCGCAGGGTGAGCGCATTGTGGAAGGTGGCCGTGGCGACTTCCGCGGTGCAGAGCGCATTGAAGTCCGGCAAGTAAAACATGAACTCCGCCGGTGCCTCGGTGCCGGCCGCGTCGATGAATTCGAATGTCACGCCATCAATCACGCGAACCGTGCCCCGGCCCGGCACCTCTTCCGTCGGCTCGATCAGGCCGATCGTCCCCTGTGACAAGGCCGGTCCGAGCCCCACGCCCACCTGACCCGTTGGTCCGCTGGGCAGCGTATTGCCGAACATCAGCACCGCCCTGCGGCTCATATAGTTTCCTGCGAGCAAATTCTCGGCCACGGCAGATTCCGTAAAGCCGACAGGTGCCAGCACCGGCACACCCCGCGCCTCCATGTCAGCCTCGTCGATCACCCCGCGCACACCGCCAAAATGGTCACCATGCGAATGGGTATAGATCACGCCGGTCACTGGCCGGTCACCGAGTGTGTCGTTCACCAGGCCCAGCGCGGCAGCGGCCGTTTCCTGGCTGAGCAGCGGGTCCACGATGATCCACCCCGTGTCGCCCCGGATCACCGACATGACGGCAAGGTCGTAGCCTCGCACCTGGTAGATGCCGTCCATCACCTCGAACAGGCCGTGCTCGGAGTTCAGCCGTTCCTGCCGCCAGAGTGACGGATTCACCGTGTCAGGACTGTCGCCTGCAATGAAATCCCGGCGGCTGACCTGCCAGACAACATTGCCCTCCGCGTCCGTTATCGTGTCCTGCTTCAGCTGGGCCAGCAGGCCGCGCGTCGCGTCGACAAAGTCGGATGTCTCTTCCAGGGGCAGGCGCTCAGCCACGGCCACATTCGCCGCGCGGGTCACATCCGTCGCCTCGCCGATTGGCGGGGCCTTGGCGGCATGATCCGGCGCATCACGCTCTGAGCCTGGAGAACAGGCCGCCAGCAATATGGCTGCAGCCACGCCACAAAGAATTCGCATAGTTTCCTCCCGTGCCGGCACGTTCCTGCGCGCCATTTTCAGGCACTGTGCGACGCGGCCGGAAGGGGCGCAAGACAGCCGCGAGGGAAATGCGGATTTAGCGGGAGATACTGATCGACAGCGCGCCGAAACGTTGCGGGCCGTCCTGTCGAATGAATTCTTCGGTCCGGTTCACAAAGGTGAAGGCCAGTTGCACGCTGCGATAATGCATGGCGACCCCGGCCTGCAAGTCGCCGACTATGGGCCGTCGATCTTCCACCCTCGGACCATCACGCCAGAGATTGCCATCCAGGAACATGTCGCGGGCAACCGCCCGGCCATCTACACCCACAAAGAAATACCCCCCTAATGGATCTTCGGGCGTACCGGGCACGAACTCCCCTGCTCCGGACAGGGCCGGGCGGATGCGCGGTGGACCGAAGCTCGAATTCAGATCCCATCCGATCCGGGCCGTCAGGCCGGTTGAGCCATAGGTGCGGACGTTTCCGAGGGCGACGCCGAGGTGGGCCCCGAAATCGGTCTCCAGGCCCAGCGGCAGATCCGGCCCGTCAAACATCTGCATGCGCTGTGCGATGATCTCGATGCCGGGCTCATCCTTGAGCTGGTGATCCCACCCCTTCGCCGTCGGCACACCAATGATTCCGTGCCAGGTATTCTGGACGAACTCGCCGGCTGCGGACGGGCCGACGACGCCGAGATTGACCTGCAATGTGTCCTGCGTGTTCTCGCTGCTGGCAGCCACGGTCGATGACAGGGCAAGCCAGGCGGCATAAGGGCGATCCGTAGGGTCCGGGGTAAACGACTGGATGTCTTCCGGCGTGAAGATGGCATGCGAAATGGCAAACCCCTGCCGGAGTTCCGTGCGATCCAGATCGAGCCAGGGCAGACGGTCAGCGACCCATTTCAGCCCCGGATGGACATTGTCGGCGCCTGACACGCGTTCGATACGAAGTCCGTTCGAATAATTGCGGTCCGTACCGCCCCCGAAGAAGTCGTTTTCTGTTGAAAAAGATACGACGGCCGGCTTCGGCGGCACGGTCGGTTGATCGGCCTGCGCGTCAGCGCTTGGGACATATAAAAAAGCTGCGACGAGGGCCGCAGCTTGAATGGGTGTGAATCGAGCCTGCATGTGCTCTGATTAACAGTTAACGACGCATCGTGAAACTAACACCTGCGAAATCTTCAGTCTCGCTGATGCTGACATTCCGGTCAGAATATTTCACTTCACGGCGGATATAGCTGAGCGAAAGTTCGCCGCCGCTGCGTTGTACGGATACGCCCGCCTGGAGATCACCCACTGTGACCTGATCAGTCAGGGACATGTCACCCAAATTCGGTCGGAATCCGCTGGCATCGGCATCCCAGACAAGGGCTTCCCCATCAGCGCCAGCAAAAATGTACCAGCCTTGCGGTTGGCCATTGCGGTCCAGCAGGTCAAAATCCTGACCGATCCGGACTTCACCCCCGACGCGGCGCGTTAGAATCTCGCCCTCTTCCCGGACGGCGATGCGCGGCGCGAGGCCGACATCGAATTTCAGACCAGTGACTTCCTTCGGTGCAGAAATGGCGATCTCCGCAGCGATGTCCTTTTCGATCCGTCCAGGACGCGAGAGCGCGGAACGGCTTCGTTCGGCCGCAACAGCGACCAGAGCTTCACTATTGCCCCAGTCAACACGTGTGTTGTTCGGCACAATATACTCTGCTGCCGGGGCAGACCGGTAATCGACTGGCTGATCGACCAGCAGCTGGGCTGCGACCGTGTTCGTGGCATCCAGCGGCACGCCGCTGAACCGGGCAGACTGGGCACTGAAAACATGGACCGACGCCGCGCTCGGCACGGTCGGACCTGTATTGGGTGCGTAGCTGGCAGGCGCAGCGAGTTGCATGCCTAGTGTCGGAGGGGCAATGGGCTCGGCACGGACCTGCTCATGGGGTGACGTCGATACGCACCCCTGGCACGCCATCGTGATGACTGCGGAAGAAATTGCAAACACCATCTGCCTTATACCTCTCATGCCTTCATCCTCGAACGATAACGTATTCAAGGATTAGACCGCTCGACGCTTAACTTAGCATAAAGAACTCGCGCGCCCCAAACGCCAATCGGTCGAATTGCATTAATACATGCCTATCAAACTCGCCTCTGTAGAGTTTGTTCCAGAACCCGGTAAAATTATGTTTTTTAGGGGGCAAATGGCTGGATTTCCGGCCTATGGCGTCGTTAACTAACTGTAAAATCTGGGGAAATCATGCAGCGTGCTGGGTCGAAATTACCTTAATCATGCGCCTGCCCCCCTCTCCTGATGCGCGAAAAAAGCCGGCACCCCATGGGATGCCGGCCAATTTCTGTGCGCAATTTCGGGTTGAAGCCCTACTGACAGGCAAGACATTCATCATAATCGGTGTTCGGGGTGTCCATTTTCTGGATTTCCAACTTCTCAGACCCGGCAAAGGCCGCGCGCTGTACCGATTTGGAGCGACAGTAATAGAGCGATTTGAGACCGCGTTCCCAAGCTGTCCAATGCAGCATGTGAAGATCCCATTTGGCGATGTCGCCCGGAAGGAACAGGTTCAGGGACTGCGACTGGCAGATATAAGGCGTGCGGTCAGCAGCCAGCTCGATGATCCAGCGCTGGTCAATTTCGAACGCCGTCTTGAAGACAGACTTCTCATGCTCGTCCAGGCAGGCGAGATGCTGGATGGAGCCTTCATGCTCCAGAATGGAGGTCCAGATCTCGTCCGTGTCCATATCCTTGCTGGCCAGCAGGCGCTGGAGCTGCTGGTTCTTCACCGTGAAGGAGCCAGACAGCGTCTTGTGCGTGTAGACGTTTGCCGGGATCGGCTCGATGCCGGCCGAGGTACCGCCACAGATAATGGAGATCGACGCGGTCGGCGCGACAGCCATCTTGTGGCTGAAACGGGCCATCATGCCGACATCGCGGGCATCCTCACAAGGGCCCCGCTCCTTGGCGAGCTTGACCGAAGCGGCATCAGCGCCCTGACGGATGTGCTTGAACATCTTCTCGTTCCAGACTTTCGACATGGCGCTTTCCAGCGGCACGTTCATCGTCTGCAGGAAGGAGTGGAAGCCCATCAGGCCGAGACCGACCGAACGCTCACGCTTGGCGGAATAGACGGCGCGGGCCATTTCCGGCGGCGCGCGCTCGATGAAGTCTTCGAGCACATTGTCGAGGAAGCGGAAGATGTCTTCGATGAAGGTCTCATCCTTGGACCATTCCAGATACTTCTCGGCATTGACCGAAGACAGGCAGCATACAGCGGTGCGGTCCTGGCCGGCATGGTCGACGCCGGTCGGCAGCGTGATTTCGGAACAGAGATTGGACTGGGTGACTTTCAGGCCCAGCTTGCGCTGATGAGCCGGCATCGCATTGTTCACCGTATCGGTGAACAGCAGGTACGGCTCGCCTGTCTGCATGCGCAGTTCGAGAATCTTCTGCCACAGCTTCCGGGCGTTGATCGTGCGGATCACTTCCTTCGATTTCGGGCTGATGAGGCCGTAATCCTCATCCTTCTTAACCGCGTCCATGAAATCATCAGTGATGTTGATGCCGTGGTGCAGGTTCAGGGATTTCCGGTTGAAGTCGCCGGACGCCTTGCGGATTTCGAGGAACTCCTCGATTTCCGGATGGTGCACGTCGATATAGCAAGCGGCCGAACCCCGGCGCAGCGAGCCCTGGCTGATGGCCAGCGTGAGTGAGTCCATGACACGGATGAACGGAATGATACCGGACGTCTGGCCATTCTGACCGACCTTCTCGCCAATCGAGCGGACATTGCCCCAATAAGTGCCGATGCCGCCGCCATTCGATGCGAGCCAGACATTCTCGGTCCAGGTCTCGACAATATCGTCCAGCGAATCGCCAACCTGGTTCAGGAAGCAGGAAATGGGCAGGCCACGGGCCGCGCCGCCGTTCGAGAGAACAGGCGTCGCAGGCATGAACCAGAGCTTGGACATATAGTCGTACAGGCGCTGGGCATGCTCGGTGTCGTCGGCAAAGGCCAGCGAGACGCGCGCAAACATGTCCTGATAGGATTCTCCGGGCAGCAGATAGCGGTCCTGAAGGGTCTTCTTGCCGAATTCGGTCAGAAGGGAATCACGCGATGGATCCATCACGATCGGACTGCCTTCAACAACACGAAGCAGGCCTTCCACCCCGGCCTTGGGCTTTCCCTTGCGCAGCGCAGATTTAGACACAGTTTTGGCCTCGGTTGCAGACATTAGAGCAGCCCTCCAGATTCAATAGAAACATATAGGTCCGGAAGCCCCTGAAAGCCAGATATTGCTCTCAACCCCGTTCCTGACACTAGATATAGTGTCTGAAGGTTAATATCGGGTCAACGGCCCTTGTCTCTAAAACGTCAAATTTGCCGTGGAATTCTGGTTAATTTATGGTTAACACACCCACCGATGGCCCGCCAGTATTGGCCTTTCGGGAACTGCACAAAACTGCGCCAAAATCACCTATGCCAACCGGCCAAAATTTACCTGCCGGACGACCAAGCGACAGGGATTCCGTTAACGTGGTGTGACGATTCCTCAACCGATTGGTCCGGCCTGTTGAGACAATCGCTAACTACCACCGTGCATTATGGCCTCATCGGTCCAATTTCGACCCGCAAGAGGACACTATGCTGAACTGGCTCAAGAATCAGACCCTGCAAAGCTGGGCGAGCGCGCCCATCGTGAATGATGGTGAAACGATCATCGACGCCCCCGTTGCCGAAATCTTCGAGAAGCTGGACCTCGCTTCGCCGCGCAATGCCCTGCGCGAGCGCGGCTTCGTCTTTGGCGCCGGCAATCCGGCCTACGACATCTTCGAGGCCACCGATCCCGACCAGCCGGGCACGACGCTGGTGTTTGAGGTGACCGAATCCCGGCCCCGCAAGCGATATTGCTACCGCACGACCACGCGGTCGAACGATGCGGACTGCGCGGTCCTCGAATCGGCCTGCGAATACACGATCATCCCGCAAAAGGATGGCCGGCACCTGCTGCACCTCCAGGAAACCAGCACGCTGGCACCGGGACTCAGCCGGGACCAATACGTCCTGGAGCGCGCAAAGCTGAATTTCTCGGTGTTCCGGACGCTCGCACGCCTGCGCCTGCACCTCGAACTCGGCACGGACCTGCGGGAAATCAACTAATCGTTTTCTGGGAAAGCGGAGACAGACGAGCGACCCGGGCGAAAAAACTCGTTGGGGCTGCTTCGTTCCCGACCTGACCCGATTGGCGAGCGACCCGTCCGCCGCCTGCCTCCTGCCGGTTATATGCGTCGAGCAGCGCCCCGGTGCAAGGGCCAGCATCCATCGCGAAACACTTACCCCCTCCCCAAATCCCATGTTAGCCTTCCGGCACAGGGTTCTTGGAGGGATACTCAATGAAACTTCACCAATTTTGCGCGGCCGCCGGCCTGATAGCGGCCTTCGCGGTCACCTCGGCCCTCGGCCAGGAAGACACGGCTGACGACAGCAAGCGGTTCACCGCCGAGCGCGTGTTCGACATCGAATATGCAACCGGTCCGCAAATCTCGCCGGACGGCAAGACCATTATCTATGTCCGCCACAGCATGGACCGGATGACGGACCGCGATACCGGCCATCTCTGGATCATCGATGTCGAGAGCGGCGCCCAGCGGCCCCTGCTCGGCGCGGGCGGCAGCGCCGGGGCGCCGAGCTGGTCTCCCGATGGCTCGCGCGTCCTCTACACAAGCACGGCGAATGGGAAGCCTGAGCTGAAACTCGTCTATATGGACACAGGTCTGTCCTACTCCATCGCCCAGTTTGAAGAGAGCCCCTCGGGCGCGACCTGGTCTCCTGACGGGCGCAATATCGCCTTTTCCATGTTCGTGCCGGGCGACAAGCCGGGCTTTGCCACGCCCCCGAAACAGCCGGAGGGCGCGGAATGGTCCGAGCCGGTCAAGGTGATCGACGATTTGACCTTCCGGTTTGACGGCGCAGGCTATCTCGAAGATGGCGCCGATCAGGTCTTCGTGCTTCCGGCCGAAGGCGGCACGCCTCGCCAGGTAACCACGGGCGACGCCGAAATGGGCGGGCAAGCCTGGCTCGACAATGATACGCTGCTCGTCACCGGCAATCTCTCAGACGACCGCGACATGGACCCGATCGAGAGCGAGATCTACGCCGTCGAACTGTCTGACTTGTCGATCAGCCCCCTGACATCCCGCAACGGGCCAGACTACGCGCCCATGCCTTCCCCCGACGGGCAGTCGGTCGCGTTTCGCGGCTATGATGACGAGGAGAAATCCTACCAGCAGGACCATCTTTACCTGATGTCCGCCGATGGGTCGGATGTGCGTGAACTGGTGCCCGGTTTTACCGGGTCGCCCGCGCAGATCGAATGGGCGCCGGATGGCAAGAGCCTGTTCATGCTGTTTGAAGACCATGGCGTCCTCACCCTGAACGAAGTGGACCTGCAAGGTCGCATGAATGAAGTGGTCACCGGGATCGGCGGCACCTCCATTGGTCGCCCCTATGCGGGAGGCAGCTTCTCTGTCGCGAAATCCGGACGGCGCGAGCAGGTCGCCTACACGGCGGGCTTCACGGACCGACCGGCCGAGATCGCCACCATCCGCTCCGACGGCAAGAATGCCCGTGTCCTGACGGACCTGAATGCGGACGTCCTGCCCTATCTCGACATGGCCTCGATCGAGGAGTTCAAGATTGCCTCCAGCCATGACGGACTGGAAATCGAAGCCTGGGTCGCCCTGCCCCATGACTTCAAGGCCGATGGCAGCTTCCCCCTGATCCTGGAAATACATGGAGGGCCCTTCTCCATGTACGGCCCCTTCTTCGCCAGCGAAATCCAGCGCTATGCGGCAGAGGGATATGTCACGGTCTATGTGAACCCTCGCGGGTCGACAGGCTACGGAGAAGATTTCGCTCAGGAGATTGACCGCGCTTATCCGGGCTACGACTATGATGATCTGATGAGCGTGGTCGATGATCTCGTCGCGCGGAACTATGCCGATCCTGACCGCCTGTTCGTGACAGGCGGCTCCGGTGGCGGCATCCTGACGGCCTGGATTGTCACCAAGACGGATCGTTTCGTCGCGGCGGCCTCCATCAAGCCGGTCATCAACTGGATGACGATGGCGCTTGCCGGCGATATTGCGCAATATGTCCGCCGTCACTGGATTCGGGAAGACCCCTGGTCCAATCCGGAAGCCTTCCTGAAACTCTCGCCCATCACCTATGTCGACCAGGTCGTTACCCCGACCCTCGTCATGGTCGGCGAAGAAGACTGGCGCACGCCAGCCTGGGAAGCGGAACAATTCTACACCGCGCTGAAGATGAATGACGTGGAAACGGCTCTCATCCGTGTGCCGGGTTCTTCCCACTATATCGCCAGCCGACCGAGCCGCCTGATCGCGAAAACTGACAATATCATGGGCTGGTTTGCGAAATATGATCCGGCCAAGAAGGATGACGCCGCAGACGACGAATAATCTCTCAAGGCAGGTCGCTCAGGATCCATCTTGGACGGCCTGCCTTCCGCTATTCTGAAACGGCGACAAACAGGTGGCGAGGTGAGAGAGCCCTGCCTCCTGTCCTATGTTACCGGGCCAGTACAGCGGGCAGAAACCCGGACCTGTCGCGAGGGAAATCGCGCGCCACCGTCTGCGCGGCATCTCCCTTGCAGTATTCAGCCCCGTACAAACGGGCAATGCCTGTGGCGGAGGTAGAATACATGTTGCACAGCATAAACATGCTTCGGACGTTTTCCTGTTTCGGAATCGCGCTGTATCACATCATGGAGTTCGTCTACGCACATTCAGATACTGTGAAGGTCTCGGTCTCGGCGGGCCCCGGATTTCACTTGTTCATTGCCATCAGCGGATTCATTCTCGTCTTCATAGCCCGTCCGGGCGATACGCCCGTCAATTTCATGATGAAGCGCGCGATACGTATCGTGCCCCTGTACTGGCTCATCACGACGATAGCGCTGGCCATGAGCTTGGCGCGGCCCTGGCTTTTCCAGAAGGCTGACACGTCGCTATCTTCCATTGTCAGCAGCTATCTGTTCCTCCCTCACTATGACCTGGGAGGCCATATTCAGCCGATCCTTTTCGTGGGATGGACCTTGGGTTTCATCATGTTCTTTTATCTGCTGTTTTCCCTGTCGCTACTTGCGCCCCGGCGTCTGCAATTTCCGACCGTGATCGTGTTGACGCTTGGCGTCATTGGCGCTTCACGATTGCTTCCCCCAGGTGCTTATCGGACATTCTATGGTTCTCCGATCCTGCTGGAATTTGCGATGGGGTGCGTCGTCGGTCTGTCCCTTCAGCTTCCCGCATTGCAGGCCTTTATTCGGCGCTTTCCGATGTGGCCCGTGGCATTGCTGGGGCTGGTCGGCTTCTTTATCGCGGCACAGTACCAGCTGTCCGATTGGGGCAAAATAGCCATTTTTGCGCCATCGAGCACACTAATCCTGATCGCCTGTGCAGGGCAGGACCTGTTCCGCACGCCCTTGAAAAGCGACATCATGCTGATGGGCGGCAAGATCAGCTACGGCGTGTTCCTTATCCACCCCTTGCTGGTCACACCATTCGGCGTAGTGATTTTCAAGATGACCAGCAATGACTGGCTGGCCACGATCCTCATGATAATGACCATCCTGCCGGTCACATCGCTGCTGGCCTATCTCAGCTTCCGCTACTTTGAAACGTCCGCTGCAATCTGGTTGCGGGGGGCACTCCGGCTATCGAAGACCCGTACGATGCCAGCGGGATCCGTAAAACCGGGAATTGGTCCTTCAGCGGTCTGATTACAGATGGGACGGTTACTCGCTCGCTGCCGTTTCGTCCCGGCGACGGGTCTTGGCGACGCCGGTAATGATGCCAAATCCAATCAAAACGATAGCGCCAACGCCGATCCAGACCGGCGGCGCACCAATCAGGTAAGCGGCATAGGCAAGGCCGGAAATCAGGATCAGGAACCCGATCAGATACAATCCGAAAGACGACATTGTGCGCTCCAGTGCTATTAAGACATCTGGAGACACAACGTCACCGCCGCAATCCGGTTCCCCGGACCGCATCAGACCTGTATCGGGATCGCGACCTAGTCGCCTTTCTTGGCAGCGCGCTTGCGCTCATGCGGGTCGAGATAGACCTTGCGCAGGCGAATATTCTCCGGTGTGACCTCGACCAGTTCATCGTCCGCAATATAAGCGAGAGACTTTTCCAGGGTCATCTGAAGCGGCGGCGTCAGGCGCACGGCCTCGTCGGTGCCGGATGCACGCACGTTGGAGAGCTTCTTGCCCTTCAGAACGTTCACTTCGAGATCATTGTCGCGATTGTGTTCGCCGACGATCATGCCGCCATACACCTTGTTGCCCGGATGAATCATCATCGGACCCCGGTCTTCGAGGTTCCAGAGCGCGAAGGCCACGGCCTCGCCCTGCTCCATCGCGATCAGCACGCCCGTATGGCGTCCCTGGATCTTGCCCTTGTGCGGCGCGTATTCGTGGAAGACGCGGTTCATGATCGCGGTGCCGCGCGTGTCGGACAGCAACTCGCCCTGATAACCGATCAGGCCGCGCGTCGGCGCGTGGAAGATCATGCGGGTACGACCCACACCTGACGGGCGCATGTCCAGCATGTCGGCCTTGCGCTCGGACAGTTTCTGCACGACCACGCCGGAATGTTCGTCATCCACATCAATGACGACTTCCTCGATTGGCTCAAGCTTCTCGCCGTTCGGGCCTTCCTGCATCACGACCTGCGGACGCGAGACGCCAAGCTCGAAGCCTTCGCGGCGCATCGTTTCGATCAGGACGGCCAGCTGAAGCTCACCGCGTCCGGAGACGGTGAACGCCTCGGCATCTGTCGCGCGCTCGACCTTCAGGGCGACGTTGCCTTCGGCCTCTTTCAGCAGGCGATCCCAGATCATCCGGCTGGTAACTTTCGTACCCTCGGTACCGGCCAGCGGAGAATCATTGACGCGGAACGTCATGGAGATGGTGGGCGGGTCGATTGGCTGGGCTTCGATCGGCTCGCTGACAGACGGATCACAGAACGTGTCGGCCACGTTGGCTTTGGTCGTGCCCGCGAGGGAAACAATATCGCCTGCCTGGGCTTCATCGACCGGCACGCGGTCCAGGCCGCGGAACGCCAGCACTTTGGAGACACGGGTCTGCTCGACCAGTTCACCGTCGCGGTTCAGCACCTTGATGGACTGGTTCGGCTTGATCGTGCCGGACGAGACACGGCCCGTCAGGATACGACCGAGGAACGGGTCGGAAGAAATTGTCGTGGCGAGGAAACGGAACGGCCCCTCTTCCACCTTTGGCACCGGCACATGATCCACGACCATCTGGAACAGGGAATCCATGTTCTCGGTCGGGTTTTCATATTCGGTGTTCATCCAGCCCTGCTTGGCCGAACCGTAGAGGATCGGGAAATCGAGTTGGTCGTCTGTCGCGTCGAGATTGGCGAACAGGTCGAACACTTCATTGATCACTTCGTCCGGGCGGCGTTCCGGCTTGTCGATCTTGTTCACGGCCACGATGGGGCGCAGGCCCACTTTCAGGGCCTTTGACACGACGAATTTGGTCTGTGGCATCGGGCCTTCAGCGGCGTCGACCAGCACGATGGCGCCGTCCACCATCTGCAGGATACGCTCCACCTCACCGCCGAAATCGGCGTGTCCGGGCGTATCGACGATGTTGATGCGATAGTCTTTCCATTCCACCGATGTCGTCTTGGCGAGAATGGTAATGCCCCGCTCTTTCTCCAGATCGTTGGAATCCATCATCCGTTCGGCGGTTTTTTCGTTCTCGCGGAACGTGCCGGATTGTTTCAGCAATTCATCGACGAGCGTGGTCTTGCCGTGGTCAACGTGGGCAATGATCGCGATGTTGCGCATTTTCTCGATAGGCGTGGACATGGAGGGTATGCTTTCGGGAGGGAGGCTGATTTGCCGCGCACATACACGGGCCCGCCGCGATTGGCTATGCTTTGTTGTCATGCAGACCCCTGCCGCGGCGAGCCGCATTTACAAACCCGCCTCCAGACGGCAAGTCAGCCGGGCTAAGTGAGGATCGCCCATGACCAATTCGAACGACATGCCGCTTGCCGCAAAGCCCATCGACCGGGCCGCGCACCACCGCAAGGATGATGCCTGGCTGGAGACGGCCTTTGCGCAGGAGGATGTTCTGGTCCTGATGCTGCGCAATGGCGACCCCTTTGCGGCAAAGGATGGCGGTCTGGTCTGGATGGGACCGGAAATCGAGCAAGTCTCGCCGGGCTCTCCCCGTATTTTCCTCGGGCAAGATACGAGCGGCGCGCCGGTCTTCGCCGTCAATTTACCGCCAAGATTTGATCTCGAAACCTCTCTCATCGCCGGCGCCGGCGAGTTCATTGAGTTTCGCGCAGCGGCTGGCCGCATGAGCCCGCTGGAAGCCAATTGCGCCTCCACGGCCCGCAGCATTTTCCTATGGCATGCCTCGCATGGCTTCTGCGCAAAATGCGGCGCGGGAACGGCCATCGTCGAAGCGGGCTGGAAACGCGAATGCCCGGCTTGCGGAACAGAGCATTTCCCCCGCACAGATCCAGTAGCCATAATGCTGGCCGTCAAGGGCGACAAATGCCTGGTCGGGCGTCAGGCCAATTGGCCCGCGGGGTTTGTTTCCTCCCTCGCAGGCTTCTGCGAGCCGGGCGAAACAATCGAACAGGCCGCCGCCCGCGAACTGGAAGAGGAAGCCGGCATTGTCTGCGATCCGGCTAGCGCCGAATATATCGCCTGCCAGCCCTGGCCCTTCCCGTCTTCCCTGATGGTGGGCCTTATCCTGGAAGCCAGGACGGAAGAAATAACGGTTGATACCGACGAGCTGGAATCGGCCGAGTGGATCAGCCGGGAGGACGTAAAGCGCATGCTGGCGGGCACACATGATCGCTTGTTCTGCCCGCCGCCCATGGCCATCGCCCACCATCTGTTGAAGGTATGGGCCGAGAGGGGCTGACCGGGCTCTCTGACCCCTGACTATCCCCTTGCGGACTTACGCAAAAATGGAGTTGATTTTGCTCGAATCATTCTAGGCTTAACGTTGCCATTTACAGGAGACCCGACATGGCAACAGCAACTCTGAAAAAGCCGGCCAAGAAGGCCGCCACCAAAAAGCCCGCGGCCAAGAAAGCCGTAGCAAAAACGGCGGCAAAGCCAGCCAAGAAAACAGCGGCGAAACCGGCTGCGAAAAAAGCGGCCGCAAAGCCGGCAGCAAAGAAGGCTGCCACTCCGAAAGCGGCCGCATCGGCGAAGAAGCCTGCAGCAAAGGCCACCAAGCCCGCTGCGAAGAAACCTGCTGCAAAGAAGCCGGCCGCAAAGAAGAAATAATCTTGCGGACATGCTTGTCGGAAACGGGCGGGCCTCCCGCCCGTTTTTTATTGCTCCATGAGAACCGAAAACCCCCGTATCCAGGGGACACGGGGGCGCTGGCGGGCCGGTGGCAAACGGCATCGAGTGCCCTCCGACCCGCTCAGACAGGATCGATCCTCACGGTGGGGTGACCGCTTGACCCTTTCGGCAGGATACCGGCCTATTGTGGCAATTCTTTTCGCCCGCCATTTACCTCCCGAATTTTGTTCCTTCGCTGCGCAGACAGATGGTCTGCACACAAGCCGATTGATTCCATGTGATTTTATGGCGCGTGGCACAGAATAATTCCCGCCAGCCAGGTCAAGGGCACGTTTAACCAATAGGGCTGCCTGCCCTAATCATTAATGCCTGCCCAGGCGGTATCGGCACGGCCAATGAAACTTGGTATGTCCGCATGCCACTTTTTCTGGATGCTCTTGTTGTAGTTCAGGTAGAGCTTGCCATCGACAATCTTCCAATACCGGGCGTCGCCCCTGGCATGCTTGCCATCAGCCATGGCCCAGGCGCAATAGCCGCCATATTGCGGCGCGTACGCTGCCGGCGTGTCGATGAAGGCATCCCGATTGGCCGCGCTCGAGAATTTGAACTTCGCGCCCATATAGTCAGCCGTGAACGCATCATCCCCCTTCACCGGCTTGCCGTCTGTGAAATAGGCAACGGGATCATATCCCTGCAGGGCCGTGTTGGAAAACACGCTTGTAGAGATCGGCGGTTCGGCTTGGGCTGCTGGCGCAGCGACCATCATGGGCAGGCCAGCGAGCGCAGTGGCAAAGATCATGGCGCGAAGTTTCATGGAAAAGTCTCCTGGTGCAAGAACGTTTAGACAGAGGCCAGCTTGGCCGCCGGGGAGGCGGACTCCCCAGCCCCTGCCTGCCCCGGCAGGATGGCGCGGCCGACTCCGGTGAGAATGGACAGGAGCGTGTCCCGGTGGAAAACGAGATACGCAATCGAGGCGAGCCAGACCACCACCGCCATGGCGAACAGGCCGCCGCCATCATTGTTCGGATCAATGCCCAGCGGCGTGAACAGGTGGAAACTCACCGCGCCCGTCATGACGGCGGTCGCGATCAACGCGCCAAGCGTCTGCAACCGGCGCAGGGCGGGAAGGATACCAATCAGCAAGAGCGCTGAGGCCACCAGCTCGGCTGATCCGATGACGTACTGGCTGAACAGGCCGGTCTGATCGAACAGGCCCCCTGCCCCGAAACTGGCTGCCCACGCATCCAGCTTGCCGAAAATGACCTGAGTTTCCGGCGCATTCGTGAATTTGAACCGCAAACTGTCCAAAAAGACTGCGCCGGCGCTCAGCGCATAGGCCAGAGGCGCGTATTTCCTGAGTCGTGCGAACATATCGAGTGTCCTCCCTTGATCGCTCTTTTCCCACGAATAGGCCGGCGCCTCAAAACAAGGGCGTGTGAGCATTGCCCACTTTTGTGTGAGCCAATCGGCTATTTTTCGTGAATTACCGTTGCGGTCTCGCGAAATGCCCTCCGCGTTCCTACATAGCATTTCGACATGCAGGGAGGGGTCAGATGGACCGTATCGACGCAATGCGCCTGTTCGTTCGCGTAGCCGAAGCGGGCAATTTCTCCAAAGCGGCCTCGGCCCTCGGCGTAGGCCAGCCGACAGTGTCTCGCCGGATCCAGGATCTGGAAGGGCAACTGGATGTGACCCTTTTCCAGCGAACCACCCGTGCGCTCAGCCTGACTGAGGCGGGCGAACGCTTCTACCGGCGCGCCGTGGACCTGATAGCCGACTATGAATCGGCCGAGGCGGAAGCCCGCGGCCTGCAGCACGAGCCGGTCGGCTTGCTCCGCATATCCTGCTCGAATTCCTTCGCCCGCCGGATCATTGTCCCGGCCATTCCGCCGTTCCTTGAAAAATATCCCCGGATACGATTCGATGTGATTTCGGACGACGCGCTGACCGACCTCGTGGAAGAAGCCATCGATCTGGCGTTTCGCTTTGGTCATCTCAGCGATTCCCGCCTGATGACACGCAAACTCGCAGATACCCCACGCGCGCTTTGGGCCTCGCCGGACTATCTCGCCCGGAAAGGCACCCCGCAGACGCCAGAGGAGTTGACGCAGCATGATGCCGTCCTGTTCCGGAAAGGGCTCCACTCGGATTGGACACTCACCCGTGGCGAGGAAAGCGTTACCGTTCGCGTGGATGGACCCTTTGCCGCCTCGGGGGGCGACAATCTGGTCCAGGCAGGGTTAGCCGGGCTCGGCATCCTCATGGCCCCAAGCTGGCTGGTTTCAGGCTGTGTCACCGAAGGGCAGATGGTCCGGATTCTTCCCGACTGGGAGATGGAGAGCCTGCCCGTGAACTGCGTCTGGACCGCCGGCCGGCTTCGGGGAAAGACCAAGCTGTTCGCCGATCACATCACCGAAGAACTCAAATTGGCTATGTCCCACTGCTAATCCGGTGTGTGTTCCGAACTCGGGAACACACCCAGGATTTTCAGCGATTGTGAGAAGAAGCCCAGTTCTTCCAGCGCCAATTGGACATGGCGCTCATCCGGATGACCCTCAATCTCGGCATAGAATTGCGTCGCCGTGAAGGACCCACCGACCATATAGCTTTCCAGTTTGGTCATGTTGATGCCGTTCGTCGCAAATCCGCCCATCACCTTGTAGAGCGCGGCAGGAATGTTGCGGACCTCGAACATGAAAGCGGTCTTGGCCGGGCCATCCTTGGCTTCCACCTCGGAATGCTCCTTCGACATGATGATGAAGCGCGTCGTGTTGTGGGCGGCGTCCTCAATATTCTCGGCCAGGATTTCGAGACCATAGACCTTCGCAGCAAGACGCGGCGCAATGGCGGCGACCGATGGATCGCCCAGTTCAGCAACTTCGCGGGCCGCGCCCGCCGTGTCCGCCGATGTCACCGAATCAATATTGTGTGCCCGCAGGAAATTCCGGCACTGACCGAGGCCCATGATATGCGACCGGGCTTTTTTCACCTCCTCCAGTCTGGTCCCCTCCAGGGCCATCAGCTGGAACCGGATCGGCAGATAGTATTCGGCCACAATCTGAAGCTCGGTATTCGGGAGCAGGTAATGGATATCCCCCACCCGGCCGGCAATCGTGTTTTCGACCGGAATCATTGCCAGATCAGCGTCCCCACGCTCCACAGTGGCGAAACAATCCTCGAATGTGCGGCACGGCATCGGCTCCAGGTCGGGAAAGGCTTCATTGCAGGCGATATGGGAATTTGCGCCAGGTTCACCCTGGTACGCGATTTTGCCGGTCATGGGTTTGATGCCCCTTTTCATGGAATCATGTGCGTCGGATCGCCGCGACGAAAGGGGGAAGCCCTATAACGCACAGCCTTTATATTGTCTGCACTCCGTTAGCGTGCCAAAAGGCGCGCGCCAAGACGTATGACCAGACAGATTCGAAGGAATGCCTCCATGGGAGAACTCGGTCTCAACAAGATTTTCGGTGCGCTGCTCGCAACGGCCCTCGGGGTATTTGCCCTGCAGACACTTTCGAGCATCGTGTTCAGCCATGGAAGCGAAGGCGCCCATCACGGCGACGAGCACGCTGAAACAGCCTCCATGTCAGAGCAGATGTGCGAAAAATTCGCCTACTGCGTTGAAGTCGCCGATGCAGGCGGCGCCGGCGCCGAAGAGGAAGAAGTCTTTGACCTCGGCCTCCTGCTGGCCAGCGCGGACGTTGCCCGCGGCGAACGCACCTTCAAGGGCAAGTGCGCCACCTGCCACACGATCGACCAGGGTGGCTCCAACGGCACCGGTCCGAACCTCCACAATGTGGTCGGCGCCGACAAGGGGCATCATGACGCCTTTGCCTATTCCGCCGCGATGGAAAGCACGCCAGGTGAATGGACGTATGAAGCCCTCAATGAGTGGCTCTACAATCCGTCGGCCTATATTCGCGGGACCACGATGTCCTTCGCCGGTCTGCGCCGCGACGATGACCGCGTGAACGTGATTGCCTACCTCGCCTCCAACACCACCAACCCACCGGCCTTCCCTGAGCCCCTCGCAGCTTCTGCTGAAGAAGGCGCCGAGGGTGCGGAAGCTGCCGAGGGCGAGGCCACGGAGTCCGGCGACGCCGTCGAAGCAACCCTTCCTGCCGATGGCGTGGACGATATGGAAAACCCGACCCTGGCCACCGGCGAAGTCAAAACCATTGATTCTGTTGATGCGACCGGTCGTGATGATGGCGGCACCGGTGAGACCGTGACCGTTCCGGCAGAAGCCGTCGAAGCAGTTGAAGACGCTGCAGGTGAGGCCGAAGAAGCCGTGACCGAAGCCACGGACGACCGCTAGGCGCTTGCGCCTAGCCAGTCGGGGATGCGCCCCCGTTCCGACGAAACATCTATGCGCCGGGCCCCTATGGGCTCGGCGTAATAGTTTGCGATCCGGGTGATGGCAGACTCCAGCGGCTCGACCGCGACGGCCATGTGCCACGCATTCGCATGCAGCAAATGGTCGGCATCGGTCATGATGCCCACATGTCCTTTCCAGAAGACGAGATCACCACGCCGCAAGGCGTTCGGCGCGCGCCAGTCCGGAATGTGCGCGCCCGCCCAGGCAAACTGCATGTCGCTGTCGCGCGGCAACATCACACCGGCCGCCTCGAAGGCTTGCTGGGTCAGCCCCGTGCAATCGAGGCCAAGACTTTCCCGGCCGCCCCAGAGATAGGGCGCTCGCAGGAACCGCTCGGCCACGGCGACCGGGTCATCCTCCAGCGTGTCGACCGGGGCAACCTGGCGCGCATGAACCCATCCGCCACGATCGGAATGGAGCCAGTCCCCTTCGCGGCCGCTGACCGACAGGCGTGCGCCGTGGCTTAACACGAAACGGGGCGCAGATTTGAGGTCGGGCTGGCTATAGCAATGGGTTCCGGGCGAGGAGATCTTGTGCGTCGTTGCAAGTAAGGGCTCTGACAGCGCCTCCATCTGCACCCAGCCGCAATACCGGTCGCGGCGGCACTGGACGAGGCCAAATTCGCCCTCCTCCGCAAAGACGTCCACGATCTCGCCATGCAGGGCCTGTGTGGCGAGCCGTCCATCCGCCGCAGGCGTCTCGCGCACCGCCGCCATACCGGCCGTCACCTGATAGGCAATGGCCTCACCAGCGGGCCGCTGAAGTCTCTTGTCGTTAAATGTCGGCATGCCTGTTCCCGAATTCGGGCGCGTCAGGCAGCGGCGTTGGTCTTCCCGCCGCGCTTGGGCGCCAATTGACTGTCATCCTTGCCGGAAGCTGCGGCAAGAACAAGGCCGGAGAAGGCCCGAAGATACGCCATGCCGGCGGGCGTTCGCTCTATGAAGATATTGCGCAGGTCCGTATCGTCCTTGATACGACGGATAAAATCCAGCCGGGCCAGCGCATCCAGCGCGCGGGTGACCGCAGGCTTGGCAATGTTGAGATGCTCGGCAAGGCCCCGCACCGTGTGGGGGCCGGGCGTCAGGGCAATCGTCATCAGGATGGCCTGCTGGCGTGCCGTCAGATCCGGCGCATCGGATCGGACGGAGGCCGTCACCGCGCGTCGCCACAATTCCAGACCTTCGCGCTCAGACAGTGCCATTTCTCTACCCTTATTGTTCGCCTTAGCGGAGAATCTCAGGTGATTTGCGGACTCCGTCTAGGGGTCTTGTCCTGTAAAGCTGGGGACAGGGGCCTTCACATTCCGGCCGAAACGCACGACATTACAGGCATGGCCCAGTCACACAGTCACATTCACGCAAATACCCCCTGCAGCCCGCAGGACGTGGAAGCCTTCCTCAATGAGGCAGAAACCCTCGTCATGCGCCAGGGACAGCGGATGACGCGTATTCGCCGCAAGGTGCTCCGCCTGCTGCTGGAGAGCACGGAGCCTGCCAAGGCGTATGATTTGCTGGCCAATCTGGACGGCGAAGGCTCTGCCAAGCCCCCTACCATCTATCGCGCGCTCGATTTCCTCCAGGAAACCGGTCTCGCTCACAAGATCGAAAGCCTGAATGCCTATGTTGCGTGCGGCCATGCCAGCCACAATCATTCCGCCGTGTTCCTGATCTGCGACACCTGCCATGGCGCAGAGGAATTGCACGCAACAGCGACAAACGAAGCGCTGGACGCCGAGACGAGCGCCGCTGGCTTCAAGATGAACCGGGCGGTCGTGGAAGTACGGGGCACATGCCGGGACTGCGCCGCATGATCACATTGTGGAGGGGGAGCTGCAATCAGTGGGATTGCGACGAGATGGGTCACATGAATGTGCGCGTCTATGTCGAGAAGCAATTGGAAGGCCTTGCCGCGTTCGCGCCCGAACTTGGCATGCCGCACGCGTTCAAGGCATCGTCGCCGTCAACGATCATTCCGGTCGACCAGCATATCCGCTTCGTGCGCGAAGTGCTGCCGGGTCGGCCCCTCACCATGAATGGCTGCGTGCTGGAAACCGGCGAGGACGACGCCGTGATCTATCAGGAACTGCGCCATGCCGACGGCTCGCTCGCCGCAGCGATGCGCACCCGCGTGCTGCATGTCGATACGACCATACGCAAACCCTTCCCGTGGAGTTCGCGGACCCGCGCCGCCTTCCCTGACTTCACGGATACCGCGCCGGAGGAATCCGCGCCCCGCTCAATCGACATGTCCAAGCCCGGCCTGCCGGTGGAAGAGATCACGCTCGACCGGGTGAAAGAGGTCGGCGCACCGCTGGCAGGACGCGGCGCCATTCCGCCCCACCACATCGACGTGCATGGCCGCATGTATCCCTATTGGATGATCGGGCGCACATCGGATTCGGTACCGAATATTCTCTACACCTGGCGCAAGCGCGTCGCGGACGCTGCGGGCGATTTGCGCATGGGCGCCGCCGTGCTGGAATATCGCATCCGCTACCATGCCATGCCGGTCGCCGGGGATGTGTACGAACTCTACACTTCGTTCGGGGGCGCGTCCGGCAAGACGCACAACCTGATCCACTGGATGATGAACCCGGCCACGGGCACGCCCTGGGCCACCATGCAGGCGACCGCGATCACACTGGACCTCGATGCTCGCAAGGCCATTCCCGCCCCACCGGAAATGCTCAGTGAGCTGAGTTCGATGGCCGCCCCTGGACTGGAAATCTAGGCTTCGCTGGCGATGATGTCTGCCACGGCCGGAATATCATTCAGGCTCAGGCCCGCAATATTGATCCTGCCGGAATTCGGCATGTAGAGGCCGCTCTGCTCGCGCATCGCCGTGATGCCGTCCTTCGACAGCGGCAGCTGGCTGAACATGCCGTTCTGGTTGGCCACGGCGGCAAGCCGGTTGGAACCGGTCCTCTCGACCAGCGCGTCGGCCAGCGCCTTGCGCAGCGAGATCATCCGTTCCCGCATCTGCGTCAGTTCGTCCTCCCATTCGGCGCGCAGCTCTGCATTGTTCAGGATGGTCGCCACGATCGCCGCGCCATGGGCGGGCGGCATGGAATAGCTGGCCCGCGCCAGCGCCGCGACATGGGTTGCCGCCGCCGCGATGCCCTCAGCGGACTCGCCCACGGCGAGGAAACACCCGGCGCGTTCGCGGTACAGGCCGAAATTCTTGGAACAGGAATAGGAGACCAGCGCTTCGCCGGCTGCCTCGATAAAAGCGCGCACGCCTTTGACGTCCTCGTCCAGCCCTTTGGCAAAGCCGTGATAAGCGACGTCCAGCATCGCGATCAGGCCCTTTTCCTTCACCAGCGCGCCGACAGCCTTCCAGTCGTCGAAGGTCAAATCGATGCCGGTCGGGTTGTGGCACGGCCCCTGGATGATGATGCCGTCGCCCCGTTCGGCCTTTTCGATCCCGGCCAGCATGGCGGCAAGGTCAAGCTCGCCTGTCTCCGGATCGGCATAGGGGTATTCGGCCACATCCAGCCCCATGAAGCGGACAACGTTCGGATGGTTCGGCCAGGTCGGGTTCGACACCCAGACCGTCTTCACGCCCATCCGGCTCATCAGGCCGGTCCCGAGAAACAGTGCCCCGCATCCCCCCGGCGCAGTGAAGGACAGCGTGCGCCCTTCCTTGACGGCGGACGCCCCTTCCCCGAACACGAAGCCTTCGATGGCGGCGCAATAGTCGGTATTGCCGCGCGGGCCTTCATACACTTTTGTGGTCTGGGATTTCAGGATCAGCGCTTCGGCCTTCGCCACCGCCGACATGACCGGCGTCTCGCCCTTGTCATTCTTGTAGACTCCGACGCCAAGGTCGAATTTCTCATCGCGCGGGTCTTCGCGATAGGCCGTCATCAGGCCGAGCAGGGCATCGGCCGGCATGGGCGTAAGGGTGGAGAATTGAGACATGTCGGAAATCCGTTTCTTCTGGGAAGTCGCGGCGGACCCTATGCAGTTGCGTGCGCCTTCGCAACCGCCGCGCCGGGAACCGATTGTCGCGTGGAGACTTTAATCTTCAGACACAGAAAGGCCCCTGATGACCGACCATGCCAATACCGCTCTCGAATGGCTCATGCGAGCAGGATATGGGGCGCGGGGCGTGGTTTACCTGATCGTTGGCGGGCTCGCCTTCTTTGCCGCCCTGAATGGCGGGGAAGCTGAAGGCACCTCCGGCGCGCTGAATTTCCTGATCCGCCAGCCTTTTGGCGCCGTGCTGCTCGCCATCACGGCCGCAGGCCTGTTCGCCTATACGCTGTGGCGGCTGGTCGATGGGATCATGGATCTCGAAAATGAAGGCGATGACGCCGAGGGCTATGCCAACCGGGCCGGCCAGGTCATGTCGGGCCTGACCCATGCCGCACTCGGCGTCTCGGCCATCCTGATCCTGATGAAAGGCGCGCGGGCCAGCGGCGATGATTCCTCGGCCGAGAACTGGAGCGCCTCCCTGATGCAGCATCCCGCCGGGCAACTGGTGGTCATCGCAGCCGGCATCACGACGCTCTGCGTGGCCATTTACTTGTTCCACAAGGCGTGGAATGCGGCCCATCGCAAGGACATCATCCGCAAGGAAATGGCCGAGCGGCTGGAGCCGGCGGTCCGCTTCGGCCTCGCCGCACACGGCTTTGTCCTGCTGATTGTCGGCGGCCTGATCCTCTGGGCCGGCATATCGGCCAATCCCGAACATGCCGCAGGCTTGGGCGAAGCCCTGCGCATCCTTGAGACGCAGGCCTATGGACGTGTCCTGCTCGCCCTTGCGGGCGCAGGCCTCGTCGGCTTTGCCGTCTATTGCTTCGTGATGGCGCGCTACCGCATCGTACCGAGACTGTCAGGCAACACGCTCAAGACGCTCGTATCGCCTGCCAGGTGAACCGGTCTAGTCGACAAGGGTTGCTTCGGTTTTCGATTTCACCTCGTCCAGCGTCACGCCCGGCGCGAGTTCGACGATTTTCAGGCCGCCCTCGACCACGTCCATGACGCAGAGATCGGTGATGATCCGGTCGATCACTTTCAGGCCCGTCAGGGGCAGCGTGCATTCCTTCAGAACCTTGGACTCGCCGCGCTTGTTGGCGTGGTCGGTAATGACCACAACTCGGCCGACACCAGCCACAAGGTCCATCGCGCCGCCCATGCCCTTCACGAGCTTGCCGGGGATCATCCAGTTCGCGAGGTCGCCATTCTCGGCCACTTCCATCGCGCCGAGGATCGCCATGGCGATCTTGCCGCCACGGATCATGCCGAAGCTGGTCGCGCTGTCGAAATAGGCCGATTGCGGAAGCTCCGTGATCGTCTGCTTGCCGGCATTGATCAGGTCGGCGTCTTCTTCGCCCTCGAACGGGAAAGGCCCCATGCCCAGCATGCCATTCTCGGATTGCAGCGTGACGTTCACGCCCTCCGGAATGTGGTTCGCCACCAGCGTCGGAATGCCGATGCCGAGGTTCACATACATGCCGTCTTCAAGTTCCTGCGCGGCCCGGGCCGCCATCTGGTCACGATCCCAAGGCATCAGACGCTCTCCTTCTTGCGGACGGTCCGCTGTTCAATGCGCTTTTCGAATTCGCCCTGCACCAGGCGATGCACATAGATGCCCGGCAGGTGGATGGCGTCCGGGTCCAGTTCGCCCGGCTCGACGATCTCCTCGACTTCCATGACGCAGATCTTGCCACAGGTCGCGGCGGGCAGGTTGAAGTTGCGGGCGGTCTTGCGGAAGATCGCATTGCCGGTCGTGTCGGCCTTCCAGGCTTTCACGATGGCGAGGTCTGCGAAGATCCCCTCTTCCAGGATATAGGTCTCGCCATTGAAGACCTTCTCTTCCTTGCCCTCTGCCACCAGCGTGCCAACGCCCGTCTTGGTGTAGAAGCCCGGAATACCGGCGCCACCGGCGCGCATGCGCTCGGCCAGCGTGCCTTGCGGGTTGAATTCCAGCTCCAGCTCGCCGGACAGGTATTGCCGCATGAATTCGGCATTCTCGCCGACATAGGACGAGCACATCTTCTTGACCTGGCGGGTCTGCAGCAACACGCCGAGGCCGAAATCATCCACGCCCGCATTGTTGGAATAGACGGTGAGGTCCCTGGTGCCGGCATCGCGGATCGCCGCAATCGACAGTTCCGGTATGCCGCACAGGCCGAATCCGCCTGCGGCAATCGTCATGCCGTCAAACAGGACGCCATCCAGCGCGTCTGCGGCCGTCTTGTATATCTTGCTCGCCATGAAGTGCGGGCCTCCCCTCGGATAATGCTGCGGTGCAGCAGGGGTTCTAGACCTGCTCGACCGTTTGTTCAATTGCTCCGAATATCGAATGCCCGGATTTGTCGAGCATTTCCATCCGCACAACATCGCCCGGCGACATGAAAGGCGTCTTGAACTCGCCGGTGGCGATCTTCTCGATCATGCGGATTTCAGCGATGCAGGAATAGCCGCGCCCGCCTTCGCTGACAGGTTTTCCGGCGCCGCCATCGGCATCCTTGTTCGATACCGTGCCGGAGCCGATCACCGTGCCGGCTGAAAGCGGACGGCTCTTGGCCGCGTGGGACACAAGCCGCGCGAGGCTGAACGTGGCGTCTTCGGCGGCTTCGGCGCGTCCGAAAGGCTGGCCATTATAGTCCACATGCAGCGGCAGATGGACGAGACTGCCCTGCCACGCCTCGCCCAATTCGTCCGGCGTCACGGCAACCGGTGAGAATGCGCTCGGTGGCTTCGACTGGAAGAAACCGAACCCCTTGGCGAGTTCGCCGGGGATCAGGCCGCGCAGCGAAACGTCATTGCACAGCATGACCAGCTTGATGTGACCGGCGGCGTCCGCCTCGCTCGCGCCCATCGGCACGTCATCGGTGATGACCGCAATCTCCCCTTCCATGTCACAGCCCCAGGCCGTGTCCTTCAGCGGGATCGCGTCCCGCGGACCAAGGAACGCATCCGAGCCGCCTTGGTACATCAGCGGATCATCATAGAAGCTTTCCGGCACTTCGGCGCCGCGCGCTTTTCGGACGAGTTCCACATGGTTGATATAGGCCGATCCGTCCGCCCACTGATAGGCGCGCGGCAATGGACTCTCGCAATCATGCTCGTGGAAGCGCGCCGTCGGCACACTGCCCAGTTCGACCTGCTCGGCCAGCTGTTGCAATTTCGGGGCATAGACATCCCATTTGTCGAGCGCCGCCTGCAGCGTCGGCGCAATGCCCGCCGCATCGGTGTAGCGGGTCAAATCCTTTGAGACGACAACGAGGCGGCCATCGCGGGCGCCATTCTTCAGTGTGGCGAGTTTCATTCAGTATCTCCGCTGCGTTTCAGGAAAAAGAGTGTGTTGGACGCGTCCGAATTGGCAAAGCCGATATCCGGCAGGCCGTCGCCGTTCATGTCACCCACCGCGAGATCGTACGTGTCTTCATCGCCCGGCAACAGGGTCCGTTGCGGCAGGCCTTCAATGTTCATCACAACCGCGTTCGGGCCTTCATTGGCAAAGATGGCATCCGGGCGGCCATCGGCATTGAGATCAATCACGCGCACGCCCTGTGATACCTCGTCCTCCGGCCCGATCAGCGCGGCGCGGGTGAACGTGCCTCCGTCATTCAGGAACACGCGGTTCGCGCCAGACAGGATGGCGGTGACAAGATCAAGGTCTCCATCCCCATCCCAGTCGGCCAGCGCCACGGAACGGGATTCCCATTCTTCATCGCCAACAAGCACCGGCGCGGCGTAACCGTCGCCGTTGCTCAGGAAAACCGCGAGCGTTGCGTCGCCGCGCAGGGCCAGCACCGTGTCCACCTCACCGTCGCCGTTCAGATCACCCATGGTGACACCCACGGCTGGCAAGTCAGACAGTTGAAGCGTTCTTGCGTCGGGCCCGAGCGGCCCCAGAGCGATGAAGGAGCCGCCCTTTCGGTCCGCGATGATGAGATCGGCCGCGCCGTCCTTGTTGATGTCCGCCGTTGCGCAGTCGCGCGCCGCACTGGCCTCGCCAATCTCCCCAGCCTCCGTCAAATGCCCTGCCCCGTCATTGCGGAACACGGCGACAGGCAGCCAGTCCCGTGGGACGAGCAGGTCCATGTCGCCATCATCGTCGATATCCGCCGGGCAACCGCCATAACCAGTTGTGCGCCATTCCCCGATCTCTGCTGCCATCGGGAAGTGGCCTTTGCCATCATTCAACAGCAACACATCTGCAACCGGCCAGTGGCGGCCATTCACCGAGACAATATCGAGATCGCCATCGCCATCGAAATCTGCGAAGCTGATCCCGGCGCTGAAATCATTCTCGCCGCCAAACCAGTTGAACTCTTCAAAATGAGTCAGGCTCTCAATGTCTGTCAGCGGGATCACCAGCCGGTCAGCATGGGCAGGCAGTAACGCACACGCGGCGAGTAGAACTGATACCACCGACACGATCCCAGTCTTCAGTGGGGCGAGTTTCATGGTTCAGCTTTCGTCTGCGATTTTCTCATGCAGCCAGGCGGCATGCCTCGGAGCCTTCTTCGTCGCGCTCCATTCGTCGATCATGGGGTGGGCGACGTCTTTCAACTGCTTCATCTGTTCGGGCGTGCCGATATCGGCGGCGAGTTCGATGCGGTGGCCGTTGGGGTCGAAGAAATAGATCGATTTGAAGATGCCGTGATGCGTCGGCCCCAGCACGTCGAGCCCCATGCCTTCAAGGTGCGCCTTGGTCGCCATGAGCTCGTCCATAGAGCCGACACGGAAGGCGATATGCTGCACCCATTGCGGCGTGTTCCGGTCCCGGTCCATGTCGGGCTGGGTCGGCAGCTCGAAGAAGGCCAGCACATTGCCGTTCCCGGCATCGAGGAAGACATGCATGTACGGATCATGCGCGCCCGTCGACGGCACCTTGTCCTCGGCAATGGCCAGCTGGAAATCCATGCCCAGCGCATCGCGATAGAACTCCACCGTCTCCTTCGCATCCTTGCAGCGATAGGCGACGTGGTGAACGCCTTTCAGGGGGGCGGGAGCCGTCATTACGCGTCCTCCTCTACCTTGAGCGCGCCTCGCTCAATCTGGTCACGTTCCATGCTTTCGAACAAGGCCTTGAAATTGCCCTCGCCGAAACCGTCCTTGTAGTCACCCTTGCGCTGGATGAACTCGAAGAAGACCGGGCCGATCTGGGCCTGCGCAAAGATCTGCATCAGCAGGCGCGGCTCGCCGCCCTCGGTCGTGCCGTCCAGCAACAGGCCACGGGCCTTCAGGCCCTCGACGTCTTCGCCATGCCCCGGCAGACGTCCGTCCAGCATCTCGTAATAGGTGGCCGGCGGCGCGGTCATGAAGGGCACGCCGCGTTCTTTCAGCCGGTCATAGCACGCATAGAGGTCGTCACAGATCAGCGCGATATGCTGGATACCCTCGCCATTGTATTCGCGCAGGAATTCCTCGATCTGGCCCTTGCCGCCCTCGCCTTCCTCGTTCAGCGGAATGCGGATCTTGCCGTCCGGCGCCGTCAGCGCCTTGGAGGTCAGGCCGGTATATTCGCCCTTGATATCGAAATAGCGGATTTCCTGGAAGTTGAAGAGCTTCTCGTAGAAATCTGCCCAATATTTCATCCGGCCGCCATAAACATTGTGCGTCAGGTGATCGATCAACTTGAAGCCCGCGCCGACGGGATTCTTGTCCACGCCCGGCAAATATTCAAAGTCGATGTCATAGATATCGAGATCGTCGCCATAGCGGTCGATCAGGTAGATGATCGAATTGCCGATGCCGCGAATGCCCGGAATATGCAGCTCGCTCGGGCCAGTATTCACGTTCACCGGCTCGCCGCCCTGTGCCAGCAAATGCTGGTAGGCCTTGCGGGCGTCGCGCACGCGAAAGCCCATGCCGCAAGCGGACGGGCCATGCTCGCGCGCGAAATACCATGCGGCGGATTTCGGCTCGTAATTGGTGATGAGGTTGATGCCGCCCTGGCGCCACAGCTCGACATCCTTGGTCCGGTGGCGGGCAATCTTTGTAAACCCGATGAGATCGAACACCGCTTCCAGCTGGCCTTTTTCAGGCGCGGAGAATTCGATGAACTCGAAACCGTCGAGGCCGGCGGGATTTTCAAACAGGTCTGCCATGATGCGCTCCAGTCGTAATTCCGGGGGTCAAAACTATTAGTTTCATATGTAACTATTTGACAGGCGGAACGCAACCCTGAATCAGTAAACCATGCCTGATATTGAAAACGTTTCTTTGCTTCGCCTACGCGAATTCCTGCCCTACCGCCTGTCTGTCCTGTCGAACACGATCTCGACCCGGATCGCGAGCCTGTATGACCGCGAATTCGGCCTCTCGATCTGGCAGTGGCGGGTCATGGCCGTGACCGGCGACCGGCCCGGCATCAGCGCCACCGAGATCGGCCAGCTGACGGCCATGGACAAGGTCGCGGTCAGCCGCGCCATCGCCGCCATGATCCAGATGGGCTACCTGGAGCGCAAGACGTCCGAGACCGATGGCCGCCGCTCGCAGCTCTTTCTCACCCCGGCAGGCCGCGATGTGTACGAACTCATCGTGCCGATGGCCCTCGGTGCGGAACAGGAGCTTGCCAGCAGCCTGACGGAAGAGGAGCAGAAACAACTCGAACGCCTGATGGGAAAACTCGCCGATGCCGCCTCCCCTGACCGTCCGCTCTGGTGATCCTCAGGCCAGTGGCCAGAACATCGGAATGACGATCATGGACGCCGCAAACATTACGAGGTTCAGCGGCACGCCAATCTTCAGGAAGTCCGAGAAGCGATACCCGCCCGCGCTGTAGACCAGCGTATTGGTCTGGTAGCCAATGGGCGTTGCAAAGCTCGCACTGGCGGCAAACATCACCGCCACGACGAAGGGCCTTGGATCGATGCCCAGCTGGCTGCCCAGCCCGATGGCAATGGGTGTCAGCAGGATCGCGGCGGCATTGTTGCTCATGATCTCTGTCAGGAAGGATGTGACGAGGTAGAGCGCCGCCAGCACGGCCAAGGGTCCGAGTCCGCCTGTCAGGCCGGCAATATGCCCGACCAGCAGGCTGGCCGCGCCGGTCTTCTCCATTGCCGTGCCGAGGGCCAGCATGCCGAATATCAGCATCAGGATATCCCAGCGGATCGCGCGATAGGCTTCCTGATGGTCGAGGCATCCGAGCGCCACGACAGCCGTCGCCGCAATCAGCGCGAGCGCCGAGATCGGCAGCACGCCCAGCGCCGCCAGTCCCATCACCGACACCAGCGCCACAATCGCAATCGGCGCCTTGCCCCGCCTTATGGCGCGCTCGGTGGTCTCGGTGAGATTGTTGAGAATGCCATCATCGAACAATTGCCGCATGCCCCGCGCCGGACCTTCCAGCAGGACCGTATCCCCGACATCGAACCGGATATCCTCAGTGGTCGTGATGTTCTCTCCGCGCCTGTGGATCGCCAGCACATAGACGCCATACAGACGGGCCAGGCCGAGCCCATTCAGCAACCGGCCGGTCAACCGGGATTGCGGCCCGATCACGCCTTCCATGATGACAGTCTCACTGGTCTGGATCGGCTCGAACGCAGGCCGCGCATCGGAGGCTGACGCGCCAATCGCAATGCTGCCCGCCTCCTTCAGCGTCAGGACTTCAGACACCGGCGTGCGCAACACGATCCGGTCCCCGGCCTGGATCGAGAGGTCGCGTAAATCAGCCCGCAGGGACAGCCCCTCCCGGAAGACATCGATCACCTTGAACCCCTTCTCCGCCGAGAAGCCTGTTTCAGAAACGGTTTTGCCGATCAGGGGCGAGCCAAGCGGAATCAGGATCTGCGCCAGGAACCGCCGGCTCTTCGCATTCGGCAACATGTCGACCAATGACTCACGCGTCGGCAACAGGAAGGGCGAGGTGAGCGCCAGATAGGCCGCGCCGACCAGCGCCAGGATCGCCCCGGCGCCGGTAATCTCGAACACGCCAAACGGGGCCAGCCCCGCCTCCTGCGCCACGCCGTCCACAAGGATGTTGGTCGATGTGCCGATCAGCGTGGTCGTGCCGCCAAAGATCGCGGCGAAGGAGAGCGGGATCAGCAATTTTGACGGCGCCACGCCAATCGTCCGCGCCAGCTGTATCACCACCGGGATCAGGACGACGACAATCGGCGTATTGTTCATGAGGGCCGACAGGATCATCACGCCCAGCATCATGGCCACCATCGCCACGACAGGCGACGCCCGGCGGGCGAGGCGGGAGACCAGCCGCCCGGCCGCATCGATCACGCCGGTTCGCTCCAGCGCTGCCGACAGCACGAACATGGCGGCAATCGTGATCGGCGCGGAATTGGAGAAAACGGCAAGCGTCTCAGGCACTGACAGGATACCCGTCAGCAACAGCGCACCCATGGCCAGCAAGGCGACCACATCGGACGGCAGGATTTCCCGCACGAAGCCGAAAAACACGATTCCCACCAGCAACAGCACGATGGCAATCTCTACCCCCGGCAGGGCCAGGATATCAGCGGGCATGGGGTCAGCTCCAATGGCAACCGCGCATCCTTACACGAGCGCGCATTGTTCCACCACTGAGCTTTTCTCAAGTCAGGCGATGCCCTCGCCTATCGTGAGCCGCGCCGACGCATCTTCAGGGACCGTTCCACGAAGGCATCCTCTTCCAGCGTGAACCGCTCGACGAGGCGCGCAAGGAATGCCGACAGCTGGTCGCGCACTTCATAGGGCGCTTCCATGGGCAGGAAATGGGTCGTGCCGCGCACCGCCTTCATCATCATCGCCGGATAGGACAGGATCAGCTTGGCGCGCACCTTGTCGGTAATTACGGAGCCTCGGGTCGGCCGCAAGATGGTCATCGGAATGCGGTGCTTCTTCACGCGGCGCAGCGCATGCCAGGGGCGATTGCGCTGGGCGGCAAAGGTCGCGGATTCCCATTTCGGTTCGCACAAGAGGCGCCAGGTCTGGTCGTCGCTATCTGGCGGATTGTGGTCTGTACGCTCGATCCCGTCCAGCAGGTAGTCGGCCAGGAAAGGCTCGCGCCAGGTCTGGAATGCGCCGCGGCCGGTATAGGCCTCCAGCGCTTCGCGGAACGACCCGAATTCGGCGCGGCGTTTCTTGGCCTGCCGGGCCATCGCATTACGCCGCATCAGGAAGGAGAAAGGCGACAGCATGTGCTGCCAGAAATAGACTGATTTCGACAGGATCACCGGGTCGGCCAGGACCAGCCCCTTCACGAGGTCTGGTCGCTTGCCCGCCACCAGCAGGGCCACGCAGCCGCCCATGGAATGTCCGCCGAGGATCACACCCTGCGGCGCTTCCTTTTCGAGCCATTCGATCACATCATCCCTGTGGCGCTTCCAGGATTTCATCCGCCCCGGCCTGGCCAGCAAGGTCGAGCGTCCATGACCGCGCATGTCGAGCGCCGCCACCCGCTGGCGCAGGCCAAGCGGTGCCAGCAATGACTGATAGGTCATTCCGTTGAATCCGGTCGCGTGCAGCCACACCGCCGAGAAGGGCTTGATGGGGTCACCGAATTCTATGCCGGCCATCTCTCCGCCGGCTTTGGCCTCATACGTAAAGCGACGCATCAGCCCCTCGATCCAAAGACGCGCCGCAAAATATCGGTCGTCCGAGCCAGAGGATTCTCACGGATTTTCTGCTCCTCCAGGGCCACGTAATGGAACATACCATCGAGGCCCAGCGTGACCGCATGATTGGTCAGATCGTTTTGCAGGGAAGAGGTCACGCCCCCCACGCCATAATTGTTGGCAACCTGCTCAAGAGAGGTGAAGGCACCGGCCTGCGCAAGCGACGTTTTGACATAGGGCGTGAAGGAGGCGCGCAGCTGGCTCTCGGTCTTCTCGCGCAGGTAATCGGTTGCGGCCGTGTCGCCGCCATTCAGGATGCGCACCGCATCCTCGATCGTGATCTGGCGGATCGCGCCGATGACCAGCGTCTTGGCTTCTGGCACAGCGGCTTCGGCGGCGCGGTTCATGCGCAGCTCCAGATCGTCCAGCGGGCCGCTCGCCCCGACGCGCGACAGGCCGGACTGGATGTCGCGATACGTCTTCGGAAGCGGAATCCGGATCTCTGAATCGCCGAAATACCCATTGGTCTGGCCCAGCTGGGCTGCCACGAGATTGGTGCCCACGGTAAGGGCTTCGCGCAGGCCCGCATCGATCTCGGCCTGGGTCAGGGCGCCCTGCCCGCCTGTCTGCTGGCCGATGACCTCTCCGAAGACCCGGCCCAGATCACCTGAACTTCCCGTGGTTGCACAGCCCATCGGTACGGTCAGCAGCGCCATCGCCGCAATCGTCGCTCGTCTCATAACCCGGTCCTCCAATACCTCTCCAGGGGACCGTACTCGACGCCGTGCCCGAATAGAAGCCACGCGAGGACGTATTCCTGCAATGCCTGCCCACCTTACGAGAGTGTCATCTAAAACCTGTTGACCACGAGTGTAGTCATGTCATATGACTACGCTTGTAGTCCAGAGAGGGGTTCTACACCATGAAGATTTCCGACGCAGAACTTGACGTGATGAGCGTGCTCTGGGAGCAGCCGGGCCTTGCCGCTTCGGATGTCCATGACGCGCTTGGCACGGAAAAGGACTGGACCAGCCGCACCGTGAAGACGCTGCTGGCCCGGCTCGTTGAAAAGGGCGCGCTGCGCACCGAAGAAGACGGTCGGCGCTATCTCTACTTCCCGCTTGTCGAGGAAGGCACCTACAAGGCCGGTGCCGCCCGGCAGTTCGTGGACCAGGTCTTTTCCGGCCGGGCCGCCCCTCTTGTCGCTCACCTTGCCGACACCCGCGGTCTGACGGCCGACGACATTGCGGAACTCGAAAAGCTCTTGGGGGAGTTGAAGAAATGATTTTCGACCTGAACAGCCTTAATTTCAGCTACGGCGTACAGACAGTCATTGCTGTTTCCGTCCTGATCGCCCTCATCCTCGTGGCACGCAAGCATGTGGCCCGCCAGTTCGGCGCCGGCGTCGCCTATGCCCTCTGGGCCATCCCGCTGGCCCGGCTTGTGCTGCCCCCCCTTTCCATGCCCTCGCCGCTGGCAGGTTTCTTTGCGGTCTTCCAGACCCAATTGCCTGCCTCGGCCGGGACGGCAGACGTTGCCCCTGCATTCGTTCGCTCACCTGAACCCGTAGGACCCGTAACCCATGTCGTCGGGGCTCCGCCAGTCGCCAGCCCTGTGCAATCGGGTCCCCTGCCCGATGCAGTTCATGGTCCTGTGGCCTTCCCCGAATTGACGGAACCGTTGTTCGGCGGATTGCTGCTCGGAACCATCCTGGCCGTGTGGATTGGCGGAGCCCTATACATGCTCGCCCGCAGCAGCCTGGCCCATCACAGCTTCATGCGGACCCTGCGCCGGGAAGAAGCCCCGGCCTCGCCCCGGCTCGATGCCCTCGCACAGGATGTCGCCCGGCAAATCGGCCTGAAGCGCAAGCCGCGTGTCTCCACCAGCTTCATTTCGTCAGGCCCCCTCGTGTCCGGTCTCCTGCGGCCCACCGTGTTGCTCCCGGCCTGGTTCGAGGATGACTACACCCAGCCCCAACAACGTGCCGCATTGGCTCACGAGCTGACCCATATCAAGCGCGGAGACCTCTGGGCGCTGCAGCTGTCGGAAATCTTCGTGGCGGCGCTCTGGTTCAATCCCCTGGCCTATCTCGCCCGCCGGGCTTTCCGGACAGACCAGGAAGCGGCCTGTGACAGCGACGTGCTGAAATCCGGTGCCTCTTCGCCGCGCGCCTATGGCGAGACCTTGCTGAAAGCCGTGCAGCTGGCCCTGCCGGAACGCCTGACTGCCGCAGCCAGCCTGCCCCTGACCCACGCCCTCAAGGAAAGAATGATCCGCATGACCACACCCAGCCCATCCCGCTCACGCCGCCTGGTAGGGGCCGGGGTCTCCGGTCTGCTCGGCAGCGCGGCCCTCATGTCGTCCGCCTTCGTGGCAACAGCCTGCGCCTCCGCCGAGGCCGAAGACAAGGTCACCATGGCAGAACTGGCCGGGGGCGCGCCGGACAGAGTGGAAGAAACCTCTTCGCATCGCAGCCTCCACTTCAAGGATGGCACATTGTACATTGATGGCGACAAGGTCGAGGACCGGCAGGTCGTCATCATCGGCGATCCTTTCTCGGTCGATGCGATGACGCCGGAACTTGAGCGGGAAATTGAAATCCTGACGTCAAAGATCGAAGCCGAGACGGCCGAAATCGAAACTCTGGTGGCCTCCATGCCGCACATCGAACTCGCCTTCGAAGGCTTTGACGAAGAGCTGAACCGGAAGATGGAGATGGCCTTCAGCTTCACCGAAGAGAACATGCCGAAATCCGAGGCCGAATGGGAAGCCTGGGCAGAGAAAGTCGAGGCACAGGCCGAGGAATGGGAAGCTCATGCCGAAGCGATTGCTGAGCGCGCCGAAGCTCATGCAGACGCTTGGGAAACCCGCTTTGAACCGCAGATGGACGCCCTTGAGGCCCGCATCGAAGCCCATGCCGATGCGCTCGAACGCAAGATCGAGATCGCCTATGGCGACGAATTCGACGAGGCGATGGGGCGTACCCACATTGTCCTCACCGACCTGGTTGAGCAATGCCGTGAAGCCAATCTGGCAGAGGGCGAGACCCGGATTCTCGAACAGAGCAGCAGCAAGGACAAGACCAAGGACGTGAAGATTGCCTGCATCAAGGGTGACAAGGATACGCTGAAAGCCAAGGCGACGGTCAAGACCATCATGAATAGCGACAAGCTCGACGCCTCCGAAAAGAAAGCCTTCAAGAAGCAGATCAACGGCTCGTCCAGCCACACGATCACGATTGAAACCGACACGACTGACGAATAACAGGTCCCGCTCGCGCATTGCACGGAATGCATAAGCGGAGTCCCCCGGCGCAAGTCCCATTGCGCCGGGGCTTTTTTTGCGAGTGAGTCCGGCGCTTTGCGACGACGGGAACGGCGTCTAGGGTGGCGCCTGAATCGCGCTCCGGAGGATTTCCATGAAACGCCTGCTCGCCACGATGACCATTGCCGCCTGCCCGCTCGCTGCGTGTGTCACAGCGCCTGAGCCCTGCACGCAGGAATGGGTCGAATACAAGTCCGACCGGATCCTCGGCGAATTCGCCTCCGAAAATCGCGGCCTGATCAATGATCTGCGGCGCATCACCGATACTGAGGGCGAACTCAACACATTCGCCACGATGCGGCTGATGTCCCGGACAGACGACCTTCAGAACTTTGCCGACAGTTTCCAGAATGTCGTCATTCCCGAACTGGAATCGGCGCTGGTCGAGTGTGGCCAAAGCGACCAGTTCGCTCCGGCACTCACCAGCTTCCTGCGCGATGAGGGCGTTGACGAGGAGGCCCTGCAATGGGTCGCGCCGATCATCGGCCTGATGCAACAAATGCGCGAGGACACGGTAGGCAATCCGCCGCGAGCCATGTAAGAGCGCCCGCATGAAAACCCTGATCGTTGTACCCGCCCGCTATGGTTCCACCCGGTTCCCGGGCAAACCGCTGGTCGAGATTGCCGGCCGCACCATGGTGAGCCGTGTGGCCGCCATGGCCACGCGCGCTGCCGCTGAACTGGATGATGCCGCGAGTGTCGTGGCCACCGATGACGAGCGCATCGCCAGCCATTGCCGGGACCTCGGCATTGAGGTCGTCATGACCGACCCGAACGTCCCGTCCGGCACTGATCGCGCCCTCGCTGCCGTCGACGCGATGGGGGTCACACCAGACGTTGTCGTCAATCTGCAGGGCGACTCGCCCTTTACCCCGCCCGCCCATGTCGTCGCCGTGGCTGAAGCCGCCGCCAAGTCCGGCGCGGATGCCGCCACGCCCTATGTCCGCCTGACCTGGCAAGCGCTTGACGATTTCCGCGCACACAAGAAGACCACCCCCTTTTCCGGCACGACGCTGGCCCATGACAGCGCAGGCCGCGCGCTCTGGTTCTCCAAGAACCTCATCCCGGCCATCCGCAAGGAAGATGCGCTGCGCCAGCAAGGCGACATGTCTCCGGTCTGCCGCCATATCGGTCTCTACGCCTATCGCCTCCCTGCCCTGCGCAAATATGTCAGCCTGCCGGAAGGCCATTATGAAAAGCTCGAAGGTCTTGAGCAGCTGCGCTTCCTTGAAAACGGCATGAGCGTGCAATGTGTTGAAGTCGAGCCGGACATGATCGCCATCCCCGGCATTGATGCACCGGAAGACGTGGCACTCGCCGAACGCCTGATTGCGGCGCATGGCGACCCGCTGAAGGACTGAGCGGGACATGGCAAGACTGATCATCGTCCGGCACGGAAACACCTTCGACAAGGGCGACACGGTTACCCGTGTGGGCGGACGCACCGACCTGCCCTTGTCCACGTCCGGACTGGCACAGGCTGACGCGCTCGCCCATCATTTCGCAGGCACCCCATTTGTTGCCGCTTTCTGCTCGCCGCTGATGCGTACACGGCAGACCGCGCGCGCCGTGATCGGCATGCAGCCCGGCTCGCCTGCCCTGATCGTGCTGCCTTTCCTGACCGAAGTCGATTATGGCCCGGACGAAAACCAGCCGGAAGACAAGGTCGTGGCGCGAATTGGCGAAGCAGCGCTCGAAGCCTGGGAGCGTGATGCCACCCCGCCCGAGGGCTGGCTCGTGGATGCGGACGCGCTCCGCGAGGGCTGGCGCGGCTTGCTGGAGCGCGCAGCTGGCCTCGGCGCGGAAGACACGGCGCTAGTCGTCACCTCGAATGGCATCGCCCGCTTCCTGCCGGATGTCGTGGATGCCCAGCCGGACGATCTCGACCGCAAGCTGAAGACCGGGGCATGGGGCGTTGTCGAAATAGACGGCCCCACATCGCGCATCACCAGCTGGAACCAGCGCCCCTAGGCGACGTCCCGCGCATTGCTTTCATCGACGAGTTCGCGCGCGCCGGAGATCGGCAGGGTGAACGCCACTGTCGTGCCCTCGCCTTCGATGGAGGACAGGATCATCCGTCCCCCATGCATTTCGGCAAAGGATTTCGTCAGCGCGAGGCCGAGCCCCGTGCCTTCATAATTGCGGTCCTTGGTGCCGGACACCTGCTCGAACGGCGTCGCAAGGCGCGGCAGGTCTTCGGCCGGGATACCGATACCGGTATCGGTCACGCCGACATAGATTTCCGGTCCGCGCTGCTCGACCGTGACCGTGATCTTGCCGCCGGCATCGGTGAACTTGATCGCATTCGACACGAGGTTCAGCACCATTTGCCGGATCGCCCTGTGGTCGGCGTCAATCTCCGGCAGGTGCGGCTGGGTGTCGAGCGTGACTTCGATTTCCTTGTCCTCGGCCTTGCGGCGGATCATGCGTACGGCGGCGTCCACGGGATCGACGGGATCGATCGGCTGCGGATCAATCGTCATCTTGCCGGCTTCGATTTTCGCCATGTCGAGAATGTCATTGATCATGTCCAGCAAATGCTGGCCGGAGGTCAGGATGTCCTGCGCATAGCCCTTGTAACGCTGGTCGCCAAGCGGGCCGTAAAGCTCATTCGACAAGATTTCCGAGAAGCCGTTGATCGCGTTCAGCGGCGTGCGCAACTCGTGGCTCATATTGGCGAGGAAGGCGGACTTGGTATGGGCTGCATGTTCGGCCTTGGCCTTTTCCTCGGAATACTTCCGCGACAGCTCGCGCTCGCGCCCTTCGGACCGCTCCAGGTCGAGCGCGGTCTTGTGCATCTTCGTCTTCTGTTTCTTCAGCTCTTCCTCGTTGCGGACGTTCTCGGTCACGTCCACGCCGACGGAGATGAGGCCGCCATCCAGCGTCGAGCGTTCGACCAGTTTGAGCCAGCGCTCGGTGTTCAGCTCCAGCAAGGTTGTCTGCGGATCTTCGAGGGACGGATGCTCGGAGCGCAAGGCCCCTGCCCGCGCAATGTTCACCGTATGGTGCGCCATGCCCGGTCGCAGGGTTTCATCGAGCAGGAAATCCGTCGCGAAGGCGCGGTTCCAGTAAAGCAGGCGCTTGCGATTGTCCCACAGCGCAAACGGGCCGTTGAACCCTTCAATAGCGGTGCGCAGCCGGCGCTCGGCCGCTTTCACACGGTCTTCCGCCTGTTTGCGTTCGGTGATGTCCAGGACCACGCCGCCATACACATTTGCGCCGGTGTCGGGATTGGTGGTCACACTGCCGCGCAATTCCATCCAGCGGGCCGGCTGGAAGCTCGTCACGAAACTGGTCTGCACCCACCCTTCCTTGTAGCCTTTCCGGAAGGCAGCCTGGACGCGCTGCTGGTGTTCGGGATGCACCTGAGGCAGCATTTCATCGATCGTGATCTCGCCATCGCCCAGCATGCCGAGCAGCTCGGACGCCGCGTCGCTGAGATAGACGGCGCTGGAATCGTCCGACCACTCCCAATACCCCGCCCGCACGCCCAGCATGACGGGGCTCATGAAGCGATCCGACTCGATCTCCTCCACCCGCTCGACAAAGGTAGTTTCCGCCGCGGCCGACAGCCGGTTCATGAGGCCAAGGATGACAAGCAGCGGCGCCGCCAGCAGCAATCCGAAAATGAGGAGCCGAACCAGATCGTCCAGCGTGAACAGGGGCGTGCTCTGACTGGAACAGACCAGAAGTGCGCTGTCCCCTACAGGCGCGCACCCTGTGGCGGCCCGGTTGAACAGGCCCAGCGACCTGAACCCCGTCGCGGGCCGCAGGCCGCCCGTGCCGGGCAACATCCTGCCCGCACTGAAATGAGTGTCCGTGACGAAAATACCGGTCCGGGCCTTGCTTGCCGGCAGCCATGTCCCGGTGGGCGCAAGCGCGAGGATGATTGAGTTGTCGGGGGCTGTTGTCGCAACAATGAGGTCGCCCTGCCTGGACAGGCCGATCCGGTCACCACTGGCAAGCATCGCCTCTGCCACGGGGACCGCCGCCGCCAGACGGCTATCCTCCGGCGCGGTCCGGGCACCTTCCAGGGACATGACCACATCGACGCCGGGCGTGGCGGACGCAACCGCGGACCGCGAAGCGCCTGCATCCGAAGTCAGCCGCATGGCCATTTCGGCTGTCCCGGCATGTCCTGCCAGGCTGGCAGCAATCGTGCGTGAATTGGCTTCCAGGCCTGCGAGCAAGGTCGCATCCGCCGTCTGGCGCTCTTCCCAGGCCTTCAGGCCGAGGGCCCCGGCCAGCAACAGGATGATGGCCACAACGGTCCATTTCAGCCGCCGGTTGTCGCGTTCGGGGACTCCCGATGCGACGGCATCCGTCTCGGAAGGGATGGCCGACTTGGACAAGGCGTTTCCTGTACCGGTACCTTAGAAAAACAAGGACTAAGCTATGGTTGTCGGACGTAATCCTTGCCCAAATCTTAACAAAGGTACAGAATTCGTTAACCCAAACATCGGCGCCATCGGCCTAGCCCAGGGCGCGCGATACAATATCAGCAGAATTCTTTGACAAATCAGCTGCTTGCAGGCGCCGCAGACAGGCTTCAGCCTCTGCCTTGGCCTTCGGTTCCAGGATGCGCCACTGCTCAAACGCCGTCAGCAGGCGTGCGCCGAGGGCCGGGTTTACCTTGTCGGCCTTGAGGATGATGTCCTCGACCACCTTGTAACCTGCGCCATCCGGCGCGTGGAAGGCGGAAAGGTTCTGCATGGCAAAGGCGGCAGCCACGGAGCGGACGCGGTTCGGGTTGCGCAGGTCGAAATCCGGATGCGCGACCAGTTTGCTGATGGTCTCGGCATCGCCGGTGCCGGCCTGCACGCCGAACCATTTGTCCATGACCAGCGGGTTGGATTTCCAGTCCTGCTCGAAATCGGTCAGGGCGGTGTCCCGCGCCTTGCCGTCCAGTCCGGCCAGTCCGCGCAACGCGGCCAGCTTCTCGGTCATGTTGGGGGCCGCTTCATAGAGGCCCAGCAGACGCTCGCCCGCTTCCTCACGGCCAGAGGCCGCCAGCAAATTGATCAGGGCGGTGCGCAGCGCGCGTTCGCCCGCCTGCTCTGCCCCCGGATCATAGGGCTCAGGGGAAGACTTGGCGAGAATGTCGTCGGCAAAGCCGGACAGCTTCCCGAACAGGGCGGCCTGCAGCTTCTTGCGGGCCATGTTCAGCGCCACCGGATCGGCCGGCTGGCGTTCCAGGAACATTTCGCCCACATCCGGCAGGCGCGTCAGCAGCGCCGCAAAGGCGGGATCATTCACCGCGCCCTGAATGGCGACGGCGACGGCTTCCACCAGCGCATCATCCGGCTCGGTCTGCGAGCCTTCGGACAGGGCAAGAATTTCCTCTTTCACGAGGCTCTGAACACTGTCCCACTGGTTGAACGGATCGGTTTCCAGGCGGATCATCGCCAGCTGGTCGTCGCGGCTGAGGTCGCGCTTGATGCGGACGGGCGCGGTGAAGTCACGATTGATCGAGACCAGTGGCCGCTCGGAGCCTTCCGGCAGGTCGAAGGTCATGGTCAGCTCTTCATCTTCCAGAAGCGTGATCCATTCGGCCATGTTTCCTTCGTCGTCGATCAGCGCCATTTCCATCGGGATCAACAAGGGTTTCTTGACCGGCTGGCCGGGGGTCGCAGGCGTCTTCTGTTTCAGGGTGACGGCGATCTCGCGCGTCTCCGGATCCCAGGTTTCCTCCATCGTGATCTCGGGCGTGCCGGCCTGCGAATACCAGAGGGCGAATTGGGAGAAATCCTGCTCGCTGACCTCTTCGAAACAGGCGTAGAAATCCTCGATCGTCACGGCCTGACCGTCATGGCGGTCAAAATAGAGGTCCATCCCCTTGCGATAGGTTTCCTCGCCGAGCATCCGCCGCAACATGCCGATGATCTCAGCGCCCTTCTCATAGACGGTGGCCGTGTAGAGATTGTCGATGGCGCCATAGGCTTCCGGGCGGACGGAATGGGCGAGCGGGCCAGCATCTTCGGCGAACTGGCGCGCCCGCAGGCGGATGACATCCTTGATACGCTGCACAGGGCGCGACCGCATGTCGGCGGAGAAATTCTGGTCACGGAAGACTGTCAGGCCTTCCTTCAGGCAGAGCTGGAACCAGTCGCGGCAGGTAATCCGGTTGCCGGTCCAGTTGTGGAAATATTCATGCGCCACGATGCTTTCGATGGCTTCGAAATCCGCATCGGTCGCCGTGTCCTCATCCGCCAGCACATAGGCGGAGTTGAAGATGTTCAGGCCCTTGTTTTCCATGGCGCCGAAATTGAAATCGCGCACGGCAACAATGTTGAACACGCCGAGATCATATTCCCGGCCATAGGTCTCTTCATCCCATTTCATCGAGCGCTTGAGGCTGTCCATCGCCCAGGCGGCGCGGTCGGCATCGCCCTTGTCGACATGAATGGCCAAATCAATCGTCTTGCCGCTCATTGTCGTGAACTGGTCGCGATAGACATCATAGTCACCGGCGCACAGGGCGAAGAGATAGGCCGGCTTCTTGTGCGGATCGTCCCAGACCGCAAAATGGCGGCCATCATCCACATTGCCAGCCTCGCCGGGCGTGCCATTCGCCAGCAGGATCGGATAGGTTTCCTTGTCGGCGGTCATGCGTACCGTGAACCGGCTCATCACATCGGGACGGTCCGGATAAAAAGTGATGCGGCGGAAGCCAATGGCTTCGCACTGGGTGCAGAAGCGGCCACCGGACATGTAGAGGCCCGACAGCGCCGTGTTCTGGGACGGGGCAATCTCGACTTCGGTGACGAGGGTAAAATCGTCCGGCACGTTTGCCAGCGTCAGTCCGGAGGAGGTCAGCTCGACCGCATCATCCGGCACCGGCTTGCCGTCAATCGTGATCGATTTCAAATTCAGCGCTTCACCGTCCAGTTCGAGGGGCGCGTTCGCATCGCCGGTCCGCCGGATCTTCAGATCCGCCCGCACCAGGGTCGCATCCGGATGAAGGTCGAACCTCAGATCCACCTGCTCGATTTCAAAGGGATAGGGTGAATAGTCCGACAATTGAACGGCGACGGGGGCTTCAGTGCGCATGTTTTCTCCGGCAAACAGAATTCCAGTCTTTCAGTTAGGGATTCAGGCTGGCAACGTCGAGGCCTAGTCCCCATGAGCTTGCAAATATCACCGAAAAGCGAGACCAGATGCCCAGACTGATCCGTCACCCCCAGATACGCCTCCTCGCGGCGGGGGCCGCCATCGGGCTCGCCGCGCTGATCGCCATCTATTCGCTCGTGCCGGCCTCCGAGGCCCCTGCCCCGCACCTGTCGGACAAGATCAAGCATTTCGCAGCCTATGCCGCGCTGGCCGCACCCTTGTCGGTCGCCTTTGGGCGGAGCCTGCGCTCAGCCATCCTCGCGTTTGGTGTAGCAGCCCTGTTCGGCATCGGGCTTGAGATTGCGCAAATGCTCGGCGATGCCGGCCGCGAAGGGTCGCTGCTGGACATCGCCGCAAATCTCTGCGGCGCGCTCATCGGACTCTTTATGGCCTGGATACTTGGAAGGGCGTGGCCGCTATTCGGCCGCGACGGTGGCTGACTCGGTCTCGGCCGCCTGATCCAATTGGTAGACAAAGCGCAGGATCGACGCGCAACGCTGTGCAGCCTGTTTCAACTCGGATGGGCAGTCATCCGGGTTTTCCTGATAGAAATCGGCAATCTGACGCGCCGTCTGCAACAGGTCCGGCGTGCAGGCGATCATCCGGGCCTGGTGTTCGATACGCTGGGGGTCGCGATCATATTCGCCGCCGGTTACACGCCAGCCGCCCTGGTCATCCTCATCGGTGACAATCACGGGATACGTGCCGACATCCGTAATGCCGAGACCGCCAATGCTCGCGCGCCATTTGGCGCGGCGGCGGGCAATGTGCCAATGCTCCAGCAGCGAGTCATCCTCGTCCGGCCGCAACACATGCGTTTCGGCTGCAAAGCTTTCTTCCGCCGTCAGTTCATGCGCCTGGAAGCTGCGTCCCAACCCGCATTCATAGGTCACGCGCAGAGGTTCATCCACGTCCTTGACCCAATGGGGTACGACTTTTTCAACCAGCGCCCACGTTCCGACGGGCTTCACGAAGACGCGCTGCGATTTGTGAAATAACGCCTTGGCCATCAACTGCTCCCGAATTCAGATGCAAATACTGGCATCTGGGTCTTTCAACGCAGTGAAACCGATTGATCAAATTTAACCTACCCGGACGATTTCCCACTAAAAGTGGATTACCGTGTTTCCGTTGGGTGACGGGTTTCCGCGCACGTAAACCGCGCTATTTTCAGTGTCAGTGAAGAAAAAGAGGCCCCCACGGGCCGACAAGGGGAGCGCAAGCGACATGAACTTCGATTTTTCTGAAGACCAGAAATTTCTCGGCAACGAGGCCCGAAAATTCCTCGAAGCCGAATGCCCGATGACGGCTGTCCGTCTGGTGCTGAATGATGACGATATGAGCCAGAATGAAACCGTCTGGAACAAGGTGGTGGAAATGGGCTGGCTGGGCACGGCCATTCCGGAAGAGCATGGGGGCCTCGGCCTCGGCCTGCTGGAAGTCTGCGTGCTCGCCGAGGAAATGGGCCGCGTCCTGGCGCCGGTGCCGTGGGCGTCCACCGTCTACTTCTTTACCGAAGCCCTGAAAATTGCAGGCTCCGACGCCCAACAGGCAGACATCCTGCCGCGCATTGTCAGCGGCGATGTGGTCGGCTGCTACGCCGCCAGCGAAGGCCCCGGCAATCCGGACGCCGGCAATCTCAAGACCGTGTTCGACGGCACCACTCTCTCCGGCGCGAAATTGCCGGTTACCGATGGGGATGTGGCAACCCATGCCGTCGTGCTCGCCAAGGAAGGGTCTGGCGCCAGCCTCGTCCTGGTCGACCTGACCGGCGCTGGGGTCACCCGCAAGACGCTCCAGACACTGGACCCGACGCGCAGCCACGCCGAAATCACTTTCGACAAGGCCCCGGCCACACGGCTCGGCAAGGCCGGCGATGGCGAGATGCTGAACGATCAGGTCCTGGACCACGCCGCTGTCCTGCTCGCCTTCGAACAGCTGGGCGGGGCCTCCCGCGCGCTGGAAATGGCGACCGCCTATGCCAAGGAACGCTACGCCTTTGGCCGTCCGATCGGTGGCAACCAGGCGATCAAGCACAAGCTGGCTGAAATGTATGTGAAGAACGAGGTTGCTCGCTCGAACTGCTTCTACGGTGCATGGGCCGTCTCGACGGGGGCCGCCGAACTGCCGGAAGCCGCAGCAGCTGCCCGCATCGCGGCCTGTGAAGCCTTCTGGTTCGCCTCGAAGGAAAATATCCAGACCCATGGCGGCATGGGCTTTACATGGGAGGTGGACTGCCACCTCTTCTACCGCCGCGCCAAGCTGCTGGCCGTTCAGGCCGGTGCCCCGAAAGTGTGGAAAGAAAAACTCGTCCGCACCCTCGAAAACAAGAATGCCGCCTAAGGAGGAATGACTCATGGACTTCAATGACACCAAAGAAGAAGCCGAATTCCGCGCAGAAGCCCGCGCTTTCCTCGGCAAGCATCTCGAGCCCAAGGGCGACAAGCCGCTGCGCCAGCGCGTGGACGGCACCGAATTCATGAAACTTGCCAAGCAATGGCAGAAGACCAAGTCCGAAGGCGGATACGCCCAGATCACCTGGCCGAAAGAGATCGGCGGGCGCGGCGGTACGCCGATGCAGCAGGTCATCTGGAACCAGGAAGAAGGCAAGTTCGATGCGCCAACTGGCCCCTTCACCATCGGCCTCGGCATGTGCATACCGACCGTCATCGCGTTTGGCTCGGATGAGCACAAGAAACGCTATGTCGGCAAGGCGATGAAGGGCGAGGAAATCTGGTGCCAGCTCTTTTCCGAACCGTCTGCCGGGTCTGACGTGGCGGGCCTGAAGACCCGCGCCGTCAAGGATGGCGACGAATGGGTTATCAATGGCCAGAAGGTCTGGACCTCCGGCGCGCACTATTCCGACTACGGCATCCTGCTGACCCGGACCGATTCAAGCGTGCCCAAGCACAAGGGCCTGACCATGTTCATCGTGGACATGAAGCAGGCGGGCGTCGAAGTGCGTCCGATCCATCAGGCGTCTGGTGGCCGCGAGTTCAACGAGGTCTATTTCACCGATGTCCGCATCCCGGATTCCGACCGCCTCGGCGATGTCGGCCAAGGCTGGAAAGTGGCCATCGTGACCCTCATGAACGAGCGTCTCGCCGTGGGTGGCTCGCCCGGACCGGACTGGGCGGAGATCATGGCCTATGCGAAGGAAGCCGGCACCATGTCCGACCAGGCCTTCCGCGAGAAACTGGCCGACTGGTATGTCGCCGCGCAAGGCTACAAGCTGACCAAGTTCCGCACCCAGACGGCCCTGTCACGCGGCCAGACACCGGGACCGGAAAACTCGATCGGCAAGATCATCACCGCGAACCATCTTCAGGATATCTGCAACTCGGCCATCGAGATGCAGGACCATTACGGCATCCTGACCGATTCCGACCGGATGCCGGCCGATGCCATCTTCCAGCAAAGCTTCATGTGGGCTCCCGGCCTGCGAATTGCGGGCGGCACGGACGAGATCCTGAAGAACATCATCGCCGAACGCGTTCTGGGCCTGCCCCAGGATGTCCGCGTCGACAAGGATGTGGCGTTCGACCAGATGAAAAGCGGCTAGATCAGGCCTCTGGCTCAGGCTCGGCGGCGTGAGCGTTGATGTACTGGCTGACAAAGGCCGCAACATCGTTCACGCAGGCCCGGCCTGCTTCGCCAAGCGCCTTGGCGCGGTCCGCATTGGACCCGCCATTGGCACTGGCTGACGCCGAGACCACCGTCTGATCCAATACATCCCGGGAGGCGCCATCGAGCAGTGTTGCGCGTACACGGCACCGGCCGGTCGTTCCCGACAGGGTGAAATCCGTGACCTGCCAGGACAGTTCATACGGGGCCGCCGCACCGGTTTCCGGCGCAATTGCCTTGCCCGCCCCCTGCCCCTGCAATGCGTCCAGCATCGCCATCTGCATCAGGCGGGTGGAAGAATCCGTCCATTCGACATTCGGCACCAACCGCAGGGCACCCGAGGAATCCTCAGACGCAATGGCACGTCCGGCCACGAGGCGCGAGGCATCCGGCTCCCGGACAATGACGGAGGCTTCAAGGTCATAGACGGTTTCCATCGGGGCGAAGCGATAGAGCCCTTCAGGCACTTTTGGCTCCGGCAGGACGGACACACAGGCAGCGAGGCTGCAGGCGGCAAGGCCAGTTGCAAGAATACGGATCATCTAGCGGCTCTCCTCATACGGGGCCGGGTCGCCGACCACGAAGCCCTGGGGGTTCTGTTCCAGTTCGCGGGCCACCCGGTCGAGCCGGGCGATCAGCACGCGCAATTCACGGCTGGCGAGGCGAGCGTCTTCCAGCGCGCCTGTGGCCGGGCCCTCAATGGCATCTGCCGCCGCGCTGACAGCGCGGTTGCTCTGCTCGACGGCCTTGTTGGCATTCGCGGTAACTTCACGGATGTCGGCGACGAGGGCATTTGCCTGCGCGCCGAAATCGGTGATCTGCTGGTCCGCATTCGTACCGAAGGATTGCAGAGAGGCCGAGGCTTGCTCAAATCGCGCGGCGGCGTCGGACACATCCTTCATGGTCTGGGTCGCCTGCGCCATCGTGCCATCATTTGCGGCGAGATTGCCGCTCAGGGTTTCGATGTTGCGAAGCGTTGCCGACAGGGAATCGATGTTCTCATCCGTCAGCACCAGATTCACCCGCTCGATGGTCCGTGTGGCCTTGCCGAGCACTTCCGCGCCGCCGGCAAAAATCTCGTCGAGTTGGGTTCGCTCCGCCTTGATGACCGGCACGGGCTGTCCCGGCCGCGCCCTCAGCGGCGCCGCATTGGGCGAGCCGGCGGTGATCTGGACAAAGGTGATGCCGGTAATGCCGGCAAGCTGGATCGAGGCGGTCGAGTCCACTTTCACCGGGGTTTCGGAATCCACCCGGATGCGGGCCCGCACCTTGGAGGGGTCTCCCCGGTCAATCCGGACCCAGGACACTTCGCCCACCTTGATGCCGATATAGCGGACCGAGGCCCCCTGCTCCAGCGAGACCGGGCCCTCGAACACAATGTCATAGGCTTCGAAATCCTGCCGGAACTGGGACTGGCCCAGCCACAGGGTAAACACAGCCACGGCCAGCGTCGCTATGATGACGAATGCTCCGATCAGGGCGTAATTCGCACGTGTTTCCATCGTCTCCGGGCTCCCTTCTAGTGTCCCGTCGCGGCCCGACCACGCGGACCTCCGAAATATTCCTGGACCCACGGATGATCGAAGGCCCGTAATTCATCTATTGTGCCGACTGCCAGCACGCGTTTCTCGCCCAACACGGCAATCCGGTCACAAGTTGCATTCAGCGTATCCACATCATGCGTCACAAGGAAGACCGTCAGGCCCAGTGCGCGTTGCAGCTTGCGGATCAACGCATCGAAATTCGCCGCCGTGATCGGGTCGAGCCCGGCGGTCGGTTCGTCGAGAAACAGGAGTTCCGGGTCGAGCGCCAGCGCCCGTGCCAGCGCCGCGCGCTTGCGCATGCCGCCGGACAAGTCGGACGGGAATTTCGCCCCGGCCTGAACACCGAGACCGGCCATCAGGATCTTCATGTCAGCCAGTTCGCGGCAAAGCTGCGGCGAGAGGTCGGTGTGCTCCTTCAGGGGCACCATGACATTCTCGCGCACGGTGAGGTTCGAGAACAGGGCGCCATCCTGGAACATGACGCCCCAGCTGCGCTCAACGGCCGCCCGTTCGTCGGGGTCGAGGGTTTCCAGCCGTTTGCCGAACACTTCGACGCTGCCGGCAGAAGGTTCCTTCAGACCCGTAATCGCCCGCAGCAGGACAGACTTGCCACAGCCGGACGGGCCGATGACGCCAATGATCTCGCCGCGGCGGATATCGAGGTCCAGATGTTCATGCACGACATGACTGCCATAGGCCGTCTTGAGGTCGCGAATGCGGATGATGATGTCGTCGGTCAAATGCCCATCTCCATGTAGAAGATGGCAAACAGGGCATCGATCACGATGATCGAGAAGATGGCCTGCACCACGGAGGTGGTCGTCTTGCTGCCGAGCGACTGGACGCTGCCGCCGACATTCAGGCCCTGACGGCAGGCAATCAAGGCCACCACAAAGCCGAACACGGGCGCCTTCGACATGCCGACCCAGAACTGGTCCAGCGGCACATTCGACTGCAGGCGGTCAAGAAACAGTGCCGGATTGATGTCCAGGGCCAGCCAGCCAACGATGACGCCGCCTGCAATGCCCGCCAGAGTGGAAACAAAAGTCAGCACAGGCGTTGTCACCACCATGGCGATGATGCGCGGCGCCACCAGCACGTCCATCGGCTTCAGGCCGAGCGTTTGCATGGCGTCGATTTCCTGGCGCATCTTCATCGTGCCGATCTGGGCCGTGAAGGATGAATTGGTCCGCCCAGCCAGAACGATGCCGGTCATGATGACGCCAAGCTCGCGCAGCATGGCAAACCCGATCAGCTCGACCACGAAGATTTCAGAGCCAAGGTCGCTCAGCGTGGTCGCGCCGATAAAGGCCACCACCATGCCGACGAAGAACGAAAGAAAGGCGATGATCGGCATGGCATCGAGGCCCGCCTCTTCCATCACCGAGACAATTGAGGTCCAGCGCAGCTTCCACGGTGTCAGGACAAGCCGGAAGGTCGTCACCAGCGTTTCCCCGAGGAAGGCCAGTGTGTCCTTGGCTTCGCTGAGCATGTTCATGAAGCCGCGGCCGGTACGCTCCAGCATGTCGACCAGTCCGCCATGCGGCGGCCGCTTCGGCTCTTCCACATCGGTCACGGCATGGACCTGGCCGATCAGGTTTTCGGCGTTCGCATGATTGCCCTCGATCCGGGCAGGCTCATCGGAGATCTGGCGCAAGGTCCGGTCGATCACGAAGGCACCGGCGGTGTCGAGGCTGCCGAGCGCCGAGGTGTCGAGCACCATTGGGCCCTGCCCTTCAAGCTCGCGCAATTCATCATCGACAAATTGCACCGTACGCACCGTCCAGTCTCCCGAGACACGGAGGATGGTCTGTTCGCCGCTGGTTTCCAGCGCGAATTCGGGGGTGCTAGGGTTTGCCATGTTAATACTTTTCTACCTGACCACCCTATCCAAACATGCTTAAGACCTGAAAAGCAGGATTGTTCAAATTTCACCTATCAGGACCATATATGGGCCAGCGAACACTTGAAATTACTGTTATTTCTTCACCTCTGAAGGCGGCGTTTACCATTTCGCGTGGCGCGAAGACCAGCGCCGACACGATAAGGGTCACAATTCGGGAGGGCGACGCCGTCGGCCGCGGGGAATGCGTCCCCTATCCCCGCTATGGCGAAACCCAGACCGGCGTGCATGCCGCCATCAACGCATTGCGTGCCCAGATCGAGGGCGGCCTCAGCCGCGACGCCCTGCAGGCCGAGATGCCGGCCGGTGCGGCGCGCTGCGCGCTGGACTGCGCCTTGTGGGATCTGGAAGCCAAGCAAAGTGGCCTTCCGGTCTGGAAACTCGCAGGCCTGCCAGAGCCCAAACCGATTGAGACCGCCGTCACCGTCAGTCTCGACACCGCCGACGCGATGGCAGAGGCCGCGCGCTCGACGCCGAGCCGTCTCCTGAAACTGAAACTCGGCGGCCCGGAAGATATGGAACGGATCGAGGCGGTGCATGCGGCCCGGCCCGATGCGCGCCTGATCGTGGACGGCAATGAAGGCCTGCTGCCGGAGCAATTCCCCGCCATTGTCAAACGCGCCGCGGACCTTGGCGTCGTCCTGATCGAACAACCCTTTCCAGCTGGCAAGGATGAAGCGCTGCTCCGCCGCCCCGGTGCGGTCTCGGTCTGCGCGGATGAGAGCGCCCATACGAGCGCCGAAATCCAGGACCTTTCCCGGCGCTATGATGCGGTAAACGTAAAGCTCGACAAGACCGGCGGCCTGACCGAGGCGATCCGCATGGTACAGGCCGCGCGCGACAGCGGGCTGGGCGTGCTGGTCGGATGCATGGTGGGCGGATCATTATCGATGGCGCCGGCTGTGCTGCTCGCCGGGCTTGCAGACGCCGCAGACCTCGACGGGCCAATCTGGCTCGCCGAGGACATTGCGCACCGCCTGACCTATACGGACGGATACATCAGCCCCCCAGAGCGGGCGCTCTGGGGATAGATTTGCAGGATCAGCTCGCGACGGGCGTCAGTCCGAGCGCGACCCGGCCGGAAAACATCTGCTGGCGTTTTTCCGGCAACGGATGGAACTGCCCGGCATGGGCATCACGCAGCAGGCGTTCAATGCCCGCCTTGCGCATGAAGCCGGCCCCGCCAGTAACCTCCAACGCCTTCTCGGCCACACCAATGACCGCATTGGCGCAGATCGTCTTGCGCGACAGCACCTGACTGGTCAGCCCTTCATTCGGCGTGAAGGCGAGATCGTCACATAGCTCGATCATGGACTCGGTCGCCATCTGCGCCGTGACGAGCAGGTTCTGCATTTCGCCGAGCTGTAGCGCCGTAATCGGATCATCCGCCTTGCTTTTCGCCTTCTCGGTCGCGACCGAAGCCGCTTTTTCAGCAAGGCCCGTATAGACCGACATGATCAGCGGCAGGGCCACGGTGACAATCACGTTGAACGCGCCATGGAACGGCCCCCGCGGACGTTTGAGTCCGACGGCCGCATCCGGCACGAACACCTTGTTGAAGCGGATCGTCTGAGACCCTGTTGCCCGCATGCCCATGGCCTGCCAGTCATCCAGCATCTCCACGCCCTCGGCCTTCAGGGAGACGGGGAAGTGCAGGACGCTCGGCCCCTCCTCCGGGCAATCATAGGCGCAGGAGGTGATGGCAATGTCGCCGCAGGGCGAGCCGCTGCCAAAGGGCTTCACCGCATTGATAAGATACCCGCCTTCGACCTTTTCTGCCGAGCCATTGGAGTCCAGCCAGTCATTCGCGCCCGTACTGACAAGCACGAGTTCCCCAGCCAGGACCTTTTCCAGCAGGGCCTCTCCCGGCTTGCCGTCTTCGAAATTCTTGCGCGCAGCGGAAACAAGATGCTGATGCATGGAAACGGCAAGCGCGGTAGACGGACAATCCTGCGCAAGACGCCGCAGGAACGCGCACATCTCCCGATGCGAAACCCCCTCGCCCCCCAGGGCGACGGGCACTTGTGCGGAAAATACCTTGCGCGCCTTGAGCGCCTCATAATTCTCGTGAACGAATTCGTCCTTGCATTCGAATTCGGCGGACTTGTCTGAAAACAGGCTGCCCAACCCAATGGCAGCGTCTACAATCTGTGTGTCGAATGGCATGTCTGGTCCCCTGCCTTGGAAAGAAGATGGGAGGCGCCACATTCCGCGGCGCCCCGGAAAGCGGCGTCAGGCGAGCGCGGGCTCGGCCTTTGCCATTGCCTGGACATCTGCTGCGCTGAGCAAGTGTCCGCCAATTCCCCAATCCCCCTGTTCGATCTCATTGATGCGAACCCAGGTGACGGAGCGCAGGGCTTCGCCTTCGATCCCGACCATTGTGTCTGTGACCTTGGTGATGATGTCCGCCTTCTGAGCGGAGGTGAACACGTCCTTGATAACATCGATTGTGACGAGTGGCATTTCATTTCTCCTATTTGAATCGTGACCGGACGATCCGGCCATGGGAGAAAATTGCGTCAAATGTGATTTCGGTTATAGTTCACACGTTGAAGCAATGCACTTCAGAATCTAAAGTAACTCACTTCAAAAGCTATATTGCCCGTCTTGTTCAGTATTGGGAGGCTCCCAATGAAATACGGCCAGTTCTGTCCTATCGCCAAGGCGACCGAGATTCTTGGCGAGAAATGGACCATCATCATCCTGCGTGAAATTCTCATGGGGGCCTGTCGCTTCAACACGTTGCAGCGCGGCCTCGGCAGCATTTCGCCGGCCCTGCTGACCAGCCGCCTGAAATCCCTTGAGGCGCAAGGCATGGTCGTCCGCCGCAAGGTGTCCGGCCAGAAAGGGTATGAGTATTACCCCACCGAGGCGTGCCAGGCCTTGCTGCCCGTCCTCATCTCGATGGGCGAATGGGGCCTCGTCTGGGCCCGTCACAATGTGCTGGACGAGGATTTCGACGTCGATTTCCTGATATTCTACCTCGAACGCAGCGTCGATCCGTCGAAACTCATCGGCAATGAGAGCGTGATCCGCTTCAAATTCACCGACCTCACCGAACAGAGCGACTATTGGTTGCTGGTCAAGAATGAGAATATCGACCTCTGCCTCAAGGATCCGGGCAAGGATGTAGACGTCTATTTCACCTGCACCATCCGCACCATGCATGATGTCTGGATGGGCGACCGCACCTATCGCGACGCGATCAAGTCAGGCGATCTCTACGTGCATGGCGAACCCAGCCTGACACGGAACATCAGCTCCTGGCTGCGACCCAGTATTTTTGGCGAGTCTAAGCGCGCGCCCCTGCCCGCGATAGATCGGCCGGTCTAGCCCGCGCCGTCGAGAATATCCCGGAAGCCGCTCGGGGTGTGCGGGCCCATGAACAATTGCTCGAAGGCACCGATGCCTTCGGACGACACGCCGCCCGGCCCTTCATGCCGCGCGCGGGCAATCGCCTGGATATGGAGGTTCTCCGGCTGTTGCCAGGACATCTTCTCCGGCTCGTAATCCTCGCGCAGGACCGACAGCTGGTCGCCATGATAGGAGCCATGCTTGCGTTCGGGATGGCCATAGCCGATGCCCTTCATCAGGAAGGTGCCGAACGGCTCGAAACTGACCGTGTGCGGATTTCCTTGCCCATCCTCGACATGCAACTTGGCAGATTTCATGCGGCGGGTGCCGGGCGTGTAATTGATATCCATGTGCGGCTTGTCCAGATGGACCAGCTCGCCCTGCCCGGCGCCATCCATCGCCAGTACGGCGCGGGTGTTCCACGGCTCACCCGCCTCATCATGGTTCACATGATAGAACATTGAGAGGTTGGGGAAATTCGTCGGGGTCCAGATCCAGTAGAATTGCGGCGGCAGTGGCGGGATCAGCGGCTGGGTGTCCTGCGCGCCAATCGGGCGCACGCCCCAGCTGCGGTCGCGCGTGCCGGTCCATGTTTCCGGCGAGACGGCGATCTCCTGTCCATCGAGGCGCAGCGTACCGGACCAGCGGCCATTCTGCGTCATGCGGGTGACATCCATCAGCATGCGCGGCCCCTGCCGGCGCGTGAAACGCGGCTCCTCGATCGGAAAGGCGCGGCCTTCGAACTCCAGATCGAGCGCGATGCCTTCAGTCTCTTCCACTTTCAGCCGGATACGCTTCAGCGGTTCGAGTACTTCGACCGAGAACCCGCCAACATAGGTGTCCATCCGTTCCATATTGAGCGGGCGCGAGAAGAAGACCGAATGCTGTTTGCCGCCGCGCAGCACAGAGACCGCCGCGTCGATAATGTTCAGATGCGGATAGATGCCCATCGCCGCCGCGAAGAAGGTCTCACCATCCGGAGAATAGCCATTGAAGAAGTAGCGGTCATAGAAATTCCGGTCCGAGCCTGAAAAGGCTATGGGTTCCGGTGTCTGGTGAATCGGATATTCGTCTCCGGCGGTGAGCATGGCGTTTCCTTCCTTCGCGTCACCACTTGGCGGGCAACGTCCTGCCGATAGGGTGAACGAGGCAGACACGCGGTTCAAGACGTGACGCAAAGGGAGGGCCCCGATTTGACGAGCAAGATGACGGCTGAGGAAGCCAACACATTCCTGGGAGGCGCGTTCGACTCGCATGCGTCCCGCAGCGAGGTCACCCTGATGGAAGAGGGCCGCGCCGTGGTGCGACTGGTTGCCGACTCGACCCATCTCCGCCCCGGTGGCTATATCTCCGGGCCGACCCAGATGTCGCTGGTCGACACGGCCGCCTATATGGCGGTGATGACGAAGACAGGCCATGAACCGATGACGGTGACCAGCAATCTTAGCATCAATTTCCTGCGCCCCTGCATCGGCGATGTCGTTGTGGCGGATGCACGGGTCATGAAGATCGGACAGGCCCTCGCGGTGATGGATGTGGATGTGCGCATCGAAGGCGCAGAGAAACCGTCCAGCCACGCCGTGGTCACGTACGCTATCCCACGGGAACGGAGCGGTCTGGCATGAACCGGCTCGGCCTCTTCGCGGCCCTGACAGGCTTTCTCGCCGTCGCCCTTGGCGCGTTCGGCGCGCACGCGCTGGACGGCACGCTGACCGCGGAAGGTGTCGATTGGTGGCACACGGCCACGCTCTATGCCCTGCCCCATGCGGCAATGGCCCTCGCCATCGCCCTGCACTCCGGCAATGGTCTCATCCGCAAGGCCGGCTGGGCGTTCGTGGTCGGGACAATCGTGTTTGCCGGATCGCTCTATGCGATGGCGCTCGGCGCCCCGCGCTGGTTCGGCGCAATCACGCCCATTGGCGGTGTTTCATATCTGGTGGGATGGGGGCTTTGCGCGGTTGGCGCAAGCCGCTCCTAGGACGTCGAGCGATCCAGCGAAGCGTATTTGTCAGCCAGGCCATCGGCCGTCTCGCGGGCATCGTCAATCGTATCCGCAAAGGATTTCAGCTCACGGTCCACGGGGGCAATGTCCATGTCCATGTCGGACCGTGTGGTCACTTCGCCGAGGGCGCCCTGGAAATTCCGGTAGGCCATCTGCGCGCGCACCAATGCCCGCTCATAGCTCATCACGTCGGCGCGGCTGGCGGAATCTTCGCCGCCGGTCTGCAGCACGTCGCGCGCTTCGCGGCTGACATCGGCAAGACCGTCGCGGGCCGACTGGGTGTCAGACACGATCCGCGCCAGCACCAGCGAAGGCGCATCGGACTTCGCGCCAATACGGGACGCATAGTCGCGAGATGTGTCTGCGTCGGATTTTCCGTTGATCAGAGTCGCGGCAAAGGCAGCCAGGCCGCCCGTCGCTTCGATCCAGCCGCTCTTGACGGCTTTCGCGCAATAGTCGGCAGATACTTTACGCAGCGCAGACTGGGACTGCGTAAGGCTGGTTTCCACCGACGCCTCACCGGGTACCATCGAAACGGTTGCGCACCCTGCCAAAAGGCATAGGGATGCACCCAGAACTATACTACGCATTTGACAGCCACCTGCACACCTGATTGGGACCACACCTGTAATAATGTTTACGGACGCTATTGGTTCAAGTCCAGTAATGGCTGTGAATTTGACTGAAAATAGGTGAAGACTGCATGAACAGACGCCCAAACCGCCGCATTTTGTACCCGAGACTGGAATCCAGGCGCTCTGGACGGGTGCGAGTCAGTGAAATTCACGAGATTTATTGGGAAGAATCGGGGAATCCGGGCGGAATTCCGGTGATTGCCGTCCATGGAGGCCCCGGAGGCGGCTCAAGCCCGGAAATGAGGCGGTTCTTCGATCCGGGCAAATATCGCATCATCCTGTTCGACCAGCGCGGCTGTGGACGCTCCACACCGCACTCCGAATTGCGCGAAAACACGACCTGGGACCTGATCGACGACATGGAGTCGATTCGCGACATGCTCGGGATCGACAAATGGCTGGTCTTTGGCGGCTCATGGGGCTCGACCCTGTCGCTGGCCTATGGCGTGACTCATCCGGACCGCACGCTGGGCCTCGTCCTGCGCGGCATCTTCCTCGTGTCGAAGGCAGAGATCCAGTGGTTCTACCAGTCCGGTGCCAGCCGTCTGTTCCCGGATGCCTATGACCGCTACATCAAACCCATCCCGGATGACGAACAGGACGATCTGCTGATGGCCTTCCATCGCCGCCTGACCGGGGATGACAAGCAGGTCCGCGTCGAAGCGGCCCGCGCCTGGTCGCGCTGGGAGGGCGAGACCCTGTCCATCAAGGGCCCCACAACGACCCCTGCCCGCTTCAACGAAGATGAATTCGTCGATGCGTTCGCGCGCATCGAATGCCACTATTTCGTCAATCGCGGTTTCTTCGCCAAGGATTCCTGGCTGCTTGAGGAAGCGGAGACAAAGCTGAAGGACGTTCCTGGTGTGATCGTACATGGACGGTATGATGTGGTGACGCCGCTCTCGACCGCCTGGGCGCTGTCCAAGGCGTGGCCGAAAGCCGACCTGCACGTCATTCCGGACGCCGGCCACTCGTCCATGGAGCCGGGCATTGTCGACAAGCTCATTCAGGCAACGGATGATTTCGCCGACAAGTATGCTGGTCTGGTATCCGCCTAGCACCAGACGCCGGACAGGCCTCGCCTTCCGGGTGTGTCGGGGGTGTGTAGCGGGCGGAAGATACAAAAGGCCACGCAGTCTTGGGTATTGGGGAAGTATCAGGGTGCGACCCTCATACCTTCCGCCGCTGGGGCTTCGGCTATGGGCAGCCATCGCCCCCTCCCGCCGCGCTGAGCATCACGGCTGGAGACAGGGAGAGAGTGCCATGCCCGCCGCTGCGCCGGATTGGCCCGTCCTGGTCCCTTGCCTCCACCACGAAAAAGGGGGCGGATAGCCGCCCCCTCTTCCCCGGATTTACCTGCGTCGGCGGCGTCTATATCACGCCGAGCTTGGTCAGCGTGCCCAGCACGAGGATGAAGGCGAGCGCCGGCGGAACGACCCAGCGGCACATGAAGCGCCAGAGGTTCATGATCGTCCCTTCGCCGAGTTCCGTCGTCAGCATTTCGCGGCTGAGTATCCAGCCGGCAAACACGGCCAGCAGCAGGGCGCAGAGCGGCAGCATGATGTTGCCGGTGATGATGTCTGCAAAGTCGATGAAATCGGCGGAGTAGACATAGCCCATGCCGATCATGAACAGCACGAAGCCGATGCCCATGGCTGCGCCTGGACGGGTGACGCCTTCGCGCTCTTCCAGCCATGCAACGCTCACTTCCATCAGAGAGATCGAAGAGGTGAAGGCAGCAAACAGGGCGAGCAGGAAGAAGGCCCCGCCGATCCAGACGCCCAGCGCGCCCATCTGGCTGAAGGCAATCGGCATCGAAACGAAGAACAGGCCCGGACCGCCCGCGGGGTCTGCGCCAAAGGCGAAGACGATCGGGAAAATGGCAAAGCCCGCAATCAGCGCGACCATCGTGTCGGCGCCGGCCACGATGGCCGAGGCACGCGGGATGTTGGTGTCCCGGCTCAGGTAGGCGCCATAAGTGACCATCAGGCAGGAACCGACCGACAGCGAGAAGAAAGCCTGGCCCACCGCTTCAAGGAATGTGCCCATGGTGACCTTGCTGAAATCCGGGGTCAGCAGGAAATTGGCTGCCGCGCCGGCATCGCCTTCGACGAGCGCGAACCCGACAATGCCGATGAGCAGGATGAAGAAGGCCGGCATGAGCACGGTCGCCGCTTTCTCGATCCCGCCTTTGACGCCCCGCGCGACGACGATAACGTTTGCGAGCAAGAAGGCGAAAAGCAAGCCGCCAATCAGGTATTTGTTGCTGATCGTCTCGACAAAATTCCCGGCCGAGACGTCTGCCATCGAGACGGTGGATCCCGTTTCAGCCGTCAAGCGCGCAGCTTCGTCGGCAAAGCCGTTGAACGTGCCTCCAAAGGCCTGCGGGATGAAGGCCAGCACCCAGGCCGAAATCACGATGTAGAAGGTCAGGATGAAGAAGGCGCCCAGCGAACCGATCCAGCCGACGACCTGCCAGTTCTCGCTCTTGCTTTCCGCGCGCGCCAGGGAGTGAATACCCTCAATCGCCGACATGCCGGACTTCCGGCCAACCGCGTATTCTGCCATCAGCACGGTCAGGCCGAGGAACAGGACGCAAAACAGGTAGATGATGATGAAGGCGCCGCCGCCATTCTCACCGGCTGTGAACGGGAAGCGCCAGAAATTACCCAGCCCTACTGATGACCCGACCGCCGCCATGATGAACCCGAAGCGCGAGCCCCAATGATCCGTCTTGCGGCCAATTTCTCCTGCCATACGCCCTCTCCCCGGGTACAAGTTTTGCGCGAACCTATCTTCGGCCAAACAAAAATCAACGATTGTTATGTTTTAGTGCTAAAATAGCCCTCTGGCTGTCAGCTTCTCGTCACGGTGCATGTGCGCCGCAATGATCAGGCCGAAACACGCCATAGTGGTGAGCATGGCCGTGCCGCCATAAGAGATCAATGGCAATGGCATGCCAACCACCGGCAACAGTCCGAGCACCATGCCCACATTGAACACGATGTAGAAGCCGACCGTCGCCACGGCGCCCGCCGAGGCAAGCCGCCCGAACCAGCTGACCGACCGGGCCGCGCTGTAGAGCGACCAGCCGAGGATCACCGCAAAGCAGAGCAGCAAGGCAGTCGAGCCAAGGAACCCGAATTCCTCGGCAATCACGGTGAGGATGAAGTCCGTATGCTGTTCGGGCACATAATCCTGCTGGGACTGGATGCCCTGCAACCAGCCGCGCCCATTGAAGCCGCCCGCGCCGATGGCGATCTTGCCCTGCTCGATCTGGTAGCTTTCGCCCAGCGCATTGGTGGCGCCGCCGAACAATTGGGCGAGGAAGGTATCGACCCGTTCACGCTGATAAGGCGCGAGCACGAATTGGTAGACCGGCCAGACCGAGGCCACACCGCCAATGATCGCGGTGCCGATCACCCGAACCGACAGGCCGGCGAGGAAGATGACCACACCGCCGGAGGCGACGAGGGCGAGCGTGGTGCCAAAATCCGGCTGTTTGAAGATCAATGCGGCCGGCAACAGGATGATCGCCAGCGCGCCAAGATGGACCAGCACGCGCCCCGTCTGGGGCTGCAGCACCATCTGGTAATAGCGGGCGAGCGCCATTGTGACGGCGAGTTTCGCGAATTCGGAGGGCTGGACCGCAACCGGGCCGATTTGCAACCAGCGTTGCGCGCCGCCCCCGGTCACGCCCATCAGCTCGACCAGGACCAGCAAGAGCACCGTCCCCGCATAGGCCGGAAAGGCCAGCCGCATCCACCAGGAGAGCGGCAACAGAGCGAGTCCGATCATCATGAAGAAACAGAAGACGAACCGCACCAGCTGCAGCTTCCAGAGATGCGCTTCAACCGGATTGGTGTGGGCGGAGGAATAGAGCATCGCAATGCCCGTCAGCGCCATCGCCACGATCAGCAGGATAAAGCCCCAGGGCAGCCGCATCAGCTTGTTCAGCGGGCCTTGCGTCTCGAAATTGAGCGAGGTCGCGGTACGGGTGCGGGCCTCGCCCCGCGAAAAGCCGGTAAAGCCTTCGCGGTTCATGTCGGCTCTCCGTCATCCGTCATGGATTTCGGCAGGGAGGCGCTCTGCGAATAGGCCGGCTTGCGGCGACTGTCGGTCTTGAGCGCGAAGTGGAGAATGTCGCGGGCGACCGGCGCCGCGGTGCGCGAGCCCCCTTCCCCATGCTCGACCACGACCGAGATCGCATATTTCGGATTGTCTGCCGGGGCGTAGGCCACGAACAGGGCATGGTCGCGCAGCTCGCGCGCGATCTCGCTGCCCGAGCGGACGCCGCTTAGGCGCTCCTCGCGGGAAATGCGGCGCACCTGCGCCGTCCCCGTCTTGCCGGCGAGGCGCGGGCCGCCAAGGCCGAGATCCCCCGAGCGATAGGCCGTGCCGCCGCCTTCGGAGGTCACGCCATACATGCCCGCCTTCATCAGCTTCATGACTTCCGGGTCAAGCGGCGCGTCCAGCGTGTGGTCGTCCTGCGATTGCGGCCCGATGCCGATCATGCGCGGCTTGAACGGCTTGCCCTCAGTGGCAATCCGCGCGGTCATCAACGCCAGCTGCAGCGGCGTGGTGCCAAGCTGGCCCTGACCAATCCCGAAATTGAGCGTTTCGCCCTCGTACCAGCTTTCCTTGCGGACACGCTGTTTCCATTCGCGGTCCGGCACGAGGCCGCCCCGGCCGCCGGTCATGCCCAGCACCCAGTCCTGGCCGAAGCCGAATTTGCGGGCCGTCTCGGCAATCTTGTCGACCCCGGTGCGGCGGGCGATTTCGTAGAAATAGACATCGCACGAGCCCTTGATGCCCGTGTGCAGGTTGACCGAGCCGTGGCCGCCCTTTTTCCAGCAATGCCAGGTGCGGTTGCCGAAATGGTAATAGCCATTGCAATGGACCCGGTCGGTCGGCTTCACGGCGCCGGATTCCAGCGCGGCAGTCGCCACCACCATCTTGAAGGTGGAGCCCGGCGGGTAGACGCCGCCATGCGCCCGCGGATAAAGCGGCGAGCGTTTGTCATCGCGCAATTCGGCATAGCTTGCCGTGGAGATGCCGTTGACGAAATCATTCGGATCAAAAGCTGGCGTCGAGACCATGGCCAGCACGTCGCCGGTTTCCACATCCACCACGACGGCCGCACCACTTTCACCTTCGAAGCGCTCGATAGCGACGCGCTGCAGGTCTGAATCGATGGTCACGAACAGGTCGCGGCCCGGCGTCGGCGCAAGGCGCTCGTCGGGGATTTCCTCGATCACGCGGCCATGCGCATTGGTGACCAGCTTGCGATAGCCCGGCTTGCCGCGCAGCCATTCCTCGGCAAAGCGCTCCATGCCCTGACGGCCCGTCCGCATGTCGGGATGCCGGAACATGGTTTTCAGCGTCTCGCTTTCCTTATCGGACATGCCCTCGGTCAGGCGCACGAGATCGTCCTGGCTGGCGCGCGCGACATAGCCCAGCACATGCGCGAAATCCCGGCCACGCGGATACGACCGCGTCAGCGCCATTTCGACGTTCACGCCCGGCATCTCGGCGGCGTGCACATTCATGCGCGCGAAGTCTTCATAGGTCAGCTCATGCGCCACGGTGACGGGCACAAAGCCGGCATTGCGGCGCCGGCTGAGACGAATCTCATTGGCAATGCGCTCAAGCCGCTCATCCGGCAGCTCGATCAGGGCAGCGACCTGCGCCAGCGTATGCTCGGGATCATCGGTCTGTTCCGGCGTGATCGAAATGCGGCCCGCGCGGCGGTGCGAGGCGAGCGGGCGGCCGAACCGGTCAAGGATGCGGCCTCGCTGCGGCGGGGCAAGCTGCAGCTTGATATGGTTGGCTTCGGCCTGCGCCTGGTAGCGCTCCTTGTCGAGGATCTGCAACTGGAACAGGCGGGCGATGAGTCCGGCCCAGACCAGTCCCCCTGCCGTGCCCGCAATCGCTGTGCGGCGGGTGAAGGCGAAATCGAGATCGGCGGGTTTCTTGCTCATCCGACCTGCCCCGCAAGCTCTCCCGGCCGACGCCCGAGATCGAATATTTTCTGCAGCACGGCATAAGCGAGCCCTGTCGTCAGCAAGGACGCAAACAGGGGCAACACACGCACGGGATGATCCTCCAGTGTCGAGGCCATCAGCCACAGCAGGAGAAACGCCCCCGAAAACAGGAGGACGGGCGACAGGATCGCAACGAGGGGTTCGTTCATGACGTCGAACATATCAGCAATCGCGGCGCTGGCACCGTAGGCAAGCAGGTTCAGGATGACAAAACATCCGAGGGGCGCATGAAAGGTGACGTCCTGGATGAGGCCGAAAAGAATCAGGAGGATCATCGGACGAACCGACAGACCTACCCTGCCCCAGCCCACTGCGCCCCACAGTGCCGCATAGGGCCAGGCAACCGAAAAGCCGAAGAATTCCCGCGGTGTCAGGCCGAGTACGCCAATGGCCGCAATCGCAAACGCCCCGAACAGGAGACGGGGCGTCGGGCCGGTCTGCGACCACAGGCTCTTCTTGTTGCGGGGAGTAGAACGGGGCATCCTATTGGCGCGCCCCCTGTGCCGGGCTGGCCGCTATTTCAGGCTCTTCCACTTCCAGCTCCATCGGCTTGCGTATCTCTGGCGGCGGGATCATCTGGACATAGCCGCCATCGCGCTCGGCCATCGAGAAGTTGACGCGCCAGTCATCACCGGCCTTGCGGACCTCCCCGACAATCAGCCCCCGCGGGAATGCCCCACCCTCCGCCGAGGTCAGGATACGTTCGCCCTCAACGAATTGATCGCGCTCCGGCAGATCGGTCAGGCTGCCGAGGCCGTCGCGGCCACCATACAGGATGGCCCGGATGCCGCTGACTTCGCCCATCACGGGCACACGGCTGTTGAAGTCAGTAATCAGCAGGATACGGGACGAATACTCGCCGAGTTGAATGACGCGGCCGACAAGACCGCCTTCATTCAGGGCCACGGCGCCCGGCTCAACGCCCTGCGCGCGGCCCGCATTGGCCAGGATGGTCTGCGCGAACGGGCCATCATTCTCTGCGGTCACGCGCGCCGTGACGCCGCGTGCGGGCGGCTCGCCCATCAAATTCAGGATTTCCTCATAGGCTTCGAGGCGCTCTGCCATGGAAATGGCGGCGGCCTTGTAGCGCGAGAGATTGCGCACTTCGGCTTCGAGTTCCTTGATGCGGCGCTCACGCTTGGCCTGGCCGGTCATCCAGGCCCAGGCATTGAAGCCTTCATTGCCGCCGAGACGGTCACCAACCGTGGTCCGGACAGGGTTGAACAGGGTGCGGATTTGCGGGGCAGACTGGGCGAGAACGAGCGCAATCGCGGCAAAAATGAACACACCGAGGATGAGACGCTTGGGAGAGCGTTTCTGACTCTTCGTTCCTGATCGGCCGAGGCGCGCCATTGGCCAGTTCCCTTGCGAAATTACCCCTGTCAGCTCATCTCAATCAGACTTCGGGTGAGAGCACCGTACGCATCTTCGTGAAATTCTCGAGCACGTGCCCGCAGCCATTCACAACACATTTCAGCGGATCGTCGGCGATCATGACCGGCAGTTGAGCCTGCTCACGGATGACCGTGTCGAGATTGCGCAACAGGGCGCCGCCGCCTGTCAGGACAATGCCGCGATCGACAATATCCGCAGCCAGTTCCGGCGGCATGGCTTCCAGTGCGATCTTAACAGCATCGATGATGTCCGTCACGGGCTCGCGCAGGGCTTCGGCGATCATCGCCTCGGTGATTTCGGTTTCCTTCGGAACGCCGTCCAGCGTGCCGCGGCCGCGGACGGTCAGCGCCATGCCGGTGCCATTCTCTGGCGGCTGGGCCGTACCGATTTCCTTCTTGATGCGCTCAGCGGACATTTCCCCGATGAGGATTTTCTGCTCGCGGCGCAAATAATTGACGATGGCCTGGTCCATCTTGTCGCCGCCCACGCGCACCGAACGCGAATAGACGATGCCGCCCAGCGACAACACGGCGACTTCCGATGTCCCGCCACCAATATCAACGACCATGGAGCCGGCCGGATCGTCGATCGGCAGGCCAGCGCCGATGGCGGCGGCCATGGGCTCTTCGATCAGCTGCACTTCGCGCGCCCCAGCGGCCAGGGCCGACTGATGAATGGCGCGGCGCTCAACGCTGGTCGCGGAGCTGGGCACGCAGATGATGATAAGGGGGGACACGAACGCCCGGCGGTTATGAACCTTCCGGATGAAGTGCTTGATCATTTCCTCGGCGACTTCGAAATCGGCGATCACACCATCGCGCATCGGGCGAATGGCTTCCATGTTCACCGGCGTCTTGCCGAGCATGTTCTTGGCTTGCTCGCCGACCGCATAGACGATCTTGCGGCCGCCTTGCGTCATGTAGGCGACAACAGAGGGCTCATCGAGCTTGACGCCCTGCCCCTTCACATAGACCAGCGTGTTCGCTGTCCCAAGGTCAATGGCCATGTCCGTAGACAGCATGCCGAGGAGGCTACCAATCATGTCGTACCCGAGCTCTTTCTTGAGCGCCCAGACGGTTTTGCCCGGTGCGCATGTGCAATTCTTTACACAGCCCCATACATCATCTGCCGTTAACGCCGCTTTAATGCAAGAGTCGCTCGGCAGATAAGTGGTACGCTGCGTTCATGGTAAAGATGCGCGCTGTTTTGAAAGGGTTTTTCCGGGCGAAACCACAACCAATCCGAGCGTTAACGGAACGCCTCGTACGGCTTTCATTAACAAACCCCAAATCCGGCTTAAGAAACATCTTCATCTTTTTGATTGGTGTCGTCGCCCCGGCGTATCCGATAGAGCCGTGCGGGCGATTTCGGCCCGAACTCAAGCGGGATATTTTCGAGGAAATCGGGAATCTCATTCCGTTTCAGGCGCGCGGCAAATCCTTCCGGATCGTGCCCGGACATCAGCCTTGTTTCCGCATCGGCCGGACAGGTCATGACATAGTCGATCCCGCTGGCTGTCAGGAGCGATTGAGTCTGACCGGACTCGGACAGCCAGAGGTCAATTGCCTGGCGGATTCCTGCCTGATTGCGATGATAATTGCCCTGAAGAATGCTGTGGCCCGTTTGGTTCAGGATCATCGGTCCAAAATCGGCTGAGGCCAGGATACGGCCCTCAGGAAGCGTCTGCAGCGTGGTGAAGACCCCCTCTTGCAGGCACTCGGCCTTGTCCCCCGTCTTGCTACTTGTCTTGTTACCTGTCTCGGCGCTGTCCGCCACCAGCAGGCCCGGCACGGCCCACACAAAGGGCAGACTGAGCGCCAGCGCGCCAATATAGGTGACGCTGGAAGGGTTCTTCGCCTTGCCCACGCGGTAGACGTCCGCAACCCAGAGCCCCAGCGGAATGATCGCGAAGAGGTGGCCGAACACGTAGAAGCGGATCTGGTACAGCGTCATCACCAAGGCCGCGAGCAGAAGGCCGGAGAAGAACAGGTTGGCGCGGAGGCGCTGGCGGCGGTACAGGCCAAACAGGCTGACGCCGAGCGCCAGGAGCGTGATGCCAAGAGTAAATCCGAGGGTCGACACCCTGTCAGGCCGGCTTGAAAAGACAGGGCGCGCCTCATCCACCCGGTCAAGCCAAAGGGCCTTTACCTCGGGTGACAGGTCCCCCAACGGGTTTGACAGGCATTCCGGGCCCACCATGACCAGCGTACCGGCGCATACGGCGCCAACGAGCATGAGCGCGCCCAGCCTCAGCCAGACATTGCGCCCGGAGGTGACCAATGCGGCAGCCGCCAGCCCGAAGCCGCCTGCCAACCCAGCCAGCAGGCTGACCGATGACAAGGCATCACAGGCCACAACCTCATAGTGCGACGGCGCGATCGTAGTGAAGAAGGCGATTTCCAGCCCGGCCGCCAGTCCAGCCCCGAAACCGATGGCGCCGCGCATCGCCGCCCGCCCGGCCACGACCCAGTCGAGCGCGACGAAAGCGCAGATCGCCGCCACGAAGACATAGACTTCGCCGCCAATGGCCACAGACGCGGCCAGCGCCATACCGGCCCCGACCCCTCGCCCTGCCCGGCGGAGCGGATCCAGCGCGAGGCCCATCGCCACCGCGATCAGGCCCAATTGAAGATTGTGGTGGTCAATCGCGCCCGGACTGAACCGGTAATGCGCGGCATACACGAAGACGCTGAGTATGAGGCAGGCCAATGCCCCGGCCCGGTCACTCACATGCCGCGCGCCCGCATAGAAGCCGCCAAGAACGACAAGTACACTCAAGGGAGGCCAGGCCGAATAGGCCCAGACAAGTGCAATATCAGAGGGCAAGAACAGGTGAAACAGGCTGTAAAGCGCAAAAATGGGCAGGTCAGCGAGGCGCGACCAGTGCATCATCGTGCCGCCGTCCGGGCCCATGCGGTATTGGTGAGGATCGAACCAGTCCTGACCGTTCAGCAGATCCCTGACCTGAACCAGCCGCATCACGTCATCACCGTCCGGACCTATCTGTCCGAAACTTCCCTGCAACACGCTGGACGCGACCAGGCAGACCGGCACGATGAGGAAAAGCAACGCGATTTTGGCGTCGAACCTGATCTGCACGCCGTCCCTCTCCCCTTCTGCGGGCATCCCTGCGCCCTGATCCCGAAAGGCAAACTTAACCAGTGGGGGTGTAGGAAACCCTAAAGAGGGAGGCGCTGGATACTTATGGCCGAGGAAGACTTCTCACGCTTGAACATCGCCGTCCTGCTGCCCTGCTACAATGAGGGCAAGTCGATTGCGGCGGTCGTCATCGGATTCCGCAAGGCCCTGCCAGCTGCCCGGATCTATGTCTACGACAACAATTCCAGCGACGACACGTCCGCTCAGGCCGCCTTTGCCGGCGCCACGGTCGTGCCCTCCCGCCGGCAAGGCAAAGGCAATGTCGTGCGCCAGATGTTCGCTGATATCGAAGCGGATGTGTACCTCATGGCCGATGGGGACGGCACCTATGATCCGGCCGCCGCGCCGCGCATGATCGACACCCTCCTGGCCGACCGGGTCGACATGGTGGTCGGCACACGCCGCAATGTTACCGAGGATGCGGGCCGCAACGGCCATGCCTTTGGCAATCGCCTGTTCAACATGATCTATCGCACCCTGTTCGGCAGCGACTTCACCGACATCTTCTCCGGCTATCGCGCCTTCACGCGCCGCTTTGCCAAAAGCTTCCCCGCCTCGTCGCCGGGCTTTGAGATCGAGACCGAAATGTCGGTGCACGCCTCAACGCTGCGCCTGCCGGTCTCCGAAATCGAGTTCGATTATGGCCGCCGGGTCGAAGGCTCCGAGAGCAAGCTGTCCACATTCCGGGATGGATTCCGTATCCTGCGCATGATGGGCATGCTGGTGAAGGAAACTCGCCCCTTCCTGTTCTTCAGCTCTGTTGCCGCGGGCCTGTTCGGCCTTGCCGCGATCCTGAGCGTCCCGGTGCTGGCCGAGTATCTCGAAACCGGCCTTGTCAGCCGGATGCCGACCTGGATGCTGGCCATGACCCTGCTGCTGGGTGCGATGATGTCATTTACGGCGGGCGTGATCCTGGATTCCCTGTCGCGCTCCCGGATCGAGCAGAAGCGGATCCATTATCTGTCGATTGCCCCGGCCCGAGGCGATACCCTATTCCGGGGCACAGGCTCGGTTGCCGACCGACGCGATACGGACGACCAGCCGGCTGGTCCCAGCCTGCGCAAGACCGGCGCCTGATCCCTCCTTTCAAGTTCCCTGAAGCTGGACAGCCCGGTGCCCTGACAGGCAGGTCGCCGTCATGCGCCTCGTCCGGCGGCGGGCCGGGACGGACGGGACGATCTCAAATGCTTCCGGGAAATGGAGGCTTTCAGCAGACAGCCGATCAGCCGGTCTTCTTCTGCAGTTCAGTCGGATCCATCAGGGGTACTTCAGTCGCCTGAACGCCGTCATGCGTAGGAGAGCGACGCACCAGTGTTTCCGGTATGGTGATGAACGCGGTCGTGCCGCGGCCCAGCTCAGAACGGAGCTTGATGCGCAGGCCCTGTGCATCGGCCAGACGACGCGCGACGCTGAGACCCAGGCCGACCCCGGTAGAATGATCGTATTTCTGGTGAGCTGGACGGGAGTGGAAGAAGGGCTCGAACGCCTTCTCCAGCACGTCTGCCGTCATGCCCCTGCCCCGGTCACGGATCATGACCACAAGGCCAACCCCGGAGACCATGCCGGCTTTGACCACGATTGGCGCGGACGAGCCGGATTCAAGTGCATTCTTGATGACGTTACGGACGATGATCTCGAAACTGTTGTCATCCATGTCCGCAGCCAGATTGCTGGGCACGCTGACTTTCAACCGGTCGGCGAAGCGCGAATATTCGCCTTCGGTCAGCTTGCGCACGACATTATGAATGACTTCGGATACCGAGACTTCGGACGATTGCGCCAGATAGTCTTCGCGTTCCATCCGCGTAAAGTTGATGATGCCGTCCAGCGTGGAAGACAGGATCATGGCCTGCTCGCCGATCTTGTCGGCATAGGAGCGGACTTCTTCTTCACTACACGGAATGTTTGAAGACGATCCAATGACGCCCGCACAGGCCGAGATGACATCCAGCGGCACTTTCAACTCGGCGCTCATCGAGCCGAGGAAGCGCGTCTTGGCTTCATTGGCCGCTTCGGCATCATTACGGGCATGCTCGATCTCGGACCGGGCTTCCTCCATGCGGGTCACATCCGTGTAGACAACCACAGTGCCGACGCCAGCGATGCATTCGACGGATTTCTGCCAGAAGACCCCATCACGGCGGATCGGCTTGTCGGCCGGCTCCAGCGAGTCTTCCCGCGAACCAAAGACTTGCTGGTGTAGCTGGTTTTCCACGATGACGTCACCATCTTCATTGAAGATTGCGAAGGCCTGGTGGCTGGCCTCAAGCGCGCCGATCAGGAGGTCTCGGGATTCTTCGGCCTTCCGCGTGGCGTTGATGTCAGACTTGTAGACCATGTAACTGGAGCGTGCGCCAAGAAACAGCGCCAGCATGAAGGAGATCATCATCAAGCAGATCGTGGCGCCGGTCACCGATTGGGCATACGCACTATAGGCTGCACTCGCGACAAACGCCGACAAGGCATAGCGCAGGACGATCCGCGGCACACGCGTCAGCATGCTGGCCATGCCAGCCGCCATCGGCGTGATCATCAGGCCGCCCATGATCATGGCGGCATTCTCGTCGGGTCCGACGAAGAAGGGCAGAGAGCCCCAGGCGAGACCAAACAGGATGGCGAGGAATTCAGAGCGGCGAAGATACTTGCCGCTGACCGTTTTGGGAGCCGGACGCCCCCGCTTCAGCAGGAAATCAATGACAAGCAATGTGGCCAGGCAGAGATTGATCGCGATCCAGGCTTCGATGTTCGTGTCCGGGACCCAGCGATGGACCAGAAAGCTCGCACCGATCGTGTTGACCAGCATGATCGTCGCCATGACCAGCTTGTGACTGGAAAAATCCATGTGCTGCTGCAGCAGGACCAACCGGTCAACCGCTGTCGCCCGAGGAATCTTGTTCCCGGTCACATAAGACAGAAAGGATTTTTCCTGTTTCACCATGAGACGGCTATACACAGGCTAAGTGAACATTCCGCTCTACGGGCCTGCTGGGATTGCCAGACTGTGGAAACTTGTCGTTAACGCGTCTGTTAACCAAAAATAGATGCCTCGCAGTGGTTGCCTAGCATGTCACCTGTTCTGTAGCGTGCATTCCGATTAAGGAGATCAACGCGCCGGTGACCCGCACGACTGCACCTTTCAAGATCGCCGTCATTGGCGCCGGTCCAGCGGGACTCAGCACCGCGCGTTTCATCAAACAGGCGGGCCACCATCCCATCCTGTTCGAGGCCGACGACCGGCTGGGTGGCAAATCGTTTTCCGTGGTGCGCGGTGACGCCATGAACGAAATGGGCACCTGCTACACCACCCGTTCACACAAGCTGGTGAAGCAATGGATGCGCCAGCACGGGATCACGCTGACGCGTCTGGGCGAGGCCCGGTATGACGGGCTGAAAGTCGTCGACTATGTGAAAACCGGGGGCGGCCCGCCCATGATCCTCCAGGCCCTGAAGTTCATTCGCGCGGCCGGACGCCTGCGCCGGAACATCCGAACCCGGCCGGACGATCCGGACGTGCGCGCTGAAGCTGCAATGACGACTGCAGAATGGGTGAAGCGACTGAACCTGCCGAAGATCGAGTTGGCGTCGCACCGCATCCAGACCACGCAGGGCTATGGCTTTACCGACGAGGCCACGATCGGACAAACCGTCCAATGGTGCGACCTCAATTACCTCCTGTCGGGCGTGCTCAATGACATGCATATGCCTGACCAGGGCTGGAGCGAGTTCTGGTACCGCTTTTCCCAGGATCTGGATGTGCGCCTGTCGAGTCCGGTGACGCATCTGGACCGGTCCGGGCCCAGACCTGTCATCACCGCCGCCGGTAAGAGCGAAGAGTTCGACGCTGTCGTCTCAACCGTGCCGATGCAGAACTTCGTCAAATTCTGCGCGGCGACGCGCGACGAGATGTTCATCTGCAACGGCATCGAATGGCAGAACTACACGACGACCTTGCTGACCTCGCCGGACTGGTTCGAGGGGCACATGATCATCGGCTATTCACAGGCGAGCATGGACAGCACCCGCAAGGGCGCGATCCTGGGTGGGCGCCGGGAGGGCGAAAGCGAGGAACTTGGCGGGCGTCTGTACGTCACCGGCCAGTTCTCGACCGGCCTGACGGGGCCGGAACTCCGCGAAATCCTGCTGGCGGATGCCGAGCGCCACGGCTTTACGGTCGAAAGCGTGATCCAGCAAAAGGTCTGGCAGTATTTCCCGCAATACAAGATCGAGGCCGTGCGCGAGGGCCTGTTCGGCGCCCTGAAGCGCGTGCAAGGCCACCAGCATACATGGTTCAGCGGCGCGAGCTTTTCGCACGAACTGGTGTGCAGCGTCGTGGAGCAGGCCCAGGGCATGGTCCGGGACATGCTGGGCGACCTCTCTCGCGCCCCTGCCCCGGCAGCCACACAAGGCACGCCCAGAACCGCCGAAACGGTCTAGGCCGGCTCCGCTTCAGGCGCGGCGCAATACTGGTTGATGAAGTCCTGATGGCTGGGCATCTGTGAGACCGCCCTCGAAATATTTTCCTGCAGGCCATTCAGCGCTGTCTTCAATTGCTCATCCGTCATCAGATGGCCCATATGGTGATAGCCCTTGGGCTTGAGCCGCTGGCCCATCATCACCTGCAACCAGGAATCCACACGGAAGAGATCATCCGTGGCCTGATAGGCAAGTCCATTCTCGCGGAACAGGGCAATCCGCTGCGCCAGCGAGTCCGGAATCTCCATGTCCCGGCGGGCGCGCCAGAAATCTGAATCGTCGCGCTCGGTCAGCTTGTAGTGCAGCACGATGAAATCGCGGATCTTCTCCAGTTCCCGCTCTGCCTGCTCATTATAGTGGTTGGCAATCGCTTCGCTGATCCCCGCGAACGGGAATTGCTGGACGAGGCGTGTCGCGCCGACCTGGATCAGATGGATGCTGGTCGATTCCAATGGCTCGACAAATCCGCTCGACAGGCCAAGTGCGATGCAGTTCTTGTTCCACATTTTCTTCCGGCGGCCCGTCTTGTAACGGATCAGGCGCGGCTCGGTCAGCGGCTCGCCCTCTACATGGCTGAGCAGGTAGTCCTTTGCCTCGTCGGGCTGCATGTTTTCGCTGCAGAAGACGAGACCATTGCCGACCCGGTGCTGCAGCGGGATACGCCACTGCCAGCCGGCATGGTGTGCAATCGCGCGCGTATAAGGCAGCGCCGGGCCGACCGAGCGGGTCTGCACGGCCAGAGCGCTGTCGGTCGGCAGCCAATGCGTCCAGTCTTCGTAGCCGGTCTTGAGGGTCTGTTCGATCAGCATGCCCCGGAACCCGGTACAATCGATGAAGAGATCGCCTTCGATTCGCTCGCCCGATTGCAGCTTGAGCGCCGTGATAAAACCGCTCTCGCCATCCTGTTCGACTTCCTCGATCAGGCCCTCAACGCGTTTGACGCCCTTGGCCTCGCTGAAGGTCCGCAGGAATTTGGCATAAAGGCTGGCGTCGAGATGATAGGCGTAATTGATGTTGGCTTTTTCGGACGTGTAGAACCGTCCGGCCTCGGCGGCCTGAAGTTCGTAGCAATACGCATCCAGTTCGTCACCGATGCCGCGTTCCTGCGCATACATCCAGATATTGTAGAATTCCCCCATCCAGTTCGACTTGCCGACCTGGCCGAAGGAGTGGACGTAACGGTCGCCCTGGCCACCCCAATTCTCGAACGCGATGCCGAGCTTGAAGGTCGCCTTGGTGGCGCGCATGAATTCGCGCTCGTCAATTCCCATCAGATGGTGGAAGGTCCGGTGGGTGGGGATGGTCGCCTCCCCTACCCCGACCGTGCCGATGGCATCGGATTCCACAAGGGTGATGTCGAGCAAGGGACCGAGCAAGCGGGAAAGCGACGCCGCCGCGATCCACCCCGCCGTGCCGCCCCCGGCAATGACAACTCTCCTGATGTTCTGCGTTTCCAATGGAGTTCCCCGGTTCTTCTTATGGTTTTCAGCGATTGAGCTTGTTCAGCAACAGGGCACGTAACCGGCGCGCCTTCAATTCGTCGAGCGGGCCGAGATTGCCTTGCGCGCCTTCCGGCAAATGGGCGGCGGGCTGGTCGGCGGGCCCGAAAATGTAATAGTCGAACAAGGCCTTCCAGGCCTGCTTCTCCGGCTCCGGACGATCCCGCAGGCTGAGGATGGCATGCAGCAAGGTATTCTGCGGCGTGTCCATGAAGGCCGGGGACGTGTTCCACCAGTAATTTATCATCGCGGTGAAATCGCCGATCCCTTCGACATTGTGCCACCAGAGCGCCGGATAGAAGAGCACATCGCCTGGCTCCAGCTCGGCCACTTCCCCGGCGGCCATCGCCTCGGCAAAGCGCGGATAGCGTTCAAGGTCAGGATCACGGAAATCTACCATGCTGACGACCTGCCCGCCTGGCGTCGGCTCCAGCGGACCCGGATAGAGATTGGCCACCTGTTCCGGCGGAAACAGGGTAAAGCGCCGCGTGCCCACCATGCAGCACGCGAGGTTGTTGGACATGTCATAATGGGCTGATGCGATCGTACGATTGCCCATCCAGATACTGACAAGGGGCTTGTGCGCGTCAAACATGGGGTCGTTCAGCACAAGGTCGTTCTCGCCGCGCATGCCCGGGAAGAAAGTGTCGAGGTCGGTCGAACCGATATAGTAGGACGCGCCGTTTGAGTGGGTCATGGTTTCGCGGATTTTCGCGAAGAAGTCTGTCAGCTGAACACGGGCGCGCTCGAAATTGAAGCCATCGACCTGGTCTGTATAGAAATAGCGTCCGCCCTCTTCCGGGTCACAGCTATAGCCGACCACCGGACGCCCTTCATAGAAGGCGGCGATATAGTCCATGGCTGCGTCCGGGGATTCCAGCCCGCGCTGCACGAGCGGCCAATGCCGCGCCACGCCTTTGAAAATCACCGGCTGCTGGTTCTGCATCAGCTCAGCATAGGGAATGGCGTCTGGCGCGACGCCTTCTATCACCCGGGTCCTGCGTTCAATGGCCAGCATGGCTGGTTCCTGCCTCCTGACGGATCAGCCGCCTGCTGCCCGCTTCGCGTTTTTCATGTTGATCAGACGGTTCACATTGCCCAGCGATGCCAGCACAAGATAGGCCGCGCGCAGGAAACCGCCACGATGCAGCTGCTGCAGCGCCTCCCCTTGCAGCGAAGCCAACTTTTCTTCGTTCAGCGTGAACAGGTCCGGCACCTTGTATTCGGTATGGTCATCCAGCTTGAGGTCCAGCGAGACGGGTTCGATCAGGCCGGCCTGGTCGAATGCGGCAAACATCGGCGCCGTCATGTCCGCGCCGACCGTAATCACGCGCAAGACCTGACTGATATGCTGAAGATAGGGCGCGTTGCCACCCTGTGCGAGGAAGAGCGGCTCGCCCTCGGTCTGGCTGATGCGCGGATTGTCGAGATCGACATGGATAACCGGCTCGCGGCGAATCTCGCCGTCGACATCCTGATTCTGGAAACCGATCATGAACGGGCCTCGCTGGAGGATGGCCGGCACATAGCGAGCCTGCCACCGGTCGCCGTCGAGGAACAAATTCTCGCCCTTGTCGAGACCGAGCAAGACCACGCAATAGAATGCGCCGTCGGCATCCTTGCGGAAGAAGATCGGATATTCCCGCTGCAGTTCGGAGAATTCCGTCGGATAGACGGCCGCCTGGTTCACGCTGTCGCCATAGGCCGCGCCAAAGCGGGTGATCACCTTCAGATCCGGATGATCGATATTGTTGAGAAGTGCCATCTTGGTCATGGGGCGCCCTTCGGTGCTGCCTGCGCGATCTCTAACGGGTGCGTACCGGAGTCGCGCGCGTTTCCATCATGATGAAACAATCCCCTGCCCCATACAAGCGGGGGCAAAAAAGGCCGCTGCAAGCAGCGGCCTTTCCTGAAATGCTTCACGTCTCAGTCCAGTCGTCTCCGACTAGAACTTGTAGCGCACGCCGATCTGGTAGCGTGGTGCCAGCTCGTAGACATAGTACACCTGCTCCGGCACGCGGTGGTAGATGCGCTGGTCTTCCCCGGTCAGGTTGATGCCTTCGAAGGAGACAGCAATCTGCTCGTTGATGTCGTAGCTCACGTTCAGATCATACTGACCGAAATCTTCGACATAGGTACCGGACCGGTCACCCCCTTCATTGGTGGCGAGCAGGAATGTGTCACGCCAGTTATAGGCCAGACGGGCGGAGAAGCCGTACTTCTCATAAATCGCCGTCAGGTTGGCCGTGTCGGACAGGCCGAGCAGGGCGAACTGGTTCTCGTTGATGCTTGCAGCCGGATCCAGCTCAACATCGCCATTGACCAGCGTGTAGTTGGCCTGGAAGCCAAAGCCTGTCTCGCCGAAGAAGTGCTGCCAGGCAAACTCCATACCGTCGATATTGCCTTCGCGGTTGTTGACCGGCTGATTGACGGCAAACACTGCCAGTGGGTCGCTGCCGTCGGAAGCGACGTCATACAGCCCCAGGATCTGGTCGACATAGCTCTGTGGCAGAGCGCCTCCGACGAGTTGGGACTCGAACTCGGCCTGAGCTGCCGCAGCGTTGCCGCCATTGGCTTCGATCAGAGCTGCCAGGGTGAAGAGATTGGCTTCGGACTGGTCAACACCAAGATCGTTGATGATGTCCAGTGCGTCCCCGGAACGCGAACCCGCCGCGCCGGATGCCGGATCCCGCAAGCCGAACAGGTTGCGCTCAACGACACCGTTACCGATGAAGTTCTTCACCTTCTTGTCGAAGTAACCTGCCGACAGATAGCTCGTATCACCATAATACCATTCGACAGACACATCGAAGTTGGTGGATTTGAGTGGCAGCAGGCCAGGGTTCTGAGAGTCGCCGGTCAGCGAGCCACCAAAGGCCGTCGGACGATTTGGTGCGTTTGCAGTGGTCGACGCGAACAGGCTGCTGTAGCCGGCCCGACCGATCGTCTTGCTGAACGAAGCGCGCGCAACAATGTTGTCCGTCAGGTCAACCTGGAAGTCGACGTTCGGCAACAATTCCTCATAAGCGCCCTTGCCCGACAGGTCCTGCTTGTCACCAGACTGAACGACGAGGAAGTCGTTATCGGCCGTCCACAGAATACCCGATGGGATCGACTGCAGAGTTGTCGAGATAACATTCGTGTCTTCATAACGGACACCAATATTGGTGCGCGTCGGAAGGCCCATGAAGTCTCGTTCAATATTGAACTGGGCGTAGAAGGACAGAATCTCTTCCTGCACCGTGTCATCCGTCTCGGAGATGTTCACGGCGTTGCCAGCATAAGCCGCTTCAAGGATGGGATAGAGCTGAGCCGCATCGACGCGGAAGGCCGTGTCGGCCTGACCCACAGCCACATCATCATACAGGCAGGACAGGCAGTAGGACTGCATCATGCCCGGCGCATATTGTTCGATGTCACCCGGGTTTGAGATACCCCAGGACCCCAGGTCCTGTTGTGTCGTGCGGGTCGAGCGGTCCATTTGAGAATCGCGATAGTTACTGCCAACGGTCAGGTTGGTGCGATCATCGAAGTCCCAGACGAAGCGAAGGTCAAATTCATCGATCTGGTGCTCCATGCTGGAAGAGTTTGAGCGCTGCACCTGGCTGCCGAGATCGCCAGCATCCAATACGCCATTACCATTTCCACGAACGGAATCGTCGATGGTGTAGGACTGGATCGGCGTGCCTCCGCGGAAATCAACGGAGTGCTGGAGGATGACCGGCGCACCCATAGACACGAAGGTCGCCGTGTGGCCGAGCGGGTTGTTACCGCCAGATTCCGACTTGGAACTGTGTGCATCGAAGATGACTGTTCCGCGCTCGGAGAATTCCCATTCCGCGTTGAAGCCGAGCGAATTCAACTCGTCTTTCGTGGCGCGGTTGGTCTGCTCGAAGCCGATATCTTTCGAGCCATTATTGTCTTCCTGCATGAACACGGCCGTGGCGACCGGGCCATCATTGTCGAAGATGATCTGGTCGAGCGGCGTGGCAAACCAGTTGGTCTGCTCGTAGCGCAGTTCGTCTGACTCCGTCTGGGCGTAGGTGTAGTCACCGGTGAGGGTGAGGTTGTCCACTGGACGGAACTGGAGGACCAGCTGACCGTTCAGGCGCTCCCGGGAAATGTCGGAGAAGTCGTAACGGCTATCCTGAGGAATGGCGTAGAGCTGGCCAGCAGCCGGCGGGTTGGTGATCTGGGTCGAGCCGTCACCGCGCGTGTAGCTGCCGTCGATTGTGCCGTCTACGGATTCGCGGACGATCCAGTCATTGATCTGCTGGGATGGCGCGCCGGAGTCACGCTTGGAATAGGACCCGAAGATGCCGATGCCGAAGCGATCGGAGGGATCAGTCCAGCTTGCGAGGCCGGACAGTTCCGGCGTGAAGTCGTCGCCGGCTTCCACGCTCGTGTCGTTGATAGCCTTGGCCGAGAAGGACGCGTTGAGGCCTGGATCGTCAAACGGTGTGCGCGTCTTGATGTTGACCGTGGCGCCGATGCCGCCCGATGGCAGGACAGCTTGGCCGGTCTTGTAGACTTCCAGACCGTTGACGCCTTCAGAGGCGAGGTTCGAGAAGTCGAAGGCGCGGTCGCCGCCAGCACCGTAATTGCCGCGGGCACCGATGGCGCGAACCTTGGCGGTCGGCATTGTGCGGCCGTTGAGCGTGACCAGGTTGAAGCCCGGTCCGAAGCCGCGAACGGTGATCTCGGAGCCTTCGCCATTGACCCGGTTGATGGACACACCCGTGATGCGCTGAAGCGATTCAGCGAGGTTGGTGTCCGGGAACTTACCAATATCTTCGGCCGAAATGGCGTCAACAACGCCGTTGGAATCGCGCTTGATATCCATGGCGCGCTCGAGCGATCCGCGAATGCCCTGCACAACCACAGTTTCCTGCGTAAGTGTTTCGTCATTCGCGTCTTGCGCCTGCGCTGCCAATGGCAGGGCTGACAGAAGAGACACCGCGGACGCACTGCACAGCAGCGTTCCCCATTTTACTTTCCGTGCGGAAACCGCACGGACCTTGTCCGTGGAAACAGTCATTACAATCCTCCCTGAGACAGGCCACTCACGATAGATGGTGCCGGTCTTCAATGCTTGTCTCGGCCAGGTGGATCGCCCCTGCAATCTACCTACCCGACCGGCAATCCATCACCAAATGTTTGCGCTATCAAGTCTTACATGACGAAAATTTTGGTTTCGCACCGGCTGAGCCGGGCGCTATGAAACCGATTTCATGGTTGTTGCAACAATTTTCGGCCCGTATCTATTGATACTTCTACGATCCGCTGGCGCATTGAGCGATCGCATTAGAAAATTTTTCAGAGACCGTTTTTTTTGGATTTATGACAAGGTTGGCAAAAAGGCCACACTCCCAACCATCACACCTTGCGCCGAATCTCCAAATCCGAAGCCTGCATCCCCCTTGGCATCGGGTGTTTTTGCCCATCCCGCGAGCAAGCTTCCCCCTTCTGGCAAAGATATTGTGCAGGCTGGGTCAAGACCGCCTCTCCCCACATCGCCACACTCATGGGGACCTCGCGGAACAGCCAGATGGGATGAGATGCACATGGACCACCCTGCCCCCGTTGACCTGCTCATCCGAAATGCGTGGATCGTCACCATGGATGCGCAACGCCGGATCTATCGCGACGGCGCAATCGCCCTGTGCGGAAACCGCATTCACAGCATTGGCCAGGACAGCGAGGTCTTGAAAGCCGTCAGCCCGCAGCAAACGCTGGACGGCAATGGCTTCGTCATCACGCCCGGATTCGTCAATTGTCATGTTCATCTTACCGGCGAACCGCTGACCCGGGGCATTGTCCCGGACAATACGGATTGGCAGGCAAATGTCTTTGGCTGGCTGATCCCGATGTACATGACCCAGACACCAGCCGATGAACGCCTGTCGGCCCAGTTCGCTGCGCTCGAAATGCTCCGCACCGGCACGACGAGCTTCATTGAGGCCGGCACGATCCTGGACCTTGATGCCGTGGCGGACGGGCTGGCCGAAATGGGTATCCGCGGAAAGATCGGCCAATGGCTGCAGGACCGGGCCTTCGCGCCCGACGATGACCAGACAGCCCTGACCGATTCGGCGCTATCTCGCATGGACGCGCAATCAAACGCCTATCCTCAAACCGACGACGCGCTCATCTCGGCCTGGCCCCTCCTGGTGGGTCACAACACGGCAACGGATGATTTGTGGCGCGGCGCGACCGAACTCGCGCGCTCGAAAGGGCTTGGCGTCAGCGCCCATATGAGCGCGGACCCTGCCGACCCCGACTATTATCTGGAAACCTCCGGCAAACGCGCCATCGCCCATCTCGCAGATATCGGCGCGCTTGGGCCGCATTTGTCCCTGACCCATGCGGTGCATCTCGACCAGGCCGAAGTTGACCTGCTCGCCTCCAGCGGCACCCATGTCACGCACTGCCCGATGACCGCCATGAAGGGTGGATATGGGGCAAGCTCTGCCGGCCTGTTCCCTGAAATGGCCGCCGCGGGCGTGAACATCCAGCTTGGCACGGATGGCAACAATAATGGCAATACCAGCGACATCATGCGCGCCATGTTCGCCATGGCGGGCCTGTTCAAGGATGCGCGCCGCGACGCAAACCTGTTCTCGGCCTACAGCGTGCTGGAAGCCGCCACGATCAATGGGGCAAAAGGCGCGCAGATGGCTGACCAGATCGGATCGCTGGAGCCGGGCAAGAAGGCCGACTTCGTGCTGCATGATCGCAACCGGCCGGAATGGGTGCCCCTCTTCAACCCGGTCAACCAGCTTGTTTATTCCGCCGATGGCCGGGGCGTTCACAGCGTCTGGGTCGATGGGCGGCGCGTGGTCGAGAACTACCGCTCCACGCTAATCGATGAAGACCGCTTGCTCGCCGAGGTCCAGGCCGCCGGAATGGCGCTGGTCTCACGGGAAGGCCGCAGCGTGCCGTCGGAATGGCCGGTGCTCTGAGGGAGGCCCGAGACGTAACAATCTGGAAATTCGGAGAAAATGGTGGGCGGTAACGGGCTCGAACCGCTGACCCTCTCGGTGTAAACGACGCACTTTTTCTTATTTTACATGGAGTTCTCTGTAAACCGCATCAGGTTTTCCGTATTAAAAACAAGGCTCGTTGGCACCAAGTGTAAACCGCAAATGTCATCACTCTGGCATCGGAACTAGGCGCTTGTCGTCATGTCTTCCTCGCTTGCCCAATCGGACTGGTCCACCCGTAAAGTTAGAGTTGGCGGTTTCTGAAATGCCTGGCTCTGGTGGCCCAGTCGTGGTGCTAGAGCATCCTGCTGATTCTGTGAATCGAAGGATTCCCATTTGGTGAGAACGGTGATTCACTCGTTTTAGGAGGTGGATCATGGGAAAGGTATATTCAGACGACATCCGGCTTCGGGTAACCAAGCTTGTTTTGGATGGCGCATCGCGTCGGTCGGCGGCCCGCCGGTTTGCGGTGAGCGAGAGTTCGGCGATCCGGTGGGCCGCTCGAGCAGCCGATGAGGGCAGCCCGGCTCCTCGCAAGCAGGGCCGCCCCTTGGGCAAGGGCCCGCTCGCTGATCATCTCGACCTGCTGATTGCGATGGTCGAGAAGAAGCCAGACATGACGATGCCGGAACTGGCCGACAAGCTTGAAGTCGAGACTGGCAAGGTTGCCCATCCTGCCTCGATCTCGCGGCTGCTGTGCCGGGCCGGGTTCACATATAAAAAAACAGCTGATGGCCTCGGAATGCGCACGCGCCGACGTAGCTGAACGCCGCCGGATCTGGATCCACCATCGCCAGCCCTTTATGCGCCGCTCGCCCGGCCGGCTGGTGTTCATCGATGAAACTTCGGTGAACACCAAGATGGCGCGTCTGCGCGGCCGGGCGCGATGGGGCAAACGGCTGAAAGCAGACGCTCCGTTCGGCAAATGGGGTACCCAGACCTTCATCGCTGCCCTGCGCTGCGGAGAACTCACCGCACCCTGGATTATCCCCGGCGCGATGGATCGATCCGCTTTCAATGTCTATGTCGAAACTCAACTTGCTCCGACCCTGCAGCCCCGTGACGTGGTGATCCTCGACAACCTCTCGGTCCACAAGAGTGCCTACGCCGACGAGATCATCCGATCCCATGGCGCATGGCTGTTGTTCCTGCCGCAATACTCGCCCGACCTGAACCCGATCGAGCAGGCCTTCTCGAAGCTGAAAGCCCATCTGCGGGCAGCCGCCGCACGGACCTTTGACGATCTCGAAGCCGCAATCGGTAGTATCTGCAAACTTTACGAGCCAGATGAATGCTGGAACTACTTCAAGGCCGCAGGCTATGCGTCAGATTAAAAGCATGGTGCTCTAAAATACAGCAGCGATGAAGTGCTTGGCTCTGGTAGTCCGGCCTTGGTGTTAAAATCCAGCAGCGATTTTGACCTTGCCATCATGGCACAGGCCGACGTTGCGGGCAAACTCGGCAGGAGATTGCCCATTGTGAGCCGTATGAGGTCTCCTCTCACTGTAGTCCATTCTCGACGTCTCAAGTAGCTGTATTGCTACGGTCAAGGAAACGAACCCGTTGGCGTTCATCCCGGAGCGATCCATTAAAGGAATTCATGTGCACGCCATCTACCGAGGTACTGGGCCACGAGAAATCCATTTTGATTTGTTTAGATACGTACAAGAGCCCAAGATTTGATCGGTAAGCGCGTCACCATTGTAAGATAGCTAAAGCACTTGCCGGATCACTTTCGTCAGATCCCGTCAATGGTTGAGCTTTATCAACGTCTCTTTTCTATCGATTGAATTCAAACAATAGAGGTTGCTCCAGCCCCTTCTTTATCCGCATACTGATTCTGTCAAGCAACACCTTTACTGAATGCGCGGATGAGTTGGCTGAGCGCTCCCTCGGCTTCAGCGAAGCACGAGCCCGGTTCGCCCCGCTCATGATATTCGCTAATGACTGCCAGGCAGATAGCTGCTAGCTCTCTGGCTAATCCATTCGCGCCTGCGGATGCTTCGAGGCTTTTGCGAAAATCATTTGTCAATCGATTAGCAGCCGCGCCGACCTTGCGGGATTCGACGTTCGGACGCGCGAGCAACAATTCGCGCCTCCGAAGATGCCAGCCTTTCTGAACGAGAGACAAGGACGGCTTACCAAGTTCGGCGGCAACGAACCCGTCGATCAGATTGGCAAGCAAAGTGCATACAGCCAAGACTGCTACGTCATTGCGGAAACCATTCTCAAGCATCCTTGTTTGCGCAGTATAAAGGCCCAAAAGAATATCGACGGCGGCAGATGAGAGCCTCCCCACAGGCACGTCAGCTTTGTCATCGCCTACCGCATTTCTCGCCAATGCCGCGACAACAGTCACTCGCCCGGACCCGATTGAAGTTTTCTGCACAAGAACAATAGTCTACATTTCCCCGAAGAGAGCCGGCCTCACAGCGGCAAGACCAATCGAATGCGTAATAACTCATGCTTCGGACAGCTTGTTCAGAAGCAGAGCTAGCCAAGGCGAAGACTCTTATACTGGAACCTGTTTAGGGAGCACATACCGCCACGATTTTCTGAGACGTTTCGGACAGCCCATTGATGCGCGCTTGCCGATCCGGTATTCCTGCCGATTCAACAAGCTCGTCAATGGACTCTTGTCCTTGTTCTTCAGCGCCTGTTGCTAAGCACTCACAAAAATCCTGACTCTCCTCCTCGCTCAAACCGTCAGCAACAGAAACCGTTACGCAGACGCGCTGCAAATCATCTCGGCCCTCCGCTTGCGCGCTCGCACAATACAGGGCCGCAAAACCAGAGGCAATCAAAGCAAACTTTTTCAACATTTTACCACTCCTTTTTAGTCCTTGTTCGAACTTAATTATTAAGTCAATTGCAGCATACGAATTTTAGATATTTTCGTTTCGCACTAACGACGCACCGCACCTATTTTTCTTCCGCCTCCTGAATGAAATTCATGACGAGTTTTTCAAATCTCGCAGCATGTTCAATTTGCGCCCAATGCCCGCACTCTCCAAAGACATGCAACTGAGACCTCTTGATTAACTGCGACAGCCGCAGGCCATTTTCCAGCGGCACAACCACGTCTTCACGCCCATGAATAACCAGAACCTCATGAGGAATTTTCTGGATATCGCGTTCATCACTTGCCAAGTGCTCCAGCCATCTCCCCCGAGGCGCAGGAAACATCGCTGAGAATGACTCCTGAAAACCCGGACGAATGCTTGCTTTGTACCGTAGTTCAGCAAGCTCATCCGTTACCAAACTTCGATCATATGCAAAGATATCCAGCAAACGGCGCATATTTTCAATGGATGGAGAATACCCCCAAACCTGGTCAAGTCCCTCACTCAGCCCCAACGCCAAACCCGCGCTTCCCATTAGAACAATGCGCCGAACTCTATCCGGGTGTCGAATGGCCATCGCAAGAGAAATCGCACCCCCGAAGGAATTGCCTACGAGATCGGTCCGTTCAATATCAAGAGCGTCCATCAACCCAACAACCTGGTCGAGCCAACTTTCCATATTATAGTAGTCTTTACCCGGACGTTCCGAATATCCGAACCCGAGCATATCAGGAGCAATTACTCTGGCCACCTCACTAAAATTTGGCATTGCCAATCGCCAGTTTGCCCAAGCTGAAACCCCCGGCCCTGATCCGTGAATCAGAAAGAGCGGTTTCCCAGAGCCGAGATCATGATAGTTCGTCTTTACACCGTGAACTTCAATGTTACGTGCGATCTCTGGGTTGGTATCTTCAGATACGCTCTGAATGGCCATGCTAGAATCTCCTAAATGCAGCGTCGGGGGTCGGACGGATTTGGATCAGTTTTGCGGACGCGCCGCTCAAGCTCCTGTGCCCATAAACTTATGTCCCCACATGCTGATGCTGTCATATCGGACGACAGACCAATCTGACTCGATGGGTCGAGCGCCCCATCCATACTCGACAGCAAAGCCGGAAGGCGTGACGCCGTAGAACGAATACATGTGGTCATTTGTGTGCCGACCGAGCGTCATCACGATCTCATTCTTCTCTGACACGCGATCATATGCGCGCCCGACATCATCGAACGAGCTTACTTCCAGCATAAAGTGGTGTAACTTCTTGGAGGCGGGCGCTTGGATTAATGCCAGGCTATGATGGCGCCTGTTGCAATGGAGAAAGTTCACCTGAAGCTTCACGTCCGGATTGACCTGCCAGTCGATGATGTCGGATAGCTCCATTCCCAGTCCACGGATGTAGAAATCCAAAGAACGTTCAATATCTTCAACACTCAGGACATAGTGCCCAAGTCCCTGATCCTGAGTTAGAAATCCAGATACACCCGTAGGCGAAATAAACGGCTCTTCGTAGAGTTCGCTGGCACCATAATACACCTCAATCTTGATCCCTGACGGATCAAGGCAGGATACCAAATCAATCACTCCCCGTTGCGCCAACAGCTTGGAATCGGCCTGCTCGACGGAGATACCCATTTCCTTTAGTCTTTCAGCGATCTCAAGCATCTCGGCTCGATTCGAAGCTTCGAACCCCGCATACAAAAGATCATCTGCCGCACCTGGATGGACTGCAACCCGCCAATTTCGAGAATCCATTCTCAGAAAGAGAGTGTCATTTCTCGTCCCAGCATCCATTAGCCCTAACGTTCCGGTTGCGTAATCCCGCCACGCATCAATGTTTGATGCAGAAAAACCCAGATATCCCAACTTCTTAACGCTCATTGTCTTCTCCCTGTCTTTTTGATTTTAGTGTGTATCCGTACTTATTGTACTTCACGCGACCGTCTTTGCCGCCAATTTGAAAACGTCTTTCATACGAATGAGTGGATCACGAATTGATTTCGCATCTACCTGCATCCTCCGTTCAATGATTTTTGATGCGAAAGAAAAATCTGCCGGCTGGTTTATTGAAACAACAGATTGAAGCTCCCCACCATTCAATCGACACACCGTCATTCCGGTCCCTCCGGGATCAACCCGAGTGACGACATCGCCAGGACCAGTGACTTCGCCCATCATCTGTATCCGATGCCCCGCTATCTCCGTCCAAGAAATCGGAACTTGCGGTGCTGGCTCACCCTTTCCGAGCATTGCTCCCGCAGCCACAGCCGCCTGGTTTTGAGAATTCAGATAAGTCTCCAGACTGCGGCGCCCTCCGCTCCTGAGAGGCCAACTTGCGACATCGCCCGCTGCGTACACCGTGTCGCTTGAAGCCATACCAACTGAATTTACAATGATGCCCCTCGCGCACGCCAATCCAGCATGCTCTGCTAAAGCGGTGACCGGCTCCGCACCAACGCTGACGATTGCCAGATCACCAGAAAATCTTCTTCCGTCGCCGCATCGTACTTCCCGGAACGAGGGGTCTAGATCTACATGAGTAATTGAGACGCCCGTGTGGACTTCAACCCCTATGGCCTCCAATTCCTCTCGACACCACGAGCCTATTGTCTTGCCCAGAACACGCAACAAGAGCTCATTGGCAGTCTCAAGGATAATCGCCTTTGCACCCATCTTCTGAATTGTAGTGGCAAGCTCACATCCAATGAGGCCTCCCCCGATGATGATGACTTGTGCCCCAGGGGAGATTGCTCCCTGTAGAGCCACGCAATCGTCAAGTGTCCGCAGTGAGTAAAGTCCCGGCGTCTCGCTATGCGCATCTAGACGCAGAGACCGCGCCCGAGACCCAGTGGCAAAAAGGAGCTTGTCAAACTTGAGGTCCGAGCCAGAGCTCACCTCAATACGCATCGAGGGCAAGTCTATTGTTTCAACGCGAACTCCCAGACATTTCTCGACCCTGAATTCTTCGCTCCAATTACAACCCATTAACAAAGGGGGGGCAGATTTGGTCGCTAAAGCAGACTTGGACAAAGAGGGTCGATCATATGGCTCATACGGCTCGTCGCCAAAGAGGAAAATCTTTCCCTCAAACCCCTGGTCTCTGAGCGACCGACACGCTGTCGCCCCCGCCAGACCCGCACCTATGATCGCGAAACTCTGCATCAATCGTTGACCTTACCAGATTCGAAATCCACGTAGACGTCGTTGCCCTCCACCTTCACGGGATAAACAGTTAAGGCCGCGCAAGCGGGTGGAGCCTTCACTTTTCCCGTCCGCACACAGAATTTTCCCCAGTGAAGCGTACACTCAATGACGCCATTTTCGAGAAAGCCATCCGCTAACGACCAGTCGCCATGTGTGCAGCGGTCCTGAGTCGCGAGGATCTCTCCGTCTAAGTTGAATAGCGCGATAGGTTCGTCGAACAACTCCACCCGCAACGCGTCACCTTCAGGAACTTCGTCTAGGCTGCAAACTTTCTTAAAAGCCATCACGATACCTAGAAAAAGATGCTGAGATTATTAGAGAGAATCGTACTTTGATCGATGTGTATGGTTCTCTTAGCGATCATGAAGCCGAGCTTGTTGTCACTGCGGCGCAGTACATCCATTCGCTCTCCTGCAAAAATATCGACCTGCCGTTCCAGACGATTTCGGTAAAGAATAAATGACGACGTCACATGAACTTCCTGATCATCACTTGCATCGTTAATGATGACGTTCGCTATGATGTGGCGCGTTCGCGAAGCCGGGCTTTCAGACCATCCGACATCCGACATTAATTTCCGCTGCCGCCCACGCATCATCACTAGATCATCATCAAAATGCGCGTACTCACCGTCCTTAGAGTATTCGAGCTTTTGATCGCGCCTCGTGCGATTCGTTCTCAACGGCATAAAGTACCTGATGTCCTTGTCCAGAAGGTCAAACCAATCGTTGAACTCGTGCCGATCAAGCAGAAGAGACTCCTTATAATAGAATTGCTCAACTTCATGCTGCAGCAGCAGAGCGGCAGTGCTTATCTGCGACGCTGATGACTCTGGTCCCACTTTTTCTTTCAGCATAATTATCTCCAATTTGCGCGATTTATGCGCCCGTTATTCGCGAGGGTTAATAGAACTATCGGTTGAGCGCACTTCGCTCTGCCTACGAAACGGGTGATCCGCTCACAGACCTCCCTACTTTGGCCCGAGTGTGTCCCAATCAGGTTCAGTCATCATACGGATCCACTGATGATAGAGTCCGCGAGCGGCTTCTTCATTGTACACATACCCAATACTGCCCGGGTAATGCGGATTATCGGCAGCAGAACGACCTTTTCCCATTTGAATGTTGAGCCGGCGCTTCCTAGCCTGATGCCCTCGCAACACAGCCTGGATTTCGACCCAGTTTTCACCATCGTCTTGCTCGAATACGCCTCCGGCAGAAAACGTTCTTAATGTCTGACGGCGGTACTCTTCCTTGATCTCGTCAGGAGCATCAGCATCTACAACTGTAAATGCCCATATCTCTGTCTCGTTCGGGCCTCTCGGCTGCCAGGTTCGAACGGTGTTGACACCGGGAAGGAATGAGCAGGTTGGGAAAACAGTCATGTGCTGGACCATCAATTGACGCGCACGCTCTGCGCTTCCCAAGCGCCTCTCCGCCCTGGCGGCCGCTTCACCTTCCGTCCAATATTTAGCAATCTTGGGCCCCATGATAGCCACTAGCAAACCTGGCTCTCCGACATAGAAACCCGTTCCATGCCCGCCCCACTTCGCCCTGAACTGGTGTCCCACCGTCGGAATCTTCGCATCCGAAAGCTCCATACCTTCGGGCAGGCCCGCCTCGATACCGGACAGATGGGATACGGTTCCGGCATGATACATGTCACTACAAAACTGCTCAGCGGCAAACTTCCAGTTGCATGGGATAACCCATTTCTGCATGCCGCTGATAACTTCAGTACCCGCCTCGGTTCGATCGAGCATGTGGTCCATGTAGAATGTCGCGTCGCCAAGATACTCGCGCAGATTTGGCGCGTTTTTATCCCAGTTCGCGAAGATCAAGCCCTTGTAGGTCTCAACCCTTGCCTGGCCCGGCCCCCACTCGGCCTTGTTGAAGTCCTCACAGAATGCCTCAGACTCATATGGTACGTTCACCAAGTTTCCGCCGATGTCGTACGCCCAACCATGATAGCTGCATGTAAACGATTTTGCGTTGCCGCCATCGGTTCGACAGATTCTCATCCCCCTATGCGGGCACTGGTTTAGAAAAACCTTCAAGCTTCTATCTTTTTGACGCACAAGAATGACGGGATCCTCGCCCATATAGGCCGTCAAAAAGTCACCGGCTTTGGGAACATGTGTCTCGTGCCCGAGCATAATCCATGATCGTCCGAAAACGCGTTCCTGTTCCAACTCATACAGATCCTGATCTGAATAAATTCTTGGATCAAGCGTGCCATTCTCTTCGTCAAGCAGAGCCGTTATCTCCTCGACATTCCAAACATTTTTCTTCTCGAACGCCTTTGGTTCGTGCCCGATGTTCAGGCGCGTCTTTGTTTTAGCCGTCGTCATATTTGTAACCTTCCTTGATATCATGAGCCGCCCATGCCTCCATTTTTAATATGAGGCCTGCCGGCAGAATTAGCCTTCCTTGTCCGGACTTTCCAAAATCAGACCACGCCCCTTCAAGAATTCTACGGCTGACCAAATATGAAAAGATAGCGCCTCAACCGCCGCATCGGCGTCACGCGCAATGGCCAACTCGAAAATCTTCTCGTGTTCAGAATGAGCCAACACGCCAGGGCTTACTCGACTGGCTGTAGACAACCGCCGGTAGCGTTCCGCTTGCTTGTAGAGAATAACTCGGAACTTCTGCACCCAGCGAGAGGAAGAAGCCGATACGAGCGCATCATGAAATTCCTGATTGCGCTGCTCCCATATCTCGAATCCTGCGATTGGATTAGCTTCGAGCCTTTTCTCCGCAAGGGACAGTTGGTGATATGCTTGGACAACCCGACCTTCCCAGTCATCTTTCCCGGATACGATACTATCCCGCAACGCTGATGCTTCCAGCAGGACCCGCGCCTTGGTCAAATCCTCGAAATCAACAAGCGACATCGGCGCCACTCGAAAACCTTTTTGGGATTGAGTAAGGACGAGCCCATCCGACACGAGGAGAGATAACGACTCCCTCACAGTGCCAACACTCACTCCATAATTTTCACTTAGTGGCTGAAGTCGCAGCTTGTCACCCGACCCATACTTGCCGTGTACAATATCGAGACTCAACTGCTCGTAAGTCGACTCAATCAGGCTCCGAGGCCCGTCTGATTCGGACTCAGTTTCCGTCCGACGCTGGAACATTTCACCCGTGGACATGATTGATAGCCTCTTCCTCACCTTGGATTATTCTTTTTTATCAAATAAAATTATTTTTTTTCTTATGTCAACAAAATTCAGGATGCATTCCCCAATTTCTCAGCATTCCGTCTGGGCCATAGAGTCCCACGCACGCCCGAAAATTCGTGTTCATTATCCTTTGCCCAAGCGCCTGATAAAATGTTCACTCGGGAGATAATACAGACGCACGTTAGCGTGCGCACTTCCGCGTAGCGCGCCTCAAACAAGCTCTCTCATGAATCCCAAAACCAATTCATTTACTTCCTCAGGCCGTTCTTGTTGGATCCAATGACCGCATCCGGACAGAATGTGTGACCCGACATAATTCGGAACGAACTCGCCTACACGATCAATTGCCTCTAGTCCCCATCCTGTCGTGACATCACATTCTCCTCCAATAAACATCGCAGGCGGAAGAAGTTGAGTGCCGTCATATAACTCAAGCTGCTCCCAACTGTTTTGAATACTTCGATAATAGGAAAAAGGCCCTATCATTCCTGACCGCTCGAACTCCTGCGTATAGAACTCCAAATCATCCGTTCTCAACCAGACCGGAAGATCGGCGGGCGCATGCATTTTGTCCCGCATTCGAGCACCAAACGGTATACTAAGGGCGCTCGCACGTATGATGTCCACTTGCGGTAAGTCCAAAAGGCCAGAAAAACCCGCAGCCTTCATACTCTCGCCTGAAAAGGCCCACAGAACGTCACGTATCCAACCACCCGAATCTTCTTCGAATTCCCGTATGGCCGGTGCCAGCGAACCAAAATAGTCCTGATAGAATTGTTGGTCTGGTCCAGCCAATTCTTTATGAATATCTTCTGGAGAGCGTTCACCGAAAGGAGAGCCAGGCAGAGCAATTAGCCCGCGCCCAGAGAAAGGAATTGCAAGCCCCACAACGCCACGGAAGATTTCAGGATGCAACCAGGCCGCTGTCCAGGCAATCATTGCCCCCCAGTCATGCCCAACGACAACGGCACTTGAGGCACCTAACGCCCTGACCACACCCACGATGTCCTCGACAACAGACTTGATCAGATAATATTCGGAGTCCAAGAATTTGGATGATCGCCCATAGCCTCTTAGATCAATGGCAACGGCCTGGTAACCGGCCTCGGCTAAAGCTGAAAGCTGGTGGCGCCACGAATACCAGGACTCCGGAAAGCCGTGAACGAGTATGACTAGTGGGCCTTCGCCTTCGCACACGGCGTGAATTCGGGCAGAGCCGACAGTCAAGAATTGTGAGCTTCTTTGTTGCATGATTTTTTCCGAAATCAGAAATCAAAATTGTCTCTGTGCGTCCGTGAAGGCCGGTTCCAAAAAGCAAGTCCGGAAAGCCCCTCGGGAGGTATCCTGCTGCTCCAAATAACTTGACAGCATAGCTCTCCGCCGAACTATTCAATTCTCAAAACGACGTTGCCCGGCAACGCTCCGCTCTCAACCAGTTCATGGGCTTCCACGAGATTTGCAAAGCTCACCTTTTTTGCAATATTATGCAGGACGTTCTTGTCCTTAAGCATGTCTTGGAGCACCAACAGGGCTCTTTGCCTATCTGACCTGGATAATTTGTACACGATGAAAAAGCGATAACAGATATTGCGTCCGATTGACGGCGAGAAAGGTAAAGCGATTTCTTTTTGACTGCTGCCATAGATGACGGCCAGCCCCCCCTCTTTCATAATCGCCACGTCTGTTTGAATGTTGGCAGCCAGGTCTACTTCGATTATCCGGTCGACGCCCCGATGGTCCGTAACCTTGTTGATTTCTTCGACCAGCGTGTCTGTTTTGTAGTTGAATACAAAATCTGCTCCTGCGCGCCTCGCTAGGGCCGCCTTCTCCTCACTGCTGACTGTCGCAATGACAATTCTGGCACCACAAAATTTTGCCGCCTGAATCGCGTAATGGCCAACCGCACCTGCGCCACCCGCGACGAGGACAATCTGCCCTCGAACTCCTCCGTCAGTTGCGACGGCATGACAGGCGGTCATTGCAGGAATGCCGAGACATGCACCGTTCTCAAGCGCCAGCCCGTCCGGCATATGCTCGACCTGCTCAGAAGGCAGCACAACGAACTCAGCGGCAGTTCCATTGCTTCTGTTCCATGCGGCATTCCAGACCCAAACCGCATCGCCCGGCTGAAAATCGTCAACGCCATCACCAATCATATCAACCAGTCCGGCTCCGTCACTATGAGGAATGCGTGGAAATGGGATTGTGGAGGGGATGTGCCCACTGCGGGTTTTGACATCAGAAGGGTTCACACCCGACCATTTTAACCGCACCCGAACTTCGCCGGCCCCAGGCGCCGGCATCACCATCTCCCGCAGCGTCAATACGTCCGCAGCTGGCCCTGTATTCTCGTAGATATAAGCTTTCATGTTTTCCCTTTCTGGCGTCAATTCCAGATTCAAAAATTACTCATCCGTGGGCCGCCAAGACATTTGCCATTGTGGTGAGGCCGGATACGCGCCTACCGAGCAATGGCTGAAGTGATATCATTCAATACCTGCGGGTCATCGATCGTCGCCGGAACTACATAGTCTTGCGACTCCGCAATGCTCTTGATCGTTTTCCGTAGAATCTTTCCCGACCTTGTTTTTGGAAGTTGATCGACAACGATGACGCGCTTGAAGGCAGTTACCGGACCAATTTCGGTTCTCACCAAGTTTACGATTTCTCTCGTAATTTCTTCCTCTGCACGCGTGACCCCATCGTTCAAAACGATGAGCCCAATTGGTAATTCTCCCTTCAAAGAATCTGCAACTCCAATAACGGCGCACTCCGCGACATCTGGATGCGCCGCCACCACTTCCTCGATTGCACCAGTGGACAGGCGATGACCCGCAACGTTAATAATGTCGTCAACGCGGCTCATGACGAAGATGTAGCCCTTATCGTCTATATATCCGGCATCCCCGGTCTTGTAGTATCCGGGGTATTCCTCAAAGTATGATTTTAGAAATGCCTCATCGTCTTCCCACAGTGACAGCAAACACCCCGGTGGAAGCGGCAGCTTTATGACAATAGCTCCGTGCCCACCTTGCGGCATTTCAGTACCGCTCTCATCCACAATGCGAACATCAAATCCAGGCATAGGAACTGTGCTAGAACCATATTCTGTTGGCAGCTGTTCTATTCCCAACGGATTGGCTGCGATCGGCCACCCTGTTTCAGTCTGCCACCAGTGATCTACGACTGGCACATCAAGGAGACGCTGTGCCCACTGGATCGTGTCAGGATCTGCTCGTTCACCCGCAAGGAACAGCTGTCTGAAACCGGAATGATCGTAACCGGAAAATAATGAGCCTGCTGGGTCGACTTTCTTGATCGCCCTTAACGCCGTGGGTGCCGTAAAGAGCGTATTAACCCGGTGCCGCTCAATCACCCTCCAAAAGGTTGCAGCGTCTGGTGTTCCGACCGGCTTTCCTTCAAACAGTATCGTCGTACTGGCGTTAAGAAGCGGACCATACACAATATACGAATGACCGACGACCCATCCTACATCCGATGCGGCCCAGAACACCTCTCCCGGTTTGACATTGTATACATATTCCATCGACCATTTGAGAGCGACCGCATACCCCCCGTGATCCCTGACGATACCCTTCGGCTTTCCAGTCGTCCCCGATGTATGCAGAATGTATAGCGGGTCGGTAGACGCCACGCTCACACATTCGGCTCTCTCGCCAGCCGTTCTTGCGGTTTCAACCAGGGCGGCCCAGTCGAAGTCCCGCTCATGCTCAAGCTCGCACGTCCTGCTAGAACGCTGGAAAATGATTGAACACTCAGGTTTGTGCGGGCTGAGCCTGATCGCCTCATCAAGGAGAGGCTTGTACTCAACGATACGACCAGGCTCGAGCCCGCAGGACGCTGACAACACAATTCTTGGCGTCGCGTCCTCGATTCGAGTGGCAAGCTCTCTAGCTGCGAACCCCCCGAATACGACCACATGGACTGCTCCGATGCGCGCCGTCGCAAGCATCGCAATCACAGCCTCGGGAACCATTGGCATGTAAATCAAGACCCGATCGCCGGCATTCACCCCACGCTCTTTTAGCACGGTCGCAAGTATACCAACCTCATCGAGTAGTTCAGAATAAGTATACTTCCGCACCGCTCCCGTCATTGCGCTATCGTAAATCAACGCCAGATCATCTCCACGGCCATCGCGCACATGACGGTCCAAAGCATTCCAGCATATGTTGCATTCGGCGCCGACAAACCAACGGGTCGCATGATCTTTCGATTCTCTGAGTACGTCGTAAGGTCTATACCACTCCACGGCATGAGACGCTGCCTCCCAAAACTTATCAGGTGCCGATTCCCATTTCTGGTATGTCGTTCTATAACTTCCCATAAGAATGTCTTCCAATACTGCCGGGTCCGCCTTGCCGCCACTATGTTCTTTACAACCGCACAACCAGTTTCCGGCCTGTGACCAAGACGGAATAGTTCCAATTTTCTTCGGTGTGAATCGTAGCTCGGCAGCACGTGCGGGTTGGCAATCTTGATGAATGCCAACCCGAGAGTGACTAGCGTTTGTCTCTCAATTTATCGACGTCGAACAAAGAATTGTCCATCTGATCAACTTTCTCCCAATCCGACGACATGCTGAGTATCGTGTGCCGTTGTGAAATCAAGTTTGGAATAATCAATGAACGCCACATTGCGCGTCCCGTTGTGGGCTGCCACCAGCGTGAATCGTCCCAAGTCCGCCATAGGTTACCCCGACGATCGTACATTTCCATCCACTGGGTATAGTAGAGTTCCTTATCTACCCAAATGCGTTTTTTGGAGTACTGGTAGCTGTTGGTGAGATCATCGATATCATAAACCCATACCGGCCTCAGCTCCATGTCAACAATTCCCGTCAAAGCGCAATGCGCCTCATCCGGACGATAAGGATCGTATGCTGCACCAACCTCCGGTGCGGCTAATACGAAGCCCTCTTTAACCATGGTGTACTTGAATTTGCGTTTATCAGTTTTGGTCCACTGACTACGCCATTCGTCCCAAGTGAGCTCCAGAGACGGAGCAATTGGATCTTGGCCATTGGTACCAGTAAGAGTGCGAGTACGACGGAGCGTAGGGATGAAAATCTTGAAGTTGTCATCTTTGTCAGCATCCGCGTACCGAAGTCGGACACCGGCTAATCCTCGCACATCCCTAGGCGAAGTTAGTAGCAAAGAACCCGCTTCGGTGACACCTTCATATCCCGGAACATTACCGAGCGGAGTTTTACCAACTCTACCCGCCATCTTGCGCCACCAAATATTGCCTGTGTAAGAGCGTTCGACCTTATTGCTGGAGCTACAGCCGGTCATCAGTACCGGGTTGAACCAGAGATCTTCTGTTCCCACGCCGTGCGCATTGAACAACCAGTTTAGTTCATCACCATTTTTTGGTGTCAGGAAAGGCAATCCGCTCTTTGTGAGAACGCCATTTTTTCCGTCCCTGTCTACCAGCTCACCCTTTTCATTAATCGTGAAGGGATCTTTGCCCAGCTTCTTGGTCGCATCGAGCAGAGCTTTCTGCATATAATAATGGTTCGTGGGAACAATGCGGATACCCTTGACACCCATCCACTCACTATTGAGCCGATCAATCCAGAACTTTGGAAGATAGTCTGACAACCAAGGCATTGACGCCAGGTTGTCTTTCGTGATGATTAACCCTGGTTTTAGCTCGCCCGGAATATCGGCGTCCTCTATGAGGCTCGAGGCCGTGTAACCTCTGAAATCCTTCCACTCTTTCTCAAGTTTTCGGGTCTCATCATTGTCAAGCATATCAGCCCAGGCTTTGTGTTCGGGCAAGCCCGTCTCCTTGGCAAACGCCTTCCAGCGCTCGATATAATCTTCTTGTGCATTCGCTACGGGCGTTGCTGCAGTCGCAACTGCCATAAGCGCCGTCGCTCCGATCAGAAAGCTTTTCAAGCTTAACCGTTTCATTTTCTTCTCCATCATCAAGAACCAGACATCTTTGCGTTATCGTTATGTTTCTCTAGAATTGGTAGGTCAGAGAAAACTCAACGTAGTCCGATTTGTTATAGAGCCCCAAAAGGCCCTGCTCATCCTTCCCGCTAAAGTAGCCCACTTCAATTCTGGGCTTCCAATTTCCTCCTCCTACGGAGAAATCTATTCTCTGCCTTATCGCAACGCTACCTTTATCCATGTCCCAGATCGCCAAGCCATCCAGAGTCACTTTGTCGTTTAAGAAACCCTTCGTGTACGTCTGAGTTATGAATTCCTGGTTCTCTTCAACATTTGTAAGCGCGTAAGGCGCCTGAAACAGGAGCCCATCAGCATCTTCGGTATGGATCTCGAAAAACTGAGTTGTCATAAAAATCGAACTGCGCTGCGATTCCCACCCCGGCACCCAGAAATTATAATCAAATCCGACCAAGACAGACAGCTGATCTCGTCTCGCGATTGTGTCGTCACGGGTAGTAATGAGAGCTGGTGTGCCGACGGTCACACGCCCGGGCACAAAGGGGTTCTGAATCACCCCCTTGTTGAAGGGTTTGTCAAACTCGTATGCCGCCTCCAAACGCAGTACCGGAGAGACATCCTTTCTACCGAATCGGAACTCCGTCATATCGCGTGTGAATGAAAAACCGACGGTCTTTTGCCGGAGTGTGTAATCGAGGTCAAAATCTGTAGTAATAGAACACGGCACCCCTCCAGCCGCCGGATCCAGAATATCAAGGCAGCCGAACGGAATTAAAGGAAAGTCCCCTGGCGCCGCAGTCCCAGCTGCTAGAGACTGGATGAAATCAACGTACTGACCCGGCGCATTCATCGCACCTATGGTGGTTGGGAGATCAATGGGCACATTGACAACGCCCGCTGCATTTGGATCTCCAATAAATGTGCCAATATGAACTGTTGCGCCGGTGTTGACGACGATCGGCAGATCCTGAAAACCGTAAAATCCATTAATTGTCCCCTGCCCGCCAAGGACATCGAATTTTAGCCGCATGCCGACCTCGGAATCTTCCCAGTCGTCTGTTTCCTTGTCCGACAGCCTTGCTCCCAACAAGGGCATGCCGAAACCCGACTGACCTTCCACCAACCTCGGGAAAGGCAGACCGAAGGGGCCTCCGGACGTACTGGAATTCGGCGTCGGATTATTCACGATGAATTCGGAATGGCGTACCACCGGAGTGTAGATCACTTCCAGTGATGGATCCTTGAGTCCTAGCCCCTCAAAAGGAGCAGCCAACCCAAGCTGGTCAATATCCAAAGATAGGGCAGCACTCCACTGAGGTATCCGCAAATCCTCGGTGTCTGTAAATATACTCCTTTGGCGGAGATCCTGTGGGTTCAGAATATCAAGAAGGCGCAGACCATCTGCTTGCCCCCACCCTCGCTGAAACTTTCCGACTTTTAGAGACGCGCGTCCCTCTGAATCAGCAAACGCTATCGACAGCTCTCTAATCACATCCTGCTCGAAATCATCGAGTATGCGATTTTCTTCACCGCTATTACCAAACGGTTCAGGAAGCGTGAGCGCCCCATCCTGCGAGAGTAAAAAATCAAAGCGATCTAGAAACGGAGGGCCCTTAGTAAAGTCTGGCGTGCCAGGTCCGATTGAATCTCCGTCATCAAGATCATAGTACCAATCGCCGCGCAGCCAAAAATCGGAAACAACCGTCACATTGCTATTGGGAGTCCACTCAGCCTGAAGCTGCGCTACAAACTGGGAGGGCCCCACTCCAGTTCCACCACCATACCGGTCAAAATAGACGCCCGTCCCTTGCGTCAGACGTCCGCCCACCCAGACATTGTCGGGCAGGTTCAGCGCTTCAGCCAATGACTCGGCATTCGCTGCTAGCGGCATCATAAGGACTGTGGAAAATGCTGTAGCCCCGAGCAGGCATAGCTTTTGCGACTTAGTTTTAGTTTTTTTATTCTTGGTGTTCATCTTTCTCTCCCTCACTTTCTATTTTTTCCGATGCGCAGCCAGGCTCTATCGCCCTCAATCTAACCAACCATCGCCCTGACTATTTTCTTCTGTGTGCTAAACGGAAATCCCCGCGGCTTCAGCAAGCCGATTGCTGCAGGCACAACAGTGAGCGCCCCCACCATGTTGAACATCAAGATGATCGCCAACAGAACGCCCATCTCGGCTTGGAACCTGATCGGAGACAGGAAGTACCACGGCAATAGCGGCAGTATCATCGTCAGTGCCGTAACTATCACGGCAATACCAGACGTGTTGAACGCCCGGCCCGTCGCCTTCGCGAATTCATGGCCGTGCCTCATTTCCTCGCGTATCCGGTCTGCCATGTAGATGCTGTAATCAACACCACGGCCCAAACCCAACGCAGCAAGCGGGAGCGTATTCAAGTTCATCCCCACGTCCATAAGCGTCATTACACTCATGGTGATAAAGTGAGATGTCGTCAGTACAAGTATGATCACGACTGCAACTGCGGGTGATCGATATAGCCAGAGCAGGTTAACTGCGATAACGATGATAATGGCAATAAGGAGCACATTTTCTTTATGCTCGATCTCGTCGTTGCTCGCCTTAATTATACCGATCTGTCCGCCGGCGAACCTCACACGCGGCTCCCCATCTGAAAACTGATAGGTGTTTAGAAATTCTTGGCCCGCCGCCATCAACGCATTCACGGTGTCAGCACTATGCTCCCCCGTATAAATTGAGAGCTTACCGATGCTCCATTCCGGGTTCGTATAGGCGGCAAAGTCTCCTGGCTCACCGCCAGACCGGAACATGTAAATGTTAAATCCTATTTCTTCTTCTGTATCAGAAATTGTTTGGTATGAAGGGTCCCCTTCCCACAAAACCATGTTGATATTTTTTACAATCGGAACAAGGCTCTGTGCGCGAGTTGCCGGAAGAACTCGTTCGTAAATATAGCGATCAAATGCTTCGATCTGATGATACACACGCGGATCTAGCATGATCTCTCCATCACCGGAGAAATAGGCCTGCATTACATCCGTACCGACACGGTCAAAGCTCGAGTTGATTTTTTTGACATCTTTGTTGTACTGGGAATCCTGCCACAGGATCGGGCTCCCTTCTGCGTCACCTATTTTTAACCCCTGCGAAATGAAAATGCCCGCAATCAACGCAGCAACGAAAGCCGGGAGGAATACATACCTAGACGCTTTCAGCCCAAAAATTTTGGCCAATGCGGCTTGACCGGGTAAGGTAGTGCGGAATTTTGTCGGCTTCCGAAGGACGGCCATGAACGCCGCAGCAACAATAATTCCCGGGGTTAGGGTTAGAAGCCAAAACGTGCAGATGAAGGCAAGCGACTGGATGCTTGGGATTGTCACCAGAGCTAGGACCGTAAATCCAGCCGCATCGGTAATCACAGCCGCAGTACTCGGGAACAGAAGGCGCTCAAGGCCTTCTTTTACTGCATCACGCATGGTTGCACTATTTTCGATTTCATCGAAAACGCGCGAAACGAATTGAACTGAATGGGATAAGACAGTGGCGAAGACGAAAAACGGCAGCAGGAGCAACAGGGGATCAAGATTGTAACCGACCAAGCCAATGACGCCAAAGCCCCAAATCGTGACAGCGAAGGCCACGAGCATTGGAACAGCAACGCCAACCCAGGATCTGAAATAGAAAAGTAGGACGGCAGCGATAGCCAGCACAGACGCCGCAAAAACCAACAGCATCTGAGGCAGATATTTCTTAACCGTACCCAGAAGTACGGGTCTGCCAACGACTGATATTTTTACATCTTTCGTCGAGAATTCTGATTTTAGATTCTCAATAAAGGCGACGAACTCCCGAGAATCCACCTCCTCTGAAAGCTCGGCAGAAATAAGCATTGAATGCTCATCCAGTGAAACCAATGAGCCGAGAAACTGCCCCCTGACGATTTGTTTGAAATGCTCCATATCAGACTCAGAGCGGGGCACTTCCGGCCACATAAGAGGACTGACCAGAATTTGCCCCTCCCCGCCGGCCACCGATCTCGTCTTCCGGAGATTGGCCGCCTCAAACAGAGGGCGGATATTGTTATCGTGAAAATAGAACTCGTCTGATACTTCCCGATACGTTTCAAGAAAGTCCGAATTGTAGATGTCGCCTGCTTTATTTTCGACTTCGACAAGGACATTATTGACTCCACCAAACTGACTCCGGAACTCCTTATAGAGTTCGACATTCGAATGGTTTGCAGGCAGCATATCTTCGAGAACGACCTTCAACGAGACACCTGTCACGCCGAAATAAGCCGCCCCCGATGTGACCAGAAAAGCGATTGCCAGAATGATTCTGGGAAATCTTATGACGAAATTCGAAATATAACTTACCACTGAATTTGAGCCTTTGATTGAATTTGCAACAAGCGAACTTCTCCTGTTACCACCGCACTAACGGCTCCGGATCTGAGACATCGAATTCGGTTTTTAGTACGGCACCGTTCGCCCCAACGACAATATACCATCCGTGTTCAGATGTTTTTGAGATTCCTCCGTACCAAAGGAATCCTGGCTTACTCTCCAGGGGCAGCAATTCCGATACAGGCAATCCAGCTTTTACACGGACCACCCCGCCCTGGCCTACGATCACTCCGTCACCATCTTGGTCTAATGTTAGATCGAACAAATGCGCATCTGTCCCCGAGGACAAAGCTGTGATCGTCGGGACACGGTCCTCTAAGCGTTCCGAGCCCTCTTCAACGTCACTGTCCGAACCAAATCGAACCATTGTAAGCTTGCCGCCAAGCCCAGATATTAGCGCCTCCGAACGCCATGCATCTACCGCTGTGAATGTGACCGAGGCATCGGGCGCGTCCAGCACCTCCCAGCTCAATCCATCATCGATTGACGACGCTATCAGGCCGAACTCCCCAACCAAAACCAACCGCCCGTCCTCGAGACGTGTAATGCCATTCAATCTCGGTAGATCACGCCCCTGATATCCGGATAACGCCTGAGTTTGCCACGTTTTACCGCCATCGGACGTGTGAAGCACTGTAGCCTCATGTCCGACGACCCAAGCTGTCTGGGCGTCGAGACAGTAGACATCTCGCAAGTTAATGCCCGGCTCAACATGCACAACTTCCCAATGCGCTCCCCCGTCTTCAGACCTCAGGATCTTGCCTCTACTCGTGACAGCAATGCCGACGGCCTCGTCCACAAAGTCGATTCGCCTAATTAAGTCCGTAAACGGCAAGGGCTCGCGCTTCCAGTGCCCTCCTCCATCCTCGGTCTTCAGTAGTGTCCCGTAGTATCCCCCCGCCCAGCCCACAGAATCAGAGACAAAATCGACGGCAAATAAATTATCAGGAACAAACCGTACACGTCCGTCAGTTGGCATCTCTATATTTGACCGAGGGCTTATGTCGGGGGGCGATAAAACGGCCTGCTCTGCCAGCGCCCCAGGTTGGGAGAAGTAAAGCACCCCAGCAGCAGCGGCAGCATGAGCGAATTTGAAGACCGGCAGGTTCATAGATTTGATCCAAAAGACCGCCAGCACTGCTGGCACAATTTCGACTTAGTTGGTGAACGCGTTCAGGCTGGGTCAGCCCACGCCAATACCGCCATCGGACAAGATGGTTGTGCCTGTGACGTATCGAGCCGACACCGGACAGGCAAGCAACGCATATAGCGCTACATGGTCTTCAGGCTTTGCGGCAAATCCGAGCGGTGTCATGCCCTCGAGAAGTTTGTCGATCTCTGGAATCTCAGCCATCTGGGACTTTGCGTGCTCGGATGAGGGCGACCCGGAAAGATTGGTAATCGTACCTCCTGGAGCTACGCCATTAACCCTAACGTCTGGCGCGACTTCCTTCGCAAGCTGCTTGATGAGTCCAATCACAGCGTGTTTCGATGCCACATATAGCGGACCACCTCCGCCCGTAAAAAAGCTTGAGCTAGAGGCCGTGAAAATTATGGACCCTTTAGACTGGCGAAGCGCAGGAAGACACGCGTACGCTCCGAGCGCGTACCCCTTTACATTCACACCAAAAATATCATCGCAGACTCTTTCGAGCTTTTCTTCATCCTGCGCTTCCAGAGGCGTTATAAAATCCCATATCCCTGCATTGCCGATAAAGGTGTTCAGTCCACCGAATCTCTCCACGGCAAGGGCCGCAGCGCGCTGATTGTCTGCCAGACTGCGCACATCCCCAATTACTGTTTCAACCTCAGCCCCGAACTCACCCCGCAACGAACTCGCCTGTTCGTCATTGACGCACAGAACACACAGTCTGGCACCTTCCTCGACAAAATGATGGACCACCGCCCGACCAATTCCCGTGGCTCCGCCCGTAATCAAAACGGAACTGCCGCTTAGTTTTGGCATATTTAAGTACCTCCCTAACAACCTTGCTTGAGGTGCAAGATTTTGTTCTTTTTTTGAGAAAAAATGATTTTTTTGATTGTGTCAATATTTATTTACGAACAGCGCGAGCTCAAATTCCGTAGCAAGGATCGAAATCTGCATGTGGCCAAAGGCAACTGTGCTATCGATGCCGCTGTTAATTTCGCCATACGGAACAGACGCCAGCGCAACTTAGTGCACCTGACTCCCGGATTGGAGCAGTGCTCGCCGCCCCGGATGTCGAAAAGCCATTTCCCGACTCCGAGATTTTTGTTCCGTATACTCGCTTATTTCTATCGGTTGTTCGGGAACGCTCAGAACGCAGTCCATGTTCCCACATGTCCGATTATTCGCGCATTGGCCGCTTTCGGGAATATTCTCGGCACATAAATATCATGGGTAGGCGTACAGAATTCCAATCCTGTTCCACCCGAGTGCTCAGATTCCATAAAGTTTCACAATGTGAGAGCGATGCCGCTCATTCGCATCCGGCCAGGTTGACGCGCAACCGGATCGCGGCACAACTCAAATGTGTCGTGTCAGGTTGAACTTCACTGCCATTCAAGGTCAGGGAACGTACAACAGATACGACAACCAGTCTGTTTCCTCCGGCGGAGCTAGGTCTCCGCCAAACTCTGGGAGCCTAAGCGGCTCCCATTTTTTTGAGCTCTCATCTCCACATGATCATGCGCCGGCCCCTAAAGTGGAAGAGATTGACTGCGCTACCCCGTTGAGCTGAATCAGGCGATCACGCTGTTCTTTAGGACTCGCCCACCTCTGGCTAGATGAACTAGAAATTGCGCCCACGACTATTCCCCGCGAACTGAAGACTGGCACAGCGATGCAATAAAGTGCGTTGTGAACCTCGCCATCGTCGACGCCGAATCCCTTGTTGCGCGTGCGATGTAGTTCTCGTTCGATTGCGGCTGGATCCGTGATCGTTTTATCCGTTAGCTTTGGAAAGGGCCCGCTGGATATATACGCCCGTTGCTCGTCGACCGTCATGTGCGAGAGCAACACCTTGCCGATAGCAGAACAGTACGCCTCCAGCTGCCCGTTCTCGCGCGTGAACACCTCCTCTCCTTCAAATACCGATTTCGCGAGGTAGGTAACCATGTCGTTCTCCAGAAGGCCAAAGTGGGTCGTGGTTTCCAACGCGACACTTAGTTGGTCCAAAAAGGGCCGTACTAGTTCCGACAGCACTGCATGTGGTGTGTACCCCTCCAACTTCTTCAGAAAAACTGGGTTGGGCAAATATCGTCCACGTCTGGATCGGCAGATGAGCCCGGCCGAATGGAGGGCATTCAGATGCCTGTACAGAGTCGATTCCGGCACCCCGAGCTGGACACTCATTGCGTCTGATTCGAATACACCGTCCTGCGCAACAAGTGCTCCGAACAAGGCCATCGCCTTGTCGAAGGAAGACATGGATCGTGTCACACGGATCTCCATTTATCACATTGTGATAGCAATTGGCCTGCCTCGGATTGCAGTGTCAAGTATATCGCGTAGTTAGCGATCTACATTCCAAGTTACTTACGGACGCGAACCAGACCATGATCTCCAGAGATGAAATTCAAAAGGCTGCGGATGCACTGTTCAACGCACACGCTGGACAAACCTACTGCGCGCCAGTGCGTGATCTCATTGGTCTTGATCCGCAAGCCGGATACGAGGTCCAGGCGATCAACACAGCCCGGTGGGTATCCGCAGGGCGACGGATTGTTGGCCGGAAAATTGGCCTGACGTCAGCGGCAGTCCAAAATCAACTTGGCGTAGACCAGCCCGATTTTGGCGTCCTCTATGCGGATATGGAATATTGCGACGGTGATGAAATTCCGTTGTCAGCAACTCAACAACCCAAGGCCGAGGCTGAAATAGCCGTTATACTCGGCAGGGACATCAACGCGCAGGATACAACGCCAAGCGAACTGATCCGAGCCATAGACCACGTCGTGCCTGCCATCGAAATTGTGGGCAGTCGTATCAAGGACTGGGATATCCGCATTTCGGATACGATCGCGGATAACGCCTCATCAGGCCTATATGTCCTGGGCGGTCCTGTTCGTGCACTGCATGGGCTTGATCTCGTCAATGCTGGCATGGTGATGAAATGCAATGGACGCCCGGTTTCATATGGCGCCGGCATCGCGTGCCTTGGAAATCCGCTAAACGCCGCACTCTGGCTCGCACGAAAATGCGCAGAGCTCGGAGCACCTCTCAAGGCCGGCGACGTCGTTCTGACAGGTGCTCTTGGCCCGATGGCCTCAATGGAGCCTGGTGATCTGTTTGAAGCAGATATCGAAGGTATTGGGTCGGTTCGCCTCGCAATTGCGGCGAAATAGGAGACATTGGAAATGACAACTCTCAAGAAGACCAAGGTTGCGATCATCGGATCCGGAAATATCGGAACTGACCTCATGATCAAGGTCATACGCAAGTCAAAGGGTCTCGAAATGGGCGCGATGGTCGGGATCGATCCCGACTCGGACGGCCTTGCCCGGGCAAAGCGCATGGGTATCGCGACCACGCATGAAGGAATTGAGGGTCTCGTTAAGCTCGACGTGTGGCCCGAAATCGGAATTGTCTTTGATGCGACATCTGCTGGCGCACACAAGCGGCACAATGAAGTCGTCACGTCCGCCGGAAAGGTGATGATCGACCTCACGCCTGCGGCGATCGGGCCGTATGTCATACCCGTCGTCAATGGTGACGCGCATCTGGATGCGTCAAATGTCAACATGGTCACTTGCGGCGGGCAGGCGACGATCCCAATCGTGGCAGCAGTAGCATCCGTCGCGACAGTCCACTATGCGGAGATCGTCGCTTCCATCGCCTCCAAGTCAGCCGGGCCGGGAACGCGGGCCAACATTGATGAATTCACCGAGACCACCTCAAAGGGTATAGAAGAGGTTGGAGGAGCCCGGAAAGGCAAAGCCATAATCGTCCTGAACCCGGCGGAGCCTCCGATGATCATGCGCGATACGGTATTCACCCTCTCTAGTGGCGCAGATGAGCCGACAATTGAGGCCTCAATCGAAGCAATGGTTGCAAAGGTCAATGCCTATGTGCCCGGCTATCGGATGAAGCAAAAGGTTCAGTTCGAACGGTTCGGCTCGAACAACCCGGTCAAGATTCCGGGCCTGGGCACGTTTGAAGGCATCAAGACCAGCGTCTTCCTGGAAGTCGAGGGTGCGGCCCACTACTTGCCTGCATACGCGGGAAATCTCGACATAATGACGTCAGCTGGCATTGCGACCGCTGAGAAGATCGCCGCGCAGCGGCTAGCCAAGGAGACTGCCTGATGGCGTTCGATCCAAAATCCGACAATCTTTACATTCAGGACGTCACTCTGCGCGACGGGATGCATGCGATCCGACACCAATACGGTATCGAGCACGTCAGCAAGATTGCCGCCGCCCTTGACCAGGCCGGGGTCGACGCAATCGAGATTGCACATGGAGACGGCCTGAATGGCTCAAGCTTCAATTATGGTTTTGGTGCCCACACAGACTGGGAGTGGATTGAAGCCGTCGCAGATTCAGTGAAAACGGCGAAACTGACCACGCTCCTCCTTCCCGGGATCGGAACGATCGAGGAGCTGAAGCATGCCTACAAGCTTGGCGTCAGGTCTGTCAGGATCGCCACACACTGCACGGAAGCCGACGTATCGAAACAGCATATCGGTGTTGCCAGAGATCTGGGTATGGACACGGTTGGCTTTCTTATGATGTCCCACATGGTTGAGCCTGAGAAATTGGCTGAACAAGCCGCCATGATGGAAAGCTATGGTGCCGAATGTATCTATGTCACCGATAGTGGCGGCGCGCTCGACATGGATGGATACATCGCACGGCTTCAAGCCTACGAAAAAGTCCTGAAGCCGGAAACTGAACGGGGTATCCACGCCCACCACAATCTGTCGCTTGGCGTCGCCAATTCCATTGTCGGCGTTCAACATGGCGCAAGACGCGTGGATGCTTCGCTGGCCGGCATGGGTGCCGGGGCCGGAAACGCACCGCTTGAGGTGTTCATCGCAGCCGCCGAGCGAAAGGGGTGGAAGCATGGATGCGATCTTTTCGCGCTCATGGATGCCGCTGAGGAACTTGTCCGCCCACTCCAGGACCGCCCCGTCCGCGTTGATCGCGAAACGCTCTCGCTGGGCTATGCCGGGGTGTACTCGTCCTTCCTCCGGCATTCAGAGAAGGCAGCGAAAGATTATGGGATCGATACACGTGAAATCCTGGTTGAACTAGGACGTAGGCGTATGGTTGGTGGCCAGGAAGATATGATCGTCGACGTAGCCCTGGATATATTGAAAGAACAACAATCCACTCAAAAACTTGCGACGTGAGCGACCAATCTTTATTGACTGTTGTCTTGCATCGCGGTCACGATGCGAGACTACAATCATCTATCTGGTATCAATCTCTCGATGCAGCCTGTTGTAATTGTGACGGCTGCGAGATTCAATCTGTCTGGACGAACGGCGCAGTCAGAACACGCTCAATCTGCTTATGTGCGTACAGTGCTTTTGGCTCGGTGAGCGCACTTTTTCATCGCCTTTTGACCTAAGCGAGCAACCTTGAAGTTTCCATGATAAATTGAAATTGGCACGCCTTCTGCATTCCCCTGACGCGGGAGGCAGATCCATGCTTGTTCACACGATAGAAGACCTGAACGATACCCTCGCCAGGTATGACTACACCGCCAATCTCTCACGCGGGAACTGGGCCTGGGAATTCGCCCGGCGCAATTCCGCGCTGAAAGCCGCCGCCTATGCTGCGCAACCTGACTTTGAAACAAGAACGGCATGTTGTGACATACAGCTTCTCCGGCTTTGCGAGCAGGACCGCCAAGCCGAAGACTGGGGACTTCTCTATTTTCCGAACCCAGATCAGTCGGCCCTTACCACGCATGTCTTCTGGTCCGACAAGACCTATCCCCGCAAGGTCGCCGTTCACGTGCGTGAAAGAGAGCGCGGCGAGATCGACGAAATCTTCGAAAAGAGCACGCGCCTCTGCAAGATCATCCATCTCGTGGATGCCTTCGAGCACGAACACATCCTTGTCAAAGGTAAGAAGTGCTCGATCCAGGTCAGGTGCAGTGGCAAGTCGCTCTTGTCCCTCGAGCCTGTAAAAATGGAATTCTCCATCTCGGGATTCAGCACAATGCAGGATCACGTGAATGCGCTGAACCGTGCCCAGAAGGTCTACGGCGACGACGACATGTCGCCTCCTGTCTGGTCACGCAAGGGCCTCGGCTATCGCAACGCTCTTGTCGCCTTGGATGCCCACGACGCGGGACTCACCTATCGTGAAACCGCGACGATTTTCTATGGTGAGAAGCGCATCTCGGAAGAATGGGGCGGACCGTCGTCCGCCATGAAGTCCGAAATGGCCCGCCTGCTCGCCAAGGGCCAGCGCCTTCGGGACGGCGAATATTTCTCCCTTTTGGAAGAGAACCTTTGACCTGCCCCTCCGCACATCGAAGAGCGCATACGACGTCATCCGGTCGAACGCTCTATTTCGATTAGCGGCTTACGAACTGGTAGACACCTCTTAGTATCTCAAAGCACTTGTAAGCATCGCCCCTCCCCCGCCTGCTGACGCGGGGCTGTCCGGGAGACGAGAGCCCTCCACCTCGTCCACGTCACCTGACCGGGCCCGGCTCGTCTCCGGTCACGCGGCCACCCGTTCGGGTCGCCGCGCGCTGCGGGGGCTCGCCGGCGGGGGCCGCGCTTTGCTTCCCACTGGCCTTACGGCCAGAGGGGTCAGGCGCGCGTGGCCTCTCGATACCTCAATCTGCCTCGGGCGATGGCATGAGCCATTTGCCGAGAACGGTCACATCCTGGCGCTCGTAGCCGAGGGCATTGTAGAAGGCAGTCGCGGTCTCGTTCTCCCCGCGCACCATGAGCTGCACCTTCGGCGTCCCCCGCGCCGTCAGCCAAAGCTCGGCTTCGGCCATCATTTCGCGCCCATGGCCGCAGGCTTTACGGTCTGGGCTGACAGCCAGATAGTAGATCCAGCCGCGATGGCCGTCATGGCCGACCACGGCGCTGGCAATGACATCGTTATCTAATGTACCGACGAGGATCGTGGCATCGCGGGATGCGATCGACCGGTCCATGTCTGCATTCGGGTCGTCCCATCGCCGGGTCAGCGCACACGCCTCCCAAAGCGCAATCAGCGCTGCGCGGTCAGCTTCCCGGAAGTCTCGTATATCCAAGGCCATGGCTGTCGGGTCTGGAAGGATTCGTATCCACGGCACCAGCCTGCCTGTTTGGTGTTTGAAAGCGTGGACAAGCTTTCCCAGCAGCCGGGAGGGGGCGGACGGCGCGTCTGCCCGGGCGCGGCCCGCGCGCAAGGCGCCGGTGACCTGGGTCCGCCGGTTCTTTCCGTGCCTCCTACCTTTCCGCCTTGCCCCCGGCCCTCATACGCCCGGGCGCCCGCACCTTTCGTCCGCCCCCTCCCGCCTGCCGGGAAAGGCACGCGGGCGAGGTTCAATTTTGCGAGGCTGACATGACCCCTTCACACGAGACTCCCGCTCCCCTTGGAACAGCGACCGGACCAGATTTGCGGGACACGCCCCGCATCTATGTCGCCTGTCTTGCCGCGTATAATAATGGACGGCTCCACGGGGCGTGGATCGACGCGACAGAACCGGACGAGATGATGCAGGGCGTCCGCGCCATGCTGGCGGCGTCGCCTGAACCGGGTGCGGAGGAATGGTCAATTCATGACTATGAGGGGTTCGAAGGCGCGCGCATTTCCGAATATGCCTCCTTCGAGACAGTTTGCGCCCTTGCGGACTTCATCACCGAACACGGGAGCCTTGGAGCGAAACTCTACCGCGAATTCGGCGATGACCTTGAACAGGCTCACGCCGCGTTTGAAGACTATGCAGGCGAATATCGCAGCGCCGCAGACTTTGCCGAGGAAGTGACGCGCGACAGCGGGACAGAGATTCCGGCCTCGCTCGATTACTATATCGACTGGACCGCGCTTGCCCGCGACATGGCGATGAATGGCGAGATCATGGTGTTCCAGACGGGCTTTGATGAAGTCCACATTTTCTGGAGCCGCTGAGTCATGGCGTTCCGGGAGAGATTTGACCGCTATGTGTGCGAGGGCGACAGCATTGCCGTCGAGATTGACGGCTTTCGCGTCACCGCGCGGATCGTCCGCGACGACTGTCCGGATAGTCCAGACGAGCGCCAGGACGGATTCTGGCCATCGCTCAATATTGGCGACCCGGGATTTATCGGACCCGGAAACAATTTCCGCGAGCGGCTGACGAAGGCGCAAGCAGACGCCGAAGCCGTCATGGACGCGTGGCGCAAGGATGAGTGGTTCTATTGCGGAATCGTGCTCGCCATTGAACGCGAAAGCGTGGAACTGGAATCTCATGCCGCCAGCATCTGGGGTATAGAGGCCAACGATCCGAGGTCGGAGAACGCCTACCTGACTGAAGTCGCATGCGAACTGCTCCCCGAAGCCTTGCAAGCCGGGCACAGAGCCTTAGCGCGTTTGATGGCGTCCGCACCTGCACGGGTCGCGCAGGCATGAGCGCGCTGGATGACCTATTAGGGCCACGTCCGCACATGACCCTCGTCATAGAGGAGTCCCGCGTCGTCGAAATCTGGGTCGATGGCCGCGCGCCGCTGATTGGCCTGCATGACTATGACTGGGGCGAGACCGATCCGGACGCAAACCGCGACGCGGAAGGCCTCCCCTTCAGCCCGATCAACTGGAAAGGCCCGGCATGGGCGCTTGGCCTTTCACTTTACCCGCCAGAACAGGAGGACAATCCCATGGCACAACCCGCACTGAAAACACTTCCCCTTGAGCAACTCCATATCAGCAAGCTCAACATGCGGCACAACCGCAAGGCGCCTGATGTCTCCGACATCTTGCCCTCCATCCGGGAGAAAGGAATCCGCCAGACACTTCTGGTGCGCCCCGAAGGTGATGGCTATGGCGTCGTCGCGGGACGGCGGCGCTTCCATGCCTTGCAGGTCATTGCCGCTGAGACCGGCAAGTCAATCGCCGTCCCGTGCGCAATCATGGAAGCGGATGACGACGCCGCAGCGGTGGAGGCCTCGCTCATCGAAAATGTCGCCCGCCTGCCCGCCACGGAAATGGAGCAATACAATGCGTTCGGAAAGCTGGCGCATGCAGGCCGGACGGTGGAAGAGATTGCCGGACATTTCGGGGTCACGGACCTGAAAGTCCGGCGTATCCTCGCCCTCGCCAATCTCTCCAGCCCGATCCGTGCGCTTTACGCCAAAGACGAAATCGACCCGGAGACAATCCGCGCGCTCACACTTGCTACGAAGGACCAGCAGGCAGACTGGCTGGCCCTGTTTCGAAGTGAAACAGAGCGCGCGCCCATGGGCCGCGCCTGCAAGGCATGGATCACGGGCGGGGCCACCATCACGACCGACAAGGCGCTGTTTGATCTGGCGATCTATGAAGGCAAAGTGGCAGCTGACCTCTTCGGTGAGACAGGTGTCTTCGCAGAGGCCGACACGTTTTGGAAAGCCCAATCGGCAGCGCTTGCGGCCAAGGTCGAGACCTACATTGACGCCGGGTGGCGCAATGTAGAGGTTCTCGAACGCGGGAAATATTTTGCCAGTTGGGAGTATTTGAAGCGCCCCCGGACGAAGGGCGGCAGCGTGATTGTCGAAGTCCGCGATGATGGCACTGTGACCTTCCATGAGGGCTACATTACGCAGGCCGAAGCCCGGAAACTGGAGAAGCGCGCAAGGCCGGACGGTGATGCGGAAGCAGCCGACACCAAGCCCGAAATGTCCGGGCCGCTCGCACAATACATTGCCCTCCACCGCCATGGCGCAGCGCGTACAACCTTGCTTGGACACCCTGGAATCGCCCTCCGGCTGATGGTGGCGCATGCCATGGTCGGGTCCGCTCTTTGGACTGTCAGGCGGCACGACTTCCTCGCCCGGAAGGAGGACATACAGGCCAGCGTGGAGGCATCACGCGCCGCCGCAGAAATGCGGGCCGCCGGGGACCATGTCCGCAGCCTGTTTGACGCCCATGGGGTCGCATCCCTGCGCGCAAACGGGGACGCCTATCACCTCAGCGAGGTCTTTGCGGCGCTGCTCGAAATGAACGATGCGGAAACCCTGACCGTGCTGGCTTTTGTGATGGCGGATACGCTGGAAGCGGGCGGCCCGGTTGTGGAAGCCGTCGCTGTCGCCACCGAAACCGACATGGCCGCTTACTGGAAGCCGGAGCGTGTCTTCCTTGATCTCGTTCGGGACAAGCGCGCCATTAACGCCATGGTGGCAGACATTGCGTCTCCATCGACGGCGAAAGCAGCGCTCACAGACACGGGCAAAGCCCAGAAGGAACTGGTCTGGAACCGGATCACTGGCGAAGAGTGTGAGGCCAATCCGGGCTGGCGTCCGGGATGGATGCAGGTGCCGCCTACGCGCCTTGTTACAAACGCAGGGTCGCCGCCAGCAGATGCATGGGTCCGGATCGCCAGCCTGTTTACCTCTGGCGAGGACGAAGCTTCTCCCGAAGACCAGTCTGTCGCAGAGCAGGACGCCGCCTGACATGTTGCAGTCTCCTTGTCCGTGGAAGCGAAAGCCGTTCGGCAGCATGCCGGGCGGCATTTCCACATGCTTCTACCGGATGAGTGTGTACTCCTGCGGTTCAGATCAAGACAGATGCGCCTCCGAAAAATCGCCCGTCTGTGGGTTTCTTTTTGCCTCCGAGTGCGATTGCCAAAGCGGTCTGTTCCGCTCTCCGCTTGCCCCGAAAGACCCCTTGTTCCCGTCTATTGCCGTGTGACCTGGACGACACGAAACGGCCCTGAAACCGGACAGTCCCACGAATTTCCCCGCCGCTTTGCGGCTCCTCGCGAGACAAATTCATGCGCCTGTCCGGTGCTCCGCTTTGCTGCGCCCTTGCAGGTTCAGGCCCGCCCCGCGCCGTCCGGGCGGTCCGGCGTCGACGGGGACAAGGTGTCCCTCGAAGACAGCCACGGAAACGAAAAGGAGACCCCCATGGCAAACGCACTCGGATATGTCAGCGAAACCAAAACCGGCTTCGAAGGCGCCCTCGCAATGATGAACCTCTCAGCCGCCATCCGCATCGAAAAGAACGCGGACAAAGCTGAAGAGGCCCAGCCGGACTACCGCATCTTCGCCGGTGAGACCGCGACCGAAATCGGCGGCGGCTGGATGCGCAAGGCAAAGTCTTCCGGCCGCGAATACGTCTCCCTGACCCTCGCAGATCCGCAGATTGGCCCGCGCCGCATCTACGCGAACCTCGCACCGGTCAAAGGCAAGAAAGGCCGCCACGTGATCCTCTGGAACCCCAAGGACTAGCCCCGCACTCATCGCCAAACTGGCCGCTCCGGAGATCATTCCGGGGCGGCTTCTGGCATGTTTAATTCGCTCGATAGAGGGGCATCTGTATGCTTACGAAGTCATGCGCGCTGCGCATGGTTAAACAGGGTATCGCCGCGGAGCCGCATATCTTCGTGACTCCCAATTAGAATTTTCTTTTGTTTTCTGGGACGTGTTGAAGCCGCCACGTTGATCTGTGCCCGGCAAGACGGGGTACGGGGAATGAACGAGGCAAAAGGACGTCCAAGTCCTTTCCTGACGACGAAAGAGGCGGCGGCTTATCTGCGTATCACGGTTCGCACGATGGAGAACTGGCGCTGGTCGAACAATGGACCGCAATACAGAAAACATGGCGGCACCGTCGTCTATCATGTCGATGATTTGAATGATTATTCGACCGTCTGGAATAGGTCCCGGGGAGGCGGTCATGGCGCTTGAAATCAGGGCATTGAGAACAGATTCAATCACATTGTCGATGGCCAATTGGAGACTTCTTTCGAGCAACTGGAGGGGCTTTTCATGAGCCTCCGCGCAGTATTTTGGAGCGGTATTTCTGTGCTCGGAGTGGCATTGACAGGCCTTCCGGCGACTGGTGTTTTACCGCCCATATTACTCTACAATCCGAGCGAAAGTGCTCCGCTTGGGTGGTATCGCGTCGAACCTTTGGAGGTGATTTCGCGGGGTGATCTGGTTGTCTCGAACCTGCCAGAGGCCGCTTCGAGACTCGCGATCCAGAGGCGCTATCTTGCGCCAGGCATCCCCGTCATCAAGAACGTCCGGGCGCTCGAAGGCGACACGGTTTGTGAGATCAAGGGTGTGTTACAGATCAACGGGACTTCGACTGTCCGCCTGCTATCAACAGATAGTATGGGACGCGCCCTGCCGTCTCCCTGGACGGGCTGCAGGCAGCTTCAGGCAGAAGAGGTTCTGCTCCTTTCTGATCGCACACCGGATTCCTTTGATGGACGGTATTTTGGAGCGGTCAGGGAGGGCGACATCATTGGTCGTGCGGTGTGGATAGGCGGTGATCGGAAGGAGCATGCAGAAGGGTTGATTGGGAAAAATGGGGACAGATCGGAATGCAAGATAAAAGCTCATGGAGCCAATGAGAGGCTATCGCCTTGTCTGCACATCGATTTTTATGGTTCCACGCCTCAGGACACAGCTCTGTGGTTTGATGAAACCCTCAATAGCAACAACAGATTGGCATGGCTCCATAAGGGTAATCTGGCCTGTTTTCCCTCGGATGAACCCGAATGAGCATGCCGCCGGACAATCCGTTCACGCCGAGACCTGGCAGGATTCGGTCGGCTGGATCAGGGGAGCGCGCGAAGACCTACCTGACGCGGATGACGAAAGCCTTGTCCTCGGCAGGCGGTGTCCGCCGAACTACCCTGCCCGCCCGGCCTCGACATGGCCCGCGCAGCGGACAGAGGCGCGTCATCGTCAAAGCACGCATTGTGCGCATGTCAGCATCGAGCGTGGCGGCACTGGCAGCCCATATCGGATACATAAGGCGCGACGCAGCGCTTGAGGAGAAGGATCGCGGGAAGCTTTTTGACGCCATGAGCGAAGACTCCAACGCGTCCGATCTCATCAAATCCATTACCGACGACCGACATCATTTCCGGTTCATCGTCTCGCCAGAAGACGGCGCCGAAATGGCCGATCTCAAGCCCTTCGTACGAGACCTGGTTTCGCAGATGGAAACTGATCTCAACACACGGCTCGAATGGGTCGGCGCGGTACACCATGATACGGGCCGGCCGCATGCGCACCTCGTGATCCGGGGACGGCGCGAAGATGGCTCGGATCTTGTCATGAAGCGGGCGTATATATCCCACGGGATCCGGGAGCGCGCAGTGGACCTGGTGACACTTGAGCTTGGCCCGGAAACCCGGCTCGAACAGGAGCGAAAACTCAATGCCGAAGTTGCGGCCGAGCGGGTGACGCGGATCGATCATTTCATCGCGCGGCAGATCAATTCTGAGGGGGAGTTCCTGTTGAAGGAAAGTCCTTCGCACTATCGCACCCTGCATGCCGCCCGGCTGCGGACACTGGAACGGCTCGGGCTTGCTCAGAAACTCGGTGCCGGACGCTGGCAGATGCGGGAGAATTTCCGGGGCGTGTTGCGAGACTTGTCCGAGCGTCATGACATCATCAAGACGATGAACCGCGCGCTTGCAGGACGCGGAGACCGTCGGCTGGATGCGGACGCAATATTCGACAAGTCTGATCCGGACGGCCGTGGCGTGACAGGTGCGGTGCTTCAGACGGGCCTGACGGGTGAGGCGCATGATCGCGCATACGCCATCATCGACGGCATGGATGGGCGAGCTGTGTTTGTGGAACTGGGTGTCGCGGGCGAAGTCGAGGAAGTGAAACGCGCGGCGATCGTCACCGTATCTCCACCGAACCTTGAGCCAAAGCCATCAGATATCACGATCGACCGGATCGCGCGGGCGAATGGCGGGACATATTCTGCCAGCCTCCACCAGGCCGATAATCCGCGATCCAGTCCGGAATTTATCGCTGCCCATGTGCGGCGGCTGGAGGCTTTGCGGCGCGCTGGCCATGTGGAACGGTCAGTTGATGCGAACTGGAAGATTCCATCGGACTATCTCGACAAGACAAAAGCGTACGAGCGGACCCAGGCACGGTTCCGGGCAGTGCAGGTTCTGGTTCGCTCGGAGCTGGGCCTGAGAGAGCAGGAGACGGCGCTCGGTGTGACCTGGCTGGATGATGTCCCTGCCCCGTCCAGCGTGCAGCTCGGATTTGGGAGAGAGGTGGCTGAGGCGCAGGTGAAGCGACGGGCATTTCTGGCGGGGATTGGAATGAAGGTAGAGGCTGGCATTGGCTTGTCTGCGGCACAGAAGACGGAGTTGATGAAGCGCGATCTTGCGCAGGCGGGGAGAACATTGAGCGAAGAGATCGATAAGCCGTATTCGCCGGCACCGGACCGAGGTCATGTCGACGGGACTTACCGCGAGCCAGTGACGCGGGTGAGCGGGAAATTTGCAGTGATCGAGAGACAGCGGGATTTTACGATTGTGCCGTGGCGGCAGGTACTGGAGCAGCGGCGCGGGATGGCGGTGTCGGGTGTTGTGCGCGGAGGTCGGATTTCGTGGACGCTGGGGCGTGGAATAAGGACACCGGACTGATCTCATGCCTGGTCATCGAGAAGGGACCAGGTGATTCGAATACTCCTGAATATTGGCGCGATTGGTTTCCGTATGTTCGGGATCGGCGCATCAAGAGCCGACCAGGAAGCTGCTGAAGTTCAAATTACACTCTGCGAAGGCGTGGGTCGTTTGCTTCTGAGTTGACAACATCGGATTTCGTCGATCGCAGTTAGCCGAGAACCCGCTTGGCGAGGCACATATGATGTCATCTCCTTCCAGCTTAGTCAGTTCGTTCGCAATACTTACCGGTGGCAGTATTCACAAATTGTTGGCGAATTTACTCTACGACAGGTTTAATGGGTGAAAAACTTCGCCATTCGGATAAGTTTCGCGACTACCAGTCCGAGGCGCTGGACAAGCTTCGCGCCTATCGCGAGGCGTACCTCACCAATGAAACCAATGGTGCCGCGCTCGTCTGCCATCCGACGGGAACGGGCAAAACGGTCGTCATCGCGGGCTACAGCCAGTGCCTGTCCGAAGTGGGGACATGCCTGATCCTGACCACGCGAACGGCTATCCGCGATCAGCTGGCGAGGGAGCTCGGCGGAAACCTCTATCTTGATCCTGACAAATTCGCGCTCGCCGCGATCAACATGCCGGAGAAGCCCGTTTACCTAATCAAGGCCGGTGCGGATCTCAGGGCGAGCGCAGGCGGTATCCAACGGCGAGCAATAAACCTCGTCCCCGATACCCTGCGAAATGAGCTCATTTTACGTACAAAGCCTACGGAGGGATCCGGCGATAGTGTTCTGGACTGGCTTGAGAACAATTCGGGGGTGCTGATCATGACTGTCAGCCTACTTCAAACCCTGAAGCGTAATGACCCTATCCGATATGAGACACTTCGGAGCCGGATCGACACAGTCATATTCGACGAGGGGCACTATGAGCCTGCTGCGAGTTGGAGCGAGACAATACGCGCACTGGCAGCGCCGACTGTCCTGTTTACCGCAACCCCGTTTCGGAACGATTTGCGTCCTTTCGAGATCCGGCGGGAGAACATAGCACTGCTGACTTATGAGACGGCCAGCAGTCAAGGCCATGTGCGGAAGGTCAAGGTTCACGGCCGTCAGCCGCTGAGATCCGCCGACAGGTTCTGCCAGGATACCCTGGATTTTTGCGAGGAAATGTACGGTCTCTCACACGAGGACTGGCCCCGTATTATCATCCATGCCGATACTGCCCCCAAGATCGAGCGGCTGGCAAAGGCATTCATGGAACGAGGCATGGCAGTGGTCGCGATCCACGATACATTTTCGGAGAGTGCCAGCACGCCCTGGAAGAAGAAGGCAGTTCCACTTCCGCAAAATACAGCGGCGCAGGTTTGGATCCACCAGTACAAGCTCATCGAAGGAATAGATGATCATCGCTTCTGTGTACTCGCCTTCTTCGACCCGCTTTCGAATGCACGTTCGGTCATTCAGCAGACCGGACGCATCATCCGCACGGCTCCCGGGGAGAGGCAGAAAACAGCACATGTTCTCGATCACTTTGGCGGACGCATCGGCCAGCTGTGGGAACGATTTATCGACTATGACAAAGGTCTGACCCCGGATCTACTCGCTCAGAACGTAACGAAATACTATATCGAGCGCGTCCGCGAAGTGCTCCCTGACGTGGAGTACATCAACCGGAGCTTCCGGCGCAAACTGCAGTTGGAATCCGTCGAAAACCCTGTCGATGAATTCCTGTTCGATAGACGCGTCACTCTAAGGCGCACGACAAAGGACTTCTCTTTCGAAACGCTTGTTTCCGAAATGGAGGTACAACTCGACGATGGCGAGACACTTTATGAGCGCGTCTACGAAGGCGATGACATGGCGATCCTGGTCTATGCGCGCGCGTCGACGCCGGAATTCCTCAACACCACCTATTTCATCGAGATCGTCAATGGCGCTAGGGCCATCATAGCCTTGCCAGACGCCCGGCTCGTGGCAATCGCGGATACATCGGGCACCGCACCCGGGCTCAGCGACACGACCGGTCTTTCCAGAGTGGCAAGGGAAGATCTGCAGCGCCTTATTTCTCCGGGCGCGGTCGGTCGGATCAGCGCAGTGTCCTCCCTCAACACCAATCTTGGAAACCGGGTTGTTCGCCGGCGCTCGATCTCCGCGCCCAGCATCGGCGCAATCCCGCCCGGCCTCGACGAACATGGCCATGTCCTGTCCAACATGACTGGATTCAATGGCGACAGGCCCCGTATCGTGGATGACCTTGATGTGGTCGAAATCGAGACGGTACCGCTTGATGCAGTTGAAGATCAGGATCTGGTGGCGCCCGGGGAGGTGCCGGCCGGAGATGGAAGCACCCCGGACATTATACGGCGCTATATCGGGCTGACCAACGCGACAATTAGCGAGGCGGGCGAAAAGCTCCGGCTGAAAGCGCTCAAGGCATGGGTCGAGTCCCTGTCGGAGCAGATGAGCGCGGGAACCCAGACCCCGGGTGTGTTCCATCGCTATGCCACTGAGGAACCTGGCCGCATCAGGAACGGGCTTGCCCGCAATATCCTCGTCGACCTCTTCGAGGCCATGGATCATTACACCTTCGTGTCGCCCGGCAAGGCGAACGTGCCGCTCGAAACCGACGACCTCTGCGTCAACCGAACCGGTGTTGAAACTGTTAAACGCGACGGCGAGACCATCCAAGTCAGCCGGTTCACCATCAAGCTCAACCAGGTCGACTACCCACTCGGCGTGTCATTCAACATCAAGTCACAGCGCTACCGTCTGGATTCGTCCGAAATTGATGCAGCCTATTCGGCCGAAGGCGCTTTAAAGGATATGCCCCTCTGCCGGTTTCTCAATCAGAAGCAGGCCTTTAACATCATTCCTGATGCCCCGGGCCTGATCTATGTCCATGGCCGGTTCTATCGACCGGGTCTGGCCACCGGGGAGGCATTTGATCCGGACCGGTTCCATGTCGGACATTGCCTGTATCCATCGCGCACGTTCAAGAACGCGGCATTGGAGAAGGGTAGCAAAGTGCTCGGCGCCGGCAGTGACGGCGTCGGCAAAAACTATGATCCGGATGCCCTGTTCGGGATTATCGATGGATGGGGCGCTGGTATCGACACCAATACGTTCGGTATGCCGCGAGAGTGGCTAAAGGCCTATCACCCGCCCCGGATCACGTTCACGCCGAGCCTCATCATTTGCGACGACATGGGCAATGAGATCAGCGATTTCATCCTGGCGGATGAAGGCGAGCACCCGCGCGTGGTCTTCGTGCATGCCAAGGCGAGCCGGGCCTACGCCCCGACCTCGGCCTCAGCGATCCAGGAGGTCTGTGCGCAGGCCCAGAAGAATACAGGTCCGCTTTCGCTCTTTACCCTGCAGGTACCGCCCAATCTTAGTCGTTGGGACCGGCCCCATTCCTTCGCCGGTGCGAAAAAAGAGCAGTTCAAGGTGGCCAACCGCATACGCAAGCCTGAAGGACTAGCGGGAGCAGATGCCTGGGCCCGGCTCGAACGGCTCCTGCGCAACCCACAGACAGACAGGGAAATCTGGCTCGTGCTTGGCAACATGATGTCAGCAAGCGCTTTTGACAAAGCGTTCCGGAAAGACGACGTGCCCCCAGAAGCCCTCCAGATGTACCACCTCATGGAGACGACACTGGCTGCGGCCGGTCAGCTTGCCGCCAAACTGAGAGTATTTTGTGCGCCGTAGGGCGGAGTACAGGCGTTGTTTGACACCACGGCGTCCTCTGCGCTTAGCTCCCGGAGAATGTCATTCAAGACCCGTCTCTGAAATCGGACGCAAGAAATGCAAATGGCAGGCCGCGAATGCCAACTAGGAAATCAGGTCAGTTTACAGGATCACTGACGTGATCTGGTGAAAGTGGTCCGGAACGTGTGTTATTTTTTGGCGGATTTTAACGCCAAGGCCGGACCACTAGTCCCAAGCACTTCAGCACATTTGCGTAAACCGCAAACATTTCTCGACAACCTCATTAAGCGGGGCCGATACATCGATAATTAGATCGGCCCGCATTGGTAGACTGTCCTGCAGGTCTTGCTCGACGGTGTGGTTTTCCGCGCGGGAGAAATCGGCGCGGTCATCACCGCGACCAGCCATGCGGGACCGGCGCAAATTGTCGTCTAAGTCTAGATGAATGAGCGACACCGTACAATCCGGCAAGAGCCGGCTCAGCGTGCTAAAAACGTCAACATGCCGAATGCCATCGACGACCAAGTCCTCGCCATTCTGATAGTTCGCATGCTTCAGGACATCGCGACAAAAGGCCTCGATGTCACGCTCCACGCGCCCCTGACCGTAGTCTTGCAGTGCCTGTCGGTTCTTCGGGTCTCCGTCTTGCATCTCCACCATGTGTCTGATGTAACCGCCAAAACTTGCGAGCTTACAATCGAGGCCCTTTGCGACAGAGGCGCTGACCGAGGACTTCCCACTTCCAATCTTGCCGGAAAAACAGATGACACGGCCCGTCAAAATCCGAAACTCCGCTGGCGACAGTCAAGCGGAACCCACCCTCGTCGGTCCCGCTTTGGAATGTCCAAAGGGTCAATCGAGATCGTATGCGTCAGCTCAATGACTGTGGCGAACAGAGCGGACTTCTGCATCTCCCAAAATTCATCGTCCGCGCAGATGCCCTGACCATAGGTCGACCGGACCTTCTCAAGACAGTCACTGCCGAAGTCGAAGTATGATGTCTCCGCCGCCTGGGTGATCGCCCTGACTGGCCCCCCCGACTGTTTCACCAGAATGATGTCGCCGGGTCTGACCTGATGGTATGGCGCGCAGCGTACGCGGCTAAATCGAGATTCTACAGTTTTGAGGCCTTCAAGAACGAACGTGAGATAGGGTTCTGTGAAAACGGCAAGATGCACGTCCGCGCTTATCTTGCCGGCTTCGATGTCGCCGAGATACGTTAGCCACCGGCAGTTCCCGTCGACGTGTTGGGCGAGTTTCGCAAGTTCGATCCCCTGATCCATGTTTCGCCCCCGATTTTGACGCCGCGTTCTTCAGCGGTCTCTTTCGACGCCAATTTTCGTAAGCTGTATTTGAGTCGCGACACCGCGTCGATTTCAGATAGCAGGCCAGCGTGCGGGGCATTTCGTCCCACCGAAGCGAATTCGGCCATAGAGCATGTTGCTGCCGCAATCAAAAGGTCTGGCCTGCTGCACCTGAATATCCGATTGCCAGATGTCCAGACATCGACGCTCAGCCTGCGCTTATCGCGCCGACTGACCGATGGAAGAATCTCTCCTTCTACAACGGGCTCTAGAGCCCACGGCGACCTAGGGCTGACGTCTGCATCTCGTCGAATAAAGACACGCATCCTACCGATCATGACTTCAGCCCAGCGCTCTGAATCTAGGCTATTGGTGTCAGTATGGCCGACCAGGTCTTTTTGCTTCCTGAAAATCGCAAGATCGGCATTTCTCCAACTCGTGGGCGCGCTGAGCCCAGACGCGCGCAACGCATTCGCCTCGAAGTATGGCGTTTCGTAAGCTAGGGCGGCGTCTTCTATCGCCTCGAGCCTCAGCCCATATGCCGCGGCGAGCGTTAGCGTATCGGATCGATGCTCAAACGCCGACCTATTTGCGCCGAGCGGCGCGAGCGAAATCAGGACAATTCCCCCTGTTTTGCACGCGAAAGCCGCCGATCTCAGCATTCGCTCGACGAAATCGGTGTACCAAGGCGGATCCAGTAAAACCACGTCCGCCAAACCTCGCGACAGATGGTGACCGCAGCGACGCATGGTGATCGGGGACCCAGTGCTCGTATTTTCGGTCTCGAGAACGCGGGTGACGTGGTTATCTTCGCCCAAAAATGTGAGACGCTGAGTTGGAGGCGCTCCAAGCGCTGATCGGGCGACGCCTGGCGTTCCAAGCATCAAAATGTGACTGTCCGCTTCGCAATAACGCGTCGCGGTGTTCAACATGACTTGAGCGCCGGTCGCTGTGAACCGCCACTCATAGTTGAGGGGATGGGGCGGCGGCAATGTCAGGTCGACGGGCAGAAAATCGTCATCGCGCCGAGCCTGAACCTCCAACATGCGAAGCGTAGGCGTCGCGAGTTCACCCGCGCGATGCAGCCGCCGCAGCGAGGCCAGGACAGCGCTCGGAAAAACGCCGGGCAATGCCCTCAATATTTGGAGAAAACTGCTTGGTTGACTGCTCAGGACGCCAAGCGTCCAGAAATCGACACGCCGCTCGAACGGCAAGTTTGCAAGGTTCGGGTCTAATGTCATGCTGTTCGACCCGCGCGAATGGGGATTTCGTAGATTGGCTTTGCCCGCAATTCTGGTGAATACCTCGCCTCGAGTTCTGCGTTCCAGCATGAAATGGCGGCGTCCTGGACCTCCAGGCTTCTTTCTCGCTCCGGCGTCATCCGGCCTGAAACCGGCCCATAGACCCCGATCCGCAAGGGAATGATGCGAAGTGGCAAATGTGGATCGAGTCCCTGGAGGCGGTCGAGGAAGGCTGACATCTTCGACACCAGCCCCTCGTCGGTTTGTGCCGTCAGGGTGAGATAGCCATAGAGGTCGATATTGAGTGTCAGCAGTCGGGCCATGATTTCAAATTGACGATCAAAATCGGACTCAATAGCGCGCGTGTTGAACGAGAATGACGCGGCATCGAACCCCTTAAAGCAACACACGCGCCCGTAATTTTGGTAGGCTTGAAGACGGTCAAGCTGGGCCGTGGTCAGCTGGTCGAACAAGTAGGTCGTGCTGAGATTGTCATCGGTCCACAGATATGTTGAATGACTGAGCGCAGCCGCATCGAGCGCATCCATCATCCATACCGACCATTCCGGAACCAAATCCGGCGAGCCGCCAGATAGATCGATCAAACGGGGGGGCGATGATTCTTGCTGATAGAGCCCGACAAGCTCCCTGGCGCTCATCCAACGGGAGCGCTTCTGATCGGCACTCAGAAGATTGTAAGGAACAAAACAATACCAACAACGCCATGGACAGGCCGCATTCTGGAAAACCTGTGCGGTCATAGCCGTTGGCGCATGCGCGAGGCCGAGCGCTCTAGCGGCGGGTGCTGTTGGCAGATAGTTTGCGGGCCACCCTGGTGCCGTCTCGTGTTTGAAGTGTCGGATTCGGCCAACGCCATCGCAATTTGTCGGAACGGTGAGGTCGCCTTCCTGATCTGATCCTTCCAAAACTGAGATTAGCAGCTTTTCCTCTTGGGGGCGGATCGCCCTGCCGCGCAGGGTGTCGGCGAAAGGCCGAGTGTCGATGGCTTTTTCAGCACTCATGTCCGCCGCTCCGGTCCGATCACTTGCGATTGCGAGGCACATGGACCGGATCTTCGCTAAGATCGGGCATGCGTTCGTCGAAAAAGAGTTCCAAGAGATCGACGCAGTAATCGATCTGGCCATGTGTCAGACGTTCGCCTTTCGGAATGGCGTGCCAGTAGGCGAGGCAGGTCCGGCAACAAGTTGCGGTTGCGTGCTGACCGTAAAAAATCGGATTGTCCTTCATCGGGGTCTGGCGACCATCCCACGAAGGGACCGCAGGACCGATCGACTTTTCTATCCGGGCCCGAATGGCTTCTTTCAACTTCTTGCGCCCTTTGCGCCGAGCATAGTTGATGGCCTTTTGATCAATCGGCACATGAAAAAAGTGGTGCCGTATGGTCTCCCGTTTCAGCGCTTCAAACGTGTAAGCAGCGTCGCCGATCGCGCGCATATGGACACGAGACCAATCCACAAGATCAGCATTGCATGCACGACATTTTCCACGGTCTACAGTTGGCATTTTCTGGGTCGCCTTGAAACAATGCAGGTCATTGTCGCAGTCCGTCATCGTGCATGAAATTTTCAAGGGTTCAGGTTTTTTGAGGGGGGCCATTGTCATCCTTTCTCCAGGGCGCGCTCCAGGAGCCCCCGGTCTATCTGGTCTGGTATTCCAAAAGCAAAACGCTGAAAGAAAACATCGCGTGCGACCTCCCACGGGTCGTCGTCGCTTCGCTGGAGGTTCGCTGCCGCACCCCACCAGTTGATGCTTTGCCAGGACAGTCTGAAGGCAAGATAGTTCGCAAGAGCTCCGACGTCGACACTTTCACGTTCCGCAATGTCAGGAACGATCGCTGTCAGACGTTGGACGCGGCCGCCCGCAGCTGCGACGCAAAGTTTCGCGATCTCGTCCGCGCGCCCCTTCAGCATGACCTCGCCAGCGAACTGACTGGCCATGACTTCCTCACTCGACACGCGCCGCTCATCAGAGGTTTCGTCGGCCTCGATGACTTCAAAAGTATCCTGATCAGGGTGTTGGGAAGCGTGATAAAGTTCGTGCAGCAAATCAAACAACCAGCGCGCCTGATGCCGCGATCGCTGTTTTAGTACAATTACGTTTCGTCCTTCATAGCGCCAGCACGCGCCATGAAAGGTTCCGCCGTCATTCAGCGGCAGGATTGCGACCCCCAAGTCCCAAGCATAGTTCAAACACGCGCTTAGCGAGAGTTCTCCATATGCCGCTAAGATTGCCTCACGCATGATGTCCGGATCTTCCGGAATCGGCTCGATAGGGACGTCCTCCATGGCTCGCATGACAATGAGAGCAAGATAATGAGCGTACGCCGCATAAGCGCTCGTCTCCGACTTCGCTCTTCGGGCAGGCATTTTGAAACGTGCTTCAGCGGCGGCCATGACCGGTCGCGTCAGCGGGGGCGCACCGAAAATGCTGTCTCGAGACCATCCATAGATACGGTCGAGAACCTCCGTAGTCCGACCAAGCGACGCATCCACGTCATAGTCTTCCGATACAATTTCATTCTGAACGATGGCGACGTCCTTTGAATCCATCAGCCGTGACATCAGAAAGTCTCTGTCGACGCCGACTTGCGAAACCTTCTTCGCAAGACCGCCAAATCCACTAGGTGCAAAGGGAACGAAAATGTCGTTGGTGATCCGCACGCCAAGCGCCTGCACAATTTCATTGAGGCGCGCCAAGCTTGCGCCAGCATACCTTTCTGATTCGTAGCGCTGAATTTGCTGTGGCTTTAGCCCGACCCTGTCGGCAAGGTCTTGTTGATTGAGCCCAGACGCAATACGCGCCTTGATCAAACCTTCGGCGAGATCACTAAAATCATCAATCTCTATAACCGGCGCTTCGGATCTTTGAAGGGCATCATACGCCTCAAGTTCATCAATCAGATCCTGCAACTGGCTTTGGAGCGCTTCACGTTCCGCGCGCGCTAGGCGCGGATGCAAGTCGCTGCGAAGCGTCTGCCTCTTTTCAAGGTCAACCAGCGCCATCCGAAATTTCTCGGCTTGCGTCCGCGTCATCTTATACTGTCGTTCATTGGTGATCATGTGATGCTCCCTAGATCGATCTCCAGGACACCTTTGGGAACGCCATTGCGGTCCTTCTGAAAAAAATCTCGGTAAATGGTTCTGCCATTTGCAAGCTCTGTCGCTGGAAAGAGCTCGCCAAAATACTTCCCCTTCATCGCCGCACGACCATCGTCGAACGTCAGTAAGACCTCGTCGATGAGATCCGGGTCGACGCCAGCTGGCTCCCAGGCACCATCATAGTCGTTGGGAAGAGCTTTCGCCGACACGAAGCTGCCATCCAACAAAACCTTTTTGCATCCAGCATCTCGCAAATTCAAAAGCGCCTGCCTCAGTCCGCCTAGCAAGCGCTGACGGTGTGAGTTTTCACCGCACAGGATCTCCACCTCGGACCATGTCGTCTCATAAACGCCAGGCGGCAAATATCCAGTATTGGGATCAATCGCTAGCTCCATAACACAACAAATATGTTGTGTTAATGTGTGTGTCAATGGCTCGCTTGCCTATTCGGTTGAACGTTCCGCGCGGCCATAGTTCCGAGTCTGTGATGCTGCTCATTTTATGCGCCTCAGCGTTTCTAGTGTCTACTATGGGGAGTGGCTGTGAAAATGCGCTGGGAATGTCTGCTATTTGGAACGTTGTGCCGTGCTTCTAATGTCTGGTTTCGGAACTTTTTAGCCACTACGGATTCTTACCGGAACCTCACTTTATCCACCCTGCTGTTCCGAAATATTCAGAATATCCCCCTGATTTCCCCCAATTTCCTCTCTGGAGACTGAGGGGCTGATTGGTCAGGTTCTGTGTCATGAAACATGGCACAAACCTCTTCTGGCAGATCCTCCTCGTCTTGGCTGTTGTCCTCACGGCGCTCTGGTGCGCGACGGAATGGACGGCATGGTCGCTTGACTGGTCGCCCCGGCTCGGTGAGCCGCTCTTCGTCATCCTGGACATGCCAGTCTATGTGCCGTGGGCCTTTTTCGGATGGTGGTATTCCTTTGATGCTTATGCGCCGGCTGTGTTCGACCGGGGCGGATTGATCGCAGGATCGGGCGGAGTTGCGGCCATCGTGATTGCGGTGACGGGTTCGATCCTCCGGGCACGGTGGGACAAGCGGGTCTCGACCTTCGGCTCAGCGCGCTGGGCGGAAGGCAGGGATCTGCGCAAATCCGGCTTGCTCAAACCCGCCGGTGTGTTTCTTGGCCAAGCGGCAGGATCCTATCTCCGCCATGATGGGCCAGACCATGTCATGGCCTTTGCGCCGACCCGGTCCGGCAAGGGCGTGGGCCTTGTTGTCCCGACGCTCCTCTCCTGGCCACATTCGGTTCTGGTGCACGACATCAAGGGTGAGAACTGGCAGCTGACCGCTGGCTGGCGCTCGGAGTTCTCGCATTGCTTGCGGTTCGATCCGACTGACATTGCGTCAGCTCACTTCAATCCCCTGATGGAAGTGCGGCGGGGGCCTTGCGAGGTGCGCGATGTCCAGAACATTGCGGACATCCTCGTGGACCCGCAGGGCAAGCTCGGCGATCTCGGGCACTGGGTCGACAAGGCGAACTCCCTGCTGGTCGGTGTCATCCTGCATGTCCTCTATGCCGAACGGGAAAAGACACTGGCGAGAGTGGCGAGCTTCCTCGCCGATCCGGACCGGACCTTCCGCACGACGCTGTCGATCATGCTCCGGACTAATCATCTCGGAACGGGTGAAGCGCCGAAGGTTCATCCCGTGGTCGCCGAGACGGCCCGTGAACTGATGAACCAGTCGGAGAACGAACTCTCCGGTGTGCTCTCCACCGCGCTGCGCTTCCTGTCGCTCTATCGCGACCCGGTGATCGCGGAAGTGACCTCGCGAAGCGACTTCCGGATCGAGGACCTTGTTTCTGGCGACCGACCGCTTTCGCTCTATCTTGTCGTCCCGCCCTCGGACCTGTCGCGCACGAAGCCGCTCATGCGCCTAATCCTGAACCAGGTAGGACGCCGGCTCACTGAACATCTGGAGATACGTCCGTCGGTATTCTCGCGTGGCAGGTCGTTTGTGGCCAATATCCTCGGCGCATGCGGGTTACTTACACCTCAAGTATCGCTGGCTGAAGCAAAGTCCCGTCGCCGTGTCCTGTTCATGCTGGACGAGTTCCCTGCCCTTGGCCGGCTCGACTTCTTCGAAAGTGCGCTCGCCTACATGGCAGGCTATGGCCTTAAAGCCTTCCTGATCGCGCAGTCGCTGAATCAGATCGAGAAAGCGTACGGCCCCTCGAATGCGATCCTCGACAATTGTCATGTGCGGGTGGCGTTCGCGACGAATGACGAACGCACCGCCAAGCGTATCTCCGATGCACTCGGCACCAAGACCGAACAGCGGGCCATGAAGAACTATGCCGGCCACCGGCTCGCGCCCTGGCTGTCGCACAAGATGGTTTCGCGTCAGGAAACTGCCCGCCAGCTGCTCACTCCTGGTGAAGTGATGCAACTGCCCGCAGATCAGGAACTCGTCCTTGTCGCAGGCTCCCCGCCGGTGCGGGCGCTGAAGCTCCGCTATTACGAGGACCAAAACTTCACCGAACGTCTCAAAGACGCACCTGCCTTCGCAGCCTGCATTCCGGACGTGCGGGTGGATGATTGGGGCAGCGACGTCCGGTCGATCCATGAAGGCCTGATGCAGGCTGCAGAGCTCGAACCGGAAACCGAGGGCCTTGGGCCTCAGAAGGCGCGGGACGCGGCCGAGGATCGCGCGCGGCTTGCAGGCCCCTCGAAGCCAGGCACGGCGCGGCGCAAGGTCCGCAATCCCCTGCAGGCCAGTCTGTTCGACGCACTCGTGCAGGCTGACAGCCTTGAACAGGCGACCGGCATCGATCTCACGGGGAACGGTCAATGAAGCCCCGCATCCAGCCCTATATCTCGCCAGAGAATTTTCACTGGCTCAAAGCCATGGCGAAGCGCCCTGGCCTGTCAGAAAGCACGATCATCGATGGGGCTGTAACGGCCTACCGGGCAGGTGAGTCCGACAATAAGCGCGAAGCCGCGATCAATCGCCGCCTCGATCGTCTTTCTCGCCAGTTCGGGCGGATCGAGCGGGACAATCTCGTGCTTGCCGAAACGCTGGCGACGTTCGTGCACTATTTCCTGACCGTGACACCGCCGGTGCCCGCCAACCAGGTCGAGGCCGCACGGGCCAAGGGGGACCTCCGGTTCGACCTCTTCGTACGGCAGGTCGCTGAAGCGCTGCGCTCCGGACAACGCATTCTCCAAAATGCGGTCGAGGACGTGACGGAAGAAGCGGTCGGGTTTGATGGTAATTCCAGTTCTGAACGTTTGGGCGAGGTGCCAGTCGATGCGTGACGCGCAAAGCCAGACACGGACACGCGCCATGCTGGTGACGGCATTGGGAACCGAGATTGTTGCCGCGCTGGACGACCCCGCCGTCGTCGAGATCATGATCAATCCCGACGGCAAGCTATGGATCGAACGGCATGGGTCTGGCCGGGCCGAGTCCGGTCTCATCGTGTCAACTGGCGACGTGGAGCGCGTCATCCGTCTCGTCGCGAGCCATATGGGCCGGCGCGTCGATGCTTCCTCCCCTATCGTGTCAGCCGAACTGCCCTTGGGCGGAGAGCGGTTCGAAGGCGTCCTGCCGCCTGTCGCGCCGGGGCCGTGCTTCTCGATCCGCAAGCCTGCCGGCCGGCTGATTGCTTTGGATGAGTATGTGTCGTCCGGTGTCATGGCACCTCATCATGCCGAGGCGCTGCGGCGGGCGGTCAGGAGCCGCGAGAACATTCTCGTGGTCGGCGGCACGGGCTCGGGCAAGACGACGCTTGCCAATGCCCTGCTGGCCGAGATCGCCCGCACGGGCGACCGGCTCGTGATTCTCGAAGACACGCGCGAACTTGTCTCGACGGCGCGCGATGCTGTGCAGCTGCGGACCCAGCCGGGATCGGTGACGCTCGCAGATCTTGTCCGCTCGACGCTGCGCCTCCGGCCCGACCGGATCATTATCGGCGAAGTGCGCGGCGCTGAAGCGCTCGACATGCTGAAGGCCTGGAATACCGGCCATCCGGGCGGGATCGCCACCCTGCATGCAAACTCGGCCCATGGCGGCCTCTCCCGGCTCGAACAGCTTATCGGCGAGACCTCGGCGCAGGTGCCGCATGATCTCATCGCCGAGACAATTGATTGCGTCGTCTACATCACGCGGCGCGCCGGTGCGCACCGGGTCGAGACGGTTGCGCGCATGAACGGGCTTGGGCGCAGCGGCTATGACCTCATCCCCGTCCAGCCGGACCTGCAGCTCGTCCTGCCGAGCCTGCCCTTTTCCGAACCGCTTCTCTCCACCGCTCCAGAAAGGATAAACCCACAATGAACGACAGACTGATCAAAGCCCTGAGCCTGACGGCTTTTGCCGTAGCGCTCACCTTCCCGGCGCACGCTGCCGGCTCCGGCATGCCCTGGGAAGCCCCGCTGCAATCGATCCTCGACTCAATTGAAGGCCCGGTCGCAAAAATCCTCGCCACGATTGTCATCATCCTGACCGGCCTTGGCCTTGCCTTCGGCGAGAGCGGCGGCGGCATGCGGAAACTCCTGCAGATCGTGTTCGGCCTCTCGATCGCCTTTGCCGCGACGTCGTTCTTCCTCTCCTTCTTCTCGTTTGGCGGCGGGGCAACGCTCTGATGGCTGACACCCGCCCCCTGCCCCCTGGCTATAGCGTGCCGGTCCATCGCTCGCTGACGGCCCCGATCCTGCTCGCAGGCGCGCCGAGGCTTGCGACCATCGTCAACGGCACGCTGGCGGCCGCGCTCGGTATCGGCCTGCAGCTCTGGGTGGTGGGGCTCGTCTTCTGGATCGTGGCCCAGGGCCTCTGCGTCTTCGCCGCCCGGCGTGATCCACAATTTACCGACGTGCTGATCCGGCACATAAGGACAAGGGGCTATTACGCATGCTGAACCTACGTGAATACCGCGCCCGCCCAGGTGCGCTTGCCGACCATCTCAAATGGGCCTGCCTGATCGCGCCGGGCATCATCCTCAATAAGGATGGCAGCCTGCAGCGGACCTGTTTATATCGCGGACCCGATCTTGAAAGCTCGACGCCGGAAGAACTCGTCGCCGTCACAGCCCGCATGAACAATCTCCTCAGCCGGTTCGGGTCAGGTTGGGCGCTGCATATAGAAGCGGACCGGCGACCATCCGTCACCTATCCCGAAAGCATCTGGCGGGACAGCGCCGCCTGGCTGGTCGATGAGGAACGCCGGGCGGCGTTCGAAGAGCACGGGCGCCACTTCGAGACCGATTGCTACCTGACCCTCACATGGATGCCACCGGCCGACCGGACGGCCCGGATCGAGCAGCTCTTCATCGACGATCCGGCAGACGCTCCAGCTGCGTTCTGGAGCGAGCATCTGGCGCATTTCGAAACCGAAACTTCCCGGGCGCGCGACATGATGGCGGATCTGATGCCGGAGGCGCGGTTCCTGGATGACGATGAGACGCTGACCTACCTGCATGCCTGCATCTCGGTGGCGCGGCAGACGGTGAAGGCACCCTCGCTGCCGATGTGCCTTGATGCGCTCATGGTCGATACGCCGCTGACGGGCGGGCTGTCACCCCGCTTAGGGGACGAAACGCTGAAAGTCCTCACGATCAACGGGTTCCCCGCAACCGGCGAGCCCGGGCTGCTCTCAGAGCTCGACCAGCTCGGCTTTGCCTATCGCTGGGTGACGCGGTTCCTGCCCCTCGACAAGCCGGAGGCCGAGAAGACGCTCAATGCCTATGTCCGCAACTGGTTTGCGAAACGCCGGTCGCTTACCTCTTATTTGCGCGAAATCCTCACCAATGAGCCCGCAACACTCCTCAACTCAGATGCCGACAATCAGGCCGCCGATGCCGACGAGGCCCTGCAGGCGCTCGGCGCGGGCCATGTTGCCTTCGGCTATTGCACGACGGCGATTGTCGTTCGGCATGCGGATGCAGCGATCGCCGACGACCAGATCCGCGCCGTCGAGCGCGTGATCCGGGGGCGCGGGTTCACCTGCGTTTCCGAAAGCGTCAATGCCGTCGAAGCCTGGCTCGGCACGCTTCCGGGTGAAGCCTATGCCAATGTCCGCCAGCCGCTACTGAACACGATCAACCTTGCGCATATGGCCCCCTTGTCGGCACTCTGGGCAGGGCCGGAGCGCAACACGCACCTGGACGGCCCGCCGCTCCTGATGGCGCGCTCGGCCAGTGCGACACCGTTCCGGCTGGTCACGCATCAGGGCGATGTCGGACACATGATGGTGGTCGGGCCGACCGGTGCCGGCAAGTCGGTCCTCCTGTCGCTGCTGGCCTTGCAATTCCGACGCTACGCCGACGCGCAGGTGTTCATCTTCGACAAAGGCGGTTCAGCGCGCTGCGCGACGCTCGCCCTTGGCGGGACCTGGTATGAGCTGGGCCTTGAGGGCGACCTGGCGGTCCAACCGTTGCGGGCACTGGATAGTGAAGCCGGGATCGCTGAGGCGCAGGCCTGGGTGCTGGGGCTGATCGCTCAGGAGAATGTCGCGGTCACACCCGAGGTGAAGCAAGCCGTCTGGACGGCGCTGCAGAGCCTTGGCGCGGCGCCTGTCGTGCAGCGCACACTAACCGGGCTTGCCGCGCTCATCCAGATGCCGGAGCTCCGGCAGGCGCTCGAACCCTATACGCTGGCCGGGCCCTATGGCGCGCTGCTCGACGCCGAAGAAGACAGTCTTGCCAACGGAGACATGCTTTGCTTCGAAATGGACGCGCTGATGCAGGACAAGCGGCTCGCCGCGCCCGTGCTTGCACATCTGTTCACGAAGCTCGAAGCCCGGTTCGACGGCCGACCGACCCTGCTCATCCTCGATGAGGCCTGGCTCTTTCTCGATCATCCGATGTTTGCAGGGCGCCTGCGCGACTGGCTGAAGACGCTGCGCAAGAAGAACGTGTCCGTCGTGTGTGCGACGCAGAGCCTGTCGGACATCTCGGCCAGTTCAATAGCCCCGAGCCTGATCGAAAGCGCGCCGACCCGCATCTTCCTCGCCAATGCACGGGCCGAAGAGCCTTCGCAGCGCGCGGCGTATGAAGGGTTCGGCCTCAATGCGCGGCAGGTCGAACTGATCACAAGGGCAACCCCGAAGCGGGACTATTATGTTCAGACGCCGGACGGCAATCGGCTCTTCGATCTGGACCTTGGTCCAGTCGCCCTCGCCTTCTGCGCTGCCGGTTCCAAAGCCGACCAAAAACTGATCTCCGAGATTCTTACTGCTTCAGGTCCGGACGGGTTCGCGCCGGCCTGGCTTGCGGCGCGCGGACTCCATTGGGCGGCAAACCTGATCGGAACAGAAGGAGACGTGCCATGCGCCGCCGAATGATCGCCCTGTTGCTCGGGTCTGTCTCTTCACTTGGTCTGGTGGCTCCCCCTGCGAACGCCCTTCTCGGCGTCGGCGATGTCGTCATCGATCCGACAAACCTCGTCCAGAATATCCTCACCGCCACCAACACGCTGGAGCAGATCAACAACCAGATCCAGCAGCTCCAGCATGAAGCGCAGATGCTGGTGAACCAGGCCGAGGACCTCAAACGCCTCGATTATGGCTCTATCGAGCATCTGAAACGCCTGCTCGAACGCATCGACACACTGATGCGGGAAGCGGGTGAGGTGACCTACGAAGTCGAAGAATCCGAACGCCAGTATCAAGAGGCGTTCCCGGACTCCTATGAAGACCTCTCCAATGAGGAAATCGTGATCGAAGCCGCAGACCAGTGGCGGATCAGCCAGGATGCGTTCCGCGCCTCGATCCAGGTCCAGTCCGGGATTGTGACCTCGATTGCGGACGCGCGCGAGACGCTGACAGACCTTGTTGGTGAGAGCCAGGCGGCGACCGGGAACCTGTCCGTCTCCCAGGCCGGCAACCAGCTCGTCGCGCTCTCGGTCGAGCAACAGATGCAGATGCAGCAATTGATGGCCGCGCAATACCGGATGGTGGCGCTCGAAGAATCGCGCCGGGCCGCCATCGAGGAACAGGCCCGCATCCGTCACAAGCGCTTCCGCGGCGACGGCGTCGCCTACAGGCGGAACTAGCGCCATGGAAGATCTTGGCGTCATCGACCAGTTCGTTGCGACCTTCTCGGCTTATATCGATAGCGGGTTCGGCCTCCTGCAACCGGATGTCGCGTTCCTTACGAGCGCTCTGATCGCGATCGACATCACGCTGGCAGGCCTCTTCTGGGCGATGGGGCCGGATACCGACATTGTCGGGCGGTTCCTGAAGAAAGTGCTCTATGTCGGCGCGTTCGCGCTGATCCTCGGCAATTTCGCGCTCCTGTCGGACGTCTTGTTCACGAGTTTTGCGCAGCTGGGCCTTAACGCCACCGGCGGCACGATCACCGCAGACGACATCATGAAACCCGGGTTCGTGGCCGCGACCGGGTTCGATGCCGCCCTGCCGCTGCTCGACGAGATCGAAAAGCTCACCGGCCCGATCGCCTTCTTCCAGAACATCGTCATCATCGCCGTTCTGTTCCTTGCCTGGATCATTACCCTCCTCGCCTTCTTCTTCCTTGCGATCCAGCTCTTCGTTACCATCATCGAGTTCAAGCTGACGACGCTGGCCGGGTTCGTGCTCATCCCCTTCGCGCTCTGGAACAAGACCTCGTTCCTCGCCGAGAAAGTCCTCGGCAATGTCATCGCTTCCGGCATCAAGCTCATGGTGCTTGCCATCATTGTCGGCATCGGATCGACCATTTTCTCCTCCATCACATCGACCTTCAAGCCGGATGAGGTGACGCTCGAACAGGCAGCTTCCGTCATCCTCGGATCGCTCTCCCTGCTCGCCCTCGGCCTGTTCGGACCTGGCATCGCCACGGGACTTGTCTCCGGCGCGCCACAACTTGGGGCTGGGGCCGCCATCGGCACGGCAGCGGGCGTGGTGGCTGGGACCGTCGCGGGTGGTTCCATCGCCAAGGCTGGAATCGGCGCTGCAGCGGGCGGCACGCGCAGCGCGGTCGGCGCAGCAGCCTCCATGGCAGGCGGCGCCCGGACTGCCTACCAGATGAACGCCGCCGCTTCCGTCAAGTCCGGCGCCGGCGCCGCCATGGCAGGCATGAGCGGTGTCGCGGGCGCAGGTGTTCGCGCGGCGGCTTCGGGCGCCAAAGGTTTTGCCCGACGGGCATTTGGAACCCCAAGCGAGCGTTATCAGGCCGGGGCACGCGCTGCGTTCGCGGCCACGGGCGGCACGGGCGCACCCAATGCAGGTCCTGCCAATGGGCAGAAATCATCTCCGGACTGGGCAAGGCGTATCCGGCGCGACCAGTCGACCCGCGATGCCGGCATGATGGCCGCCTCAGCTGTCCGCGACGGCGACCGGCCGGGCGGCGGCACATCGATACAACTCAGAAATGACGAGGACTGATATGAAGCTCTGGAAGCGAACCTCCACCCGCTATGGCGCGACGCCGGAACCTGTCACGCCTTACCAGTGCGCCGCGCAGGCCTGGGACGACCGGATCGGGTCAGCACGCGTGCAGGCGGCCAACTGGCGTATTGCCGCGCTCGGCAGCCTTGGCCTGTCCTTCGTACTGGCTGGCGGCCTCGTCTGGCGCTCCACCCAGTCTTTCGTCACGCCTTACGTGGTGGAACTGACCGGCGAAGGCGCCGTACGCGCTGTCGGCCCAGCCGACGGACGCTATGAACCGACCGATGCGCAGATCGCGTTCCACCTCGCAGAATTTGTGAAGAATACGCGGTCCATCTCCATTGATCCGGTGGTCGTCCGGCAGAACTGGCTGAAGGCCTATGCCTATGCGACCGACCGGGCCGCTGCGACGCTCAATGACTATGCCCGTGAGAATGATCCGTTTGCCGATCTCGGGCGACGTTCGATGTCGGTCGATGTGACGAGCGTGGTGCGCGCCTCCGACGACAGTTTCACCGTGCGCTGGCGCGAGACCGCATATCGCAACGGCACTGAGACCGGCCAGTCCAACCATACCGGCGTGTTCTCGATCGTCATCGTTCCACCCCGCACCGAAGAGGCCCTGCGGGCCAATCCCCTCGGCCTCTACGTCCACGGCCTCAACTGGTCGAAAGACCACCAATAGGAGCATATCCCCCATGAAACGCCTTGCCCTGATCCTCCTCGCCTCGACCGCCCTCGCGGCTTGCGAGTCTTTCCCCGCAGCCGTCGGTCCAGACATTACACTCGATGAACCGGACTATGTCGAATATCTCTATCTCGCCCCTGACGCGGACGAGACCGATATCGCCGACGCGGACCTGGCGCCAACGCCGGTTGTCTACCGCACCTATACGCCGACAAGTGTCACCGGCGCGATGCCGGGCCAGTTGAAGCCCATGCCGACGGAAGCAGATGCGCCATCACTCAAGCCTTACCAGGCCATCGAAACGGCGAATGGTAAGGCGGCGATCGAGCCTTCGCTCGACAATTACATGAACGCGATCCAGGTCTATCCCTACACGGTCGGCGCGCTCTATCAGGTCTATTGCGCGCCGGAACAGGTCACCGACATCGTCCTGCAGCCGGGCGAGGAACTCGTCTCGGTCTCTGCCGGCGACACGGTGCGCTGGGTCCTCGGGGATACGGTCTCCGGAACGGGTAGCGAGGCCCAGGCGCATATCCTGATCAAACCGACACAGGCGGGCCTGAAGACCAACCTCATCATCACGACGAGCCTGCGGGCCTACCATCTTGAGCTGAGGGCATTCGAAGAAACCTATATGGCGGCTGTCTCCTGGCGCTATGCCGACCAGCAACTTGTGACGCGGGTGGCGAGTTCCGGCACGGCTCGAGGCTTATCATCCTCCTCGCCTGCCGGATTGCAACTGGACCGGCTGAAGTTTCGCTACGACCTCGAGGGTGACACTCCGCACTGGCGGCCGGACCGCGTGTTCGATGATGGGCGCAAGGTCTACATCCAGTTCCCGGCCCGGCTCGACCAGGGCGAGGCGCCTGCTCTCTTCGTCATCGGCCGGGACGGCAAGTCCCAGCTCGTGAATTATCGCATGTCCGGCGACTATTATGTCGTCGACCGCCTGTTCGCGCGCGCCGAATTGCGCCTTGGCGAAAAGCGCCAGGACGTCGTGAAGATTGCGCGCAATGATCTCGGGCAAGCGAAGCCATGACAGAGACGGCTTCCCCACCAGCACAGCCGCTTGAAATCCGCGGGCGCCCGAGGCCGGTCAAGCGGTTCTCCAAACGGGCGCTGATGATCCTGCTCGGAACAGGCAGCGCAATCGTGCTTGGTTCACTGGCGTTCGCGCTGCAAAGTCCGAAAGATGGCACTGACGGTCCGGCTCGGGAGCTTTACAATACCGGTCATAATCCAGAGGCGGATGGATTGGCCACGCTTCCGAAATCCTATGGTGAGATTGCGCCGGAAGGCGATATCCTCGGGCCGCCGCTGCCGGGAGACCTCGGCACGCCAATCCTGAAGGCGCAGCGTGAAGGGCGGATGGGATTGCCTGAGCAGGATGCACCTCAATCTGACCCCATGCATGAACAATTGGCGGAGCTCGAGGCAGAGTTGCGGGCGCGTGAAGCAGCGCTCTCCGATGCGGCGCGCGGGAGCGGAGTGTTTTTCCAGGTTGGGGCGAGTACGGGTTCGAAGAGCGTTGGAGGAGGCGTTGCGAGTCCATCAGCGGCCTCGATCAGTTTTCCAGACCTGTCGGCATTTACGCCATCTGACGGCAGCGCGTTCGGGTCATCCTTAAGTGAAGACCCGAACCGTCAGGTTCGCAAGCTCGACTTTCTCGGTGCCGAGCCTGATCCGTCGATCTACAATCCGCATCGGCTGGAAACGCCGGTCTCACCTTACCAGCTGATGGCGGGAACAATTATTCCGGCAACCCTGCTAACAGGCGTGAACTCCGACCTTCCGGGGCAGGTCATCGCGCAGGTGACAAGCCCGGTTTATGACACAGTGACCGGAGAGATCGTGCTTGTGCCGCAGGGCGCACGCCTGATCGGGCGCTACGACAGCGTCATCGCGTTCGGCCAGTCGCGCGCGCTGCTTGTCTGGAGCCGGATCATCATGCCGGACGGCACGTCCATCCGCATCGACAATCTCGCCGGCGCCGATGCGCGCGGCTATGCCGGTCTCGAAGACAAGGTCGACTATCATTCCTGGAAACTGCTGCAGGGCGTCGCGCTGTCGACCCTGCTCGGCGTCGGGTCGGAACTCGCCAGCGATGATGAGGGTGACATCGCACGGGCGCTGCGACGCTCGGCGCAGACCGGCGCCAATGAAGCGGGCCAGGAAATCGTGCGCCGCAATCTCGACGTCCAGCCGACGATCACCATCCGCCCCGGCTGGCGGCTCGGCGTGCTGGTCAACAAGGACATTGTCTTGAAGCCCTATGAAGGAGGCATACAGCCATGAGTGAAGTCAGTCTGAAAATCGGGCCGCTTCCGGACCGGACACCGCAGAAACTGTCGATCAGTCTCGAGCCATCTCTGGCTGCGGACCTCGAAGCGTATTCTCGGATCCATGCTGCCACCTACAGAGCAGAGGCATCGGTGGCTACGCTGGTTCCTCTGATGCTTGAAGCCTTCCTTTCGAGCGATCCTGGCTTTCGTAAGGCCATGAAAACTCAAACCTACCGGTGATGCCGAGCGATGGCCCGAACGCAGATACCTCCACATCTCAAAACCTGTGAAATCAAGCGCCGTCTCAAAACGCTGATCGCTGCAGCGAAAGATACAGGATTTGATGTTTGCGGCGTTCGCCTGATGCCTGACGGCGAGATTACGCTTCTGGACAAGGCCTCTCTCAGGCTCGAAACTGATTCGGAGGCGAAATGGCTAGGGAGCTGAGCATGTCCATCAAGGGACTTCATGTAATTGCAAAGAAGCTCGCGACTGGTCAGACCCGATACTATTATTATGCGTTTCGAGGTGGGCCCAAATTTTGGACGAGTGAAGGATCCAGATTGGACGGAGCCAGCAAGCGATTGCCTCCAGAATTCATCCAGGCCTATTCAGAGGTGATGGAGGATGAAAGAGCGCCGGTCGCAGATTCGCTCGCCATGGCGGTCATGCTTTATCGGAAGAAGTCTCCCGCATTCAGAAAGATGAAGCCAAAAGGGCAAACGGCAAGGATCAAATATCTCGACAAGTGGTTGGAAATGCCCCTGAAGGCGGGCCAGCCAGCTGCGAACGCACCCCTTTCGGTTTTCGATAGCAGACGCATTATCAAGTTTATCACGTCCCACCGCGATCGTGTCTGGGGTCACTCTCCGAGCGCAGCTGATGAGGCCGTCCTGGCTCTGTCGGCCTTCCTGACCTGGTGCAAAAAGGACGGGCGGCTGGACTGGAACCGAGCGCATGGCATCGAACCGCTTTATGAACGGCCGACGGAAGCACGTATTTGGTCTCTGGAAGAGCAGGCAAAGTTTCTCAAAACCGCGTCGGCGCATTTGGCCTGGGCGTTCAAACTGGCTCTTCACACCGGACTTCGCCGTGAAGACCTTACCCGCTTGCCCCTTTCGGCGATCACGAAACAGCATCTGATCATTCCCACGGGCAAGAGCCGTGGCCGCAACACTGCACTTATCCCCATCACGCCTCCGCTTCGATCGTTGCTTGATGAAATCGATGCGGCGCGCGCCAAACTCGCGACGGCACCCCTCACGATTCTTTTCTCCAGTAAGGGCAAGCCTTGGACGGCAGAAGGGTTCGGTACGAGCTTTGATCGCCATCGCAGCCGTATGGGACTTGGCCCGGATAACGATGGGCCAACCATCCACGACATGCGCAAGACATGCGCGACGAATATGGTCATCCTTCAGCACCTTTACCCGGCTCTGATATCAGATCAGGTTCTGACCGATTTGTTCGGCTGGACGCCCGGCACACTTGCGAAAATGAAACGGATTTACGTGTCAGATGCAGCTGTTATTGAAGCGATGACGACTTCGATCTAGTAGCCAGGTCTCGTAAAGGCTGCCACCTGCATAGGCAAGAAATCGCTTGGTGCTGATTTGCACCAATTTGGTGATTTTCTTTACACGTTAGCTGGACATGTAAAGAAAATTGCGTTTCTTTGACATATTATGTCGAAATTACCAGATTCCTCGTACAAATTGCCAGACCTTCCGCCACCGGTCGAGATAGAGACGGTGCCGGTGCTGAAGGCACTTGCGCGCGCCAACAGGGCACTGGCGGAATTGAAGGGCGCAGCCAAAGCCATCCCCAACCAGGGTATCTTGATCGACACGCTGGCCTTGCAGGAGGCCAAGGCAAGTTCTGAAATTGAAAACATCGTCACCACTCAAGACGAACTGTTCCAGGCAGACTTGTTCCCCGAAGGACCTGGCTCAGCCGCAGCAAAGGAGGTCGCGCTCTATCGTGATGCCTTAAGACTTGGATTTGATCAGCTACGCAAAACGCAGGGATTGATCACCAACCGCATCATCATCGACATGTTTCGTTTGTTGAAGGGGCGAGATGATGGCTTCAGAACGCAGGCCGGAACAGAGCTGAAGAACGATCGCACAGGCGAAACCGTCTACGTGCCACCACAGGGCCCGCGTGAGATTGAAGCCCTTATGGCTGGGCTCGAAATCTTCATCAACGATGATGACGCCTGCGATCTGGACCCGCTCATCAAAATGGCGATCATTCATCATCAATTTGAGAGCATCCACCCGTTCCCGGACGGCAATGGCCGCATCGGGCGAATCCTCAATGTACTTTATCTGACGCGCACGGACCTGCTCGACATTCCCATTCTCTATCTCAGCCGTCACATCACAGGTACGAAAAACGACTATTATCGATTGCTGCAGGCCGTGCGAGATGACGGCGCCTGGGAAGATTGGGTACTCTACATTCTGGAAGCGGTGGCAGAGACATCTCAGACGACCCTACAGCTGATCGAAGGTTTGCGCGCCCAGATGGCGGACTACAAGAAACGGATGAGAGCAGAGCTCGGCAAGATCTACAGTCAGGACTTGTTGAACAACCTCTTCCGCCACCCTTACACGCGCATCGATTATGTGATGCACGACCTGCATGTCAGCCGACCGACCGCCACCAAGTATCTCGACCAACTAGCCGAAGCGGGTTTCGTGACCAAGCATCAAGCCGGTCGGAACAATTACTATATCAACGAACCGCTTCTCGCCCTGTTCATGCGGGTGTCCGACGGTAGTAGACGGCAAGACGCGAAGTAATCCAGCAACGGCTGAGCCGGGACCGCTTCACCGATAAAGTCCTCACCGATCTGTTCGACTGGACACCCAAGACATGCATTAAAAATCAAGCGCGCACACACGTTGGACGCGACCGTTCTGGGCGGATGAGCGCCACGTTTTAAGGACGGAACAAGAACAGAACCTGTAAACTATGCTGTAAACTGTTCTCTGATGTTCTTTTTTCCACAGGCTAGTGCCTTGTTTTTATGGTGGGCGGTAACGGGCTCGAACCGCTGACCCTCTCGGTGTAAACGAGATGCTCTACCAACTGAGCTAACCGCCCCAATCCCGCTCAAATGCACGCGCTTGGGGGAAAAAGCAAGACGGCCGTTCAGTGTTTGAACGGCCGCCTGCGATAAGTCTCAATTCAGCCTAGTGAGGCCGGGCCGGATCGGTCGCCTGATTACCAGGCTGACCGGACAAGGACGCCTGCAGCGCCGCTTCATCGGCTTCCGACCATTCGATCGGCGACAGCGGCCGCGTCAGGGCAATCGCCAGCACTTCATTGATGTCCGACACAGGCACGATCTTCAGGCCGGTCTTCACATTCTCCGGAATGTCTTCGAGATCTTTCTCGTTCTCTTCCGGGATCAGCACCGTCTTGATGCCGCCGCGCAGGGCCGCAAGGAGCTTCTCCTTCAGACCGCCAATCGGCAGGACGCGTCCACGCAGGCTGATTTCGCCCGTCATGGCCACTTCCCGGTCAACCGGGTTGCCGGTCAGCAGCGAGACAATCGCCGTCGTCATGGCAACACCCGCAGACGGACCATCCTTTGGCGTCGCACCATCCGGCACGTGCACGTGGATATCGGTCGTGTTGAACACGGTCGGCTTGATGCCGAGCATGACAGACCGGGACCGCACGAGCGAACTCGCCGCCTGGATCGACTCCTTCATGACGTCGCGGAGGTTACCCGTGACCTTCATGTTGCCGCGACCGGGCATCTTGACCGCTTCGATGGTGAGCAGGTCACCGCCAGTTTCGGTCCAGGCAAGGCCCGTCACAGCGCCAAGCTGGTCGGTCTCGTCGGCGAGGCCATAGCGGAATTTCCGCACGCCTGCGAACTCGGGAAGGTTCTCCGAATTGATCGTCATGACCTCCCCTTCCTTGTCGGTCAGGATCCGGACAGCCTTGCGGGCAAGCCGCGCGATTTCGCGCTTCAGGCTCCGCACACCGGCTTCGCGGGTGTAATACCGCACGAGGTCGCGGATGGCATCGTCTGCCACAATCCACTCCCCTTCCTTCAGGCCGTGATCTTCACGAACCTGCGGGATGAGGTGACGCTTGGTGATCTCCACCTTTTCGTCCTCGGTGTAGCCGGCGATGCGGATGATCTCCATCCGGTCCAGAAGCGGCTGGGGCATGTTGAGCGAGTTCGCCGTCGTCACGAACATCACGTCCGAAAGGTCGTAATCGACTTCCAGATAGTGATCGTTGAACGTCGAGTTCTGCTCAGGGTCCAGCACTTCCAGCAGAGCTGAGGCCGGATCGCCGCGATGGTCCATGCCCATCTTGTCGATCTCGTCCAGCAGGAAGAGCGGGTTGCCCGTCTTGGTCTTCTTCAGCGACTGGATCACCCGGCCCGGCATGGAGCCGATATAGGTTCGGCGGTGGCCGCGGATCTCGCTCTCGTCCCGCACGCCGCCCAGCGACACGCGCACAAAGTCGCGTCCCGTGGCTTCAGCGATGGAGCGGCCAAGCGAGGTCTTGCCGACGCCCGGAGGGCCCACGAGGCAGAGGATCGGTCCCTTCATCTTGCCGGTGCGTTTCTGCACGGCGAGATATTCGAGGATCCGCTCTTTCACCTTGTCGAGACCATAATGGTCATCGTCGAGCTGTTTCTCGGCCTTGGCGAGATTGGTCTCGATTTCCTTGCGCGTGCCCCATGGCAGGGCCAGCAACCAGTCGAGATAATTCCGCACGACGGTCGATTCCGCAGACATCGGCGACATCTGACGCAGCTTCTTGATCTCGGCCTCGGCCTTGAGGCGAGCCTCTTCAGACAGCGGGGCGTCTGCAATCTTCTGCTCGAGGTCGGCCAACTCATCGCGCTCGCCGCCATCACCGCCCTGCTCACCCAACTCGCGCTGGATCGCCTTCATCTGCTCGTTCAGGTAATATTCGCGCTGGGTCTTCTCCATCTGCCGCTTGACGCGGTTCTTGATCTTCCGCTCCATCTGCAACATGCCCATTTCGCCTTCCATGAGGGCGAAGACCTTCTCGAGGCGATCTTTCGCATCGGGAAGTTCGAGCAATTCCTGCTTCTCGGAGAGTTTGACAGACAGGTTCGACGCCACCGCATCGGCCAGACGGCCAGGCTCGGTGAGCGCAGCAATCGTGGTCACGGATTCCGGTGGGATCTTGCGGTTCAGCTTGACGTAATTTTCAAACTGCTCCTGCACGGCCCGCATCAGCGCCTGCACGTCATCATCGGTGCCTTGCGCCTCGTCATAGGCTTCAACTTCGGCTTCAAAATATTCACCGCGGTCGTGCAGCTGGTTCAGGCGTGCGCGCGTCTTGCCCTCGACCAGCACTTTCACCGTGCCGTCCGGCAGCTTCAGGAGCTGGAGGATGGTGGCGATCGTACCGACTTCATGGACGTCGCCCGAATCCGGATCGTCGATCGCAGCGTCGCGCTGGGCCACCAGCATGATTTCATTATCGGCCTCTTCGATCATTTCGAGGGCCCGAACAGACTTGTCCCGTCCCACGAACAGGGGCGCGACCATGTCTGGAAACACGACGATGTCCCGCAACGGCAACACCGGAAGGTTCTTTATACCTGGCATTTACAATGCCTCCTTCTTCAAATTGAGCCCCGACTGGGCGGCAGCTCAGGATACCCTGCCTGCCGAAGATGGCAGGAGTCGGGCGTTTCACCAGATGTGGAGGGCGAGGCAGGCAGGTTCAAGCCACCGAATGCTCAGGAAATCCCCTCCCTTGTGGAAACTGTCTGCAATCAGGGCATTGCGGCTTTTCTGGCCTTCTCGGTGCGGGATTCGTTTTTCTGGTTGGCGAGGAAAGCCGAAAAGACGCCCAATCCGGTATCGGCGGCCTCGCCTGCGCCCAGCCGGCGCAGCTGTTCGTAATACCAGCCTATGACTCCAAAGCCGTTAAGCGCCTTCACCAATTTGATCGGGGAATTCGGTCCCAGCAATCCCGGCCCGAGACGCAGCGTCTTTTCCCATTGCGCCGCGACAGCGATCTCTCCGGACAAAAGCTGTTTCGGCGTGTCCGGCTCAACGCAGAGCGGTCGGCCCAGACCGATCAAGTCCGCCTCGCCTTCTGCAAGCGCGGAATTCATGGCCTCGGTGGTGCGAAATCCGCCGGTTACCATGAGGGGCAGCTGGCTGCGCTCCTGTACCGCCCGGGCGTATTTCAGGAAATAGGCCTCCCGCTTGCGCGTCGATTCGCGGACATCCTGCTCGAAAACCGGCTCCAGACCTTCGCTATCCATCATGCGGGGCTGCTCGTAATTGCCCCCGGAAATCTCCACGAAATCGACGCCAAGTTCATTCAGAATGTCCATCACGTCGAGGCAATCCTCGAAACTGAAGCCGCCCTTCTGGAAATCGGCCGAGTTGAGCTTCACCGACACCGAAAAGCCCGGCCCGGCCGCCACTCGCGCTTCCTTCACGCACTCCGACAGCAGGCGCGCGCGATTTTCGAGCGGTCCGCCATACTCATCCTCGCGCTGGTTCGCCAGCGGTGACAGGAATGAGGAGAGTAAATAGCCATGTGCTCCATGCACCTGGATTCCATCAAATCCGGTCTGTCTTGCCACGCTGGCAGCGCGCCCGAAGCCTTCGACCACGGCCTTGATTTCGTCCAGCGTCATCGCACGCGGCTGGCCGAACTGGCCGCCCGGCAAGCCAAGGGCAACAGGGCTTGGCGCAGCCGGGCGTGGATTGATCAGCTTGGGCGTCTGCCGCCCGGCATGGCTGACCTGCATGATCATCGCGGCGCCGTGGGATTTTCCCGCCTCGGCCCAGCGTGAGAACATGTCCATCTCTTCATTTGACGGCTTGCCGTCTATGACCACATTCCCGGCACGCTCGAGATGATTGCGATCAATCTGGACATTTCCCGTGATCATCCCACCAATGCCGCCTTCCGCCCAGCGGCGATACAATGTCAGATGAGCTTCAGTTACCCGGTTGCGAGGATCGGCGAGTCCCTCTGTCATTGCCGCCTTCACAAGTCGGTTGGGGAAGGTAAGCCCGCTCTCCAGGGTTAACGCCGTATTAATCGAGGCTGTCATCTTATGTGCTCCCATATCGACATTGAGTCGCCCGCCCTTATCGGAGACATCATATGGCAGCCGCCAAGCAAGCAAAGCTGTTTGACCAAATGAGTACAGAAAGTACCGGCTATTCCGCCAAGGATATCGAGGTCCTCGAGGGCCTCGAGCCTGTCCGCAAACGCCCCGGCATGTATATCGGCGGCACGGATGAGCGCGCCTATCACCATTTGTTCGCTGAAGTCCTGGACAATTCCATGGATGAAGCCGTGGCCGGCCATGCCAGCCGGATCGAGATCAAGCTCGACGCCGACGGGTTTCTGGCTGTGACCGATAATGGCCGCGGCATTCCGGTTGATCCGCACCCGAAATTCCCCAAAAAGTCCGCGCTGGAAGTCATCATGACCACGCTGCATGCGGGCGGCAAATTCTCTGACAATGCCTATGAGACGGCCGGCGGCCTGCACGGCGTCGGCATTTCCGTCGTCAATGCGCTGTCGGAACTGGTCGAGGTGGAAGTTGCGCGCGACAAGATTCTCTATCGCCAGACCTTTTCGCGCGGCATTCCTCAGGACAAGCTGAAAAAGGTTGGCACGGCCCCGAACCGCCGCGGCACATCGGTCAAGTTCAAGCCGGACTTCCAGATCTTCGGCGACAAGATGCGCTTCCGCCCGGCCCGCCTGTTCCAGATGGCCCGGTCGAAAGCCTATCTCTATCGCGGTGTCGAAGTCCGCTGGAGCTGTGACCCGGCTCTCCTGCCGGAAGACTCCAAGGTTCCCGCCGAAGCCACCCTTTCCTATCCGAACGGACTGGCAGACCAGCTGGACGAGGTCTTCAAGGGCAAGGCGACGATCACCGACGCGGCCTTTACCGGCCTGGTGGACCAGGGCGGCGAAGGCAAGGTCGAATGGGCGATTGCCTGGACGCGCGCCGGCTTTGGCGAGGCAGACGGCTTTTCCCGCTCTTATTGTAACACCATTCCGACCCCGGATGGCGGCACGCACGAAGCCGGCTTCCGCTCGGCCATCACCAAGGGCCTGCGCAATTTCGGGGAGCTGACCGGCAACAAGAAAGCCTCCGAGATTACGGCCGAAGACATCATGGGCCATTCCGGCCTGCTCTTGTCGGTCTTCATCAAGGGCCCGGAATTCGTCGGCCAGACCAAGGACAAGCTGTCGACGACCGCCGCCTTCCGTCTTGTCGAAAACTCCGTGCGCGACCGGTTCGACCATTGGTTGGCCGGCAGCCCGAAAGAGGCTGACAAGCTGCTGAGCTGGGCGGTTGAGCGCGCTGAGGAACGCCAGCGCCGCCGCAAGGCAAAGGATATCAGCCGAAAATCGGCCACCAAGAAACTGCGCCTGCCAGGCAAGCTGGCCGATTGTTCCAACAAGGGTCCGGACGGCACCGAACTCTTCCTCGTCGAGGGCGACTCGGCGGGCGGCTCTGCCAAACAGGCGCGCGACCGCAAGACCCAGGCGATCCTGCCCCTGCGCGGCAAGATCCTGAATGTCGAAAGCGCCTCGCTCGACAAGATGATGAACAATCAGGAGATCAATGATCTCTCGCTGGCGCTCGGCACGGCGCTCGGCAAGAAATTCGAGCTGGATGATCTGCGCTATGACCGCATCATCATCATGACCGATGCCGACGTGGACGGCGCGCACATTGCCAGCCTGCTGATCACCTTCTTCTACCGGTTGACGCCCGGCCTGATCGAAAGTGGCCGCCTCTTCCTGGCCCTGCCCCCGCTCTACAAGCTCTCCAACAAGGGCACGATCGTCTATGCGATGGATGATGCCGACCGCGCCGAAAAGATGAAAGAGCATTTCAAGCCGAACCAGAAAGTCGACATGACCCGCTTCAAGGGTCTCGGCGAGATGAACCCGTCCCAGCTGAAGGAAACCACGATGAACCCGGCAACGCGGACGCTTGCGCGGGTCACCCTGGAAGCGATTGATGATGTGGAGATCCCGGCCGAGGAGTTGATCAATACGCTGATGGGCAAGAAGGCCGAATTGCGCTTCCGGTTCATTCAGGAGAATGCGGCTTTCGTCGAAGAACTGGATATCTAGGTAAACAGATACTGAAGGTACGGTAGGGAATTTCCGTCTTGTCGAAAGGCGATTCTAACCCTGTTTTGATATACCGGCGCCATCATGTTTTCTGGACGCACCCTTTTCAAGCAGGCAAAAACGCGCCGTCCCGGCCGCGCGATTCTTGAATCGCACCTCAACCGGTACATTCTCGCGCTGAGCATTATCCTGGCCTTGATCTTTGCCAGCCACATCATGTCCCTGACCGCTCTGCGCCAGGGCGCGCACGATGCGACAGCGATCAATATGAGCGGACGCCAGCGCATGTTGCTGCAGCAGATGTCGCATGCCGCACATGATTATGCCGAAGACGGATCCCCGGAATTGCGCGAGAATCTCAAGGACAGCATCAAGCTGTTCGAGACCTCGCACTATGAGCTGATCCGCTTTGGCGAAGATGACGCCGCCCTGCACGCGATCTATTCCGAGGGCGAGGATTCCATTCATGCCAAAGTCCTGCAGCTGATCAACAATGTTCACTGGGTGCTGGTGGATCGCCGGAATACGGGCATCGCCCTCGACGCGATCGAGCATGACGCCTCCGGCCCGCTGGCCGACCAGCTGGGCGCGGCGGCCGATGCCTTCGAGGCGCAGGCCAACAAGCGCGCGGCCTGGCTCAGCAGCATTCAGAATTACACGGTCCTGGCCCTGGTGCTGACCGTTATCGCCGAAGTGTTCCTCGTCTTCTGGCCGGCGCACAAATCCATGATCCGCGCCTTCAAGGACCTCGACCAGCAGCATTCCGAAGCCCAGGCCACGCTGAAACGCCTGTCCAATTTCTCGGAGATTGCCGCCGACCTGTTCTGGGAAACCGATCTCAGGGGCAAGCTGATCTATGCCGAGGGCACCTTCCTTGAAAAACTGAAGGGCGGCCGCGACTCCCTGGTCGACTGTAACTATCTCGACATCATCCAGTTCGATGAGGAAAACGCCGCCCATATGCAGAAAGCCATTGCCACGGCCGATAAATATGCCCGCATTCGCGGGACGTTCACGGACATTGACGGCGAGACCTATCACATGGACATGGCCGGCGCCCCGCGGCATGACGAAAATGGTCAGATCACGGGCTATATCGGCACCGCCAATGACATTTCGGCCCAGGTCGTGAAACAGGAGGAAGTGCGCAGATTGGCCTATTCCGATCCGCTGACGCATCTCGCCAACAAGCGCTCGCTGGAAGACAAATTGCCGGGCCTGCTCGCCAGCGCCTCCACCACCAAGCCGCTTTTCCTGCTGGCGATGGACCTTGATGACTTCAAGGAGGTCAACGACACCTATGGCCACGGCGCCGGCGACGAAGTTCTGAAAGCCGTTGCCGCCCGCATGAATGCCACGATCCGCGACGCCGATCTGGCCGTGCGGATTGGCGGGGACGAATTCTTCGTGGTCTGCACGACCGCGCCCTCGCGCCTTGCCGTCGAAGGCCTCGCCATGCGCCTCAATCGCAAGCTGCGCGAGCCCTATGGCCTGTCCAGCGGACACCGCGTGCGGGTCAGTGCCTCGATCGGCATTGCGGCCGCGCCGTTTGATTGCCTCGCCGAAGGCCCCCTGCTCCGCGCCGCCGACACGGCCCTTTATGACGCCAAGCGCAGCGGCCGCGATCAGTACCGTTTCTATGAAGACCTTGGGCCGTTCGTCGAGGACATGCAGGCCACGGGCTAAGCGCCCCCTGCCCTGACGCCCAGCACGGAAGACCGGAGACGCCCCTGGCGGCCCGGCACAATCCTTACATTTTGAGGGCGTTCAGCCCGAGCTTTCCCACGAATCCAGCCCGGCCCTGATCTGCGCTGGCAGCAGCGTCGCAATCGCGCCAAGCTCTGGCGAGAGGCGGAAGGCGGAGGTCGCCGCGCCAACCATCGGGCGGGGCTCTCCTTTTTGCTGCAGGCGCTTGAGCGTGCGCGCGAGGCGGAGGGCGTGGCCGTCCGGGTCAGCGATGACGCGCCGGAGCGCCGCGATGCGGGCCATCAGCCTGTGCGGAGACACTGGTCCGGAAATGGTCCGGGAAATGTCCGGAAAGTCGCCCTCAATTCTTTGGCGCGCGGGCAGCAGTTTCAACCGCCTCGGAGACAGGCGCGGGAAGATGGCCAGTTCGACGCCCTCTGGCAGGTCCGGCTCGGGCCCCGGATCAGTGGGCGCCGCGCGCGGGGCCGCCGGGGCAAGGGTCAGATTGAGCGCCAGGACCAGGATCAGGCGGCGGACAATCGTTTCCAGCATTTTGAGCCGCCCGGAAATCCGCTGCGCCACCCCCCGCCCGATCTCTTTCGGGCCGAGATGGAGGTTCGCCAGCGCGGACGCGTCCAGCACGGCAAGGCCAGCCTGCGCCAGCCCGCGTTTCAGAATGTCCGTTTGCGCGTCCATGCGGGGAGTATGGGGGATAGGGCTATCAGACGGATTGAACCAATCTTAAAAAGTTGACTCTCCGTGATTTCTCCAAATTGACAATAAGTGCAAGGCTCTCTCGCTGCTAAGCTCGCTCGCTGGATGAGCTACCTCGCTCAATCTTTCGAATAATTTCTTTGAATTCAAAAAAAGCGCAAAGAACGATGAAGGCAAATGATCATGCACCTCTGAAGAATAAGAGAACGTCCGCAAATCGTACAACCTATCTGTCAACAATGAATTGTCTTCAAGCATTTTCTCCAACCAAGAAGACGCTGACGGCGCATTAAACTCATGCCAGCAGAATAATATCTTCCACTTCGATAGTGAGCGATTGAATTCTGGCCATGTCATATTACTGAACAAATTATCAGCATATTCCGAGAGCAGATTCAGTTCCTTTTCTGATACGACTTTTTCGGAATCGAAACTCGGCGACCCCTCGGCGGAAGATTTGTGAAAGTCTAACTCAGCGGAAAGCACTTCAGCGACCGACCAAGGCACTCCCGTAGCCTGTGCGATATCAAGCAGGACTTCGCCAGTATTCGATTCAGACGCTTGCGTACACAGACTAACCACCCGCTGCCTAAAGCTTCTTTGAAAATCCCCAATAAATCCAAATTCATGCTCGTATTCGCTCACCTTCGGCAACTTTGGAGGAATCGACATCAATGCAGACGCCCAAGACTTCGCCACCAAACTCGAAAAGCTCTTTGCCGTTGCTTCCAAACGCTCTCCAAATATTTGCTCCAAAAATTGAGGATACTGCTCCTGATTTTGAGCAATGATGTCCAGCAGGTCTGATAGAAGCTTCTGATCGCCGACCTCTGACGAATCGACCAGACGTGCCATCGCTGCATCTGAAAACGCTCTCGAAGGAGTATCGAACGAGAAGTAAAGCCGCCAATGGCGAGGGGACCCCAACCTTCGCTCAGGAACAAAATCCTTCCAATTTGAACTTCCATCGAAATCGAAACATTTTATCGGGTGATGATCAGTTAAATAGGATGCAGATATTCCTGGTAGGATATCGTTCAAATAATGAGGATCGATACCCGCCCCTTCATCATTACTTGAGAGACTATACCACCCCAAGTTTTTTAGAAGTTTCTGAAGTTCTTGGCTTGTTTCTGATGGGACTACGACCTTTTCCCCGTTTGCCACACCTTCGATATTCTCAAGATAATTATAGACCCAACCATAAAGATTTTTGTCCCCCGACGAAGCGTTCTCTTTCAGCATCTCAATCCAGACTAAATCCAATAGATCTGTGTCGTCACAAAGGGCAGGCCACATAATCTTCAGCGCTGAAACGAGCTTTCGTATCGAGCGAGGTGTTTTAAGGAGGCGCCCCCCCCAAATTCGCAAAACCACCGACGCGCGTCTCGTCCGAAAATCAATTTTGTTAGGAAATTCTTGGCTTAGTGTCCTCTGCAACCATGACGACAATGCCCCTGCTTCAGGGTTGGGTACAGCAAAGGAAAATTGAAAGACCTTCTCCATAAATGCGTAGCCATCTTCGGCCGGAGTTATTCCTTCTATGGCTTTTGCTAGGACATCTCGATCATACCCCACCACGTACGATACGAATGGAAGGTCACCAACCGACTTAACTAACCTTAGCACTTCGAGAGCTTCTTCAGATTCCAACCGGTCAAGATCGTCGAGTATTACGACAAACCGCAAGTTTGAGACCAACTCATTTACTGATCGCAGCGCCTCAAGCACCTCATCCCTTCGCTGCTCCAAGGATGCTTCACCGCTTCTGAGTTTTTTCAATATTGGATTGGCAGCACCAGCCGCCGCTGACACCACCGATGCAGCACCGGAGGAATCAAACAACACCGCAGCATTTGCAGTTGCTGAAACCACTTCTGCGAATGATGCAACGGATGTCTTTAACCTCTTGAGTGCTTTTCTCGTTCGCCTCTTGTCTATTTCGAAAGCGTCCAAGTTAGAATGCCGAATTTCATCAATAGCCCGGATAAACTGGCCGAAGAACGATGCGAGAAGCGCGTGCTTTGAACCGACCAGCCAAGGTTGGAAGCGTATGACGGAGACACGTAGTTCAGCAGCCCCAATTTTTGGTGCGTTTCGACTATTCAGTTCGCCTTCCAACAAATTGAGAATGCCTGTCTTGCCTGTTCCCCAAGATCCCTGAAGGCCAATGACGTTGCTCCCCCTATTTCCAGGCGTTGTAATTGCATCTGCAAGTTTCGATGCTATGAGCGCGTGACCAAATAGGTCCATCGCTACATTGGAAATCGGAGCATCTGAGATGAACTGCTCTAATTCGCTATCAAGCATACACAAATCCCAATCCAAAGTAGCAGATTGAAGTAAACCATTGTTGGCGATTCTTACACCCTCTAATGAGATAGCGGTACTATTCGGCCTGCGGACAACGACTTCCCTCATCACCAACTACTATTTCCCCGCTCTGCGCTTGCGCTTGGGCCCGCTCCGGAGCAATCGCTCCACTGGAGCAATTGCCATTCCCTGCGCAGCCCCCTAAATGCTCCTTATGAGCAAAAAGCTGAGAATCTTGGTCGCGCAGTTGAACCCGGTGGTGGGGGATATTCGGGGGAATCTGGAGCTGGCGCGGGGCGCGCTGGCCGAGGGCAAGGCGCAGGGCGCGGACCTCGTCGTCCTGTCGGAACTCTTCATCCTGGGCTATCCGGCCGAAGATTTGGTGCTGAAGCCCGCCGCGGTGGAAGATTCCATGAAGGCGGTCAAGACGCTGGCCGCCGAGACCGCCGACGCCCCCGACCTGATCATTGGCGCGCCGTGGATGGACGGGGACAAGCGCCACAATTCGGCGGTGTGGCTGTCGGGCGGGGCCATCAAGGGCCGCTATGACAAGCGCGAGTTGCCCAATTATGGCGTGTTCGACGAAAAGCGCATCTTCGATGCCGGCGAGGGCCCTCCCCCGGTGTTCGAGTTTCATGGCGTGACCATCGGCGTCGCGATCTGTGAGGACATCTGGTATCCGCGCGTGCCGAGCGAGCTGCATGATGCGGGCGCCGACATGCTGATCGTGCCGAATGGCTCGCCCTGGCGGCGGACGGTGCAGGTGGAGCGGCACACGACCTTTTCCGCCTGGCGCAAGACAGGCGTGCCGTATCTGTTCGTGAACCAGGTGGGCGGGCAGGACGAGCTGGTCTTTGACGGCAGCTCCTACGCGGTCGATCATGACGGGACCGAGCACCAGCTGCTCGGCGATTTCGTGACCGGCACGGCGATGGTGGAGTATGATCCGTCCACGCATCGGTTCGAGAGCGACGCGAAGGCCGAACTGACAGAGGGCTGGCATGCCGAATACCGCGCGGCGGTGCTGGCGCTGGGCGATTATGTCAACAAGAACAAATTCCCCGGCGTGGTGCTGGGCATGTCGGGCGGGATCGACTCGGCGCTGACGGCGGCAATTGCGGTAGACGCGCTGGGGCCGGACCGGGTCTGGTGTGTGATGATGCCGTCGAAATATACGTCCTCGGACAGCCTGGAAGACGCGAAAGCCTGCGCCGAGGCGCTGGGCGTGACATATGACAGCATCAATATCGCCCCCGGCGTGGACGCGATGGGCGAGATGCTGGCCGACCAGTTTGCCGGCACCAAGCCGGACACGACCGAAGAGAACATCCAGTCGCGCCTGAGGGCGGTGACGCTGATGGCGCTGTCGAACAAGTTCGGCCACATGGTGGTGACGACGGGCAACAAGAGTGAGATGGCGGTCGGCTATGCGACGCTTTATGGCGACATGTGCGGCGGCTACAATGCGCTGAAGGATTTCTACAAGACCGAAGTGTTCGAACTGGCCAAATGGCGCAACACGCAAGTGCCGCGCAGCGCGCTGGGCCCGGCGGGCGAAGTGATCCCGGAGCGGATCATCACCAAGCCGCCGTCTGCGGAGCTGCGCGAGGACCAGCGCGATGATGACTCGCTGCCGCCCTATGATGTGCTGGACGATATCCTGCGCGGGCTGGTGGACGAGGAAGAACCGATCGAGGCGATCCTGGCGCGGGGGCATGACCGGGCCGTGGTGAAGCGGATCGAGCATCTGCTCTACATCGCCGAATACAAACGCCGCCAGGCCCCGCCCGGTGTGAAGGTCGGCGGCAAGAATTTCGGCCGCGACCGACGCTATCCGATCACCAACCGCTTCCGGGATGATTGACCGGGCGACCGGCGCCTATTCGATCGAACTGGGTTCCAGCCCTTCATAGGCGAGGCGGTTGGCCTCGGCATCCATGCGGATCTGCTCGGCGTCTTCGGGCGCAATATCGCTCGCTTCGCCATAGGCCAGCATCGGTGACGGCACCACGCCGGGATGCTCGATCACGGAGGCATAGAGCAGCCAGGGCTGCGTGCCGTCCTCACAGGTGACGCGCACCCATTGGTCCTCGACGGTCGGCATCGAGCCGATGTCGCTGATGTCGCGCAGCTCGGCCTCGTTGATGTCGTATTCCGCGCCCTCATGGGAGACAACGGTGAAGCCCTCCCCCAGATAGCGGAGATAGGTCAGCTGCTCGCCGGCCTTGAGGTCCAGCGTGTGGATGCCGCCCTCGGAAATGTATTCGATGCTGGCATCCTGGTTGAGCGTGACCGGGAACGTCTTGGTTGCCACGAAGAAGCGAAGGTTGTCCGCGTCGGCGCGCTCATAATTCCAGAGCTGGTAATTGGCGTATTGCGGCAGGGCGCAGCTCGTGTCGGCCTCATTGGCGCCATTCGGCACCGTCCAGGCGGGCACGATGGTGCCGGCATCCAGCACGGCAAAGCCGGCCGGGTATTCGCCGGGCCAGCCGGGGCTGACATACCAGCTGTCATCATAGCCGGACAGCGCCTTGTAATCGAGATCATCGGCCGGCGGCGCGGCAGGCTCTGCCTCCAGCGCGCTGTCGAGGCCGGGATCGGCTTTGGTTTCGGCGGGCGCCGGCGTCGCCGCCGGGGCGTCCGCGCGCTCCTGTCCGCAGGCCGCGAGCAGGCCCGCTGCGATCAGAATACAGCCCAGTCTCATCTACCTCTCCTTGACGGCGACTCACATGCCCGTGCCACATTAGCACGAACATTAGCAAGAATGTGGCATCGATCCCTTGGCTTTTTATGCAATTTGATGTCGAAAGCACGCTTCAAAACAGGTTTTCTCCATGACTGCACCGATTGTTCGCTTCGCTCCCTCGCCCACCGGCCGCCTGCACGTAGGCAATGTGCGCACGGCGCTGATCAACTGGCTGTTCGCCAAGGGCCAGCAGGGCAAGTTCATCCTGCGCATTGATGACACTGATACAGAGCGCTCGACACAGGAATATGAAGACGGCATCCGCACGGATCTGACCTGGCTCGGCCTCGTCTGGGAGGACAGCTTCAGCCAGTCCAAGCGCTTTGCCGAATATGACGCCGCAGCGGACAAGCTGCGCGAGATGGGCCTGCTCTATCCCTGCTACGAGACCGCCGACGAGCTTGACCGCAAGCGCAAGATCGCGCTGTCGCGGGGCCGCCCGCCCGTCTATGACCGCGCGGCGCTGGACCTGAGCGATGACGACAAGGCGAAGCTGGAAGCCGAAGGCCGCACGCCGCACTGGCGCTTCAAGCTGTCTGGCGGGCGCGTGGAGTGGACCGACCTCGTGCGCGGGGACCAGAGCATCGACACATCCAGCCTGTCCGATCCGATCCTGATCCGTGAGGACGGCTCCTATCTCTACACTCTCCCCTCGGTCGTCGATGATATCGAGGCGAAGATCACCCATGTCGTGCGCGGCGAGGACCATGTCACCAATTCCGGCGCGCAGATCGAGATCTTCAAGGCGCTCGGCGGCACCGCCCCGGACATGGCGCACACGCCGCTGCTGATCGGCGCGGACGGACAGGGCCTGTCGAAACGCCTCGGCTCGCTGTCGATGGGCGAATTGCGCGCGCAGGGCTATGAGCCGATGGCGGTCTCCAGCCTGCTCGCCAAAATCGGTACGTCTGACAATGTCGAGGCGCGCGAGACGCTGGACCAGCTGGTGGCGGAATTTGATTTCGGCAAGATCGGCCGCGCCCCGGCGCGCTTTGACGAGGCCGAACTGCTGTCACTGAACGCCGCCATTCTGCATAGCCTGCCGTTCGAGGCCGTGAAGGACCGGCTCGCCGACGTGGACCCGCGCGCCGCAGACGAAGCGTTCTGGACCGTTGTGCGCGAGAATTGCTCCCTGCTGCCGGACGTTGCCCAATGGGTCGAGACCGTGTTCGGCGAGATCACACCGCTGGTCGATGAGGAAGACAAGGATTTCGTGGCGACCGCCGCGACCCTGCTGCCCGACGGCGAGCTGACGGGCGAGAGCTGGAGCCAGTGGGCGAATGCCGTGAAGGCCGAAACCGGCCGCAAGGGCCGCGGCCTCTTCATGACGCTCCGCAAGGCGCTGACCGGACAGGAACACGGCCCCGACATGGGCGCGCTGCTGCCCCTGATCGGGCGGGACCGGGCGCTCAAGCGGCTGCAAGGCTAGCGTTCTACCCCTAGACTCCTGAATCTTTTCGAATTTCGAAATTTTTGGAACAAAGTCGGAACTTTTTCCTTTCCAAAAGGTGAATATTCTGGTTATGTTCTCTTATCGCAGATCAAGCGAAGAACAGGTTCAGCACACAGTTTCGAGGGGTTTCAGCATGTCGGGTTTGGTGATCAAGGGATGTGAGTACGATCCAATTGAGTCCAAGGATGTCGTCTATGGAGACGGCTTTCGGATGGAGCTGGAACAGGCGATTGCCCTGGCCTCGACGGGTGTTGAATTCTGGGCCGCAGAGCGCGATGGCTCCGCCGCGCCCATCTCTGTCGCCAAGAATGAATATGGCGAACTGATCCTGAAGACCGAGCCGACAGCCTACGCCGCCAACCCGCTTGGCGAGATCAGCGCGCCGCCGATCGTGCACCGCCGCTATCGCCCCGATGCGCAGATGCCTGCACGGATCCATTCCGGTTACGCTGTCGCGGCCTAGTCACGCAGCGGCCCCTACCCTTTACATGTTTCCTTGCCTGCCGCGTCTCCACACCCACTCTCCAGGCGCGCAGGATTGATCCGGCCTCACCTGACCGGATTGGAGGGGTCACACCAGCATGTGAAGGGTGGGGGTTACTCCGCCTCCAGATGAACCAGGATATCGCCCTCGGCGACCTGGTCCCCGGCGGCAGCTTCCACGGACTCCACCACGCCATCGCGCGGCGCCGGCAGGGTGTGCTCCATCTTCATCGCTTCCATCACGGCGACCGGATCGCCCTTGGTGACCGTATCGCCCGGCTTCACATGCACGGCGAGCAGCTTGCCCGGCATCGGCGCGCTGACAGTGTCGCCGCCCAGCACCGCTTCCACATCAGCGTCATAGTCCGGCACTTCGACCAGAACCGTGTCGCCGCCGGTCGTGACCGCATAGCGGCGCGGCGAGATGTCTGTCACGAAAGGCAGCGGCGCGTCCGCATCGACCTCATGATCTGACGGATCGAACCAGTCGGCATCGGCGCCTACGGCAATTGCGGCCTTGCGCACAGGCGAAGCGTTCGACCGGAACCCGTCACGGATTCCCCACGGCGTGATGGCGCCGGCATCATCCAGTTCAACGTCACTCACCGCCAGAACGGACGCATGTTGGTGTGCGGCGGGCGGATGGGTCAGCGCGTCCCCCTGCTCGGCAATCCAGTTCACATGATGCGTGCCATCCCGAAACGCCTCTGACAGGGCGCAGCGGCGCAGGAAACCGGTATTGGCCGGAACGCCCGCCAGCTGTGTGTGCGCCAGCGTCTCGGTCAGGAGGTCCACGGCGGCGTCGCGATCCTCTCCGTACACGATCAGTTTCGCGATCATGGAATCATAGCTCGACGGCACGCGGTCGCCCGTCTCGAAGCCGGCATCCCAGCGGACCGTTTCGCCATCAATCGGCTGCAACAGGCCGAACTCAAGGATCAGCCCTGCGCCAGGGCGGAAACCGTCGGCCGGGTCTTCGGCGCAGATGCGCGCCTCGATGGCATGGCCCATCAGCGGGATTTCGTCTTGCGCCAGCGGGATTTCCTCGCCTGAAGCGACCAGCAATTGCCAGGCGACAAGGTCCTGCCCGGTGATCATCTCGGTGACCGGATGCTCAACCTGAAGCCGCGTATTCATTTCCAGGAACCAGAACGTATCGACACCCAGCGGCTTGGACCCATCCACGATGAATTCCACCGTGCCGGCGCCCTGGTATCCGACGGCCTGCGCCAGTTTCACCGCCGCGTCCGTCATGGCCGCGCGCACATCCTCCGGCATACCGGGCGCAGGCGCCTCCTCGATGACTTTCTGGCGGCGGCGCTGCAGCGAGCAATCGCGCTCATAGAGGTGGACGACATTGCCATGCGCGTCGCCAAACACCTGCACTTCGATATGGCGCGGCTGCTCGACCAGCTTTTCCAGCATGACCCGGCCATCGCCGAATGAACTCTCCGCTTCGCGCACCGCGCTTTCGAGTTCGGCCTTCAGCTCACTCGCCTTGGAGACCAGCCGAATGCCGCGCCCGCCGCCCCCGGCGACCGCCTTGATCAACAGCGGGAAGCCCACGTCTTTTGCGGCCTTGGCGAGCGTTTCCAGCTCCTGGCCCTCGCCGCGATAGCCGGGCAGCACAGGCACGCCCGCCTCTTCGGCAATGCGCTTGGCTTCATCCTTCGGACCCATGGAGCGGATCGCCTTGGCGGACGGGCCGACCCAGATGAGGCCCGCTTTCTCGACGGCTTCGGCGAAATCGGCATTCTCGGACAGGAAGCCATAGCCCGGATGGATGGCGTCTGCGCCGGTCGCCTTGGCGGCGGCAAGGATGGCCTCGACCTTGAGATAGCTTTCGGGCGCGGGCGACGGGCCGATATGGATCGCTTCATCGGCCTCGCGGACATGTTTCGCGCGCGCATCGGCGTCAGAATAGACGGCAACCGTGGCGATGCCGAGCTGGCGGCAGGTCTCAAAGATGCGGCAGGCGATCTCGCCCCTATTCGCGACGAGCAGCTTCTGGATCTTCAATGCGTGGCCCTCCCGGCGCCCGGTGGGCTTTGCCATGCACGGCCGCCACCAGGACAAAACTGATTATCATCAGCAGATACCACGAACCGAGTTTCGATAAAGAGACCATCTGCCAGCCATGCTCTTGCCCGGGATAGGCCCAGGCGCGGGCGAATGTTCCAAGATTTTCGGCAAACCAGATGAAGACTGCCACCAGCCCGAAGCCAATGACCAGAGGCATGGGCCGGTGCGTCTCATCGGCGCGAAACCAGACCAGGCACGGCCCGTAAACCATCGCCGTGCCCACGAACAGGGCGATCCGGACATCCGGCAGCCAGTGATGCGCGAAGAAATTCACATAGATCGCCGTCGCCAGCAGGCCCTGCAGCCAGAGCGGCGGGAACCGGTCGAACCGGAAATCGAAGATGCGCCAGACCCGCGCGAGATAGGAGCCGACCGCGCCATACATGAAGCCCGTGAACAGCGGCACCGCGCCGATGCGCAGGAAACTCTCCTCCGGATAGATCCAGCTGCCATGCGCGGTCTTGAACAGCTCCATCACCGTGCCAACGACATGGAAGACGAGAATGACCTTCGCCTCCTCCCAGGTTTCAAGGCCCGTCCACAGCATCATGACCTGGATGGCGAGCGCGCCGAGCACGAGGAAATCATAGCGTGAGAGCCATGCCCCGTCCGGATACCAGACAAAGGTGAGCAGCAGCAGGCCCAGCATCAGGCCCCCGAAGAGACACGCCCAGCCCTGCTTGATGCCGAAGGCAATGAATTCAAAGATCGCCTGACTGACCGGCCCGGTCACATAGCGGGCATGCAGGGCCGCGCGGGCGGCGTGCAGGCGCTGCTGGGCGCGCGTCGGGGCGGGTTCGGGCCTCTCCATCCCCTCTTCTATCCGGGTCAATCACGGCGCAATCCGGGCGGGGCGAAGACCTTTGCCGGGCCAAATTCCGGCTTGGACACCCTTCCGAGCTGTCGTAAGGGTTAACGGGCAGAAACCACGCGGGAGTGTCTTATGGCCTATGCATCAGGTATCGGAATCAGCAGCCTTGCCGGCGCCATCGGCGCCGTCGTCGGGGGCTATATCGGCTTCACGCAGGCAGCAGACATCAGCAATCTGGAGCCGGTTTCCGGCGCGCTGATCCTCGGGGCGATCGGCTTTGTCGCAGGCAGCGCGGGCGCCTTCCTCCTGAAATCCCTGATGCAATTCGTCATCTACATCATCCTGTTCGGCATTGTGGCGTATTTCTTCCAGCACCAGATCGAGGCGCTCACCGGGATTAACCCGGTCAGCGCGACGCTGAATTTCCTGGCGGACCTGGGCCTGCCCGTGAACGCGAAGGACAGCGTCCTGGTTACCGACCCCAGCTAGGCGGGCGCTTGTCGAGGAAGGCCTCGATGCCTTCCTTGCCCTCATCCGAGACGCGGCGCGCAGCGATGCGCTTTGACGTCTCGTGGCTGAGATCCTTGTCGATGAACACGCCGGAGACGTCACGCACCAGCGCCTTGCTCTCGGCCACAGCGCCCGGCGCCGCCGCGAAGACGAGGTCGGCGAGGTGTTCCTCCATCGCCGTCATCTCGGCCTGGTTTTCGACGACATACTGAACGAGGCCCAGCTTTTCGGCATAGTCGGCATCAAATGTCTCAGCGGTCGTGAACAGGGCCTTGGCCCAGCGCGCGCCGATGGCCTCGATGACATAGGGGCTGATCGTGGCCGGCGTCAGGCCGAGCCGCGCTTCGGAGAAGCGGAACTTGGTGCCCTTCATCGCCACAGCCACATCACACGCCGCCACGAGGCCGGCGCCGCCGCCCATGGCCGCGCCCTGCACCAGCGCCAGCGTCATCTGGGGCATGTCGTAGAGCGTGCGCAGCATTTCGGCGAGGTTCATCGCATCGCGCTCATTGTCTTCGCGCGTGTGCATGGCCGCGAGCTTCATCCAGTTGAGGTCCGCCCCAGCGGAAAAGCTCTTGCCTGCGCCGCGCAGGATCATCATGCGAATGGTGCGCTGGTCGGTGATGGTGTGGAACACATCGGTCAGCTCGGCGATCAGTTCGGCATTGAAGGCATTATGCACGTCCGGCCGGTTGAGCGTGACGACGGCAAGGCCTTCCTGCGTCGCTTCGAGCGTGATGAGATCATAATCGGAATCGCGCATAGGGGTCAGTCCTGTTCAGAGTTGGAAGCCACCTTGCGGTAGTGGCTGGATGGGCGCAAGGCGGGCCGCTCGACAAGATGCCACAGCGCATAGCTGGCGGCGATAACCCCAACTGCAGAGAGGAGAAATCCCGCAGCATAGCCGAGCGCCGCAAAGGCCCCGGCCATGACCAGGCCCTGCAGGATCGGGAAATGGGTGATGTAGACGCCATAGCTGATATCGCCGAACCGCGCGGCATTGAGGGCCGGCCCCGGCAGGAAGGCGGCGCAGGCGATCAGACCCGCCAGTCCGGCACCGCGCAGCGGCTCAAGCCACGGATGCAGCGCCGACAGGAGAACCAGCGCCAGCCCCGCCGCGCCAAACCAGAACGGCTTCGCCCTGGCCAGATCCCAGACCTGCCAGAGCGCAATGCCACTGGCGAAGAAAGCCATCTGACCGGGTAGCTGGCGCGCCAGTACAGGCGCCAGTGGATGATCCAGCAGGACCGGCACATAGTGGCGCCACGCCTCCCCTGCCGCATAGAGCGCCACCAGGGCGATCCATTGCGCCCGGCCCATCCTTCGCAGGACCCATCCGATGATGGGCAGGCAGAGATAGAACATGACCTCGATCTTCAGAGTCCACAGGGCGCCGTTGACCTCCGTGAAGCGATTGCCCTCGAACAGGCCGGGCAGGTCCGGCGACAGGAAGTTCAGGAAGACGAGATTGGCGCCGACATAGTTTGCGACCCCGCCAGGATTTCCACCCATCAGCAGGCTGATGAGCGCGGGGATCAGGATCACGGTCGCATAGGCCGGATAGAGCCGCCGCACACGCTTGCCAGCATAATCGGCGAGGCTTTGAGCGCGGACGAGCGAGCCGGCGACCAGCGCGCCGGAGACGATGAAGAAGCCCTGAATGGCAATCTCGGCGACGTGCCCCCAAGCGCGTTCCAGCCCGCTCAACGGGGCGAGCGCGGACAGCACAATGGCATGATAGGCAAACACCGCCGAGGCGAGCGCCAACCGGATGAGATCGAACCTGTTTGCCGCCAATCGGTGCGCTGTCGCCATCGGGGCTGTTTATCGTATCCGCTCCAAATGGAAAGGGGCCCGCTGGACCGGCGGACCCCTTCAGCACCTACAGGGTGGGTAGCCTACCGAACCGGCAGGCCAGCCCCCGTCACGGCGCTGTGCTCGGACCGTCCCCGCCAGGCAGCAAGGGCATCTGCCAGTTCTTCCTCGGAAACGGTTCCGTTCGAATTGAGGTCGAATTTCGTGAACTTGGCTTTCGCCTCCGACTCGCTGGCCGTGCCCGCGCTGTCGGAATAGCTCACATATTCATCCTCGCTGATCAGGCCATCATCATCCAGATCCAGCAACGAGAAGTCAGGCATCTCGCCCGCATGACCCATCAGGGCCGTCATCATCGCCGCCGTTACCAGAAAGCTGCTACGTCTGACCATGTTCGAACTCCTTCTCACTCTATGCGTCGCAGGGGACCGCGACAGGACTGAACCTACCCGAAACAGCCGGTAATGATGCGTGAAAAGACGTTCACGACGAAGATGTAATGAACGCGGCTCAGACCGCTTCACCGCCAATCTCACGCATGAACGTGAACCAGGATTCCACCTTGGACGGCGTCAGTTCGTCAACGCTGCCGATGATCGTATGGTGCATCGGCTTGAAGCCGGAGAGACCGAGCACGCCGCGTTCCAGCGCTTTCAGCGCGCCGGCATCCATGCCGAAGCGGTAGATGAGATCCGGCATGCCCATGGTCACGACAATGCGGGCCGACTTGCCCTTCATCATCCGCTCCGGCCAGCCAGCATTGGCCTCACGCGTCTTCAGGAAGAATTCTGCCCGGGCCGCCTGTTCGAAAAAGGCCTTGAGCCGTGCCGGCATGCCGCCCAGCCAAAGCGGAAACGCGATGAAAATATGGTCGGCCTCCGCGATCTTTTCGCGCTGGCTGAGGATGGGTTCCGGCGGCGGGTCGCTGAATTCTGCCTGCGAGGTCAGGAAGGGCACATTGAGGTCTGCCACCCGGATACAGCTTACCTTGTGATGGGTGGCCTCAGCGCCCTCGGCATAGGCATCGCAGAGCGCGTGGATCAGATGATCGGGATCGGGATCGGGGTGGCCATCAATGATACAGATAGAGCGGGTCATGGGGGTCAGCCTCCTGCCATGTGACAGGGGGCTTCTAGCATGGGCGTGCAACGGGTTTTATACGTAGGATTACTACATCCGGAATACGCCGAAGCCCCGATCCGGGAACGGAGCATTGAGGCTGGCTGACAAGGCAAGGCCCAGCACGCGGCGGGTGTCGGCCGGGTCGATGATGCCGTCATCCCAGAGACGCGCAGTGGAGAAATAGGGCGAGCCCTCGGCCTCATAGAGATCGCGGATCGGCTGTTTGAATCCCTCTTCCTCGTCGGTGGACCATTCGCCGCCCTTGCGCTCGATGCCGTCCCGCTTGACCGTGGCGAGGACGCTGGCGGCCTGTTCGCCGCCCATGACGGAGATGCGGGAGTTCGGCCACATGAACAGGAAGCGCGGGCTGTAGGCCCGGCCGCACATGCCGTAATTGCCTGCGCCGAAGCTGCCGCCGGTGACGACGGTGAATTTCGGGACGCTGGCGGTGGCCACGGCGGTCACCATCTTGGCGCCATCCTTGGCGATGCCGCCCGCCTCGTATTTCGACCCGACCATGAAGCCGGTGATATTCTGGAGGAACACCAGGGGAATGCGGCGCTGGTCGGCCAGTTCGATGAAATGCGCCGCCTTCTGCGCGCTTTCGGAGAACAAGATGCCATTATTGGCGAGGATCGCCACCGGCATGCCATAGAGGCGCGCAAAACCGCAGACGAGCGTTTCGCCATAGAGCTTCTTGAACTCATGGAATTCCGACCCGTCGACGAGTCGCGCGATCACTTCGCGGGCGTCATAGGGCTCGCGGACATCCTGCGGCACGAGGCCATGCATCTCGGCCGGATCATAGAGCGGCTCGGCCGGCTCGGTCAGGTCGAAGGGCTGCGGCTTCGGCTTTGCCAGCGTACGGACAATGGAGCGCACAATGGCGAGGGCATGGGAATCATGGGCCGCGTAATGGTCGGCCACGCCGGACTGGCGGGCATGAACATCCGCGCCGCCCAGGTCTTCGGCGGAGATCACCTCCCCTGTCGCAGCCTTTACCAGGGGCGGACCGCCGAGGAAGATGGTCCCCTGCTTGCGCACGATGATGGTCTCGTCCGACATGGCCGGCACATAGGCGCCGCCTGCGGTACAACTGCCCATGACGGCGGCGATCTGGGGAATGCCCTTCGCGCTCATCTGGGCCTGGTTGTAGAAGATCCGGCCGAAATGCTCCCGATCCGGGAAAACTTCGGACTGGTGCGGCAGGTTCGCGCCGCCGCTATCGACCAGATAGATGCATGGCAGGTGATTCTCGAGCGCCACTTCCTGCGCGCGAAGGTGTTTCTTCACCGTCACCGGGAAGTAGGCGCCGCCCTTCACCGTCGCATCATTGCAGACGATCAGGCATTCGCGGCCTTCGACCCGGCCAACGCCCGTGATGAGCCCCGCGCCGGGGGCTTCATTATCGTACATGCCATTGGCCGCCAGCGCGCCGATTTCCAGAAAGGCAGAACCGGGATCCAACAGGCGCTCGACTCGCTCACGCGGCAGCAATTTCCCCCGCTCGACATGGCGTTTGCGAGAGGCTTCTGGCCCGCCAAGCGCCGCGTCGGCGGTTTTTTCGCGCAATTCGGCAAGAAGCGCGCTCATGGCCGCTTTGTTGGCGGCAAATTTGCTACCGGACACATCAAGGCTGGATTTCAGAACCGGCATAACGCCTCCCACTGGAATTTTGTGCCTGCTTAGCGGCGCCCGGTCCACCTGTCACGCGGGCGTCATGCGAATTTGAAACACAGGGGATGAGCGAAAGGCTTTGAAAAGGGAATCGAAATGGGCATGTTCTTCAACATGGGCATTGATATCACTCCCCGCCTGCGGGCCATCGAATTCCTGAAGGATGTCCCGCGCCGGGCGATGAAGGCCGCCGGCAAGGAAGCCGACTGGTTTTCCCTTCCGGCTGGCAAGCCGCTCTACCTCGCAGGCGAGCCCGCAGACACGCTCTATTTCGTCCTGTCCGGCACGCTGGGCATCTTCCGCGAAGGCCCCCACGGCAAGACAGAATTCGTGGGCCACATCCGCTCCGGCGAACCGGCTGGCGAGATGTCCCTGTTCCTGGGCGGGGTCGACCTGACCGGCGACGGCCAGCCGAATGATGCCCCCCACACCAGTTCGGTCTACGCCTTGCGCGACACCGAACTTGTCGGCGTCTCCCGCAAGGGATGGGACCGGATGGTCCGCGCCGAGCCGGAACTGCTGGAAGCGATGATCCGGGTGATCCTGCTTCGCCTCGGCAAGTCCGGCGACCGGGTGGCCAGCGCCGCGCCGAAAGTGTTCACCCTGGTGGCGACGTCCCCGACGATTGACCTCAAGCTGCGGGCCCGGTCCCTGAAACAGGCGCTCGAACGCCTCGGCCGCAAAGCCATTATCGTGGACGGGAAGATGGGCGACGAGCGCCCCGCCGCCTATTTCGACGAACTGGAGCGCACGCATGACGTGGTGATCCTGATCTCGGCCATCGGGGACAATGCCTGGTACCGCCTGTCGATGCGTCAGGCCGACCGGATCTGGGTCGTTGGCCGCGCTGATGCGCGCCCGTCCAATCCGTTGATGCCGGATGACCAATCCCCTGCCCGCGCGCTGAAACTGGTCGATGTCCTGCTGCTGCATCACAGCGACGAACGCCAGGGGGCCAAGCCCGCCCAATGGATGGCTGCCTCCGGCGCGACCCGCGTCTTTCACTGGAGCCGGGTCGAAGGCCAGGACTGTGACCGGCTGGCCCGGATCATGGCCGGCGTGTCGGTCGGCCTGATCCTGTCCGGCGGCGGCGCACGCGCCTATTCCCATATCGGCGTCGTCCGGGCGATGCGCGAACTGGGCCTGCCGATCGACTTTGTGGGCGGGGCCTCGATGGGCTCGGTCATCGCCGCCTGTGTCGCCATGGGCTGGAGCGATGACGAGATCGAGACGCGCATCCGCAAGGCCTTTGTCGACAGCAATCCACTCGGGGATTATCACCTGCCTGTGGTCGGCATGGTCAAGGGCGCGCGCGTCAATGCGCGCCTCAAGGAACATTTCGGAGAGGCCGAGATCGGCGACCTCGACATTCCCTTCTTCTGCACGTCAACCAACCTCACCACCGGCTCGACCCGCATCCACCGCGAAGGCCTGCTGCGCGAGGCCCTGCGAGCCACCATCTCCCTGCCGGGCATCCTGCCGCCGGTCGTGGACGGCAAGGATTTGCTGGTCGATGGCGCGGTGCTGAACAATTTCCCGGCGGACATCATGCGCGACCTGCATCGCGGTTTTGTCGTCGGATCGGATGTCACGCGCCAGCCGGAAAACATCGACCTTGAAGAGTTTTCAGAACCTCCGGGCTTTTTCCGCTGGGTGTTCAATAATGGCTTCTCCAGCCCGCCGCCGATTGCGGGCCTGTTGATGCGAACCGCAACGATCCGTGCAGACACGAAGTTCGGTCACGACATGGCCGACGTGCTGGTCCTGCCGCAACTGGCGGGTGTCCAGTTACGCGACTGGAAGGCATTCGACGAAACCGTCGAGGCTGGCTATGTCGCCACGCTGCAGGCCTTCGAAGGCACGAAGGTCAAGGAAAAGTGCTGCCCGGCCTGATTGGGCATTTATTGTGGCCGACAGCTGAAGAATAGGCTTCGCTGTAGGGTTTGTCGAAACAGTTGATGAGCCCATCCACAACATCGAGGTTTATAGGCCATGTCGGCGGCCGTTGATCGGGGAAGTGTTCCTTGAAGCGTTCCACACCCCCGTCGAATTCATCAGGCTTCGGTAGTTTGGCGAGAGACGTTCTGCTGGCGAGAAGCGCGTCCTTGTCCCGTCGAAAGAATGCAATCTCCGCCTGATGATATAGACGGTTGGATATGTCCGGCTCCGTCTCAAGAATCTCTTCCAGCAAGGCAATTGCTTCCGCATAGTCCCCCACGGCCCCGCGCAGCTGCGCTTCGTGATGCAGCAGACTGCGTGTCTGGCCGGCGATCTTGGTTTCGCGATATGTCTTGATCAAATCCGCCGCTATGCCTTTGCAACCCTCCTTGTCCGCTACGAATCTCCATCCACCACCGCTGGTATCGCTATTGAAAGACCTGTAATCGGGCCCGAGCAAAGCAATTATGCTTCCGGGGCACGGATTTTCAGCGATATGTTCCTGATCGGCATTTTCTTCCGCGCACGCCTGCGCCGAGTAGGCGTAGACGTAAGGCTTCCCGAAACACCGGATCAGTCGATCCAGCACGCGCAGATTTAGAGACTCCGGGAAACTTCTTGCGAGGCTATTGCGATTGGCCACAAGCTCATCATGGTCTGATCCCAGAAAGGCAATCGAGCCGAGTGCGTACTGGTTCCATGCATCGTAATTCTTGTCCGCAGGCTTGAGACTTTTCTGAAACAATGCAGCAGCCTGAGCATACTGTCCTGCCATGGCCCGTAGCTGTCCCTCATGCCAGTACAGAATGCCCACCTCGCCTGTGTCCGAAAGTGTCACACTGCCCTGTGCGGTATCCCAGATAACAGGCTCACCACGCGCCTGAAGCCGCTCATGATACGCTCGAAGCAAGTCCGCAGCCTCCAGCCGACATTCCGGGCGATCAGCAACGGATCGCCATCCCAGCTGCGGGTCTTGGTCGAATGCGCTGTAATCAAGACTGAGCATTTGTTCTCGGTCCGAAATACATGCTGAAGGCTGGTCGGCGCTGGCTGAGCCGAAACCTGTCAGACCGATCACCAGCAGAGTCAAAAACCGTAACATGAGCGCCTCCCACTCATGTTATAATGTTTCATTTTCTACTGGATATCAAGCCGTTTCGCCGAAAAGTTCCCGGCCAATCAACCAACGGCGGATCTCCGAGGTCCCTGCCCCGATCTCGTAGAGCTTGGCATCGCGCAACAGGCGTCCGGTGGGGTATTCATTGATATAGCCATTGCCGCCGAGGATCTGGATCGCGTCGAGCGCCAGCTTGGTGGCGGTTTCGGCCGCATACAGAATGGCGCCGGCGGCATCCTTGCGAGTCGTCTCGCCCCGGTCGCAGGATTTGGCGACGGCATAGACATAGGCCTTGGCCGCATTCATCTGGACATACATGTCCGCCACCTTGCCCTGGATCAGTTGGAACTCGCCAATCGACTGGCCGAATTGTTTCCGGTCATGGATGTAAGGGATCACGACATCCATGCAGGCCTGCATGATGCCGGTCGGCCCCGCTGACAGGACGGCGCGCTCATAATCCAGCCCGCTCATCAGAACGCCCACGCCGCCATTCAGCGGCCCCATGACGTTCTCTTCGGGCACTTCGCAATCCTCAAAGACGAGTTCCCCCGTCTCCGATCCGCGCATGCCCAGCTTGTCGAGTTTCTGGGCCACCGAGAAACCCTTGAAGTCGCGCTCGATCAGGAAGGCGGTGATGCCGCGCGAGCCAGCCTGCGGCTCGGTCTTGGCGTAAACAACCAGCGTGTCGGCGTCCGGCGCATTGGTGATCCACATCTTGGTGCCGTTCAGCACATAGCGGTCGCCCTTCTTCTCCGCGCGCAGCTTCATCGACACGACATCAGAGCCGGCGCCGCTTTCGCTCATGGCGAGGGCGCCCAGATGCTCACCGGAAACGAGTTTCGGCAGATAGCGGGATTTCTGGTCGTCATTGCCCCAGCGGCGCAGCTGGTTGACGCAGAGATTTGAGTGCGCCCCGTAAGACAGGCCCACAGAGGCGGACGCGCGGGAGATTTCCTCCATCGCGACCACATGTTCGAGATAGCCAAGGCCGGTACCCCCCCACTCTTCCTCGACCGTGATGCCAAGCAGGCCAAGCTCGCCCATCTTGGGCAACAGGTCGCGCGGAAATGTGTCCGTCCGGTCGATTTCAGCGGCGCGGGGCGCGATCTCGTTCTGGGCAAAACTCGCCACAGTCTCGCGGATCATGTCGGCGGTTTCGCCGAGATCGAAGTTCAATGTAGGATATGTGTTCGGGATCATGCGGGTGACTTAGCAAGACTTCCCTTGCCTGTCAGCCTAATCTTCCTGAGCCAGCATCCGGTACAGATAATAGACAGACACGAACAAAAGAAAGCCGCCACCCAGCGCCATCAGGGGGCCGGTATAGGTCTGGCTCGCGGCCTCTCCCATCCGGGCACCCGACTGCGTCAGGATACGGCGAAGCCCGTCATATAAGCCAATTGTGCCGAGACCGGCCAGCAGCGCAAAGGGTAGCCAGCGCCAGCCATGGGCCGGGGCGAAATCGGCGACTTCGTCCTGGGCCGGGGTCGTCAGGCGGGATGTATCGACCTCCACCGGGGCAAGGTCATCGATCATGACCTGGTCGGACCTGCGTACCGCGAGATTGTCGAGCGTCATGCCCTGACCTTCCGGGTCAGACAGGTTTGGCGGGCGATAGGCGCGGCGACGTTCCGACATGGAGGCTGGCGGGGACGCCGTATCGCCATTGCCTTCCGGCCCCGCCAGCGCGGACACGGCGCGGGTGATTTCGGCAACCGTCTCGTCACCGGCAGGCTCGGCCTCCGGCTCACCGGTCGCGCGGGACCCATTCTCCCCGAGGATCCGGGTCAGGCGCTGGGCCACGGCGCGGGCCGCGGCCTCCGGGGCGCTCTCGCGCTCTGCGCCGGTTCGGCTGCGGTCCTGATCGGGCCGCGGCTCCACCACGATGGAGGTTTCGCGCCCGCCGTTCAGGCCGGCCAGTCCGTCGCGTTCGGGGCGGACAAGCGCACTCGGAATCGCCACACGCTTGCCCGGTGTATCCAGGAACATGGCCACTTCGACGGCGCGGCGGCGCACGAGGCCGTCAATCACACGAATCTGGCCATCCACCCTGCCCCGGCGCCAGCCGTTCATCGCTTCGGCCGCCAGGATGCGGTCACCCGAATTGAGATGTGCCAGCACGTCGGAGGCGTCGAAGGCTTTCAGGCCGATATTGAACGCAAAGGAGACCAGGGCATCGAACTCGTTCTGGTTCAGCGGCGTGAAGACCTGCTGGGCCAGATGGTTTTCGACGCGCTTCAAATCATGAAAGCGCAGGATCAGTTCGGCATCGAACGCGCTGACCGTCAGCCCGGCCCGTGCGGTTTCCATATGGCCATACCCGATCAGCCATTTGCCATCCGGCAGGCGGCTTGCGCGCGCACGGAAGCCCTCGAAACTCTTGATGAGTTCGACCCCCTTGTCGGACGTGCGCATTTGACGGGCCATGCATATGGCTCCCGTTTTGGGACAGTTTGACTTTTTACTACGGGCAAGCGCTGCAAATCGCGCGCCCATTCACCCGAGACGCGAGAATCCGCCCAAAACTGCCCAATTTACAGGAGCACGAGGGACGCCAGACCGAGAAAACTGAAGAAAGCCATCACATCGGTGAGCGTCAGGACGAAGACCGAGGAGGCGACGGCAGGGTCTGCGCCGAGGCGTTTCAAGCCGAGCGGCACGAGGATGCCCGACAGGCCCGCCCAGATGAAGGTTGCGAGCATGGCCACGCTTATGACGAGCGCCAACTCGATGTCGCGGAACCAGACGAGCGAGATCAGCCCGACGCCCACGGCGAAGATCACGCCATTGACGCAGCCGCTAAGCACTTCGCGCAGGATGGCCCGGCGCGCGGCGGCCCCGTCCAACTGGCGCTCGGCGATGGCGCGCACAGCCACCGCGAGGCCCTGGCTGCCGGCATTGCCGCCCAGCGCCGCCACGACCGGCATCAGCACGGCCAGCGCCACGACCTGCGCGATGGCGGCTTCGAACAGGGAAATGATGGCCGAAGCGATGAAGGCGGAAAACAGGTTCACACCCAGCCACGGGGCGCGCGCCTTGACCGTGTCCCAGACCGTATCGGCGCCATCGGCAGAGCGAACGTTGAGCAGGGAGAGCAGGTCTTCCGCGTTCTCTTCCTGCATGACGTCGACCATGTCATCGACCGTGATCATTCCGACCAGCCGGTCGCCTTCATCGGTGACCGGTGCCGCCGCGAGGGAGTATTTGCGAAACTGGAAGGCCACTTCTTCCTGGTCCATCTCCGGCTTCAGGGACGAAAGCGGGTCTTCCATGATGTCGGACAGCTGGACGTCCCGCGGGGTGCGCAGCAATGTGGCCAGCGGCACAATGCCCATCAGGCGGTGGCCGGGATCGGTGACATAGAGTTCGTAGAAGACTTCCGGCAATTCCTCGCCCAGCTCCCGCGCATGATCGATGGCATGACCCACGGTCCAGTATTCCGGCGCCGCCACGAATTCCGTCTGCATGAGACGGCCGGCCGTATCCTCTTCATAGGAGAGGCCGCGTTCCAGCTGGGCCCGGTCAATTGGGGCGAGGTCTTCCAGAATGCGTTCGCGCCGCTCGTCCTCAAGGTCTTCAAGGATCGTGGTCGCGTCATCGGAGTCGAGTTCGTCGAGCGCGCTGGCCACGGCGGCGTCCGGCAGGACTTCAACCGCCTCTTCCCGGTAGGAATCGCGCAGCTCGATGAGAATATCGGCCGGCAGCTCGCCGCCGAGCAATTCCACCGCCTCCGAGAACGTATCGAAGGAGAGGGCTTCCAGCGCATCTGCGGCATCAGCCGGGTGCATGCGCTGCAGCGTCCGCGCCAGCCAGCGCGTGTCCTTTTCGTCGACGGCATCGATGATGTCTTCCAGCATATCCGGGTCGACGTTGGGCGTCTCGGCGGTCTGGCCAGGCTGAGCGGACGAGTCTGTCATGGGGCCTCTCTTGCCGGGGTTACGATGCGTCGGCAAGAACCGAATACGCAGAGCTAGCCGGGATTCGCAGGAATCTCACAGGGTGCCCACAGCGATTGGTGCGCGCGGTGAATTGAGAGAGTCGCACCAGCCCTGAACGCGAGTCTTCACGGAACGAATTGAAGCGGGCATCCGTCAGACAGTCATTTTCAATGGGTTCAGCGAGGCTGGAACGATTGAAAATGGTGCGGTCAAGAGGACTCGAACCTCCACGGGTTGCCCCACAGCGACCTCAACGCTGCGCGTCTACCAATTCCGCCATGACCGCACTGGTCTTCATTGAGGCAGACGGGCCGTATAAGGCGACACCAGCACTTTGTGAAGCCCCGAATGTCGCCTATATGCCCCGTGTGATGCAGAAATTCCCCGACACAGAATGGGCCGTCTCAAAGCGCCTGGTTCCTTATGAGCACGCGGTCCAATTCATGGAGGCGCGCGCCCGTGCGATCCGCGAGGAGGACGCGCCGGAACTGGTATGGTTTTTGGAGCATCCGCCCCTCTATACGTCCGGAACCTCAGCAAAGCCGGACGATCTGCGCGACCCTGCCCGTTTTCCCGTCTTCGATGCGGGGCGCGGCGGCCAATACACATATCATGGCCCCGGCCAGCGCGTCGCCTATGTGATGCTGGATGTTGCCCGGCGCGGGCGCGACGTGCGCGCCTTCGTACAGAATCTGGAGACTTGGATCATCACCGGCCTCGCAGCCTTCAATGTCGATGCCGGCCCACGTGACGGCCGCGTCGGCGTGTGGGTCGACCGGACGAAAGCGGGCGGACCGCTTCGTGAGGACAAGATCGCCGCCATTGGCGTGCGCCTCAAGAAATGGGTCAGCTTCCACGGCATCTCGCTGAACGTCGAGCCGGATCTGGAGCATTTTTCCGGCATCACACCATGCGGCATCGCCGATCCGCGCTATGGCGTCACCAGCCTGGTCGATCTTGGCATTCCCGCCACGATGGACGAGGTCGACCTCGCCCTGAAAGACGCCTTCGAGAGCGTGTTCGAAAGCCGCCTCGTGCGGGCACCCGACCCGGTCAGCGAACCCGCCTAAGCCGTTTTGTAGGCTTCCAGGCGCTGTTCTTCCTGGGTCAGGTCGCTGCCGGTGCGGAAGCCGCCAACCCCGCCATTCGGCAAGCGTGCGACATGCAACAGCGTCCACAGCATCACGATGAAGGAGGAGATCGCCCAGAGCGGCATTGCCAGGCCCATCCCTGCGCCCATCGCCATCTGCATCTGGGTGGGCGGGGGCCCGTCCGGGCGGCGCGGCCCCTTCGCTTCCTTCGGCGCTTCGGCAGGCGCAGCAGCCGCCTCGCCGCCTTCCGCAACTGCGGCTTCAACTTGCGCCGCCTTCGCCTGCTGGGCGTTGAACTGCGCTGAGCCCATCACGACACCGCCCGCAAAGCCCAACAGGCCGAGGAAAAGCGGGATCAGGACAATAGCGGCCTTCAGCGTCGACCGGTTCACTTCTGCAAAGCGGCGCACATGCGCCACCCAGGACGTGAACTCGGTCAAAATGGTGAAAAAGAAGAACGGCACCAGAAGCGCCGGCAATGGCAGGCCGATCGCCTTGACCGGCTTCCACGCCCCGGACATGTCCGCGCCCGCCAGACCGGCAATAAAGGCCACGAAAACCGGCACGATGAACAACAGCACCCGTCCCATGAACATGAAGGTCCAGGCCCGGCTGAAATGCAGCTTGCCGGTCATGCCCATCGGATTGAACAGGGTCTGGATCCAGTCCATGCGTGCCGGATCATCCCGTACGTCGCGTATCCAGGGGCGATGCGGATCGATGGGCGTCGTCATATGATGGGTCATGCCGGTCGGGTCCTCTGGGGTCTTCAGGAAAAAGTGTTGGACATGGAATTGCGGGATGTGGGCGGGCCGTACTGGTTCGCGTCCGGATCGGTCGGCAGGCGTGCCGCAATGAAGCCGAGCAAGGCCGTCGTGAGCAGGAAGCTCGCGAGCGTGGTCAGGGACGTCAGACGCTCGAATTCCTGGATATTCTCGGTCAGGGCCTCCATGGCACCGGACAGGTCACTCCCGAACTGGGCGTACATCTCGAACGCAACCGGCGACAGGATGGGCATCAACAGCGCGCTCACAATGCTGCCGACCACACCGTAACCGATCAGGAATAACAGGTAGAACCAGCCCGAATGTCCGGCATCGTGCAGCCGTTTTGAGAACAGGCAGGCATATACGTACACCATGGGGTAAACGAGGATGCCGAAGATCGGCGAGATGAAGGTATTGGCGATTTGAATGATAATGAAGGCCGCCGTGACGACGGACAGGCCCCGCAGGAAGGTGCGCGAGCCGATACGGCCTTTTGACGACAAGAGGACATATCTCATGTCCATAGGATTTCAGTCTCCTCAATTCGGCGACGCACGCCTCAAAGGCGCGAACAGTGTTTCGCGTCCTTATCAATAAACGATAAATACATGCAACAAAAAAGAGCCGGACAACTGTCCGGCTCTCCTTAACTCCGTGTCTGGCAATTGCCTAGACGAAGGTATCGGCGGCCATTGCGCCGGGGTTCTTCGGATCCGGACCATACTTGTTCGGGCCGACCGTGCCAGGAATACAGGCAATCACGATCTGGGCGATTGACGCCAGAAAATTGATGAACGGGATGAAGCTGGCGACGACAAGGCCGAGATAAATCCAGCCGGTCTGGTTGATATCGTGCAGGCGGCGGATGAACAGGGCAATGCTCGGAATGATCACGGCAAGGCCATACAGGCCCATCAGGGCGAAGAAGATCATCCCGATCGGATTCATTTCACCGGTTTCGAAATTGCCGCCGAGGCCGAATGCGAGGGCTGCCAGGACCCCGAACACGATCAGGTTGAAGAGTACGACCCACCAGTATTCCGAGCGGCGTGAGCGGCCCTGAAAGTCCACATAGCGGGAAAAGAACATTTTGACTGCGTCTGGAAAACTGACCATTTTCGGCCCCCTTGATTGCTTTCACTACGAAAGGCTGGCGCATTTTCGGCGCACCAGCAGCAAGGTCAAGGGATGACTCGTTAATGTTCCCCTGCCCCATACGGCGGGATTCCGCGCCGATTTGGTTAGGGCAGGGTTAATAATCGCAGCTTGCGGCGACGTTTCCTAGTCGAACTCGACCATGATCTCGTCGGCCGCGACGCTGTCGCCGGCGCCGACATTGATCGCCTTCACGGTGCCATTGGCTTCGGCGCGAATGATGTTCTGCATCTTCATCGCCTCGACCACGCAGACCGCTTCGCCTTCCTGCACTTCCTGGCCCATCTCGACATCCATCGAGACGACAAGGCCCGGCATCGGCGAAATGATCAGCTTGGACGTGTCCGGCTTTTCCTTTTCCGGCAGGCGGGCATGCAAATCGGCCACATTCGGTGTGCAGACCAGCGCGCGCAGCGCCACGCCGCGATGGCGGAACAGATAGCCTTCCGTGCGATCGGCAAACTTCACCGCAAACGGCTTGTCGTCCAGCAGGCCCTCGACCAGGTGCTGGCCGGGATACCACGGCGTCACCAGCGTATGCGGCTTGCCGCCATTGATGGTGATTTCGGCGTCGCCATTCTCGCCCAGGTCCAGCGTCACGGGATGGTGCTTGTCACCCAGGATGACGACCCATTCCCGGCGGGCTTCGGTCGGCGGAGACATGCGGCCGCTCGTATCGGCTGCGCGGCGCGAGAAGAAGCCGTGCACATAGGCCGCAGAACAGATCAGCTGGATTTCCTGTTCCGCGGTCGGCGCAACACCGTCAAAGCCTTCAGGAAACTCATCCTTGATATAGGCGGTGGTGATGTTGCCGGAGCGGAAGCGCTTCTCGTCGATCACGGCCGCGATGAAGGGCATGTTGTCCTGAATGCCTTCGATGTGGAACCGGTCGAGCGCCTCGCCGTGCACGTCGAGCGCGGTGTCGCGATCCTTGCCGTGCGTGATCAGCTTGGCGATCATCGGGTCGTAGAACATGGAAATCTCGTCGCCCTCGCGGACCCCGGAATCCATCCGCACTTCGCCGCCAGCCAGGGCGCCCTCTTCCGGCGCATGGAAGCGCTTCAGACGGCCAATCGAAGGCAGGAAGTTGCGATACGGGTCTTCGGCATAGACGCGGCTTTCCACGGCCCAGCCATTGATCTTGATGTCGGACTGTTTGAGCTTCAGCTTCTCGCCATAGGCGACGCGCAACATCTGCTCGACGAGATCAACGCCGGTAATCATCTCGGTCACCGGATGCTCGACCTGCAGGCGGGTGTTCATTTCAAGGAAGTAAAAGCCCTTGTCGGCGCCAGACGCCACGAACTCCACCGTGCCGGCGCTGTCATAATTGACGGCCTTGGCGAGGGCCACAGCCTGTTCGCCCATCTTCTTGCGGGTTTCCGGGTCGAGCAGCGGCGAGGGCGCTTCCTCGATGACCTTCTGGTTGCGGCGCTGGATCGAGCATTCGCGCTCGACGAGGTAGATGCAATTGCCATGCTTGTCGCCGAGCACCTGGATCTCGATGTGGCGCGGCTCAAGGATGAATTTCTCGATGAAAACACGGTCGTCGCCGAACGAGGCTTTTGCCTCGGCCTTCACGGCCGGGAAGCCTTCTTCGACTTCCTTGTCATTGGCCGCGACGCGGATGCCCTTGCCGCCACCGCCAGCAGACGCCTTGATCATGACGGGATAGCCGATCTCGCGCGAGATTTTCACGGCCTCTTTCGTGTCCTCGATCAGGCCCATATGGCCCGGCACGGTCGACACGCCGGCCTCTGCCGCAAGCTTCTTGGAGCTGATCTTGTCGCCCATCGCTTCGATGGCGTAGGCGTTCGGACCGATCCAGCCGATCCCCTCTTCCTCAAGCCGTTTGGCGAAAACAGGGTTTTCGGACAGGAAGCCAAAGCCGGGATGGATTGCCTCGGCGCCGGTCTGGCGGACAGCATCAATGATCTTGTCGGCAACCAGGTAGGATTCCGAAGCCGGAGATGCGCCGATATAAACCGTTTCGTCGGCCATCTCGACGGCCATCGAATCCGCATCTGCGTCGGAATAGACAACGACCGTTTGCACACCCAACCGTCTACAGGTCTTGATGACCCGGACTGCAATTTCCCCCCGGTTGGCGATCAGAATCTTTTTGAACATGCTGCCTCGATCCATTGTAAAGTCTTTCAGCGACTGCACTAAGCCGCCCGAAACGGGATGTCCACAATTCCCATAGGGGAAGTCTGTTGCCACGATGCCGCAGATATGTTAGTAAGCGCTCACTATTGATGGAGAATGCTCTGATGACCCGGATTACGCTGGACCTCGATGCCTTGCTCTCAAAAGGTCAAATAGACAGCGCTGAAGCGGCGCGGCTGCAGGCCTTTGCCCTGCCGGATCGCCAGAACGGGCTGCTGGTGAACATACTGCTGATTTTCGGCGCCATATCCGTGGCAGGCGGCACGATTGCCCTCGTTCCGAATGCCATGACAGGTCTCGTCCTGGCGCTGCTGTCACTGGGGGGCGCGGAATTCCTGCGCCGCAGCGCACGCGGAAATTCCCTGAAAACCCTTGGCATGGCGCTCACCCTGATGGGCACGCTGGGACTGGCAGGCTGGGTCGGGTGGGAATTCCGGGAAGTCGAGGACGGCACACTGCCGACCCTGCTGATCGCGCTCATCATGACCGCGTCAGCACTCTGGTTCCGCTCCGCCCTTCTGGCGGCCTTTGCGGTCCTGTCCCTTGGCGCCATTCTCGGCTCGGGCACAGGCTACTGGCACGCCAGCTATGCCTTGTTTGTCGAAGAACCGACAATCACGATCATCGTCTTCGGCCTGCTGGCCGCCGGCCTCTATCATGCGCGCAAATCGTTGGCGGACGCTTGGGCGAATCTGGTCACCGTCTCAGCGCGGACAGCCTTCTTCATGATGAATTTCGGGTTCTGGGTCGGCTCGCTCTGGGGCGACCGTGTGGGCGAGCACTGGTTTGCGCCAACCCGCTGGTCCGACCGGTCGGAGTGGCGCGAAGCCGCGCTCGCAATCCCTGATTATGTCTTCACGCTGGGCTGGGTGGGCGCCCTGGTGGCCGTGATCGCTACCTCACGCCGGAGCAGCTTCCTGTCGATTACCTCGATCGTGTTCCTGACCATCCACGGCTACACCCAGTATTTCGAATATCTGGGCGCAAAGCCGGAGACGCTGGTGATTGGCGGACTGGTGCTCGTCGGGCTGGCGGTCGCGGGCGCCCGCTTCCTGATGCGACCAGATGCGAAGACGGCCTAGTCCTTGTCTTCCAACTGCTCGATGTGAGCTTCGAAGGTGCGGACCCGCGCAGAGACAGAGACGAGAAAGGCGGTCGACCAGCCGAGCAACAGGAAGCCAATCACCGATTCCGCCGCGCCGAGCATGCGCCAGTCCTGGCTGATCACGACATCGCCAAAGCCAACGGTCGAGAAGGAGGAAGTGGAATAATAGACGGCCGTCTCGATATCCGGGAACACGCCCAGCAGGAGGTAGGCAAAGGTGAAGACCCATATCTCCACCGAATGGAGCGCGAACAGGCTGATCAGGATGAAGAAGATGGCCAGCCCCTGCCCCGCCACCGTGGTCAGGTTCACATGCGGCATGTCCCGCCGCCGGATGAGCGCTGACAAGCCGACCAGCCCTGCAAAGTGAATGGCGAAGGTAATCGCGACCAGAGCCCCGGCCACAATCAGATTGAGCAAGAGCATGGCAAAATTCCCCGTGTCAGTGCGCCGCGACCACCAAGCCGGCCAGTAGACCTGGCGCTTCACGGTTCAGGAAGTCAACCAGGGCATGGCTTGCCGTCGTGATGGCAGCGGGCGGCGGGCTCTTGCGCCACCACACATTGCGCATCGGTGCGGCATCGGGTTTACGTTTCGCGGCAAGGCTTGCGGCGTGACGGGCCAGGCGCGCGCGCTCTGCTTCGTGACCTAATTGCTCGAACCATCGTCCCTTGTCGAAGCCGAGCGCAAGGCAGCCGACAAACTTCCCCGGATGCGCATCATTCTGGTCGAGCCAGTGCTTGCGGCTGAGCGCGTGCCGCTCGCTGTGGGGATTGGGATGAGCGCTGGCGACCAGATGATTGCCGATGGCGCGCGAAAACAGGAAATTCCAGGCCGGATCATTTTCGCATCCCTCAAGCTGGTCATGGGCCCGCAGGAGGATCGCTGCTTCGGCGCGGCTGAGCCAGGGTGCCTGCTCCGTGCCGAGACGGGACACGATTTCGACGACCTGTTCGACCATGTCATCCAGCGCGCGGCCGTCCCGCACCATCTGCTCACAGAGATGACTGAGTACGACCAGGCCGTAGCCGTCTGGGATCTGGCTGGCCTTGCGAAACAGACGCGTGAACAGGCCGGCCAGGTTACGGTTGCGTGGCCCGCCACCCAACACGATCCGTTCTTGCAGCCAGTCGAGATTGGATTGGGTCAGGGCGCCATTGGCGCCCTCCCGCGCGAGCACATAGCTGGCCATCACGCGAACGAACCGGCTGTCCCAATCGAGATCGGTGCCATTCATCCGTGTGTTGAAGGCGAACAGGGCCTGCGCCTCGGCGTCGGATTTCGGCCCGCGCGAGCACATTTCGAGCGCGACCTGCCGCGCATCCTCCCGTGAGCGGTGCGAGACGGCCTGAATGCGCTGGATAATACCGCTGGCCGTTCTGACCATGGGTCCCTGTCTCCCGTATAGTCATCGACAGGTAGCAATCAGGGGTTTCTGCTTTCTTGACCAATTCGGTGAAACCTGTTGCCACTATTGCGTCGCGCCCCCTACATTCCAGCCATACACATACGGAAATTCACGGGAGAAAACGCGATGACACACCAGAAAGACCTCGCCGGTCGCAAGGCAATTGTAACCGGCTCCGCTACAGGACTCGGGCGGTCCATAGCGCTGAAACTGGCCGAGCGCGGCGCGGATGTGATCATTAATTGCGCTCGATCCGTCGAGGACGGCGAAGCCACCGCCGCCGACTGCCAGGCGCTGGGGTCACAGTCACGCCTCGTCCAGGCTGACGTGTCGACGGATGAGGGCTGCCGCAAGCTGGCCGACGCGGCCGCGCAATTCGGACGGCTCGATATTCTCGTCAACAATGCCGGCACAACAAAGCATGCCCGCGACCATTCTGACCTCGACGCCCTGACACGAGAGGACTTCCTGCATCTCTACGCCGTCAATGTCGCCGGCCCCTTCCTGATGATGCAGGCCTGCAAGCCCCTGCTCGTTGAAAGCCACCGCCAAACGGGGCGCGCCGCCACCGTCCTGAACACATCGTCGATTGCCGGTGTGACGGGCATTGGCTCGTCCGTCGCCTATGCCGCCACAAAGGGCGCGCTGAACACGATGACGTTGTCCCTGGCCCGGGCGCTGGCGCCGGAGATCCGGGTTAACGCGATCTGCCCCGGCTTCATCGGCACGCGCTGGTTCAAGGACAAGATGGACGAAGACCAGTACAAGCGGATGGAAGCCTCCGTGGCGGCGGCGACGCCCCTGAATGCCGCCAGTGGCCCCGACGACATTGCGGATTCGGCACTTTTCTTCCTGTCGGATGCGTCGCGTCATGTCACCGGAGAAACCCTTCTCGTCGATGCCGGAACCCATCTCGGTTACGCCCCTTTGGTCGCGCGGTAAGGGAATCCAACACGCCCAAGTCTAAGGCATAGTCGCACCTGCGTGCACAAAATACTGGCGATCCGTTTGCGGTCCAGCAACCTCCATAATTTTGTTTCTGATCCCGGATGAAGCCACGTCATCGTGGTCTTGGCGCTGGCAACAGCGCGATTCAACAACGGGGAATAAAACATGAAACAACAGCTTTTACGCGCAGGGGTTGCGGTGGTAGCGATGCTGGCAGTGGCTGGCACGGCAGCTGCCGAGGGAGAATGGTCTGGCAATGTCGCTCTCAGCACTGACTATGTCTGGCGCGGCGTCTCGCAGTCCAATGAAGACATGGCCATCTCCGGTGGCTTCGACTATGCCAACGGCATCTTCTATGCGGGCACCTGGGCATCGAACATCGACTTTGAAGACGGTTCCGACTCGAACGTGGAACTCGATCTTTACGCCGGTGTCGCCAGCGAATTCGCCAATGGCGTTTCCTGGGATCTTGGGGTCATCTACTATTCCTATCCGGACTCGGACGATGAAGACCTCGACTTCGTCGAACTGCAGGCCGCGTTGGGATACGCCTTTGAAGGCGGCATTGAAGTAGGCGGCGCCGTCTATTGGGATCCGGACAATGAGAACATCTATGTCGAAGGCTCTGCGGGGTATGCCTTCACCGACGTGTTCGCAGCAGACGTATCGGTCGGCAGCTATTCCTTCGATGGTGGCGGCGACTACACCAACTGGTCGCTCGGCGGCACGTATTCGACGCCGGTCGGCATCGATCTCGACCTCCGCTACTGGGATACCGATATCGACGATACGGGCATCGCAGACGAGCGCGTTGTGCTGACCATCGCAAAGAGCCTCTAACGCTCGAAAATTTCTTCTCAAACTGTGTGCGAGACTTTGCCCTCCTTCGTGCGCAGTCTGGTGAAGGCCGCCGGTTCCCTGGAGAACTGGCGGCCTTTATTTTTGGCCAATTCTGCTTACGTTGGGTATTCATAACCACCCGAATGAAAGAGCCCCTCCATGGCCGCTGAAATGAGCCCTGCCGACGCCGTGGGCGCGCTCGTGCCTGCAATCACCCTTTTGGGGTTCGGCGCGGCAGCAGCCCTGGTCTCCCGGGCGCTCAATCTCAGCCCGATTGTCGGCTACCTTCTGGCCGGAATCCTGATCGGACCGGGAATGCTCAACCTGATCCATGAGAGCGGCGGCACGCACCTGCTGGCGGAACTGGGTGTGGTATTCCTCCTGTTCGACATCGGGATGCATGTCTCTCTCAGAGAGCTGAAGGAAAGCCGCAGCGACCTGCTGGGCCTTGCGCCGATGCACCTGTTGCTGACCGGCCTGATCAGCGCCGGCGCGCTCTACATGCTGGGCATCTCCTGGCCGATTGCCATTGCCGTGGGGCTCAGCCTCGGCCTGTCCTCCACCGCCGTGGTCGCCCGCATCCTGACCGAGCGGGAGCAGAATTCATGCCCGATCGGCCGGACGGCCACGCATGTGCTGATCTTCCAGGACATTGTGGCCATCTTCCTGATGATCTTTGCCACCTCCCTCGGGGAAGAAGAGACCGGCATGGCGGGGCTCGCGGGGCTCGTCTCCGATTACATGCTGAACGGGAGCGCTGTCCCGCTGGCGGCGACGCTGTTGCTTGCTTTCGCGCAGGCCCTGATCGCCTTCGGGGCGGCCATGTTGTTCTCGCGCTATTTGCTGAATCCGGTCTTCCGCACGCTGGCCGCCACGCGCAATGACGAGGCCTTTACCGCCTTCACCCTGCTGCTCGTTCTCGCTGCAGCCTGCGCCACGGCGGTCATCGGCCTGTCGCTGACGCTGGGCGCGTTCCTGGCAGGGCTTGCTGTGTCGGGCACGCCGTTCCGCCACCAGGTACAGACAGAGATGGGGCCGTTCCGGGGGCTCCTGCTGTCTTTCTTCTTCATCAGCGTCGGCCTGTCGATTGACCTGCCGGGCCTGATGCGAAACCTGCCGCTCGTCGTGATTGCAGCCTTTGGCATCCTGATCATCAAGACAGCGCTCGGCTATATCGCCGCGCGCGTGAATGGGTGGAGTGTGCCCGGTGCGACGCAGCTCGGGACGCTGCTGGCGCAGGGCTCGGAATTCACCCTCGTCATTCTCTCCCTCGCCTCCATCACCGCGAACATGCCCCCTGCCCTGATGGGCAGCCTGATCGCAGCCATAGCCCTCTCCCTGGCGCTCGCGCCGAGCTGGGCCATGCTCGGCGGCAAGCTCTCGCGTGAACTGGCCCGGCGTAAACAGGTCACGGTGGAGACGGCGAGCGAGCCTGTGGGCGAACGCCCGGTCATCGTGATCGGCATGACAGCGGCGGGCCGCCTTGCGGTCGACGCGCTCGCGGATTTCGACATCCCTTATATCGCAACAGACGGAGACCCGGACCGCTTCCTGTCTGCCGTGGCCGATGGCTACAACGTCTCCTTCGGAGATGCGTCAAATGTGAAGCTGATGGATGCGGTCGGTGGCAGCAATGCCCGCGCCGTTGTGCTCGGCAAGGCGCGATATGAAGTGTCCAAGGAAGTGACGCCCGGTCTCACGCGCCGCTTCCCCGACCTGATCCGCCTCGTCGCAGTCGAGAACATTCACGACCTCGACCGGTACCTTGAATTGAATGTCCGCGCGCATCTCGTCGCCAGCGAGCCGAAAGGCATCGAGATGGTTGCCGACATGCTGCGGGTTCTGGGCGTGCCGGACGAAGGCCTGGCCGACTGGCTGACCCGCGAGGCCGATCTCTTCACGATCGGCGACGGTTCAGACCGTCAGGAAAAGGCGGATGAAAAGGAAGATCTGGAAGAAGAGGTCGTCGAGGCCGCCTGAGCCATGTCCAGGATCAGGAATTGAGCGCCTTGATGGCATCGTCAATCGTGGCGCGCGGGCGGTCCATGATGGCCGCAATCTGGGCGCGCTGTTCGATGGCCAGCCACAGGCCGAGCACTTCGACATCCACGACGCGCCACTCGCCATTCTTTTCGATCACACGCCAGCGTACGGTCTGGGGATCTTCGCCGGGACGGGCGACGCGGGTTTCAACAATGGAATCTTTCGGGGTGCGATCCTTGGAACCGATGACGGTAATCTCGGCATCGTGGAATTTGTCGCGCTGGTCCTCGAAGCTGCCGAGCAGGTAGGTCTCGAAGGCTTCGGCAAAGCGGGCACGATCCGCGTCGGACACGCGGCGGGCATATTTGCCCAGAGTGAAATTGGCCACGGAGTCGAGATCCATGGAGTCGCGCAAGGTTTCGCGTCCCTTTTCAGGATCGGAAATATGCTTGGCAGCGCCTTCGATGACGGCTTCCGCTTCCGGGCCGGCCATGGCCGGCAGGGCCATGAGTCCGAGGGCAGTCGAGGCGATAAGAGCGCGTAACATGGGGCAAATCCTTGTGACTACTTGTCGTGTTGCCCTCTAGATATGTACGAGATTGTCCTTTTGTTCCCCGAAAGACGAAATAGGCTCTATGCGTTTTGGGCATGAACCCGGTGCTGACGGAGCCGGAAGACAGGCCCCGGACAGGCGTAGAAGCTGCAGTTTTGGGCGACGGCAGGACAGGATGGCGGGGTACATGACATTTTCTCCTCTTGAGCGAGAAATATGCAAGCCACATACCAGACACGGGATTTCCGGACCCTGCAGCAGGTCGCGCGAAGAGAAGGAAAGAAATGGTGCGGGCGGCCGGGCTCGAACCGGCAAGGCCTTGCGGCCGAGGGATTTTAAGTCCCTTGCGTATACCAATTTCGCCACGCCCGCATGGCCGGTCCCCGGCATAATCGGTTTTGCCGGGGATGGCTATACGGGATAGGATTTGCGCGAAAGCTGGCCTAGCTGACCCGCTCGAACACGGCTGCGAGCCCCTGCCCGCCGCCGATGCACATGGTCTCCAGACCGTAGCGCGCTTCGCGACGCTCCATTTCCCGCAGCATCGTGGTCAGGATACGCACGCCGGTCGCGCCAACCGGATGCCCCAGCGAGATGCCCGATCCGTTCACGTTCAGCCGCTCCATGTCATCATCCGAGAAGTCGAGCGCCTTGGTGCAGGCGAGCACCTGCGCCGCGAAGGCCTCGTTGAGTTCGATGACGTCAATGTCCTTCAGCTCAAGCCCGGCCGTCTTCAGCGCTTTCTGGCTGGAGGGCACCGGGCCGATGCCCATGACTTCCGGACCAACGCCGGCAACGGACCATGAGACAAGCCGCCCAAGGGGCTTCAGGCCATATTTCTCAGCCGCTTCCCGCGTACAGACGATACACGCCGCCGCGCCATCATTCTGGCCGGAGGCATTGCCCGCTGTCACGGTCGACTGGCCATCCACCTTGCCCCGGATGGCGCGCAACGTGGACAGTTTCTCCAGGGACGAATCCGGACGGATGTGCTCATCCTGATCCACGACCGTGTCGGCCTTGCGGCCTTTCACTGTATACGGAATGATCTCTTCAGCGAACTTTCCGGACTTCTGGGCCGCAGCCGCCTTCATGTGCGAATTATAGGCGAACTGGTCCTGAGCGTCGCGCGTGATCTGGTAATCCCGGCGAAGATTTTCCGCCGTCTCGATCATGCCGCCCGGCACGGGATGATTCTTGCCACCGGCCGTATAGCGTCCGCGCGACAGGCCATCATGCAGCATCAGGCCATCGCCCTTGATGTTCCAGCGCATGTCGATGGAGAAAAACGGCGCATTCGACATGCTCTCCGCCCCGCCCGCGATAACGACGTCATTCGCGCCGGTCGCAACCTGCATCACGGCATTGATCACCGCCTGCAGGCCGGAACCGCAGCGCCGGTCGATCTGGTAACCGCCGGTCGATGTGGTCAGCCCGGCATCGAGCGCCACCATCCGCCCGAAGGCCGGGGCCTCCATGGTCGGATAGCATTGTGCGAAAATGCAGTCCTCGACTGCCTCGGCGGGCAGTTTTGTCTTCGCCATCAGTTCCCGGATGACATGCGAGGCCATCTCATGCGCGTGAACGGTCTTGAAGGCGCCGCCAAAGCCGCCAACGGCGGTGCGGACGGGTTCGCAGATGACTACATCTCTCATGGCGCCCTACTCCTGCTGGTCCCGGCCACGCGCGGTGACCTGCTTGCGAGCCTCTTCCACGGCGTCTGCCGTCACGGAGTCGGCATGGGCGATGGAGCGTTTGACTTCCTCTTTCATGGCGGCGGCGAAATTCATGCCATAGCCATCATCGATCAGCGCCTTGTACTGCTTGAGCAGGTCCGGCTGCGAACCGCACATGTCATGCGCCAGCTTCATGGCGGCGGGCACGAGTTCATCGGCCTCATAGACCCGGTTTACCAGGCCCCAGCGCTCGGCCGTGTGCGCGTCGAGGAAGTTGCCGGTGAAGGACAATTCCTTGGCGCGGCTGATGCCGATCATACGGGACAGTTTCTGCGACAGGCCCCAGCCCGGCACGATGCCGACACGGGCATGGGTATCGGCGAACTTGGCATGTTCAGAGGCGAGCAACACATCGCACATCAAGGCCAGCTCGAAGCCGCCGGTGATGGCAAAGCCATTGATCGCGCCGATGATCGGCCACGGATAGTCCCTGAGCGCGCGGGCCATGTCGATCGATTTGGAATCCTCATCCGCGCCGAGCGCGAAGCCGGTCTGGCCAGCCTCTTTCAGATCGATGCCAGCGGTGAAGGCGCGCCCGGCCCCGGTCAGCACGACGGCGCGAACCTCGTTGTTCTGGGCCAGTTCGTTGAAGACGCTGACGATCTCGGCGCGCAGGGCGCGGTTCAGGGCGTTCAGCGCGTCCGGCCGGTTCAGCGTCACGAGCGCGACGGGGCCGTCCAGCTCCACCTTTACAATATCTTCCGCCATGGGGTTCTCCAATTTTCCTCTGCGCCTCTCTTAGCGAGGACGAGACAGGAGGACCATGCCTGACGTTGCGACGATTTGGACGGCGCTCAGGCGCGGCGCTGACGGAGGAGACCCACGACGCCAATCACCAAGCCAATCACGGCAACACCGGCCGCCAGGAAGAACAGGCCGAATTTCAGCGGCGTCAGCCAGGTCTTGGCGTCCAGTGCATCGACCCATCCGGCAAGAGCCAGCACCTGCACGAGGTTCTCGGTCAGGTCGATTATGACCACGCCAAGCGCGGGGAGCGCCGCATATGTCCCGAACTTGCCGAAAAAGCGCAGCGCCACACCGCCGAGGAACCCGCCATAGGCCAGTGGATAGGCCGTATCCAGCAGCACCGTCACCCAGGCGTGCGCCGTGCGCTGGGCATCACTCATCGTTGCGATGATCGTCCGGCTCATCTCCGGGTCGGACGTCATGTCAAGGAACGCGCCGCCCACCATCGGTCGGCACAGGCCGAACCCCACACCTATGACCAGCATCAGAAGGAAGCTGGTCCAGATCACGGGGGTGCGCGCCAGGAAGCTCATGCGTTTGCGTCCTCGACCCGCTCGGGCTGGACGCCTGTTGCGGAGATGATCGCCTCAAGCTTGTCCGTAATCAGGGGGATCAGGTTTTCCTGGATTGTGCTGGCGACGAGGTGGACGCCATTGTCGCCAATGCCCCGGAACCAGGGATAGGAGCCGAGCGCCACGTCCGGCATCTCCTTGGCCAGTGCGCCCAGCGGTTCGGCAATGTCGCCCTCGCGCAGGCCCCTGCCCCGGATCGTGATCTTGTGGATCACCGCCCCGGTCTCGAGCCTTGGTCCGATATCCTCCAGCATGGCCCGCGCGACCGAGGGCACACCCGCCAGTGTGAAGACATTCCCGGTCTGGAAGCCCGGTGCCCCGGAAACGGGATTGGCCACGATCTGTGCGCCATGCGGAATACGCGCCATGCGCCGCCGGGCGGGTGTGTAGTCGGTACCCATTTCTTCATAGCGTTTCGCCAGCATGGCGGTCACTTCAGGATGTTCCGAAATCTCCACCCCGAACGCCTTGGCGATGGCATCGGCGGTGATGTCATCATGCGTCGGGCCGATGCCCCCCGTCGTGAAGACATAGGTGTACTTCACACGAAGCGAATTCACCGCCTCGACAATCTCGTCCTCTACATCGGGCACGATCCGCGTCTCACGCACGGGAATGCCGAGCGGCGCAAGGTAGGAAGCGATCTGTTGCAGATTGATGTCGCGCGTCCGACCGGAGAGCAGCTCGTCCCCGATCAGGAGGACGGCTGCCGTAGGAGATTTTTTTATCATACCAACACTTTGCCCAGACTGGCCTATTCTTCAAGCGCCTCATAGACGAGCCGCATTGATTCCTCACGAAAACCTGCGGGCTCCCCCGGCAGCGCGCCGAAGCGCTGGATCATGCCGATGAAGAATAGGTCGTTTTCCGGATCGATCCAGAACCATGTGCCAGCGGCCCCGCCCCAATAATAGGTGCCGGTCCCGGCGGGACTGTCCATGGCGACCGGATCGGAGATGATGGCGAAGTCGATGCCGAAGTCGCGGCGCTTCGGCGCGACAGCGCTTCTTTGCGTGCCATCGAATTCAACGCCGGCATTTGGCGGCAGCTGGTTTTTCCGCATCAGGGCCACCGTGCCCTCCTCCAGAATGCGCTTGCCATCCAGCGTACCGCCATTGAGCATCATCTGGCAAAACCGGGCATAGTCGTCGATCGTGGACACAAGACCCCCGCCCCCGGATTCGAAAGCGATGGTTGACTGCCGGAATTGCACATTCTCGGTGTAGAACGGAAAGAAGGCTTCCTGCTCGGGCGCGTAGTACATCACGTCCGACAGGCGGTCATATTCTGCGTCGGGAACATAGAAGCCGGTGTCATCCATGTTCAGCGGCGTGAAGACATTTTTCTTCAGGTATTCGCCAAGAGACATGCCGGAGAATTTCTCCACCAGATAGCCCTGGATATCGACCGCCACCGAATAATACCAGACTTTGCCCGGCTCATGCAGCAGCGGGATGCCCGCCACCTTGTCGATGAAGGTCTGCGGGTCGGGTGATTTGAGGACGTTCTGTTCCCGAAACTGTGCGTTGGCATAATCGTCGCCGCCGAGGCCATAGGCGAACCCGGCCGAGTGACTCATCAATTCCCGCATCGTTGCCGGACGCGCCAAATCCTTCAGGATCGGGGTGCCCTCCTCAGTCTCGCCAGCGAGTACCTTCAGCGCCTCGAACTCGGGAATGTATTGCGTGATCGGGTCGTCGAGATCGAACTTCCCCTCCTCGTAGAGCTGCATGAGCGCCACGCCGGTAATCGGCTTTGTCATGGAGTAGATCCGGTACAGCGTGCCTGCTTGCACCGGCGTCGCCGTCTCGACATCGCGCACCCCGTATTCCCCGTAATGGGCAACCTGTCCGTCTTTTACGAGCAAGGCCTGCAGGCCGACGACATGCCCGTCCGAGACAAATTTCTGCAGGCGTTCGTCGAGCGCGTTCAGCCCGTCCGCACTGAATCCCGTGCCGGAATCAACATCGGCAAGAGACGGCCAGCCTGCCGTCCCATTCTGCTCCGCCGTAACGGGTAATACCGGCAGCGACAGGGCCGCCAAGGCAAAGGTGAACCCGACCAGGTGTCGACGACAGTCTTCCAATTTCGGCATTGAGCGCATTCCTTTTTCTCCCGCAGGACTGGACCATGACTGCACCATATTAGCGACGCAAGCGGGAACGTATTGAGGCTGCGCGCATTGCATTTTTCAACACCTTATTGATTGAAAGGACACGCCATGAAACGTCATGCAACCGCCCATTGGTCCGGGAACCTCGCGGACGGCAAGGGCTCGCTCACGACGCAGAGCGGCGCGCTGACCGATCATGCCTATTCTTTCAAGGCGCGATTTGAAGACGAAAGCGGGACGTCCGGGACCAATCCGGAAGAATTGCTCGCCGCTGCCCATGCGGGCTGTTTCACCATGCAGCTATCCCATTTGCTGGCCGAGAACGGCACGCCCGCCGCCGATCTGGATACGAAATGCATCGTCTCCGTCGAGCCCAAAGACGGTGGCGGATTCGAGATCACGCGCAGTGCCTTGACGCTTACGGCCGTGGTTGAAGGCATCGAGCAGGATGATTTCGACGCCATCGCGGACAAGGCCAAGACCGGCTGCCCGATGTCGGTCGCCCTCGGCGCCATCGACATCACGCTCGGCACCCAGCTCCAGTAACCCTTTCAGAGGAACAAGACCCATGGCACCGGAACTCTTATATGGCGTAGGCGCGCTGCTCTTGCTGGTCGCCCTGATCTGGGGCGTCAGTCGTGGTCGGCTGAAATCCCGTACAGCGGAAGCGATCAGCGAGGAAGGCACACGCGAAATGTATCAGGAACCCGAACGCTTCGATGAGGAGCGGCGCGAAGAGCTCAAACGCGCGGCAAAGTCTGCCGAAGCGGCCGCCGAAAAGCGTGACAAGACGGATGGCGCCTGAAACTTGGGCCTGTTTGGCAGGCCGGAAGGTGGAACTTCGCCGGGCAAATTGCTATCTAGGGGGCAGACACACGCGTTTCCGCCCCTGAAAGGCCCCGATTGATGACCGACACCTCCCTCCTGCTGCCGATGCGCACAGGCGAAATCCGCATTCACGATGCCGAAGGCTTCGAAGGCATGCGCAAGGCAGGTCGCCTGGTTGCTGAATGCCTCGACATGCTGGTGCCGGAAGTGAAACCGGGCGTAACCACCGAGCATCTCGACACTCTCGTCCGCGAATTCGTGATGGACCATGGCGCCACCTCTGCCACAATTGGCTATCGCGGATACCGCCACGCCAGCTGCATCTCCCTCAATCATGTCATTTGCCACGGCATCCCCAGCGCCAAACCGCTGAAGGAAGGCGACATTGCCAATATCGATGTCACCCTGATTATCGATGGCTGGCATGGCGACCATTCGCGCATGTATGGCGTTGGCAATGTAAAGCGGAAGGCCGAGCGCCTGATGGACATCACCTATGACGCGCTGATGGCCGGCATCGCCCAGATTAGGCCCGGCAAGCGCTTCGGTGACATTGGCGGCGCGATCTCTGAAATTGCCCGCCTGAACCGCATGTCGGTCGTTGAGGATTTCTGCGGCCACGGCCTCGGCCGCCTGTTCCATGACGAGCCGAATGTCGTGCACTCAGCGGACTATAATACCGGCCCGGAACTGAAGCCGGGCATGTTTTTCACCGTCGAGCCCATGCTGAACCTTGGCCGCAAGGACGCCGCGATCTTGCCCGATGGCTGGACCGCCGTGACGCGCGACCGCCAGCTGTCAGCCCAATATGAGCACTCCGTCGGCGTGACCGAGGATGGCGTGGAAATCTTCACCACATCCCCGAAAGGCTGGCACCAACCCCACAAGGTCCAGCTCTAGCGACCGCTAGTCTGCCGGAGGCGGCGGCATGTAAAAGGGCGCGGCCTCTGGCGGCATCTTCTCCATCGAGATTGTAATCCCGTATTCAGCCGCCAGCTCGCCGATCACGGCGCCGGCCGCTTCGGCTGAGTCCGGCTTCGCCTCCGCGATCCGCGGCCCTGCCTTATTCATGAAGCCTTCGAATGATCCGCCCGTCGTGGTCATGATCAGCCGGGTCGTCTCGTCGCTGGCATTCCAGAACATGTGCGTATTGCCCCGGTTCAGCGCGGCGAAGTCTCCCGGATAGAGAGACAGGATCTGGTCGCCTGTCATGACGCTGAGCGCGCCGGAAATGATGTAGAAATATTCGTCTTCCCGCGTGTGCGTATGGGGCGGAGAGCCTGGGCTGCGCGGCGGCAGCTCGAACTCATAGACCGTGACATCTCCCACTGACTCTTCCGATGACAATAGCAGCCGCACGGGATGGAACGGGTTTTCGATTTCGTCCCCTGCCCCAGACACAACCAGTTTGTCCGGAAGGGCGTGCACATAGCCAGCCATCGCGCCAGTATGATCATGGCCCGCCGGAGCAGTCATGCAGCCCGAAAGCGCCAGCGTGCTGGCCCCGAAAACAATGAGTCTGTTCAGCATTCTGTTGTCCTCCCACGGCCAGTCTACGCCGGGGCTTGCGCTTAACAAGCCCCCACCCAATACAAGATGATCGTAGCTACTTTATCGGGATCGCGTTTCGTGGTCTTTCAACCATAATGAGCACGATGCCCGAAGAACCACACTGGAAAGGCCATCGCGAACGCCTGCGCAGCAAATTGCTGACGCGGGGGGCCACCGCATTGAATAATTACGAAGTCCTGGAAGTGCTGTTGATGGCGTTCATCCCGCGCCGGGATGTGAAGCCGATTGCCAAGGCATTGGAGACCCGGTTCGGAAGCCTGTCGGCCATCCTCGCCGCGCCAACTTCTGATCTCATCAAGGTAGACGGTGTCGGCGTGACCGTCGCCGCCTATCTCAAGGCAATTGCCGAACTCAATGCGCGGGCCTCCCGGGAGACGATCCGGAAGAAGCCTGCCATATCCTCCTGGTCAGCGCTGATCGATTATGTCCGCACCGAACTCCAGCATGAAAAGCGCGAACAGTTCCGCATCCTGTTCCTCGACCGGAAGAACCAGCTGATCGCGGACGAGATCATGGGACACGGCACGGTTGACCATGCGCCGGTCTACACGCGCGAGGTTGCCCGCCGCGCGCTGGAGCTGCACGCCTCTGCCCTGATCCTTGTGCACAATCATCCGTCTGGCGACCCGACCCCGTCGCGCGCCGACATCGACATCACGCGCGAGATCATCGACGCGCTGGACCCGTTTGACATAACTGTACACGACCATCTGATCGCCGGGACCGGCGGAGTCACCAGCCTGAAATCGGCTGGCCTGATCTAGACGTCTCAGCTCTGGCCGAACCGGCGTACCAGATTGGAAATGCTTTTCGACAGGATCAGCATTTCCGGCGACTGCAGGTCCAGCTTGTCGGAGAGGCCGGACCGCAGGTTTTCGAGATCGAAGACAATTTCCCGCACCGCTGCATCGCTCACGCTGCTCTCGATCCAGCCGACACAGACAAGGCGTGCGCCGGACGTGACCGGCACGACCCGGTGCAGGCTGGTCGAGGGATAGAGGACCAGATCCCCCGCTGGCAATTTCACGGTCTGGGTCATGCCCGCCAGCTCGATCTCCAATTCTCCGCCCTCATAGCTGTCCGGGTCGGACAGGAAGAGCGTGAAGGAGAGATCCGTCCGCAGGCGCGACTCTCCTGCCCCCATGAAAGGATTATCGACATGATGACCATAGCCGCCCCCCTCTTCGGTGCGGCTGATGATCAGCTTCGAGAACTGGCGCGGCTGGGCTGCGGCCCGCAGCACCGGATGGCCCTCGACCTTGGCCTTCAGCAACTGGCGGACCTGCGCGCCGGTGCGAGAGGTCAGATCGGCCTGCTGGTTGCGCTTGACCGCACGGGCCATGCCGCCCGCTGTTTCGGCGCCATCGCGCCAGCCAAGCGTCGCGACCAGATCGCGAGCATCGTTGATATCTGTTTCATCCAGGACGTTGGAAAGGGTCAAAAGCATGTTGCGCCTACTTGCGAATAATTTGCATTTGCGTCATTCACCGCTATAGCAGATCGACACAAAGAGGAAGTATATCATGGCCTTTGACACCAAACTGAAGCAGTGGACCAGCCTTGGTCTCGGGACCGTGCTGATGACCGGCGCCCTTGCGGGATGTAGTGAGCCTGCCGCGCCCGCAGACGATGCCGGCACAGAAATTTCCCAGCCGGAAGCAGCCACCGAAACCGACCCGGCCGCAGGCGCCACCACACTCGCCACGGAAGGTGGTGAAGGCGAAGGCGGCGTGACGATTGATGCGGCCTACACAGACCCGGTCGTCTACAAGGCAGCGCTGGCCATTGCCGCGGCCCACGTGCTGGCTGCCCGCGATGCCCACGCCGAAGGCGAAACACAGGCCGCCGCCGAAATGTATGCCCACCCGGTCTCGGAAGTCCTGTTCGATATGGAACCGGTCTTCGCGGCCCAGGGCGTCGCCGATTTCACGGACCTGTTCACCGACACGTCCGCCGCGGTCTTCGCCGGCGAGAGCCAGGACGAAATCAGCGCCCGCACCGACAAGATTCTCGCCGCGCTCGACAAGGCCGCCGAGAAAGCACCAGCCACCGACATGTCCGACGCCCTGGTCAGCGCGCGCGTGGCCTCTGACCAGATCGACCGCGCCTCCGACATGTACCGCCTGGCGCTCGATTCCGATTTCTACGAGACCTATCTCGACGGATATGGCTTCTACCAGGCTGCTGACCGCACCTTCACCCAGGCCGAAAGCGACATCACGGCCGAGAACGCCGAAGCTGCGGAAGCGATCCGCGCTTCCCTCGCGCTGCTGGCCGACGCCTACCCGACGGCCTTGCGCCCGGATCCAATGGAAGGTGACGCTTCGGCCCTCGCCGTAGCCGCATCGGAAGTCCAGCTGACCCTCAGTCAGTAACGGCAATTTTACTGACGCAAGGCCTCACTCATACGCTGTCGTAGAGTAAGGCCTTGCGCGCCCTGCGCATCACATTACCGTAGGGAGACTTGTAGAGAGGCGCCGCCAAGACGCGCCCGGTATTTTCGGGAGGAATTTCGGCGGATGACCGACACGACAGCCGGCCAAACGGCCACGGGCGGACATATCACGGGTTTCGGATCGAAAGGGTATCGCACCTATGTGCTGATCGCCCTGATGCTGGTCTACACGCTGAACTTCATCGACCGCACACTCATCTCGGTCGTTGCCCAGCCGATCATCAACACATTCCAGCTGAATGACACCCAATGGGGCCTGTTGTCCGGCCCACCTTTCGCGCTGTTCTATGCCGCCATGGGCATTCCGATCGCAATGTGGGCCGATCGCGCCAATCGCGTGATGATCATTGCGCTCTGCATCATCATCTGGTCGGTCATGACCGCCCTGTGCGGGGTCGCAGCGGGCTTCATCTGGCTGCTCATCTTCCGCGTCGGGGTTGCCGTCGGCGAGGCAGGCTGCACGCCGCCCGCCAATTCGCTGATCACCGATTACTACCCGCCCAAGAGCCGGGCTGGGGCGCTCGGCATCTATTCCATGGGTGTGACCCTGGGCGGGGTTCTGGCCCAACTGTTCGGCGGCACGATTGCCGGCATCAAGGGTGCGGATTTCGGCAACTGGATCGGCTCGCTCGGCCTTGGCGGCCTGTTCGGCAGTCTCGACTGGTCGACCGTGGAGGGCTGGCGCATCGCCTTTGTCGCGGTGGGCGCGCCGGGCGTGCTGATTGCCCTCCTGCTGATGTTCACCATCAAGGAACCACCGCGCGGCTATTCCGACCCGCCCTCGGCGAGAGGCAGTGGCAAAGCCCCCTTCTTTGACGCTTTCCGCGAATTCGCGACCAAGCCCACCTTCTGGTGGCTGTCGCTCGGCGCAGCCCTCGTTGCTTTTGTCGGCTATGGCCTGATCAGCTTCCAGGCGCCCTTCCTGCAGCGCGTCCACGGCATTGATGTGCGCGATGCCGCCGTACTCTACGGCGCGCCGCTGGCGGCTGTCGCTGCCTTCGGCACTTTCCTCGGCGGTTTCCTTTCCGAGAAACTCGAAGGCCGTTTCAGCACGATTTCCGCCTGGTTGCCGGGCGTCGGCCTGCTGATTGCCGTGCCGGCCTATGTGGGCGCCTTCTTCGCCCCGTCCATCGAGATCGCTTTCGGTCTCTGGATCATCGCCGGCACGATGCATTACGCCTACCTGTCCAGCCAGTACATGGTCGGCACCGCCATCGTCAGCCCGCAATCGCGCGCCACGACGATCGCCGTCCTGCTGCTGATCGTCAGCCTGATCGGCAATGGCATCGGGCCCCTCTTTGTCGGAGCGATGAGCGACTTCTTCATGAGCGAGGAAATCAGCAAGGCGGGGCTCTCGGCCTTTGCAGACAGCTTCAATCCGCGCCTCTGCGGCACGGACCCTGCGGCGCTCGGCGCGGAAGGGCCCGAGCTTTGCCGGGCCTATGCCAATGGCCTGCGCCATTCCATGGCCGCCACGGTCCTGGTCTTCATTGCCGCAGCGATCTGCTATTTCATGGCAGCCCGCTCCTTCATGAAGGACAAGTACAATCCGGAAGCGCCAACCGCCGGTATGGGCGTCTGAAACACAGCGACGGAGAGACACAGACATGACTGATACGACCGCCGCCACATCTGCAACACTGGAGGATAGACCCGGCTTTGAGACCGGATACCGCACCAAGGGGTATCGGGCCTATGTCCTGTCCTCGCTCCTGGTTGTCTACATCTTCAATTTCATCGACCGGTCGATCTTCGGCATCCTGACCGATCCGATCCGTAACAGCCTGGGCCTGGAAGACTGGCAGATGGGCATGCTCGGCGGTCTGGCCTTCGCGACCTTCTATACGACGCTCGGCATTCCGATTGCGCGCGTTTCGGAAAAGACCAGCCGCATGATGATTATCGTGGCGTCGCTGACCATGTGGAGCCTGATGACCGTCCTGTGCGGCTTTGCCGTCAGCTTCGCGACAATGTTTGCCTTCCGCCTGCTAGTCGGTGTGGGCGAGGCCGGGTGCACGCCGCCCGCCCAGTCGGTTATCGCGGACTATTTCAAGCCCGGCAACCGGGCCACCGCCGCTTCCATCTACGCGCTGGGGGTTCCGCTCGGCGGCATGTGCGCCGGCCTCGCTGCGGGCCCGATCAATGATTACGTCACCGGCGAAAATGTTCATGCCTTGCTCGAAGGCTGGGGCTGGAACTGGGCCACGGGCCTCGTTGATTGGCAAAGCCTTGAAGGCTGGCGGATTGCCTTCATTGCCGTCGGCTTGCCCGGTCTGCTTTTCGCGCTCATCATCGGTTTGACGGTCAAGGAGCCGCCGCGCGGCTATACCGATCCGCCAAACGCCTCCAAGCCCGAGCGCGAAACCTTTGGCGCCGCCCTGAAGAAACTCAGCAAGAAGCCGACCTATGTCCATGTCGTGACCGGCGCAGCCCTTGCCTCCTTTGCCGGCTATGGCATTGCCGCTTTCTCCACGTCCTTCCTGCTGCGTACGCACCAGCTCACACTTACCCAGGCAGCCCTGATCTTTTCACTGGTGCTTGGCTTGATGGCGGCCATCGGCGTCTTCCTGTCGGGCTTCCTCGCCGACCGTCTCTCGAAACGTTACCCAACGGCCTTGTCCTGGATGCCCGCGCTCGGCATGGGCCTGTCCGTCCCGTTATACTGGCTCGGCTATCTCAGCCCCAGCGTGGCCTTGATGCTGCCGCCCCTGATGGCCGCCGCCATGCTGCACTATTTCTATCTCGGCCCAATGTATGCCGTTTCTGCCGGTGTCGTGGACGCCCGCACCCGCGCCACCGCTGTCGCGATCACGCTCTTCGCCGTCAATTTGATCGGGCTCGGGCTCGGGCCCACGCTGATTGGCCTGTTGTCAACAGTGCTTAAGACCATGATGATTTCCGGGGCGGATCTCGGCCTGACGCTGGACCTGTGCAAGGAGGCCGTCGGCCTCACCGCAGATCAGGCCACCGCCTGCAGCAGCGCCGACGCACGGGGCCTGCAATGGTCGATCATCATCTTCGCGTCCATCTATGGCTGGGCCGCCATCCACTATCTGCTGGCGGGCAAGACGCTGCAGCGTGACATGATCGCCAAGACCGCCTAATCGGTCTTCATGGCTGTTTACACTCAGGTTTCGGACGACGCGCTCGCGGCGTTCCTCGAGGAATACGATCTCGGCAAGGCCCTGTCCTTCAAGGGCATTGCCGAGGGCGTGGAGAATTCGAACTATTATCTCGAAACCACGACCGGCCGCTTCATTCTCACCCTGTTCGAGAAAAGGGTGGATGCGGATGATTTGCCCTATTTCATCGGCCTGAAACAGCATCTGGCGGGCAAGGGTTTCCCCTGCCCGGAGCCGATTCTCGCTAAAGACGGCAAGGCCCTCCGCATGCTTGAGGGACGACCCGCCGTGATCGTGTCCTTTCTGGAGGGCCTCTCGCCGAAAAAGCCGACCCCGGCCCAGTGCCGCGGCCTCGGCGAAGGTCTCGCCCGGATGCATGTCGCGCTCTCGGATTTCGAAATGACTCGTCCCAACAGCCTCGGCCCGTCGGCATGGCCTCGCCTCTGGACAGGCCAGTCGGACGAGGCTGAAAAACTTCAGCCCGGCTTGTCAGGCCTGATCGACGAAGCCCTCGCTGATATTGCCGAGGCGAAACCACAGAGCCTGATCCTGCCGCGCGGCACCATTCATGCCGACCTCTTCCCGGACAATGCGTTTTTCCTGGGCGAGGACTTCTCGGGCATTATCGATTTCTATTTCGCCTGCACCGACGCGCTCGCCTATGACCTCGCCATCTGTCTCAATGCCTGGGCGTTCGATGACAACCCGGGACGCGGCGCGATCGACTACAATTACTCCAAGGGCGCAAACCTGATTGCCGGCTATGAAAGCGTGCGTCCGCTGGACCCCGCAGAACGCGACGCCCTGCCCCTACTCGCACGCGGGGCGGCGCTGCGCTTCTTCCTGACGCGGATGGTCGACTGGACCTCGACGCCCGAAGGCGCGCTCGTAAAGCCCAAGAATCCCCTCGAATATGCCGGCCGTCTCGCCTTTCATCGCAAGGTGACAAGTGCGGAAGGCTATGGTGCATGACGGAGTTCGGGCCAGATGATGCGGTGGCTGGAACCGATCCTTCTGCCCTTCCAGCTGACTATCGCGCCCTCGGTCCTGCCCGAAAGATCCACCGCGTTAAACTCGGCCTGTTCCTTGCCTCGCTGGCCGCCTGTTTTGGCGTTACGCTTATTGGCTTGGTCCTGACCTTCGTGTTCGGCCTGCTCGAAGGGGTCGTTGGTGTCACCCCCATGTTTGACCGCCCGAACGACGGCTTCGTGATGGGCATTCAGATGGCCACCATGATGTCCCTGTTCAATTTCATCCTCTTCTTTGTCACGGTGCCGGCCGCGTGGCTCGCCATGGGCCTGTCCATCGGCAGGTTTCCGCATCAGGGCATTTCGGCCCGCGCGCCCTATTTGCGCTGGTCCAGCATCTGGGGCGCGCTGCTGGTCGGCGGCACAACGGGCGGGCTTGGCGTCACGGCATCGCTGTTGACCGGCCTCGGCGCCGCACTCACCGGCGCCTGTATCGGGGCGCTGGCCGGCCTGCTCTGCGGCCTGCTCTTCCTCGCAATCGTGAAGCCTGCGGAACAGCTGCACAAGGCCGACATCAGCGTCTTCTGATGCTTGACGGACCCGCCAAAGCCCCGCACCTGAAATGCCATGACTGACAAGATCGAAATCTGGACGGATGGCGCGTGCAGCGGCAATCCCGGCCCCGGCGGCTGGGGCGCCCTGCTCGTGGCGGGCGACAAGCGCAAGGAACTGTGGGGCGGCGACAAGGCGACCACCAACAACCGCATGGAAATGCTGGCCGTGATCGAGGCGCTGAACGCGCTGAAAGGCCCGTCCAAGATCACGCTGCATGTGGATTCCATGTATGTGAAAGACGGCCTGACCAAATGGATTCATGGCTGGAAGCGCAATGGCTGGAAGACCGCCGCGAAAAAGCCGGTCAAGAACCAGGATCTCTGGATGGCCATGGACGAGGCTTGCCAGCGCCATGACATCACCTGGAAATGGGTGAAAGGGCATGATGGCGATCCGGGCAATGAAAAGGCCGACGAACTGGCCCGCCGTGGCACCGACGAAGCCCGCGGACGCTAGGCGCCGGACACCAGTCTCGCTGCTGCCTGTTTCAATGCGGCATCATCCAGGCTCTCCAGACTGACCACCTCGACCGGCGCATCCTCGCGCCGCTTGCGGCTGCGCGCATAGAGCGGATCGTAATGTCGTTCCATCAGCTGCCGCGCCAGAGCGCGATAGTCGCCCGCCTCCGCCAAGGCCTGCCACTCGGCCAGCGTCTCTTTCGACTGCAGACCCTTGAGCTTGGCGAGCGCCTCCATTAGCCGGTCCTTGTCCCGGATGATGTCCTCATAGGCGGAGAGCAGGAAATCCGCGCGCACGCCTGACGGAACCCTCATCTCGATACGCGCCGCCGCCAACATGGAGTGCCACAGGCGCCGGGGCACACGGCACCGACCGACCAGCGCGGATTCCGCCTCGACAAAGACGGGCCGGCTCAGATCGAACTGACGCAGCTGGTCCCAGATGCCGCTTTCGAACAGGCGCTGGGCTGGCTGCAGCTCGTCGCCAAAATCGCCAAAAGCCGAGCCGCGATGATGGGCGAGGCCCTCCAGGTCAATCACCTGCCCCCCCGCCGCTGCAATGGCCTGCAGCAGTGCCGTCTTGCCCGTGCCGGTCTGGCCATCGATCAGGCGTACCGGTAACAGGCTGGTCTCATGGTCGAGCCCCGTCACAACGGCTCGCCGCCACGTCTTGTAACCGCCCTGAACCACACCGCTCGGCCAGCCGACCGATGACAGGATCGTCGCCATCGCGTTCGAGCGCATACCGCCCCGCCAGCAATAGACCAGAGGCCGCCAACTCTTCGGCATGTCGGCCAGCGCCGTCTCCAGATGATGGGCGATGTTGCGCGCGACCAGCGCCCCGCCGACACGATTGGCGCGGAACGGGCTCTCCTGCTTGTAGATCGTGCCAACGCGCGCGCGTTCTTCATTCGACAGCACCGGCAGGCTGATGGCGCCCGGCATGTGGTCATCCTCGAACTCGGCCGGAGACCGCACATCAATGACCGCATCATAGCGCGACAGGTTTTCGGGGCTGATATCTGTGACGGTTTCGAGATAAGGCATCCCACCCCGATTAGCAGGTTTTGTTTGCCCCGCCAGTGGCGAGCGCGGTAAGCCTGCAGCCCAAGAGGAGCCCGCCATGCCAGCCGACCTGACTGACAGCCAGACTGAACCCCGCCTGACCTCCCTTGCCCATGGGGGCGGCTGCGGCTGCAAGCTCGCGCCAAACGTGCTGGCAGATATTCTCAGTGAGATGCCCCTGTCGCTCGGCCATTCAGATTTGATTGTCGATGCGGGCAAGAGCGATGACGCCGCCGTCTATCTCATCAACGAAACCACCACGCTCGTCGCCACGACGGATTTCTTCACGCCTATTGTGGATGACCCACACACATTCGGGCGCATCGCGGCGACGAATGCACTGTCGGATATCTTCGCCATGGGCGCGAAACCCATCTTCTGTCTCGCCATTGTCGGCATGCCCATCGGCAAGATCGCCAATGAGACGATCCGCGCCATTCTCGCAGGCGGACGCAGCGTAGCCGAAGCCGCTGGCGCGCCCATCGCGGGCGGGCATTCGATTGACTCCGCTGAACCGATCTATGGACTCGTTGCACTGGGCATGGGTCATCCGGACCATTTGCTGCTGAACTCCAAGGCGGAGGCCGGCGACGTCCTGATCCTCGGCAAGCCGCTCGGCATCGGCATCTATTCTGCCGCCCTCAAACGCGAGATCCTCTCCCCTGCTGAATATGACGAAATGGTCGCCTCAACGACGCGGCTCAATACGCCGGGAACGGAGCTTTCCGAACTTGCGGGCGTGCATGCCGCGACCGATGTGACGGGCTTCGGCCTGCTGGGCCATGCCAGCGAAATGGCGCGCGGTGCAGGCGTTCAGATCGTGATCGAGAAGAATAAGGTGCCGGTCTTCGAGGGCGCGCGGCGCCATGCCGAGGCAGGCGTCAAGACCGGTGCCTCGGGCCGCAACTGGGAGTCGGTGTCCCATATGGTCGGGGGCCAGATGTCTGAAATGGAAACGGATATTCTCTGCGATCCGCAGACAAGTGGCGGCCTGCTGGTCTCCTGCGCGCCCTATGCCGCCCGCGCCGTGCTCGACATCTTTGCGCAGCATGGGCATGACGGCGCAGCCATTGTCGGTCGGGTCGAGGCGGGGTCCGCCGCGGTGCGCGTCGCATAACGCAGGTGTGACCCCACCCCGCACCCACCTGTGCTAGGACCATCTCAACATCGTTTCTGGAGAAACCCCATGCGTTTCAGTCTCGCCGCGCTTTCATTCGCCGTCCTCGCCGCCTGCGGTCCGTCCGTCGCCGCACCCGGCAGCCTGGCCGATGTCAAGGCAATCACCGCCCCGGCCGAAGCTACGCAAGTGCTTGCCGTGCTGAGCTATGCGAGTTGGTGCGGCAGCTGCAAAGTGCTCGATCCCAAGATCGAAACGGTGCGCGCCGCGAATGATTTTGAAGGCGTGGAGTTCTTCGCGCTCGACTATTCCGCCAAGGACGAGTCCGCCTATTTCGCGGACGCCGAAACCCTCGGCATTGCGGAGACAATGCGCGAAGTCTTCCCTGAAAAAATAAAGACCGGCCAACTCTATCTGATTGACCGGTCTTCTGGAGATGTGATCAGCACCGTGACAAAATCCATGTCAGAGGCTGAGATCGTTGCCGCCATTGATGGGGCGCTATCCTGAAGGTCAGGACGCCGTGCAGGCGCTGTCGTCCTTGTTGAGTTCGCGGCGGACAATATCGAAATATTTTCCGGTCGTCCTGAACTGGTCACTGGAGACGCCATACGCCTCGCTCGCGCCATCCGCTCCGAAGGAATCGTCGATTCCCTCGGCGGCGTCTTCCAGGCTAATCTGCCGTTCTTCCCGAATGTCGACGATCACTTGGCCGACCGTCAGGATAGCCGTCTGGTCAGAGTCCGGCTGGTCGGCCAGCAACTGGCCAAAACAGCCACAATAGGCCGCGACCGTATCGCCATCTTCGGCCAGATCCTCCTCAATCTCCGGATCCCCTGCCAACATACCATTACAGGCAGATACAGCCTCCTTGGTAACGGAATTGCCTGCGCCACACGCTGCAAGGGCGAAACAGACACTGGCGAAAAGGGAGATACGGATCATGAGGAGTCTTTCTGGGTCTGGGATCAGGCCGGAACCTTGCCCGGAAGCATATCCGCCTGACAATTGGAGAGCATGTCCCCGGCTTCTTTCATGATTTGGTTGACCAGTTCCTTACCGGCCGGACGGTCGGGAAGTCGGCGCGCCAGGGTTCGCGCACTCTAAGGTGTGCGGCAACTCGCCCGGTCGCGGCGTGCCCTTGTCAGGGAATCCTCAACGGGCTGGGCGCCGCGTTTCAGGTGTTCTTCCGGGATGCCGTAAAGGCTGCCGTCGCGGTCATCTTCCAACAGTTCAGCAACGTCTTCCGTGGACCGGTCCGTGCCTTCCCGCATCTCGATGATTTTGCGCATCAGCGCATGGGTATCCGCGCGTGTATCCGCGTCCAGCCCCGCTTCGACGGTGACGAAACAGGCGCAGAAATCGCTCAAATCCGCCCCATCACGGGCCAGCCTGTCGGCTAGGCCGGAATCCCCCGTCACCATGGTCTGGCACAAGGCCAGCGGCTGGAGGGTTTCCTCTGCTGGCGCACTGGCACAGGCCGCAAGTGCGACCCCTGCCAGCAGGCCAGCGGAAGGCTTCAATACTCCCCACCCCATGAAGATCAGGCCGGAACCTTGCCTGCGAGCATGCCCGCCAGACGGTTCGTGATGATGTCCTCGGCTTCTTTCATGATCCGGTCGATCAATTCCTTACAGGTCGGAATGTCGTGGATCAGGCCGGCAACCATGCCGCACGACCATGCACCGGCATCCATGTCGCCGTCTTTCATGATGCGCGGATAGACGCCTGCGACTTCCTCAATGATGTCCTTGAATTCCAGCTTGTCGCCGAGGGCCTTTTCCTTTTCGATCAGGCGCTCAACCGCAGCATTGTTCAGCACACGCTCGGTATTGCGCAGGGAGCGCATGACAAGGCGTGTGTCGAGTTCGCTGGCGGCAACAATCGCATCCTTCACGTTCTGGTGCACAGGCGCTTCTTTCGTCGCGATGAAGCGTGTCCCCATGTTCATGCCGGAGGCGCCCATCGCAAGCGAGGCAACAAGGCTGCGCCCGTCTGCCTGACCGCCGGAAGACACGAACGGAATTTCCAGCTCGTCAGCCGCGCGGGGCAGCAGGATCATGTTCGGGATATCGTCCTCGCCGGGATGGCCACCGCATTCGAAGCCATCGACGCTGACCGCGTCACAGCCAATCGACTGCGCCTTCAGCGCGTGGCGCACGGCGGTGCATTTGTGGATCACCTTGATGCCGTGTTCCTTCAGGATCGGCAGCACCTGCACAGGGTTGTTCCCGGCGGTCTCGACGGCCTTCACGCCGCCTTCGATGATCGCCTTCACATAGCCCGGATAGTCCGGCGCATTGACGACCGGGAGGAAAGTCAGATTCACGCCGATCGGCTTGTCGGTCATGTCCCGGCAGCGCGCGATCTCATTGGCAAGGTCAGCGGGGGTTTTCTGCGTCAGGGCCGTAATGATGCCGAGGCCGCCAGCATTCGAGACGGCAGCCGCCATTTCGGCGAACCCGACATAGTGCATACCGCCCTGAATGATCGGATGCTCGATTCCGAACATTTCTGTGATGGCAGTCTTCATGGCATGTCCTCCTTGTTTTCCGGCCTATCCTTGGCGGAAGGCAGGCGCGGAAACAAGGCTGACATTGGGGAAAGAGTGCCTGGCGGCCCTTAGCTTACAGGCGACCAGGACTTGTTCGGTTTGCTGCGGCGCTTCTGGCCGCCGCCCTGACGGGAGCCGCCCCCAGCGGACTCGGACCGGGCAGCACTTCTGTCGCCACCGTCGCGCGAACCACCGGGCTTGCTGCGGGAACCTTTCCCGCCACCACCACCGCCGGAGCGATTGCGGTTCTGGGACTGGCCGCCCTGACGGTGTCCACCGCCCTGGCTTCTGCCACGACCACCGCCGCCACCGCGGCTCTGCTTGGTGTGCGGGCCCGGCTCTTCCGGCAGGGACAGGTCAAGCGCCATGTCTTCGGCCAGTTCGATCCGGTCGATCTTGCGACCGATCAGCTTTTCGATGTCGCGCAGGTAGCCGCGCTCATCATTACCCACAAAGGACAGCGCAATGCCGCTCTTGCCAGCGCGGGCCGTCCGGCCGATGCGGTGGACATAGGATTCCGGCAGGTTCGGCATATCCATGTTCACGACATGGCTGACGCCATCGACATCAATGCCGCGTGCGGCGATGTCGGTCGCGACCAGGATCGGCGCCTTGCCCTTCTTGAAATTGTCCAGGGCACGAATGCGCTGGTTCTGGCTCTTGTTGCCGTGGATCGCCTCGGCATAGAGGCCTTCATTGGCAAGGTAGCGGACCACTTTGTCAGCGCCATGCTTGGTGCGGGTGAACACGATGGCGCGGTCCATGTCGTCAGCCGACAGGAGTTCGGCCAGCAGGCGTGGCTTGGCATCGCCCTTCACCATGTAGACGGCCTGGTCGATACGCTCGGCCGGCTTGGACACGGTTGCAACGGCAACTTCTGCCGGGTCATTCAGGAAATCATTCGCAAGCGCGCGGATTTCCTTCGGCATCGTGGCCGAGAACAACAGGGTCTGACGACGCGTCGGGATGGCCTTCATGACCTTCCGGATGGCAGGCAGGAAGCCCATGTCCATCATCTGGTCGGCTTCATCGAGCACAACGGCTTCAGTGCCGCTCAATTTCACGGCGCCGGTTTCCATATGGTCCAGCAGGCGTCCAGGTGTTGCCACCAGTACATCCACGCCGCGTGCCAGCGCGCGGACTTGTCCGCCCGGCTTCACGCCGCCCACGACAATCGTCGTGGTCAGTTTCATCTGGCTGCCATAGACGCGCACGCTTTCGGCGATCTGGGCGGCCAGTTCACGTGTCGGCGCCAGGATCAGGATGCGGGCCATCTTGGAGACCGGGCGGCCGGGATTGGCGGCCAGGCGGCTCAGCAGCGGCAGCACGAAGGCAGCTGTCTTTCCGGTGCCGGTCTGGGCAATGCCCACAAGGTCACGGCCGGTCAGCAGGGTCGGGATCGCCTGCTCCTGAATCGGAGTCGGCTTGGTATAGCCCTCAGCAGCAATGGCCTTGAGGACGGGCTCGGCGAGGCCGAGTTCGGTAAACTGTGTCAAATCAATACTTTCATGTGCGGGCGCCCAGCGGACTCAATAGTCCGCGCGCCCTGTTAGGCTTTAAATTTAAGGAAGCCTGCTTTTAATCGGCATCCCGGTTGTTTGCGCACTCGACGCGAACCCGGAAAAGGCAACGATCAATGCGAGAGCAGCAGCTATTCGCCCTGCTACAGCGGCATATGGCACGCTTTTGTGCAATGCACAAACGATTATAACCGCTTAGAATTTCCAACGCGCTGTGCGTGGCAAATCGGCCACAAGGCTTTTCGCCGCCACCATGAACACGCGCTCCTGCCCCAGCGCGAATGCCATCGCCCCTTCCGGGAAGATCGGCGCGAAGGCGTCGTCCAGCACGTTCAGCCCGCCGGTAAAGGCACCCATGGCCGGCATTACCAGCCGCGCGCCATCGCTGGCAAAGCATCGCCGCCGCACGGATCGGCCCCGCCCGATGATCTTTGCCGCCGGATGCAAGTGACCGGCTACCTCCCCTGCCTCGCCCGTCGGCTCATGCCGGAAAACGAGCGATCCAATGCGCAGCACCTTGCTGGCCCGCCCGCCCAGATGCGCCGGCGGGTCGGGGTCATGATTGCCCTCCACCCAGACCCAGTCATGCGTCGCCGTCAGCGCCTGAATACGCCGGGCATAGGGTTCCGGCAGGCGCAATTCTGCGGCCCGGTCGTGGAAACTGTCGCCCAGCGAGATCACTGTCCGCGGCTTCAGCACGGCGCAGAGGCGCTCGACCAGCGAGAGCGTCGCGGACGTATCATAGGGCGGCAGCATCTGCCCCCGCGCCGCAAAGGCACTGCCCTTCTCGAAATGCAGGTCCGACACGACCAGCACCCGTTCTGCCGCCCACCACAATGCCCCCTCCGGCAGCGGCGTCAGCAGCTCCCCGGCAAGGTGCAGATGGGTTTCAGCGGGTTTCGTGGCGGCAGCAGTCATCATCACGGAATCTGGCCCGCATTTCCGGCCGGGTCAATTCAGCAGACCCCGTTTGGCTGCAGGAACCATGTCGGCTCGCCTTTAAGTGCTTTTAAACCAAACCTCTCTACAGGTTTGTGGACTTGCAGCTGACAGAATCGGACAGAGGCAATGACGGCAGCTCGCCCGCCTCGCCCTACGCCGGTTTCCGAGCCGGACAGTTTCTCGCCATTTGTGCTGGGTCGGGGTTTTTCCCTTTATCTGGATGCCGTCAGGCTGTTTGCTTCCCTGCTCGTCTTCGCGTCTCACCTTGCCTATGCACGTTACACAGACGGCAAATTCGAGTGGATACGCAACCTGAACCTGGGCAGTGATGCCGTTGTGATCTTCTTCGTGCTGTCAGGCTTTGTCATCGCCCACACGACCCTGTCGAAACATCGCCCCGCTGGCGACTATTCAACAGCCCGTTTGGCGCGGCTGTACTCTGTGGTCCTCCCGGCCATCCTGCTGACCCTGTGTCTCGACAGCGCCGGAGCGACCCTGTTCCCGGATGTTTATGATGCGCCCTGGTACAATGCGGATCATCGCCTGACCCAGATGCTCACTTCCCTCACCTTCCTGTCCCAGGGATGGGGTGGGGATATCCGTCTCGGCACCAATGGCCCCTTCTGGTCGGTCGCCTATGAAGCATGGTATTATGTGGCCTTTGGCGTGGCCATCTATTGCCAGGGACGGACACGGAGCCTGCTGCTCGTCGTGGTCGCGCTGATCGCCGGGCCGCGCGTCCTGCTTCTGCTGCCTTGCTGGTTATTGGGTGTTGTCTTGCAGAAGGTCATGAATACGTCCCGCTTCGCGGCCCTCGGATCACGCGCGGCGCTCGCCTTTTGCGTCCTGCCTCTGGCGCTCTATGCGGGGGCGCAAACGATGGATCTTCCAGCCCTGCTGACGGATATCACGACGCGCCTGCTGGGCGGGAAGTCTCCCAAACTCCTGTTCGGCTTCTCCGACGAATTCCTCTGGAACGTCCTGATTGGCATTTTTGCGGCGCTTCACTTCATGGGCACGGCTCGCTTGCTGAATGCAGCGGATCAGATCGGCACGAAATTCGAAGCGGCCATCCGCTGGGGCGCTGGCGCAACCTTTTCCATTTATCTCTTTCACAATCCGATCCTGTCATTCCTGCACGCCCTGCCGGTCTATGACGCGGCAAACCCGCTGCACTGGCTTGTCCTGACAAGCACGACGCTTGCCGCTTGCTTTGCACTGGCCGAACTGTCCGAACGCCGATTAACGGCCTGGAAAGCCATATTTTCCCGGCTCACATCCGGCCTCTCGCGCCAGCCCGCCTAGCTCATCGCGTCCCTGACCAGCTCTGCTTCCGCCTCACCCAGGATGGCGTCCTGTACGGATGCGCCCGAGACCGGCTCCTTGCCGATCTCCAGCATGACGGGCACGGCGAAGGGGCTGATCTTTTCCAGTGCCTGATGGTCGATCTTGCCACGGATACGCACCAGCGCGTCCGACAGGCGGCGCACATCCAGCAGGCCCGTTGCCGCATCCTGCCGGGCGGCCTGTAGCAGGATATGGTCCGGCTCATGACTGCGCAGCACGTCATAGATCAGATCGGAGGAAAAACTCACCTGCCGTGAATTCTTTTCCTTGCCCGGAAGGTTGCGGTGGATCAGGCCGGAAATCTGCGCGCACTGGCCGAAGGTCCGCTTCATCAGCGCGCTTTCGTCCAGCCAGCTTTCAAGATCGTCGCCCATCATGTCGGGATGGAACAACGCGTCCATATCCACTTCGGACATGTCCTCCATGCCCCAGACCGCCATCGCATATTCGCTGGCGACAAAGCCGGTGGGCTTCGCACCCATCCGCTCCAGCCGCCGCGTCAGCAACATGCCGAGCGTCTGGTGCGCCAGCCGCCCCTCGAAGGGATAGCAGACGAGGTAATGCCGGTCGCCGCGCGGGAAGGTTTCCACGAGCAGATGATCCGGCGGCGGAATTTCCGATTTCAGCTTCTGGATCTCGAACCATTCGCGCACTGGGTCTGGCAACCCTTCCCATTGCGCCGGGTCATGGATCATCTTGCGGACGCGATCCGCCAGAAAGGTCGTCAGCGGGAACTTGCCGCCATTATAGGACGGGATCGCCGGACGGTCGCCAACTGCGCGCACGACCAAGGCGTCCATGCCCTCCACACCGACAAGGCGCAGCACTTCGCCGGCAAACAGGAATGTGTCGCCCGGCGTCAGGGTGGAGAGGAAATATTCTTCCATCTCACCCAATTTGAGCCCCGCCCGCACGCTGCGCTTTTCGCCCGGTTTTTCCTTGCCGATGAATTGCGCCAGCCGCACGGCCAGCATGGGCGATTCCACAATCGCGCCGACATTCATCCGGTGCGCCTGTGCGTCGCGGGCCGTGCGTGCCACCCACACCCCGTCCGGTCGCCGCACGATGCGGTGGAACCGGTCATAGGTCTTCAGCGCATAGCCGCCGCTCGCCACGAAATCGACGATCCGCTCATAGGTCTCCCAGTCGAGCCACGCATAGGGCGCGGCGCGGACAATATCCTCATAAAGCGCCTCCAGCCGGAATCCGTCGCCACACGCCCGGCCCATGACATGCTGCGCCAGCACGTCCAGTGAGCCCTCGCGCACCCCTTCCCCGTCAATTTCACCCGCCTCGACCGCCGCTTCCGCCGCGCGGCACTCCAGCACCTCGAACCGGTTGGTCGGCACAAGGACGGCCCGGCTGGCCTCGTCCATCCGGTGATTGGCCCGGCCAATCCGCTGGATCAGGCGGGCGGCCCCTTTCGGCGCGCCCATCTGGATCACGAGGTCCACCTCGCCCCAGTCGATGCCGAGATCGAGTGTGGACGTACAGACCACCGCCTTCAGGGCGCCAGCCGCCATCGCCGCCTCGACCTTGGTGCGCTGTTCCCGCGCGAGCGAGCCATGGTGAAGTGCAATCGGCAACCCGTCCTCATTGGCATGCCACAGCTCCTGGAACATCAGTTCGGCCTGGCTGCGCGTATTGACGAAGACCAGCGTCATGGTCGCCTGCTTGATGGCCTCGTACACTTCCGGCACGGCAAACCGCCCGGAATGTCCCGACCACGGAATCCGCTGTTTCGAGATCAGGATATCCACATCCGCCGAGACGCCGCCCGCGGCCGTCAGGATGCGCACATCATGCCCGCTGGGACGCAGATCCAGCCAGTCCGCCAGCACGTCCGGTTCACGCACCGTCGCCGACAGGCCGATGAAGCGACAGGCGGGGGCCCAGCTCGCCAGCGTTCCAAGACCGAGCGCCAGCAGGTCGCCGCGCTTCGAGGCCGCCATGGCGTGGATTTCGTCCACGATCACGCATTTGAGGTCGGCAAAGAATTCCTTCGCATGGTCGGAGGCAAGAAACAGCGCGAGTTGTTCCGGCGTGGTCAGCAGGATGTCCGGCGGCGTCCGTCTCTGGCGCTGACGCACATGGGAGGGTGTATCCCCCGTCCGGCTCTCGATCCTGATGCCCAGCCCCATTTCCTCGACCGGGCCCATGAGGTTGCGTTGCACATCCGCCGCCAGCGCCTTCAGCGGCGAGATGTAGAGTGTGTGCAGGGCGGGCCGGTCGGAATTCGCCGCCCGCTTGCGCGCGCGCAGTTCAATCAGGCTGCCGAGGAACCCCGCCAGCGTCTTGCCCCCGCCCGTCGGCGCGATCAGCAAGGCGCTCTCACCCTTCAGCGACTCTTCGGCGAGCGCCAGCTGGTGCGGGCGCGCCTGCCAGCCACGCCCTGCAAACCAGGCCTCGAACGGGTCGGGCAGGACAAAGGGGGAAAGCGCGCTGTCAGCCATGAGAGGGATTAAAGTGTCGCAAGAGTGGGAGATTTCCTTTGTCTTTCACTATGCGTTGAGGTGAGCTGTGCCCAAAATTCTTTTTCAGACACTGCAACAGAGCCCCGTCATGATCCGTTCCCTCGCCAGCGCCACCAGCCTGCTTGCCCTCGCCGCCCCGGCGTTTGCACAGACCCCTCTGGAACAGGCCCTCGCCGCCTCAGCGGATGGCCCGCTCTACACATTTGATCTCGCGCTCTCCACCGGAGAGGTCGAGGCCCTGATGAAGGTCGACCCCAGCCAGCCCGAAGGCGAACGCCTCAGCGTCGTCTCCCCATCCCCCGACAGCTGGAGCGAGGATTTCGCCAAGCGCGTCAAGACCATGAAAGCCAACACGGATGGGGACATCTGGTGCCAGGAGTTTGCCGAGAACATTCCCGCCAATGCGGCGCTGGTCGGTGAGACCGACACAACTGCGACCTACAGCTTCGAGCCTCAGCCCGGCGCCGAACCGGACGACATGGACAAGGTCTACAAGCACCTCAGCGGGACAGTCATCGTGGACAAGCAGTCGCCCGCCATCCTGAATTACGAGCTGGTCGCGGAAAAAGCGTTCAAGCCGATGCCCGTGGCCAGGATCAAGCAATTCGAAATGAAGATCGCCTGCGACCGCGCGCCGGATGGCCGCACCCATGTCGCCAGCCTTGATCTCAATCTCAGCGGGTCAGCCATGATGCAGAGCTTCAGCCAGTCAGACCGTCAGCGGATATCAAACCTTCAAGCCATTCCACAATCGGGCCCGGAATCCGGAACCGGCACCAAATAGAGCCTATTCCTCGCGGCCATACTTGGCGAGGATTTCCGCCCGGATCGCATCCTTGGCACGGTCGCTGCGCGCGCGGCGGGCTTCGATCGTCGCTTCGATCTCCGCCTCGATCTGCGCCCGCTCGGCCGCCTCTCCTGCGCGCACATCATCGGCGGCCTGCAGGGCCATCAAGGCGTCCCGCGTGAAGCTGGCAATGTCGAACCGCGCGCCGCCGATCACATCAAAGCCGCGCCGCACGATGACCGCGTTCATGCTCGGCACGATCACGACATACTGGCCGCGATTGCCAGCCATGTAATAAGTGCCCGCCGGAATGCCCTCGGCATGGTTCATCAGCCAGAATTGTGCGCCATAGCCGGGGCCGCTGGTCGGCTGTGCCGGGCCCGGTGTCGCCACGAACTGCGCCCAGCCTTCCGGCAGCAGGCGCTCATTGCCCCACACGCCATCCTGCAGGTAGAGTTGGCCGACCCGCGCAAGGTCGCGCGCAGTAGACCAGACCTGGCTGGACGAGACGAAGTCACCATTCCAGTCCACTTCCAGCGTCGTGTGCACCGCGCCGATCTTGTGCAGAAGCTTTTCATACGGGAAGCGATGATAGGAATCATCCGCCCCCAGAGATTCCCGGAATGACCGCATCGCGATCAGCGTATCATTGTTGGAATATTTGAACCGCGTGCCCGGCTTGGCTTCCATCACCTTCGAGGCGGCCTGATCGATCACGCGTCCGCCGCCGAAATAGATCCGGTCCGTGCGCGAGCCCTCTTCGCCACTGTCGAGGCCGCTCGCCATCTGCATCAGGTCGCGCAGCGTGATTTCGCGGCGCGGGTCGGCGCCATTGTTCCAGTCGGCGATCACGGCCGGGTAATCGAGATCGATATGCCCGTTCCGCCGGGCTGCACCGAGGACCGTCGCAGAGATCGATTTCGCAACCGACCAGGTCCGCTGCGGCGTCTCATGATCGATGCCGCGGGCATAGCGCTCGGCCACGACCTGCCCGTCTTTCACGACGACCACCGCGCTGGTGCGCGTGCCATTGCCATAGGTACGCTCGTCAAACGCGAACGAGACCGGCGCTTCCAGCCGTTCGGCCTCTTCGATGCGCAGCTGCACCTTTACGTTCGAGCCGATGGCGCTGCCCCGGTCCTCGCCGGTGAAGTCCGGCCAGGCGGCAAAGCGCGGCAGGAAGTTCAGCGCCCCCTCTTCCGCGCCGATCGGCAGCTGCGTACAGCCGAAGCCGGGGCGCCAGGCCGCCATGCGCGGCGGCATCGTATTGGAATAGGTCACCGAGACCAGCTTGCGCGCCGGGTCGATCATCGCATCGGGCAGTTTGTCGAAGCTGCGCTGGTAATCCGGATAGATGCCTGACAGCTCGTTCTGGCGGATTTCCTCCAGCGTCTGTCCTGCATTGAAGGTCGAGGAGCAAATGAACGCGGCCTTGTAACCGGCCGCCAGCGCCTCATCCAGCGCCCGTGTCGACCCGCCCTCTTCCGCCATAGCGGGCGCGGCGGCCAGCACGGCCAGCGCAGACAGGGATACAAGACTTTTCCGGATTGCGCGCATGCGTGATTCTCCTCTGATCGGCCTGACTTTATGCACAGATGACCGTGTCGCAAGTGTGGCGGGGCAGCTTTCGACTCAGTTTGGATGCGTTTTTCGAAACCTCTTCCTTTAAGCGCAAGGCGCGCTATCATAGCGGGAAATTAAAATCGTCCGAAGGAGGAATCAACATGAAGTTCCACGCTCCTGTGCTTGCCACCCTAACCGCTGGTGCACTGGCACTTGGCGCATGCACCCAAATGCCTGCGACCGCTCCGTCCGTCACTTCTACCGCGATCATGTCTGACAAGGTAGCTCTTCAGGATTTGCTGGATGCAGGGTTTGACCTGAGACACGTCAATGACAACTTCCTGTTTCTGAAAAGCGGGCCGGCCCTTTATCGCTGCCTGATCATTCCGGGCGAGAGGCCGACCTTTTGCACACGCCTGTCATAGATGGCTCATTCCGTGCACCGCAAGGCCCTTGGCCACGGCGCCGAAGCGGTCACTCTCGGACACCACCGCATTGCCAAATCGGCCCGCCAACCGCGCCTGAACCAGCGGAATGAAAGTCGACCCGCCCACCATGACAATATCGGTGACCTGGTCCGGCGACACGCCCGCCTGGCTCAAGCAGTCCACTGCCACCGCGTCCATCTGTGATACGGCCTCGTCAATCAGGCCCTCAAACACCCGGCGCTCCACCACACGCTCCAGCCGCAAATCGGGGGTGTCATAGATAAAGGCCTGCTGGTCAGTGTCGCTCAACTCGATCTTGATCTGCTCGGTCCGCTTGGCATAGGCGTGGCCTTCATGGTGGCGCACCAGATGGTCAAAGGCCCGGATGGCACGGCTGTTCGGGCTGTTTTGCACCATCCAGCCAATCCGCTTCTGCACGTCCCGCGCATAGAGCTTGTTCAGGCTTTTCCAGTCGGACAGGATCGAATATGGGGCCGACGGCACCGGCAATCCGTTCAGCTCCAGCGTCTCGCCATGCCCGAGCAACCGCGACAGTTCGAAAAAGCTCAGCTTCTGGTCAAAATCATTGCCGCCCACATAAAGCCCGGTGCTGCCCAGCACGTCGAACCCGGTATTGTCCGGCGCGATGCGCACGACCGAAAAATCCGATGTGCCGCCCCCAATATCGACCACGAAGACCAGCTTTTCCCGCCCAGCCGGAAAGCTTACCGAGCGGGCCGCCGCCACAGGCTCGTCGAGGAACTCCACATGCACCACGCCTGCCTCGTGGAGACAGGATTCCAGGATCGCCTGCGCGCGCCGGTCAAGGTCGGCGTCCCGGTCATTGAACGAGACCGGCCGTCCCTGCACGACAGACTCAACCCGCTCGCCCGTCTCGGCTTCCGCCCGGGCGATCACCCGGCGCAGGAAATGCGCAATCACGTCCCGGAACGGCAGGCGCCGACGGCCAACATCCGTCGTCTCGTCGATCAGCGACGAGCCCAGCACGGATTTGATCGACCGCATCAACCGGCCTTCCTCGCCCGTCTCATACGCCGCCACGGCCTCGGCCCCGATGGCATATTCTCCAGACGCCAAACCATAGAACACCGCTGTCGGAATCGACGTGGCCGCCGGCTCCAACTCGATCAAGCGGACCCCCTGCGGCCCGGAATATCCAACCGATGTGTTCGATGTTCCGAAATCGATGCCGATTTGCATGAAGGACACTCCCGAAGACCTGTTGCCGAGACCTGAATCGCGACCCCGTCGCCTACCCCAGCTGTCGGCATTTCGAAAGATGCCGCGCCCAGCCCTGCCCCCTCGGCTCCAGTGTGAAGTCATGGAATGTGTATTCATCGAGGGAGCAACCGTATGGATCGAAAATCAATATTTCGGTCTCAGGAGACCGGTTTCATTTAATTTAGGGGTTGCGACCGGGAAAATGTTTGCGCTACCATTTCGTCAGAAGCTGCACCAAGCAGTCCAGCCCCCCCCCTGGAGGAAACCGATGAGATATCCCCGCCTGTCGCCTGTCGCGGCCTGCCTTTCCATGTTAGCGCTATCTTTTGCGCCTGCCACTGCGCAGGAAATCCGGGATGGGGAATATTTCCACCAGCCCGGCGCGGATGTGCTGGTTTTCTCCAATTGGTATGATGGCCTCTTCGCCGATGCGAAGATTTCCGGCGTCGAACTCATCCATCACGGCCTGCGCACCGTCACCAATGGCGATGTGCGCCTGGAAGCAACCCCCGGCCAGTGGGAACCGATCGGCGCCTTCGTCACCCGCCGCGTCGACAGTGAAGCCGGCTTCATCGAGGCCGACCTCTCCTATCCGGACTATGACTATAATTACACGATCCGCGTGGAGCGGGACGCCGGCGGCTATGTGATCTCGGTCAACAGCGATCAGGCCCTTCCCGAAGGGCTGGCCGGCAAGGCCGGGTTCAATCTGGAATTCGTGCCGTCCGCCTATGGCGGCAAGGGCCTGCTCGTCGACGGCGACGCGCGCATCATTCCTCACTCCGCCGCCAGCGACATGACGCCCCGCGTAGGCGGCGCGCGCCCGGACGGCGCAGCTGCCGACCCGGCGCCCATCGCGACCGGCACCACACTCGTCCTCGCGCCGGGAGATGCGGAGCACCGCGTGTCCCTGTCCTCTTCGGGCGCGCCGATCTCCCTCTATGACGGGCGCAACCAGGCCAGCAATGGTTGGTACGTCGCCCGCTCCGTCCTGCCTGCCGGCAAGACCGGCCGCCTGATGGAATGGCGTCTCGAAGCTGCCTCGCAGGACGGCTGGGTCAGCCCGCCTGTCATCTCCTACAACCAGCTGGGCTACACGCCCTCCCGCGAAAAGGCCGCCATCCTGCAAATGGACCGCGACGCCGGAGCGCCTGGCGAGATGCAGCTTGTCCGCCTGCTCCCCGATGGCAGCGAGGAGACCGTCCTCTCCGCGACGCCGGACTCCTGGGGACGATACCTGCGCTACGCCTATGCGCGGTTCGACTTCTCCTCCGTGACCGAGCCGGGCCTCTACCAGCTCGTCCATGACGGACAGCGCACCGCCGCCTTTCCCATCTCGGAGACCGCCTATGACGAGGCCTGGCACGCCACGCTCGACGTGTTCATGCCGGTGCAGATGGACCATATGTTCGTCAACGAGGCCTATCGCGTCTGGCACGGCACCGCCCATATGGACGACGCCCTGCAGGCGCCGGTCAATCATGAGCATCACGACCTCTACGCCCAGGGGCCGACCACGGACACCGCCTTCGCGCCGCTGGAGCACATTCCCGGCCTGAATGTCGGCGGCTGGTTCGATGCGGGCGATTTCGACATCCGCACCCAGAGCCAGTATGCGACTGTCCGCACGCTCGCCCATACCTGGGAACGGTTCGGCCCGGACCGCGACGTCACCAAGGTGGATTGGCAGCGCCGCCGCGCCGACATCCATGTGCCGGATGGCGCCGCCGACCTGCAACAGCAGATCAAGCACGGTACGCTGCAATTGCTCGCCCAGTTTGATGCCGTCGGCTTCGCCATTCACGGCATCGTCGAGCCGGACCTTGATCAGTACACCCATCTTGGCGACGCAGTCACCAAGACCGATGGCCTGATCTATGATGCCTCCCTCGGCGCGGACGAAGTGAAGGATGGCCGCTCCGGCCGGCTGGATGATCGCTGGGCCTTCACCAGCCGCTCCAGCGCCCTGCAATACGGCTCTGCGGCCGCCCTCGCCGCCGCCTCAAGCGCCTTGCGCGGCTATGATGACGCCCTTGCCGACAAGGCACTGGCCCAGGCCGTGGCGACCTTTGCCGACGAAAACGGCCGCGCGCCCGACACCTACCGGCATGGCAACACGACCGGCGGCCCGCTGCCGATGGAGCGCTTCCTCGCCGCCGCAGAACTCCTGCGCGCGACGGGCGACACGCAATACGCCATGGCCGTGGAACAGGCCTTCGACGAGGCCACGCCCTTCTTCGGCACCATCGCCCCGGCGGCGATTGCCATCCGCCCCATGATGAATTCGGCCTATGACCAGCGCCTGCGCGCCGCCGCAGCCGCCTGGACGGAAGACATGAAAGCCGCCCGCAAGGACAATCCTTTCGGCGTCGAGATCACACGGGGCGGCTGGGCCGGCTCCGGTTCGATCATCGGACAGGCCAATACGGCCGACGCCATCCACGGCGCCTGGCCGGACCTGGTCTCGAAACAGGAAGTGCTGGACGCGTTCGACTATGTGCTCGGCCGCCATCCGGGGCACAATCTCTCGCTCGTCTCCGGCGTCGGGGCCCAGTCCAAGCTCGTCGCCTATGGCAACAACCGCGCGGACTTCTCCTTCATCGCGGGCGGCATCGTGCCCGGCGTGCTGATCCTGAAGCCGGACTTCCCGGAAAACCGTGAGGACTGGCCCTTCTTCTGGGGCCAGAACGAATATGTCATCCCGCTCGGCGCCAGCTATATCCAGCTCTCGCTGGCTGCCGCCGAACTGGCCCGGCAGGACTAACCCCCCTTCCCCGTCGGGGCGCGCACCCTACATTAGGCTCATGCTGCGCCCCGACCTCCTGCTCCACCCGACCCCCAAGGGCCTCTATTGCCCGCCGGGAGATTTCTACCTTGATCCCGTGCGCGGCGCGGTCGACCGGGCCGTCATCAGCCATGGCCATTCAGACCATGCGCGCGGCGGCCACGGCAAGGTGCTCGCCCATCCCCACACGCTCGCCATCATGGCCGCACGTTATGGCGACAGTTTCGCCAAGCAGACGCAAGCGGTCGAATATGGCGAAGCCATCGAGATCAATGGCGTCACGGTCTGGCTCTCCCCGGCCGGCCACATTCTCGGCTCGTCGCAAATCGTGGTCGAGCACAAGGGCCTGCGCATGGTCTTCACCGGCGACTACAAGCGCCGCTGGGATCCGACCTGTCCCCAGTTCGAGCCGGTCGAAAACACGCATGTCTTCATCTCCGAAGCGACGTTTGGCCTGCCCGTCTTCCGCCATCCGCCCACGGAACATGAGATTGACCGCCTGATGCGCTCCGTCAGTGACAATCCGGACCGCACCCATTGCATCGGCGCCTACTCCCTGGGCAAGGCCCAGCGCGTCATCAAGCACCTCCGCATGGCGGGCCATGACCGGCCGATCTATATTCATGGCAGCCTCGAAAAGCTCTGCGAGGTCTATGAGGCGGCGGGCGTCAGCCTCGGCGAGCTGCGCCCGGCCACGCTGGACGACATGTCAAAATCGGCGCGCGAAGTGTTCCGGGGCGAGATCATTGTCGCCCCGCCCGGCGCCTTTGAAGGCAAATGGGCCCAGCGCTTCCCCGATCCGGTGATCGGCTTTGCGTCCGGCTGGATGAGTGTGAAACAGCGCGCCAAGCAACGCGGTGTCGAACTGCCGCTGGTCATCTCGGACCATGCCGACTGGGACGAGTTGACCGACACCGTCCGCGAGGTCGACCCGCAGGAACTCTGGATCACCTATGGCCGCGAAGACGCCCTCGTCCGCTGGGCCGAACTGGAGGGACGCAGGGCGAAGCCGCTGAGGCTGGTCGGCTACGAGGAAGAGATGGGGTGAGACGTTTCCGCCAGCAATGAATCAATACTCATTACGATTTCGTCCAAAATAGGAAACTTAATTGTTCCAGAGGCAAAGCGATGTATCATTTGCGTAGCGACTGTGGGATTCTTCAGAACGTCGCTCACCGGGACATCGTTTATAGTCGACAACTGATGGGCAGCAGAATCGAACGCTCGCTCACCTATTTGACTTTTGACATAAGTCTCAACCTTGTCATCAAATGATGCGTAATATTCCGCACACCCCTCTGGCCAGTCTACCAGCTTCGACTCGCCGCATAGTTTTTGTAAAACCTTGTTCACGTCGATGGAGTTCGGTTTCGCTCTCCGTTTGTCACTATCAAACACCGTAAAAGTGGGCACTCCCAAGTTCTGAAAAATTGTCAGGGGTTTCGCCAAATTGTTTTTACCCGTTGTTGAAACGATATGAATTCCTTCCGAAAGCGGGTCTCGATTTAAATACTTATAGTACGCATGCAGCACGGCTTGATCGCCAACTCCTTCCACCAGAACAACTACCCTAGCAAAGAATCCTTCAGCAAGTGAGGGCGTGAATATGTGCAAACTTCGCCGAAACTGAACTTCATTCGTATCCTCCCCCCAAGCGTCAAAATAGCTCTCCGCGCATACCTTTAGCGATGCCTGTTGAACCAACACACTCGGCGGAGACGATGATCGATCACGCCGGAGGACGCAAACTTCATCAAAATCTAGCAAATCAATCATCAACGGAGAATGCGTCGTGTAAACTACTTGCACACGGATCCCCGTGCGCCCACTGAACGATTCGCATAAATTCTTAAACGCGGCTCGAAATAGCCTCTGCTTACTCGGGTGCTGAAAGGTTTCAGGTTCTTCGATTAAAAGAAGGATATCGCTCATAGGCTCTGAGTGGGCTGACTTCATGCCGTATGATGATGTATCTAGCTCCAGTCTGCTCCGATCAGTAGCCATGTATTCCAGCACAGACAGCAAGATTGCTCTCTGCAACCCATGCCCCACCTTTTCAATGGGGTTATCGAACTCGTGATCCACCACGCGCAAATCAGACTTAGGGTAAGAAATAGGCAACTCCATTACAGGCGCCCATGTCGCATTGAGCGAGGATCCATTGTAGTACCTGCCAAGGATACCTGTAAGGCTAGAACTTATTTCCTTCAGCTCAGGAACATTTTCGGGCGACGTCAAACTTCTGAGTTCTTCATCTGCGCCTTTTTTGAAATCCCGGAACTTTTCACTGTTCTCGATGGTCTGTCTGGCCAAGGCGTTAAGTAACTGTTTTACTGGAGACGATTTGTCACTACCGATCTCTTCAGCTGCATCTCTTACCGCGGGAACAAAAACAACTTCCGTTTTCTCTCGCAATTGTCCTATCGCAACATTCTTAAACCCTCGAAATCTAGCAACGAAGCTACGTTGCAATTTGTCTGGGTTTCGGGCTTCCCAATCTTCAAGTGCCGAATCGATTTCATCAGCATTCCTGACTACAGGAAGGCCTTCATAGTGCGATTGAAGGTCTCTGTAGATGTCTCTTTTCTCTGAGGCTTTCTCGATTGATCTACACTTTTCAAATCCGGGGAATACATCAGCTTCGACATAGTACTTCCCATCGTCTTTGGATCCGTCGCCGTAAAACTTGCGAACCACTCGGAGCTTTCCGTCAATTATGTTTCCTGAAAACGTGTCTCGCTCATCAGGAACCAGGTCCGATAACTCTACGCCAATGACTATGGGTTCGGTAAGGTCTCTCCCATAGAAGTCTTCAGGTTGGATACGAGGGGCAGATTCAAAAAACAGATTAAGCGCTGACAGAATTGCAGATTTGCCAGAGTTGTTTTCTCCCAGCAACGCCGTGCTACTACCCAAACGAACCTCTAGTTTAGTAACTGCTCTATAATGCTCAATCCATATGGTTGTAACCCGCACACCATTCCTCCAAAAGTTGCACGAAATCCTCCTCTCATTTGCAAGAACATTCAAGCTAGGCAGCGATGCGAAAAAATTCCCAATCCGTCTGATAGCCCCGTACCCCATATTGTCCCCCTGCTCTCACAGGAGCCGGATCAGGTACCGTTCTGGTTGTGGGGGCAGGAAGGATGGATT